>NZ_JARTVN010000001.1:673100-1424680 GCF_029625795.1 Mesorhizobium sp. WSM4989 | reverse complement strand
CCGGCGCCGCGGCTGGCGAGCAGGTCGTCCTCGTTGACCGTCACGTCGCCGCCATTGGCTGCCGGCGTCAGGTCGGTCACGGTAGGCGTCGAGTTGCCGATCGAGATGGTCAGTGTCGTCGAAGACTGGTTTCCGTCGCCATCCGTCAGCGTGTAGTGGAATACGTCGTCCACCCCGCCCTTCGTCTCCGCGGCGCGGGTGTAAGTGTAGCTGCCGTCCGAGTGCAGCACCAGCGTGCCATACTCGCCGACGATCGACACTCCGGCGCCCGTTACCGTCTGCGCCGATCCCGCGCCGTCCTTGCCATAGGCCGACGTAACGCTCGCGCCGTCGGCGCCCTGGATATCGGCGCCTGTCGCGTTGCCGTCGCTGCCCGCGCCGGTGATGACGTTGCCGTCGATCGACGCGTGTGAGCCCGAAGGCACGGCATCCGTATCCGCAACAGCAGTCGGCGCATCGTCGATGATGTTGATCACGAGGGTGCCGGGAGGTGCGGCATCGCCGTCGGAGTCGGTCACGCCGACCGCGAAGCTCACACTCGTGCCGTCGCCCGAAGTGTTGGTGTTCAGTGTGTAGCTGTAATTGATCGTGCCGGTGCCGGTAGCCGCGTCGAAAGAATAGCTTGCGGTCAGCGAGCCTGTGGCGTCGGTGAAGGTCTGCGCCGCGGAGGTCAGCACATGGCCGTCGAGCGTGACTTGCGCCACGCCGTCCGGCGAGGTGAAGCCAATGGTGCCGGAAGTGGTCTCGGAGGTGTTGGAGTTGTTGCCGGAATCGCCGTCGGCGATCTCGCCGGAACCGGCCGGCAATCCGCCGTGTGGCGGCAGGCCGGCTTCGTTGACGCTCGCTTCGCCAATGGTGCCGATCGACGGCGTGGAGTCCGGCTTAAGCAGGGACGGGAACAGTTCACGGTTCTCCGGCTGTCCGAACGCCAATGCCGTTGGCGGCAAAAGTGCCGACAGGCCGAAGCCGTCGCCGATCCCGCCAGGCGGCACCGAGAAGTCTCCGCCGGCGCTGCTTGGCGAGCCATTTCCGCCGGCCGAGATCGAGCCGTCGGCGCCGAAGGCGACATCGACATGGCTGGCCTCGAGCGCGGCGATCAGGGCAACGCGCGGCACCTCGACATTGCCGATGATGAAGGTCGGTACGTTGAGCGCGCCGTCCTTGATGACGATCTCGGCGCCGTCCGGCTGCACCAGCACCAGATTGTGCCCGTCGACCTTGATGTCGTCGATCGAGACATTGGCCGGAAGCTTCACGACATTGCCGGCCTCGGCGTGATATTCATGCGCAACGTTCGAGGCTGCCGTGTTCGGTGCTGGCGCGTTTCCGGCAGGGGCGTTGGCGGCAGGAGCGTTGCCGTCCGCCGCCGGCTTGGCTGTGCTTTGTGCGTTCTGGGCGTTGCCGTCGCCCTTTGCCGGCGCGCCGCTTCCCACATCGACCGGCACAGGTTCGCCTGCCGCTGGTGCCGTCTGGCCGCCGGAGGCCTGGGCGACTTGGACGCCCGAAATGACACCCGAAATCGGCTGTTCGCCGACAGTCGCGTGCTCGTCCGAGAAATTTGAAACGGCGTCGAATTCGATACTGGTCGTCATAGCTCAAGCCCCCTTCGGCATTTCCCGGCAAGAGACATGCGGGGCTCGAACTTTGCAACGTACCTTCAATCTTTTTGATATACTTGAATATGCATGGGTTTGCATTTTTTACACTTGGTAAATCGCAACGATATATCCAATTATATATCTTCAGGGGCGCCGCCGAACCGGCTGGGGAGCGCGGCGGCAGTTCGACAAATTCAAGTATAAATTTGAATAAAATTTGAGACAAAGCAGAATAGATTGATTCGCGGAAACTTACCCACCTTCCTTTCCGATAATTTGAGACAAGATCGGTAGCGTCCACAGTCAAAGGTGGGCGTCATGAAAATACAAAAAGCTGCCTCGTCGGCGTCGAGGGTCAAGGTTCTGCTGCTGGCAATCGGCCTGGCCGGTCTGCCGAATGCGTCGTCCGCCAGCGCAGTCTCCGTCGCAAGTCCCGCCTCTCAAACGCTGCCTGCGCCGGCCGATCTCGGCGGCGTTTCGCTGGCCAGATTGCAGCCATGGCAGCCTGTTGCCGCGTACCGGGTCGGCGGTGCCGCCAGTGCCTATGCGCCTCTCGAAGTCCGCCCGGCGGCAAGTTCTGCGAGTGGAGAGGCTACCCCCGGCGTCGATCCGATCCGGATCGACCCGATCCAGGTTGACCCGATTCAGACTGGGGCGATCATTCCGGGCGTGTTCGGGTCGGTCGCCTTGTCCATGCGCAACTTCCCGGTCGCCGCGCGCTGGGCGCCTGTCTACAAGGCGATTATCGACTGCACGGCCGGAAGTGCCTGCGATCGTGAGAACGCTGCGTTTGGGGAGATCGTCGGCATTGCAGCCAACAAGGCTTTTCGCGACAAGCTGGACTTCGTCAACAGCAGCATCAACCGGCTGATCGCCTATCGCAAGGACAGCGTCGTCTACGGCAAGCTCGACTACTGGGCGAAGCCGTCGGAGATCCTCGAGCATCGCGCCGGCGATTGCGAGGATTTCGCGATCCTGAAGATGGCGGCGCTGTTGCGCGCCGGGATCCCGGCGCAAAGCATGTCGCTCGTCGTGCTGCAGGATCGCCGCCGGAAATTCTTCCACGCGGTGCTGTCGGTGAGCACCGGAAGCGGCACCTTCATCCTGGACAGCCTCAGCAACGTTGTGGCGATGGACCGCGATCTTCCCGATTATGTCCCGCTCTATTCATTCAGCACCGACCGAGCCTGGATCCACGGCACGAAAGCCGGCGCACAGATCGCCGACATCGCCGGTGGTTTCGCGACAGTGGCGCCCGGCGAAGGCGCTTCGCCCGATGTGACGGTCACGTCGGCAGGCTCCGGTTTCGGAGCGAAGTAGGCGGCTTGCCTCTTCAACCGTTGAAGACGAACGCCATCAACAGCTCCGGCTCTGTGACCGGCGCGCGCACCGCGCTGAGCTGGCCCCTGTAGCGGCGCTCGCCGGCGCCGATGACGAAGCCGGTGGTGACGGGTGTCTCGCCATTGGCGTCGAGCCGGGCAAAAACGTCGACGACGTTGAGGTCCAGCGCCAGCTTGAGGTCCTGCCTGCCGTCGTCGCCCGGCGCGTTCGGCAGCTGGCGCCTGACCAATTGCTGGAACGGGGCATTGAAGGTCAGGATCTTCTTCGACGAAGACAGCGCGAAGGCGGGCGAGGGGCAGGCGACCAGGATCGCGTTGATGGTCCGGATCGAGGCGAGCTTGCGCAGTTCCATGCTTTCCTCGGCGAGGCCGCGCATGCATGCGACCCGGATCGCCGATGTGAGATTGCCCTGGTCGGGATGATTTTCGGCGATCTCCGCGACCAGCATGCCGATCGTGCATTTGCGGCTTTCGGCCATCTGCTTCAGCGACACCCAGAAAGCGCGCTCCAAACGGATGCCGCGGCGCACGCCGCCACGCGCCACGACGCGGAACTCCGGGCCGAAATCCTCGGCTGCGAGCGGCGGCAGCAGCCGGTCGCGCGGAGTGTCGGGGCGTGCGGCGCTATCGTTCACTCATCGCCTCCTGGCGCGCCTTGTTGATGGGCTTCAATAGATAGTTGAGGATCGTCTTGCGCCCGGTCTTGATATCGACCGAGCAGATCATGCCGGGGATAATCGAATAAGTCTTGCCGTTCCTTTGCAGCGTGGATTTCTCGGTCGCGACGCGCACTTGATAGTAGGGCTCGCCCGTCTTCTGGTCGACCAGGCTGTCGGCGGTGATGTTGGAGACCTTGCCTTCGATGCCGCCGAAGATCGAGAAGTCGTAGGCCGTGACCTTGATCAGCGCGTCCTGGTCCGGCTGGATGAAGGCGACGTCGCGCGGCGAGACCCGCGCCTCGACCAGCAGCGTCTCCGAGGTCGGCACGATGCCGGCCACGACCGCGCCCGGCTGGACGAAAGCGCCGAGCGTGTTGACATCGAGCGTGTTGACGATGCCGTCGACAGGCGAGCGAATATCGGTCCGCGTCACCTTGTCGGTGGCGCCGCGAATGGTTTCGTCCACCACAGAGAGGTCCGCCAGCGCCTGCGTCAAGTCGCTCAATGCTTCCTGCTGCAATTGCAGGCCGAGCTCGTCGACTTGAAGCTGCGCCTCGGTGATGGCCGCCTTGCTCTTCTTAATGGTCTCTCCGGCAAGGTTGAGCTGCCCGCGCAGATCGGTCTGCTCCCGCTCGACGCGAATCTGTTCGGTCCTGGCCATCAGGCCTTTCTTGACCATCGATTCGACCAGCGCCGTTTCCTGGTCGCTGACGGCGAGGCTCTTGGACAGGCGGTCGGAATTGGCGGTTGCCTCGTCCAGTTCCTTCTCGCGCTGATCGAGACGCGACTTCAGCACGGAAAGCTTGACTTGGAAGTTGTCCCGGCGCGCAACGAGCAGCTTCTGCTCGTTGTCGCAGATCTCCGGGGCAGTCTTCTGGATGTCGGACGGACAGGGGAACGTGCCCTCGAGATTGCCGCTCTGCTCGAATTTGAGCCTGGCAATGCGCGCCTGCAACGCCCGCGCCTTGGCCTGCTCCTCACCGAGGCTCGAGGTGTTGCCTGTGTTGTCGAGGCGGATGATCAGATCGTTCTTCCTGACGGTCTGGCCAATCTTGACAGCGATTTCCTGGACGACGCCGGCTTCGCTCGCCTGGATGATCTGCGTCTTGGAAGCGGGAATGACCTTGCCGTCGCCGCGCGCGATCTCATCGACCTCGGCAAAGGATGCCCAGGCGGTGAAGGCCACGAACAGTGCCCCTATGATGTATACGGACGCCGAAGCGAAAAGCGGCGGCCGGTCGTCTTTTGCTAACATTCCCCAACGTCCCGGTCAGGCATTCGCCTTTTGCAATGCCTGGATGATTTGTTCCTTTGCTCCGTCCGCGACCACGCGCCCCTGCTCGATGACGATGAGGCGGTCGACCAGCTCCAGCATGCTATAGCGATGGGTCGACACGATCAGCGTCGTGTTGCGGTCGAACGCCACCTTGAGCTGCCTGATCAGCTGCCGTTCCGAGGCAAGGTCCATCGAACCCGACGGCTCGTCCAGGAACACGATTTTCGGCTTGGTCAGCAGCAGCCGCGCGATCGCCACGGCCTGCCTCTGGCCGCCCGACAGATTGGTGCCACGCTCACCGACATTCATGTCGTAGCCGCGCGGATGGCGAGAGACGAAATCGTCGACGCCCGCGGCCTTCGCCGCATCGATGATTTCCTCGTCGGTCGCGTCCGGAGCGGCCATCAGGAGGTTTTCCTTGATCGTGCCCGAAAACAGGTCGCCGGCCTGCGCGACGATACCGACCGCGGCACGAACTTCGGACGGGTGGTATTGGCGGATGTCGATGCCGTCGAGCAGCAGTTCTCCGGACGTCGGCAGGAACAGCCGGCCGATTAGGCGCCCCATCGTGGTCTTGCCGGAGCCGATGCGGCCGATGATGCCGATGCGCTCGCCGGGGCGGATTGCAATGTTGAGCCCGTTCAGAACCTCGTTTTCGGTGCCTGGATAGGCGAAGCCGACATTCTTGAACAGCATCGCGCCGCTGCGGATCGGCCGGTTGACGAAGCCAACCGTGTCGGGCCGGTCCTCCGGCTGCGACATGATCGTATTGACGATCCTGAGCGACAGCACGGCTTGCCGGAAGCGGGAGAGTGTGATGGCGATCTGGCCGAGCGGCGCGACCGCGCGGCCCGCCAGCATGACCGTGCCGATAATCGCGCCGGTCGAGACCTGGCCTTCCGAGAAGGCATAGGCGCCGGCAACCACCAGGGCGACGGTGACGAATTGCTGGATGGCGCCGGTGATGTTGCCGGCAGCGGCGGAAAGCTCCTTGATCTTCTCCGAGGTGTTGGCGGCGTTCTTCGAGTGCTCGCCCCATTTGCGCAGCAGATAGGCCTCGGCGCGCAGCGACTTGATCGTCTCCAGCGTGGAAATGGACTCGACCAGGAGCGCCTGGCGCTGGGCAGATTCGTTCATCGAGGCGGCGACCCGCCTGCCGATGCGCCTCTGTGTCACCAGACCGACAATGACGGCGATGACGAAGGCGAGCGCCGGTATGATCACCAGCCAGCCGCCAATAGCGTAGATGACCAGCAGGAAGACGAAGACGAAAACCGTGTCGATGAAGACGCTTATGGTATTCGAGGTGAAGAACTCGCGCACGAACTCATATTGTGTGACACGATTCGCGTATTCGCCGGTCGATCCCGGCCGCGCCGAAAGCGACGAGTTGAGCACTTTCTCGAACAGCAGATAGGAAATCCTGAGATCCGCCTTGCGCCCGGCATAGTCGATAAGCGAGGCACGGGCCGTCTTCAGCAACAGGTCGAACAGGATGGCCGCGCCGATCCCGAGCGCCAGCACCCAGAGCGTCGAGATCGCCTTGTTCGGCAGGATGCGGTCGTAGACGTTCATGGTGAAGATCGGCGAGGCGATCGCCAAGAGGTTGATGAAGACCGCCGACAGCACGACCTTCGAGTAGGTGCGCCAGAACGCCCCCATCGTTCCGGTCAGCCAATGGCGTCTTTCGATCTTCGGCGCCGTGCCGACCGTCATCTCCTCGGCGGTGTTGGCATAGGTGATCGAGAATGAGGCGCCACCGCTGATGTAGCTCTCGGCAAGCTCCGATTTGCCGATCGTGGTGCGGCCGTTTTCCTGCGGCGCCGTGAGGAACTGCCCGGTTTCCGTTTCGGCGAGCAACGCAACCGGCAGTTGGCTGGCGCGGAAGACGATGGCCGGAAGATCGACCCGGCCGCGCACGAAATCGCGATGGTTGAACGCCTGGACCTCGAGACCGATCCGTTCGGCCAGATGCCTGATGTCGTCCGGCTCGATGCGCGTGTCCGAAATCGGCACCCCGGCAAACAGCACGGTCTCGGCGCTCGGCCGGCCGAGATAGGCTGCAATCGCCGAGAAGCAGGCTTTGAAAGCCTCCTTGGGCGAGATGATATTAGGTTGCTGGTTCACGATCCGCCCGAAGGACCAGAGATCGATGCTTACATCGGCTACTTCTTCCTGACCGGCGCGAGGATGTCGAACGGCAGATCGTTCTTCTGCTCCGATGGTGTGCGCGCATAGGTTTCGGTATCGGCTGTCGCCGGCGTGCCGAATTCGCTGCGCGCGTAGGCGGCTGCCTGCTTGGCCGGCTGGATGTTCAGCGTCTTCAGCAACTCCCCGGTCGCGGCCAGCAGCCGGTATTGGGCAAACAGCGACGCGTAGGACGAGGTGTCGGCCAGCGTCGCGGTGTTGAAGCGCGTGTTCTGCGCATCGAGCACGTCGAGCAGCGAGCGCTGTCCGACCTTGAACTGCTCGCGGTAGGAGGCAACCAGCCTTTCGTTGGTTGCTGCCTGCAGGCGCAGCGTCTGCGCAAGTTCCGCCTGGCGGAAGCGGCGGTCCCAAGATGTGCGGACGGCTTCCTCGATCTCGCGCAGCACCTGATGCAGCGCAAGGCGCTGCTCGCTGGTGCGGCGGATCTGCTCCTGCTCGTTGGCTTTGTCGATGCCGCCGCGATAGAGATTCCAGCGCAGCACCACCCGAGCCTGCAGGTCGCTGGTGTCGCCGTCGTCGCCGTCGATGTCATAGCCGCCCCGTGCGACACCCTCGGCGGTAATGGTGGGGCCGTATTTCGCCCGCGCGGCGTCGACCAGCGACGCGGCAGCATCGATGTCGCTGTTGGCCATGTGGACGCGCGGATTGTTCTGTCTGGCAAGCCCGATCGCGTCATCGAGCGAGCGCGGCAGCGCGCCGGCCACATCGGCCGGCCGCGACGGGTTGGTCAGCGGCTTGCCGACATTCTTGAAGAAGCGGATCTTGGCCGCTTCCAGTTCCTCGGTCGCCTCCTGCATCCGCGCCTTGGCGGCGTAAAGCCGCTCCTCGGCCTGCTGCCGGTCGGCATCGTTGAGCGCGCCGCCCGCGATGCCTTGCTTGATGTCGCCGAGTATAGACTGATGGAAGCCGAGGTTCTTCTTCGCTTCGGCGACGATCGACGCCTGCAGCATGTATTCGAGATAGTCCTGGACGACGGCAAGCCCGATGAATTCGGACCGTTCCAACACCCTGAAGGAAGCTCCGTCGACGCGCGAGGCCTGGCGGTTCAATTCGGCCCGTCTCGCGCCACTGTCATAGAGCGTCAGTGAGACGGTGAGGTCCGCTTCGTTTGGATAAAGCGCGTCATGGTCCTCGTCGAGCGCTCGCCGGGAGTCGTTATCCAGACGGCGGACGCCGGTCGACGCTTCGAGATCGACGCTGGGAAGATAGAGCCCTTTCGCCTGGCGCAGCTCGAATTCGATGGCTTCGCGGTTTTCGATCGCCTGCCCAATCTCCGGATTGGATTCGACCGCGACTGCTACAGCTTCCTTGAGCGTGAGTGCGCTGGCGCTTCCGCAAGCCAGCATCGACACCGTCATGGCAAGCGCAAAGCGCCAGCCGACGGTCACTTTACCCGTCCTGGTCATTTCTACCCCGTGACTATCCCCGCGCCTTTTTGTTTTTGTCAGCGCTTATTTCGCCCAAGCCTGCCACCGGAGCTTGCAACGAGTATCTAGCAGATTTTTCGCGGATGGGAGGACTTATTGATTTGGAGCGCTCCAAAAGCACGGATTCCAGCCATTAGTTCCGGCGGATGTAGCAAAAATGGCACAGAAAACGATCCTCGCCGAGGGCGCCGTTCAGTTGAAACCGACCGCGAACACTATTTTCCCTAAATAAACAGTAAGTCCGCACAAAGGAATCGACCGAGGCGTCGCTCACCGTGCCAACTTTGGCGGTCAGATCGGCACTTGGCATGAACCGCGGCATCTGCCCTTCCTCCGGACATGGCCAAGGCTTTGAAACACCTGAAGGTTGCGGATTGCTGCGGGAAATCTGCGCCGGTCCTGCAAGACGTGCGCACGAAATTGCCCATGGGTGGCTGGTTTTGTTGGCAAACGGGGATCGTTCCCTGTATTGCGGGCTGAAGCAAAGCATGGACGTTCTTGTATGACAAATGTCGCCCTGACCGGGCTTGCCCGCGATCTCGCCCGGCGCGCCACCGACGGCCGCCCCGTGCGCATCGGCGTCATCGGTTCCGGCGAGATGGGCACCGATCTGGTGACGCAGGGCATGCTGATGCCGGGCATTTCGATTGCGGCCATTTCCACGCGCCGCCCGCACACGGCTCGCGACGCGATCCGCATCGCCTATGGCGACGATGCAATGGCTGCAGAAGCCGAGACCGCCTCCAAGGTAAGCCAGGCGATAGAAGGCGGCAGGATCGCCATCACCTCGAACGAGATGCTGGTCACCAATCCGCTGATCGACGTCGTCATTGATGCCACCGGTAAACCCGGCGTCGCCGCCGATTTCGACCTGATGGCCATGCAACATGGCAAGCATCTGGTGATGATGAATGTCGAGGCCGACGTGACCATCGGCTGCTACCTCAAGCAGCAGGCGGATCGGCTCGGCGTCGTCTATTCGGTCGGCGCCGGCGATGAGCCGTCGAGCTGCATGGAGCTGATCGAGTTCGCCTCGGCGCTCGGTTATACCATCGTCTCGGCCGGCAAGGGCAAGAACAACCCGCTCAACCACGACGCCGTTCCCGACGATTATCGGGATGAAGCGCTGCGCCGGAACATGAACCCGCGCATGTTGGTCGAGTTCGTCGACGGCTCCAAGACCATGGTCGAGATGTGCGCCATCGCCAACGCCACCGGCCTGGTGCCCGATGTTCCGGGCATGCACGGTCCGAAAGCCGACCGTGATCAGCTGGCCAAGGTGCTCATCCCGCGCGAGGACGGCGGCATCCTGTCGAAGAAGGGTATCGTCGACTACACGATCGGCAAGGGCGTGGCGCCTGGCGTCTTCGTCATCGTTGAGGCGACGCATCCGCGCGTCGTCGAGCGCATGGACGATCTCCATGTCGGCCACGGCCCTTATTACAGCTTCTTCAGGCCGTACCACCTGACCTCGCTGGAGGTGCCGCTGACCGCAGCCCGCATCATGCTCTACGGCAAACCCGACATGGTGCCGCTGCCTAAACCGGTGGCCGAGGTCTGCGCGGTCGCCAAGCGCGACCTCGCCGCAGGCGAGATCTTCGACGCCATCGGCGAGACCTGCTACCGCTCCTGGACCATGACGGTCGCCGAGGCGCGCGCCAGCCATGCCGTGCCGGTCGGACTGCTCGAAGGCGGCAAGGTCCTGAAGCCGGTCAGGAAGGGCGAACTCCTGACCGCCGACAACGCCACGCCCGACCAGACGACCAAGCTATTTGCCCTGCGCCAACTGCAGGACGAGATGCTGTATGGCGTGAGGACTACTTCCCCAGCTCTATCGATCTGAGCCGCGCCGCTTCCACCGCGTCGGTCAAAAGCTTCGTCAGCCGGTCTTCGCCCATCAGCACTGCAAGCGCTGCGGCGGTCGTGCCGTTCGGGCTGGTGACCTGCTGGCGCAGCACGCCCGGCTCTTCATCGCTTTCGGCGGCAAGCGAGGCTGCACCATAGACGGTCTGCAGGGCGAGCAGTTTGGCTGTCTCGGCCGGCAAGCCGGCCTTCTCGGCGGCGACCGTCAGCGCCTCGATGAAATGGAAAATATAGGCCGGGCCGGAACCGGAGACCGCGGTCACGGCGTCCATCAGGCTCTCGTCGTCGATCGTCGTCACGACACCGCTCGCCGACAGCAGCTCGGCGGCGAAGCGCCTGACGTTGTCGGGAACGAGCGGGTTGGAAAACACCACCATCATCCCCTTGCCGATCGCCGCCGGCGTGTTCGGCATGCAGCGCACGATCGGCGCGAGCCCGCCCAGGATCTCCGCGAAGGTCGCGACCGGCGTGCCCGCGGCGATGCTGACGAAGGTGGTCCTGCCGTCGCCGAAGCGCTTGTAGCTTGCCGTCACATCGCGGACGACCTGCGGTTTCACGGCGATGACGACGAGATCGGGCATGGCATCGGCGGGAATTGCGGATGCGTCGGCCGCGGCGCCGCAACCAAGATGTTCGGCTCGCCTGCGCAACTCGGCATTGGGCTCGACCACGAACACCGCCGACGGCTCGAGCTTGCCGGATTTCAGCCAGCCAGAGAGCATCGCGTAACCCATATTGCCGCAACCGGCGAGAACGAGCCTGATGGTCATCGAAACCTCCGCAAAGAGGGCTCTCCTTAGCCGCTCGCGCGGTTGCGGAAAAGTCCAGTCTCAAGGAGATCGATCGGCCAGATCAGTCGGGGCGGCGAGCCGAGAGAGGTCGCAGCGACACTTGTCGTAGGCCAAGCACGCTGCGGCCCTGCCGGCGATTCCGCGAGGCGGTGCGCGATCTGACCGAAAGCCGCTCGCGCCGCCGCTATTTCTAAAACACTCCGTCTTCGCTAAAAGCGGCCTTCGATAAGAGCAGCCGGTTTCGGGTTTACGGCATCCGACGACGTTTTGACGGGATTGCCCTGTCGAATTTTCGTGAAAATGCCGCGCGGCATTTGACCGCTTGCGCGCCGCGTTCGCGTGCCGACTGCTGGATTGAGGATCAGGGCTGCGTGCGAGGCGTGGCCGCGCAACAGTGTTGAAGGTGAATGATGGCCGAAGTGATCGACGGGAAGAGTGTCGCCGCAGACGTGGTATCGAAGGTCAAGGCGCTGACCGCCGAGCTTTCGGCCAAGGGCGCGACCAGGCCCGGTCTGGCGGTGGTGATCGTGGGCGAGGATCCGGCAAGCCAGGTCTACGTCGCCTCGAAGTCGCGCACGGCCAAGGAGTGCGGCTTCCATTCGCTCCAGCACACGCTGCCGGCTGAGACGACCGAAGAGCAGCTGTTGAAGACCATCGGCGATCTCAACGCCGACCCGTCGATCCACGGCATCCTCGTGCAACTGCCGCTGCCCGGCCATATCGATGCCGGCAACGTCATCCAGACGATCGCGCCGGAAAAGGATGTCGACGGCTTCCACTTCATCAATGTCGGCAAGCTCGGTACCGGCGAGCTCGAGACGGCGTTCGTGCCCTGCACGCCCGCCGGCTCGATGCTGTTGATCCAGCGCGTGCGCGGCAAGGACCTTTCCGGCCTCAATGCAGTCGTCGTCGGCCGCTCCAACATCGTCGGAAAGCCGATGGCCAATCTGCTGCTCGCCGCCAACTGCACCGTCACCATTGCCCATAGCCGTACCAAGGACCTGCCGGCGTTGGCGCGCACCGCCGATATCCTGGTCGCCGCCGTCGGCCGTCCAGAAATGATCAAGGGTGATTGGGTGAAGCCCGGCGCCACCGTTATCGATGTCGGCATCAACCGCATTCCGGCGCCGGAGAAGGGCGAAGGCAAGTCGCGGCTGGTCGGCGACGTCGTCTATGCCGAAGCGGCCGCGGTCGCCGGCGCCATCACGCCGGTCCCCGGCGGCGTCGGACCGATGACCATTGCCATGCTGATGGCCAACACTGTAGCTTCCGCCTACCTCGCGGCCGGATTGAAGCGGCCGTCCTTCTGATCGGAAAGCAGCATCCTTGCCGAATCTTACTGCTCCTGTTGAACGGCCGGTCATGGGCGATCCCGTTCAGGGCGGTCGGCAGTTCGGCTTCCTGCTGGTCGACAAGTTTTCGATGTTCTCGCTGGCGGCGGCGATCGATTGCTTCCGCTCGGCCAACCGTCTGCTCGGCCGTGATTATTACGGCTGGACGACGATATCGGCAGATGGCGACGCGGTCATGGCTTCCAACGGCCTTCCGCTCAAGATCGACTATTCAGTCGCCGACATGCCGCCGGTCGATATCCTGTTCGTCTCGGTCGGGCTCACCACCGAGTTCCCCGGCAAGAGCAAGGTGCTGGCGGCGCTGCGCAGCTGGGGCCGCCGCGGCAACGCGCTCGGCGCGCTCTCGGTCGGCTCCTATCTGCTCGCCGAGGCTGGCCAGCTCGACGGCTACCGCTGCACTATCCACTGGGAAAACCGCGCCGGCTTCATGGAGCGTTTTCCGGACATCAACTGCACCGGCAACGTTTTCGAGATCGATCGCAAGCGCTACACCTGCGCCGGCGGCACCACCTCGATCGATCTGATGCTGGAGATCGTGCGCGGCGATTTCGGCTCCAACCTCGCCAATGGCGTCGCCAACCAGTTCCAGCACGAGCGCATCCGCTCGGCCGGTGACCGCCAGCGCGTCGGACCTGAGCGCGACCTCACCGGCAAGTCGGAGAAGCTGAGACGTATCGTTGAGCTGATGGCCGACCATCTCGATGAGCCTTTGTCGGCGGTGCAGCTTGCCAAGTCGGCGGGCCTGTCGGTGCGCCAGGTCGAGCGCCTGTTCCTGCGCCATCTCAACGTGACGCCGGGCCGCTACTACATGCGGCTCAGGCTCGAGCGGGCGCGCGAATTGCTGCGCCAGACCAATATGCCGATCCTCGACGTCGCGATCGCCACCGGCTTCACCTCCCACTCCTATTTCGCGCAAAGCTACCGGCTGCAGTTCGGCCGTCCGCCGTCGGAAGAGCGCCGAACCACCTATTGAGCGACTTGCCGGCCATCGGACTTGTCTGCAAAGCCCGGCTCAAATAGCTTTCCCGGCGCGGACGGGGGTTCACTCAGGAGATTTTCATGGCGGGACTGGCACGGAGCGTTGCTGCGGCGATCCTCCTTTTGTCGATGACCACCTTTGGCTTTGCCGCCAACAAGGTCATCATCATTCTCGATGCATCCGGCTCCATGTGGGCCCAGATAGACGGCAAGCCGAAGCTCGAGATCGCGCGCGAATCGCTGCGCACGGTGCTGCAGTCGGTGCCGGGCGACGACGAGATCGGCTTCATGGCCTACGGGCATCGCCAGAAAGGTAGCTGCGCGGACATCGAGCTGATCGTGCCGCCGCAGGCGGGTTCGGCGAGCGCGATCTCGGCGGCCGCCGACAGCATGAAATTCCTCGGCAAGACGCCGCTGACGGCGGCCGTCAAGCAGGCCGCCGAAGCGCTGAAATACACCGAGGACAAGGCCACGGTCGTTCTCATCACCGACGGTCTTGAGACCTGCGGTGGCGATCCGTGCGCGCTCGGCAAGGAGCTGAAGGAGACCGGCGTCGACTTCACCGCCGACGTAGTCGGCTTCGGCCTGACCGCCGACGAAGGCAGGCAGATCGCCTGCCTCGCCGAGAACACCGGCGGAAAATACATCCAGGCCTCCGACGAGAAGGCATTGCAGCAAGCGCTGGTCGAGACCGTCGCGGCGCCGGCGCCCGCGCCAGAGCCTGCTCCGGCCCCGGCGCCGGCGCCTGCACCCGAACCCGCCAAGCCTGAATTCAACTTCACGCCGAGCGTCGTCATGGCTGAAGGCGGCGATGCCATCACCGACGGCAATGCCTGGGAGATCTACAAGGCCAAGTCCGACGGCTCGCGCGGCGATCAGGTCATGACCGAGTATGGCGAGCTCAAGATCAATCTCGAGCCGGGCGATTACATTGTCGTCGGTCGCGCCGACGAGGCAAGGAGCGAGCAGAAGATCAAGATCGAAGCCGGCCAGACCTACAGCCCGTTGTTCACGCTGAACGCCGGAACCTTGGTTATCCACCCGCATGCGAGCCAGGGCTCGGAGATCAGCGGCGAGGCGCGTGTCGACTTCGCCTATCCGGGCGGCAGCACGACCCACTATGGCGACACCAAGGCCACCGTGCCCGCCGGCGAGCAAAAGGTGACGGTGCAGATCGGCGCCGGCACGGTGACCGAAACCATCCAGCTTGCCGCCGGACAGACGGTCGAGAAGGATATCGTGGTCGGCGTCGGCCATGCCGTGCTTAACGCCTACTACACCGCCGGCGGCGACAAGGCCGACAATTCCGGCATCGGCTTCGAGATCGTCAAGGCGAAGAAGAAGATCGACGGTTCGCGTGAAAGCGTGGAGCACTCCTACGGTCCGGACAGCAAGTTCTGGCTGCCGCCGGACGACTATGTCGCGCTAATCACGCTCGATCTCGCCGTTGTCGAACAGCCCTTCAGCATCAAGGCCGGCGACAACCAGGATGTGAAGGTGGCTCTCGGCGCCGGCGTGCTGGCAATGTCGGCGCCCGGCGCCTATTCGATCGAGGTGTTCTCGTCAAAGAAGGATGCTGAGGGCAAGCGCAAGTCGCTCGGCCTGACCTATGGCGACAGCTGGCAACAGACTATCCCCGCCGGCGACTATGTCGTCGTGCGGCACATGTCCGATCAGGGCCAGGACAAGGAAATGCCGGTGACGATCAAGGCCGGTGAGCGGAGCGAGATCACCGTTCAGTAGGCATCGCCGTCCGCAAACGAACGAAAAAGGGTAACCGCTGTTTTGCCCCCAACGTTGTCCGCTGACGCCTGATCTGTGATCAAGGTTCCATGGATGAGCGAGAAGCAGTTTCTCCAGGACACGACATTGGAGGTTCTCACGACACGGCGGGGCCGACGTGAGGCGCATCGCCAATGGCCGGATGAGGTCAAGGCACAGATCGTTTCGGAGGGCTTGCGTCCGGGCGTGACGGTGAACGAAGTAGCGGAGCGCCACGGGCTGGAGGCCAACCATCTGTCGTCCTGGCGAACGCTGGCCCGGCAGGGCAACCTAGTTTTGCCTGCGCCAGAGGAGATCTGCAAACTCAATGCTGTTGACCCGCAGGCCTACTTGACCACCACGCTTACCGCCATCGTCAACGGCCACAAGCGGAGGCGGATCGATGAGCTGCTGCCTTGGAACGATCCGCTCGAGTAACGCGTGCACAAAAATCGGGCCGGGCCGAAGCGGACAACCCTGGTTAGAGCGTCATAGCTTGACCAGTTGCTTGCCGAAGTTCTCTCCCTTCAACATCCGAACGAAAGCGTGGGGCACGGTCTCGATCCCTTCCGCAACATCTTCCCGTGTCTGAAGCAGTCCCTGTTTGTACCATGACAGCAGATCGGCAATCGCGGTCTCGTGTTCTCCTTCGTGGTCGTCGAGCAAGAATCCTTCTATCCGCGCACGGGTGATTAGTGTCCTTCTGAGATGCCTGACACCGATATCTGGTTGGTCAAACCGGTTGGCCAAGGCAATAGTGCCGACAATCACCACTCTGCCAAAGATGTTGAGGTTTAACATGGCTGCATCGTGAATCGGCCCGGCGGTGTTGTCGATAAAGACATCGACGCCGCTAGGGCATGCGGTCGCGACATCTGCCACGAGATCAGCGGAGCGTCGATGATTGACGCCAGTCCGATATCCAAGCTCCCTGCACCATTCCAGCTTCTCGTCCGAGCCCGCAACAGCGACTGGGTCGAACCCTTTGATCCGCGCGATCTGTCCCGCAATCTGCCCCACAGCTCCTGAAGCGGCAGAGATCAACACCGTTTCCCCCACCTTCGGAGTTGCGGTTTTGAGGAGGGCAAAGTAGGCGGTGAGACCGGGCATGCCGAGATAGCTCAGTACGGCCTGAATCGGAGCGTCGGTTGTCGTCACGGGCTTGGCTGACGCGGCCGGGATCACGCTGAACGGCTGCCAACCAAAATGATCGCTCATCACGAGGTCGCCTGGCTTGAAGTCTGGAGACTCAGACGTAATTACCTCGCCAATTCCGCCGCCACACATCAGGTCGCCAATTCTAAAACCAGCAGCATAATTCTTCGCGGGGCTGATCCGACCGCGCATATAGGGATCGACGGAGAGCCACAGAGTTTTCACCAGCAGCTCACCATCCGCGGCATCGGGAATTGAACGCTCCTCCAGGCTCCAGTTCTCGACGGAGGGCATTGCGGAAGGGTAGCTGCGAAGTATCCAGCTAGGATTTTTGGACATGTCCGTCTCCTCAATTTGAGCGTTCGCCCCATTGATGCATGATTTCGGCTTCCGTGTTAAAGAGCGCACGGTGAGAGACATTATTTTGAATTTCGGAAGAATGGCGGATGGATATGATCGAGGCCATGAAGGTGGCCGTGGCAGTCGCCAGGCATAACAGCTTCTCTTCTGCGAGCCGGGATTTGCGCCTTTCCGCTGCCTCGGTAAGCCGCATTGTGGCGGACTTGGAGACCGATCTGGGCGTACGTCTCTTTAACCGCACCACCAGGCAGATCAATCTGACGGATGCCGGGATGGAGTTCGTGCAAAAGAGCACCGGCCTCCTGGAGGAGCTTGATCAGATGCGGAGCGCAGTACGCGAACGCCACGAAACTCCTCGCGGCCAACTCCACGTCTCCTGCGTAACGGCCTTTGGTAATGAGTGCCTGGCACCAGTGGTTCCTGAGTTCGTGCGACGGTTCCCGCAGCTCGATGTCTCAATCGACCTTGGCAATCGTTTGGTTGATCTCATTGGCGAGCACTTCGATGTCGCCATCCGGGTAGGACCGTTGAACGATTCATCCCTGATTGCGCAGAGGATTTTCACGCAGAGGATCGTGTTCGTCGCGACACCCCAGTTTTGCCAGCAATATGGGACACCCAGGACCTTGGACGAGATCAGAGCGTGCCCATCCGTTACTCAGGTCAGCGGGGAATGGGGGCGCGTTCATAAGTTTTCGCATCAAGGAAAGGTCATTGACTTCGAAGTGCCGCAGCAATTGACAATGAACTCAGCGCGAGCGGTGAGAAACGCCTGCCTAGCGGGAGGGGGGTACTCCCTCTTGGGCGATTTCATGGTCGCCCAGGATATAGCGGAGAACCGCCTCGTGCGGCTGCTGCCGGATCATGAACCCATGGAGCAACCGATCTTCGCCTTCTACGCTCAGCGACGTCACACCCCACGTAAAGTCAGGGTGTTTATTGACTATTTGGCGGAGGTCTTCAGTGGCAAGAATACCTCGTGAGACCTCTTGTCTAGGTGCCGATGGCACACCGCTTACGACAAAGGGCGGCTCCGAGCGGCGGCACCGAGCCGCTCTTTTTTTAGCAGATTGAGGTTAGGCATTTGCGAAGGCGGCGGCGCCGTGGTCGGCGCGGCCAACCAGTTGGCGAAAGCCGGCGAACAGCTCGCGGCCGAAGCCGAACTCGTTGCCGATCAGGTCGGCATCCGCCGTGCGGCGCAGCGCGAACTCCGTTCCCGGCACCAGCACCTCCAGCGTGCCTGCGTCGGCGTCGAGGCGAATGATGTCGCCGTCATGGATCCTGGCGATCGGCCCGTCCTCGACCGCTTCCGGCGTCACATGGATCGCCGCCGGCACCTTGCCGGAAGCACCCGACATGCGCCCGTCGGTCACCAGCGCGACGCGCTGGCCGCGATCCTGCAGCACGCCGAGCACGGTGGTCAGCTTGTGCAGTTCCGGCATGCCGTTGGCCTTCGGCCCCTGGAAGCGGATCACGGCGACGAAGTCGCCGGTCAGCGTGCCCGACTTGAAAGCTTCGTTCAGCCCCTGCTGGCTGTCGAACACCTTGGCCGGCGCCTCGATGACGCGCCGTTCGGGCTTGACCGCAGAGGTCTTGATCACGGCATGGCCGAGGTTGCCGGCAAGCACCTTCAGTCCGCCGGTCGGCTGGAACGCCTTCTTGAACGGCGCCAGCACCTTCTCGTCGCCGCTCTCGAGCGGCGCCGCTTCACGCACGACGCTGCCGTCGGCGCCGAGCTTTGCCTCGACAGCATAGGGCCGCAGGCCTTCGCCCCAGACCGTCTGCACGTCCTCGTGCAGCAAGCCTTCGTCGAGCAACTCGCGGATCAGGAAGCCGAGCCCGCCGGCGGCGTGGAAATGGTTCACGTCGGCGAGTCCGTTCGGGTAGACGCGGGCGAGCAGCGGCACGGCCTCCGACAGGTCGGAGATGTCCTGCCAGGTAAGCGAAATTCCGGCTGCCGCGGCCATGGCGATGAGGTGGATGGTGTGGTTGGTCGAGCCGCCGGTCGCGTGCAGGCCGACCACGCCGTTGACGATCGAGCGCTCGTCGATCATGCGCCCGACCGGCGTATAGGCATTGCCGAGCGCGGTGATCGCCAGCGCGCGCTTCGCCGCCTCCCTGGTCAGCGAGTCGCGCAGCGGCGTACCCGGGTTGACGAAGGAGGCGCCGGGCGTGTGCAGGCCCATGATCTCCATCAACATCTGGTTGGAATTGGCGGTGCCGTAGAAGGTGCAGGTGCCCGGCCCGTGATAGGATTTGGACTCCGCCTCGAGCAGCTCGGCGCGGCCCGCCTTGCCCTCGGCATAGAGCTGGCGGACCTTGGCCTTCTCGTCGTTCGGCAGGCCCGACGTCATCGGTCCGGCGGGGATGAAGACAGCCGGCAGGTGCCCGAAGGTGAGCGCCGCGATCACCAGCCCTGGCACGATCTTGTCGCAGACGCCGAGGAAGACGGCGGCGTCGAACATGTTGTGCGAAAGGCCGATCGCCGCTGCCATGGCGATCACGTCGCGCGAGAACAGTGACAGTTCCATGCCTGGCTGGCCTTGCGTCACGCCGTCGCACATCGCCGGCACGCCGCCGGCGACCTGGGCGATGCCGCCTGCCTCGCGTGCCGCGTTCTTGATAAGCGCCGGAAAGGTCTCGAACGGCTGATGCGCCGACAACATGTCGTTGTAGGAGGTGATGATGCCGAGGTTGGGCACGCGATCGCCGCCGAGCGCCACCTTCTCCGATGGGCTGCAGACGGCAAAGCCGTGGGCGAGGTTGCCGCAGGAGAGCACCGCGCGGTTGGCGGCGCGTCCCGACGACTCCGCGATGCGGCCGAGATAGGCTTCGCGGCCGGCTTTCGAACGTTGGCGGATGCGTTCCGTGATGGCTTCGATGTCGCGTCTGGCTGTCATGGCTGGTCCTTTCGGGCCCCGGAAAACGTCCTCCCACGGCCTCCGGGGCTGTTCCTTTGGTGAAATCAGGGTGCCCAGAACACCTCTACCGGTATCGGCGCCGCCTCGAGCACGTTGCGGACGGGCTTTTTCATGCCCGCTCCCATCGCGCCGTCGAAGGCGATGCGCTTGTCCTCTCCCTCGATGTGGAGCGCGATGAAACCGGCGGCAACGATCCGCGCCATCGACAGCGTCAGCCGCGGCTCGCCGGCGCTTTGCGCATGCACGGGCAACACGATCCGCGGTGAGGACGGGTCGATGAGCTCGGCGAGATTGCCGGCATCGGGAAAGAAGGAGGCCGTGTGTCCGTCGGCACCCATGCCAAGCACCACCACATCCAGCGGCCAGGGCAATGATTGCAGGACCTCGCTGTCCGACGCCGCTGCTTCCTCGATGCTCGCCGCCTCATGGTAGAGCGGCACGAAGCGCGCTGCCGCTGCCTTGTTCTGGAGCAGGTTGGCCGCCACCAGCCCGGCATTCGAGCGCGGCGAGGAGGGCGGCACGAAACGTTCGTCGACCAGCGTCACGGTGACTTTGTCCCAGGCGATCGGGATTAAAGAGAGCGCGGCGAAGAATTTTGCCGGCGTCGTGCCGCCGGATACGGCGAGCAGCGCCGTGCCGCGGTCGGTGATCGCCTTGGTCAGGCGGGCGGCGACGTGGCCGGCAAGGGCCGCCGCCAGCTGCTGGCGGTCGGCAAAGCCGTTCCAGGCGTAAGCGGCCCCGCTCAATTGCTCTCGTGCCATGTCCGTCCATCACGTTCGATGAGCGCGATGGAGGCCGACGGGCCCCAGGTGCCGGCCGTATAGCCCTGCGCTTCCTGCCTGGCGCTTTCCCAGGCGTTCTGGATCGGATCGATCCACTTCCAGGCCGCCTCGACCTCGTCGCGACGCATGAACAGCGTCTGGTTGCCGCGCACCACATCCATGATCAGCCGCTCGTAGGCGTCCGGCGCGCGGCTGTGGAAGGACTGCGCGAAGCTCATGTCGAGCGAGATCTGGCGCAGCCGCATCCCGCCCGGCCCCGGATCCTTGATCATGATGTACTGCTTGACGCCTTCGTCCGGCTGCAGCCTGATCACCAGCTGGTTGGCGAAGATCGGCCCGGCGCTGTCGCCGAAGATGGAATAGGGGATCGGCTTGAATTCGATGACGATTTCCGAAACGCGGGTCGCCAGCCGCTTGCCGGTCCTGAGATAGAAAGGAACGCCGGCCCAGCGCCAGTTGCCGATCTCGGCTTTGAGGGCGACGAAGGTCTCGGTGTTGCTGTCCTTGCCGAGTTCCTCCACATAGCCCTTGACCGGCCCGCCGGCGGAGGCGCCGGCGCGATACTGGCCGCGCACCGTGTGTTTCGGCGCCTCGTTGCCGTTGATGCGCTTCAGCGCCCGCAGCACCTTCAGCTTCTCGTCGCGCACGGCGTCCGCGTCCATCGAGGACGGTGTTTCCATGGCAACCAGGCAAAGCAGCTGCAGGATGTGGTTCTGCACCATGTCTCGCAGCGCGCCGGCTTTGTCGTAGTAGGTGACGCGGTCCTCGAGACCCACGGTCTCGGCCACGGTGATCTGCACATGATCGATATGGGCGGAGTTCCACAGCGGCTCATAAAGCGCGTTGGCAAAGCGCAGCGCCATCAGGTTCTGCACCGTTTCCTTGCCGAGATAGTGATCGATGCGGAAGATCTGGCTTTCGTGGAAATCGTCACCCACAGCGTCGTTGAGCGCCCGTGCCGAGGCGAGGTCACGGCCGATCGGCTTCTCCAGCACGATGCGCGAGTTCGGGGTGATCAGCTTGTGTTCCTTGAGCTGATGCGAGATGTCGCCGAACAGCGCCGGCGCCACCGCGAGGTAGAAAGCGCGGATGCGGTCGCTGTCGCCGATGGCCTTCTTGAGCTTGTCGAAGCCGACGCCGGAGGTGGCGTCCGCCGAGACATAGGAAAGCCGAGCAAGAAATGT
This sequence comes from Mesorhizobium sp. WSM4989, assembly GCF_029625795.1. Classification (NCBI taxonomy): domain Bacteria; kingdom Pseudomonadati; phylum Pseudomonadota; class Alphaproteobacteria; order Hyphomicrobiales; family Phyllobacteriaceae; genus Mesorhizobium; species Mesorhizobium sp. WSM4989. The sequence goes on along the minus strand of NZ_JARTVN010000001.1, from coordinate 1,403,025 downwards.
GTCCAGTTCCTTCGGCTCGATGTCGGCCGGATTCACATGGTCCGATATCGCTTTCTTGGCGAAGGTCTGGAACTCGGCATCGCTCATCTTCGCGCGCGACGTGCCGATGATGCGCGTCGGCTCCGAAAATTGGTGGTCGCGCTGGCGGTGGTAGAGCGAGGGCAGAAGCTTGCGCTCCGACAGGTCGCCGGTACCGCCGAAGATGATGAAGTCGAAAGGCTCGACAGGGATGATCTGGCTGGTCATGGTCAGTCCGGTTTGATGCCGCTAGCCGGTAGCGGGGCTGATATATTCTAATCGATTTAAATCGTCCAGTGTCATGGTGTCACATCCGAGACCAATCGCTGGACAATCGATTGGGCCCAAATGCGGCCTTGACACTGGCGCCACCGGGAGGCTTGTCGGCAAGCAACAGCTTTCCGGAAGCGTTCGCGCCTGCAACATAGAACCTGAATGTGACGAAAGCTAAGGGAGAATGGCGACCGCCGGCCCTTCAATGATGGGGAAAACCATGCGTCTGCAAAACAAGGTTGCCATCATCACCGGCGCGGCGTCGGGCTTCGGCGAGGGCATGGCGAAGCGCTTCGCCGAGGAAGGCGCGCGCGTCGTGGTTGCCGACCTCAACGCCAAGGGCGCAGCGCGCGTGGCGAAGGAAATCGGCGACAACGCGATCTGGACCCAGACCGACGTCTCGCAACGCTCCGAATTCGACGAGATGGTTTATGCCGCCAAAAGCGCCTTCGGCCGCGTCGACATCATGGTCAACAATGCCGGCTACACCCATCGCAACGGCGACATGCTCGGCGTCGACGAGCAAACCTTCGACCTGATCACCGCTGTCAACATGAAGGCGATCTATCATGCCGCGCTTGCCGTGGTGCCGATCATGGACCGGCAGGGCGGCGGCGTCATACTGACCACGGCTTCGACAGCCGGCATCAGGCCGCGGCCGGGCCTCACCTGGTACAACGCCTCCAAGGGATGGGCGATCACCGCCACCAAGTCGATGGCGGTCGAACTCGCCCCGAAGAACATCCGCGTCAATTGCCTCTGCCCGGTCGCCGGCGAGACCGGCATGCTGGAGAAGTTCATGGGCGCCGACACGCCGGAGATCCGCGAAAAATTCCGCGCCTCTATCCCGCTCGGCCGGCTGTCGACGCCGCTCGACATCGCCAACGCGGCGCTCTGGCTGGCTTCGGACGAGGCGGCCTTCATCACCGGCGTGGCGCTGGAGGTCGACGGCGGGCGCTGCATCTGAACCGACGTCGCGGCGGCGTCAGGCCGCCAAGAGCGTCCAAATCAGGCGCCGGTCTTGACGAAGCTCTTGTAGATCCAGCCGCGTTTGCCGTTATAGACGATCTCGCACCATTTTTTGCAGCTCATCACCTGCACGGCTGACTTGGCAGGCACAGTGACGATCGCGGCGGCGCCGTTCTTCGGGCCGGAACGCATGGTAACAGCCCTCAGGACGCGTCCATTGGTGCCAGTGCCGGCGTTTTCGGGCTTCGGCTCGTCCTGTGCCGCATCCTCGGGTGACGCCGGCTGGGCCTCGGCAACTTGGGGCTTCGCGTCCGGGATGGCGGCGGTCTGGGCCGCATCCATTTTGTCGTCAGGCTTTTTTGCGTCTGCCGGTTGGGCAGCCGCCGGCGCTGGCGCCGCGACCTCATCCAGGGCGGCCGAAGCATCGTTTCCGGACCCGGATTCGGCGAAGGCGGCAACCGCCGGTTTGTCGTTCTGCGTCGCCGGCTTCTCCGCTGCCTGAGCGGATGAGGCCGGCGGAGCATCCGCCGCGGGCGCAGGCTCACCAACCGTGCCGTTCCAGCGGGGATTGTTGGAAGCCAGTGCCGGGATGGCGGCTTCTCGGGATGCAGTCATGGGCGAAACCGCATCGGCCTTGCGCGCGGCTTGCGGCGCGGCGGCGACACTGACAGCGCTCGATACCGTCGGAGCGATTTTCTTCGTCTTGACCGGGATCGCGGGGACGGTCTGCTCCGTTTTCGCGATCGCCTGCCGCTCATTGGCCGGCAAGGCCAGCCAAAGCGCCACCGCCGCCACGCCAAGCAGCGCCGCGGTGCCGACGGCCGCGATCACCAGATGCGCGTTCGACTGCAGGCCCTGCCAGAACGAGGGCCGCATGTCATAGCCGAACCGCACGGCAAAGTGCCGTCGTTCCGGCGCACCGAAACTGAAGGGCTCGTTCACCTAAACCACCTCCAACAACCGGGCCGACGTTCTTTCGATCTTGCCGCAAACCGTTCGCGGCCGATCGGCATCGGTCCCGAAATTTCCAGCGGGCAGGCCCGCGCAAATCCCCGTCTTATCGCCCAGAACCGGCATCTTTTACCGCCGATTATGGCATCAGTGCGCCTTTTTGCGAAATTCTGCGCGTTTGTTAAGGATTCCGCAACGTGCCGTTAGGGAAGCGGACTTGTCGAATTAACAGCTTCTGCACATGTTCCGGCTTCAGATCCTGCGGCGCAGTGCGAACCAGTTGAGCGCCAGAAACAGCAGCGGTGCGCGTAAACGACGGCCGCCCGGGAAGGCGGGAATCTTCAGATACTCGATCAGCTTCAGGCGGTCGCGATTGCCCGCGACCGTCTCGGCGTAGAGCTTGCCGAAGAAGTTGGACAGCATGATGCCGTGGCCGGAATACCCGCCCATCGAGGCATGCGGAAACGCAGGTGAATGGTGAATAGTGAATGCTTTGCTAGAGCGCTCTGGCTGCGTTCACCCATCCAATATGAAATTACTCACCATTCACTATTCACCCATTCACTCGACGAAGTGGCCGCTCACACATTCAGCAACAGATACTCCCGCTCCCAAGGGCTGATCACTTCCATGAATGTCTCGAACTCGGCTCGCTTGATGGCCGCATACGTGGCTGCGAAGGATTTGCCGACGATGGCGCCAAGCTCCTTGTCGGCCTCGAAAAGGTCCACGGCCTCGAGCAAGCTGCGCGGCAGGTCGATCTCGTCCTCGTTGGCGGTCGTCAGCACCGGCGGCTCGGCCTGGACCTTGTTGTTCATGCCGATCAACCCGCAGGCAAGCGAGGCGGCAAGCGCCAGATAGGGATTGGCGTCCGAGGACGGAATCCGATTTTCGACGCGCCGCGCCGCTGGATCGGAACGCGGCACGCGGAAAGCCGTCGTGCGGTTGTCGTAGCCCCACTTGTTGTTGACCGGCGCCGACGCAGCCTGCGTGAGCCGCCGATAGGAATTGACGTAAGGCGCAAGCATCACCAGCGCGTTCGGCACGTGTTTCTGCATGCCGCCGATGAAATGGAAGAACGCATCCGTCTCGGCGCCGTCTTCGGCCGAGAAGATGTTTTTTCCGGACTTCTTGTCGACCACCGACTGGTGGATATGCATGGCCGAGCCAGGTTGCCCCTGGATCGGCTTGGCCATGAAGGTGGCGTAGATTTCGTGCTTCAGCGCCGCCTCGCGGATCGTGCGCTTGAACATGAAGACCTGGTCGGCAAGCTCGATCGGATTGCCGTGACGCAGGTTGATCTCGAGCTGGCCGGCGCCCTCCTCGTGGATCAGCGTATCGATCTCCAGGCCTTGCCGCTCCGAGAAATGGTAGATGTCGTCTATCAGTTCGTCGAACTCGTTGACGCCCGCGATCGAATAGCCGGCGCCGCCGCCGATCGGCCGCCCTGAGCGCCCGACGGGCGGCGTAAGCGGATAGTCCGGATCGGGGTTCTTGCGTACCAGATAGAATTCGATCTCGGGCGCCACCACCGGCTTCAGCCCCCGGTCGTCATAGGCGGCCAGCACGCGCTTCAGCACGTTGCGCGGCGTGAATTCGACGGAGCGGCCATCCTGGTGGACGAGGTCGCAGATCACCGCGGCGGTCGGATCTTCCTCCCAGGGCACGACGGTCAGTGTCGAGAGATCGGGCAAGAGCTTCAGGTCGCCGTCGTCCTCCGGATAGTGGAAGCCATTGCCGTCTTCCGGATAGCCGCCGGATATCGTCGTCATGAAGACGGCCGAAGGTAAGGCCAGCGATGTGTTGGAGGTGAATTTCTTCGACGGCATCATCTTGCCGCGGGCGACGCCGGCCTGGTCCGGCGTGATGCACTCGATGTCCTCGATGCCGCGCCATTCCAGCCAGGCGCTGGCTTCCTTCCAGTTCTTCACACCGCGTTCGTTTTTCAAGAAGGCAGGCGTGCGGGCGCGTCCCCCCCGGCTCGACGGACGGACTTCCTTTTTTTCAGGCGGCATCATTCACCAGATTGTGTTGCGGATTTCAAAGTATAGCCGGGCGCCGTGGCGGAAGGAAAGGGGAGGCGCCCGCGTCGCCACAGGCAAGCCGAGCCGCAGCCCAAAGGAACCGGCGTGCCTGTCTTCTTGCTGGCGGCGCAGCGCCACAGGGTCTAGATGAGCCTGTAAGCAAAGGGTCGCACATGTCCGCTCCACGTTTGACCACCATCGGCTTCGATGCCGACGACACGCTGTGGCAGAACGAGCAGTTCTTCCGCCTGACCGAGAAGCGTTTTGCCGCCTTGCTGGCCGAGCACGGCGATCATGAGCACATCGCGGCACGGCTGCTCGAAGCGGAAAGGCGCAACCTCGCCCTCTATGGCTTCGGCATTAAGGGCTTTACGCTGTCGATGATCGAGACGGCCGTCGCGATCACAAACGGCGAGGTGCCCGGTTCGGTCATCGGCGAAATCCTGGCTGCCGGCCGCGAGATGCTGAGCCATCCGATCGAGCCGCTGCCGCATGCCCGCGAGACGGTCGAAAAGCTGGCGGGCTCCTACCATCTGGTGCTGATCACCAAGGGCGACCTCTTCGATCAAGAGCGCAAGCTCGCGCAGTCGGGAATGGGTGATCTCTTCGATGCCGTCGAGATCGTCAGCGACAAGAGCGCAGCCACCTATGCCCGCATCTTCAGCCGCCATGGCGACGGTCCGCAGAACAGCATGATGGTTGGCAACTCGCTCAAGTCCGACGTTGTTCCCGCCATCGAGGCCGGTGGCTGGGGCATCCATGTGCCGCACGAATTGACCTGGGCGATCGAACACGCCGAGGCGCCTGTCGCGGCGCCGCGTTTTCGCGAGATCGCAGATCTCGGCGAGTTGCCGGCACTGGTCGAGGCAATAGCGAAGCCCGGCTGAGCGTCGCCTCTGCCTAGCCGCGGCCGACCAGGCGATCGATTACTGGTTGCAGCCTTTCGGGCGTGATCGGCTTGGCGACCACGGCGTCGACCACGCTCGACAGGCCGAGGCTGTCCGGCGTGCCATTCCTGGTTGAAAGCAGGATCACGGCGGGCCGCGCCTTGCCGGAAGCGCGCCGCAGCGCGTCGATGCCGGACAGCAACCTGTCGCAATCCCTGTCGTCGGGTCCGCCGTCGAGTATGATTGCGCCGGGAACCAGGCCGGCCAAAGCTTTCTCGGCCGCCTCCGGAGGCTCCGAAATCGGCTTCAGCCCGGACTTTTCCACGATTTTCGATACGACGACCCGGTTGATCGACGATTTGCCGACCACCAGCACCTTGGAGATATCCGCCGGCAGCCGGGCCGCCGCGCCACGGTCCGCCGGTTTCATTGGTTTTTCAGAGTCGTCACGATTGGCGGGACACATGTATGGCGGAGGCTCTGGTTCAATGCAGGGTTGAAACCTTAAGCGCGCAATTGGCGCGAGATCGCCAGCGGTGTCAAGCAAAAATAATGGAAAATGATAATATAGCAAGAATTGCTAAAAGCCGGCGCAAGTTCTCCCCGGCGCCACGGCCACAATTCGAAAAAACGAACGTCTCCCGGAACGTATAGCACACGGGAGACACTCGCGAGTGATTGTTGACGTTACGTCAGCCTTGGTTCTGATGGGTGACGATCACTGGGATCAAAAGATCACCCCAGTTGCCGTCTCCGCCATGGTGCCTGGCAGAGCGCACCAGCTCGACGGACACACCTGCTTCGACCGCCTTCATCACAGACTGGTTGAGCCTGTGCAAGTCGTTGGCAAGCATGCGGATCGTCGCCTGCTGATCGACGCTCATCGCGCTTGATTGTTCTTCGGCCCGTTCCTTGACCCGGCTTATCGATGCCATTGCTGTTCTCCTCGACGTAAGTGCCCTTCGGGCGTTTCCTCTGGTGTTGTCATTACTCGGCCGCCGGCCTGAACTGGGCGTGCTCGGTCGACTCATGCATGGCGGTGGTCGAAGACTGGCCGCCGGAGATCGCCATCGAAACGGCATCGAAATAGCCGGTGCCGACTTCGCGCTGATGCTTGGTCGCGGTATAGCCATGGACCTCCGCCGCGAATTCCGCCTCCTGCAGTTCCGAATAGGCCGCCATCTGGCGCTCCTTGTAGCCGCGGGCCAGTTCGAACATGCCGAAGTTCAGCTGGTGGAACCCGGCCAGTGTGATGAACTGGAATTTGTAGCCCATGGCGCCGAGTTCCTTCTGGAACTTCGCGATGGTCGCGTCGTCCAGGTTCTTCTTCCAATTGAACGACGGCGAGCAATTATAGGCGAGCAGCTTGCCCGGGTGGTGCTTGTGCACCCCTTCAGCGAACTTCCTTGCCTGCTGAAGATCCGGCTTCGAGGTTTCGCACCAGATCAGGTCCGCATGCGGAGCGTAGGCGACGGCGCGCGCGATGCAGGGCTCGATGCCGTTCCTGACGTGATAGAAGCCCTCGACCGTGCGGCCGGCGTCATAGTCGACAAAAGGCCGGTCGCGCTCGTCGATGTCGGAGGTGAGCAGCTTGGCGGCTTCCGCGTCGGTGCGCGCCACCACCAGCGTCGGCGTGCCCATCACGTCCGCTGCAAGCCGGGCCGCATTGAGGTTGCGGATATGCGCTGCGGTCGGGATCAGCACCTTGCCGCCGAGATGGCCGCACTTCTTCTCCGACGCCAACTGGTCCTCATAGTGGACGCCAGCGGCACCGGCCTCGATGAAGGCCTTCATGATCTCGAACGCGTTGAGCGGCCCGCCAAAGCCGGCTTCGGCGTCAGCGACGATCGGCGCGAACCAGGTCTCGACCGAAAGACCCTTGCCTTCGGATGTCTCGATCTGGTCGGCGCGCTGCAGCGTGCGGTTGATGCGCTTGACCAGCTCCGGCGCCGCATTCGCCGGATAAAGCGACTGGTCCGGATACATGGCCGACGCGGTGTTGGCGTCGGCCGCGACCTGCCAGCCCGACAGATAGATCGCCTTCAAGCCCGCCCTGACCTGCTGCATGGCCTGGTTGCCCGACATGGCGCCGAGCGCATTGACGAAATCTTCCTCGTGGATCAGCTTCCACAGCCTGCTCGCGCCCATCTCCGCAAGCGTATGGCGAATCTGGACCGAGCCGCGCAGCCGCTTCACGTCCTCCGCCGAGTAGGGCCGTTCGATGCCGTCGAAACGGCCCTCCGGCGCGGACGGGACGAGGTTGTAAAAATCAGTCATCGATTGCTCCAGGTCAGTCTTGCTTGTTTAGATGGCCCGTTTGAGGGACGTATCTGTGGGCCGTTCACGTGTTACATTGTTTACATTGCGCCGCAAAAGTCGCCAGAAAAACCGGAGCTTGCCCGCTAAAATACGGGAAAACTGGTGTTGCGTTTGACAGGTCGGGGCTGTAAATCTGTCATGATTGTAAAAAGCTGGATGAGCCCGCGACGGCGCGCCGTTATGTAAAACTCTTTTCAAGGTAGCCGATTGGCCGAGCAGAAGATTTTCGCCGGGCCGCGCATCCGCCGGCTTCGCAACGCCAAGGGCCTGACCCAGACGGCGATGGCCGAAGGCCTGGGCATCTCGCCGTCCTACCTCAATCTCATCGAGCGCAACCAGCGGCCGCTGACGGTGCAGCTGATCCTCAAGCTGGCGTCGGCCTACAAGATCGACCCGCACGAATTGCAGGGCGAGACCAAAGGATCGATCGCGGCGCTGAAGGAAGTGTTCGGCGATCCGCTGCTGGCCGGCGAACTGCCGGGCGACCAGGAACTGATCGACCTCGCCGAGATCGCGCCGAACGCTTCCGCCGCGATGGTGAAATTGTTTCGCGCCTATCGCGAGCAGGCCGATCGGCTGTCGGATCTCAATGAACTCCTGGCGCGGGAGGGCAGGGCGACCGCATTGTCCGGCACGCGCCTGCCTGTCGACGAAGTGCACGAGACTTTCGAGCGCAGGCCGAACCATTTCGCCGCGCTGGAGGAGGAAGCCGAGGCCTTCATTTCGCTGCTCGATCCAGGCGACGACCTGTTCGGCACGCTGAAGGCGTGGCTAAGGCGCGAGCACGGCATCGTGGTCAAGGTGCTGCCGGTGGCCACCATGCCGAACTGGCGCAGGCGCTACGATCGCCATTCGCAACGCCTGTTCCTGTCAGAGCGGCTCTCCCCCTTCGATCAGCTGCGCGAGGTCGCCATGGAGGCGAGCCTGATGCGCATGACGGTGGCCGTGGCGGGCGAGATCCAGACGTTGAAGCTCGGCACGGACGAAGCGCGCCGCTTAGCCCGTTTCGAGCTCGGCCGCTATGCGGCGCACGCGCTGATGATGCCCTATCACGCCTTTCATGCAGCGGCCGTCCGCGCCCGCTACGACGTCGACGTCTTGCGTTCGCGCTTCGGCGTCTCCTTCGAGCAGGCGGCAAACCGCCTGACCATGCTGCAGCGGCCGAGCGCCTCAGGCGTACCGTTCTTCATGCTGGAGGTCGACAGTGCCGGCAACCGCTTCCGCAAGGCGGGCAGCCTGGGCTATCCGCAAAGCCGTTTCGGCGGCGCCTGTCCGAAGCTTCCTGTCCATGCGGCCTTTTCGCAGCCGGGCCGGATCCTGGTCGAGGCGGTGGAAATGCCGGACGGGACCGAGTTCCTCTGCATCGCCCGCACGCTCGAAGGGCCGCAAGGCGCCTTTTCCGAGCGGCCGCGGCGCACGGCGCTTCTGCTGGGCTGCGACATCGGCTTTCGCGACGAGATCGTCTACAGCGCGGCGCTGCCCGGACCGTCCGCCGCCAAGGCCGCGCAGAGCACGGCATATGCAACGCCGGTCGGCCCGGCCTGCAGGCTCTGCGAGCGCGTCGGCTGCCTGGCGCGCGCCGAGCCGCCGGTGACCCGGCCGCTTGGCCTCGACGAGATGGCGACGGGTCTCAGCGCCTTCGATTTCCAGGGGTAGCACCCCCCGCCAGCCGCAGCGGTTCAGCGACCCGCAAGCCGGCTTTGTCCTACATTTCAGCGGATGCTGGATCACGCCTGGCTCCAGCATTTGCGCTACGCGAATGGGATATGGTGTGGTCGTCCGTGGTGGATCGTGCCGCCGGCAAATCGCTGACAGTCTCGCCTATGACCGATACCGCCTCGTCTCGCGTTGCCTTGGCCGCCGTCTCGCCGCGCGAGGAGCGGATCGGCATGCTGCTGGTCTTCCTGTCGGCGCTGATGTGGAGTTTTGGCGGCACCATCGCTCGCTTCATCCATGTCGGCGACAGCTGGACCGTGGTGTTCTGGCGCTCGATCTGGGCGGTGGGCTTCCTCGTCGCCTTCATGCTCTGGCGCGACGGCTGGCGCGGCACCTGGAGATTGTTCCGCGACATGGGCCTGCCTGGGCTGGGCGTCGCTCTCTGCTTCGCCACCGCCTCCACGAGCTTCATCGTCGCGCTCGCCTACACGACGGTCGCCAACATCTTGTTGATGCAGGCCGGTGTCCCGCTTCTGGCGGCCATGCTCGCCTGGGTGCTGTTTCGCGAACGCGTGACCCCAGGAACCTGGGTCGCCATTGCCGCCGTCATCACCGGCGTGGCCATCATGGTCTCGAAATCGCTTGACGGCGCCGTCTCGCCGATCGGCGATGGCCTGGCGCTGCTGATCGCGGTGATGTTGTCGTTCGCGACCGTGATCACCCGGCGCTTTGCCCATGTGCGCATGGTGCCGGCCACTTGCCTCGGCGCATTGCTCGCCGGTGCTTTTGCTGCCTCGCAAGCCACGGAATTCACCGTCTCCGGGCGCGACATGGGCTTTCTCTTCGCCTTCGGCGTCATCAATCTCGGCGTCGGTCTTGCTTTTTTCGCCATGGGCGCCCGCCTGGTGCCCGCGGCCGTCGCGGCGCTGCTCGGCACTTTCGAGCCGATCCTCGGTCCGATCTGGGTGTGGCTCGTCCATTCCGAGGTGCCGTCGGGGCGCACCATCATCGGCGGCGCGGTCGTCATCGCCGCGCTGCTTGTTCATATTGCGTTTGAGTTCAAGCGGCAGACCCGGCCCGATCGGCCGGGCATCACCGGGCTGCCGTCTCCCAATTGATGCTCGCGTGTCTTCCCCATTGACAACTCCGCTGCGGGCCGGGCAGGCTGCAATTACGGCAACAACAAGACAGGCGTATCTTGCCAAGTGACTCCGCCGGCCTCATCGAGGCCGGACCGCATCGTTACATCTCTGCTTACGCCGCGGCCAACGCCGCTGAGGCCGTCCGAACAGCTTCCTGGAAAGGAGGCAAGGGCGGCGCCCGTCACTCAACGATCCGGCGCACTGCCAGGCGCGCGCGCTTGTGGCTCTCCGGAAATCTCCATAGTCTGAAACAAACGCCGTCCCGCGCCCATGTCGCGACGAGCCGGCACGGGAACACTCACCAAAGGAGAATATCATGATCCGCAAAGCGCTTTTGCTTTCGGCGACTTCGGCCTTTCTGGCGCTCTTCGCCGCGAGCGGCCATGCCGACGACCGCGTCGTCAACGTCTATAACTGGTCGGACTATATCGACAGCTCGATCATCGAGGACTTCACCAAGAAGACCGGCATCAAGGTCGTCTACGACACTTTCGATTCCAACGAGATCCTGGAGACGAAGCTGCTGGCCGGGGGCAGCGGCTATGATGTCGTGGTGCCCAGCGCCAATTTCCTGGCGCGCCAGATCCAGGCCGGCGTCTTCCAGAAGCTCGACAAGTCCAAGCTGCCGAACATCTCCAACATGTGGGATGTCATTTCGGAGCGCACCGCAAAGTATGATCCGAACAATGAGTACTCGGTCAACTATATGTGGGGCACGGTCGGCCTCGGCTACAACGTCAAGAAGGTGCAGGCGGCACTCGGCACCGACAAGATCGACAGCTGGGACGTGTTCTTCAATCCGGAGAGCCTCGCCAAGCTCAAGGATTGCGGCGTCTATGTGCTGGATTCCCCCTCCGACATCATTCCGGCCACGTTGAAACATCTCGGCCTCGATCCAAACAGCACCTCGCCCGACGATATCGCCAAGGCCGAGGAGGCCCTGCTCAAGGTCCGCCCGTATATTCGCAAGTTCCATTCCTCGGAATACATCAACGCGCTGGCAAACGGCGACATCTGCCTGGCGATCGGCTGGTCGGGCGATGTGTTCCAGGCGCGAAACCGCGCCGAGGAGGCCAAGCAGGGCGTCGAGATCGGCTATTCGGTGCCCAAGGAAGGCGCCCAGATGTGGTTCGATCAGATGGCGATCCCCGCCGACGCGCCGCATGTCGCGGAAGCGCATGAGTTCATCAACTACATGATGACCCCGGAAGTCATCGCCAAATCCTCGAATTATGTGCTCTACGCCAACGGCAACAAGGCCTCGCAGCAGTTCGTCGACAAGGCACTGCTGGAGGACACCTCGGTCTATCCGGACGAGGAGACGACCAAGAAGCTTTACACCGTGCAGCCCTACGATCCCAAGACACAGCGCATCATCACGCGTACCTGGACCAAGATCGTCACCGGCCAATAAGCATCGAGACGCGACCCCGGCAGAAACTGCCGGGGTCGCTTTCTTTAGAAGCAATTCCAGCAACAGTGTGGGACGGTTTTCCGCCCGGAATTGCGTCAAAAACAAAAAGCTGGAGCGGTTCGGCGTTTTCTCGAAACCATGAACCGTTCCAACGGAACGAAACAGACCCGGAGTGGGACATGAAATCGCTTGGCAGCATCCGCAGGGATTTCGCGCCATGGAATGATCCGAGCGCCAAGCCGTATATCCAGTTCGACGAGGTGACCAAGAAGTTTGGCGACTTCACCGCTGTCAACAATCTGTCGCTGACCATCTTCGAACGTGAGTTCTTCGCCCTTCTCGGCGCCTCGGGCTGCGGCAAGTCGACCCTGCTCAGGATGCTCGCCGGCTTCGAGGAGCCGACCGCGGGGCGCATTCTGCTCGACGGCCAGGACCTGCGCGGCATTCCGCCCTATAAGCGGCCGGTGAACATGATGTTCCAGTCCTATGCGCTGTTTCCGCATATGACGGTGGAAAGGAACATCGCCTTCGGCCTCAAGCAGGAAGGCATGCCCGCTCCCGATATCGAAAAGCGCGTCGCCGAGATGCTGAGGCTGGTCAAGCTCGAGCAGTTCGCCAAGCGCAAGCCGCACCAGCTTTCCGGCGGTCAGCGCCAGCGCGTGGCGCTTGCCCGCTCGGTCGCCAAGCGGCCGAAGGTGCTTTTGCTGGACGAGCCGCTCGGCGCGCTCGACAAGAAGCTGCGTGAGGAGACGCAGTTCGAACTGATGGACCTGCAGCAGGAACTTGGGCTTACCTTCGTCGTCGTCACCCACGACCAGGAGGAAGCCATGACCATGGCCGACCGCATCGCCATCATGGACAGGGGCGAGGTGATGCAGGTGGCGACGCCGGCGGAAATCTACGAGGCCCCGACGTCGCGCTTCGTGGCGCATTTCGTCGGCAATGTGAACATGTTCGAGGGCAAGGTTGCCGAGCGGGCAGCGAATACGACGCGCATCACCGGCGCGACCGGTGCGCAGATCGTTGTCGAGAATGCCGCCGACACCACCAAGGGCGCCGACATCGTCTTCGCGATCCGGCCCGAGAAGATCAAGGTATCGTCGAGGAAGCCGGCCGATGCCGTCAATGCGCTGGAAGGCGAAGTCTATGACGTTGCGTATCTTGGCGACATGACCGTCTACCACATCAAGCTCGACGACGGACAGATGGTGCGGGCAAGCGCGTTGAACGCTGCCCGCGTCAGCGACGACCCTCTGACCTGGAACGATCGCGCCTGGGTTTCCTTCCGGCCGGACGCCGGCGTCGTGCTGACAAGGTAACAGGGCGGCCATGACCAATATCGCCGCCGCCTCTTCCTCGGCTGAAACCGCCGCTCAGTTGCCGACCAAGCTGGCGAAGGGCTTCGTCGACCGTCTCGTTATCATCATTCCCTATCTCTGGCTGCTGTTCTTCTTCCTTGTCCCGTTCATCATCGTCTTCAAGATCTCGCTGTCGCAGACGGCGATCTCGATGCCGCCTTACACCCCGGTGCTCGATTTCGGCGACGGTATTTCCGGATTCTTCGCCGGCTTTCGCGAGCTCAACTTCGACAATTACACGTGGCTGACCCAGGACGCGCTTTACTTCAACGCCTATGTGACCAGCCTGATCATCGCGGGCATCTCGACGGTGCTGACGCTGATCGTCGGCTATCCGATCGCCTATGGCATGGCGCGCGCGCCGGCGACGATCCGGCCGACCTTGCTGATGCTCGTGATCCTGCCGTTCTGGACCTCGTTCCTGATCCGCGTCTATGCCTGGATCGGCATCCTGAAACCCGAAGGGCTGCTCAACCAGGTGCTGCTCGCCACTGGCCTGATCAGCCAGCCGCTGGTCATCCTCAACACCTACACCGCGATCTTCATCGGCATCGTCTATTCCTATCTGCCCTTCATGGTGCTGCCGCTCTACTCGTCGCTGGAGAAGATGGACTATTCGCTGATAGAGGCGGCGCAGGATCTCGGCTGCCCGCCGATCGGTGCCTTTTGGAAGATCACCTTCCCGCTGTCGCTGCCGGGCGTGATTGCCGGCTGCCTGCTGGTCTTCATCCCGGCGGTCGGCGAGTTCGTCATACCGGACCTCCTCGGCGGCTCGCAGACGCTGATGATCGGCAAGACGCTGTGGAACGAATTCTTCGCCAACCGCGATTGGCCGGTCTCGTCGGCGGTGGCGGTCATCCTGCTTCTGGTGCTGACCGTCCCGATCATGTTCTTCCAGCAGGCTCAAGCGAAAGCCCAGGAGCAAGGCAAATGAACGCCACCTGGAGCCGCTTCAACATCACCTCGATCGTGCTCGGCTTTGCCTTTCTCTATCTGCCGATCGTGCTTCTCATCGTCTTTTCCTTCAACGAATCCAAGCTCGTCACCGTTTGGGGCGGCTTTTCGACGAAATGGTACGTGTCGCTGTTCCACAACCAGGGCCTGATGGACGCCACCTGGGTGACAGCCCGCGTCGGCGTCATCTCGGCGACCGTTGCCACCGTGCTCGGCACGCTGGCGGCGATCACCTTGACCCGCTACACACGCTTCAAGGGGCGGGTGCTATTTTCCGGCATGGTCTTTGCGCCGCTGGTGATGCCGGAAGTCATTACCGGCCTGTCGCTGCTCTTGCTCTTCGTGGCCGTCGGGCTTGACCGAGGCTTCTTCACCGTCACGCTCGCCCACATCACCTTCACCATGTGCTTCGTGGCCGTCGTCGTGCAGTCGCGACTGGTCTCCTTCGACCGCTCGCTGGAAGAAGCAGCGATGGACCTCGGCGCGCCGCCGGTGAAGACCTTTTTCCAGATCACCTTGCCCGTCATCTTGCCGGCGATCATCTCCGGCTGGATGCTGGCCTTCACGCTCTCGCTCGACGATCTGGTCATCGCCTCCTTCACCTCGGGCCCCGGCGCCACGACGCTGCCGATGAAGATCTACAGCCAGGTGCGCCTCGGCGTGACGCCTGAGATCAATGCCGCCTGCACCATCCTAATCGCCGTCGTCGCGATCGGCGTCATCATTGCCTCGATCGCCAACAAGCGCCGCGAGGTCCAGCGCCAGCGCGATGAGCAGGCGGCGCAACGCGGATAGGGAACAAAGACGGGGGCGACCTGCGCCTTGTTCTATTGGCCTGAAACGCCGCGGCTGATCGGCGAGATGAACGGAGTGCTCCAGTTGCCGCCGACGAAGAACAACGACTGCTTTGGGGGCTGCGGCGCCTGCACCGCTGTCTGACCGGCGGTAGGCGGTTGCTGGGCCGGCTGTTGCTGCGCAGGTTGTCCATTTGGGATGATGCCGCCCGAGAGCGCCAGCCCGCGCCCGGTATAGGAGGCGATGCCCGAAAGCCAGATCTTGTACTTCTGTGCATTGACCTCGGCCTTGTCCAGCCGCGCCACACCTTTCGAGATGCTCGCCTTGATCTCGGCGCCGTCGATAGGCAGCGAGCCGTCGGCGACGTCGTCGAGGGCGAAGAATCCGCCCTGTTCGTTGCGCTTGAGAAAGGCAGGCAGGTTGAGGCCGTTGAGCGAGCCCGGCCCGAACGTCGCCGAGAAAGACCCGTCGGCGTTCTCGAAGATGGAGTCCCAGGCCTTGCCCGGCCCCTTCAGAATGACCGAGACGGTTCCGGTTCCGGCCGGCACCAGCCGCGTCATCCCCGCCGCGGTGGCGAAGGCGCCGGTGTCGACGTCCGATGCCAAAAGCCGCAACTCGACCTGAGTGCCGTCCGGCTTGCGGTCGAAGCGCAGGCTGCTCTGGATGTTGCCGTTGAAGGCCGACGCGTCGGAGATGTCGAAGACGGCAAGCCCGTTCTTGACCTGCGCGGTCGCGGCGACATCGGCAAGCTGGATCGGGCCGGCAGTGGCGTGCGCCGCCGACAGCCTGAGATCGAGGTTGATCTTGTCGGCGAAGCCGGTGTCGAACTCGCCGGGGCCTGCCTGGCCGGCGGGAGCGATCGGCGTGAAAGCGGAAAGGACCGATCGAAGATCGAGCGTATCGAACGCAAGCGTGCCGGAAATGACGGGCAGGGGCTCGCTGAACGAAAAGTCCAGCGCTCCCATGCCGGGGTTGTTGTCCAGCGCCACCGTCGTGTTCTCGAACTTCGCGCGCCCCGCCGAGGCCGCCACCTTGCTCGCGACCGAGACGGAGCCGATCGCAGCACCAGGCGCCATGCCGGCCTGCGACCATTCAAGCAGGCGTCGCAGCGACGGGGCGGTGAATTTCGCCTGGCCGTCCAGATAGCCGTTCTCCGACATC
The DNA here is from genome assembly GCF_029625795.1 of Mesorhizobium sp. WSM4989. Taxonomy (NCBI): domain Bacteria; kingdom Pseudomonadati; phylum Pseudomonadota; class Alphaproteobacteria; order Hyphomicrobiales; family Phyllobacteriaceae; genus Mesorhizobium; species Mesorhizobium sp. WSM4989. Next base: position 1,387,104 of record NZ_JARTVN010000001.1, on the reverse strand, counting down.
GAGGCGACGCCGTCGAAAGAAAGCGTGGCGGGCGCCGCCTTGAAGGCGAGCGTGACGGGGGCGACCCCTCCGGCAAACAGCACCAGCGGCTTCGCCGAGGAAAAATCGATCTGGACGCTTTCGCCGCGCCATATGCCGGTCGCCGTGAGCGCGGCGTCGCTGTTCATCGCCGCCCAGTTCACCTGGCCGCTGAGGCTGCTCAGGATCTCGGTATCCTTGCCGCCAACCGAGGTCACGACGCGGCCGTCGCGGAACTCGACGATGCCGAACGGATCGGAAGGGAGTCTGCCGAGGTCGGGCTTCTGCGGGTTCGCGGTGACCACGCCGCGCGCAGTGTCGATCGAGCGCGTGATGCGGCCGCCGGTCGGCAGCGGCGGCAGATAGAGGCCGTTCGCCTTGCGCTCCACCCTGATGGTCGGCCGCACCAGCCTTGCCGTTGAGAATTGGACGTCGCCCTGCACGGCGGCCATGGCCGAGAGATCGACTTCGACGCGCTCGGCTTCGATCACCGGCGGCGCGTCGGTCTCCGTCCATTGCGACAGCGTCACATCGCTGAGGATTGCCCGGAACTTAGGCCACACCTCGATGCGCGGCGAGCCGTCGATCGTCACGCGAAAGCCGCTCCAGGCGCTCAATTCCCAAGCGATGCGGTCGCGTACGATGCGCGTCGAGGCAATCAGCGGCAAGGCAGCGACGGCGAGCGCGATGACCAGCACCGCAACGCCGATTACCCATACCCCGCGCCGGATCAAAGATGATCTCATCTCGCCCCGTGAGTTCCATTGCCGACAAATCGCCCGACGGGTGTAGCCGAGCGCCGACGCTTTTCAAGTCTTTATGGCCCTCCGATGGCGTTTGCGCCGTGTCCTTGCCGGCCATTTCAACAAAATCTTGCTCTGCTGCGCTGCGGTATGCATAAGCGATAAGCCCGTCCGGTCCGCCAACGCCACGCCGGTTTTTGGACAACGACGCAGGCGACATCAGGCTTAATTGCCGCAATCGCGACGCGCTTTGGGAGGAACGATATGGCTGCCGACACCCCCTTGTGGACGCCGACGCAGGACCGGATCGCCTCCGCGCCCATGACTGCCTTCATGAAAGCTGCGGCTGGCAAGTCTGGCCAGGCTTTCTCCAGCTATGCCGAGCTCCACCGCTGGTCGATCGACGACCGCGAAGCGTTCTGGGACTTCGTGTGGGACTTTTGCGGACTTGTCGGCGACAAGGGCGAGCGGGCTCTGGTCGATGGCGAGAAGATGCCTGGCGCCGCCTTCTTTCCCGACGCGAAACTCAATTTCGCTGAGAACCTTCTGAAAAAAACCGGCGGCAGCCTGGCTATCGTCTTCCGCGGCGAGGACAAGGTCGAGCGCCGGCTGTCCTGGAACGAGCTCCATGCGCTCACTTCGCGCCTGCAGCAGCTCTTCCTGTCGATCGGCGTCAGAGAGGGCGATCGCATCGCCGCCATGATGCCGAACATGCCGGAGACGGTCGCTGCCATGCTGGCTGCCGCCTCGATCGGCGCGGTCTGGTCTTCCTGCTCACCTGATTTCGGCGAACAGGGCGTGCTCGACCGTTTCGGCCAGATCGAGCCGGTCGTCTTCATCGCGCCTGACGGCTATTGGTACAACGGCAAAGCCATCGAAGTCGCCGACAAGATCCGCGCGGTGGCCGAGAAACTCGCGACCGTGCGCAAGGTGCTGATCGTCGACTATCTCGGCACGTCGGCCGATGTCGCCGCTACCATCGACCAGGCCGAGGCGCTGGAAGGAGCGCTCTCGCCCTTTGCCGCCAGGCCGCTCGCCTTCGAGCGGCTGCCTTTTTCGCACCCGCTCTACATTCTGTTCTCCTCCGGCACGACCGGAACCCCGAAATGCATCGTGCACTCGGCCGGCGGCACGCTGATCCAGCACGTCAAGGAGCAGCGGCTGCATGCCGACCTGCTCGACGGGGACCGCTTTTTCTACTTCACCACCTGCGGCTGGATGATGTGGAACTGGCTGGTCTCGGGCCTCGCCTCGGGGGCGACGTTGCTGCTCTATGACGGTTCGCCCTTCTACCCCGACGGCAATGCGCTGTTCGATTTCGCTGATGCCGAGAAGATGACCTATTTCGGCACTTCGGCGAAATTCATCGATTCCCTACGCAAGGCAGGGCTGAAGCCGATCGACAGCCACGACCTTGCAAGCGTGCGGACCATCTCTTCCACCGGCTCGCCGCTGTCGCCGGAGGATTTCCGCTTCGTCTATGACGGCATCAAGAAGGACGTGCATCTCGCCTCGATATCCGGCGGCACCGACATCGTTTCCTGCTTCGTGCTGGGTGTCCCGACCGAGCCGGTCTGGACCGGCGAGATCCAGGGGCCGGGCCTCGGGCTGGCGGTGGACGTGTGGGACGACGACGGCAAGCCGATCCGGCAGGAGAAGGGCGAACTCGTCTGCACCAAGGCATTCCCGTCGATGCCGATCGGCTTCTGGAACGATCCGGACGGCAAGAAGTACCACGCGGCCTATTTCGAGCGCTTCGACAACATCTGGTGCCATGGCGATTTCGCCGAATGGACCGCGCATGGCGGCATGATCATCCATGGCCGCTCCGACGCCACGCTCAATCCAGGCGGGGTGAGAATAGGCACGGCCGAGATCTACAACCAGGTCGAGCAGATGCCGGAAATCCTGGAGGCGCTCTGCATCGGCCAGGATTTCGACAACGACGTGCGCGTCGTGCTGTTCGTGCGGCTGGCCGCCGGCGTGAGCCTCGATGAGGATCTGGAAAAGCGCATCCGCGCCAGAATCCGCTCGGGCGCCAGCCCCCGCCATGTGCCGGCGAAGATCGTTGCCGTCACCGACATCCCGCACACCAAGTCGGGCAAGATCACCGAGCTTGCCGTGCGCGACGTGGTGCATGGTCGCGCCATCAAGAACAAGGAAGCGCTCGCCAATCCGGAGGCGCTGGAGCTGTTCAGGAACCTGCCGCAGCTTGCTGATTAGGCCTCCCCGGCATGGTTAAGAAATAGTGTCGGTCCAATTTACCTAGATTTCACGAGTGGTACACATTCGTAAATTTTTTTGGCTCCCGGTAAGGACTTGTTAAGGGACGGCGCCGATAGTCGCGTGTAACTTGAGGGAGAAATCCCGTTCCTCGTCCCCTGAGGTTCAGCTCAAGCCCCGTTGTGACAGCATCCCATTTTCCAAGGCGTCCTCCAGGACGCCTTTTTCTTTGGCCGAAGCTCGGTCTTGCGGATCGTTATTCGGCCAGCACGCGCGTCGATGGGAAGACGACCTCGACCAGCGTGCCTTCGCCAGGTGTCGATGTGATAGTGAAGCGGGCACGGTTGGCCTCCACCATCGCCTTGGTCAGAGGCAGCCCGAGGCCAGTGCCGTCGCCGCGGCCGCGTTTGAGCGCATTGATCTGCTTGAACGGCTTCAGTGCCTGCTCGATCTCGGCCGGCGTCATGCCGATGCCGGTATCGCGCACGCGCATGACGACGTCGCCGGAGGTCTCGTAGGCGGTGGACACAATCACCTGGCCGCCGGCCTGGGTATAGCGGATGGCGTTGGAAAGTATGTTCAGCGCAATCTGGCGCACACTCCTCAAATCCGCCACCACTTCCGGCAGCCGCGAGGCGAAGCTCGAGCGGATGATGACGCGCTCGCGGTTGGCCTGCGGCTGCATCATCGCCACCGTTTCGGCCAGCGTGTCGTTGAGCGACACCGCCTCATAGGCCATCTCCTGCTGGCCGGCCTCGATCTTGGAGATGTCGAGCAGGTCGTTGACGAGGTCGAGCACATGGTTGCCTGAACGGTTGATGTCGCGCAGATAGTCTCGGTAGCGGTCGTTGGCCACCGGTCCGAACTTCTCGTCCACCATCAGTTCGGAAAAGCCGATGATGGCGTTGAGCGGCGTGCGGATCTCATGGCTGATGCGGGCGAGGAAATCCGTCTTCTGCGAGGAGGCGCGCTCGGCCACGGCGCGCGCCTGGGTGAGGTCTTCCTCGGCCCGCTTCCACTGCGTGATGTCGCGCACGACGGCGCAGAAGCCGCTGTCGTTGGGCAGCCTGCCGATGGTCATGAACAGCGGGATGAAGCGCCCTTGCGCCTCGCGGCCGATCACCTCGCGCCCGTCGTTCAGCAAGCTCGCCACGCCAGGTTCGGAAAGGCCGACGAGATAGTCGCGCGCTGCGCGCTGGCTCTCGATGGCGAACAGCGAGGCAAAGGGCTTGCCGGCGATCTCGTCGCTGTCGAAGCCGAACAGGGCTTCAGCCGGGCGGCTGATCGAGCGGATGTTGCCGTCGCGGCCGATCAGCACCACGCCGTCGGTGGCGGTGTCGATGATGGTGCGCATTTCGGCGATTCGCGACTTCAGCTCGGACACGTCCGGCTGCTGGTTCGGCTCGTCATTGGCCGCGCTGAGATGGGCGGAGGGCGCCTCGTCCTCGCCCGAGCGGCGCACCACCAGCATCAGCGCCTTACCGCCGCGCCACGGCACCGAGCGCAGGAGCGCATCGATCGGGAATTCCTGGCTCTGGCGGGTTGTGAGCTTCAGCGAACGGTCGCTTTCGTCGGTCTCGCCATCATCGGCGTAATGGTCGGCGAACAGCGCGCCGAGCCCGCCGGCATCGGCAAGGTCTTCCAGCGCGTCGTAGCCGGTGAGCTCCAGGAACGCCTCATTGGCATAGTGCAGCACGTCGCCGGAATGGATGAGCAGCGGCACAGGCAGCCTGGCGAGGATGGACGTATCGGGAGCCCTGCCGTCTTCCCCGGTGGAGAAAGCCGAGGGCACGAAGCCCTCGAGCTTGAGCGGCGGCACCGTGAGGCGCGGCCTTTTCGGTGGCGGCGCTTTCGCTTCGCCAGGCTGTTCAGCCGCGGGCAGGGCGCCATCCCGGTCGGAACCGACCCAGTCCTCGCTGTCTTCCGCGTCGCGAAAATCGTCGGCGGTCATGCCGTCGTCGTCGCTAGCGCCTGCCTCAGGGGCAGGGGCTTCGGCTCCTGGCCGCTCGGCCGTCGGTTCAGCTGCCCTGTCCGCCGCTGCGGTTTGGCGCCTGTCGGGACCCGCTTCCTCCGCTTCATCGGCGGCTTTCTCGCGCCCGGCATAGTTGAGCAGCGACCCGGAGGCGGCGGGCGTTTCGTCTTTCCCAGCGGCTGCCTCGGGAACATCGAGGCCATCGAGCCGAGCCAGATCCTTCTGATCTTCCGCCTCGGTCTCCGCTTCGGCCGTACCATCGGTCTTCCTCTCACCGGCCAACGGTTGTTCGGCCGTGGGAGCAGCCTTGTCGGCGGTTGCAGCCGCATCTGATTGCTTTTGAGCACCCGCGGTTGCGCCGCTTGGCGGCTCGGCCGGTCCCGAACTGTCCTTCCGCAGCCGCTCGCCGATCTCGCGAAAGGCGCTGCGCTCGAGGATCGACAGCCCTTTCTCACTCGCCGGCCTGTCATTTCCCGGCTGCTTGTCGTTGGCCGGCTGCCTGTGCTCGGCCAGCCGGATCACCTTGTCGGCATAGCGGCGCTCCGGCTTGGGCACGATGGTCAGCGCCGGCACTTCGCCCAGGAACGGGTCGGCAGGTTTCGCCGGCTCGGCCGCGGGTTGCCCGGCGGCAGGTTCGGGTTCTGTCGGAGCGGCGCCATTGGGCACCAGCGCCATGCCGAGCGCTTCCGGGTCGACAACGGCGTCGCCGCTGCGCGCGACGCCGAAGCCGCGGAAGCCTTCGAAGGCGCGGCTGCGGCCATAGACCGGCAGCGCCGCAAGATCGACGGGGATCTTCAGGTCCGTGCCCGCCACCGGCCACAGCACCGAGCGTCCCGACCAGGTATCGCGCCGCTCGAGCAGAGTGGCGATCTCGCCCGATGCGTCGAGGCCGAAAGTCGTCGCGACATCCCTGAAGCGGCGACCGATCACATCGGCGGCGGGTTTGCCGACGATATCGGCGAATTCCGGCGACAGCGCGCTGAACTTACCTTCGGCGTCGGTCCGCCAGACGAAACGCAGCGGCGGCGCCGAACGGTCGATGTTGCGCGCCGCGCTCGGCTCGGCCGCCGTTCCGGCGGTGTGCTGCCGGCTTGCGGCCGCGACCTCCGCCGGTCCGATCTGTGGCGGCCTCTCCGGCCCCTTCACATCGTCGCCGCCGGCATTGAAATACCAATGGTCATGCTGCGCCGGGCCGGCACCGCCTACCAGCGCAGCATCCGGCGCGCGGTCGGCCGTGGCCGCGGTCCTTTGCGTTGGCCGGGCGTCATCCGTGGCCGCCGGCGGGACCACGTCTGCCTTTTCGCCCGTTGCCGCGGCCGGAGACTGGGTATTGTTCTCTCGGCTCGGCTCGGCGATGACTGTGGTGTTTTTGTCTTCGGAGACGGTGGGCGCGCCTTCCGGCGCTGCCGACTTACCGGCGTCGGGCTGGTCGTTCCGCTCCCCGTCGAGCTGGTCTTCGTCGATCACCACCAGGAGATGGCGCGCGTCGGTCAAGCGCGCAAGCCCGGCCGGGTAGGAGGTGCTTGCGCCGGGAACAAGCCGCTTGACGATGCGGTCTCCAGCACTTGCCACGTCCGCGACCAGGGCAGCGAGCGTCTCCGGCCTGATGCCGAGCGCGGCAAATCCCTCCGAAGCCGCCTCGACATGGCCTTGGGCATCGACGAAGGCGATGAAATGTCCGGCCTCGGTGAAGCCGCCAATGGCGCGGCTGGCGATTTCGGCGGCGCCGCGCGAGCCGGTCTGCGCCGCGGGCATCGCCAGCATGATCGCCTTTTCGCCGTCCGGCATCGTTACCGCGCTGGCGAGCAAGCCGACGGCGCGGCTGACCATGCCGGTCGCCAGCCGCACGGTGACGGCGCGGTCGCTGCCGATATCCGGAAAGCCGCTGGTCGCCATGATCTGCCGCCTGGCAACTAGCGGCAGCCGCGCGGAAGCGCCGATGATTGCTTCGATGTCCGGATAGCCGAATACCGCGGCACCTGGCCCGTTGGCCCAGATCACCTGCTCGAGATCGGCCGAGAGTATGGCCAGCGCGTCGCCGGCGGCGAAGCGCTGGCGCACCGCGTCGAGCACGGCGACGTCGAGGAAGGAGTAGTTTTCAGGCGGCATGCGCTGGCAGACCTTCCAGGCGGGCTTTTTGAGTTAACGCTTTGTTAATAAAAGCGTACGGGACCAAGGTCCACAAGCCATGCCGTGTATCGGCCGAAATCTCTGGGCTCTTGGTTAATGGCGGGGCGATTTTTTTATGGTGCAGTGCAACAAAGATATTGCAATGCACAAAACTTGCCTTTATATTGCCATCATACATGAACGAGACGGCTTTCCGTCAAAGCCGCTGCCCTTGAAAGGTTGGAAAATGTCCAAGACTGCCAAGACCGCTGAGACCATCGAGAACGTTGAATTCCCGAGCTTTGACGCTTCCAAAGCCACCGACCAGATCCGCGCCTTCGCCGAGAAGGGCGTCGAGCAGTCGAAAGAGGCCTACACCAAACTGAAGAACGGCGCCGAGGAGACCCAGAAGGTTCTGGAGTCGACCTACGAGACCGCCAAGACCGTTTCCGGCGATGTCTCGCTGAAGACCATTGCCATCCTTCGCGCCAATGCCGAGGCCAGCTTCTCGCACCTTGAAGCCCTGGTCGGCGCCAAGACGCTGTCGGAAGTCGTCGAGCTGCAGACTGCCTTCCTGCGCAAGCGCGCTGAGATGGCCGTCGAGCAGGCCAAGGACTTTCAGGCCGTCGCCTCCAAGGCTGTCGAGGACGTCTCGAAGCCGGTGAAGACCGCTTTCGAGAAGGCGTTCAAGGACATCAAGGCGGCCTGATTTCAGGCGCAACTCAACGATGCATCAAAACGTCGCATTTCGTCAGACAAATAGATGTGCGATGAATTGATGAGATGAATACCCGGAGTGTGAAACCTCCTCCCTTTACTCTCCGGGGTGACCAGCCAGCTCCTCCTCCCGCTGGCTCGTAACAGGAAAAGGCCGGCACCTCCTCCCGCCGGCCTTTTCTTTGCCCAATCAGGACTGCGCGGGTTCGTTCATCGGATCTTTGCCTCATCAAAGGCCTTGAATTAGACTCCGATAATCCGTATTGGACGCATCGCCGACGACGGAGCGGACACGGGGAATGATTTTCTCCTCGGATTGCGCTCAGGCGGATGTGCCGTTGTAGCTCAGTTGGTTAGAGCACCAGATTGTGGATCTGGGGGTCGCTGGTTCGAGCCCAGCCAACGGTACCATCGATTCCTGGCGGTCACGTCGCTTTTCCGGCCGCCGCGTCCCAATCCTCTATTGGGTGACGAAGCATCGCCGGGCGACGAAGGGCAGCTCAGGCTGAGCAGCCCGCGCACCTCGCAGAAGGCCAGGCGCCTCTCATAGCCGGTCTGATGGCCGACGGCCTCGTTCTGCGCCATCGTGAAAAGACCTGCACGACACTGACTGCAAGCAGTGTCACGGCCGTGTTCCGAAGCGCCTGTTCGGCAGCCGTCCCGCCGCCCGCAACCATCACGCCCTGCGCCTGGTCGATGGCGCGCCGCAACGAATGTGGAATGAGAAGCTGCAGCGTCGCGGCAACGAAAGTCGAGGCGATGGTCATCGCCACCTGCCAAGTATGGCGCAGCGTCATGCCCAGATGCGCAGCAGGGGTGCCGAGACCTTTCCCCGAAGGCTGTCCGCCACCTGCCTGACGCGGCGGAAAGAAGCAGGCACGACGATCAGAGTCGACATTGTATGGGGATATCACTATATAGCGGCGGCTTTCGGTTTCTCGCACCTTGGCTGCGCCTGCGAGATCGCCGTAAATGCGTGGTGTTGTGACGGAAATCGGTCTGAAAAACCGGAAGAAAGCAAGTAAAAACAACAGAGCGGATCTTTGACGGTCCTGGCCTAAGCATCATCCTCAACAATCTGAACGTGTCCCTCGAACCTTTCCAGTCCTTCGGCTCCGCGGACCCTGGGCAAGACATCTTGTCCCATGGGCAAGGCATCTTGTCCCATTGGCAAGACGTCTTGCCGGCAGGGGCCGACTCGGCTCGAATGGGCCTGCGTCCCGTGGCGGGACGCGAGCGTTCATGACTACCAACCGGCATTGCCGCTAGGGAAAAGCAGTATGAGTGAACATGCGATCGAGTTCTTGCGCGGATGGATTGGCGAAAAGGTCCAATGCCAGCATTCGCCGGTGAAGATCGACGAGCAGGCCGAAACTCTCGCCAAGGAGTGCTGCGCCAAGGCCGCCGAGGAAGGCATCCTTCTGGAAGACATCCAGGAAGAGGTCGGCGACATCCAGGAACTGATCGCTTCGCGCCTTGAGGAAGTCGCCGAGGAGAGCGAGCAACAGACGACGTCGGACAAGCCGTCCGAATAAGATACCGTGCGCGCGGTTTGTCTGACCTCAGCCGGGCGTCCGGCTTAGCCGAAATTGTCCTTCAGCCACGCCTTTGGCAGCGCCGGCACGAAATTGCCGTCGCGCCCGGTCATGTCCTCATTGGCGACGAGCGCGTTGAGGATCGCCTCCTCCACCCCTTGCACCACAGCATCGAAGAACGGGTCGATATCGACATCGGGAATGAACTCCGCGCGGGCGACGCGGCCTGAAGCCGCCAGCGCGGCCTCGCGATTGGCGGTCGAAAAGGCAAGAAAGATATCGCCCGAGCTGTGGTAGCCGTAGCCGCCGGCCAGGGCGATGCCGAGCGGCACGCGCCTGGCGAGGCGCTTCATCTGGTGCGGCAGGAATGGCGCATCCGTAGCGACGACGGCGATGATCGAGCCCTTTTCGGCGCGCGGCGTGCCTTCGCGGATCGCCGGCTCGGTGAGTTCCGGCCCGACGTGCCGGCCGCGAATGGTGAAGTTGCGCCGCTTGCCGAAATTCGCCTGCACGAACACGCCGAGCGTGTAACTTCTGTCTTGCCATTCGACGATGCGCGAGGCGGTGCCTGACCCGGCCTTGAAGCCGAACGAGATCATGCCGGTGCCGCCGCCGACGCTTCCTTCCTCGATCGCGCCGTCCGTCGCGCCGTCGAGCGCCGAGGCGACATGCTCGAAGCTCACATGGTGGCCGTTGATGTCGTTGAGGAAGCCGTCATAGGTCTCCGCCGCCACCGGCAGGCCCCAGGCGCTGTCGAGCGCCGCCGGCAGCACCCGGCTCATCCAACGCAGCGTTCCGTCGCGGGTAAGGCCGCAGGAATGGGTGTTGGTGATGGTAACCGGCAGGTTGAAGGCGCCGGTCTCCTCGATGATATGCGTGCCGGTCAGCTCGCCATTGCCGTTCTGGCTGAACACGCCGGCAAACACCGGCGTCGCCAGTTCGCCGACAGGTCTCGGCAGGATCGCAGTCACGCCGGTGCGCACCGGTCCTATCCCGACTTGCAGCGGGCCCCCGCCGGCAATCAGCGTCGTATAGCCGACCGCGACGCCCGGCACGTCGGTGATGGCGTTGAAGCGGCCGGGCGTGCCGTCCAGTGCGATGTTGAACGAGCGCAGGCGCGGCTTGCCCGACGGCGTGCGCAGATGCGGGTCGCTCCTGCTCATTTCAGAACAACGAGCCCTGGTTGCCCGGCTCCTTGGCCTTGCCCGAGGGCTTGGCGGCCAACTTCGGCCGCGCGCCGCCGCTGGTGGCGATGGCCTCTGCATTGCCGTCGGCGAACTCCAGCTGCAGCGCCGCACCCGGCGCCAGCTCCGCGACGCGCTTGACGACGGTCCCATCGGCGTCCTTGACCAGCGCGAAGCCGCGCGCCAGCACGGCCTTGTGCGACAGCGTGGTGAGCAGCCGGTCGGCCTGGGTAAGAGCGGCACGCAGGCGGTCAAGCCGCCGCGCCATCGCCTGCTCTTGGCGGCGGGTCAGTCCGGCCAGCGTGTCGGCCTGCAGCTTCTGGCGCCTGACGACCGGCGCCGGCGACAGCCTTGCCGAGTTGCGCTGAAAGCGCGCCCGGCTTTGCCGAACGACTGCGAAGAACGCGGCCCGCGCGCGGGCGATGTCGCGGCCTGTCAGCCTGCGCGTCTCATTGAGGCGGCGCGACAAGGTGGCCGGCGTCAGCCGCTGCCGCTCCAGCCTTGCGCGCTTGCGTTCGATGCTCACCGTCAGCCCGCGGCCGAGCCGGCTCGTCGCTTCGTCGAAGCGCCTGCGCGGCAACGCCAGCAGCTGGTCGGGTGAGGGGAGAGCCCGCGCCGCGGCGCGCACCGCCTGGCGCTTGCGATCCAGGTGCCGCGAGGTGCAGGCACTAAGCCGCGCGCCGAGATTTGCCAGTGTCGCTTCGAGCTCCGCCTTGACCGGCACTGCCATCTCGGCGGCGCCCGTCGGCGTCGGCGCCCGCATGTCGGCGACGAAATCGACCAACGTCCAATCGGTCTCGTGTCCGACGGCCGAGATGATCGGAATGCGCGAGGCGGCGACGGCGCGCGCCAGCCCTTCGTCGTTGAAACCCCAAAGGTCCTCGAGGCTGCCGCCGCCGCGCGCCACGATCAGGAGATCGGGCTGGCGGATTGCGCCGTCCCAGGTCAGTGCGTTGAAGCCGTTGACGGCTGCGGTCACTTCCTTTGCGGTCGTGTCGCCCTGGACCCGGACCGGCCACACCAGCACAGTGAGCGGAAAACGGTCCTTGATGCGATGGATGATGTCGCGGATCACCGAGCCCGTGGGCGAGGTGATGACGCCGATGACGCGCGGCATGAATGGCAGCCGCCGCTTGCGGCCGGCATCGAACAGGCCTTCGGCCTGCAGCCGCCGCTTGCGCTCTTCCAGCAGCGCCATCAGCGCGCCGGCGCCGGCCGGCTCCAGATTGTCGATGACGATCTGGTAGTTGGATTTTCCGGGATAGGTCGTCAGCCTGCCGCTGGCGATCACTTCCATCCCTTCCTCGGGGCGGAATTTCAGCCGCGCCATCGTGGTCTTCCAGACCACGGCCTCGATCCGCGCACGGTCGTCCTTCAACGCGAAATAGGCGTGTCCGGAGGAATGCGGGCCGCGGTAGCCGGAAATCTCGCCGCGCACCCGCACATTGCCGAAAGCATCCTCGACCGTGCGCTTCAACGCGCCGGAAATCTCGCTCACCGTATATTCGGTGGCATTGCTGCGTGATTCGGTTGCTGCTTCGCTCATGCTCTGATTGGGGAACGCTTATCGGGCGGCGTCAAGGCAGAGCTGAAATCTCGCTAATATTATAACGCGATCTTAAGCCCGATTTGCTTTGACTGGCGGTAGCAAGAGCCAGCCGGAAACACATGAGCGCAACCGCCAACACCAGACCTTTGACGCATCAGGTGACGCTGACCGTGCTGACGTTGGCCGTCTTCGCGCTGGCCATGGTCGTCGGCTTCGGCATCTACGCGGCGGCTCAGGCTGACAACGCCTCGCTCGAACGGCAGAAGATATTCATCGACGAGGGTTTGAAGGACCAGATTGCGTCTGTTCAGCGTGAGCAGGAAAGCGTTGCGGTCTGGGATGACGCGGTCGCCAATGTCAGGGCCGGCAATTGGACCTGGATCGAGGAGAACCTCAGCGTCTGGATGTATACCTATTACGGTCACAACCGGGTCTACATTCTCGATGCCGCCAATCGTCCGGTCCATGCCATGCAGGAAGGTAAGGTGGTCGATGCGTCCGCCTATGGCGATGACAAGCCTGCCTTGCAGCCATCCATCGAGAAGCTGCGCCGCATGCTGGCTGAGCCACAGAAGGCGGACGCTTCCGGCCAGCCGGCCAAGATGGTCGCGGAGGACCTTGTGTCGCTCCAAGGAAAACCGGCGATCCTGAGCGTCATGGCGCTGGTGCCGAGTACGGACCGGGTCACGCAGGCGCCCGGAACCGAATATCTGCACGTTTCGGTGGAGTTCATCAACGACGCGGTCATCGGCAAGATCGCCAAAAAATATCTGCTCGACGGCGCGCGTCTCGTGCCGCTGTCGCAATCGGTCGGAGCCGCTGCGGTGCCTCTGGTCGATTCCCGCGGTATCATCCTCGGTTATGTCGGCTGGGACCAGGAACGGCCAGGTCTCACGCTGGTGCGCAAGATGGCCCCGGCGCTGGCCTTGGCGCTGCTTGTCGCGGCCGGCGTTCTGGCGTTTCTGCTGCGCAGGCTCCGCCGCGCCTCGTCCGCGCTGCAGACAAGCCAGGACGAGGCGCAATTTCTCGCTTTCCACGACACGCTCACCGGCCTGCCCAACCGGGCTTTGTTCGAGGACCGCTTGCGGCGGGCCCTGCTCAGGACCAGCCAGGATATGGCGGTTCATGAGATGGGAAGGGTGGCGCTGCTTTATCTCGATCTCGACCGCTTCAAGCACATCAATGACACGCTCGGCCATCCGGCAGGCGATGAGCTTGTGCGTCAGACAGCGGCCAGGCTCCAGCACACCGTTCGCGAGGTGGATACCGTGGCGCGGCTGGGCGGCGACGAGTTCGCGCTGATCCTCGTCGACATCCGCGATATCCGTGCCGCCGAGGATATCGCCGAGCGGCTGCTGCAGAAGTTGCAGGAGCCGTTCAAGCTCATGGAAGATCAGGTCTTCGTCAGCGCCTCGATCGGCATCGCGCTATCGGACGGCGGCGAAACGGATGCCGACGATCTGCTGCGCAAGGCCGACATCGCGCTTTACGAAGCCAAGAAGAACGGCCGGGGCCGGCACCAGGTCTTCGCCGGCGACATGGACGATCTGCTCTTGCGCAAGCGCACAGTCGAGACCGAGCTTCGCAAGGCTCTCGACGGCGGCTCCGGCATCAGGCTCGCCTACCAGCCGGTGTTCGCGGCGAACGGCAAGACGATCCTCGGCGCGGAGGCGCTTATCCGCTGGGGGCATGATGTGCATGGCGCATTGCCGGCGGCGCAATTCATCGCCATCGCCGAGGAGCGCGGCATGATCGGCCAACTCGGCGCGTGGGTGCTGCAGGAGGCCTGCCGCTTCGCCGTGCGAACCGACCTGCCGTGGCTCGCCGTTAACGTATCGCCGCTGCAGTTGCGCGACGCCGGCTTTCCCGAACAGGTCGCGTCGATCCTTGCCGACACCGGGCTGGCGCCGCAGCGCCTGCAGTTCGAGATCACCGAAAGCGTGCTTCTGGACAACAGCGATGCTTCGAGGGCGGCTCTGACCACCTTGCGGCAGTTGGGCGTCGGCATCGTTCTGGACGATTTCGGGACCGGCTATTCATCGCTCAGCTACTTGCGTCGCCACGCCATCGATAAGCTCAAGATAGACCGCTCCTTTGTGCGGCTTCTCGATGGCGACGGCAACTCGGCCGCGATCGTCAAGGCCCTGATCGATCTTGCCATGGCGCTCGGGGTCGACGTCACCGCCGAGGGCGTGGAGACCGAGGCGCAGAAGATGCTGCTGGTCGCAATGGGCTGCCGGCAACTCCAGGGCTATTTCTTGTCGCCGCCGCTTGAGCCGGTCCAACTGCTCGGCCTTTCTGGTCTAGCTTCGCCGGACGAGATTCAGCCCGCCGCCGCTCGCGCCTGAACCCCTACCATCCAGGCAGGATCTGGCTTGCCTTGGTCCGCTTCATCTTGGCGAAGGCGAGTGCCGCGAAGTCGAAGCTTCCCGTCTCTTCGCTGACCGGCACGGAAATATTGTCCAGGCTTTCCGCGATATGGCGGGCCAGAGCATCGACGATCTCCGGCTGCGAGGTCTGGCCGCGCATGATGCCGATGCGGCAATCCGGCAGCGCGTCGAACCCGTCGGCCTCGCCGAGCACGCGCATGCCGGGCCTGAGCGCGCATTCCGGCAGCACCGAGATGGCGAGGCCGGAAAGCACGGCGGCGGTGATCACGGTCGCCGAGAAGCTGGAGAAGAGCACGCGGTATTCGCGGTTCTGCCGGTCGAGCACGTCGACCGCCGCGCGCCGCCAGATGCAGTTCGGCCGGCCGAACGCCATCGGCAGGATTTCCTGCTCATGCGTGGCATGATTGGCCGAGGTGACCCATAGAAGCGGCTCGCGCCGCACCACCTCCGACTGGCCGCGCGTGTCGTTGTGCGTCACCAGCGCGAGGTCGAGATTGCCGCGCTTGATGTGCTCGACCAGGCCCGGCGTCGGCTCGCAGATGACGGTGAGCTCCACACGCGGGTTGGAGCGCGAGAAGCGCGCCATGATCTCGGGGAGGAAGCGGTCGGCATAGTCATCGGGCGTGCCGATGCGTATCGTGCCTTCGAGCCGCTGGTCGTCGAACGCCGCCAAGGTCTCGCGGTTGAGGTAGATCAGCCGCCTTGCATAGGAAAGCAGCCTGTCGCCCTCCTCAGTCAGTTTGTTGGTGCGACCATCCTTTTCGAACAGCGGCTTGCCGATCCGCTCCTCAAGACGGCGCATCTGCATCGACACCGCAGACTGTGTCCGGTGCACCTCCTCGGCAGCCCGCGTGAAGCTGCCGGTGTCGGCAATCGAGATGAAGGTCTGCAACTGATCGAGATCGAGCGGCGCTTTCATCGGTCCAATCCATCATTCGTGTTGATGCTAAAGATTAGAAACATTCGTTGGATTAATCAATCGCGGCGTGGCAAATTGCCATTGTTCACATGAAGGCACTGCATGTCGCCCAAAAGTGGCCCCCGGTTTTGGGGGGCAACGACATGCGTCACTTTGAATGTATCGAGACCGCAACGGCGCTCTTCCCAGGCGCCGATTGCATGGTTTCGTCCGCTCGACTCCAAAGGAGAGACTGACATGACCACGATCGAATTCGCCTCCGAGACCCCGCGCATCACCACGCGTCCGGCCGTTGCGACCCGCGTGCTCAATGCGGTCGCCGATGCCTTCCGCGCCTGGAAAAACCGCCGCGCCTTTTATCGCCTTGGCGAGATGTCGGATGCCGAGCTTGCCGACATCGGCCTGACCCGCGCCGACCTCCACGTCGCCGTCAGCGTGCCTTTCGGCCGCGATCCGACGGTGAAGCTGCGCGCAATCGCAGAAGAGCGCGTCGATATGATCGAGGACCTCGCCCGCAAGGTCGCCTGAGCGGCTTCGCCGGCTGCGTTTGCGCTCGCGCTGAACCTTTCGAGGGCTCGGCGCGACCAAGTTTCATGCAGGCTCCCACACTCCCTGCCGGTTCCCCGCCGGCCTGCCTGCACATTGCCCGGTTCCCCTCCAGGACCGGGCATTTTTCTTTTGAGTTGAGCGCCCTATCGTCGGACCATCCCGCGCTTGAACTGGTCGAAGATCGTCTCCATGCCCTTCTGATATTCGTCGCGCTGCTGCGCGCCGGTCTCGAACATCCTGCCGAAGATGTCGTCGAATGGATTTCTCGGCCGGCCGCTCGGATTGGTTTGCGGCTGCGGCTGGGATTGCTGCGGCGCCTGCTGTCCGTCTGGCGTGCCGAAACCGCCGCCTTGCCGCAGCATTTCCTCGAACATCTTGCCCAGCGGATTGTCGCCGTAAGGGTTCGGCGCCTGCTGCGGTTGGCTTTGCGGCTGTTGGGCGCCGCCGCCGAACATGTCTTGCAGCACCTTGCCGAGCGGATTGTCGCCATAGGGATTTGGCGCCGGCTGCGGGGCCTGTGCGCCGCCTCCCGCCTGCCGCATCATCTCCTTGATGATCTCGCCGAAAGGATTGCCGCCGCCACCGAAGCCGCCGGCGGCCCGCATCTGGCTGTTGGTCTGCTTGAACAATCCGCCCATCATCATCGACGCCATCGCCGGCAGCATCTGCTGCAGCACCTGCTGGCTAAGGCCGGTCGCCTGCGCGGCCTGGGCCGCGACAGCGCGTGACAGGTCCTTCGAGCCGAACAGATGGCCGAGAATGCCGTTGCCTTCATCGATGCCTTGCGGCGTGAAGGCCCGGGTTGCGTCCTCGAAATACTTGGCGTGCTGGCCGCTCGCCATCGCCGTCATGAAAGCACCCATTCCATAGGGATCGGCGGTGTTGCGCTGAAGCCCCTGTGAGAAGGCCGGCAGCAGCGCCTGCACCGCGGCCTGCGCCTGCTGCATCGAAAGGCCAAACTGCTGGGCCAGCGCCTGCATGCCGGCGCCGTTCTGGGCTTGCAAAAAAATATCGAACAGGGAAGGCATGAGATCTCCTCCGCAATATCCTCACGGAGGAGCCTATTGCGTTTCCATCACCGATTGAAGCAGCTTTTGCCGAGCCACGGCTCAGGTGGCCGGCGAACGGTCAGTAGGCATATTCCATGAACACCGGCTCGATCGAGCCGCCCCAGCGCGTGTGATATGCCGAAAGCATCTCCTCGGCGCTGGTGGTGCCGCGCGCCACGACCTCGTCGAGCGTGTTGAGGAACGAGGTCTCGTCATAGCCGTCGCGGTTCTTCTTGGCGCGGTTCTTCAGACCCGTGCGGGCGATGGCCAGCACGTCGCGGGCAACCTCGCGCAAGGTGGCGTTGCGGAATGGCGCCGAAATCCCGTGCTCCGGCACGGCGTTGCGCATCGCCAGCGCTTCTTCGTAGGTCCAGCTCGAGGTCAGCGTCTCCGCGGCGTCGAGTGCCTGCTCGTCATAGAGCAGGCCGACCCAGAAAGCCGGCAGCGCGCAGATGCGCCGCCACGGTCCGCCGTCGGCGCCCCGCATCTCGAGGAAGCGCTTCAGCCGCACATCGGGGAAGAGGGTGGAGAGGTGGTTCGCCCAGTCGCCCATCGTCGGCAGGCCGTCGGGCACTTGCGTGCGCGCGGCACCCGCCATGAACTGGCGGAAGGTGTAGCGCGTCATGTCGTGATACTGCCCGTCGCGGATGACGAAATACATCGGCACGTCGAGCGCCCATTCGACATAGTCGGCAAACCCGAAATCCGGCGCGAAGCAGAATTCGAGCATGCCGGAGCGCTGGTTGTCGGTGTCGCGCCAAATGTCGCCGCGCCAGCTCTGCAGCCCGTTCGGCCGGCTCTCGGTGAAGGGCGAATTGGCGAACAGCGCCGTCGACAGCGGCTGCAGCTTCAGCGACACCTGCATCTTGCGGCGCATGTCAAATTCGCTTTCGAAGTCGAGATTCACCTGGATCGTGCAGGTGCGATACATCATGTCGAGGCCCTTGGAGCCGACCTTGGGCATGTAGCGAGTCATGATCTCGTAGCGCGACTTCGGCATTTTCGGCGTTTCGGCAAGCGACCATTTTGGGCTGCCGCCGAGGCCGAGGAAGCGGATGCCGAGCGGCTCGGCGATCTCGCGCACCTGCGCCAGATGCGCGTTGCCCTCGCGGCAGATCTGGTGGATCGTCTCCAGCGGCGCGCCGGAGAGCTCGAACTGCCCGCCCGGCTCCAGCGAGATCGCGCCCTGGCCGGTCGGCTCGACCAGGCCGATGATGCGGCCGGCATCCATGATCGGATCCCAGCCGAGCTTTTCCTGCATGCCTTCCAGGATGGCGCGGATGCCGCGCTCGCCGCCATAGGGCACCGGCGCGTTGCCATCGACATAGAAGGGAAACTTCTCGTGCTCGGTGCCGATCCGCCATTTGTCGCGCGGCTTGTTGCCCGCCGCCAGATAGCCGACGAGTTCGTCGATGCCTTCGATGGGCTGGATATCGGTTGTGTCGCGCGCCATAAGAAAGCCCTCCGCAGCCGTCAGCTAGCCGCCGGGCGCTAGATGGACGAAATGTCAGTAGCCGATCAAGCGAAAAATCCTGAGCCACGCCTCAACTGGATTTGATCACCAGTCGCCGATCGTCGCCTGCATCACCGCGAGCGCCGCGACCGCCGCCGTGTCGGCGCGCAGGATGCGCGGCCCGAGCGGAATGGCGCTGACGAAGGGCAGCGCCCGCAGCATCCTGCGCTCGTCATCGGAAAAGCCGCCCTCCGGCCCCACCAGCAGCGCGAGTTTCTTCTCGCTTACCTTCTGCAAGGCTGGCAGTGGATTGTTGGTCGAGGCATCCTCGTCGCAGAAGATCAGCCGCCGTTCCTTGTCCCAGCCGCCGAGCAGCCGCTCCAGCTTCTCTGCTTCGCACACCTTTGGCACCGCCAGGATGCCGCATTGCTCGGCCGCTTCGACGACATTGGCGCGCAGCCGATCAATGCCAGGCTTGGCCACTTGTGTGTGCTGAGTGATGACCGGTTGCAGGATGCCGGCGCCCATTTCGACCGCTTTCTGCACCAGATAGTCGAGCCGGCCCTGCTTCAGCGGGGCGAAGCAATAGACAAGATCGGGCAGCGGCGGCTGCGGCCGCTGCAGGGTAAGCACCTTGAGCCGCACGGCTTTCTTGGTCTTGGCGGCGATCGAAGCCGACCACTCGCCGTCGCGGCCGTTGAAGAGCAGGACCTCCGCGCCTTCGCCGAGCCGCATCACATGCGCGAGATAGTGGCTCTGCTGCTGTCCAGCATCGAATTCGAAGCCCGGTCCGAGATCGTCCGGCACGAACAGCCGCTGCATTTTGTAGTTGGCGCGCATGGCCGAGCAATGGGCGAGGCGCGGGTTGTCGTCAAGTATCGGCGGACGCATGCCAGACCGGCGCGTAACCATGTCTCAGCACCGAAACACTTGTGGCAGGCGTGAGCAGTCGCAGCGATCGCCCGGCGAGGCGATTGAACAAGAAGGGCTCGGCATAGCCTGCGAAGGACCATTCGAGCGCCTTGCCGGCGCGGAGCGCGTAGGCGGTCTCACCCTCGGCCACGACTGCTCCATCCGGCAAACCGGCGAGTTCGTCCGATGAGACGGTCGGCGGACGCCCGCCGGAGGCCAGCCGCTCCTTGTGCAGCCGCTTGTCGACCATCGGCGCGCGCGGTTCGGCAATGCCGAAGACCTTTCCGAAGCGCCGCACGAAATCTCTCGCTTGGTCGCGCCGGCAGTAGAAGCAGGGCCGGTGACCGGCCGCGAGCGCCGTCACCTCGTCGAGAAAGAACAGCTCGGTCCAGCCGGCCTTTCCTCCAGGCCGATTGCGGCCCATCGGCTCGCGTCCCACGCCGCGGAATTGGCAGACGCAGATGATCCAGGCCGGCAGCGCCCAACGCTTCCTCAGAAGCGTCTTTGTCTCGGGGTCATGGATGATACCGCGATTGCCGGTGAAGAGGCCGCGCTCGGGCACGGCATGGATGGCGCCGAACGGATCGACCCGGTTCTGCAGTGGCATAGCTTTCTCTCCGGCGCGCGGCTTGGCTGAAACTGAGGCGGCATGATATCGCTCCCACCGTCATTTTCATGTCAGCAGGGATTCGCGGATGCGGGTGCTGGTGGTCCAGAACTACGACAATACCGGCCTTGGCCAAGTCGGCGCCGCTCTCGCGGAGGCTGGCGCCAAGCTTGACTTGCGCCGCCCCTACCAAGGCGATCCGCTGCCCCGGGACGCGAACGGTCACGATGCCATGGTGGTTCTTGGCGGGGGGCAGAATGCGCTGGCCGACGACGACTATCCCTATTTTCCCGCCTTGCTCGAATTGACGCGCGATTTCGCCGGCAAGGACCGATCGGTGCTTGGCATCTGCCTCGGCGGCCAGCTCGTCGCCCGCGCCTTTGGCGCCGACAACCACATCGGCGGTGCGGTTGAATTCGGCTGGTGCGGGGTGTCGCTGACGGCCGAAGCCAAGCACGACCCTGTTCTCGGCACCTTGCCGGAAAAGTTCCCGACTTTCCAATGGCACGACGATACGTTCGACCTACCCGAGAAGGCCGTGCGGCTTGCGGGCAATGATGTCGCGGCGAACCAGGCTTTTCGTATTGGCCGCGCCGTCTATGGCTTCCAGTTCCATTTCGAGGCGGATCGCCCGCTGGTGCGCGACTGGAGCACCTCCTTCGCGGCGCTGATCGCCGAGCGCCATCCCGACTGGACCGGCAGGCTCGACTACGAGATGGCTAGCAACGGACCGCACGCCGACGCCGCAGGGCTCGCGATCGCGCGTGCCTGGGTGGCGACGATCTGACCGTCGCACCGCCGCGGAGCGTGACATAATTGGCACGCGGCGGCAGTTCCGCCTGGGGAAAACGCACTTCATTCTTGGTTTGTGTCCGGCCGCCCGCCTAAGAGGGCGCCCTCTGTATCGTCCGTGCAACCGCGATGAACCTGTTGTGTGATCCAAGCGACACACCGGCGATACAGAATCTGCTTAGAAGCGCGAAATCGTCGAAACATTGAGACGCATTTTATCGTTTCAACGCATTGGTAACCGCCTCGTGCACAGATGCAGAAAGCTCAACCAGAGATGACGTCCGTGAAAGCAGCGCTTTTGTCCTTTGTAATGCTGTCTGCCATCGTCGTGTGCGGCCTCGGCATTTATTCTGCCGACGCTGCAAACAATCACCAGGCCGTCGACGGCTACGGCGTCACCGCCGCGCTTCGCTAGAGCCTGATCCTTCCCGACAAAGGGAAAGCTGATCCCACACTTGGGGTCATGGCCAGAACGCCATTCCCTCGACCGTCAGAATGCGCTTTTCAGCGCCGTCGACGGCAAGTGCGCTGAGCGTTCCCGCCTGCCAGGCGAGCGTGTCGAGATTGACGCGGTTGGCCATCACCTCGACGTCCGGCACCGGCGTATGCCCGTGCACGATCACTTTGGGATACAGCCCCGGGTAATTGTGGAAGACGTCGCGAATCCAGATCAGGTCCTGCTCGTTCTGGCTTTCGAGCGGCACCCCCGGCCGGATGCCGGCATGGCAGAAGAAGAAGTCGCCGAAGCACGCTGAAAAAGACAGCGAGCGCAGGAAGTCGACATGGGCTTGCGGCACTGCTTCGACCAAGGCCGCGTGTCCGTGCGCCAGCGCCTCGTCCGACCTGCCGAACCAGCTGCTGCCGGTCGAGAGCTTCACCCCGTATGACGCCGCCGTCTGGACGCCGCCATAGCGCATGAACAGACCCTCCGGATCGGGTTTGGCAAGGAAATCGAGCATGCCGATGTCATGGTTGCCGGCAAGCATGATGTTGCGGGGATCACGGCTCCGCGCCTCGATTAGGAATTCGATGACGTTCCTCGAGTCCGGTCCGCGGTCGACATAATCGCCGAGATGGATGATGCGCCAATCGGACTTTGGTCCGTACTCCAGATCGCTTGCTATCCGGCTGTGCATGGCGGCGAGCAGGTCATGACGGCCATGCACGTCGCCGATGGCATAGATGCGTATGCCTTTCGGCCCGCGCGCGTCGAGATAGTGGATGCCGGCTTCAGTCAAGGCGACGTCTTCCCGTGTCTGTCATCACGGGAAACTAGGGCGGATCGGTGAATAAGCCCCTAGCGCCGCAGCTGGTCCTTGCCCATGTCGGTTACCAGACGCTTACCGCACAGCGCCAGCGTGATGTCCATCTCCTTGCGGATGATCTCCAGCGCCTTGGTGACGCCCGCCTTGCCCATCGCGCCGAGTCCGTAAAGGAACGGCCGGCCGATATAGGTGCCCCTGGCGCCGAGGCAGAGCGCCTTGAGCACGTCCTGACCCGAGCGAATGCCGCCATCCATATGCACCTCGATCCGATCGCCGACAGCGTCGGCGATCTCTTCCAGCACTGAGATCGAGGAGGCGGCGCCGTCGAGCTGCCGCCCGCCATGATTGGACACGATGATCGCGTCGGCTCCCGTCTCGGCCGCCATCAACGCATCCTCCTTGTCGAGGATGCCCTTCAGGATCAGCTTGCCGCCCCAGCGCTCCTTGATCCAGGCGACATCCTTCCAGGACAGCTGCGGGTCGAACTGCTCCGTCGTCCAGGACGACAGCGAAGAAACGTCGCCGACACCCTTGGCGTGGCCGACGATGTTGCGGAAGGTGCGGCGCGGCGTGCCCGCTATCCCCAGGCACCAGCGCGGCTTGAGGGCGAGATCGATAATGTTGGCGAGCGTCATCTTGGGCGGTGCCGACAGCCCGTTGCGCACGTCCTTGTGACGCTGACCGAGGATCTGCAGGTCAAGCGTCAGCACCAGCGCCGAGCATTTCGCCGCCTTAGCGCGGTCGATGAGATTGACGACGAAATCCTTGTCGCGCAGCACGTACAGTTGGAACCAGAACGGCTTCTTGGTCACCGAGGCGACGTCCTCGATCGAACAGATGCTCATGGTCGAGAGCGTGAACGGCACGCCGAATTCCTCAGCCGCCTGCGCCGCGAGCATCTCGCCGTCGGCATGCTGCATGCCGGTCAGCCCGGTCGGTGCCAAAGCCACCGGCATCGCCACCTTCTCACCGATCATGGTCGATTCCAGCGAGCGGTTGCTCATGTCGACCAGCACGCGCTGGCGGAATTTTATCTTGCCGAAGTCCTCCTCGTTGGCGCGGTAGGTGCTCTCCGTCCAGGCGCCGGAATCGGCATAGTCGAAGAACATCTTCGGCACCTTGCGGCGCGCCATGTCCTTGAGGTCGGCGATGGTGAGGATGTCGCTCATGGTAGTCCCCGCGTGATCAGTGCTTAGGAGCGTTTGCGTGTCGGTTCGATGTCGCCGGCTTCCGAGCGCTGCCTGAGCCTCAGCCGTGACACGCGCTGCCAGTCGCCGCTGCGCTCGGCCTCAGCCATGGAGCGCTCGACATAGGTAATGTGGTCCATCGCCGCCTTGCGGGCGGCGGCAGGATCCGCCGACTTGATCGCGGCGTGGATTGCCCGGTGCTGCTCAAGCAACGCCTCGCGCGCGCCGGGCACGGTGAAGACCAGCAACCGGTTCTGGAACACGCCCTCGGAGAGCAGCCGGTAGCAGGAGCGCAGCGTGTGCAGGAGGATGATGTTGTGCGCGCATTCGCAGACCGCGTGGTGGAATTCGACGTCGATTTCCGCCTCGTCGTCGAAGTCGCCGGTACGGTGCGCCTCGTCCATGCGCGCCATGATGCGGTCGAGCAGCGCCAGATCCTCGGGCGTCGCTCGCCGCGCCGCGTATTCGGCCGCGATTGCCTCGACCTCGCGCCGGTATTCCAAATAGTCGGTCACCGCCTTGCGGTGCATCGAGATCAGATCGGTCACCGGCTTGGTGAAAAGCTGGCCGATGACGTCGGCGACATGCGTGCCGCCGCCCGGTCTGGTGGTCAGCAGCCCGCGTCCTTCCAGCGCCTTCAGCGCGTCGCGCAGGATCGGCCGCGACACGTCGAACTGACGCGCCAGCTCGCGCTCGCCCGGCAGCCGGTCGCCGGTGCGCAGCACGCCCTCGAGGATCAGGCTCTCGATCTGCTGCACCACCTCGTCGGCGGTGCGCGAATGCTCGATCCTGGAGAAGATATCGCTCAATGGAAGCGCGCCTGGAAACGGAATGGATGTCGCGCAGATCTAAGCCTCCGTCGCCAACTGGTCAAATTATTTATCCAATTCGCCGAATCAGGTCGACTCCCCGGCGGCTTTGTGAATCGGCTGCAACTGAAATTTGCTGTTTACGGCCCCTGCCGATTGCCGCAAGACAACGCGATTGCACGAAGGGTCGAAACCAGGGGGACCAGCCGTGTCGGACGCCAATCTCGAATTCCAGCCGCGTGCCCAGGGCAGCGTCATGGGCTTTCCGGCCCATGAGGGTCGCCCCGGCGCGCTAGGCGAGGTCCATGCTCGTCCGCACCCGCTGGTCGAGAAGCCGCGCGTGCTCATCCAACTCTCCTTCATGACCGAAGGCGGCTCGGCCGTCGACCTTGCCGTGCTGTCGGACCTGTCGCGGCGCTTGGGCATCGCAGCGCCCGAACGCCATGCCCGCCACCATGCCATGAAATGGGGCAAGGGCACCTTGCGCTGGGAACGGCATACGGAGTTCTCGACCTATCTCTGGGAAGGGCCGCTGGCCGAAAGCAGCCGGGGCCAGGAGGATTCGCCCTTCGGCAACGGCTTCTCGCCGCCGGGAACGGTGATTTCCGGCATCCGGCTCGAAATCCGCAAATGGACGCAGGCGAGCGAGAAGCTGATCGCCGGCTTCGACCCGACCAGCCTCTGCTATTCGCTGGTCGAGCGCGGTGCGGCGGCCATCGTCACGGACTTTCGCCAGGATGGTGACGGGCTGACCCGCATGCTGGTGCTCGACCGCGGCCTGACGCCGGCCAGCACCGGCGCCTTGTCGCAACGGCTGATCGACATCGAGACCTACCGGACGCTCGCCATGCTTGGCCTGCCGCTGGCGCTGACGCTGTCTGGTCGCGCCCGCCGCATCGAGGACCGGCTGGCGCAGACGACGCTTGAAATGAAGGCGGTCGAGACCCGCGATAGCCAGACCTTGCTCGCCGACCTCACCGAACTTGCCGCCGAATTGGAGGCCGATGCGGCATCCAGCCTCTACCGTTTCGGCGCCAGCCGCGCCTATGACGGCATCGTCAGCGAGCGCCTGGAGGCGCTGGATGAGGAGTCGGTACAGGGCTACGACACCTGGGCAGGCTTCCTGCAGCGGCGCATGGCGCCGGCGATGCGAACCTGTCGCTCGGTGGAGGAGCGCCAGGCGAACCTCTCGCGAAAACTCACTCGCGCCACCACGTTGCTGCGCACCTGGGTCGATGTCGACGTCGAGAAGCAGAACCGCGACCTGCTGGCCTCGATGAACAATCGCGCCAGGCTGCAGTTGCGCCTGCAGCAGACGGTCGAAGGTCTCTCCGTCGCTGCCGTCTCTTATTATGTCGTCGGCCTCATCGGCTATGTCGCCAAAGGCGCGTCGAGCTTCGGCCATGCCTTCCCGCCGGAAGTCGTCACCGCGGCTTCGGTGCCGGTCGCCATCCTGCTCGTCTGGTGGGGCGTGCGCCGCGTGCGCAAGATGCACTCCGAGCCGGCCAAGCATCCGGGCGAGTAAACTTCCCCTCGACCGGGAGATTTCCCGAAGACAACAGAGGGCCGCGGCGCGAGAAGCTCCAGGATCTTCCTCGACGCCAGACGAGCCGGCGGTTACGTGAGGCGAACCCCTGACCGCTTCGCGGCCATCTCCCCTCGAGGGTCCCTCAAGCGGGCAGAAGCCAGCGGCAGATTGCCGCTGCGAAAGCTCGGCCGTCGTTCGCCATCCGATTTCGACCAAAGCAGCGTTTGCAAGGAATGCTCCCGGCTGGTAAAAGATTTTGACCAGTCGAGTGGAGGAGGCTTCGATGTCCGGCCTTGCCATGCCCAAGCCAGATGCCGGGACGCTGCGCAAGCGCGCCGAGATCGTCGCCGACATGCGCATCATCGTGCCGGGCGAGGGCGTTGTCGACACGGCCACCGAGATGCGCGCCTTCGAGAGCGACGGCCTGACCGCCTACCGCCAACTGCCGCTGGTGGTCGTGCTGCCCGAGACAGTGGCGCAGGTCTCCCGCGTGCTGAAATATTGTAACGAGCGCAACATCCGCGTCGTGCCCCGCGGTTCCGGCACGTCGCTGTCGGGCGGCGCGCTGCCGCTCGAGGATGCCGTGCTTCTGGTGATGAGCCGCTTCAACCGCATCCTCGCGATCGACTATCCGAACCGTGTCGTCGTCGCCCAGCCGGGCGTCACCAATCTCGGCATCACCACCGCCGTCGAGCAGGAGGGCTTTTACTACGCCCCCGATCCATCCTCCCAGATCGCCTGCTCGATCGGCGGCAATGTCGCGGAAAATTCCGGCGGCGTGCATTGCCTGAAATACGGGCTTACCGCCAACAATGTGCTGGGCATCCAGATGGTGCTGATGAATGGCGAGGTGGTGCGGCTCGGCGGCAGCCATCTCGATCAGGAAGGCTATGACCTGCTCGGCGTCATGACCGGTTCGGAAGGCCTGCTCGGCGTCGTCACCGAGGTGACGGTGCGCATCCTGAAGAAGCCGGAGACGGCACGCGCGCTGTTGATCGGCTTTCCGACCAGCGAGCAGGGCGGCCAATGCGTCGCCGACATCATCGGCGCCGGCATCATCCCGGGCGGCATGGAGATGATGGATCGCCCGGCGATCCACGCGGCCGAGGATTTCGTCCATGCCGGCTATCCGCTCGATGTCGAGGCGCTGCTGATCGTCGAGCTCGACGGGCCGAGCGTCGAGGTCGATCATCTGATCGGTCTCGTAGAGGCGATCGCTTACCGCAATGGCTCGACCACCTGCCGGATATCGCAGTCGGAGCAGGAGCGGCTGAGCTTCTGGGCCGGACGCAAGGCGGCCTTCCCGGCCGTCGGCCGCATCTCGCCCGACTATTACTGCATGGACGGCACCATCCCGCGCAAGGAGCTGCCGAGGGTGCTCGCCGGCATGCGCGATCTCTCCGAAAAATACGGGTTGGGGGTCGCCAATGTCTTCCACGCCGGAGACGGCAATTTGCACCCGCTGATCCTCTACGACGCCAACGTGCCGGGGGAGCTCGACAAGGCCGAGAGTTTCGGCGCCGACATATTGCGGCTGTGTGTCGAGGTCGGCGGCGTGCTCACCGGCGAGCATGGCGTCGGCGTCGAGAAGCGCGATCTGATGCCCGAAATGTTCAGCCAGACCGATCTCGAGCAGCAAATGCGCGTCAAATGCGCCTTCGATCCCAGCCATCTGCTCAACCCCGGCAAGGTCTTCCCGCAGCTCCGCCGCTGCGCCGAGCTCGGCCGCATGCACGTGCATCGGGGCCAGGTGGCGTTTCCGGACATTCCGAGGTTTTGATGGGAACGTCTCAGAATCTGGGTTCCTCGCCCCCGCTTCGCGGGGGGAGGAACCGGAGATTGCAATGACCACCTTCACCCCATCCAGCCCCGCCGAAGTCCTCTCCACCATCCAATGGGCCGCCGCGGAGGAAAGCCCGCTCGAAATCCTCGGCCATGGCTCCAAGCGCGGCATTGGCCGGCCGCTGCAGACCGAGCATACGCTCGACCTGTCGACGCTCACCGGCGTCACGC
The DNA here is from genome assembly GCF_029625795.1 of Mesorhizobium sp. WSM4989. Lineage (NCBI taxonomy): Bacteria > Pseudomonadati > Pseudomonadota > Alphaproteobacteria > Hyphomicrobiales > Phyllobacteriaceae > Mesorhizobium > Mesorhizobium sp. WSM4989. Next base: position 1,359,581 of record NZ_JARTVN010000001.1, on the reverse strand, counting down.
TCTACGAGCCGGCCGAGCTGGTGCTTTCGGCACGCGCCGGCACGCCACTCGCCGAAGTCGAAAAGCTGCTTGCCGAGAACGGCCAGCAATTCGCCTTCGAGCCGATGGATTACGGGCCGCTGCTCGGCGGCGAGCCGGGTAAGGGAACGCTGGGCGGCGTGCTGGCTTCGAACCTATCCGGTCCGCGCCGGCTCAAGGCGGGTGCGGCACGCGACCACATTCTCGGCATATCGGCGGTTTCCGGCCGCGGCGAAGCCTTCAAGTCCGGCGGCCGGGTCGTCAAGAACGTCACCGGCTACGACCTTTCCAAGCTGATGGCGGGGAGCTGGGGCACGCTTGCCGTGCTGACCGACGTCACCTTCAAGGTGCTGCCGGCGGCGGAAACCGAGGTGACTTTGGCCATTCGAGGCCTGCTCGACGATGCTGCCGTTGCGGCTATGGCGCTGGCGCTGGGCTCCAGCGCCGAGGTCTCGAGCGCCGCGCACCTGCCCGAGCGGATCGCGGCGCGCGTCGCCGCCGGCCATCTCGGCAGCGATGCCGCGACGCTGCTGCGCGTCGAAGGCTTTGGCCCCTCGGTCGTCTACCGTACCGAGGCATTGCGAAACCTGCTCAGCAAGGCCGGCCCGCTGCAGGAAATTGCCGGCGAAGCGTCGAAGGCGATCTGGCGCGACATCCGCGACTGCGCGCCCTTCGCCGATGGTGCCGCAAGGCCGGTCTGGCGCGTCTCGATGCCGCCGTCTGAGGCGCATCATATGGTGATGGCGCTGCGCATGCAGGCGGCGGTTGACGCCTTTTATGACTGGCAGGGCGGTCTCGCGTGGCTCTCGATGCGCGAGGACGACCCGGACGCGGAACTGCTGCGCGGTCTTATTCGCAAATATGGCGGCGGCCACGCGACGCTGGCGCGCGCATCTGCCTCGCATCGCGCGGCGCTCCCCGTTTTCGAACCGCAACCGCCGTATCTGGCGGCGCTTTCCGCGCGGGTGAAGGCCGAGTTTGACCCGAAGCACATTCTCAACCCCGGCCGCATGGCGCCTACTTCCAGCTCTGCTACTCTTTCTCTGTCAACGGAGGGAGCAGCACCATGAGCAATGCCAATCCAGGCCCGGGCAGCGGCTCGCGCCAGACCGATCGCTGGCTTGAGCCGGGTCAGACCAACGCGCTGGTCATCTACATTCTCTATCTCGCCAGCCTTGTCGTCGGCGTCACCGGCATTATCGGAATCGTGCTCGCCTACATCAATCGCGGCAAGGCGGGCGGCTATGTCGAAAGCCACTACACATTCCTGATCAGGACGTTCTGGATCGGCCTTCTCTACGCGCTGATCTCGGTGGTCCTGATGATGCTCGCGATCGGCTTCCTGCTGATGTTTGCGGTTGCCGTCTGGTTCATCGTCCGCTGCATTCTCGGCCTGCAGGCGCTGCAGCGTGGCGAGCCGATCAGGGACCCGCAAAGCTGGCTTCTCGGTCAATGAGAGCATGATCCAGCAAAGTGAAAACCGGTTTGCGGAAAAGATCATGCTTAGACGATAAGGACATTTTTCGTGCAGACCAATTTTTCAGCCGCGCAGCTCGCTGACCCGCATGTCGCGGAATCGGAGAAGATCCTGCGCAAATGCGTGCATTGCGGCTTCTGCACCGCGACTTGCCCGACCTATGTAACGCTCGGCAACGAGTTGGATTCGCCGCGCGGCCGCATCTATCTCATCAAGGATATGCTGGAGAACGGCCGGCCGGCGGATAAGGAGATCGTCACCCATATCGACCGCTGCCTCTCCTGCCTTGCCTGCATGACGACATGTCCGTCAGGCGTGAATTACATGCATCTGGTCGATCATGCCCGCGCCCACATCGAGCAGACCTACAGACGGCCGCTGCTCGACCGGCTGATCCGCGCCATGCTGGCTTTCGTGCTGCCCTATCCAGGCCGCTTCCGCGCCGCGCTGAAGCTCGCCCGGCTCGGCCGGCCATTGATCGGCCTGTTGGAAAAGCTGCCGACCCTGAAGCCGGTCGCCGCCATGCTAGAGCTTGCGCCGTCGTCGATCCCGCCGGCATCGCCGATCGCCTCGCCCGGGGTGCATGCGGGGCAGGGCACGAAACGCGGCCGCGTCGCCATCCTCACCGGTTGCGCCCAGTCGGTGCTCGATCCCGCCATCAACGAGGCGGCCGTCTCGCTGCTGACGCGGCTCGGCGTCGAGGTCGTGGTGCCGGAAGGCGAGGGCTGCTGCGGCGCGCTGGTGCACCACATGGGCCGCGAGGTTCAGGCTCTTGCGTCGGCTAGGCAAAATGTCGACGCCTGGACGCGCGCGATAGACCAGGGCGGGCTCGACACCATCATCATCACCGCGTCCGGCTGCGGCACCACCATCAAGGATTACGGCTTCATGCTGCGTCTCGATCCGGCCTATGCGGAAAAGGCGGCTCGTGTCTCGGCGGTGGCTAAGGATATCACCGAATATCTCGCTGCCCTCGACCTGCCTGAGCCGGTGCGCAAGCCGGGCACGATCGTCGCCTATCATTCCGCCTGCTCGATGCAGCACGGCCAGAAGATTACCCGTCAGCCGAAGGAGCTTTTGGCCAAGGCGGGCTTCGTCGTGCGCGAGCCGCGCGAGGGGCATCTCTGCTGCGGCTCGGCCGGCACCTACAACATCCTGCAGCCCGACATTTCGGCCAAGCTGCGCAACCGCAAGGTGAAAAATATCGAGGCGACCGGCGCCGAAATCGTTGCCACCGGCAATATAGGCTGCATCACGCAGATCGCGTCCGCGGCGAAGCTGCCGGTGGTGCACACGATAAAATTGCTCGACTGGGCCTATGGCGGCCCGAAGCCCGATGGCGTTTCCGAGAACAGCCTGGGTGGCGCGGAATAGCTACTCAGCCGCCAGCTGGTCCGCCACACCGTAGGTCGCGCGGTAGAGCGCGCGCTGACGGCTGAGCGCCACCATGGTGTTGCGCAGCAGGATCGCCACCGTGAGCGGGCCGACGCCGCCCGGCACCGGCGTGATCCAGGAGGCGACCTCCTTGACGCTCTCGGTGTCGACATCGCCGACGATGCGGCTCTCGCCGTCCGGGCCGATTTCCGAATTGATGCCGATGTCGATGACGCAGGCGCCGGGCTTCACCATCTCGGCCTTGATCAGCCGCGGCCTGCCGACGGCGACGAACAGCGCATCCGCGCGCCGCGCATGCGCCGCCACCGAGCGCGTCATGTGATGGCACACCGTCACCGTCGCCCCCTCGCTCATCAGCAGAAAGGCGATCGGCTTGCCGACGATCTCGGAATGGCCGACCACCACCACCTCGAGCCCCTTGAGGTCCAGGCCGGTCTCCTTGAGAAGCTCGACCGATGCGGCCGCCGTGCAGGGCGCGAGATCGAGCTGGTTGTAGACGATGTTGCCGATCGAGGCCGGATGCATGCCCTCGACGTCCTTCAGCGGGTGCACCGCCGCCTGCAGCGTCTTGATCGGGATATGCGCCGGCACCGGCCGCTGGATGATGATACCGGTGACGCGCGGATCGGCGTTGAGGCCGTGAATGGCGGCTTCCAGCTCGCCCGCCGTGATGTCGGCGGCAAAGCGCCGTTCCTCGAAGCCGATGCCGGCAAGCCCGGCCTTGGCGCGCTGGTTGCGCACATAGACGTCGACCGCGTCGGTGTCGCCGACGGTGATCGAGACCAGCTTCGGCGGGAAGCCTTCCGCTGTGGCGATGGCCGCTTCCTCGCGTACCGAAGCGATGATGCGCTGGGCGACCGGACCGCCCCTGAGATAGCGGCTGTCGTCGGACCGGGTCATAGGTGGAACCTCTGCCTTCTGGAGCAACTCCAGAAGGGCGGTTTTCCGTCCGGAATTGCGTAAAACCAAGATTGTGCGCTGCAATAGCAGAGGTGCGCTGGGAAATCAGCCCCGAATGCGAAACATGCTGCTTCCGGGGCGACCCGTTGACGGGCTCGAAACGAAAAGGGCAGCGCGGTCTCCCGTGCTGCCCTTCGTGACTGACCGTATCCCCACACGGCCCGTCCCCCGTTAGCTCGATGCCAGTCTAAACATGTCTCGCCAAACCGCGCTATGGCTTGGGGGCAACAGCAAGCGCCAAAACTGCTCAGCGCCGCCTAACCGGCTGATTCGCAGTTATTATATCACCTCGACGGTTGTTCCGACATTGACGCGCTCGTAAAGGTCGACCACATCCTCGTTGCGCATGCGGATGCAGCCGGAGGACACCGCGCCCCCGATCGTCCAGGGCTGGTTGGTGCCGTGGATGCGGTATTCCGTGGTGCCGAGATAGAGTGCGCGCGCGCCGAGCGGGTTCTCGATGCCGCCGGCCAGATAGGTCGGCAGGTAGCGACCCTTGGCCGCCTCGCGGGCGATCATTGCCGCCGGCGGGCGCCAGTCCGGCCACACTTTCTTGTCGGTGATCTTGTGCGTGCCCGACCATTCGAAACCGGGCTTGCCGGTGCCGACACCGTAACGGCGCGCCTTGCCGTCCTTCTCGACAAGATAAAGGAAGTTCTGGTGGGTATCGATGACGATCGTGCCCGGCCTCTGCGGCCCGTCATAGGCGACTTCCTGAGGCAGGTAGATCGGGTTGATCTGTGGCCGCATCACCATGCGCTTGGCAGGCTGCCGCACGGCTGCGGTGCGCTGCTGGTCGAGCTGCGCCTGGAAAAGCCGCCGCAGCGGCTGCTGGGTCGCCCGGCGGCTCGGGCGCACGATCCCTGGCGCATGGCCGAGCTGCAGCACCCAAGGCGCTGAAAGATCGGGGCTCACCATCACGGGCGGCCTGTCGGCATAACGGTCATTGGCGAAAGAGGTCGTCGCGCCGGCGGCAAGCACCGCGGCTGCGCCGAGCACGAAAGTGAACGCTGTCTTCATCGGAACGCACCTTGATCGTCGAACTCGTCCGAGGCAGGGGGAAAAGGCCTCGGCGTGGCGATCCTTGGCGCTGAGCGGCAAGCAAAACATGAATCGGAATGCGTAAAATGCCGACTTGTCAGTAAACTTTGTGGTGTGGTTACCGGCCGGTTCAGGAATCTGGTAAAGCCACGGTAAAACCGACGCTTGCGCGCATTAACGGACGGATTTCTAACAATGGAACAAGAAAATGCCGGCCTGCTCGATGGCCCCGACGGTATCGCGCGCTGCTTCTGGCACGGCAATCTGCCGGACTATCTGGACTATCACGACCATGAATGGGGCCGGCCGGTAGCGGACGATCGCCGGCTCTTCGAAAAGATCTGCCTCGAAGGTTTCCAGTCCGGTCTCTCCTGGCTGACCATCCTGCGCAAGCGCGAGAATTTCCGCGAGGCTTTCGCCAATTTCGACTTCGACAGGGTGGCGGCGTTCACCGACAAGGATGTCGAGCGTCTGCTCGGCAATGTCGGCATCATCCGCCATCGCGGCAAGATCGTCTCGACCATCAACAACGCTAGGCGCGCCCGTGAAATGGCCGATGAATTCGGCTCGCTGGCCGCCTGGTTCTGGAAGTTCGAGCCGGGGCCTGACGAGCGGCCGACGGTTGTCGACCTTGCGCATCTGCGCGCCAATCCGACGACGGCGGTCTCGGTCCGGATCTCGAAGGACCTGAAGAAGCGCGGCTGGAGCTTCGTCGGCCCGACGACCGTCTACGCCTTCATGCAGGCGATGGGCTTGGTCAACGACCATCTCGAAGGCTGTGTCTGCCGGGCAGAGGTGGAGGCCGAGCGGCAGAGGTTCAAGAGACCGAAATAGCGTCACCTCTACCTGCCCCTTATGGCCCCCTTGTGGGCAGGTCGCGCCGAAGGCGCGGGTCGGGTCGCAAAACCGAGTTCTCGCCTCCGACGCTACGCGTCCTCAGATTGGAGGGTGGGGCAAGATCAGAGGCTACCGGCGCTAGTCAGAAACAGCCCGGCGATGATGGCCGCCACGGCGGCAAAGGCCGGGTAGATCACCAGCAGTCCGGTCACCAGCGCGTCGCGCACCGTCGGCTTGTGGGCTTCTGCCACGACCCCGAACGGCCCTGCGGGCTGCTGCGCCGGCTTGGGGGTGGCGCTGTCGGCCGGCCGGAGCTTGGGAACCGGCTTGCTCTCAATGATGTCTTCCGTGGTCGTCATGGCCCGAACCCTTATTTCGGCGCGCTTTATGGTCCTTGATTGTGTCGGCAGCATGCCGCGCTGGTGACGCAATTGTTTCGTTCTTGGCGCCGTTTTGTTTCGAAGGCGCGGCCTTTCCTTCTCGCACAAGGAGAAGGGAAGGCGCCAACCCTTGCCGCCCAAGGCGGTATCGTCTAGGACACGCCCGCTCGAAATAAGTCAGCGTTCACATAGCGAAAAGACCCATCCATGGCCGACAAATCGGAAAAGACGAAAGCGCGCCTGCCGCGCGGTTTTGCCGACCGCAGCGCAGAAGACATTCGCGCCGTCGAGAAGATGATGGCGACTATACGCTCGGTCTATGAGCTTTACGGTTTCGAGCCGGTCGACCAGCCGATGATCGAATATACCGATGCTTTGGGCAAATTCCTGCCCGACCAGGACCGCCCGAACGAAGGCGTCTTCTCGTTCCAGGACGATGACGACCAGTGGCTGTCGCTGCGCTACGACCTGACGGCGCCGACGGCGCGTTTCGTCGCCGAGAATTACGACCGCCTGCCGAAACCCTATCGCAGCTACCGGTCCGGCTGGGTGTTCCGCAACGAGAAGCCGGGCCCCGGCCGCTTCCGCCAGTTCATGCAGTTCGACGCCGACACCATCGGCACGCCGGGCGTCGCCGCCGACGCCGAGATGGCGATGATGATGGCCGACGTGATGGAGGCGCTTGGCATCAAGCGCGGCGACTACGTCATCCGCGTCAACAACCGCAAGGTGCTGGACGGTGTGCTGGAGGCGATTGGGCTTGGCGGTGAGGAGAATGCTGGGCGCAGGCTGACGGTGCTGCGCGCCATCGACAAGCTGGACAAGCTCGGCCCGGAAGGCGTGAGGCTGCTGCTTGGCCCGGGCCGATGGGATGGCGGCAAGGAAGGCGAAGGCGATTTCGCAAAGGGCGCGGGGCTGAACGACGCGCAGGCCGAATCGGTTCTTCTCGCAACGGCAAGGAACGGCCAGGCTGGCCAGGATTCCAGCGTCGGTGCCAACGCTGTGTATCAGGAAGGCGTCGGCGAACTTGCAACGATTGAAGCTCTGGTCAGGGCTGCAGAATATGGCGAGGACCGCATTGCGATGGACCGCTCCGTCGTGCGCGGCCTCGAATATTACACCGGCCCGGTCTTCGAGGCCGAGCTGCTGGCCGAGATCCCCAACGAGGACGGCCAGATCGTGCGCTTCGGCTCGGTCGGCGGCGGCGGCCGCTATGACGGGCTGGTCTCGCGTTTCCGCGGCGAGCCGGTACCGGCGACCGGCTTCTCGATCGGCGTCTCGCGGCTAATGACGGCGCTGAAGAACCTCGGCAAGCTCGACACTTCCGACGTCATTGCGCCGGTCGTCGTCCTGGTCATGGATAAGGATACGGAAAGCCTCGGCCGCTACCAGAAGATGGTCGCCGATCTGCGCGCCGCCGGCATTCGCTCGGAAATGTATCTCGGCGGCGCCGGTATGAAGGCGCAGCTGAAATATGCCGACCGTCGCGGCAGCCCGATCGCCGTCATCCAGGGCGGCGACGAGCGCGTCAAGGGCGAGGTGCAGATCAAGGACCTGATCGAAGGCGCGCGCCTGTCGGCCGAGATCACCGATAACGCGGAATGGCGCGCCGCGCGCCCGGCGCAGGTGACGGTGGCGGAGAGCGAGCTGCTCTCCGAGGTGAAGAAGATCCTGGCAGCGCAGGCCGAGGAGCGGGCACGTGGCAAGTAGGGCGCCAACCTCTCCTTCTCCCTTTGTGGGAGAAGGTGGCCGAGCGAAGCTCGGTCGGATGAGGGGTGTTCCAGGGAGCGCCGGCGTCTCATTCCTTCCAGCACCCCTCATCCGTCTTGGCGCTGCGCGCCAATCCACCTTCTCCCACAAGGGGAGAAGGGAAGGTGGCGGTTTATGACTTCCCGCTATCCCGCCATCGCCGCCGACGTCGCAAAACTCTTCGCCGCGCGCGACACCCACGCGGTCGAGGTGGCCGTGCTGCAGCCGGCCGACCCGTTCCTCGACATGGCGGGCGAGGATCTGCGCCGCCGCATTTTTCTGACCGAAAGCGAGACCGGCAAGACGCTGTGCCTCAGACCGGAATTCACCATTCCGGTTTGCCTTGACCACATCGCCAGCCAGGCCGGCACGCCTCGGCGCTATTCCTATCTCGGCGAGGTGTTCCGACAGCGCCGCGAGGGCGGCAACGAGTTCTTCCAGGCCGGCATCGAGGATCTCGGCGATCGTGATACCGCCGCCGCTGACGCGCGCTCGCTGGCCGACGCGCACGCGCTGCTCTCGCTGGTGCTGCCCAGCGTGCCGCTCGCCATCACGCTCGGCGACCAGACCTTGTTCGAGGCGGTGCTGGCCGCGCTCGGCCTGCCGCGTGGCTGGCGCATGCGCCTCGCCCGCGCCTTCGGCTCGGCGTCGATGCTGGAAGCGGCCCTTGCCGACCTCGCCAATCCGCCGCGCAACAGCCAGCTGTCGGGTCCGGTGGCCTTGCTGGTGCTCGACAGCGATACCGACGGCCTCGCCGCTTATATCGCCGCCGGCATGGAAGAGGCCGGGCTGTCGGCCTCCTCGGGCCGCGCCCCGGCCGACATCGCGCGGCGGCTGATCGAGAAGGCGCAACTGCGCAGCGTGCGGCTGTCCGACGAGGCGTTCTCGGCGTTGAAAGGATTTCTCGAGATCGACGTCGCGCTGGGCGGAGCAACTGAGGCGCTGGAAAAATTCGCCGCCGCTGCCGGCCTGTCCCTTGGCGCGGCGCTCGAAAATTTCGCCGCCCGCGCCGAGGCGATCGCGGCGCATGGCCTGCCGGTCGAAAAGATCCGCTATGACGCCGCCTTCGGCCGTCCGCTCGATTACTATACCGGTCTCGTCTTCGAGATTGCTGCGCAGGGTGGCGACCGTCCGCTGGTGGGCGGCGGTCGTTACGATCGGCTGCTGACGCTGCTCGGCGCGAAGAAGGCGATCCCGGGCGTCGGCTTCTCGGTCTGGCTCGACCGCATCGAAGCATTACGGGAGCCCACGCGATGATCACGCTGGCGATCCCATCCAAGGGCCGGCTCAAGGAGCAGTCGCTTGAAGTCCTGGCCAAGGCCGGACTGGCGGTCACTCTGCCCCAGGACGACCGCAAATACCGCGCCCGGATCGAGGGCCTCGACAATGTCGAGGTGGCCTTCCTCTCCGCGTCCGAGATCGCTGGCGAGATCGGCCAGGGCGCGGTCGATCTCGGCATCACCGGCGAGGATCTGCTGCGCGAAAACCTCGCGGGCTGGGAAGCACGCGCCGAGATCGTCGCCCGTCTCGGCTTCGGTCATGCCGATGTCGTCGTGGCGGTGCCGGATATCTGGCTCGACGTCGATACCATGGCCGATCTCGACGATGTCGCCGCCGATTTCCGCCAGCGTCATGGCCGGCGGCTCAGGATCGCTACCAAATACTGGCGGCTGACGCAGCAGTTCTTTTCGCTGAAGCACGGCATCCAGGTCTACCGCATCGTCGAAAGCCTCGGCGCCACCGAAGGCGCACCGGCGGCCGGCCTTGCCGACGTCATCGTCGACATCACCACCACCGGCTCGACGCTGCGCGCCAACCATCTCAAGGTGCTGGGCGATGGAATAATCCTGAAGTCGCAAGCCTGTCTCGTTGCTTCCAGGAAGGTCCGCGACGCGGCCGATGAGGCACAGTTGCGTGGCATCGCCACGAAGATGGCTGCGCTGGTCGCTTAACCCATACCTTCGGCGGGTTTCCACCGTCCCGGCAGGCTGATAGGCTGGCTCATCCCGGGAGGTGACGGCGATGGCGATCAAACTCGACGAGCTCATGAACGCCACCAATCTGCGCGGGCGCGGAACGCATGGCACCTTCATTGCTCCGATGGACGGCAGGGCGCATGTCTCGGGCGACCGTTCGACGCCGTTGCTCGACAACACCATTCCGGAAATGTTCTCCGATACGGTGAGCAGATACGCCACGCTCGATGCCGCCGTCTTCGTCGGCCAAGACAAGCGCTTCACCTGGAGCGAGCTGTCGGATGCGGTCGACGCGCTGGCCGCCGGCTTCCTGGCGCTCGGGCTGGAGAAGGGCGATCGCGTCGGCATCTGGTCGCCCAACCGTTGGGAATGGCTGGTGACGCAGTTCGCCACCGCGCGCATCGGCCTGATCCTGGTCAACATCAACCCGGCCTACCGGCTCAGCGAGCTGGAATATGCGCTCAACAAGGTCGGTTGCAAGGCGCTGGTCACGGCGGTCAGCTTCAAGACCTCCGACTATCTCGGCATGATCGAGACGCTGGCGCCGGAGATCGCCAAGGCCGAGCCCGGCAAGCTCGAGGCAAAGAAGCTGCCATCGCTGAAGATCGTCATCCGCATGGGCGAGGACAACTCGCCCGGCATGTTCAATTTCGGCGATGTGCTGGCAATGGCCGGACGCGACGAGCATGACAGCCTCGATCGCATCTCCGAAAGCCTGAAGCCCGGCGACGCCATCAACATTCAGTTCACCAGCGGAACGACGGGCGCGCCGAAGGGCGCGACACTCACCCATTCGAACATCGTCAACAACGGCAGCTTCGTCACCTCGGCAATCAAGCTCACCGTCGACGACCGGCTCTGCATCCCTGTGCCGCTCTATCATTGTTTCGGCATGTCGATGGGCACGATGGGCTGCGTCACCAAGGGCGCCACGATGGTCTTCCCTGGCGAAGGTTTTGATGCGGGCGCGACGCTCAGGGCCGTCGCGCAGGAACGTTGCACCGGCCTTTATGGCGTGCCGACCATGTTCGTCGCCATGCTCGATCATGCCGATTTCCGTAGCTTCGACCTCTCCAGCCTGCGCACCGGCATCATGGCCGGCTCGCCATGCCCGATAGAGGTGATGAAGAAGGTGGTGTCGCTGATGCATATGGCGCAAGTGACCATTGCCTATGGCATGACCGAGACCAGTCCGGTCTCCTTCCAGAGCAGCGTCGACGACCCCCTGGAAAAGCGCGTCTCCACGGTCGGCCGCATCCATCCGCATGTCGAGGTCAAGGCGATCGGCGCCGATGGCGCCACCGTCCCGGTCGGCGAGCCGGGCGAGCTCTGCACGCGCGGCTATTCGGTGATGAAGGGCTATTGGGACGACGCGGAAAAGACCCGCGAGGCGATCGACGCGGACGGCTGGATGCACACCGGCGACCTCGCGACGATCGACGCGGAGGGCTACTGCAACATTGTCGGCCGGGTGAAGGACATGGTCATCCGCGGCGGCGAGAACGTCTATCCGCGCGAGGTCGAGGAATTCCTCTACCGCCACCCCAAGATCAAGGAAGTGCAGGTCTTCGGCATTCCCGACGACAAATATGGCGAGGAGATCTGCGCCTGGATCGTGCTGAAGCCCGGCCAGATCGCCACCGCTGAGGAGATCAAGGCCTTCTGCAGCGGCCAGATCGCGCATTACAAGGTGCCGCGCTACATCCGCTTCCGCACCGAGCTGCCGATGACGGTGACCGGCAAGCCGCAGAAATTCCTGATGCGCGAGGCAATGGTGGAGGAACTGGGGCTGGTGGCGCAGAAGACGGCGTGAGGCGGGATTGATCCGGAAATATTCAGCCTTCGCAAAACGCGCTCGAAGCGCAACTGCCGACCACGCGTTTGGATGGGATTATGGACAACGAGTTCCCAAATTTCGCGGCGCTGAAGGCCGCCAAAATCGAAAACGTGGACTATCGCATCGTCGTGCGGCGTGGCGCTCGAACCGGCAATGCGATCGTCCTCGCCCCGCACGGTGGGAAGATCGAGCCCCGCACCTCCCTGATTGCCGAGACGGTGGCAGGGAGCGATCTGGATCTGTATTGCTTTGAAGGAGTGATGCCGCACAACAATCGCGAGTTGCACATAACGTCAAATAACTTTGACGAGGAATCCGCGCTCGACTTGGTGCGGGCGAAGTCGATTGTCGTTGCTATCCATGGTCGCCAGGATCGGGACGATCCCTTGACAGTCTATTTGGGCGGCAAGGATGCTGCGCTGATTACAGAGTTAGTTGGACGTCTTCAGGAAGCCGGCTTCAATACAAAAAAGGACAACCATATTTTTCCAGGCATCGGCGATTTGAACATCGTCAATCGCGGATTGACCGGCAAAGGAGCGCAGCTGGAGATACCATTCTCCCTGCGCCAGCGGCTGGGGAACGAACCGGAACTTTTGCGAAAATTCTGCACGGCGGTTCGCAAGGCGATTGACACCGTCGATGCCAGAAGCCGTTCGATCGTTTCCTAAAGCCGCCTCACCCTAGACCGGCAAGGGGGAGCACGTCACGCACGCGTAAAGTCCTGGCGCGGATGCTTTGAGGTTGGTCATTGCCGGGGCGGGAAACGGCGTAGACCACGGCATCTCGAGGTTTCGGTGCGCTGGAACAGCCGGCGCCGCAACTCCTCGAGCATCCTCGGCAGCAGCGGATCGGCTTCCCGGAAGAAGTCGAACGCCGGGCGATCGGTCCGTCCACTTCGCAATGATGTCGGCTGGGGTGCTTCCCACAGGCTTTTCCGCTAAATTCGCGGAAACGCAGGGGCTTCAATGACTGGTTTCGCGCGGTCGGTGACTTCCTACACGATGCCATTGGCCGCCCTGGTGACGGCTGTCGCGGTCAGAGCCAGCGGCCTTTCGGTGGACGAAGGTTCGCTGAACATCAGGATTGTCGTTGGAGCGCTTTCGAGTGCGATCATGTTCATCACCATTTTCGTGGTGCTCGACCACGCCGAGGCAGTGGCCCGGCGCGTGGGGGAGCCGTACGGGACGTTGGTGCTGACCTTTGCCGTGACGGCAATCGAAGTGTCGATCATCGTTTCCATGATGCTGCATGGAGAGAACAACCCGACATTGGCGCGCGAGTCCGTTTTCTCGACGGTGATGATTATCTCTACCGGCGTCGTCGGTACGTGTCTCACGCTTGGCGGCTGGCGTCATCGCAAGCAGGCAATCGTTCGGCAAGGGACCAGCGCGTATCTCGCGGTTCTGATCGCGCTGACTGTCATGACGCTTGTCCTGCCGACCTACACCCAGACGACGGATCCAGGCACGTTTTCGGCGGGCCAGCTTGGTTTTGTGAGCGTCCTTTCGGTGCTGCTCTATGCAAGCTTCGTGTTCGCCCAGACCGTTCGGCACCGGGACGACTTCGTCCAGGAACAGGCGCACGACGTTTCGATGCGAACTGCCCTTCACGAAAGCCTTTCTGTCGGCGTTCTGCTGCTGCTGAGCGGGCTGATCGGCATCGTCATGCTGGCCGAGCAGGTCGCCGCCGGTGTCGAGGACACGCTCGTTGCCTACCAGGTGACCCAGGCCGACAGTATCGTGGGAGCGATGATCGCCGGGCTGGTTTTGATGCCGGAGGCCATTTCGGCGGTTCGCGCCTCGCTCAACAATGAGCTGCAGCGCGGCCTCAACGTTGCGATGGGTTCGGCCTGCGCCACCATCGGTCTGACGATACCGGCGGTCGCGGCCGCCAGCCTGCTGACAGGCCGAGGGTTGACCCTTGGGCTTCCGGCGGCTGATGCGGTACTTTTGGCCCTGGCGCTTTTCATTTGCAGCGTAAGCTTCAGCACCGAAAGAACGACATTCCTGACCGGAATGGTTCATATTGTGGTGTTCTTTACCTACGTATTTCTCATATTTGTGCCGTGAAGGCTTGCAATCGAACGAGGGATAGAGAACTCGAGGTTGGGACCCGCACTATCGGATTTTCGAAGCGGGCAGCGTTAGCTCCGGTAAGCAGCAGAAGCTTCCGATACGGGGCGTTGGCTGAGAATTGGGATTGGGCAAAGCTCAGAAACCAGGGTCAGCTCGCCAGCACCGCATGATCCAATCCCCGTATGATCTTTGCCAGTTCCACGCATTCGTCCTGGCGCACCTTGTTGCGCCGCCATGCGAGGCAGATCATGCGCTGCGGCATCGGCTCCTGGAACGGCACAATCTTGAGGTCCGGCATGACGCCGGCGGCGCTTGCCGCCATTTCCGGAACCAGCGTCACGCCCAGCCCATGCGCCACCATCTGCAAGAGCGTGGTGAGACTGGTGGCGCCATAGCTTGCCATCGCCACCGGCCGAACATTGCCGCAGACGGCCAGAGCCTGTTCGCGCAGGCAATGACCTTCCTCGAGCAGCATCAGCCGTTCCAGCGCCGGGCTTTCCGGCGGCACGGGCGGCGAGGCGAAAGCCGGATCGCCGGCGGGCACCGCAAGGAAGAAGCGGTCCGGGAAGAGCTCTTCCGTGACAAGCCCCGGATGGTCGAGCGGCAGCGCGGCGATGAAAGCGTCGAGCTTGCCCGAGACATTGTCCTCGACCAGCGATGCCGTCACCGCCTCGCGCAGTTCGAGCTGCAGGCCCGGGAAATGCTTCTTCAATTCCGGCAGGACCCACGGCAGGAGATAGGGCGCTACGGTCGGAATTATGCCCAGCCGGAAGCGGCCTTCCATCGCAGGGCGGCCGCGCCGGGCGGTTGTCTCGACGTCACGTATATCGGCAAGAATGCGCTCGATGCGCGGCTGCAGCACAAGTGCTTCGTCCGTCATCCGCACCGCCTTGCCGCCGCGCTCGAACAGAAGACAGTTCAGCCGCTCTTCCATTTCGGCGATCTGGGCGGAGAGCGCCGGCTGGCTGACGCCGGCAAGCTTCGCGGCGCGGCCGAAATGCAGCGTCTGCGCCAGCGCGTCGAAATAAAGCATCTGTCGCACGGTGAGGCCGATCATAAGGAAAGCTTATCAAAACGAACAGGAAAGGCAATTTGTCTTTATCGCCAAGCCGGCCTAGGCTGGAATCATTCCAGATTGGCGCGGCCGCTGGCCGGCCCCGAAATCTGCGCAGAATCAATCTCGGAAAAATCAAAACCCTGGAGAGTAAGATGGACGCGAAAACCGACGACAACAGCGCTGGCAAATGCCCCGTGGCGCATGGATCCGCCGGCAGGACCAATCGGGATTGGTGGCCGAATCTGCTCGACCTTGGCGTTCTTCATCAGCAGTCGAACCTCTCGGACCCGATGGGCGAGGATTTCAACTACGCCACCGAATTCCGGAGCCTCGATCTCGATGCCGTGATCAAGGACCTGCACCATGTGATGACCGACTCGCAGGACTGGTGGCCGGCCGATTTCGGCCATTACGGACCGCTCTTCATCCGCATGGCCTGGCACAGTGCCGGCACCTATCGCATCGGCGACGGGCGTGGCGGCGCCGGTGCCGGCCAGCAGCGGTTCGCGCCGCTGAACAGCTGGCCGGACAATGCCAATCTCGACAAGGCACGCCGGCTGCTGTGGCCGGTCAAACAGAAATACGGCCGCAAGATCTCCTGGGCCGACCTGATGATCCTTGCCGGCAACGTCGCGCTGGAATCGATGGGCTTCAAGACCTTCGGCTTCGCCGGCGGCCGCGCCGACGTGTGGGAGCCGGAGCAGGACGTGGATTGGGGCTCCGAAACGAAGTGGCTGGACGACCAGCGCTATTCCGGCGACCGTGAACTGCAGGGCCATCTCGGCGCCGTTCAGATGGGCCTGATCTACGTCAACCCGGAAGGCCCGAACGGCAAGCCGGATCCGGTCGCCGCGGCCCGCGACATCCGCGAGACCTTCCGCCGTATGGCCATGAACGACGAAGAGACCGTGGCGCTGATCGCCGGCGGCCACACCTTCGGCAAGACCCATGGCGCCGGCGATGCCTCGCTGGTGGGCGTGGAGCCGGAAGGTGCCGGCATCGAAGCGCAGGGCCTCGGCTGGTCGAGCAAACATGCCACCGGCATTGCCGGCGACGCCATCACCTCGGGCCTGGAGGTCACCTGGACCACGACGCCGACCAGATGGAGCAACAATTTCTTCGACAACCTGTTCAACTTCGAATGGGAGCTGACGAAGAGCCCGGCCGGTGCCAATCAGTGGACGCCGAAGGGCGGCGCCGGCGCCGGCACGGTTCCGGACGCGCACAATCCCTCCAGGCGTCATGCTCCGGCCATGCTCACCACCGATCTCGCGCTGCGCTTCGATCCGGCCTATGAGAAGATCTCGCGTCGCTTCCACCAGTACCCGGACCAGTTCGCCGACGCTTTCGCCCGCGCCTGGTTCAAGCTCACCCATCGCGACATGGGCCCGGTGGTTCGTTATCTCGGCCCGCTCGTGCCGAAGGAAGAGCTGATCTGGCAGGATCCGATTCCGGCGATCGACCACGAACTGGTCAGCGAAGAGGATATCGCCGCGCTGAAGGCGAAGATCCTGGCCTCCGGCCTCACGGTTCCTGAACTGGTCTCAACTGCCTGGGCCTCGGCCTCGACCTTCCGCGGCTCGGACAAGCGCGGCGGCGCCAATGGCGGCCGCATCCGTCTCAGCCCGCAGAAGGACTGGGAAGTCAATCAGCCGGCCCAGCTTTCGAAGGTGCTGGCGAAGCTCGAAGCCATCCAGCAGGAGTTCAACGCGGCGCAGGCTGGCGAGAAGAAGATCTCGCTCGCCGACCTGATCGTGCTCGGCGGCGCCGCCGCGATCGAGAAGGCCGCGAAGGACGGCGGCAATGAGGTGAACGTGCCCTTCACGCCAGGCCGCATGGACGCTTCGCAGGAGCAGACCGATGTCGAATCCTTCGCGGCACTCGAGCCGAGGGCCGACGGCTTCCGCAACTATGTCCGCGGCAGGCTGCCCATGTCCGTCGAAGCGATGCTGGTCGACCGTGCGCAGCTCCTCACGCTGACGGCGCCGGAAATGACGGTGCTGGTCGGCGGCCTGCGCGTGCTCGGCGCCAATCATGGCGGCTCAAAGCACGGCGTGTTCACCGACAGGCCGGGCACGCTGACCAACGACTTCTTCATCAACCTGCTCAGCATGGCGACCATCTGGGATCCGGCGGCCGGCTCCGAGCCAGACTCGGATGAGGTCTATGAGGCGCGCGACCGCAAGACCAAGCAAGTCAAGTGGACCGGCACCCGCGCCGACCTGATCTTCGGCTCGCACTCGCAATTGCGTGCGCTGGCCGAGGTTTACGGCTCGGCGGATGCCAAGCAGAAGTTCGTCAAGGACTTCGTGAAGGCGTGGACGAAGGTGATGAATCTCGACCGCTTCGAACTGGTCGCGAAGTAAAGCATGTCTCCCGAGAGTGGGAGCCGCTTTTCGGCACAAAGGCAACTAAAGCGCACGGAGCGAAACTGAAAGATCGCGATGCGCTTTAGGTCTCATCCTCCCAAAGAGAAGGCGCGGGTTCATGCCCGCGCCTTTTGCATTACGTATCAGTCTTTTTCGAAGATGCCAGTCTTGGCGACGATGCCGGCGATCGCCCCGCCGATCAGTGGCGCGACGATGAACAGCCAGAGCTGGCCGAGCGCCGCCCCGCCCGAAAACAGCGCCGGGCCGATCGAGCGCGCCGGATTGACCGAAGTGCCCGTCACCGGGATCATGGCAAAGTGGAGCCCTGCCAGCGTCAGGCCTATCACCAGGCCGGCAAAGGCCGTCATGTGCTTGGCGTTGGTGACGCCGAGAATGACGGTGACGAAGGTGAAGGTGCCGATCAGCTCCCACAGGAAGGCCGAGCTCATGCCCCATTTCGCCTCGTCCCAGCCATTGGCGCCGAAGCCCCCGCTGTGGCCGCCGGCCTGACCGGTGACGATGATCCACAGCGCCAGCGAAGCGATGATGGCGCCGATGATCTGCGCGATCCAGTAAGGCACGACTTCCCTCGCCGGCATCCGCCCCGCAAGGAACACGCCGAGCGTCACCGCCGGATTGAGATGCGCGCCCGAGATCGGGCCGATCGCATAGGCCGCGGCGATCAGGCCGATGCCGAACGCCAGGCCGATCCCTTCCTGTCCGAGCGGCAGCGCGCCGCCGAAGCCGCCCGTGACCACGGAGGCCGTGCCTATGAACACCAACAGAAACGTGCCTAGAACTTCTGCCAGATAAGTCTTCATTGCCCTCTCCTCATAGGGATCCGCCAAAACGCGTTTTCCGCGTCGCGAATCACAGGCGAAAGAGTATTCCTGCCGGCAAAACTTGGAAAGCTGAGTGTTAAGCCAGTGGTCTTGCTTTGCATCCGCCAGTCAAGACATTAGAGAAGTTTCATGTGCGAGGCGTTTTTCTTGTTATCCGCTGACCGCCGACTGCCGCAAAAGAACCTTCCGCCTGTTGCATGGACGATGGCATGGGACAGGTCGTTTTGGCTTCACCGCAAGAGAAGTGTTTCAATCGGAGCCGGAAAGGCTCTAAGAGCAGGGCTGGAAGCAACGATAGACGGAAGCAGGAATGAGACTGGGCGGAAGGCTGGCGGCGGCCATCGAAGTGCTTGAAGACATCGGCCGGCGGCATCGGCCGGTGGCCGACGCCTTGCGCGACTGGGGCTTGTCGCACCGCTTTGCCGGTGGCGGCGACCGCGCGGCGATCGGCAACATCGTCTACGACGCGCTGCGCCGCAAGCGCTCGGCCGGCTGGCTCTTCGGCGAGGAGACGCCGCGCGCCATCGGCTTCGGCGCGTTGCTGCTGGAATGGGGCCCGACGGCGCGGTCGCTGAATGACGCTCTCGACGGCGACAAGTTCGCGCCGCCGCTGCTCAGCGCCGCCGAACTGAAAGCGGCAGCCTCCGGCAGGCTCGCCGATGCGCCGGATGCCGTGCGGGCCGATGTTCCGGACTGGTGCGCGCCGCTTCTCGAACACGCCTATGGCGATGACTGGGTCGAAGAGGGCGCGGCTCTCGCGATGCGCCCGCCGCTGGACCTCAGGGTCAATGCGCTGCAGGCAGACCGCGGCAAGGTGCTGGCGGAACTCCAGGGCACCGGTGCAGCACCTGCCGCAATCGCGCCGCACGGCATTCGCATCCCGCCGATCAATGGCGACGGCAGGCATCCGAACGTCCAGGCCGAGCCCGCCTTCCAGAAAGGCTGGTTCGAGGTGCAGGACGAGGGCTCGCAGCTTGCAGCAGCGCTCGCCGGCGCCGAGCCAGGCATGCAGGTGCTCGACTATTGCGCGGGCGCCGGGGGCAAGACCCTGGCGCTTTCGGCAGAGATGGACAATCGCGGCCAGGTCTTCGCCCATGATGCGGAAAAGGTCCGGCTGGCGCCGATCTTCGAGCGCATCCGCCGCGCGCACAGCCGCAACATCCAGGTCGTCAGCAAGCCTGCGGAACTCGCGCCGCTCACCGGTCACATGGACCTCGTGCTGATCGATGCGCCCTGCACCGGCAGCGGCACCTGGCGGCGGCGCCCGGACGCCAAGTGGCGGCTGACGGACAGACAGCTCGATGCCCGCAAAGGTGAGCAGCAGGCGATCCTCGACATGGCGCAGGCTTTCGTGAAGCCCGGCGGGCTGCTCGTCTACATCACCTGCTCGGTGTTCGATGCCGAAAACGGCGAGCAGGTCGCCGCCTTCCGCGAGCGCCACGGCGATTTTGCGCCGGTCGACCACCGCCAGCTCTGGGACGGCCGTTTCCCCGGCCACGAGGGCGCTGCGCGTATTGGCGAAGCCGGTGGCATCTCACTGTCGCCGGCGCTCAGTGGCACTGACGGGTTCTATTTCCACGCCCTGCGCAGGGCCGCATGAGGGCGGCCGGCATTTGCTGCGCTGCAACATAAGCGATTGCCTGTCCTGCCTGCCTCTGCAATAAGCTTCGCCAGCAAAAATGAGGCGAAGGCCATGGCAGCCAAAATCGTACCCGCTCCCGATTATGAGGATCGCGTCAGGACTTCCTTTGCCCGCCAGAAGGCCATGGCCACCATCGGTGCGGAGCTGACGCTGGTCACGCCCGGCATCATCGAGATCGAGATGCCCTATGCCCCTTCGCTCACCCAGCAGCACGGCTTCTTGCATGCCGGCGTCATCTCGACCGCGCTGGACTCGGCCTGCGGCTATGCCGCCTTCTCGTTGATGCCGCAGAATTCCAGCGTGCTGACCATCGAATTCAAGGTCAACCTGCTCGCACCGGGGAAGGGCGAGCGCTTCCTGTTCCGCGGCTCGGTGACCAAGCCAGGCCGCACCATCATTGTTGCCGACGGCCAGGCCTATGCTTTCGCCGCCGATGGCGAGGTCAAGCTGATCGCCACCATGACCGGCACAATGATGACGGTGGTTGGCCGCGACGGCATCGAGGGGTGATCCATGGCCAGCGTTGCGCGGTTAGGGGAAAAATCCGTCCTCTTCGTCATGGCGGCCGAGGCCGAATACGGTCCGCATCTCAAAAAGCGGTTCACGCCGCTGATGACCGGCGTCGGCCCGGTCGAGGCCGCCGTGCGCCTCGGCGCCGAGCTCGCCACGTTGAAGGCCGAGAATGCGCTGCCGGATCTCGTCGTGTCGCTAGGCTCCGCGGGAAGCCGAACGCTCGAACAGACCGAAATCTACCAGGCCGTGTCGGTGAGTTACCGCGACATCGACGCTTCGCCGCTCGGCTTCGCGAAGGGCGCGACGCCGTTCCTCGACCTGCCCGTGACGGTGCCGCTGCCCTTCGTCATTCCCGGCATCAGGACCGCGACGCTGTCGACCGGAGGCGCCATCGTCACCGGGGCCGCCTATGACGCGATCGACGCCGACATGGTCGACATGGAGACCTTCGCCTGCCTGCGCGCCTGCCAGCTGTTCGGCGTGCCGCTGATCGGCCTGCGCGGTATTTCCGACGGCGCGGTCGATCTCAGGCATGTCGGCGACTGGACCGAGTATCTGCACGTCATCGACGAGAAGCTGGCGGCGGCGATAGGTCTGCTAGAGCAGGCGATTGCGTCCGGCGCGATCGGCCTTACTTAATGCATGTCGCCCAAAAGTGCGCAGCGGTTTTGGGAGAACGACATGCATCAGATGAAACTTGAAGCTCGTCGCCTGGGCCCGTTCGACGCGACGCGCTTTAGGCGTTGTGGCAAGGACCGAACGCCGCAACGCGCCACCATTGCGCCGAATCGGTTCTTTCTTTAAAGGCTCGCCATGACGACACATCTCGACACCGTTCTCATCATCGACTTCGGCAGCCAGGTCACGCAGCTGATCGCGCGGCGCGTGCGCGAGGCCGGGGTCTACTGCGAGATCGTTCCGTTCCAGTCAGCCGCGGAGGGCTTCCGCCGCATCCGGCCGAAGGCCGTCATCCTGTCGGGCAGTCCGCACTCGACCGTCGACATCGGCTCGCCCCGCGCGCCCGACGAGGTCTTTTCGTCCGGCATTCCGGTGCTCGGCATCTGCTATGGCGAGCAGACGATGTGCGCTCAGCTCGGCGGCAAGGTCGAGGCCGGCCATCACCGCGAGTTCGGCCGGGCCTTCCTGGAGATCGAAAACGACTGCGCGCTGTTCGACGGTGTCTGGGCCAGGGGCACGCGTCATCAGGTCTGGATGAGCCACGGCGACCGCGTCACCGCCATTCCGGAAGGATTCAAGATCGTCGGCACCTCCACCGGCGCGCCCTTCGCAGCGATTGCCGACGAGGCACGGAAGTTTTACGCGGTGCAGTTCCATCCCGAGGTCGTCCATACCCCGGACGGCGCGAAGCTGCTGAGCAACTTTGTCCACCATATCGCCGGCCTCAGCACGGGCTGGACCATGGCTGCCTATCGCGAGCAGGCGGTCGAGGCGATCCGCAAGCAGGTCGGCAAGGGCAAGGTGATCTGCGCGCTATCAGGCGGCGTCGATTCCTCGGTCGCTGCGCTCCTGATCCACGAGGCGGTCGGCGATCAGTTGACCTGCATCCTCGTCGACCACGGCCTGATGCGGAAGGACGAGGCGAAAAGCGTGGTGGAGATGTTCCGCCAGCATTACAACCTGCCGCTGATCCTGGTCGACGCTTCCGACCGCTTCATTTCGGCGCTGGAAGGCGAGAGCGATCCGGAAAAGAAGCGCAAGACCATCGGCCGCCTGTTCATCGAGGTGTTCGAGGAAGAGGCCAAGAAACTTGGCGGCGCCGACTTCCTGGCGCAGGGCACGCTCTATCCCGACGTCATCGAAAGCGTCTCCTTCTCCGGCGGCCCGTCGGTGACGATCAAGTCGCATCACAATGTCGGCGGCCTGCCCGAACGCATGAACATGAAGCTGGTCGAGCCGCTGCGCGAGTTGTTCAAGGACGAGGTGAGGGCGCTGGGCCGAGAGCTCGGCCTGCCCGAAAGCTTCATCGGCCGCCATCCGTTCCCGGGTCCTGGCCTCGCCATACGCTGCCCGGGCGGCATCACCCGCGAGAAGCTCGAGATCCTGCGCGAGGCCGACGCCATCTACCTCGACGAGATCCGCAAGGCCGGCCTCTACGATGCCATCTGGCAGGCCTTCGCCGTGCTCTTGCCGGTGCAGACCGTCGGCGTGATGGGCGACGGCCGCACCTACGAATTCGTCTGCGCGCTGCGCGCTGTGACCTCGGTCGACGGCATGACGGCCGATTTCTACCACTACGACATGAACTTCCTGGGCGCCGCCGCCACCCGTATCATCAACGAGGTGAAAGGCATCAATCGCGTCGTGTACGATGTTACGTCGAAGCCTCCGGGCACCATCGAGTGGGAGTGATTCAGGCCCATTCGAACACCGCTGAAATTGCGCCAGAGTTCGATCTAAGTCGCTGAGATAAAAAGTAGTTTTGGCCGGCAATTTTCGCCGGTTATCGGTGTGCGTCGTTTGGAGCTGCCGTACCGGTTGCCGGACCTCACCCACATTGCCACGATGTTTTTTGACAGTACCGTCACGTCATAGAGGGCTTCTGACGGTACCTTTTTCCACGCCAAGCGGCTGAAAACTAAAGGTAAATTCTGCAAATCAGCCCTCAAACCTGATGACGGTACTTTAAGCTTCCGCGAAGTTCGGCCATCAGGCGAGTACGTTCAATGGCTCGCCATAGCTACCATTTGCAAGGTCCACGAGCCCTGGCGGGAGCAAGGCGGAACAATCCGATTGCCGGCGAGTTTTCAAGATGAAGGGCGCATCTGTTTCGGAGGAAGACTGGGATGAAACGCGTCCTTGCCCAAAATGCGGTACGGCTGATGCTGGGCGGCGTAACCGCCTGTCTGCTTACGGTCGTTGATATCCCCAACCCGATTGCACCATTCTCGCTAGTGTCGCAGGCAAGGGCCGCCACCGAGGTTTCGATCAGCACATTCTACGAAGACCTGTCGTCCCATGGCGATTGGGTCTCGTATCATGGAGCGACCGTTTTCGTGCCAGTTGATGTACCTGACGATTGGCGCCCGTATACCTTGGGCCATTGGGTCTATACAGAGGAGTATGGCTGGCTCTGGGTATCCGACGAGCCATTCGGCTGGGCGACGTACCATTACGGCCGGTGGGGCTATGCCGACGATATCGGCTGGTACTGGGTTCCGGGCACTCGCTGGGCGCCAGCATGGGTGACTTGGCGTCGTGACAGGGAGCACATCATTTGGGCTCCGCTGCCGCCGCGCCGTGATCCGGACTTGATTTCAATCGAGGTAACCTTCGACACGACGCCGGATTATTACTGGGTTGTGGTCCCTAGCCGCGAATTCCTTGCTGCCGACGTTTCTGTCGCTGTTATCCGTGATAGGTCCGAGTTTGTGCGGATTGTCGAGGCGGCCCAGCCGGCCGGCGACGTGACCATCCAGAACAACGTGGTGATCAACAAAGTCATTGATGTTGATGTGATCGAAAAGGAGACGGACCAGAATGTGACTGCCGTCAAGGTCAGCAAGACCGACGCGCCCGAGCAGTCCGGCAAATTGGAAAATGACACGGTCGCGGTCTTCGAAGGTGAGGTGAAAGCCGACCCCAAGGCAAGACCAGCTAAGCTAAAGGACATCGAGCAGGTGAAGCAGGTTCAGGCTGGCCGTAAATCGAAGCCGACCGAAGGCGCAAGGGCCGATGGGGCGGAGCCGGAAGAGACCGCCAAGCCTGAGCAGCCCGCCGCCGAGCAGCAGGAGGCCGAGCCGGAACAGGCCGCCAAGCCTGAGAAGCCGAAGGGCAAGAAGCAGCCCGCCGCCGAACAGGAGGCCGAGCCGGAACAGGCGGCCAAGCCCGAGAAGCCGAAGGCCAAGACGCAGCCCGCCGCCGAGCGGCAGCAGACCGAGCCGGAACAGGCTACCAAGCCTGAGAAACCGAAGGCCAAGAAGCAGCCCGCCGCCGAGCAGCAGGCCGAGCCGGAACAGGCTGCCAAGCCTGAGAAACGAAAGGCCAAGAAGCAGCCCGCCGCCGAGCAGCAGGCCGAGCCGGAACAGGCGGCCAAGCCTGAGAAACGGAAGGCGAAGGAGCAGCCCGCCGCCGAGCAGCAGCAGGCCGAGCCCGAGCAGGCGGCCAAGCCCAAGCCACGGAGCCAGAAAAACAAGGCGTGCGATCCGCAGACTGACGCGAACTGCTAGGCGGCCGCGAAGGAAAGTCGATTGCACAGCCGCCGGCGTTACCCGGGCGAGTCAGCGACACTCGTCTTTGCAGTCCGAGTCCCTGCGATTCTCCCCGACGTTCCTCGGCTCCGATAGCGTCGGATCCTTGGCGGCGGATGGGCCCAGTGCCGGGACGTTGTTCTGAACCGTCATGACCAATGTTCGGCGGCCGGCGCGCGCATGTCGGTGGGCGGGCACTGAACGAAGCAAGGACGAAGCAGTCGTGGCGCTCGAGGAGAAATTCACGCGCTATCGCCAGAGACGCTGACGGCTGGTCTGCGCTATGCCGAAGCGAAGGGCATGTGAAATCGGGGCAGGGCGATGTTGGAACCATTGCCATTTGCCACAGAAGCCGGGCTAGGCCGCGCGTGAGCCTTAGTGGGGTGCAGAAAACGCGTCAGGGGGCCCTATTTCGTTCACCAGTCGCGCGCCTGTCGAGCAGCGGCACTCGACAAAGCCGCCGGTGAACAACTCCTGGGACCTTCGCCCCTTGTCGAAGTTCGGTAGCTGGGCGGCGCTGTTGCGTCGGGATGGCTATCGGGCCCGATTGGAACGGGCTGATCAGAGGAGACCCGACAAAAGAGCCGTCCCTCACACCGTCGGGCTCTTTCAATGCGGCGCTTTATTGAAGAGCTTTCCGGTGACCAGCTACACCGTTGAAACGATGTCGGGGACGGATGCAGTATTGCCTACGCGAGGACCACCCCACCTAAAGAAGCCGCTGAATGGGTGACCGGCCGCCACGTACAGGACCGGCGAGACGAGACCCAATGGGTTCGCGTCACCGACGACACCACTCGAGCGGTCTACAATTTGCTCCAGATAGGAAAAGCCCGCCGCCGAGACGGACCGGGTCCCTCACTTGTTAGCCGCCCGCGGCGCAAAGATTTCAATTCCCAACATCTCTCGCCGTGCGACTACCGGGGCCGGCAGAAGGCAAACGGCGATTTAAAAACACGCAATAGAAAATTGCGATTAAAATAGAGGCAGAAGCCCAAAATTTGACAACGCCTTGAAGCGGAAGCGGCCGTTGAAAACTTGAGTTGAAATTATAACCAACTGTAACTGATCGATTTTTTGCCCGGCACTTTGGACTGTCAGGTTTGGCACGTCGCTTGCACCGCAATGTTGCAATGCAAAACAACCAGCTTGGGAGTGTGCAATATGAGGGGCAATTTCTCGACAATAACAAAAATGTTTTCGGCCGGCGTGATCGCTGCCGGCCTGTCGATATCGGCCCCCGCCAGAGCGGCCGACGACACGATCAAGGTCGGCATCCTCCATTCGCTCTCGGGGACCATGGCGATTTCGGAGACGACGCTGAAGGACGTCATGCTGATGCTGATCGAGGAGCAGAACGCTAAGGGCGGCCTGCTCGGCAAGAAGCTCGAGGCGGTTGTCGTCGATCCGGCTTCCAACTGGCCGCTCTTCGCCGAAAAGGCGCGCGAGCTGATCTCCAAGGACAAGGTCGCGGCGGTCTTCGGCTGCTGGACCTCGGTGTCGCGCAAATCGGTGTTGCCGGTGTTCTCGGAGCTCGACAACATCCTGTTCTACCCCGTCCAGTATGAGGGCGAGGAAAGCGAGCGCAACGTCTTTTACACGGGTGCTGCCCCCAACCAGCAGGCCATTCCGGCCGTCGACTACCTGATGAGCGCCGATGGCGGCTCGGTGAAGCGCTGGGTGCTCGAAGGCACCGACTATGTCTACCCGCGCACCACCAACAAGATCCTCGAAGCCTATCTGAAGTCGAAGGGCGTGCCGGCCGAGGACATCATGGTCAACTACACGCCGTTCGGCTTCTCCGACTGGCAGACCGAAGTCTCGGCGATCAAGAAGTTCGGCTCGGCCGGCAAGAAGACGGCCGTGATCTCGACCGTCAACGGCGACGCCAACGTGCCGTTCTACAAGGAACTGGGCAACCAGGGCATCAAGGCCGAGGACATTCCAGTCATGGCCTTCTCAGTCGGCGAGGAAGAACTGGCCGGTCTCGACACCGGTCCGCTGGTCGGCCACCTCGCCGCCTGGAACTATTTCGAGAGCGTCGACACGCCCGAGAACAAGAAGTTCATCGACGACTGGCACAAGTTCATAAAGAACGACAAGCGCACGACCAACGACCCTATGGAAGCCCACTATATCGGCTTCAACATGTGGGTGAAGGCAGTCGAGAAGGCCGGTACTACCGATCCGGACAAGGTCATCGACGCCATGGTCGGCGTCTCGGTGCCGAACCTGACCGGTGGCTATTCGACGATGATGCCGAACCATCATATCACGAAGCCGGTGCTCATCGGCGAGATCCAGGCCGACGGCCAGTTCGAGACCGTCTCGCAAACGCCCGGCCTTGTGATGGGCGACGAATGGTCCGACTACCTGCCCGATTCCAAGAACCTGATCTCCGATTGGCGCGCGCCGCTCAGTTGCGGCAACTTCAACGTCGCCACCGGCAAGTGCGGCGGCAAGGGCACCAACTGATCCTCCCAGGTCTGTCGGGTCGCCGCGTGGCCCCGCGATCCGAGACCGCGGCCCGGGCGGGCCTTCGCGTCCCGCCCGGGCAGAAACCTCAAGCTTTCGAGATCCGCTGAAGCTGATGATCCTGTTGCGCGCGATTGGCTTGACGCTGCTGCTGACGATGGCAAGCCTGCTGCCGTCGAAGGCAGGCGAGGCCGATCTTCGCGCGGCAATAGCCAAGTTCGCTACAGCGACTAATTTCTCGGCCACGGAAGCCATCGTGCGCGAGCTCGCGACCAGCGGCGATCCGGCCGTCGAAAGGCCGCTGTCGGCGCTCGCCGACGGCAACCTCTATATTCGCAAAGCCGATTCGCAGGTCTTCATCGGCAAGGACGCGGCGAGCGGTGTCGAACTGCTCGATCCTTTCAGCGGCGACAAGTCCGCCGATGCCGCCAAGGCCGATCTCACCAAGATCAAGGTCAACAACGGTCTTCGCCGCGCCATACGCGACGCGCTGGGGACGCTGACGCTGCGCGCCAAGGACGCGAGCGTGCGCCTTGCCGCCGCCGCGACCATGTTCAAGACGCCCGACGCGGCGAATATCGAACCGCTCGATGCCGCGATCGCTGCTGAGACCGACCCAGCCGTCAAGACGATGTTCGTGCAGGCGCGCGCGGCGTCGGTTCTGGTTTCCGACAAGCCGGAAGCCGACAAGCTCGCCGCCATCTCGGCCATCGCGGCGCGCGGCGACCGCGATGCGCTTTCCCTGCTGACCTCCGTTGAGGCTGGCGCGCAGGGAGCGGTCAAGAACTTGGCAACCGCCGCGATCGGCCATATCAATTCGACGCTGGCATTGTGGGATGCCGGCCAGAACATCTGGTACGGCATATCACTCGGATCGGTGCTGCTGCTCGGCGCTATCGGTCTCGCCATCACCTTTGGCGTCATGGGCGTCATCAACATGGCGCATGGCGAGATGGTGATGCTCGGCGCCTACACCACCTTCGTCGTCCAGCAGGTGATCCGCACGTCGTTTCCGAGCCTCTTCGACTGGTCGCTGGTCATCGCGCTGCCGCTCGCCTTCCTGGTCTCGGCGCTGGTCGGCCTCGTCATCGAGCGCGGCGTCATCCGCTTCCTCTACGGCCGGCCGCTGGAGACGCTTCTTGCCACATGGGGCGCCTCGCTGATCCTGCAGCAGGCGGTGCGCACCGTCTTCGGCCCGACGAACCAGGAGGTCGGCAATCCGTCCTGGATGTCGGGATCGTTCGACATCGGTCAATTGGCCATCAATTGGAACCGGCTGTGGATACTGGTGTTCGCGCTGCTGGTGTTCGGTGTGCTGCTCTACGTCATGAAGCGAACGCCCTGGGGCCTGCAGATGCGTGCCGTCACCGCCAATCGGCGCATGGCCGCATCCATGGGCATCAGGACGCCTTGGGTCGACGCGCTGACTTTCGCGCTCGGCTCCGGTATCGCCGGGATCGCCGGCGTGGCGCTCAGCCAGATCGACAACGTCTCGCCCAATCTCGGCCGCGGCTACATTATCGACAGTTTCATGGTCGTGGTCTTCGGTGGCGTCGGCAATCTCTGGGGCACGCTGGTCGGCGCCTTCTCGCTCGGCATCGTCAACAAGTTCCTCGAGCCGTACGCCGGCGCGGTGCTTGGCAAGATCGTCGTGCTGGTACTGATCATCCTGTTCATCCAGAAGCGGCCGCGCGGCCTGTTCGCGCTGAAGGGCAGGGCGGTGGAAGCATGATCACGCAGCGCTTCTTCGGCGCCGACCGGCGCATCGCGATCGCCATCCTCGTCCTGCTGGCGGCGGCCGCCATCGTGCCGCTGCTAAACCTCGCGGTGTCGCCTCAAAGCGCTTTCTACATTCCGCCTTACATCGTCTCTTTGGTCGGGAAATATCTCTGCTACGCGCTGCTGGCGCTCGCGCTCGATCTGGTCTGGGGCTATTGCGGCATCCTTTCGCTCGGCCACGGCGCCTTCTTCGGGCTCGGCGGCTATGCGATGGGCATGTATCTGATGCGTCAGATCGGCTCGCGCGGCGTCTATGGCAATCCCATCCTGCCGGACTTCATGGTGTTCCTGAACTACAAGGAACTGCCCTGGTTCTGGCACGGCTTCGACCATTTCTGGTTCGCCGTGCTGATGGTGCTGGCCGTGCCGGGCCTGCTTGCCTTCGTATTCGGCTGGTTCGCCTTCCGCAGCCGCGTCACCGGCGTTTATCTCTCGATCATCACCCAGGCGATGACCTATGCGCTGCTGCTTGCCTTCTTCCGCAACGACATGGGTTTCGGAGGCAATAACGGCCTGACCGATTTCAAGGACATCCTCGGCTTCAACATCCAGGCCGACGCGACGCGCGCGGCGCTGTTTTCAGCAAGCGCCGTGACGCTGGCGTTCGCGGTCTTGGTCACCGCGGCGATCGTGCGCTCCAAATACGGCAAGCTGCTGATGGCGGTGCGCGACGCCGAAAGCCGCACCCGCTTCCTCGGCTGGCGGGCCGAGAATGTAAAACTCTTCGCCTTCAGCGTCTCGGCCGTCATGGCCGGCATCGCCGGCGCGCTCTACGTGCCGCAGGTCGGCATCATTAATCCCGGCGAGTTCGAGCCCGCCAATTCGATCGAAGTGGTGATCTGGACCGCCGTCGGGGGGCGCGGCACCATCGTCGGCCCGATTATCGGCGCGCTCCTGGTCAATGCCGGCAAATCCTGGTTCACCGGCGTGCTGCCTGAATTCTGGCTATTCGCGCTTGGCGGGTTGTTCGTCGCCGTAACGCTGTTCCTGCCCAAGGGCGTGGTCGGCACGTGGGATAGCTGGCGAGGCAAGGCCAGGGCGCTGCGCGCGGCCTCGCTCGCCGCGGAAGCCGGCATCGACCCGCCGGAAGCGCAGCCGAAGATCGAGCGCTCGGCGGCGAGAACGCCGGGCGCGTGGTCGGCCAACGGCCCCGAACCGCAGCCGGCGGAGTAAGCGACCATGAGCAAGTCGAACACCATCCTCTATCTGGACGGCGTCTCGGTCTCCTTCGACGGCTTTCGCGCCATCAACAACCTGTCGCTGGTGCTCGACAAGGGCGAGATGCGCGCCATCATCGGACCCAACGGCGCCGGCAAGACGACGATGATGGATATTGTCACCGGCAAGACGCGGCCGGACGAGGGCGAGGTATTCTTCGACGGTCGGGTCGATCTCACCAGGCATGACGAAGCCGAGATCGCGATGATGGGCATCGGCCGCAAGTTCCAGAAGCCGACCGTCTTCGAGAGCCACAGCGTCGAGGACAATCTGATGCTGGCGCTGAAGGGGCCGCGCTCGATCTTTCCAGCGCTCTTCCATCGCGGCTCGCCGAGCGGGGCCAGGCGCATCGACGCCATCCTCGGCATCATCCGCCTCGGCGACAAGCGCGGGGAGGTCGCCGCCAATCTCAGCCATGGCCAGAAGCAGTGGCTGGAGATCGGCATGCTGCTGGCACAAGACCCGAAGCTGCTCCTCGTCGACGAGCCGGTCGCCGGCATGACCGACGCGGAGACCGAGGAGACGGCGCGCCTGCTCAAGGACATCGCCCGCGACCATTCGGTTGTCGTCGTCGAGCACGACATGCATTTCGTGCGCGAGCTCGGCGTCAAGGTCACCTGCCTGCACGAGGGCTCGGTGCTGTCGGAAGGCACGCTCGATTTCGTTTCGGCCGACGAACGCGTCGTCGAAGTCTATCTGGGGCGCTGAGCATGATCTGGCGGGTCTCGTTGCATCGTTTCGACCTTTCCTTCCTCAGGTGCTGGAGAAGGGGCTGACCATGCTCGAAGTCTCCGACGCCACGCTCCATTACGGCGCCGCCCAGGCGCTGCGCGGCGTTTCGCTGAAAGCGGGCGCGGGCAAGATCACCTGCGTACTCGGCCGCAACGGCGTCGGCAAGACCAGTCTGATGAGATCCATCGTCGGCCATCATAGGCTGACGAGCGGAAGTGTTGCCTTCGAGGGGAAAGCGCTCGAGCGGAGCGCGGCGTATGACCGCGCCCGGTCGGGCATCGCATTCGTGCCGCAGGGCAGGGAAATCTTTCCCCTGCTCACGGTGCGCGAAAATCTGGAATCGGGGTTCGCACCGCTGAAGCGCGCCGACCGCAACGTTCCAGCTCATGTCTTCGAGCTGTTTCCAGGGTTGAAGCAGACGCTCGGCCGCCGCGCCGGCGACTTGTCCGGCGGCCAGCAGCAGCAGCTCGCCATAGGCCGCGCGCTGGTGATGCGGCCGAAGCTGCTCGTGCTCGACGAGCCGACCGAAGGCATCCAGCCATCAATCATCAAAGACATCGGCCGCGCCATCCGCTATCTGCGCGACCAGGCGGGGATCGCGGTGCTTCTGGTCGAGCAGTATCTGGATTTCTGCCGCGAGCTTGCCGACGAGGTCAACATCATGGATCGCGGCCAGATCGTGCATACCGGCCCCGCCGAGGATCTGGACAGGCCCGATGTACGCAAGCTCCTTACTGTCTAGGTTCAGTCGTCATCCTTTGGCCGAAGCGCCGCAAAACAATGTCGTTTCGATGGAAAGTCCGTAGAAGCGCGCCATGTTCTGCGCGGCATCCTGCGTTCGACATTAAGCCGATAGGGCTGAGCAAAGCATGGGATAAGAATCGCCGATCGGGGAATGCTCGTACAACGACACTTATGAATCGCTTGTCGCGCAGCGCCCACGCGTTCCAATCCGCGGCCGCGGTTTGCTGGGGGCGAACTCCAGTCTGAGCCATCCGAAAGCGACCTTTCTGCTCACCCAACAAGCCGTCATTCGGACAGATGGAAAGCTCCCTTCTTCCGCGTCAAAGGACGCCTGAGCCCAGGGGATCGACTCGCCTCGTCAGGCTCCGCGATTGAAGCGATCTATCCTAAAATCGTCGAGGGCCGTTTCGCAGTCGCCGGTGGTGATGAGCTCGGCCATGGCGTCGCCGACACCCGGACCGAGCTGGAAGCCGTGCCCGCTGAAGCCGAAGGCGTGGAACAGGCCCGGCGTCGTCGACGAGCGTCCCATGACCGGCAGCATGTCGCGGACATAGCCTTCGCAGCCCGACCAGGTGCGGATGACCGCGACTTGCGCGATCGCCGGCAGCAGCCGCGCGACGGCCCGCAATTGCGTCGGCAGGCGCATGGGGTCGGCGGCCGCATGGCCTGGATCGAGGTCCACCGACACTCTTTCGGCCGCGCCGCCGAAGACGATGTTGCCGCGCTCGACCTGACGCAGATAGGCGCCATAGTCCTTGTCGCGCGTCCAGATGCCGACCACCGGCAGGATCCGGTGCGGCAGTGGCTCGGTCACACCCATTTGTGGACCGCGGGCATCGAGCGGGACCTCTTCGCCGAACAGCGCGGCGACGCGCGCGCCCCAGGCGCCGGCGGTGTTGACCAGGCATTCGCCGGCGAAAGCGCCTTTTGAACTGGCGACAAGGAAACCGGAGTCGGTCCGCTCGATCCTTTCGACCCGAGCTTCGTCGATGATTTTCGCGCCCAGCTTGCGGGCGGCCTCGGCGAAGGCCGGCGCGATCAGCCGCGGATTGCCGCTGCCGTCATGCGGAGAGAACGACGCCGCGATCGCGTCGGGACCGAGGCCGGGAAAACGCGCGCGGATCTCGCGCGGGCTGAGCTGCTCCAGCTCGAGTCCCCAGGGACACGCCGCCTCGGCATAGCTGCGCATGTCGGCGAGACCGCCTTCGTCGAAGATCAGCCGCACGTGACCGGTGGCGCGGAATTCCACATCGCGCCCCAGCATTTTTTCGGCCTCGCCCCACAGCCGGAGCGAGCGGTGGGCCAGCGGAAGCTGCGGCAGATGACGCCCCGTGCGCCGGATGTTGCCGAAGGAGGCGACGGTTGCTCCACCGCCGATCCGGTTGCGCTCGACCAGCGTCACGCGGGCGCCGCGCCTGGCCAGGAAATAGGCGGAAGCTGTCCCCATCAGGCCGCCGCCCAGCACGATCACATCCATTGTCGTTCCTTAGGCGCAGAGGGCTGATCCTGATCCATCTTGTCGGCGCCGCGGCAATGCGTCAAAGATGGCTTTGGATAAAAGCCATAAGTTTTACCTATGGAGTAGGAATGCGGGCCCGGCAGCTCGAAGTGTTCATCGCCGTCATGCGCGCCGGCACCGTGACCGCCGCGGCGCGAATGCTGAACATCTCCCAGCCCGCGCTCAGCCAGATACTGCTCCACACTGAGGACGAGCTCGGCTTCACGCTGTTCGAGCGGGTCAAGGGCAGGCTGCGGCCGACCCCTGAGGCGCTCGAGATCTTTCCCGATGCCGAGAGGCTGTCGGCGGGGCTCGACGGCCTGCGCCGCAAGACCACCGATCTGCGTCTCGGTCGGACCGGGCTGGTGCGGGTCGCCGCCTCGCCGCCGCCGGCCATGGCGATATTGCCGCGCGCCTTCACCGCATTTCGGGCGCAGCATCCCGACATGCTGCTGCGTTCCCATAGCGCGCCGATCGCCGCGATTGTAGACATGCTGCGCGCCGGCGATGCGAGCCTCGGCGTGGCCATGGATGACCGCCTGCCTCCCGACATCGAGGCCGAGGTGATCGGCAGTGTCGGCTTCGCCTGCCTGCTGCCGCGCGGACACGCGCTGCAGAAGAAAACCGAGCTGACGCTCGCTGATCTCGTGGGGCAGGAACTGATATCCTATCGCGGCAACACGCGTCCCGCCGACGAACTGGCCCACGCGGCCCGCGCGCAAGGCGTGGCGCTTTCGCCGTCGCTGGAGATCGACATTTCGATCTCTGCGGTCGGCTTCGTCCAGGCCGGCCTGGGCGTCGCTCTCGTCGACGCGCTGCTGCCGTGGCGCCAGTTTTCCGGCCTCGCTGTCAGGCCGCTGGCGGGCGGCCCGGAATTCCCGATTGCGCTGCTCGCGTCGCGCGCACGAGCCCTTTCGAGGGCCGACGAAACGATGCGCGATGACATCCGTGCGGCCTGCTCCGCCGTTCTCGGCGAGCATAGCGTCAAGGTATAAGTACGACTTATATTCTTGCCCATCATCCATCTTGGACCGTGACTGTCCGCTCGTGCGAGTTTCCGAGCAGACCGAAAGGGACGCATCATGGATGGAGCCACTGCGACGGATGAGGCGCTGAAGAAGGCCGACTGGAAGGTCGGCGTCGATATCGGCGGGACATTCATCGATTTCTGCGCGCTCGAAGCAAACTCCGGACGCGTCGCTTCGCTGAAGGTGCTGACGACGCCGGAAGATCCGGGTGCCGAGCTGATGACGGGGCTCACCTTGCTGGCCGAACGCGAAGGCTTCGACCCGACCCAGATGACGCGCTTCGTGCATGGCACGACCGTCGGTATCAACACGATCATCCAGCGCAAGGGCGCGCCGCTGGCGCTGTTCACCAATGCCGGCTTCGAGGACGTGATCGAGCTCGCGCGGCTTCGCATGCCGGACATGTATTCGCTGTTCTGCGCGCGGCCGGATCCGCTGATCTCGCGCGACATGGTCTTCGGCATTCCGGCCCGCATGCGCGCCGATGGCAATGAATCCCAGGCGCCCGACACGGCGGCGGTGGAGAGCGCGGTCGCGGCCGCGAAATCGAACGGGGCGCAGGGGATCATCGTGTCTTTCCTTCATTCCTGGCGCAACGCCGCGCAGGAAACCTCGGTAAAGGCGGCGATCGCGCGCCTGGCGCCCGACCTCTTCGTCTTCACCTCCGCCGAGGTGTGGCCGGTCATCCGCGAATACGAGCGCAGCTCGACCGCCATTCTCAATGGCTATGTCCATCCGCGCGTCTCCGGCTATCTGACCGCGCTGGAAGAGCGGCTGAAGCATCGCGGCGTGCCGGCCCGGCCGATGCTGACGAAGTCGAACGGCGGGCTGATGAACGCCGCCGAAGGCAAGCGCGCCTGCGTGAACATGCTGCTGTCGGGAACGGCCTCGGGCGTCATCGGCGCCTCGTGGCTGGCGCGTCAGGCCGGCGAGGATAAGGTTCTCACCCTCGACATCGGCGGAACCTCGGCCGATTTCGCGCTCATCATAAACGGCGAGCCGCAGTTCGGCACCGGCGAGCTGATCGGCGAATTTCCGCTCCATATCCCTTCCGTGTCGGTGAGCTCGATCGGTGTCGGCGGCGGCTCGATCGCCAGCGTCGACGCGCAAGGAGTGCTGCGGGTCGGGCCGGAATCGGCCGGTTCGACGCCGGGACCCGCATGCTACGGCCGTGGCGGCGAGCGGGCGACGGTGACCGACGCCATGGTGGTGTGCGGATGGCTCGGCCATAGCGAGATGGCCTATGGCCAGCTCAGCATCGAGACCCAACTGGCGCATCGCGCGGTCGGCGAACTTGCGATGCGGCTCGGCCGTCCGGTCGAGCAGACCGCGCAGGCGATCCTCGACATCGCGGTGTCGGAAATGTTCGTCGAGGTCGAGAAGCTCGCCTCGCGCGCCGGCGTCGATCTGCGCGATTTCACGCTGATGCCATTCGGCGGCGGCGGCCCGATGCTTGGTGCCTTCCTGGCCCGCGAGCTCGGCATCAAGCGCGTCATGGCGCCCCGCCACCCCGGTGTGGTATCGGCGCTGGGTGGACTGGTGGCTGATCTGCGCGGGGACTTCATCCGCACCATCTTCAGCCCGCTTTCCGGCGCGTCGCTTCCCGGAATCCGCGAGGCCTTCGAGGCGCTTGCGCAGGAGGGCCGCGACTGGCTTGCGGCGCAGGGGCACGATGCGGCCGAGCAACTGACACTCTCCTGCGACATGCGCTACTTCGGCCAGAGCTATGAGATCGAGGTCGTCCTTTCGCCCCAATGGCTGGCGGACGGCGACGCGGCCGCGATCGAGCAGGCATTCCACCGTACCCATGAGCAGCTCTACGACTTCCACGATCCGGACGGCGCGATCGAGCTCGTGAATGTTCGGCTGTCCGCGATAGGCGCAGGTCCGGCGCTCTCCTTCCCCGAGACCGACGAGATCGACGTCCCGACCCATCCGGCGCGCCGGGTGCCGGTCTACACCGGTCTGACCGTCGAGACCATCGACCTCCATGACCGCCAGACCCTGGTGCCGGGCAGCGCGTTTCACGGGCCTGCGGTGGTGGTCCAGGAAGATACCACCTTCGCCCTCCCCGCCGGAACGCAGGCGCGGGTCGATCGCCACCTTAATCTCGTTCTGACTTTCGCGGAGTGACGCCTTGTTCGACCGCACAAATCTTCAGGTTCTAGGTAACCATGCCCGCGCGGCGGCCGAGAACATGGCCCACACGCTGCACCGCACCGCGCACTCCGCCTTCGTCAAGGAGACGCAGGATTTTACGGTGATGCTGATGGATCGCTCGGGAGCGACCTTCGCCGTCCCGATGGAGCTCGGCGCCACATGGTATCCGGGGCTTTCCTATCACCGTGCGATCGCCATGGTGAACGACTACCGGCCGGGAGACGTCGCCTTCACCAACGATCCCTATTCCGGCCACGTCGCCACGCACGCGCCCGATACGCATTTGTGGAAGCCGGTCTTCGTCGACGGCGAGATCGTCGCCTGGACGGGAGGGCACATCCACAACACCGACATGGGCGGGGCTGTGCCGGCTTCGCTCAGCCGCGCGCTGACCGAAATCCATCAGGAAGGCATCCGCTTTCCGCCGATGAAGCTGGTGAGGGAAGGCGTCTTCGACGACACGATCCTCAGGATCATGAGCACCAATGTGCGCAAGCCGGACCTCAACATCGGCGACATCAAGGCGCTGGTTGGCGCGCTCAACACCGGCGAGCGCAAGATCCAGGCGATGGTGAAGAAGTTCGGCAAGGCCGGCTTCGTCGAAGGCGTTGCCGCTCTTCTTGACCATGCCGAAGCACAGGCGCGGGACGTCCTGCGCGCCATGCCCGACGGCACCTGGCAATTCGCCGACTATGCCGATGAGGATTCGGTCGAGGCCAATCCCTGCCGGCTGAAGCTGACGCTGACGATCAAAGGCGATGAGGCCGTGCTCGACTTCACCGGCTCCGATCCGCAGCTCGGCTCCTCTCTCAACGTGCCTTCGGGCGGCGACCCGCGCCACACGATGCTGCTGGTCGGGGTGTATTACGTGCTCTACACGCTCAACCCGAAAATCCTGCTCAACACGGGCCTCACCCGGCCGTTCACCTGCATCACCCCGCAAGGTTCGGTGCTGAACCCCGTCCATCCCGCCGCCGTCGGCATGCGCTCGCTCACCTGCGCCCGGC
Organism: Mesorhizobium sp. WSM4989; assembly: GCF_029625795.1. NCBI lineage: Bacteria > Pseudomonadati > Pseudomonadota > Alphaproteobacteria > Hyphomicrobiales > Phyllobacteriaceae > Mesorhizobium > Mesorhizobium sp. WSM4989. Next base: position 1,322,561 of record NZ_JARTVN010000001.1, on the reverse strand, counting down.
TGCGCTCGGTCATCTTCGGGGCCTTCTCGCAAGTGCTGCCGGAGCGCTTGCCGGCGGCGCCGGCCGGCAACAACTGCATCGTCAACGTCATGACCATCGATGAGCGCACCAGCCGGAGCGTCATCGCGGCGGTCAACCCCGTCGTGGGTGGCGGCGGCGCGATGCCGCATCGCGATGGCACCAATGGATCGGGCGCCGATGCTGCCTATCTCAAGAACACGCCGATCGAGATCACCGAGACCGAGACGCCGGTCGAGTTCGTGAAATATGGGCTCGCCCAGGACAGCGGCGGTGCGGGCCGCTGGCGCGGCGGGCTGGCGACCGAGATGGCTTTTCGTGTCTTTGCCCCCGACTCCCGGATTACGGCGCGCAATCGCGACCGCAGCTTCTTCCGTCCCTGGGGCGTGCTGGGCGGCAAGGCGGCCGGCTTGTCGGACATGGTCGTCAATCCGGGCACCGACCGCGAGCGGCGGCTGGGCAACATCGACACGGCGGTGCTGCAGCCGGGCGACGTGCTCGCGATCCGCTCCGCCGGCGGCGGCGGACGCGGCGATCCGTTTCAGCGCGAGCCCTGGCGGGTCGGTGAGGATGTGCGGCGCGGCTATCTCTCGCCGGCCGCAGCCGAAAGCGACTACGGGGTCGTTATCCGCGGCGGCGAAGTCGACGAGCGCGCGACGGAGCGGCTGCGCGCGAGGCACACGCCGTCCGTCGGCCATTTCCATTTCGGGCCGGAGCGCGACAGCTACGAAGCGCAGTGGACGCCGGCCGCCTATGACCGGCTCCACGCTCTGCTGGACGCCTTGCCGATCCACTGGCGGTTCTTCGCCAAGACGGAGATTTTTCGCCGCATGAAAGGTCGCTCCGGGCCGGAAGGCGTCCAAGCGGCCTTCGAGGCGGTCTGCGAACGTTTTCCCGAGCTGCCTCGTCCGGGGCCGGTACGAGAGGCCGCCGAATGATCACGGTCGGCCGCATCGTCCGGCTGGCCGAGCGCGATCGCGAGGAGGTGCAATTCCTTCTCGACGGTGAGACGCGCAACGCGCTGGACGGCGACACCGTGCTGACGGCAATGCTGGCTTCAGGACATGCGCTGCGGAGTTCCGAGTTCGGTCCCGAGCCGCGAGCAGGTTTCTGCCTGATGGGAGCCTGCCAGGACTGCTGGGTATGGCAAGAAGGGGGACCGCGCCTGCGTGCGTGCACAACTCTTGTCGTCGAAGGCATGCGGCTGCACACGACGCCGCCGGAGAACTGGCCGTGAGCGAGCCCTCATCGCCGCGCATCGTGATCGTAGGTGCGGGCCCCGCCGGCATAAGGGCCGCGGCGACACTGGTCGACGCCGGGCTCCATCCGGTGGTGATCGATGAAGGGCACCGCGCGGGTGGGCAGATCTATCGCCGCCCGCCTGCCGGGTTCGTCCGAACTCCGGAGCAACTGTACGGCTCTGAAGCGGACAAGGCTCGCGCGTTGCATTTGCTCTTCGACCGGATGGCCGATGAAGGGCGGCTCACTTATTGCGCGCGCAGCTCCGTCATCGCCGTGCATGAGGGGCGGCTGCATGTGCTGGGGGAGGGCGGCGCGGAGGTCGTCTTCTACGACCGCCTGATCCTCGCCACCGGCGCTTCAGACCGCGTCGCCCCGATCCCTGGCTGGCAGAACGCCGGCGTGTACAGCCTTGGCGCGGCGCAGATCGCGCTCAAAGCGCAGGGCGTCGCACTCGGACGGCGCATCGTGCTTATCGGGTCGGGCCCCTTGCTGACGCTGGTTGGCATGCAACTCCTCAAGGCCGGAGCGGATGTGGCGGCGGTGCTCGACACCTCTTCCTGGCGCCAGCAGATGCGCGGGTTCTGGGGACTTGCCGCCCGACCAATCGTGGCGTTGCGCGGGCTGGCCCTGCGGGCGCGGCTTGGTCGCCGCTACCACGCTGGCGTGACGCCTTTGCAAATCGAGGCCGATGGACGGGGTGTCACCGGGATGCGCTGGCGCGACGCCGGCGGCCGGGAGCGCGTCACCCCATGCGACATGATCGGGATCGGCTGGCACCTGCGGGCGGAGACTCATCTGACTGACCTTGTGGGATGCGCCTTGACCTATGACGAGCAATGGCGGCAGTCGCTCCCGAAGACCGACCGGATGGGACGGGCCGGCAATGGCATCTACCTGGCCGGTGATGGGGCTCGTCCTCTCGGGGCGGACGGCGCGGAGATCGCCGGGCGCCTTGCCGCGGCGGCGTGCCTTGCCGATCTTGGACGCCCGGTGCCCTCCGTCGGCGCCGACCTGCGCAGGCTCGCACGGCTCGAGCGCTTTGCTCGCGGTCTGGCCCAGGCCTTTCCTTGGCCAGGCGCGATGGTGAGGGCGCTTCCCGACGATACGATCGTCTGCCGCTGCGAGAACGTCACTGCCGGGGCCGTGCGCGAGGGCACGACTCTCGGCGGCGGCGAGGCCAACCGGGTGAAATCGCTCTCGCGCGTCGGCATGGGGCGCTGCCAGGGGCGTTATTGCCAGTTGGCAGCCGCCGAACTCATCGCAGCCCACGCCGGCTGTAGGCCCGAGGATGTCGGCCGGTTTCGCGGGCAGGCCCCCATCCGGCCTGCCCCCATCGGCGCCTTTCTTCGGGAGAGCTGATGCAATCCGGAGGGTTCACCTGCCAAGCGATGTCGGAATGTCGCGTTTGAAACTAGAAGTCGGCGACCTTGCCCCACGCCGAAGCATCGAAACGCCGCGGATCGTAGGATTTCGGATCGACGATCGGCTCCAACCCGGTGACAAGATCGGCGACGAGGTGCCCGGCACCGGGTCCGATGCCGAAGCCGTGACCCGAAAATCCGGCAGCCAGGAAGAAGCCTGGAACGGCGTGTATCTCGCCGATGGCCGGCACGCCGTCCGGGGTGCTGTCGATGTAGCCCGCCCAGGCCGCGCTGATCTTCGTCTGCCGCAGCGCAGGCAGCAGCTCGAGCGCGCGGGCATGGGTCAGGCGGATGGTCGCCTGATCCGGCATCGGATCGAGGATACGCATCCGCTCCATCGGCGTCGGCCGGTCGAGCCGCCAGCGTTGGAGCGTTTCGTGGCCTGAGCGCACCCCCTGCAACCCGCCGGGCGCGAGGCTGCGCCAGCGCTTCAGGAACATGGGGACGAACTGCGAAGCGAAGCGCAGCTGCTGCGGCGTCACGTCGACGCGTCCGCGGCCGCTTATGGCGAGCGTGTAGCCGCCGTCACCGCGCCGCGTCGCCGAGATTTTTGCCGTGTGTAGCGCATCCGGCAAGCCCCCCGCGCCGGGCGAGACGGACAGGATGGAGGAGCGGATCGAGGCCTGCGGGAAGCGGAAGCCGAACTGACGGCAAAAGGAGGACGCCCAGGCGCCACCGGCCAAAACCGCCGCCTTCGTGCGGATCGTACCGCTTTCCGTGACCACGCCGCACAGGCGACCGCCCTCGGTCTCGATACCGCGCGCGGCGCAATTCTGATGCACCGTGCCGCCAAGCTGGAGGATGGCGCGGGCGACCGCTGGCGCGGCCTGCGACGGATCGGCGGTCCCGTCGGTCGGCGAGAAGACGCCGCCTTTCCAGGTCCTGCCGGTGGCGCGGCCCCGCTCGCTGGCCTCGGCGCTGTCGAGCATGTGCGTGGTGACGCCCGCCGTTCTGGCGAAGTCACGCCAGCGCGCCCAGCCGGCCAGTTCCGCCTCGTCATTGCTGAGATAGAGCAGGCCGCAGCGGCGAAAGCCGGTGTCCTGGCCGCTTTCGGCCGCAAAGCGCTCCCAGAGATCGAGGCTGCGCGTCGCCATCGGCAGCTCGCGGGCGTCGCGGTTCTGCTGGCGGCACCATCCCCAGTTCCTGCTGGATTGCTCGGCGCCGATGCGTCCTTTTTCGACAAGCGCGGCCTTCAAGCCGCGCCTAGCCAGGTAGTAGGCCGCGAAGACGCCGACGATGCCTCCGCCGATCACCACCGCATCCGCGGATTGCGGCAGTTCGTCGGATGTCTCGATCTGTTGCAGCGGCGCGCGCATGGTCCTCTCTCTGCTTCGAGGCTCGAATCTAGCGCGTTGCGCAGGCAGCCGCTGCCGCAGTTATGCTTCAGGCAGAATTTTATTCCGTAGCGCGCAATGAAATCGAGAGTCCCTGCGTGTCAGAGCAGGCCCATCGGATAGACAGGCCTGCGGGCTGTGGTAGTGTCACGGCTAGAGAAGTGGCGGCATTTTGTGCTGTGGCTTGCGTTCTTCGGAGATGGACGTGAAACTGGATCGGATCGACATCAAGATTCTGCATGAATTGCAGAAGAACGGCCGCATCACCAATGTGGAATTGGCCGAACTGGTGCACCTGTCGCCGAGCCCGTGCCTGATGCGGGTCAAGAAGCTCCAGTCGGAAGGTTATATCGAGGGCTATTCCGCGCAGGTCAACATCGGCAAGCTCGGCCAGACACTGACCGTGTTCACCGAAATCACCTTGAAGAACCATCGCCAGGTGGACTTTGCCCGCTTTCTCGCCGTCGTCGAGAAGATCGATCAGGTCATCGAATGCCACCTCGTGTCGGGCGGTTACGACTATCTGATGAAATTCGTGACCGCCGGGATTGGCGAGTACCAGACGATCATGGAGCGGCTGACCGATATGGATATCGGCATCGACAAGTATTTCAGCTTCGTGGTGCTGAAGTCGCCGATCGTCAAATCGCACATGCCGCTGCCCAGCCTGTTTCCCATGTAGTCAGCGGGTAGCTGTGCCGGGCGCTGCAGTTGTCTGCTGCGGTCCGGGCTACAGGACCCCGGGCTGCAATAGTGCGCGCAACGCTTTCAACTCGGCTTGCATCTCGGCGATCATCCAGGCGCGGATATCGGAGACGATCGGCCGCACTGGCCGTGAGCGAGGTGCAATCAATTCATGGATCCGTCCGGTGTTGATCTGCCTGTCCGAGGCCGGAACGAGCGTTGCCTGAAGCAGTGCCCTTGAGACATTGCTGAGCCAGCCGAGCGCCACGCCTTCTCCGTTCATCGCGGCTTGAAGCACGACCGCGTAGTCCGAGAATTCGAGCCATTTCGCCCTGCTGGTCTTGCGGTGGGCTACGCTGCCCCAGGCGTCCAGCCACTGCTCCTTGGCGTCGGTGAGATGAAGCAGGATATGACCTTCGCCGTCCGAGTCATGGTTCAAGCGGCCGTGGTGCGACAGATAGGATGGGCTGCACACCGGAACGATGATTTCCGGCGAGAAGGCCCAGCGGTGATAGTGGATGTCGTCGTCGGCCAGGATTCTGGTGGCAAGCTCGACATTCTCGGCGGGTCCTCGCAGAACGCCGGCGATGAGTTCGAACCTCAGGTCCACGTCGGGAAATCGCGTGTTGAACGCCGTTAACCTCGGAACGAACCAGTGCGTAGCGAGAGAGCTCGAGAGCGAAAGGGTAACCACCGGCTTTGCGGCACTGTTCCGCTTGATCGTGCCGATCGCCTCCTCGATGCCGTCAAATCCTTCCCGTACAGCCGAATAGAGGGCGCGCCCCTCCGGGGTCGGGGACAATCCCGTTGGACCGCGCGTGAACAGAGCCACGCCGAGATCGGCCTCCAGCTGAGCGATGCTGCGGCTGATCGAGGGTTGCGTGACGTTGAACTCGCGCGCTGCGGCCGTGAAACTTCCTGAACGGACAGCGGCCTCGAAAACGAGGAGTCCGCGTGCGGATGGAACGAGTTTTGCGAAGCCAGCCATACGCCAAGCGTATAGCCGCCCCAACAATTTTCAAGCTTTCCTGCAGTCCTGCAAATCGCGAACTATAACCCTCGTGAATGGTTCGGAGCAGCATGTGCCGGCAGCGGCATTCCAAGCGGGGAGCACATCCGGCGATCCACTGCTTCAGCCGTTTCGGCTCAAGGGTCTAACGCTGCGCAACCGCGTCGTCAGCACCAGTCATGCCTCAATGCTGGACGAGGGTGGCCTGCCGCTCGAGCGCTATCAGCGCTATCATGAAGAGAAGGCGCGCGGCGGCCTCGCGATGACTATGGTCGGCGGCTCGGCGATGACGTCGCCCGATTCGAGCTGGGGCGGCGGTCAGCTGGATCTTTCCAGCGATCGCATCATCCCTCATCTCCAATCGCTGTCGCAGCGAATTCATCGCCACGGCGCGACGGTCATGTGTCAGGTCTCGCATCTCGGTCGGCGCGCTACTGCCTATGCCGGTCACTGGTTGCCCCCGGTTGCGCCGTCACGCGTCCGCGAGACGCGAAACCGGAATTTCCCCAAGGAAATGGACGCCGCGGACATCGACAGGATCGTCAAGGACTACGCCAGTGCCGCCAGGCGCTGCGTTGACGGCGGCCTGGACGGCGTCGAGACCGTCACCGGCGGCCATCTGATCGGCCAATTCCTGTCGCGCAGAACCAACAGGCGCACGGACGCTTTCGGGGGCTCGCTGGAAAACCGCGCGCGCTTCGGGCTGATGGTTCACGAAGCGATCCGCCGCGCGGTGGGCGACGACTTCGCCGTCGGGATCCGCTTCGTGATCGACGAGGCGGTCGACGACGGATCGGATTTCGAGGAAGGCCTTGCCTTCGCCCGGTTGTTCGAGCGCGAAGGCCATGTCGATTTCTTCAACTGCATCTTCGGCCGTATGGACACCGACTTGTCACTGGCCGAGCAGAATATGCCCGGCATGTTTATCAGGAGCGCTCCGTTTCTGCCGTTGGTTGGGCAGTTCAAGCGGGAAACCAGGCTGCCGGTCATCCACGCCGCCGCCATCAGGGACGTAGCCACGGCGCGGCACGCGATCCGCGCAAACCTTGTCGATCTGGTCGGCATGACCCGGGCGCATATTGCCGACCCGCATATCGTCAACAAGGTGATGCGGGGCGAAGAAGACCGCATCCGCCCGTGCATCGGCGCGTCCTACTGCCTGTACAAGAAGGTCCATTGCATTCACAACCCCGCCAGCGGCCATGAAACGACCGTCAGCCACATCATTGACCGGACCGAAACGCCGAAACGGGTGGTCGTCGTCGGCGGCGGTCCGGGCGGAATGGAGGCGGCCCGGGTCGCCGCCGAGCGCGGGCACAGCGTGACCTTGTTCGAAGCCGGGGCCCGGCTCGGCGGGCAGGTGCTCGTTGCGGCCTCGGCTTCCGACCGCAAGGATCTGTTCGGTATAGTCGACTGGCGCGCCGAAGAGCTCGCGCGCCTGGGCGTGGATGTCCGCCTCAACACCTATGCGGACGCAGATGGAGTGCTTGCCGAGAAACCGGATGCCGTTATCGTCGCCACAGGCGGCATCCCGGACATGGAGTGGCTGGAGGGCGCTGAACATTGCGACAGCGTCTGGGATATCTTGACCGGGGTCATGCCCGCGAAGGCCGATGTGCTCATCTACGATGAGACTGGACGCCAGGCCGCCATATCCTGTGGCCTGCATCTTGCCCGCCTGGGACATGCGGTCAGCCTGGCCATGGCTGACGACACCCTTGCGATCGAGACACCCTATCCGGACCGGGTCAGTTTCCGCAAACTCGCGTCCGAACTCGGCATCCGGGTCGTCGGCGATCTGCGGCTCATCAAGGCAGCGCGCCACGGCAACGGCATCGCCGCCCGGTTCCGGCATGAGCTCACCGGTGCAGAAACGGAAATGACCGCGGCCCAACTCATTGTCGAGCGCGGCACGGCACCTGTGGAAGATACCTACCAGGAATTGCGTGCCCGCTCCGCCAATAAGGGCGTCACCGACATCGCGCTCATGACGGGAGTGGCGACAAAGGGGGTGCAAGGGCTCCAAGCTCCAGGATCCTTCGTCCTGCACCGCATTGGAGACGCGGTCGCCAGCAGGGACATCTACTCGTCAATCTATGAGGCCTACCGGCTCTGCTCGCAACTGTAGTCCGGCGAATCCCCTACGGTCAGTTTGGTCAGCGGTGGCCGTACTGGCTGACCAGCTCGGGGTCGCGGACGAGGCCGTCGAGCCAGGTCGGATCGAGCTTCGGCACGGAGGAGAACAGAAGTTTGGAATAGGGGTGCGTGGGCGACTTGACCTTGTCGGGCGTGATCTGCTCCACCCGCTCACCATTGTACATGACCATGATCTCGTCGCAGATGGCCTCGACGACGGAGAGGTCGTGGCTGATGAAGATATAGGAGAGCCCCAGCTCGCGCTGCAGCTCCTTGAGCAGCTCGATCACGGCGGATGCTACAACCGTGTCGAGCGCTGAGGTGATTTCGTCGCAGATGATGAGCTTCGGACCGGCCGCCAGCGCGCGCGCGAAGTTCACGCGCTGCTTCTGGCCGCCCGAGAGCTCCGAGGGATGACGGTAGCGCAGCGACCTCGGCAGGCGCACCATGTCGAGCAACTCGTCGACACGCTTCGAGCGCGCCTGCCTGTCGAGCCCATGATAGAAGGCCAGCGGTCGCGAGATGATGTCCTCAATGGGCTTGGCGGGATTGAGCGCGGTATCGGCATACTGGAACACGATCTGCATCTCGCGCAGTTGGTCGCGAGTGCGTTTCCGGGCGGCGCGCTCCAGTGCCTTGCCGTCGAAGACGATATCGCCGGTCGCCGCCGGATGAATGCCCGCGATGGCGCGCGCCAGCGTCGATTTTCCGCAACCGGACTCGCCGATGACACCGAGATTGCGGCCCTTCTCCACGACCAGGCTGACGGAATCGACCGCGCGGATAACCGGCTGCCCGTCACCTTTCACCGGGCCGTATCCGGCTATCAGATTGTCGATGCGAAGCAGCGGCTTTGGTCCGGAATCTTCATCCGCCCGTATCTGCCTCGACTTCGGCTCGAAAGCGGCCAGCAATTCCCGTGTATAGGGATGCTGGGCAGCCGAAAGGATTCCGGCCGTCGTGCCGGTCTCCTGCACCTCGCCGCCCTTCAGCACCACGATGCGATCTGCGATCTGGGCGACGACCGCGAGGTCGTGGGAAACGTAGACACCCGCTATGCCGCCCGCCTTCATCACCGACTTGAATGCTTTGAGCACGTCGATCTGGGTCGTCACGTCGAGTGCGGTCGTCGGCTCGTCGAAGATGACCAGTTTGGGATCGCCGATCAGCGCCATGGCGGCCGCCAGTCGCTGCAATTGCCCGCCTGAAACCTGGTGCGGATAACGGGCGCCGATACCGTCCGGATCAGGCAGCGACAAGGCCCGGAACAGCTCGACCGCGCGCTTTCGCGCCTGCTCGGGTGGCATCAGGCCGTGGATGCGCGTGACTTCGATCACCTGCTCCATGATGGTCGATGAGGGGTTGAAGGCGGCGGCGGCGCTTTGCGGAACATAGGCGATGTCGGTGCCGCGCAACCTGGCGCGTTCCCGCTCGGTAAGCGCAGCCATGTTCTTGCCGTTGACATTGATCTCGCCGCCAGTAATCCGGCAGCCGGGCCGCGCATAGCCCATGAGGGAGAGCGCCACCGTCGTCTTGCCGGAGCCGCTCTCGCCGATCAGGGCGACGATCTCGCCATCGGCGATGTCGAGGCTGACGCCCTTGATGATTTCGACCAGACGTCCGGCGTCGGTCTTTGCCTCGATCCGAAGGTTTCTGACCTCGACGAGATTGGTCATGCGTCCCGGTCCCTGATCTTCTGCGGCAGGTTGTCGATTAAGAGGTTGACGCTAATGGTCAGGCTGGCGATCGCCAGCGACGGCGCGATGACGGCCGGGGCCGCGAAGGGCAGGCCGCCGATGTTCTCGCGCACCAGCGCGCCCCAGTCGGCTAAAGGCGGCTGCAGACCGAGCCCGAGGAAGGACAGGCCGGAGAGCAAAAGCACGATGAAGACGAAGCGCAGGCCGAAGTCAGCAAGCACAGGCCGGATGATGTTCGGCAGGATCTCGGAGCCGATGAGATAGATAGTGCTCTCGCCGCGGACGCGGGCGACGGTCATGAAATCCATGGTGTTGATGTTGACGGCAAGCGCCCGCGCGAAGCGGTAGGCGCCCGGGATGTAGATGACGGCGAGCGTCAGGATCAGCACCGGGATCGATGAGCCGACCGCGGCGACGACAACAAGGCCGAACAGCTTGCTGGGGATGGAGTTCATGGCGTCGAGGAAGCGGCTGAGGCAGGTATCGAACCAGCCGCCGGTGACGGCCGCGATCATCCCCAGCACGACCCCTGAAAAGCAGGCGATCGAGACGGCGGCAAGCGATATGCCGACGGTGTAGCGTGCTCCCATGAGAACCCTGGAGAGCATGTCACGCCCTAGATAGTCCGAGCCGAGCCACAGGCCCTGGCGCATCGGGCCGAAATAGTCGTCGTCGACGATATCGCCGATCGGATGGGGAATGATGTAGGGCGCGAAGATCGCGACCAGCGTCCACGCCAGAATGACCAGCGAGGCCACGACGCCCACGAGGTTGTAGCTGTGGCCCAGGAAGGACCGTCGGGAGGATGCCGCGCGCGCCACTGTCATCTGAGCCTCGGGTTGGACATGATGGCGACGATGTCGGCGGCCGTGATGAGCAGGAGATAGCCAAGGCAGAAGATCATCGCGCAGCTCTGGATCAGCGGCAGGTCGCGGGTCGCGACCGCATCGACCATCAGCTTGGCGATGCCGGGATAATTGAAGATCGTCTCGACGATGATGACGCCGCCGACCAGATAGGACAACGAGAGCGCGACCGCGTTGACGATCGGCCCAAGCGCGTTCGGAAGGGCGTGCTTGAGCACCATGCGGCTGCGCGAGGCGCCTTTGAGAAGCGCCATCTCGACATAAGGCGTTGAGAGCGTTTCGATCACCGCGGCGCGCGTCATGCGGATCATTTGGGCCGAGATGACGAAGGTGAGGGTAATCACCGGCATCGAATAGATGCGCACGAGGTCGGCAAGCGAGTGCGCCTCGTTGACCGAAGACAACGCCGGCAGCCATTTCAGATAAACGGCAAAGAGCAGGACGGCGAGGGTCGCGACCATGAATTCCGGCACGGAGATCACGCCGATCGAAAGCACGGTGACGGTGCGGTCGTAGACGGAGCCGCGCAACATGGCGGCGGTGATGCCGAGCGTCAGCGCCAGCGGCACCGAGATCAGCGTGGTGATGCCGGCGAGCTTCATGGTGTTGACGAAGCGCCCGCCGATCAGGGCCGCGACCGGCATTTCGTTGGCGTAGGAGGTACCGAGATCGCCGTGGAGCAGACCGACAAGCCAACGCAGGAAGCGCAGGATCGCCGGATCGTTGAGATGCATGGCCTCGCGCAGGCCGGCGACCGCCTCGGGCGTCGCCGCCTGCCCAAGCAGGATCGACGCCGTGTCGCCCGGCAGCATGCTGGTGGCGAAGAACACGGCGAACAGGACGATCAGAAGGGTGACGATCGCGATCGCCAGCCGCTTCAGCACGAGGTTTAGAACCCCAGACTTCATGGAAGCTCCCTGCGGTTGCGTTCGGCCAAACAATCTTGCGCAATGCAGTGCAGGGGACCGGCTGACCGGTCCCCTACAGGCGCCTCTTAGGCTTCGAGCCAGAGGTATTCCGCCATTGCGTACCCCATCATGCCACCGAGCGGGTTCGCCTCCAAACCCTTCACCTTGCTGGAGAGGGCATCGACGTTGGAGATGTAGGCCGGGATGATGGTGCCTGCTTCCTCGGAGATCATGGTCTGCATCTGCCCGTAGATCTCCTTGCGCTTGGCCTGGTCGAGGAGGCCGCGCGCCTCGACGAGCAGCTTGTCGAACTTCTCGGACTTGTACTGGCTTTCGTTCCAGGGCGCGTTGGAGGCGTAAAGCAGCGAGAACAGGATGTCCGGCGTCGGGCGCGGATTGATGTTGCCGAAATGGACAGGCGCCTTGAGCCAGTAATTGTCCCAGTAGCCGTCGGATGGGACCCGCTGAACGTCGAGCTTCATGCCGATTTCCGCGCCGGCGGCCTGGATGATGACCGCCATGTCGATCGACGAGGTCGCGGCGTCCGAGGCGACCACCGGAATGGACTGGCCGAGCAGGCCCGCCTTCTTGAAGTGGAACTTCGCTTTGTCCGGATCGAAAGTCTTCGGCTTGAGGTCCGCATTGTGGAAGATGTTCGCCGGCGAGACGGGCTGGTCGTTGCCGATTTCGCCGAGGCCGCGCAATGCCGATTTCACGATCTGCTCGCGGTTGACGAGGTATTTCATGCCGGTCACGAAATCGGCCTTGCTGCCCGGATCCATGTCGAGCCGGATGTTGAGGTCCGTATAGTTGCCCGAGGTCGTCTTCGACAGTTCGAAGCCCTGCTGGCTCTGCAGCAGCTTCATTGCGCGCGGATTGATCGCGGCAGCAAAATTGATATCGCCGGAAAGCAAGGCGTTGACCCGGGCGCTGTCGTCGCTGATGGCGATGAATTCGAAGGAGTCGAGATAGGGCTTGCCCGACTTCCAGTAGTTCTTGTTCTTGGTGACGACCGAACGGACGCCCGGTTCGAACGTCTGCAGCACGAAGGCGCCTGTGCCGTTGCCCTTGGAGAAGTCGGTGGTGCCGTCGGCCACGATCATGAAGTGGTGCAGCGCCAGGATGGTCGGAAGGTCGGCATTCGGATCGGCCAGGGTGATTTCGACCGTCGATTTGTCGACCGCCTTGAAGCCGGTCATCTGTGCGGCGATCTTGGCGACCTTGGAGCCGACCGCCTTGTCGAGATGGCGCTTGAGCGAGAAGACGACGTCGTCAGCCGTCAGGTCCTTGCCGTCGTGGAAGGTGACGCCCTTGCGCAGCTTCACCGTCCAGGTCTTTGCGTCTTTGCTGTCGATGCTTTCGGCCAGTTCCATCTGCGTCTTGCCATCCTTGTCGAGGAAGGTCAGACGGTTATAGAGCGAGCAACACCGGACATAGTCGGTGGAGAGCGATGCCTTTGCCGGATCGAGCGTGTCGGCCGTCGATGACGACCAGCCGGCCGCCTTGAAGTTTCCGCCGGAGACCGGCGTGGCGGCGACGGCCTGCGTGGCACGGCCAAGCACAACGCCGCCCGCGGCAACCGCGGCGCCGCCCGCCAGCAGCATCTTGAGGAGTTCGCGGCGGCTCGCGCCTCGCCGGATGGCGTTTTCGACCATCGCATCGTCTGCTCCGGTCCAGTTGGTGATCTTGTCGGTCATGTCATTCCCCTTTCGTTGGTTGGTCAGGACGCGCGTCTTGCTGCGGCTTTTCCGGGCTTGGGTTCAGGTTCGTTCTTTCATGCTCTCCCGCACGGCCGCCGCAAATGCGGCCATCGAGGTGAAGTGGTAGTCCGGCACGGTGAAGCGCTCGGGCTCGATCGTGCCGCCATAGCCCTTCTGGGCATGACGGCGCTCGATCCAGCAGTTGGTCATGCCGAGCGCCCGGGATATGCCGATGTCGTGATGCTGGCTTTGCGCGACGTGCAGGATGTCGTCCTTGCTGTCGCCGCGCGACGCCACGAAATCGAAGACTTTCTGGAAAAAGGCGGGATCCGGTTTTTCCGTGCCGGTATCGTCGGCAGTGAAGGTGGCAAAAAAGGGCGATCCGAGCTGCTTCTCGAAATGGTCGAGAGCCCAGCGCCGGGCATTGGTCATGGCAATCAGCTTATGAGACGTCGCAAGGTCGGCCAGCGCCGCCCTGCTGTCGGAGAAGCCCTGCCAGACGCTGGCCGAGTCCCGCAGGCGGGCGCCGTATTTCTCCTCGGCCGGCAGGCCGAGCCGCGGTGCGATGACCATGTAGACACGTGCGAGATCGTCGGGGAACAGGTTCGCATCGGGCGTGTAGCGGGCCTGCCGGTAAAGGGCCAGCGCTTCTTCGCCGTCGATTGAGACACCGGCGTCCGCAGCGATCCCGGCCAGGCAGGTCGTTATGCCGCCTTCGAAGTCGATCAGCGTGCCGACCACATCGAAGGTCATGTATTTGAATTCGCTAAAGCCCCTGGCCAAGACTGGCTCTCCTCTGCGCGCGGCCGAATTACTGATGCTGAACAGAACAAAATTCCGTGCTGTCCGGGGCGTCGGCCTTTTTCAAAAGCCCGGAAATCCGGGCTTTCTGGCCTTGTCTTAAAAAGCAGTCTGGCACTTCCCCCGCGCTGGATTCGCCGAAAAGGCGCGAGGTAGCGGCACAAAATTGCGAAATCGTCTGCCGCGGCGATATTTCGAGATGCGAAAAATGCGTCGCCCTTCATGCAAGCGCCCGGCGGACATCGGCGTCGTCCAGCGTCTGGTCCAGCGTCCGGCGCGTGCGCTCGATGATCGCATCGATGTCGCCGTCGGTGCAGCAGAGCGGTGGGGCGTAGCCGAGAACCCCATGCGCGAAGGCGCGGATGATCAGGCCATTGTCCCACGCCCTGTCGAAGACGCGCCGCGCCGGCATGGCCGAGGCCGGAAGCGGCGTTTTCTTCTTTTTGTCGACCACCAGCTCGATGGCGGCAAGCATGCCGCGACCCCGCACATCGCCGACCAATGGATGGTCGCTCAAGGCAGACAAGCCCGCCATCAAGCGCGCGCCGGCCCTGGCGCCGTTCTCCAGAAGGCCTTCCTCATAGAGCTTCAGCACCTCGAGCGCGACGGCGGCGCTGACCGGATGGGCGGAATAGGTGTAGCCGTGGCCGACCGCCGAGGCGCCTGCGCCATCGGCGATGACGTTATAGACATGATCGGCCATGAAGACAGCGCCCATTGGCACATAGCCCGAGGTCAGGCCCTTCGCGGTGGTCATGAAGTCGGGAACGATATCCTCCTCCGTGCAGGCAAACAGGGGGCCGGTGCGGCCGAAACCGGTGATCACCTCGTCGGCGATGAACAGGATGCCGTATTCACGGCAGAGTTCGCGCATCGCCTTGATCCAGCCTTTCGGCGGGACGATAACGCCACCCGAGCCCTGGATCGGCTCGGCGTAGAAGGCGGCGACCCGCTCCGGCCCGATCTCCTCGATCTTCGCCTTCAGCGCGGCGAGCGATGCGGCGATGATCGCGTTCGGGTCATCGCCAACCGGATTGCGATAGGGATAGGGCGAGGGGATCTTGTGCTGCCATTCGAACGGAATGCCGAAACCGGCATGAAAGGCGGGCAGGGCGGTCAGGCCCGCGCCGACCACCGACGATCCGTGATAACCCTGCTCAATGGAAATGAACTGGTCGCGTTCAGGCTCGCCTCTGGCATTCCAGTAGTAGCGGACGAACCGGATCGTGCTGTCGACCGCGTCCGATCCCCCGAGCGTGAAATAGACGTGATTGAGATCCCCCGGCGCCCGGTCGGCCAGCTCCGAGGCGAGCCGGATGGCGGGCTCCGAGCCGAGATCGAAATAGGCGGTGGCGTAGGGCAACTCGCGCATCTGCCGGGCCGCTGCTTCGACGATGCTGTCGTGACCATAGCCGGCATTGACGCACCACAGTCCGGCGAAGCCGTCGAGAAGTTGCCGGCCGGACGCATCGGTCACGGTAGCGCCCTTCGCCGATTTCAGCACCCGCACGCCGAGCGCCTCATGGCCGCGATATGAGGCGACCGGATGGATGAGATGGGCGCGGTCGAGTTCGATCAGGGAATTGGCGAGCATTGTTGTCCTCCGGGCTATCCGAGCGCCTGGTTGGCGAGGGCGTAAACTTTTGGCCTGGCCTGTTCGGCCCCATTCTTGGCCGGACGGTCCATAGCGACGCCGCCGCCGACATGAGCGAGGCCGATTTCTCCGAGCCAGCCGGCGATGCCGGTCCTGCTTTCGGTATCCACGCGCAGGAAAGCGCCAGGGCGAGACGCGGCGACAAAGCTGATCAGGGCCTTGGCGTCGTCTGCATTTCCGGCGATGACGGGGCCGATCACCTCGCCGCGTCCGAACGGGCGGATTGCGGCATAGGCCGCGATGACGCCACTGCGGCGGATGACGGCGAATTCACCCCGCTCGGCCAGCGCATCGATCAAAGCTTCACGGTCGGCGCCGTAGGCGTCACGGTCCAGGGCCTTGATTTCCGGCAGATGGTGCGCGCCCGCGGCTTCCACACCGTCGGAAGCCTCAAGCGCTGCCACCTGGCCCTGATGCTGAAGAATCGTGCCCGAGGGCACGAAGCCAAGCTTCTCATAAAGAGGCATGCCGTCGGTCGTGGCGACGAGCCGCAGCGGACGGTCGCCGGCAAGGGCGAAGGCCTGTTCCATGAGCCGGCGCCCGAGCCCTTTGCCTCGCGCGTTCCTGTCGACGATCACCATGTTGATCATGGCGCAATCGGCGCCGTAAGGCGTTACCAGGATTGTCCCGGCGACCCGGCCCTGGTCGTCGAGCGCAACCGCGCCGCTCGAAAGCTGCAGCGCCATCTGCCAATCCTGCGGGCGATGCGGCCAATTCTCCTGCCGAGATAGCGCGACTGCACCCTCGATATGATCCGGCCCGAAGTCCTGGAGTTCGATCTCGCCTTGCTGCATGACGCACCTTTCAGTCTGACCCCAAGTCTCGATCATCGGTGCGCCGCAGATCGTCTGAAGGTCTCGACTTCGGCGGTATCATTCGCCGTTGCTGAGGGCGTGCGCCGCATCTTGTGCTGGCCCCTATGGAACTGGATGCGTTTAGCGCCTCGACCGGCGGCATCCTTCGACGCTCAAGATGCTACAGCGTGCCAAACGGAACCGCGGATACGGAACTTTCTGCTTTCGGCAGGCGCTTTTCGGTCAGGTAGGTCGCTTCCTGCCGGCCTATGATGAAAGACGTCCCAACGCGGATGTGCTTCCACCGGAGATCGACGGATATGGCTTCTTTCAGGCCCAAATACATCACCTTCGACTGCTACGGCACGTTGACCAATTTCCAGATGGCGGAGGCGGCGCGTGACCTCTATGGCAGCCGACTCGACGAGCCGCGCATGCAGGCGTTCATCAAGAACTTCGCGGCTTACCGGCTCGACGAGATCCTGGGCGACTGGAAGCCCTATGCCGACGTCGTCCACAACGCGCTCGAGCGCGCCTGCAAGCGCAACGGCGTTGCCTTCAGCCCGGACGACGCCACGATGGTCTATGAGCGTGTCCCGACCTGGGGACCCCACGCGGACGTTCCAGCTGGCCTGGCGAAGGTTGCCAAGGAAATTCCGCTGGTCATCCTCTCCAACGCCATGAACGCGCAGATCATGTCCAATGTCGAGAAGCTCGGCGCGCCATTCCATGCCGTTTACACGGCCGAACAGGCGCAGGCCTACAAGCCACGCTTCAAGGCTTTCGAATATATGTTCGATAGGCTGGGCTGTGGCCCGGAGGATGTTCTTCACTGCTCGTCCTCGTTCCGCTACGACCTGATGTCGGCGCATGACCTCGGGATCAAGAACAAGGTCTGGGTCAATCGCGGCCACGAGCCGGCCAACCCGTATTACGGCTATGTCGAGATCGCCGACATTTCCGGTCTTCCGGGCGTGGTCGGGCTTTGAAACTGACGGATTGCAAATGAAGCTGGTCTCCTACTGGCACGACACCGCTCCAGTTTTTTCCGGCGGGGCGCACGGCCCGGTCGAGGGACACTACGACGCCGCCATCATCGGCGGCGGCTTCACCGGCCTCGCCGCCGCCCGCCAACTGGCGAAGGCCGGCGCCAAGGTGGCGGTGCTGGAAGCAGAGCGGGTCGGCTGGGGTGCGTCGGGACGCAATGGCGGGCACCTGAACAACGGCCTCGCCCACAGCTACCTTTCGGCCAAGGCGGAGCTCGGCAAGGAGCGCGCGATCGCGCTCTACCGGGCGCTGGACGATTCCGTCGACACCATCGAGGCGGTAGTCGCCGAGGAGGGTATTGACTGCAACTTCCGCCGCGCCGGCAAGCTGAAGCTCGCCTCCAAGCCGCAGCATTTCGAAGCGATCGCCCGTAACTTCGAGGCCGTCCATGCCGAGGTGGATCCGGATACGGCGCTGCTGTCGCCGAACGATCTCAAATCCGAGATCGGCTCGCCCTTCCATGGCGCGATGCTGTCGAAGAAGAGCGCCATGATGCATATGGGCCGCTACGTGGCCGGGCTGGCGACGGCCGCGGTTCGCCATGGCGCCGTCATCCACGAGAATGCGGCGGTGACGGATCATAGGCAGTCGGGCACGCGGCATCAGCTGACCACCTCCCGCGGCCGCATCAGCGCCGACAATGTGCTGGTGGCGACCGGCGCCTACACCACGCCGAATTTCGGCTATTTTCGCCGCAGGATCATTTCCGTCGGCAGCTTCATCATCGCCACGCGACCGCTGAGCGACGCCGAGATCGCCGCGACCATGCCCGGCAACCGGACATGCGTGACCTCGATGAACATCGGCAACTACTTCCGGCTTGCGCCGGACAAGCGCCTGATCTTCGGCGGCCGCGCACGCTTTTCGGCGACATCGGACCAGCGCTCCGATGCCAAGAGCGGAGAGATTCTGCGGGCAAGCCTCGCGGCGATCTTCCCGCAGCTCGCCAGGGTGGAGATCGACTATTGCTGGGGCGGGCTGGTCGACATGACCAAGGACCGCTTCCCGCGGGCCGGCTACCATGACGGGGTCTGGTACGCGATGGGCTATTCCGGCCACGGCGCCCAGCTTTCCACCCATCTCGGCATGATCATGGCCGATGCCATGCTTGGTCGCGCGGACCGCAATCCGATGAAGGGGCTCGAGTGGCCTGCCATTCCCGGCTATTCCGGCAAGCCCTGGTTCCTGCCGATGGTCGGTCTCTACTACAAGGCGCTCGACCGGATCCAGTGATCGGGGCTGGGGTTTAACCCAGCCCGCCCATGTGGAAGCTCTTCAGTTCCAGATATTCCTCGATGCCGGCCTGCGCGCCCTCGCGCCCGAGGCCGGACTGCTTGACGCCGCCGAAGGGGGCTATCTCCATCGAAACCGAGCCGGTGTTCAGACCCACCATGCCGAACTCCAGCGCCTCGCCGACGCGCCAGGCGCGCTTCAGGTTCTCGGTGTAAAAGTAGGAGGCAAGCCCGTAAGGTGTGCCGTTGGCAAGCGCGACCGCTTCCTCTTCCGTCTCGAAACGGAAAAGCGGTGCGACCGGACCGAAAGTCTCCTCGCTGGCGAGTTCCATTTCGTTTGTCGCACCGGCCAGCACCAGCGGGGCGACATATTGAGGACCCTCCGGCAGCACCGGCTTCTCGGTGACGATCGTCGCGCCTTTGGCAAGCGCGTCCTCGACGTGCCGATTGATTTTCTCGACCGCCGCCATGTTGATCATTGGGCCGATGGCGACACCGGGCTGCGTGCCCGGTCCCACCGTCAACGCATTGACGCGGGCGCTGAGCTTGGCGGAGAAGGCGTCATAGACTCCGGCCTGGACGAGAATGCGGTTGGCGCACACGCAGGTCTGGCCGCCATTGCGGAACTTCGACGCCAGCGCCCCCTCGACGGCGAGGTCGAGGTCGGCGTCGTCGAAGACGATGAAGGGCGCGTTGCCGCCGAGCTCGAGGCTGAGCCTTTTCACGCTGTCGGCCGCTCCGCGCATCAGCAGCGAGCCGACCCTGGTCGAACCGGTGAAGGAGATCTTGCGCACGGTCTCATTCGCCATGATCTCGTTGCCGATCTCGGCCGGCATGCCGGTGACGATGTTGATGACGCCGGCGGGAATACCCGCGCGTTCGGCGAGCACGCCGAGCGCCAACGCCGAATAGGGCGTGAACTCGGAGGGCTTGATCACCACCGTGCAGCCGGCGGCCAGCGCCGGCGCAACCTTGCGGGTGATCATCGCATTGGGAAAGTTCCAAGGCGTGATGATGCCGCACACGCCGACGGGTTCCTTCAGGACGATGATGCGGCGGTCTGATGTAGGCGAGGGGATGGTGTGGCCATTGATCCGGCGCGCCTCCTCGGCGAACCATTTGACGAAGGACGCTCCGTAGTGGATCTCGCCTTTGGCCTCGTCCAGCGGCTTGCCCTGTTCCGTGGTCAGGATCAGTGCGAGATCGTCCAGATGCTTAAGCATCAGACCGTGCCAGGCCTCCAGCATGGCGGCGCGTTCGGCGTGGGTCTTCTTTTTCCAATCCCGATAGGCGGAAGCCGCGGCCTCTATGGCCGCGCGGGCCTCCGGGCCGGCCATGTCGGGCACTGTGCCGATCGATATCTGTGTTGCCGGATCGATCACATCGACCGTTCTGCCGGAACCTGCCGCGACCCATCTGCCGCCGATCAGACCGGCCTCGCGGAAGAGAGTTTTGTCTTTCAGGCTTTTCATCGAAAATGACCTCGCAAATCAGGTGAGCGCCGCGACAACGGCGGATGTGATGGCGTCCGTACGATCTTTGCCGGCCGTGGTTCCCACCCCTCGCGCCGTTGTCGCTTCGATCGCGTTCATGATGCGGCCGGCTGCGTCCTTTTCGCCCAGATGTTCAAGCATCATTGCGCCCGACCATATGGCGGCGATCGGGTTGGCGATGCCGAGGTGGGCGATGTCGGGCGCGGAGCCGTGCACCGGCTCGAACATGGACGGCGCCGAGCGGTCGGGGTTGATGTTGGCGGAAGCTGCGTAGCCGAGCCCGCCCTGGATCGCCGCGCCGATATCCGTCAGTATGTCGCCGAAGAGATTGGAAGCGACGACCACGTCGAGGCTCTGCGGATCCATGATCATGCGCGCAGCGAGTGCGTCGACATGATAGCTGGTCACGTCGACGTCCGGATAGTCGGCGGCCAGCTTGCGCGTGATCTCGTCCCAGAACACCATCGAATATTTCTGCGCGTTGGACTTGGTGACGGAAGCCAGCCTGCCGCGCCGCGCCCGTGCCTGCTCGAAGCCGGAGCGCAGGATGCGCTCGACCCCGGCCCGGGTGAAGATCGAGGTTTCCACCGCGACCTCGTCCAGCGTGCCTTGATGCACACGCCCGCCGGCGCCGGAATATTCGCCTTCGGTGTTTTCGCGGATGCACAGAATATCGAAGCTCTCGGCTCGCAGCGGCCCCCTCACACCCGGCAGCAGCCGGTGCGGCCGGATATTGGCGTATTGCACGAATGCCTTGCGGATCGGCAGCAGCAGCCCGTGGAGAGAAACGGAATCAGGCACCTGCGTCGGCCAGCCGACGGCCCCGAGCAGGATGGCGTCGAAGCGGCGCAAGGTCTCGATGCCGTCCTCGGGCATCATGCGACCGGTTTCCTTGAAGAAACGACAGGACCATGGAAACTCGGTCCCAGTCAGGGCAAAGCCGGAGTGCTTCGCCACGGTTTCCAGCACCGTCCAGGCGGCGGCGGTCACATCGCGACCGATGCCATCACCGGGGATCAGGGCGATCGAGTAGGTCTTCATCGGCATCTCTTCACAGGCTGATCAGGACGCTCTTGGTCCTGCGGTTGGCGAGATAGGCCTCGCGGCCAAGGTCCTTGCCGATGCCGGAGCGCTTGTAGCCGCCGGTCGGCAGGATGTGGTCGCGCGAGCGGCTGTAGCGGTTGACCCACACGGTGCCCGCTTCGAGCTTGCGCGCGAGACGGATCGTGCGAGACAGATCGGCGGTGAACAGGCCGGAAGCCAGTCCGTAGGTCGGATGGCTGGACAGCGCCAGCGCCTCGTCTTCGGTCTCGAAGGTCTGGACCGTCAGGACCGGGCCGAAGATTTCCTCGACGATCGCCGGATTGGCCTGGTCGACATTGGCGATCAGCGTCGGCTCGTAGAAATAGCCGGGGCTGTCCATAAAGGTGCCGCCCGTCAGGCATTCGCCGCCAGCCTCGACCGCGGCCCGCACGATGGCGTCGACACGTCCCCGCTGCCGTTCCGAGATGATCGGCGAATACTGCGTGGTCTCGTCCCAGGTCGGGCCGGACCTCACCGCCTTCATCTTTTCCAGAATCGAGGCCGTCAGCCTGCCGGCCACACTCTTCTCGACGATCAGGCGCGTGCCGGCCACGCAGGCCTGGCCGGCATTGAAGGTGACGCTGCCGGCGATTGCGGCCGCCGCCTTGTCGAGATCGGCATCGGCAAAGACGAGCTGCGGGCTCTTGCCGCCGAGCTCCAGCGTCATAGGCTTGACGCCGGTGCGGGCGACGTTCTCCATGATCGCCGAGCCGGCGCGGGTCGAACCGGTGAAGCTGACCTTGGCGATCTCGGGATGGCCGGTCAACGCCGTGCCGGTCGTGGGACCGTCGCCGAGCACCACGTTGACAAGTCCTGCCGGCAGGCCGGCTCTGACGGCGAGCTGCGCCAAATAGACGGTCGAGAACGGCGTCATTTCCGAAGGCTTCAGCACGACTGCATTGCCCGCAGCCAGCGCCGGGCCGAGTTTCCAGCCGGCCATCGAGATCGGAAAATTCCAGGGCGTGATCGCGGCCACGACGCCATAGGGTTCGCTCATGATCATGCCGAAACTGGCGTCGTCGGTCGGCGCGAGTTCGCTGCCTTCCTTATCGGCGAACTCGGCAAAGAAGCGGATCTGCTCGGCGGTCACGGCGATGTCGCCGGCGGCGAGCTGGCCCACGGGCCGGGTCGAGGACAGCGCCTCGATCCTGGCGAGCGTTTCGGCTTCCGCTTCCATCAGATCGGCCCAGGCGTGGAGCGCCCCGGTGCGCTCGCGCGGCCGGACGCCGCCCCAGTTGCTGGCTTTCAGCGCCGCTTTGGCACTTTCCACCGCCCGGTTCACCAAGTCCGCACCGGCCACGGGGCAGGCGGCATAGGACTTGCCGTCGGACGGACGGCGCATCTCGATCGCACCCTCGGCCGAAATCAGCTCCCCATCGATGAAGTGGCCGACGGGAAGCGAGATTGTATCGGGATCGAAGCTCAGGCTCATGGGCAACCACTCGGCAGCATCGGCCTCAGCCTAGCCCGTGCCGACACGCAGCATGCGCTGTTCGGCGATCCGCCGCCGACGAATGTTGCGTGCTGGGGACAAGAGACGGCAAAATCTTCCGCGGCGGTCAGGGCCTGCGCGGGCGCTCGCTAGCCCACTGTGACGTAGATCTTGCGCACGGTCTCGATGGTCTTCCAAACACCCGTGAAGCCCGGCTTCATGACGAAGCTGTCGCCGGCCCGGTAGGTCACCGTTTCGCCGGCGTCGGGCGTGATTTCGACCACGCCGGCGAGGATATGGCAGAACTCGAAGGTTTCCCCCTTGATCGAGCGCGTTTCGCCGGGCGTGGCCTCCCAGACGCCGGTATGGACAAGGTCGTCCTTGGCCACGTCCTGCGCCCAGGTTTTGAAGGCGGGATTGCCGGCAATGAGCCGCTCCGGCAGCGCGGTCGATTCGCGGGGCGAAAAGCTCGGGTTGATATCGATGGACTTGAGCAGGGACAAAGGATGGCCTTTCCAGTTGAGTTTCAATAACCGCGCGACCGGTCGACGAGCCCGATGGGATCGAGCCCGGCGCGGTGGCGCTTGATGTTGTCGATGACGGCCTGGGCGGCGGTCGCGGGTTGGGTCACGCTGGCTATGTGCGGAGTGAGGATGATCTTCGGATGCGACCAGAACGAATGTCCCGCGGGCAGCGGTTCGGGATCGGTCACGTCGATCATCGCCGACGACAAATGGCCGCTATCGAGCGCGGCGACAAGCGCTTCGTGATCGAGCTGCGGGCCTCGACCCGTATGAACGAGAGCCGCCCCGTCAGGCAGTTTCGCGAACAGGCCGGCGTTCAGAAATCCGCGCGTCTCCTCGGTCAGTGGCAGCAGGCAGATCAGTATGTCACTGGCCGCCAGCATCTGCTCCAGCCCAAGCTCGCCATGATAACAGGTCACCCCTTCGAGCCGCCGCGGGGAGCGGCTCCATCCGGAGAGCTGGAAGCCGAAAGGTTTCAGCCGGTCGAGGACGGCTTGGCCAAGCTGTCCGAGGCCGAGCACGCCGATCCGGCGCGACGCGGCTTGAGGCTGAGGGATGTCGCGCCATTCTCCGGCGCGCTGCTGCGCCAGATAGGCCGGCAAGTTGCGGTGGAGCGCAAGCACGGCGAGCGTCACATACTCCTGCATCATGCGCACGATGCCCTCCTCGACCATGCGCACGATCTTCACCGGCGCGGGCACCGCGTCGAAGCGGAACTGATCGACGCCGGCGCCGATGGAGAACAGGATTTCGAGGTTGGTGTAGCGGTCGAGGTTCTCCGGCACCGTCCAGGTGATCAGGTAGCGCACTGCGTCGGGATCGACCGTAGCGGCATCGATCGTGAAGGGGAGGTCCGGCAACTCCTTAGCGAAGGCCTCGGCGAAGATCGCGCCACGCCGCGCGTCGGAATTGAAGAGGAATGTCATTCCGGCTGCTCCTTCAGGCCGCGCATCGCGCGCCCAGCGCCTCGATCATCTGCTGGCAGGCGGCGAGCTCGCTGGCGAGAATATATTCGTCCGGCTTGTGGGCGCGCCCGATATCGCCGGGGCCGCAGATGATCGCATCGAGCCCGGAGCCCTGGTAAAGTCCGGCCTCCGTCCCGTAGCTGACGGCGGCTAAAGGCGCTTCGCCGGTCAATTCGCGCAGCAGTCCCGCCAGAGCCGAGTCTTGCGGCAGCGACAGCGCCGGATAGGCGCTAATCGGCTTCCATTCAACAACATAGCCTTGAGCGGCAAGAGCTTCAGCCCGCGCCTTGACCGGGGTGAGCAAGCCAGCCGGTTCGATGCCCGGTATTGCGCGCGCCTCCAGGTCGAGCGTGCAGCTGTCGGGGATGATGTTGACCGACTGGCCGCCTGCGATCACACCGGCCTGCAGCGAGGAATAGGCCGGCTCAAAGGTTGGGTCGGACGGGCCATGCATCAGCCGCTCCGCTTCACTCACGGCGGCGCTCAGCACATCGGACATCGCATGGATGGCGTTAAGCCCAAGATCCGGTCGCGAGGAGTGGCCGGAGCGGCCGCTGATGATTACGCGGGCGGCCGCCTTGCCCTTGTGGCCGCGCACGGCGCGCATGCCGCTCGGCTCGCCGACGATGACGCCGAGCGGCTTGGCGCAAAGCTCGGGCAGCCCGGCGATCAAATGCGGCACGCCCCGGCACCCGATCTCCTCGTCATAGGAGAAGGCGAGGTGGATCGGTCTGGCGAGGCGCAGCCGCACAAGCGCAGGCACGGCGGCGAGCGCGGCGGCGAGAAACCCCTTCATGTCGGTGGTGCCGCGTCCGTAGAGCCGTTCGCTCTCCCGGCGCAGCGAAAAAGGGGCCGAACTCCATTGCGGCTCGCCGGCGGGGACGACGTCCATATGGCCGGACAGGATGTAGCCCGGAACCTCGGCCGGGCCGATGGTGGCGAAAAGATTGAAACGGTCGCCCTCTGGCCCTGGGAGCAGGGTGACCTTCGCGCCTTGTTCGGCGAGATGAGCCTCGATCCAGCCGGCAATGTCGCCGTTGGGCTTGCCGGCGACAGACGGAAAGGCGACGAGACGGTCGAGGATGTCGAAGACGTCCATTGCAGCCCTCAAGGCATTTAGGGTTCGCCGGCATCGATGCCGCATGCTGGCGAATTTCCGCAGAGGATGGGTGCGTTGCCACGCGATTGCATGCCGAAAGCGGAAGTGTTTCAGTTGAATCTTGCGTTGGTGCACGGCTTTCGAGCAAATCCTGTGGGGTTTGCTTGTCTAGCGTTGGCGGGCACGGGTCAGCGGTCTGCTCGCCCGTTGATTTTTGAGGGTTCTTTCAGGGCCATGGAAGTGAAGCCGTCCGAAAGCTTGAAAATCGATGCCTTCTCGATGCGTATCGGCGACGTCCAAGATGTCGACCTGGAGAGGTTGCACGCGCTCTCGCTGTCGGTGGGATGGCCGCATCGCGCCGAGGACTGGCAATTCCTGCGTGAATCGGGCCAAGGCTTCGTGGCGCTCGATGAGATCGGCCGGGCTCTCGGTTCGGCCATGTGGTTCCCGCATGGCGCCAATTTCGCCACCGTGGGGATGGTCATCACCTCGCCGCGGCTTCAGACGCAGGGGGCGGCGCAATGGCTAATGAAGCGGATCTTCGAAAGGATTCCCGGGCGCGATCTGCGCCTCAACGCAACCCGTGCTGCGCGGCGGCTTTATCTCTCTCTCGACTTCCAGCCGGAGAAGACCGTCTATCAATGCCAGGGCATCGCCCGCGTGCCGACAGCGGGCCGGCCGACGGAAGGGCGCGGCAACGTCCGGACCTTGGACGCGGGCGATATTGCGGCGGCGATCGCCCTGGACGCGGCGGGATTTGGCGTGAGGCGGACAGCGCTCATTGAAAAGCTCTTCGAGCATTCGGCCGGCTATGGCCTTTTCGACGGGAACAAGCTGACCGCTTTTGCCCTCTGCCGACCGTTCGGGCGGGGCCATGTCATAGGGCCGGTCGTGGCGGGAAGCGACCCCGACGCCCTTGCGGTCGTCCGGCCGCACGTGGCCTACCATTCGGGATATTTCCTCAGGATCGACACGCACATGGACAATGGCGAGTTCGCCGCCTTCCTGTCGCATAGCGGAATGCCGGTCTTCGATACGGTGCTGACCATGTCGAAGGGCAAATGCCTTGGCGATTTCTCCGACGGCGGCTCGGCTAGGCCGAAGACCTATGCCTTAGCAAGTCAGACCCTCGGATAGTTGTCTTCGGATTGCTTCCTTCCCCCGGACGGATGGCTGCCGAGCCGTCAGCCTAAACGGTTTCTACATGGGCGTTGGCTCGTTCCATGATCCACCCTCTGACGGTCCTCACCACGCTGCCTTTCGAAAGCTGGCTCTCCGAAAGATAATAGGTCCATGGACTGGCGGCCCGCACGGGGAAAGGCTCCACCAGAAGCCCGCGGCTGATATAGGTTCTCGCCAGCGAATATTGCGTGGCGACGCAGCCCGCGCCCATTGCCGCCAGTTCCAGCGCAATGTTCGAGGCGTTCGTGGTAATGCCTTTCTCATAATCCGAAATGTCGATCTGCAGCGCGTCGCCCATGCATTGCCAATATTCTTGGCGGCCATGGACGAAGATCCAGTCGACATTGAGGATATCGCGCGGCGAGCGCAGCCCTTTCGGGCCGGACAGCAGGCCGGGTGCGCAGAGGATGGCGAGCTGGTCGTTCCACAGCGGAACGCCACTCGGCGGGCGGTCGTCGAAGCGGCGGGTCGAGATGGTGATGTCGGCGATCTGCTCGCTGAGGTCTTCCCAGATCGTGCCGTGCAGAACGACCTCGATCTCCGGATGGATTTGCCGGAACGCCGCCATGCAGCCGGCCAGCCAGTTTTCGGCCAGGCTCATTGGGCAGGAGATGACGACCGTCCTGTTGCGCGAGGAGGCGACGATCGCCTCCGTGGCGTGATCGATCTGGTCGAGCGCCTGCCGCAGCGTAGGCAGGAAGGCCTCGCCCATTTCGGTCAGCTTCAGGCTGCGCGGATAGCGCACGAAGAGCTGCCGGCCAAGATAGTGTTCCAGCCCCCGCACATGATTGCTGACCGCCGCCTGGGTGTAGCCGAGCTCGCTGGCAGCGAGGGTGAAGCTGAGATGCCGCGCCGAACACTCGAACGAGCGGATATAGTTCAGTGGGGGTGGCGGCTTCATGCGATCGCTCCTTGGCGAAGCGAAAACTAGACCGGCTTCGTTGGCCTCCGCAATCGCCTTGACCCCGATTTTTTTGTGCGATGGCGCCAAACTAATTACGTGCCTGGCCCATGAGACCAAATTATTCGTAGTTATCTTGGAGCGATCGGGACGCGAAAGGTGGCGCCATGGACCAGCGGACGACGGAAGGTGAGTCTGCTTCCACCGTATTTGCCCGTGTTGCCGACTTCGTGCTGCGCAGGTCGGCCGGCGCGTTCCCGCGCGACGTTCTGAAATCGGCAGCCCTCCAGTTCCTCGACACGATGGGCATTGCCATCGCCGCCGGCCCGATGCAGGCCGGACAAATCGCGCGCGATGCCGCGGTTATGCTCTACGGTTCCGGCGCCGACCGGCACGCGGCGAGGATGATCTTCGACGGCAGGCGCGCCAGCATGGCCGGCGCCGCCTTCGCGGCGGCGACCCAGACCGACAATCTCGACGGCCATGACGGTTACCCGCCGACCAAGGGGCACATCGGCGTGGCGGTTATCCCGGCGCTGCTTGCGCTCGCAGAAGAAAAGCCTGAGTTGACCGGCCCCGAGGCGCTGGCCGCGATCGTCGTCGGCTATGAGATCGCGGGGCGGGCCGGCATTGCGCTGCACGCAACCGTCTCCGATTATCACACCTCCGGCGCGTGGAATTCTCTTGGCGTGGCGGCGGTCGCGGCCCGCCTGCTTTCGCTTGACGACGATCAACTGCGCCATGCTTTCGGCATCGCCGAGTATCACGGACCGCGCAGCCAGATGATGCGCGAGATCGCAACGCCGACCATGCTGCATGACGGCTCAGGCATGGGGGCGCTGGTCGGCCTGTCGGCCGCCGTGCTTGCCGAAGCCGGTTTCGCCGGCGCGCCGGCGATCACGGTCGAGGCGCCGGAGGTCGCGGCACATTGGGATGACCTCGGCCTGTTCTGGCAGATGACCCGGCAATACATAAAACCGTATCCGGTCTGCCGCTGGGCCCACGCGGCGATCGACGCGACGCGCGCGCTTTGCCTGCAGCATGGGCTTCGGCCGGAAGACATACGCAAAGTCCATGTCAACAGCTTCCACTATGCGGCGACGCTGTTTGCCGGCATGCCGGACACGACATCAAAGGCGCAGTACAGCCTGCCCTTCGCCGTGGCCACGATGATCCACTATGGTCGAATCGGCGTGGAGCACATTTCGGGCTCGGGTCTGCGCGATGCCGCCGTCGCGGATTTGCTGAAGCGCGTCGAGGTGAACGAGGCGGCGAAGCACAGCGACCGTTTCCCCGCCGGGCGCTGGGCCGACGTGCAGATCGAGACGGTTGACGGCCGGCAGCTGGAGTCCGGAGATGTCCACGCACGCGGCGGCCCCGAAGCCCCGTTCAGCGAAGACGATATCGTCGCCAAGTACATGGAGTTTGCGTCGCCCGTTCTCGGCTCGACCAGGGCCGCCGCGATCCGGGACGGTATTCTCGGCCTGACCGACGCCGACCACCGGTTTTCCGAGGTGACCGCTCTGGTCTACGATCCTCCTGGCGGCCAGGGCAGCCATGCCGCTTAGGCTTCTCAAATACGGGCTTAGCCGCGACTATCCGGTGACGGGCGACATTCCTGCGACGCCTGAGCTGAAGCCGTCCTATGACGTGGTCATCGTCGGTGGCGGCGGGCATGGCTTGGCCTGCGCGCATTATCTGTCGAAATACCATGGTATCGCCAGCATCGCGGTGCTCGAAAAAGGCTATCTGGCCGGCGGCAATACCGCACGCAACACCACGACGATCCGCTCCAATTACATCACCCAGGAAGGCGTCGCCTTCTACAAGGAAGGCGTTTCGCTCTTCGAAGCGCTGTCGCAGGAACTCGACTTCAACGTCATGTTCTCGCAGCGCGGCCAGCTGACGCTCGCACACACGGAAGCGACGCTGCGCGCCTTCCATCTGCGCGCCGAGATGGGCAAGCATATGGGCACGCGCACCGAGGTGATCGACGCAAAAGAGGTCGAGAAGCTGGTGCCCGAACTCAACATGGATCGCGACGGTGCGCTCGAGATCCTCGGCGGCCTCTGGCATGCCGATGCCGGCACGGCCCGCCACGATGCGGTTGCCTGGGGCTTCGCGGCGCAGGCCTCGCGCCGCGGCGCCGAAATCCACCAGCGCACCGAAGTTCAAGGTTTTGAGGTCGAGAACGGCCAGGTGCGCGCTGTGGTGACGAACCGCGGACGGGTCGCCTGCGGCTCCGTGCTCATCGCCGCCGGCGGCATGAACTACGATGTTGCGATGATGGCCGGCGTGGAACTGCCGATCCGCTGCTACCCCTTGCAGGCAATGGTGACGCAGCCGCTGAAGCCCTGGCTGCACACGCTGGTCTCGTCCGTATCGCTGCACACCTATCTGGTGCAATCCTCGCGCGGCGAGATCGTCATCGGTGGCGGCTCGGATCCGTACCAGCTCTATTCGACCCGCTCGACGCTGGACATGAAGGAGCATCTGGCGGAAGGCGCCGTGCATCTCTTTCCCTTCCTGCAAGGTGTGCGGGTGCTGCGGCAATGGGCCGGCATCACCGACATGACGCCGGACTACAGCCCGATCATGGGCGCCAGCCCTCTCGCGAATCTGTGGCTCGATTGCGGCTGGGGCACCTGGGGCTTCAAGGCGACTGCGGTCGCCGGCAAGCGCATGGCGGAAACCATCGCCAGGGGCCGGGTTCCCGACCTGCTGAAGCCGTTTGCGCTGGAGCGCTTCGAGAAGTTCCGACTGCTCAACGAAATGGGCGCCACGGCGGCGAGCCACTGACCATGAAGCTGCTTGACTGCCCCATGAACGGCCCGCGCAACATCGACGAATTCCAGTCCTTCGGTCCGCTGCGGCAGAGGCCCGATGCGGACGCTGCCGCCGACGCTGCCGCCGACGCTGAGTGGGCAAGGCATCTCTTCCGCGCGGACAATCGAAAAGGTGTGGTGGTCGAGTGCTGGCGGCACGTGCCGAGCAACTTCTTCTTCCTCGCCGAGCGCGACGTCGTCACCAACGAGATCATCCGCACCTACGCCATTGGGAGCCGGCCATGACGCGGCTTGGCACGCCATACGGTTCGCGCCTCGACCGGACGCGGCCTGTCCGCTTCACCTTCGAAGGCAAGGCTTATCATGGCTTTGCCGGCGACTGCATCGCCAGCGCGCTGGCGGCCTCGGACCAGTGGGTCCTGTCGCGCTCGTTCAAATACCACCGGCCGCGCGGCATCATGACCATGGCCGGCGCGGAAGCGAACACGCTGGTGCAATTGCCGTCGGAGCCGAATGTTCCCGCCGACCTGACGCCGCTCCAGGACGGCATGATGGTTACGGCGCAGAACGTCAACGGCTCCCTGGAAAACGACCGCGATGCGGTGATCGACCGCTTTGGACGTTTCCTGCCGGTCGGCTTCTACTACCGCACCTTCATGGGTCCGAGACAGGACAGCTGGCTCCGCTTCTGGGAGCCGA
This sequence comes from Mesorhizobium sp. WSM4989, assembly GCF_029625795.1. Lineage (NCBI taxonomy): Bacteria > Pseudomonadati > Pseudomonadota > Alphaproteobacteria > Hyphomicrobiales > Phyllobacteriaceae > Mesorhizobium > Mesorhizobium sp. WSM4989. The sequence continues at coordinate 1,291,854 of NZ_JARTVN010000001.1, read as the reverse complement.
TGATCCGTCGCAAGGCGGGGCTCGGGATCGTCGACGTCAAGGCGCCGCATCTGAGTTTCGACAAGGCGCATCTTCACTGCGACCTGCTGGTCGTCGGCGCGGGGCCGGCGGGTCTATCGGCTGCGATCTCGGCCGCACAAGCCGGCGCCGACGTGCTGTTGTGCGACGACAATCCCGAAATTGGCGGTTCGCTGACCTATCGCCGCTGCGATCCGGGCATATTGTTCAGTCTGGCAGCCAAGGCAGCCAAGCTCCCCAATCTGCGCATCATGACCGGCACCATCTGCAACGGCTGGTATGAGGACAATTGGCTGCCGCTGATCCAGGGCAACCGGCTCTACCGAACCCGCGCCCGCGAGGTTGTCCTGGCAACAGGCGCCATCGAGCAGCCGGCGGTGTTCCGCAACAACGATCTGCCTGGCATCATGACCGGCGGCGCCGTGCAACGAGTGCTCCGCCATTACGCGGTGCAACCTGGCCGGCGGGCCGTCGTGCTGGCCGCCAATGACGATGGCTACGACTCCGCGCTGGATCTGGTCGAGGCTGGCGTCGAACTGGCCGCGATCGTCGATCCTCGGCCAAATGCCGGCGACCGCGCCGGTGAGCTTCGGGCCAGGGGGATAGGGATCCTCGCAGGCGCCCCGATCGAGGAAGCGTCCGGGACGCGCGGCAACAAGCATGTGACGCGGGTCCGCATTGGCAGCCGCTGGATCGACTGCGATCTCGTGGCGGTCTCCGTCGGCTCGGTGCCTGCCTGGCAGTTGCCCTGCCATGCGGGAGCGATAGTTGGCTTCGACGATGCGACGGCGCGAATGACGCTCAGTCTGCCGGTGGGCGCGGCCGTCCGGCTGGCAGGCGCCGTTGCCGGCAAATCGCGGTTGCAGTCTGCGATGGCCGACGGCCGCCGCGCCGCGCGCGAGGCTCTCGAGCGGCTCGGCCACGGCGATCCTCCTGACGTGCAGAACGAATACGAGCCCGAGCCAGCTGCCTGGGCACAACCGCTCGCCGGCAACGCAAAAGGTCGCGACTTCGTCGATTTCGATGAGGATCTGCAGGTCAAGGACCTCAGGAATGCGGTCAAGGAAGGCTATCGCGAACTCGAACTGGTGAAGCGCTTTTCCACCGTCGGCATGGGGCCGAGCCAAGGCAGGCATTCGGCGCTCGCCACGGCGCGGATTGTCGCCGAAGCGACGGGGCGCGGGGTTGGCGAGGTGGGCATCACCACGGCGCGGCCGCCGACCGGACCGGAGAAGCTCGGCGTGCTCGCCGGCCATCACGAGCCGTTGGAGCGGCGCACCGCGCTGCATGCGCGCCATCTCGCACTCAACGCTCGCATGAAGCCGATCGGTGCCTGGTGGCGGCCGTATTTTTACGGGCCGGAAGACCGGATAGACCGCCTGGTCCGCGAAGAGATCGCCGCGGTCCGCAACGGCGTCGGCATGCTCGACGTGTCGACTTTGGGCAAGCTGGAGATCCGCGGTCCTGACGCCGGCGCCTTCCTCGATCGGATGTACACGATGGCGCATGCCAACCAGCGCGTCGGCCGGGTCCGCTACTGCCTGATGCTCAACGAGATGGGCACGGTTATCGATGACGGCGTCGCCTATCGTCTCGCCGATGACCTGTTCTACGTCACCGCGACGACCGGCGCCGTCGCCCGCGTGCAGGCCGACATGCTGTTCTGGAATGCGCAGTGGCGGCTGAAGGTCGACGTGCTCAACGTCACGGCAGCATTTTCCGGCATGAACGTCACCGGCCCGAAGGCGCGTGAGGTCTTGCAGGCGCTAGATGGCGACATCGATTTCTCGCGCGACGCTTTCCCCTATCTCCACGGGCGCGAAGGCATGCTGGCCGGCCTGCCGGTGCGTGTGATGCGGATCGGCTTCACGGGCGAGGTGAGCTACGAGCTGCACTGTCCTTCGAGCTATGCGGTCGCGCTGTGGGACGCTTTGTCCGAGGCCGGCAAGCCGCATGGCTTGCGTCCCTATGGACTCGAGGCCTCGCGCATGCTGCGGCTTGAAAAGGGGCATATCCTGATCGGCCAGGATACCGACGCGCTGACCACGCCCAACGAGCTCGGTTTCGGCTGGGCGGTTTCGAAGAAGAAGCCCTTCTTCGTCGGCAAGCGGTCAATCGAGATGCGGACGAGGCTTGGCGAAACGCGCCGGCTCGTCGGCCTCTCTTTCGAGGGTGCAAGCAACATCCCCGGCGAGTCCTGCCTGGTGCTGCGCGGCGGCAACCCGGTTGGGCAGATCACTTCGATTGGCTTCTCGCCAACGCTTCGCCACACAATCGCGCTGGCCTATGTCCATATCGACGACGCTGCCCCTGGCAGCAAGGTCACGGTGAAGTGTCGCAGCGGCGAATTGGTGCAGGTGCCGGTGGTCGGTCACGCCTTTTTCGATCCGCAGAACGTCCGGCAGGAGATGTAAAGATGGCCGGTCTTGCCATGCGAACATTTCCCCTGTCGCCGGACGGCTCGGCCGCTGAAGCAGTTCTGCCAAATGGGCAACTGATAGTGACCGATCTGACGGCCCGATCGCGCTTCGGCATCAAAGGGCCCGGCAGTTCAGCCTGGCTCGAAGCGCAAGGTCTCGCCTTGCCGCCCGTCAATCGCATCGCTAGGCAGGGCGGCGTCAGGCTGCTGCGTCTAGGCAGCGAAGATTTCCTCGCGATTGACGATATCGCCGGTGGCGCCGTCGCAAAGCTCGTCGCTGCCTGGCAGGCCGAGAAAGGTTCGCGCGGCTATTGGTCCTGGCGCGAGGAAGGCTGGAGCTGGATGCGGCTTTCCGGCCAGTCGGCAGAAGCGGTGATGGCGAGGCTTTGCGCACTGGACCTCAGGCCTGGCCGTTTTGCCGATGACGAGATCGCGCAGACGCGCGTCGCGAATCTCGAAGCCGTGCTGGTGCGCAGCGAGGCAGGCTTCCACGTCTTCTTCGACATCGCCTCGACAGCATTCTTTATCAGAACAGTCGACGCGGCAGCGAAGCTCGCCGACGGCGACACGACGACCCGGGAGAACCATCGATGAACAGCGTGCAAGGCGTCATTGGCCCCATCCTGACGCCCTTCGACAAAGACGGCAGCGTCGCCCGCGATCTGTGGGTCAACCATGCGAAATGGGTGCTTGCTCAGGGCGCGCATTACCTTTCGCCGTTTGGGACGACCGGCGAGGCGCTGTCGCTGTCGCCGCGCGAACGCATGCAAGCCCTGGAGTGGCTGGCCGAGGCCGGCATCCCGGCGGATAAGATGATGCCCGGCACAGGCGTTACCGCGCTGCCCGAGACGCTCGAACTCAGCCGGCATGCCCTGGAACTCGGCTGCGCTGGCGTCATGGTGCTGCCCTCGTTCTTCTACACCGCGGCGGGCGATGACGGGCAGGCGCGCTACTATTCGGAACTGGTCGAGAAAGTCGCCAGCCCGAAGCTCAAGCTGATCCTCTATCACATCCCGCAGAATTCCGGGGTGCCGGTATCGCCGGTGCTGACGGCGCGGCTCAACGCGGCATTTCCCGAAACCGTTGTCGCCTACAAGGACAGTGCCGGGAACTGGGACAACACCGCCGCCGTGATCGCGGCGGCGCCCAACGTCTCCGTCTTCCCGAGTTCCGAGGGCCAGCTTACCCAAGGCCTGGCCGCCGGCGCGGCGGGCTGCATTTCCGCTTCCGTGAACCTCAACGCCAGGGCTATCCGCGCCGTCTATGACGGCGCGCGCACCGGCCGCGACGTCTCGGCCGCCGATGCCGCCATAAAGGAATTTCGAAAGGCGGTTCAGACCGCCGGGCTGATCGGCGGCATGAAAGCGGCACTTGCCGTGCGCTCCGGCGACCAGCGCTGGCTCAATCTGCGCGCGCCGCATGAGAACACCAGCCCGCAGGCAGGCAAGGCTTTGCTCGAGGCGCTGAGTTCTCTTGCCGATCACATTCCAGGTCCGAGGCGGGGCTGAAATGTCCGCGCGGCCGACAATCATCGTCAGCAGCGACGCGCCGGACGGGCCGATTGCGGTGCTGGCGGAAACCCATCCAGATATCAGGGTGCTTGGCTGCGACAGCTACGAGGCGCTTCCCGACCTGATTGCGGACACCGGCGCCGAGGTGGTGTTCACCATCAAATTCGACCGGGGATCGTACTATCCGCGCGCGGCGCTGGTCGAGAGCCCGACCGTGCGCTGGGTTTCGGTCGGCGGCTCCGGCACGGATCACCTGCGCCCCTGGGATCCGACAAGGGTGACGATAACCAATTCGGCCGGCGTCGCTGCCGACATGATGGCCGAATATGTCTTCGGCGCGATGCTTTCCTTCTCGCTCGGCCTGCGCGGCTTCGCACGCGAGCAGGCTGCCAGGAGGTGGACGGCCGGCAAGGTCGAGCCGATCCAGGGCAAGACGCTTCTGATCCTTGGGCTCGGCAAGACGGGGCAGGCGGTCGCCGTCCGGGCCAGGGCCTTCGGCATGACGACCCTGGGCGTGCGCGCCAGCCCGAAACCGACCTACCACATCGATGAGGTGCACGGCATGGCCGACCTGCCCAGCCTGTGGGGCCGTGCCGATTTCATCTTGTGCGCGGTGCCGCTGCTCGAAAGCACACGTGGCATGGTGGGCAGCGAAGCCTTCTCGGCGATGAAGCCTTCGGCGGTGCTGATCGACGTTTCCCGCGGCGGCGTCGTCGACGAGGCGGCGCTCCTTGCGGCGCTCGACGGTGGCCGGATCAAGGGCGCGGCGCTCGACGTCTTCGCCCTCGAGCCGCTGCCGCCGGCGCATCCGCTGTGGGGCTACGAGAACGTGATCGTCACGCCGCATTGCTCGTCCGTCTACGACGGCTGGGACGTGAAGTCGGCACGCATGTTTGCCGAGAATCTCGCCCGCTACCGGCGCGGCGAGCCTTTGGCGAATGTGGTGGATCCGGGACGCGGCTATTAAGGAGGACAGGCCGATGACAGCGCATGACAGGCGAAGCGGCGGACGGCGCACCAGAGCGGCCGGGCGCAGTGGCGGCGGCATTGCGCAACTGCCCTGGCAGCGCGTCACAAACCCCTACGCGCCGATGCAGATCCTCGACGAGGAGCAGATGGACAAGCTCCACCGGACCTCGATGCGTATTATGTCCGAACTCGGCATCCGCGTCATGGGCGAGAAGGTGCTGGGTATCTTCGAGGCCGCGGGCGCCATCGTTGATCGGGCCGAGAACACGGTGCGGATCGACGAGAGTATCGTCAGAGAAGCGCTTAGGAACGCGCCATCGTCCTTCTCGCTAAGCTCGCGCAATCCGGACAAGCAGATCCGCATCGGCGGCAATTCGCTGGTGTTCGGGCTGGTCGCCGGGCCGCCCAATGTGCATGACCGCATCAACGGCCGCCGGCAGGGCAATCTGGCTGACTATGAGAACTTCATCCGCCTCGCGCATCATTTCAACGCCATCCATATCATCGGCAACCAGGTGGTGGCGCCTATGGAGCTGCCGGCGAATTCGCGCCATCTCGACACCTATCGCGCCAATCTCACGCTGTCGGATCTGAGCTTCCATTGCTCGGCGATCGGCCGCGGCCGCGCCATGGATAGCATCGCCATGACGGCGATCGCACGCGGCACGACCATCGAGGCACTGCGCAATTCGCCGGGGGTCACGACGATTATTTCCGTCAACTCGCCGCGCCTGTTCGACGAGGCGATGGCCGAAGGCCTGATCGCCATGGCCGAGCACGGCCAGCCGGTGACGATCACGCCCTTCACCCTGATGGGCGCCATGACCCCGGTGACGCTGGCCGCGGCTCTTGCGCAGCAGAATGCCGAGGCCCTGTTCGGCGTGACGCTGACGCAGCTGGTCAATCCCGGCACGCCGGTGATGTATGGCGCCTTCACGTCCAATGTCGACATGCGTTCCGGCGCGCCTGCCTTCGGCACGCCGGAGAACGCCAAGGCCAACATCGTCGCCGGACAGCTGGCGCGGCGCTATAACCTTCCCTACCGCACCTCCAATGCCAATGCCTCCAATGTCGTCGACCTGCAGGCGGCCTATGAGACCGAGATGGCGACCTGGGGCGCGGTGCTCGGCGGCGCGAACCTGATCTATCACGCCGCCGGATGGCTGGAGGGCGGGCTGACAGCCTCCTACGAGAAGCTCGTCCTCGACGTCGAGATCCTGCAGAACATGATGGAGTTCCTGCGGCCGATGCCGTTCGAGGAGGACGACCTCGGCTTCGAGGCGATCAAGGCCGTGCCGACCGGCGGACATTTCTTCGGGTCGGAGCACACCATGGCGCGCTACGAGACCGCCTTCTACCGGCCGATGCTGTCCAATTGGCAAAATTACGGCAGCTGGCAGGAAGCGGGCGGCCACGATGCGCTGGAGCGGGCGACGCAGCTCTGGCAGCAGGCACTCAGCGACTACGAGGAACCGGTTATGGATCCAGCCATCCGCGAGGAGCTGGACGCCTATGTGGCGCGCCGCAAGGAGGAGATCGGCGCCGGCGAGCCCTAAGCGCCTGGAGTTCAACGAAAGAAAGGGGAAGCGCATGACAAGACAGCATTTGCTGGGCACAGTGTTAGCCCTCGCTCTTACCGCATCGGCACACGCCGCGAACGTCAAGGTGATCAATGACGACGCTTGGTTCGCCGAGGGCCCGATCTGGTACCAGGACAAGCTCTTCTACGTCGAATACGGCCGCGGCACTGTGGACGTTTGGGACGGCAAGAAGAACGCGATTTTCTGGAAGATGGATGGCTGCGGCCCTTCGGCCGTGCTGCCGACCGCGACGGGCGAATTCGTCGTCACCTGCTACGACAACAACACGATCGGCCGCATCTCGGCTGACGGCAAGACGCTGCCGGCCTACGACAAGGACACCGACGGCAAGCCGTTCAGCGGCCCCAATGATTTCGCGCCGGACAAGGAGGGCGGCATCTACTTCACCGGCTCCGGCAAGGGCGGTCCGCTGATCGACGCGTCGGCCTACTACATCGGCAAGAACGGCAGCGTGAAGAAGGTGGCTGGCGACCTGCACAATGCCAATGGGCTGGTCATGTCGAACGACGGCAAGATGCTCTACCTGGTCGAAACCGAGGACAACCGCATCATCGAGTTCGATGTCGGGGCCGATCACAGCTTGAGCAACCGTCGCGTCTTCCTTCGGCTCGACGATCTGTTCCCGAACCAGCCGCATGTCTGGCCGGACGGCATCAAGATGGACAAGGCTGGCGAGATGTATATCGGCCAGAGCCCGCGCTCCCTCGACGCGCCGGGCAAGATCATAGTGGTGGACAAGGACGCCAAGCTCTTGCGCACGCTTTCGGTGCCGTCGCCGTCCATGCCGAACTTCGCCTTCGGGCCCGATGAAAAGGAACTTTACGTGATGGCCCTCGACCAGATCGATGCAGCACCTTGGCACGGCAAGGTCTACGAAGTGCCGAATAAGTAGCTGCGATCGTCGTGATCGTCGGATAGGAAGGAGGCTGGCCGCTTTGCAGCCGGCCTTTGCTTTCGCGCGATGACCGCTCAGCCGGCCATCCAGCCGCCGTCCACCATCAGGTTGATCCCGGTGACGTATGTCGCAAGGTCGCTGGCCAGGAAAAGCGCCGCGCCGGCGACATCGTTCGGCTCGCCAAGCCGCGGCCATGGCGTGCGGCGGCGCGAATAGTCGAGCGCATCAGGGTCGTTGGCGATGCCCGGCTTGCCGGTGATGATCTTGCCGGGAGCTATCGCATTGCAGACGATCAGGTCCTCGGCGTGATCGACCGCGATCTGGCGCGTCATCTGCACGATCGCGCCCTTGCTGACCGAATAGGGGAAATCGCCCGGGCAGGCGACCATACCGTGCTGCGAGGCGATATTGATGATGCGCCCGCGTACGCCGTTGACCGGCTCCTGCCTGAGCATCTGCAGCACCGCCTGTTGCGAGCAGTAGAAGAAGCCGGTGACGTTGACGTCGATCACCTTCGCCCATTGCTCCGGCGTGGTCTGGAGCAGATTGGTCGAGGTATAGACCGCGGCGTTGTTGACTAGGATATCGAGCCGCCCGAACCGGTCCACCGCCTGCCGCATCATGGTTATGACGGCCTGCTGATCGGCGATGTCCGTGGAGATGAAGATCGCCTCACCGCCAGCCGCTTCGATCAGCCGGACCGTTGTTTCGCCGCCTTCGATAGCTTCCTCGCGCGTATCGGCGACCACCACCTTCGCGCCGTCCTGCGCGTAGCGTTGCGCGATGGCGCGGCCGATGCCGGAGCTCGCGCCGGTGACAATGGCAACCTTGCCGTCCAGAAGACCCATCTTGCCTGCCTCAGCTTTCCCACCGCACCACTTGGCCTTGTCCCGGGTTGACCAGCGCGCCGTCACGCGTGATTTCCTCGCCGCGCAGGAACACCTGCCGCAAGGTGGCTGAAACGCTCCAGCCGTCAAACGGCGTGTAGCCGGCCTTTGACTTCTGGTCGGCATCGCGGATGGCAAAGGTTCGCGTCGGGTCGATGATGAGGATGTCGGCATCGTGGCCGACGGCCAGCCTGCCCTTGCGCCGGCCAAGCCCGAACCGGTCGGCCGGATTGGCCGCGCACAGGCGCGCGATGTCGCGCAGCCCAATCAGGCCTTCGTCGACGAGCTTGAGCATGACGGACAGCAGCGTCTGCAGTCCGGGCATGCCGCCCGGGATGTCCGCGAAAGCCGGATAGTCGGCGGCCTTCTCAGCAGGGCTGTGTGGCGCGTGATCGGTGGCGATGATGTCGATCAGCCCGGCCGCTACAGCCTCGCGGAGGCGCTGCACATCTTGCCTCGGCCGGAACGGCGGTGATCCCTTCAGCCGCGCGCCTTGCTTTTCGTAGTCGTCCGCACAGAAGAACAGGTTCTGGGGTGTCGTCTCGACGCTGGCATCGGCAAGATCGCGCAGGCGCCGCCAGGTCTCGACGCCGAGCGAAGAGTTGATCTGGCGGACATGAACGCGCGCGTCGGTCTCGGCCGCCGCCAGCAGCGCCCGCGCGATGCCGTTGGCCTCGGCCAGTGGGGGCCGGCTTTCGCGGAACGCTGCGATGTCGCCAGAATGAACGCGCGCGGCGCTGCCCACCAGCAGCGATTGATCGCCGGGCGAGATGCCGACGATCGTCTTGAGCGCGCTCATCCGCTTCAGCGCGTGAAGAACGGTGTCCACCGTCGGAAAAAGAAACGGCTCTGGGACATCCGCCGTGAAAAGCTCGAACGACACCGGGGCAAGCGCCGCGAGCCTTTCGAGACCGTCCAGCCTCTCGCTGACAACAGCCTGGAAGCCGACATCGACGTTGAGCTTGCCTTCGGCCATCGACATCTTCTCGGCAAGCTGGTCTGCCGTCGCCGTCCAGGGCTCGTCGGTCGGCATGTCGAGCACCGTCGTCACGCCGCCGAGCGCAGCCGCATGCGTGCCCGACGAGAAGTCTTCCTTGTGGGTCAGTCCCGGTTCGCGCAGATGCGCGTGCGCATCGACGAGACCGGGCAGCAGCATACAGCCGCTTGCGTCGATCACCTTCCGCGCTTCGGCCGCGTCTCCTGGCTGGATCAGGGCCGCGATCCTGCCGGCGTTGATGGCAATGTCGCGGCGGGCTTCGCCATCTGCGTTGACGATCGTCGCGCCGCTGATGAGGGTTTTGAACATTCCGCTGTTCAGCCGGCACGCTTGCTGGCAAACGTCCGGTGATTGTCGAGCCAGTACCGCGCGATGCCTGCGCGCCGCATGAAGATCGCTCCCGGCGTCTTTTGCACGTGCTCGATCACCTCGCGCAGGCCGGACGCCCGGTTCGGCTGGCCCATCCAGCGCGCGTGCACGCAGATATTGAGCATCCGTCCGCCCGTCTCTTCTGCCTCCCACAGCATGTAATCGATGGCCGAGCGGCAATCCTCGGCAAAGTCGCGTGGATTGCTGTAACCCGGCGCGATGAGGAAGCGGCTGTCGTTGAGCGTCTTGGAATAGGGCACGACCAGGATTTTCTCCTCGCCATGGTCGACGAAATAGGGCAGCTCGTCGTTGCAGGGATCGGAGTGGTAGAGAAAGCCGCCCTCGCGCACCAGCAGATCGCGGGTGTTGACGCTTGGAAACGAGCGGCAGTTCCAGCCGAGCGGCCGCCGGCCAAGCATCCTCTCGTAAAGTGCGATCGCTTCGTGCAACTGCCGCTCCTCTTCCTCGCGCGGCATGCCGGGATAATCGGTCCAGCGCAGCCCGTGACCGAGCAGGTCGTGACCGCGCGCATTCATCCACTCGGCGACGGCGGGATTCTTCTCCAGCGCCACTGCGCAAGCCGACACCGTGATCGGCACATCGTAGCGGTCGAACAGCCGAGCCAACCGCCAGACCCCGGCCCGGCTGCCATATTCGAAATGCGTTTCGGTGCCGAGGTCGCGATGCGGTGAAAGGCCGGGGTTGTTGTACTCGCCCCAATTGTCGTTGCGGCCGTCATCCAGCCAGTTGTACTCCGACCCTTCCTCGTAGTTCAGCACCAGATTGATCGCGACTTTCGCGCCGTCCGGCCAGGTGACATAGGGCGGGTTCGGTCCATAGCCGACGAAGTCGCGCGGCTGGACCGGTTGTGAGGCAGCGCTTGTCATGGCAATCCCTCTCACTTCATCTCGTTGGCCGAAATCCAGTCCATATAGGCGTGGAACGCCTCCTTGCCCGGGCGCGGCCGCCATGCCGTATCACGCATGATCCGCGCGATGTCGTAGGCGCCCCACATGCCGCCTTTCAGCGACACGTCCTGTAGGATATTGGCGTCTTCTCCAGGCGTCACCTCAACCTTCAGCGCCGGAACACGCTCCTTTGCCCAGGCGATGATCTCGCCGATGGTCTGGCTGGAGCCGGAGCCGATATTGTAGTGGCGGTAATTGAGGCGCGGCGCATCGAGCAGCGCGAGGATCGCGGCAGCGACATCGGTCGAGGCAAGATAGTCGCCCACCGGCTCCAGACTGTTCGGCCGGATCGTTTCGCCGGCCAGGGCCATGTGCGCAACACGGTTGGGGACATGGCGGAAGTTGCGGCTCTCGGTCGCGCGATCCATCGGGCCGTAGACGGAAGCAAGCCGGACCGAAACCGCCGACAGGCCGAACAGGTCGGCATAGCGGTTGGTCACCATCTCGGAGGCGAATTTGGAGATGCCGTAAAGCGTCAACGGCGCGACGTAGCCGTCCTCCGGCAGCGGCTCGCCGCTCCAGTCGGGGCCATTGTGTCGATAGATGGCTCCCGAGCTGACATAGATGAAGCGCTTCACGTTGGCCCGCGCGCGTGCCCATTCGAGCATGCGCACTGTGCCCATGAGATTGACATCGACGATGCGAGCCGGGTCCTCGGCCTCCGGCTGGCGCTTGGCCTCCGAGGCGCTGCCGCGCGAAATCGGTGTGATCGTCGCGCCATGTACGATCGCGGTGATGTGCTCGTTGTCGAGTGCGGCGGACCACCCCGCCGGGTCGAGGATATCCGCGCTGATCACTTTGAGCCGGTCGCGCACCGGAGCGAAATGCCTTTCGGCCGCGGCGTCGAGGCCGGCGCGATCCAGGATGACGGCGCGCGCGGCAGGGTCGCGGTCCAGCCAGGCACGCGCCACCACGCTCATGACGAAGCCGGTGCCGCCTGTGACGAGAAGGGTCATGTCTTGGAGCCTCCTATGCTGGAAATTGATTCAACGCACCGCATAGCCGCCATCCACCAGGAGGTCCGTGCCGGTGACGAAGGAAGCGTCGGACGAAAGCAGAAAGGCGCAGGCGGCTGCGATCTCTTCGGGCTCGGCAATTCGTCCGAGCAGATGCGCAGGTCCTAGACCCTTGTCGGCCGCCTCCAGACTGGACCAGCGCTGCAGCAGGCGGGCGGTCGCGACCGCTCCGGGCGACAGGCTGTTCACCCGGATGTTCTGATCCGCATGGTCGATCGCCATCGCCTTCGCCAAATGCACAAGCCCCGCCTTCGCCGCGCAATAGGCCACCGCCTTGCCGACGGCGACGCGCGCGAATTGCGAGCCGATGAAGACGATCGACCCGCCGCCGCTCGATGCCATCAGCGGCACCGCGAATTTGGAGATCAGGAACGCGCCGGTCAGGCCGACGTCGAGTTCCAGCCGCCACTTGTCCACTGCAAGGTCGGCGACGGTGCCGTCGGTCGAGGGAGCCGCGGCGTTGTGGACCAGACCGTCCAGCCGGCCGAATGCTTGAGCTGTCGCGTCGACAGCATCTTGGACCGAGTCCGGATCGGTGACATCACAGTCGACAGCCAGAGCATTCGGCCCAAGGCTGGCGGCAAGCGCCTTCGTCGATGCTGTGTCCCGATCCGAGCAGGCGACACGGGCTCCCTCTTCGGCGCAGCGGCGCGCGATCGCCGCGCCGATGCCGCTCGCGGCGCCCGTGATCAGAACGAACTTGCCATCCAGACGGTGGGGAAGGGCGCTGTTCACGGCTCGCCTCCGCACGGCTGCGCAACCGCGACACCGACCGGGCGCCGCCGCAGATTGATGCAAGCCGCAACCGCCACCAGAATGCCGCCGGTGCCGAGCACGAACAGCATGGCCTGCGGCGCGGTACGCTCCATCAGTCCGGCGGCGAGACCCGGCGTCAGGATGTTGCCGACCGAATAGAGCAGAAGCAGCGTCCCCGAAGCGGCCACCATGTGCCGGCTGTGCATGCGCGAATTGGCGAAGGCGATGGCCACAGGATAGACCGTGAGAGCGGTTGCTCCATAGAGGAAGAACAGCAGGAAGAGCAGCGGCAGCGGTCCGCTGCCCAGCCAGGCGATCGACGCGCATAGCGACACGGAAAGCAGTCCCTGGACAAGCAGCATGATGCGCCTGTCGAACCGGTCGGACAGCCATCCTATAGGCGTCTGCGCCAGCATGCCGGCAACGCTGACGGTCGTCACCAGGCCGACAGTGGCGGCGGCGGACAGTCCGATCTTGGCGCCGTAGATCGGCGTCAGCACGAAAATGTTCATGTTGGTGATGCCTGCCTGGAAGATGCTGACCACCGTTACCGGAGCGAGACGCAGCAACTGGACGACGCCATAGCGTTCGTCCTGCGCCGGGATATCGGCCAGGGACGGCTCGGTTTGCTCGGCGGGCAGGGCAGGCCAAGGCCTGGAGACAAACCGTGCAAGCGCCGACAAGAGCACCGTCGCCGCGCTGACGGCGAACAAATGCGGCGAATGCGCGCCGACGATCTCCAGCAGCAGCTGTCCGAACAGCACCGCGACCGCCGTCGTCAGCATGTAGATGGAGAACAGCCTGCCGCGATTGTGCTGGTCGGCATAGAGGTTGATCCAGCTTTCGCAGACAACGAACATTGCCGCCATGGCAAGCCCGCCGAGCAGCCGGAGGCAAAGCCATGCCGGCATGAAATCGGTGAGCGCGAATCCCGAGGCGGCAAGGCTTGCAAGCACGGTGATGGCGAAGAAGGCGCGCTCATGGCCGACGCGCGACACCAGCGGACGCGCGACGAGGCAGCCGATGAGAAATCCGACCGGGTAAGCGGTCAGCACCAATTGCACTTCGGAGGGGTCGATTCCCGGCGCGCTCAATGCAAGCGAGACCGCGGTGGTCAGCATGGCGCTGCCGGTGCCGGCCAGGCAGATGCGCGCCATGATCGACAGGATGGCGCGCGACCGTTCGGCCTGACGCCAGAGGCGGCCCAGTGAAGCTGGCCTCGTCATGAACGGTCGCTCGCCTCGTCCGGATGCCTGGGACTCTCCAGCGCTTCCGCCGGAATGTGGCAGGCGATCTCGTGCGTGGCGGACATCCTGCGGATCGGTGGCGGTTCCCTGTCGCAGATCGAACCCAGCTTGCGATGGCAGCGGCTGGCAAAGCGGCAGCCGCGCGGGACATCGACGGGGCTCGGCGTGTCGCCGGTCAGCGTGATGCGGTTGCGCTCTGCCCCTTCCGGTTTGGTGCTGCGGATCGCCGAGATCAGCGCCTCGGTGTACGGATGGGTCGCACCGCCGAAGATCTCCTCGACGGTGCCTTTTTCCATCAGCTTGCCGAGATACATCACAACGACCTTGTCGGCGACGTGGCGCACCAGCGCCAGGTCATGGCTGATGAACAGCATCGTCGCATGCCGGGTCTTCTGGATGTCGAGCAGCAGCGTCACCACGGCCGCCTGCACGGAGACATCCAGCGCCGACACAGGCTCGTCGGCGACGATCAGCGACGGATCGGAGGCGAAGGCGCGGGCGATGGCGATGCGCTGCTTCTGCCCGCCGGACAACTGGCTCGGCCGGCGGGCGGCGAAGTCCGGCGAAAGCCGGACCATCTCCAGCAGCTCGCGCATGCGCTGGTCGATGGCCGCCTTGCCCTTGCGGATGCCGAACTTCTTCAGCGAGCGACGGATCGAGAAGCCGGCGCTGTGCGACGGATTGAGCGTCGAATCCGGATTCTGGAACACCATCTGGATCGATTGCAGCAGGGACTTCGGCCGCGCGCTCGCTTCGATCGCGGCGATGTTTTCGCCAGCCATGCGGATTTCGCCCGAAGTGGCGCGGTCGAGGCCGGTGACGACACGCGCCAGGGTCGACTTGCCGCAACCGGATTCGCCGACCAGCGCGACGATCTCGGCCTCGCCGGCCTCGAAGGATACGGCCTCATTGGCCTTCAGCGTCTTGTGGTGACCGAGGTGATAGAACTTGGTGATGTCGGAGAAAGTGATCGCGGCTGCCGGTGCCGCACTCTCGCCGGATAGCGGCGGAAGCTCCCGACGAGCCACCTTGAGTTCGGGCCAGCGCACGCAGCGCACAACATGCCGCTCGCCGACCGGTTCCAGCCTCATGCCGGGCCGGTCGCACAGGCCGGCGCGGAAACCGGCGCAGCGCGGACCAAACAGGCAGCCGCGCGGCCGCTCCGACGGGAGCGGGATATGGCCCGGAATGGCGGCAAGCGTGCGGCTGTGCTTGCCGTCCCCGATATCGGGAATGCATTCGATCAGCCCTTGCGTGTAGGGATGGCGTGGCCGGCCGAACAGCTCGCGCGTCTGCGCCTCCTCGACCAGCTCGCCGGAATACATGATGCCGACCCGGTCGCAGCTTTCGGCGATCAGACCGAGATTGTGCGAGATGAACAGCAGGCTGGTTCCATAGCGACGGCGCAGCTCGCCGATCAGATCGATCACCGCCGACTCCACCGTCACGTCGAGACCGGTGGTCGGCTCGTCGAGCAGGAGCAGCGACGGCCGCCCGAGCAGTGCCATGGCGATGACGACGCGCTGCTGCTGGCCCCCCGAGAGCTGGTGCGGATAGCGCTTCAGCATGTCGCCGGCATCGGGCAGGCGCACGTCCTTCAGCATGGCGGCCGCCATGTCGAGCGCCTCGACGCGACTTGCGCCGAGATGGAGCATCGGCACCTCGGCAAGCTGCGCGCCGATCGTCTTGACCGGATTGAGCGCGCTCATCGGGTCCTGGTAGACCATGGCGATGCGCCGTCCGCGTATGGCGCGCAACTTGTGCGCCGGTGCGTTGACCAGTTCCTCGCCTTCAAAGCGGATACTGCCGCCGGCGACCACGCCTGTCGCACCGAGATAGCCCATGATCGCCATCGCCGTGGTGCTCTTGCCGCAGCCGGATTCGCCGACCAGCCCGAAGCTTTCGCCGGGCTTCACCTCGAAAGACAGCTTCGGCACCGCAACGATCGTCTCGGCCTTCCCGCGAAACTCGATGCGCAGATCTCGGACAGCGAGGAGCGGCGTCTCGGACGCACGCTCGCCTTTCGTCGAAATCGGCTCGGCGACCATCGTCATGACTTCCAGGCCTCCCGCAGGCCGTCGGCCAAAAGATTGAAACCCAGAACCAGGCTGACGATGGCGATTGAGGGCAGCACCGACATCAAAGGCCAGACGTTGAGCACCGTCGTGCTTTCCTTGACCATGCCGCCCCAGTCCGGGTTGGGCGGCGGCAGGCCAAGGCCAAGGAAGCCGAGAATGCCGATGGTGATGATGGTGTAGCCGATGCGCAGACAGGCATCGACGATCAGCATGCCGCGGCAGTTGGGCAACAGCTCGACAAGCATGATGTATAAAGTACTTTCGGCGCGCAGCCTTGCGGCGGCGATGTATTCCTGCTCCTTCAGGCCGAGTACCAGCCCGCGCGTTATTCGCCCGATTCCTGGCGCCGAGGCGATCGTCGTGGCGATGACGATGTTGATTATCGATGGCCCGATATTGGCGATCAGGATGACGTAGAGGACCAGCACCGGGAAGGCGAGGATGATGTCGGAAAGGCGGCTGATCACGGCATCGATCCAGCCGCCGTAATAGCCGGCGATCATGCCGAGCGTGATGCCGACGATCATGGCGACCGCGACCGAAAGCGGCGCGACGACCAGCACGGTGCGAGCGCCGAAGATCAGGCGAGACAGCTCATCGCGGCCGAGAATGTCGACGCCGAGCCAATGCGCCGCCGATGGCGTCGGGTCGGCTAGCGCCATCACATCCTGCTCGGTCGGAGAATAGAGCGGCAGCACCGGTGCGAGGATCGCCGCAAGCACCCAGAAGCCGACCAGGAACAGCCCGACCAGTGCGGTAGGCGAGCGCAGGATGCGCGCCCATTTCAGGCGTGCCCTGCCCGTTGCCTTGACGGCTGTCGCCTCCATAGCTCTCTGCTCGACCAGTGCGCTCATCGCAATCTTATGCGTGGATCGAGCAGCATGTAACCGAGATCGCCGACGAATTGCGTCGTGACCGCGATGGCGACGGTGATCAGCGTGGCCGCCTCGATGGTCGCGATGTCGCCGAACAGGCTGGCATCGAGCAGCAGCCGACCGAAGCCGGGATAGGCGAAAACGAGCTCGGTCACCACCACGCCGCTGATCAGGAAGTTGATCTGCAGGAGCAGCACCGTGAACGGGGCGATCATCGCGTTTCGCAGGGCATGGCCGATGACGACCTGGCGTGTGCTCATTCCCTTCAGTACCGCGGTGCGGATGAAGGGCTTTTCCATCACCCCGATCATGGACACGCGGATCATGCGCGCGACATAGCCGAAATCATAGATGACGAGCACCGCCACCGGCAGCACGAGCTGCGAGGGAACGGACCAGCCGCCCTCTGTATCGAGCGGGCTGGTGCCCGGCAGCACCGGCCAGAGAATGACGAATAGGGTGACCAGAAACACGCCCGACGCGAATTCCGGGATCGAGGTGAAGGTTATGCAGATCACCGACAGGAGCCGGTCGAGCACGCCGCCTTCCTTCAGGCCGGACAGGATGCCGAAGACGATCGACAGCGGCACGATCAGCAGAAAGGCCAGCCCGGCCAGGATCGCCGTATTGCCGAGCCGGTTCCAGATGACGTCGTTGACGGGCAGCTTGTTCAGCGTCGAATAGCCGAAATTGCCGAAATACTGCGCGCCGCGCGGATCCTTGAAATTGAGCCCGGTGCTCGGGTCCTGGAGCGGATCCGGAATGATGCCGAGCAGCACGCCCGCCCAGCGCCCGTAGCGCACCAGCAGCGGATCGTCGGCCCTCAGCTTCTTGGTCAGGAAATCGACCTGCTCTTGCGTCGCGAACGGCCCGAGCGATTTGCGCGCGACGCTGCCCGGGGTGAACTCGCAGACGGCGAATACCAGAAAGGAGGCCGCGACCATGGTGAGCAGCATCATCGCCAGCCGTTTCGCCACGAATATTGCCATCAGCCGGACGTTTCCGTTCTGGGTGCGAGTGGAAAGGAACGCCCGGCCGTTCTGTCGCCGGCCGGGCGCAGCGTGGTCTAGGCGGAGGCGACCGCATAATCCTTGGCGAAGATGTACTGTGATGGATGCAGTTCGAAGCCCTGCACCTTCTTGTCCATGACGGTCGAGAAGATGCGCCAGAACGGCTGCACGATCGGGCCCTCGTCCTGCATGATCAGCTCGATCTTCTCCATCACCTTGCTGCGCTCCTTCGGGTCGAGAATGCCCTCGGCCTGGGTGAGCAGCTTGTCGAATTCGGCGTTCGAGAAATGCGATTCATTCCAGGCGGCATTGGAGCGGTAGGCGAGGCCGAGCGTCATGATGGCGAGCGGGCGGTGGCCCCAGGCGGTCAGGCTGAAGGGCGCGCTGGTCCACACTTCCCAGTACTGCGCGCTCGGCAGCGACTTGATGTTGGCCTTGATGCCGATGTCCTTCAGCTGTTCGGCCATCGCCTGTGTCGTGTTGAGCTCCCAGATCGGGTCGGGCCGCGTCACCAAATCCACTTCGAAACCGTCGGCATGGCCGGCGTCGGCCATCAGCTTCTTCGCCTTCTCGACGTCGCGCGGCCATTTGGGCAGCGCGGCATATTCGGGGTGCGACGGCGCCACATGGTGGTCCTCGGCCGGCGTGCCGGCGCCGAGCAGGACGGTCTGGATGATCTTGTCGCGGTCGAGCGCATGGCGCATGGCCTGGCGCACGCGCTTGTCCTTGAACTGCTCGACATCGGGATGCATGCGCATGACGATGGTCTGCGTCGTCTCGACCTTGTGGACCGAGACATGAGGGAAGGCCTTCATCGAATTGATCTGCACCGCGTCGGCTTCCGACAGGCCATCGACCTGCTTGGACGCCATCGCCGCGATGCCGGCGCCGGGATTGTCGCCGAGGTCGACGAATTCAAACGTGTCGAGATGCGCAGCACCGCCCCAATAATTGGCCCGCGCCTTGTACTTCGCGCCCTTGCCGACCGTGTATTCGACCATCTCGAAGGGACCGGTGCCGTTGGCGCTCGGGCCGAAGGCGCCGTTGTCCTTCGGATCGAGGATGAACATCGGATAGTGGAAGAGATGTTCGGCGACCGCGATCTGCGGCGAGAACAGGTTCAGCCGCACCGTGCTGTCGTCGACCTTCTCGATCGCCTTGTCGGACCAGAGCCGGCTCGACTTCTTCGGATTGCCATTGTCGTCCTTTTCGCCGGTATCGTACTCCTCGACGAGATAGCCGGTGAACAGGCCGAGCACCGAGGAGCCGACTTTGGGATCGCTGACACGCTTCAGGTTCCAGACCACGTCGTCGGCATTAAGCGCCCTGCCGTCACGCCATTTCACATCCTTGCGGATGTGCAGCGTCCAGGTCTTCAGGTCATCGCTGACGTCCCACTTCTCCAAGAGATAGGGGTGAGTGATGTTGTTGCGGTCGGTAAAGGTCAAATATTCGCAGACCTGGCGGATGACGTTGGATTTTTCGGCGAAGTCGGCCAGATGCGGATCCTTGATCTCCATGCAGCGCATGCCGATGCGCAAATTGCCGCCTTTCGGCAGGTCGCCGGCACGCGCTTGCGTCGCCGGGTCGATGATGCCGGCCATGGCATAGGCCGCGCCGGCCGAAAGCCCGAGCAGCGTCGACTTGCGCAAGAAGTCCCTGCGGCTGATCTCGCCCTCGTTAAGCTGATCGAGCAGTGTCGGAATATAGGGATGCGATGTCTTGTCCAAGGTCTTAACCTCCGAGTTGTCGCGATGCGCGTGCCGGACAGGGCGCTTCGGCGCTGTCTTTTCGACTGGTGCGGAACCGGTTTTGAAGGCCGCGGCGCGACCGCGCCGCCGGACCGTCAAGACGCATGGACGACGAGAGGCATGCCGGTCTGACCGGTCTGTATCCGCGCTCGGAATGCAGGTCCATGGCGGGTGGCTCCCATTGGTGGCGCCGCTGGTCGCGGCTGCTCAATTCCCCGCCAAAAGCTACACCCGGCCTCTATGCCTACAAACGAAGATTGATGTGGCTATGACCTCGTTTTTTTTGCTCTTAACTGCCCCGAAAAGCAGCAGCCAGCCCCAATAGCAGGCTTTACAGTCGTTTCCCGAGCTTTCTACATTGCCGGCGTTCGAAAAAGTGGGGTCATGTTGTCGGCACAAGAGCCAGCACGGACCCCTGTTGTTATCCGGCCCGTCGCCCGGCCGTCCGGCTCCGGCACACAGCCACAAGGAACACGTAAATGCGGACTCATGCCCAGGCTGTTGTGATCGGCGGCGGCCTGATCGGATGCTCGATCCTCTATCATCTGACCAAGCACGGCTGGAGCGATGTCGTGCTGTTCGAGCGCGACGAGCTCACCTCGGGCTCGACCTGGCATGCTGCGGCCAACATTCACGGCTTGCACGACTCGACCAATATCAGCCGCCTGCAGCATTACACCATGGCGCTCTACAAGGAGCTGGAGAAGGAGACTGGTCAGGGCTGCGGCATCTTCCAGCCGGGATCGCTTTATCTCGCCCAGACCGAGGCGCGTGAACATCAGCTCCGGCTGCAGGAAGCCAAAGCGCGCCGCTACAAGATGAACTTCTACGAGGTCGACCGCGCGGAGGCCGAGCGGCTGCACCCGCTCGTCGACTTCGACGGCATACGCTGCATCATGTACGAACCCGAAGGCGGCAATGTCGATCCTTCGGGCGTGACGGCCGCCTACGCGGCCGGCGCGCGCCAGCGTGGCGCCGAAATCCACCGCTTCACCGCGGTGACCGGAACGGAGCAGCAGCCGGACGGCAGCTGGATCGTGCGCACCACCAAGGGCGACGTCCGCACGCAATGGGTGGTGAACGCCGCCGGACTGTGGGCGCGTGAGGTCGGCGCGATGGCCGGGTTGGCGCTGCCCCTCATACCGACCGAGCACCAGTATTTCGTCACCGAGACCATCCCAGAGATCGCCTCGATGGGCCGGCGTCTGCCTTCGGTCGCCGACCGCGATGGCGAATATTACCTGCGTCAGGAGGGCCTCGGCCTGCTGATCGGTGCCTATGAGCGGGCGATGAAATTCTGGGCCGAGGACGGGACGCCGCAGGATTTCGGCCACGAGCTGTTCCCGGACGATCTGGAACGCATCGAGGAGAACATGATGCGCGCGATCGCCCGCGTGCCGGCGGTCGGCGCTGCCGGCGTCAAGAGGGTGATCAACGGACCGATGATCTGGTCGCCGGACAGCGCCGCGCTGTTCGGCCCGGTGCCGGAGCTGCGCAACTATTTCTGCTGCGCCGGCATCATTCCGGGCTTTTCGCAATCCGGCGGCCTCGGGCGTCTGGCGGCCGAGTGGATGATCGAGGGCGAGCCGACGCTCGACATGTTCGGCTGGGATCTCGCCCGCTTCGGCCACTGGGCGGGCAAGGCATTCGTCAAGGCGCGCGTGCAGGACCAGTACAGCCATCGCTTCAAGATCCATTTCCCAAACGAGGAGCGCGCCGCTGGACGGCCGGTGCGCACACGGCCGGCCTATTCCATGCAGAAGGAAAACGGCGCGGTGTTCGGCCTGAACTTCGGCTGGGAGCATCCGCTGTGGTTCTCGATCGACGGTGAGCCGCGCGAGGAGACGATCGGCTTCACCAGGCAGAACTGGTGGCACCCCGTCGGCCGCGAGGCGCGCATGTTGCGCGACCATGTCGGCATCATCGACATCTCCAACTTCGCCAAATACGAGGTGAAGGGGCCGGGCGCCGAGGCCTGGCTGAACGCGCTTTTCGCCAACAAGATTCCCTCGCGGGTCGGACGATCCTGCCTGACGCCGCTGATCGGCAAGCGCGGCGGCATCGCCGGCGACTTCACCGTCACCAAGCTGGCGGAGGACGAGTATCGCGTCTTCGGCTCCGGCATGGCCGAGCGCTATCATCAGCGTTTCTTCAAGATGCTGCCCTTGCCGGAGGGCACGACGTTCCGTTCGCTCACCGAGAACATGTGCGGCTTCAACGTCGCCGGGCCGAAGTCGCGCGCGGTGCTGCAGCGCTTGACCAATGACGATTTGACGACGGCGTCGTTCCCCTTCATGGCCTCGCGCCGCATCACCGTTGCCGGCCTCGATGTCATTGCGCTGCGCGTCTCCTTCACCGGCGATCTCGGCTGGGAGCTCTATTGCGAGGAGAAGGACCAGACCGCTCTTTACAACGCCCTGCTCGACGCGGCGCGTCAGGAAGGCGGCGGGCCGGTCGGCTCGCGCGCGCTGATGTCGCTAAGGGTGGAGAAGGGCTATGGCAGCTGGGGCCGCGAATACTCGCCCGAATACTGGCCGCAGGAAGTGAAGTTCGACCGCCTGATCAAGATGGATAAGGGCGACTTCCTCAACCGCGACGCCTACGCCGCGCTGGCATCGAAGCCGGCCCGCGACGAGCTGATCATGATCTCGATCGAGGCGAAGGATGCCGACGCCACGGGCGGCGAGCCGATCTTCCTTCCCGATGGCACGCCGGTCGGCCAGGTCACGTCTGGCGCCTACGGCTATCATGTCGGCATGTCGCTGGCGCTCGGCTATGTGAAGGCGGGCTCGGTGAAATCCGGCGATGCCGTCACCGTCGCGATCCTCGGCCGGCCGCACAAGGCCGTGTTGCTCGAGAGGCCGCCCTTCGATCCCGATGGCAAGCGGCTGAGGGCCTGACCGGTGCTTGCCTGCCCGGTGACCCGCAACAGCACAGCGGCGTGAGCGGCACGAATGGCGCGGCGCTCGCATCAGCTGGTCGTAAAAGGCGGTAGGGTCGCTTTGGATGACGGTTGGCGGGATTGCGACGTCGGCATCGATGACGGTCGCATTGCGGCGATCGATTCAGGCCTGCAAGGTGGGCAAACCATTGACGCCGCGGGCCTGTGGGTGATGCCTGGCGGCATCGATGCCCACTGCCATCTCGACCAGCCTGTTTGGGGCGGGGCCGGTAACGCCGACGATTTTGAATCGGGCTCCATCTCGGCCGCATTCGGCGGCACGACCTGCATCGTGCCCTTCGGCATGCCGGGTCCAAATATGACCACGGTGGATGCGCTCGAACGGGCGATGGGCTGCGCGGCCGGCCGTTCCATCATCGACTACGGCCTCCATGCGGTGGTGACGATGGGGACCGGCGCCAACGTCGAGGCACAACTTAGCCAATTGGCCGGGCAAGGCATTGCTTCGGTCAAGCTTTTCATGACCTACCAGGGCTTCGCGGTCGACGACGACCTGTTCTTCACCGTGCTCGATACGGCGAGGAAGCTCGGCTGGATCGTCATGGTTCATGCCGAGAACGATGCCGCCATTCGGCGCACGCGGCAGCGGCTGATCGAGCTTGGCCGCACCGAGATGCGCTATCACGCCGTGGCGCACAGCGAGATCATGGAGCGCGAGGCGACCCATCGGGCTCTGGCGCTGGCGGAGATGACCGGCACCCGCATGACCATCGTCCATGTGTCGTCGCGGCAGTCCGCCGAGGAAGTCGCGCGGGCGCGTCAGCGCGGCGTCGACGTCGCGGCCGAAACCTGCCCGCAATACATCTTCCTCGGTGCCGCGGACCTCGCCCGCCCAGGCAGGGACGCCGCCCGCTTCGTCTTTTCGCCGCCGCCGCGCACGCCGCATAGCCGCGAGCATCTCTGGCGGCTGCTGGCGGACGGCGGCATCGACCTCTGGTCGTCCGATCATTCGCCCTATTATTTCGCCGACAAGATCGGCAAGGCGCCGGAGCCAGGTTTCACCACGACATTGAGCGGTATTCCGGGCCTGGAAACCAGGCTGCCGCTGCTGTTTTCCGAAGGGCTGCTGACGGGGCGCCTTTCGCTGCAGCGATATCTGGATCTGACCTCGCGCAATGCCGCCGCGATCTACGGTCTCGACCACCGCAAGGGTCGCATCGCCCCCGGCCTGGACGCGGATCTCGCGCTCTGGGACCCGGCACGCAAGTGGACCATCGGCCACGAAATGCTGCACTCGCGCGTCGACTTTTCGCCTTACGAAGGCAAGGCGGTGACGGGCAAGCCGATCACCGTGCTGCTGCGTGGTGAGCCGCTGATCGCGGGCGAAAAGCTGCAGGCGCAAGCTGGTTTCGGCGGCTTCGTCGCGCGCCGTCCGTCCGATCCGGCAAAGGCCGGCACGGCTGTGGAGGACACCACGCCATGGCTCGACCCCTGATTGGGCGACTTGGAATATCGGCCTGGCAGAACGTCGGACTTACAGCTTGGGTCGCAAGGTCCGAAATGTGACCGAGTAGCGGTGTTCTGCGAGCGGCGGAATGCTGTGCTCCCATTCGTTGCGCGCCGGACCGGCCATGAGATAGGCGGATCTCGGCTCGACCTCGATCGTCTGCCGGTCCCATGTCGCGCCGTTCCTGCGGCGCAGCCGGAAACTGCAGGATGCCAGCAGGGAGACGCCTGCGACGAGCTCGAAATGGGGCTTGTCGCGATGCCAGCCGATGCCCGCGCCAGGCCGGTATTCGTTGATCAGCACCTGCGAGAACTCCGACGCGGGCCGACCGGCGAAGTCGGCGACCTTGTCGCGAAGCGGCAGCAGGAAGTCGGGTATGGCCGGTGCTTCCACGACCTCGCGGCGGTCGTAGTCGTAACGCAGCCCGAAGCCGACAACCTGCCTGTTGGCTAGATGGCCGTGGAAGTCGAAGGGCTGGAACGGCAGGCCTTCGATGCAGCGCACCAACGCGCTTTCTTCGTTGCGCGTGATCAGCTCCGGCCGGTAGCGGAATCCTTCCGGCAGGCTGTTCGGGGCACCGAAAAGATCTCCTTGGCGGACTTGCGCCGTGGCGCTCGATTTCGTTGACGGCATAAACCTCAGATAGGCAATTCGGCAGGTCTCGCAAGGCCCTGATCCGTCGGCAGCCGGTGCGACGGAACCCATTGACAGCTCCGGGAATTACGCATTGGCCAACGGGGCGCTCGTCATGCCTTCCACCGCCATCCGGAACATCTATTACGACCCGGCGACGAAGATCCTTTCGGTATGGTTTGTCCCGAGCGGCGACCGCTATGACTATGAGCAGGTTGAGCCAGAGACCCACGCGGCATTCAAGGCTGCTCGGTCCAAGGGCCGGTTCTTCAACGAGTTCGTGCGCGACCGATACAGCTTCCATCTGGTGGCGCAAGGACCGCAGCATTGAACCAGAGCCCCGCTCCCATGCCCTGCTCGAAACCACCCCTCCTGTCGTTGGGCAGGGCCTGTTAGCCTTATTGCTCAGCTACGGTTCGACAACTGGAGAATTGGTATCTACCGGTGTGACTTTCGATCGGTTGTGCGAGCTTGCGCAGCGCCGGTGCGCACCGCCGCGTGGCAGTCAACCTCCCTTGCGCGGAACGTTCCTCTGCTGTCCCGGCGTGCTCTGCCTCCGACTTCCGTCGATGCTGTCACAGTCGCGTGAGCTTCCGGGCCTTCGCCTGCAAAATTCGGAACAATGCCCCCGTTGAGAGGTTAGCGCCCCATAGCCAGCCCCGATGACAGCCAGCCTGGGAGCGAGCCATGTCCCGAATTTCCGCGCCAAGCACGACCGGCCTCAGCCGGCGAAGTTTCATGACAGCTACTGTCTCAGCCGCCGCGGCGGCGCCCTTGCTCAGCTCCCCAACGAGAGCGGAAAAACCGGCCGCGACCCGTTCCGGCTTGAGGGAAAAGGTCGCGGTGTCCTTGCGCATCAACAAGCAGCCTTACGAGCTTTCGCTGGATGCCAGGACCAGCCTGCTTGACGCCCTGCGGGACCATGTCGGCCTTACCGGCACGAAAAAAGGTTGCGACCATGGGCAGTGCGGCGCCTGCACCGTTCTGGTGGACGGAAAGCGCGTGCTCTCCTGCTTGAGCTTCGCCGTGATGAACGACGGCAAGGAGGTGACGACCGTCGAAGGGCTTGCCTCGAGCGACGGCAAGCTGCATCCGATGCAGCAGGCCTTCATCGACCACGACGCGTTCCAGTGCGGCTACTGCACGCCGGGTCAGATCATGTCGGCCATCGGCTGCGTCAACGAAGGCCACGCCAACTCCGAGGACGACATCCGCGAATATATGAGCGGCAATATCTGCCGCTGTGCGGCCTACCCGAACATCGTCGCCGCGGTCGTCCAGGCGCGCGATCAGGCGAGAGGAACCTGACGATGCGCCCCTTCATCTATGAACGGCCGACAGATGTCTCCGCCGCGGCCGCCATCGCATCCCGCTTTACCACCGAGGACGACCAGCCGACACGGGCGAACGCGCAGTTCATCGCAGGCGGCACCAATCTTGCAGACTATATGAAACTTGGGGTGGCGGCGCCCAACCGGCTGCTGGACCTCAACCGGCTCGAAGAGCCAGGGCTGAGGCAGATCAGGGTTACCGACGACGGCGTGCGCTTCGGCGCCCTGGTGCGGATGGGCGAGGCTGCCGACCATGGCGAAGTCAAACGCCGCTATCCCGTCATTGCCGAAAGTTTGCGGCTGGCGGCAAGCGGCCAGATCCGCAACATGGCGAGCCTTGCCGGCAACATGCTGCAGCGAACGCGCTGCGAATATTTCCGCGAGTCCTCCTGGGCCTGCAACAAGCGGGTGCCGGGTTCGGGCTGCGCGGCGATGGAAGGCTTCAACCGCCAGCACGCGGTGCTGGGCGCCAGCGATGCCTGCATTGCCACCTATCACGGCGACTTTGCCCAGGCTCTGATTGCGCTCGATGCCGTTATTCGAGCCGAGGGGTCTCGCGGAGCGCGCGAAATTCCCTTTGCCAGGCTGCATCGGCTGCCCCGCGACACGCCGCATGTCGAGACGGATCTGGCGGCGGACGAGATCATCACCGCCATCGAGGTGCCTGCCTTATCGTGGGCCCGGCGCTCGCGCTACCTGAAGATCCGCGACCGCGGGTCTTATGCCTTTGCGCTGGCCTCGGCGGCCGTTGCGCTCGACCTCGACGGCGACAGCGTCCGCGAGGCAAGGATTGCGCTCGGCGGGCTGGCGACGGTGCCGTGGCGCGCCGGCGAGGCCGAAGCGGCCCTGCAGGGCAAGAAGCTCGACGAGGCATCGGCAGGTGCGGCGGCGGACGCTGCCTTTGCCGGTGCCGAACCGCGCCAGCACAATGCGTTCAAGATCGAGCTCGGCAAGCGGACGCTGGTGCGCGCGCTGCTCGAAACGCGAGACATGAAGGTGTGACCATGGACCCAGCCGCTCCGAAGCCCAAGGAGAACATGGGCGAACCGCTGCCGCGCGTCGATGCGCGGCTGAAAGTCACCGGGCAAGCCCACTATCCGGCAGACCTGCCGACGGCAAACCTAGCCTATGGCGCGCTGGCCACCAGCAGCATCGCCAAGGGCAGGGTGACGAAGCTTCACCTGGACGATGCCCGTGCCGTGCCCGGCCTTCTCGACATCGTCACTTATGGCGACATGGACAAGGTCGAGAAGCCGAAATTCGGCAACGCCGGCGCGACCTCGATCGGACCGCTGCATGACAGGACGATTTTCCACGACGGCCAGATCATCGCCTTGGCCGTTGCCGAGACATTCGAGGCGGCGGAGGAGGCGGCCCAGTTGATCCGCGCCGATTACGAGGAAGAGAAGCCGTCCGCGAGTTTCGATAGTCCCGGCACCAAAACCATTCCCGCCGCCGGCAAGAGTCCGCTGTTCAAGGAGGATGTGAAAGCAGGCGATTTCGACGCCGCCTATGCAGCCGCCGCGGTCAGGATCGACGCTCGGTATTCAACGCCCACCCAGCACCACAACCCGATCGAGCTGTTCTCCACGACGGCATTTTGGCAGGGCGATCAGCTCATCGTCCACGAACCGTCCCAGAACGTCACCGGCTGGAAGGCCGAACTTGCGAGAGAGTTGAAAATTGATCCGGCCAATGTGCGCATCGTCAGTCCCTTCATCGGCGGCGCCTTCGGCTCAAAAGGACCGATGACGCCGCGCACCGCCATCGTCGCAGTAGCCGCAAAACGTCTCGGGCGTCCCGTGCGCTGCGTGACGAGCCGCATGCAGGCTTTCGGCACACAGACTTACCGGGCCGAAACCCGCCACCGCATCCGGATCGGCGCCGGCGAGGACGGCCGCATCACCGCTTTCGCGCACGAAGGATGGGAGGTGACATCGCGCCCTGATCCCTATGTTGTCGGCGGCACCTCGGCGACCGGCCGCATGTACGACTACGGCTCGGTGTTGACGCATGTGTCGCTGGTCCAGGCAGATCGCAACACGCCGGGCTACATGCGTTCGCCGCCCGAGACACCTTACGTCTACGCGCTGGAAAACGCGATGGACGAGATGGCGGTGGCGCTTGGCATGGACCCGGTCGAGTTCCGCCGCATCAATGAGCCGAAGGCGGAACCGATCGGCAAGAAGCCCTTCTCCAGCCGCTCGCTGATCCAATGCTATGAACAGGCGGCCAATGCCTTCGGCTGGGCGAAGCGAGACCCCAAGGTCGGCGCGATGCGCGACGGCGACTGGCTGATCGGCATGGGCTGCGCCACCGCCATCTACCCCACCGCGGTGGCACCATGCGCGGCGCGCGTGCGCCTGACGTCGGATGGCGATGTGCGGGTGCAATGCGGCTCGCATGAGATCGGCACCGGCGTCCGGACAGTGGCCGCCCAGATGGCCTCGGAACGTCTTGGCGTTTCGATCGACAAGGTGACCGTCGAAATGGGCGACAGCAGCCTGCCTCCGGCCCCGGTCTCAGGTGGTTCGATTTCCACCGCAAGCGTCTGCTCGGCGGTTCTGAAGGCTTGCGATGCCGTCCGGGCGAAGCTCTCCGCCGGAGCCACGGCCGAAGGCGGCCCGCTTGCCGGCTCACATAACGAGGAACTGGACCTTGACGGCGGCAAGCTTGCGGCCAGGGGCGGAGCGTCCGCGAAGATCGAGGACGTCTTCAAGGCGATGCAAATTGGCGCGATCGAGGAATATGCCGAGTTTGCCCCGAAAGGCGCGACGCCTGAGGCAGTGAAGGAACTCTATGCCGGTCAGTCCGAATTCCATGGCGGCGATCAGGACGAGGACTCGGTGAAATACGCCTTCGGCGCGGAGTTCGTCGAAGTTCGCATCAACAGCTATACTCGGGAAATCCGTGTGCCGCGCATCGTCGGCGCTTTCGCGGCCGGCCGCATCATGAACACGCGCACCGCGCGCAGCCAGCTGATGGGCGGCATGATCTGGGGCATCGGCCAGGCGCTGCATGAAGCGACCGAGGTCGACAGGCGCTATGCCCGCTACGTCAACCGCGACCTGCAGGATTATCTCGTGCCGGTCAACGCCGACATCAGGGACCTGCAGGTGATCCTGGTCCCGGAGGTAGACCACGCCGTCAATCCGGCCGGCGTCAAAGGCTTGGGCGAACTCGGCAATGTCGGCACCGCCGCCGCCGTTGCCAGCGCGGTCTACCACGCGACGGGCAAGCGCATCCGCGATCTGCCGATCAGGATCGACCAGCTTATCGCTTGACGATGCGGCGAGCGGCAGCGCACCGCGATCTGCTCATCAATCCGCTGATTGCCGAGCCGCCGGTGCAATGCGAGCACCCCCACCCGCATTGCACCGGCGGACAGCTTCCGTTCACAACCCGTCGAATTTTCCCTGCCCGCTTGCCAGCGAGCGCCCCGCTTCGGTTTCGGCGAAGCAAAGGACAGAAAAGACTTCTTTTTGCGATCCGGCCCGGATGTTCTCTTGCCGACCCTAGAACACGCGAACGCTCGCCTGGGAGGCGACGCATAACGAGAGCGGCTCGAAATGTCCGCCCTTCCGCCGTTCGATCGCGCATCTGCGCCGTTTTGGCGAGGTGCAAGGTTGCGGGCGCCGGGTCCGGCAGCTATGTCGGGCCGGACATTCCCGGCGAGAAGGCAGAACCGATGAACGTCCTTTCCACGTCCAAATCGCACGGCGGCATCCAGGGCGTCTATTCGCACGCGTCGGAAGTCTGCGCTTGCGACATGACCTTTGCCGTCTTCGTGCCACCCCAGGCGAAGGACGGGCCTTTGCCGGTTTTGTGGTATCTCTCGGGGCTCACCTGCACCCATGCCAATGTCATGGACAAGGGCGAATACCGGCGCCTGGCGGCCGAGCTTGGACTCGTCGTCGTCTGCCCCGACACCAGCCCGCGCGGTCCGGACGTTCCCGATGAGAAGGACAATTGGCAGTTCGGCTGCGGCGCCGGCTTCTACGTCGATGCCACGCAAGCGCCCTACGCGAAGAACTATCGCATGTACTCCTACGTCACCGAGGAGTTGCCGGCGCTTATTGAGGCCAAATTCCCGGTCGACATTTCGCGCCAGTCGATCTTCGGCCATTCGATGGGCGGGCACGGCGCGCTGACCATCGCGCTGAAGAACCCTGAGCGCTTCCGGAGCTGCTCGGCCTTCGCGCCGATCGTGCAGCCGACGACGGCGGGCTGGTCGCGGCCGGCGCTGGAAAAATATCTGGGATCAGACGAAAAGAGCTGGCGCGCCTGTGACGCCACGCTGCTCATGGAGGACGGCCATCGTTACGGCGAACTGCTCGTCGACCAGGGCAGCGCCGACGGCTTCCTCCAGGATGGTCTTCGTCCCTGGCTGCTCGAAGAGGCGTGCAAAAAGGCAGGCATCGCGCTGACGCTGCGCATGCAGGAGGGCTACGATCATTCCTACAATTTCATCTCGACCTTCATGGACGATCATTTGAAGTGGCACGCCGCGCGGATGGCATAGGCAGCGCAAACGCCCACCAGCCCTGAACCTGAAGTTGGATGGCCGCGACGCAATCCGGCGATCAAACGCGTCTTCTCATTGCGGTGAATAGGTCTCTGGAGTAATTTAGAACTTGGTTGGATGAGACGCATGCCCGCTGTCGTTATGCATGCGGTCTGCTCTGGTCCCGGCAGATTGTGAACTCTTTAACAGACCTCGGCGCCGCAAGCTGCGTTCCTGTGGCCGACAGGTCATAGCAGTTAAGGATTTGCCATGCTGCGATGCTGCGCGTTCCTTGCAGCCCTGGTTCTCGTGAGCTTCACGGCCTTCGAAGCTCATGCGGAGCGCAGGGTCGCCTTTGTGATCGGCAATTCCGAATACCGCGACATCCCGGCTCTCAAGAACCCGGACAAGGATGCCGAGGATGTGTCGAACACATTCCGCCTGGCCGGCTTCGACGTGTTCGTCGCCAAGGATCTCACCAAGCTTCGGTTCGAGGAGCAGTTCCGCAACTATCTCGCCGCGGCGGACGGTGCCGATCTCGCCGTCGTCTACTATTCGGGCCACGGTTTTCAGATCGGCGGCGAGAATTTCCTCATCCCGGTCGATGCCTCGCTCAAGGCCGCGGCCGACATCGAGGTCCAGGCGATCAAGCTCGACGACGTGCTGGAGCAGCTGCGGGCGAAATCGAAGATCCAGGTGATCATCCTCGATGCCTGCCGCAACAATCCGTTCCCGCGCAAGGACTATTGGTTGCGGGACCAGCTGATTGCCGCGGGCGGCACCGGACTTGCGCAGGTGAAGAGCTCGCTGAACACGCTGATTGCCTTCGCCACCGAGCCGGGAGCCGTCGCCTATGACGGAGCGAGCGATCTCAGTCCCTTCTCGTCCGCCTTCTCGCGCCGGGCGCTGGCGCCCAACCAGGAGATCCGCACGGTGATGGCGGCGGTTCGCCGCGACGTGGTCAAAGCCACCGATGGCAAGCAGGTTCCTTGGGAGAATTCGTCGCTGATCGACGAGGTGGTGCTGATGCGCCGCGCCAGTCGACCGGCGCTGCCGCCGGTCCTGGAAAAGGTCGTGCCGTCGGGCGTCGGACCGGTGGCGCTTGACCTTCCGGAGCCGGTCGATGTCGACGGCGGCGCGGTCACCGTCAGCATCGAAAGGCCGCCGGGCCTTGGACGCCTGACGCTGGACGGCAAGCCTGTCGCTATCGGTCAGCCGATTGCGGGCAAGGATCTGCCGCGCCTTAAGCTGGACGTGCCGAAAGGATCCGGCGCGCAGGAAGAGGTCGACATGCTGGCCTATGCCACGCATGACAATTGGGGCGGTCAATCCCAAGGTATCCTGGTGTTTCGGGTCAAGAACGGGAACGCCGCCGAAGGGCAGCAGCTCATGGCTTCGCTCGAGGCCGAGCAGGAGCAGCAGGTGCTGGAGCGCGGCATTCACATCACCGGCGCCGCCGAGGCGATCGAGAACCGTGACGTAAGCGTCCCGGTCGGTGTCGGCCCGGTGCCGCTGAAGCTCGTTTTCCCGACCAAGGATCCCGCCGTCAGCGTGAAGCTTGCAAGCTATCCGGCAACGGGAACGCTGTCGCTGCCGGACCGGACCCTGTCTCCGGATTCAAGCCTGATGGCCGATGAAGTCGACCACTTGCGCTACGAACCCCAGATCGGCGCCGTCAAGCCGCTGAGCGTCGGCTTCGAAATAAGGGCCGACAACACGCCGTCAAAGCCGGCGACGATGAAGCTGTCGCCAAGCGTCGACGCCTGTGACAGGGAGGCCGGCGAGCCTCTCGACCTGCAGGGCGTCGTCCCCGGCTTGCTGCCGAACGAAATCAGCAGCAACGCCGTGGATGTCTGCCGGGCGGCGGTGAAAGCCTATCCCGACGTCGCCCGCTTCCGTTACCAGCTCGGGCGTGCGCTGCTTGTTGTCGGCAAGGTCGAGGAGGCCAAGAAGGCCATCCAGGAAGCTGCCGACAGGGGGCATGTCCGGGCGGTGTTCGAGCTTGGATATCTCAACGCCACGGGAACGGGAATGCCCGTCAATCGCAAGCAGGCCAATACCTTCTATGCCGCAGCGTCCGACAAGGGCGATCCGTATGGAATGACGTCGTGGGGTCGCGCTTTGTTCAACGGCTATGGCGTCGATCGTGATGCCACCAAGGGCCTGGACCTGCTGCTCAAAGCGGCGGCGATGGGGCACACCTATGCCATGAACGACCTCGCCGCGATTTTTACGGAAGGTCGTAACGGCGTACCTGCCGATCCGGCTCGCGCCGTGGCCTTCCTCAAAGCGGGTGTCGAACGGCAAGACATGTATTCGATGAACCTGCTCGGCCGAAATTATCTCGCCGGCACTGGGGTTGAGAAGGATCCCAAGAGCGCGCTCGAACTCTTCCAGAAATCCATGGATCTCGGCCAACCCTACGCTCCCGGCAGCTTGGCGCGTATGTACAGGGACGGTGTCGGTGTGCAGCAGGACCTTGCTGAGGCGCAACGCCTTTTCGAGGTAGCGACCGACCGCGGTGATCAGTCGGCCGCATATGATCGCGCGGCTCTGGAACTGCAGCGGGGCGACAAGGCGGACCAGTCTCTCGCCGTACGCTACCTTGCTTTCGCGGCCGCGCTCGATCTTCGCAACGAGTTGCCGAATGCCAAGGCGACGTTGGCCAAATTTGGAACGAAGGCGAAAACGGCCGCGCTCAAGAAGTTGCGCGGAGAACTCAAGTCGAAGATCGCCGCGAACGGTTCGATGGACGACCAACTGATCAAGGTGGCGCGAGCGGTCTGGGAACAGGCCAATCCGCGCCGGGATTTGTTCTGAGCAACAGGGAGGCAATTGTGGGCAGGGCATTGAAGCAAGCACTCATTGGAACAATGTTATCCAGCGTCCTCGCGACGCTCATCGGCTGCACGTCCCTGTTGCCCAAATCCGAGCCGACGCCGGTAGCCGCGCGGCCTCAGCCGACGGTGACCAGCACGACAACCGCGCCGACGGTCGTCAAGCAGAAGAAGGCGGCCTTCAAGAAGGTGATCAAGCCGGTTGAAGAGGAGCCCAAGCCTGTCGTGGCCCCGCCGTTGGGCGGTGGGGCTGGTGGCGGTGGCGGTGGCGGTGGCGGCTGGGGTTGATAACATTGAGGGGCGGCCAGTCGCAAGCCTAGGCATCGGCCGGTTGCTGCTGCGCCTCCATCTCCGCCATCTCGATGCCCATTTCGACGAAGGCTGAAAGCACGGCAAACCGGTCCGCGAGCGATACCCGCGCAAGGCCTGCCAGAATCCCCGCGCTGACGGCATGGGCGGTCGGAAATTCGGCTGTCGCCTGATCGATGCCCGAGCCGCCGTCGCGCCAGCCTGCTGCCAAAGCGATCCAGGAAACCGGCGTCGCGGGCGGCACCTCCACGGCCTGGGCCACCGCCTCGCGATGGTCGGGATTGCCGGGTTCGTCGACCCAGTCGCCGACGAGCCCCAGCAATTCGAGGTCCGTGTCGCCGAGGAGTTCGGCAAGGTTGCCCAGGCACTCATGCGCCCACCAGATCGCGGCCCGCTCGGGCAGCAGATAGGCGCAGAAGGTGATTGCCTCCTCCGGAACGCGTCCAGCGAGCAGCGCGCGGCAAAACTCGATCGAGGGTTGGTCTGTCGGGACCGCTTTCATGTCCCGGGCAATGGCCGGGCAAGCGCTGAAGAGATCCCGCGCCGTCCTGAACCGGAGCCCCCTCGCCATGGCTGCCACGCCCTTATTAGGAATAGAGATACTGAAGCCCCAGCGGAGGCGCTGGTCAAGCGTTAGCTTTAGCAAATGACGGGCGCTCGCAGCGTGTGTTTGTTCACAGACAATCGGCGCGAGATTTGCTATCGTCCGCCGCAGCGAGATCCGCTCAAACAGGGAGTAACGGTCATGCGGTGGGCCAGTTCAGCCTTTGCATTGGCGGCCGTGCTTTTTTCGACGCACGTTTCCGCTGATCCGCTTCAGAAATCCGAAGACATCGTGAAGTTCTTCACCGGCGCGGGCAATCTCGGCGCGACGCGCGGCATCTGCGTCGGCACTGAAGAAGAGTGCAAGAGCAAGAACGACCAGACCGCGGCCCCGACCAAAACCGGGCTCGACATGATGATCAATTTCGCGCTGGATTCCGCCCAGCTCGACCAGACCGCGCGCACCGAGCTCGACGAGTTCGCCAAGGCGCTGAAAGACAACCGGTTGAGTTCGTTCAGCTTCGTTGTCGAAGGCCACACCGATGCTTCGGGTTCGGATCGCTACAATCAGGAGCTGTCGCAGCGCAGGGCGAAATCGGTTGCCGCATTCCTGACCGCGAACGGCGTACAGGCCACCCGGCTCGAAGCTATTGGTCTCGGCAAGTCCCACCCGCGCGTCGCCAATCCCTACGATCCGGTGAACCGCCGGGTCGAGATGCGGATCAGGACGGAATAAGCCGCACGAATCACTCACGCTGCGAACAGCGATCGACGGCAGCGCGACAGAGCCTCAAAGGGTCGCCTGGATCGAGCTTATCAGGGCCGTGACGGCCTGCTTGTATTTCTCGAACTCCGGCGAAGTCTGTCGGACCTGGGTCGTGGTCGTCTGCTGGTTCTGATCGGACGACGCCAAGCGGGTCACCTTCTGACCCATTTTCCGCTCGGCCCAGTCGACGACGTAGCTGGTGGTCTTGCCGGTAAGGAAAGGGTTGGCCTGGATCACGGCGGAGCCGAGCACTGCGCTCAATTGCGCCGAGCCGGGCGCCCCCAGCACTTGGGCAGCCCCCTCCATGCCCAGGAAATGGCAGAGATAGAGCCGCCCGGCGGTGATCTGGTGGCCGCGGGCGCGAAGATAGGCTTCGCCCTCGCGCGCCAGATTGCGCACCATCTCGCGCGACAGCGTGGCATCGTAGCGGAGCGCGAGCAGGTCGGCGGTCGACAGCGAGCGGGCGAGATCGGGCCGGTAGGTGTTCATCATCCGGATCCAGGTCTTGGTGATGAACTGACCGGCACCGGTCGCCGAGGAGAGCGGGTTCTTGGCTCGCGCTTTGCCGCCGCTTTCGACATGGACGATGCGGTCGGTCAGCGTCTCGACGGCAGCATCGCCGTAGCCGCCGCCGGAGCCGCCGGAAGCATAGGTGGCGACCGTGGTGACCGTACCCAGCGGATCGATCGCCTGGCCGCTCTGGTAGAGCTCGAAATGCAGGTGCGGGCCGGTCGAAAGTCCGGTGGTGCCGATATAGCCGATGACGTCGCCGGCCTTCACCTTGGTGCCGACGCCGCTCGCGATGGCGAATTTCTGCATATGCGCGTAGCGCGTCTCGCGCCCGTTGGCATGCGCAATCTTCACCAGATTGCCATAGCTGCCGCCATCGCCCTGGAAGGTGATCTCGCCGTCGAAGGCGGCCATGATCGGCGCGCCGACCGGAGCGGCCCAGTCGACGCCTTTATGAATGCGAACGGTGCCCAGGATCGGGTGTTTGCGCGGGCCGAACGTCGACGTCATCACCCCGCTCACCGGCGTGACCATGCCGTTGGTGACGCTGAGCGAGCGAACCTCGTCATTGCCCGTCACGCACGCATACTGGCCATCGCTCTGCTGGAAGACGAAACAGTCGAGCGTCTTCTCCGTGCCCTGAACGCCGACATAGAGGACCCGTCCGGAGATTTCGCCCTGGCCGCGCGGCGTCTGCGAGTAGATCAGCACCAGCCGCTGGTCCTCGCTGGCGAAGGCGTCGAGATCCTGTCCTCGCGACAGATACATGATGGCCTCTCCGATCACGCTGGTCGGAACCTTGTTGCGGGCGGCCGTCGAATATATCGCATCGAGCAGGCGATATTGGCGCTTGGGCCCGCCTTCGTCGGATGCGCCTGAATAGTTGAAAAGGTCCTCCCGCACCCACGGGTCGACGCCCGACACGAACGCGCCCGCAGCATTGCGCGTCAGCGTGCCGACATAGACATTCCTGGCGTAGATCGAGACCTGCATAAGCGACATGGTGGTGGTCTCGCGGTTCGGCCTGAATCCGCGCATCGCCACGACAAAGCCCGCCCCCAGCCCGTCACGGTTGAACAGCGTCTTCAGCGCTTCGCCCGCCAGCTTCGCGTCGTCGGCGGAGAAATGCGCATCGGCGACGACGCTGTCCAGGCTGCGGTCGTTGAGGATTTTTACGAATGTGTCCTCGGTCGCCTCGAAGCGCTGGTATTCGCTGCTGACGGTCGCAACGGTCGTGTTGTTCTCGATCTGGGTCTTCTTGAAAGCGGGAAGGGCGGCCTCGCCCTGGTCGACGGTCTCGCCCCAGCCCGCTTCCGGATCATCGGCATCCGCCTTGGGCGCTGAACTGGCAGGAGCTTCGCTCTCGTCGGGTGCGGCCTGAAGGTCGTTCTCAAGATCGCCTTGCTGGTCGTCGGCTGCGCCCGGAGCGAGGGGGGCGGCTTGCCGATCCTGCGGCGCCGTTGCAGGAGATTTCGGCACGGTCTGCCGCTGCGCCTGGAAGAAGGCGAAATCCTCTTGCGTCGAGGGGATCGTCGTCATGAATTTTTCGCTGGCGCTCAACATCACATCGGACAGGATTTCGATCTGCGGCGAGGCGCCGGAACTGTCGAGCTCGGCCGGGCGCGCGACGGTCTTGCCCTTGGCCGTGTCGGCATCGGGCGCCAGCGTGATCCACATCGGATCGCCGGCGAGGTCGATGATGGCCGGCACATAGACCGAAGCGTCGGGCGGCACGTCATCCATCCCCTCGACCGGATGCAGTTCCTCGTCCTCGTCGCCGAAGGACCAGTAATCGCGTGTGAGGTAGAAACCCGTGGCTGTCGAGACGAGGACGAGTGCCGCAACGCCGGAAAGAATCCAGCGCCACAGCTTGCGTCGCCGCTCGGCAAGGCGCGCCTGCTTCTTCAGTTTGAAGCTCGTGTCGATGCTGTGCGTCACGGGCCGTTCCCGCTCAGGAAATAGGTCCAGCGCACCTGCTCCTGCGTGTCGACCTCGACAAAGCGCGCCGCGATATGGCCGCGCTGCCAGCATTCGTCGATGCCGCGGATCGAGAAGCGGCGCCGGTCGATGCACATCTCGATCGATCCGGTGAGGATCGCATGGCCGAAGACGTCCGTGGCGTAGATGTAGATGTAGCGGTTGGTCAGCTCCTCGCGGATGACGTTGACGCACTGGTTGGCGCCGATCGTCCACCAACCGTCCGTCTGGTCGGCATCGTCGACCTTCTGTCCGACGGCGAGGTTGACGACGTCGAGCGTCTGGTTGCAGACGGTGAATTCGGCATGGGCCTTGTTGACGGATAGCACGGAGAGCAAAGCCGTGCCGGCAAGCGCAGCAAGCTTCATGCGGCCGATCCGATCAGCAACAGACCGGATCGGTCCGCGCTCCTTGCGTGACTGGGACAGGGTGGAAGAGAGCAGGCGGCAGAGAACCATCGGCGTCCGCGCTATCCGCCAAGCCGGAAATACTTGGCGGTGGCCGAAAATCCGGAATAGTCCGCCTGGATCTCCTTAAGGATCCGGGGCAGCACTTCCGAGGCGGGGGTCGGGCCCGCGAACATCGCAGCCTGAACGTCCCGTGGCCCGGTGATCACCAGGATGACCTGCGGCAAAGCCTTGCCGGCCGCCTTGTCGTCAGCGGCGAGATCGATGGCGATCTTGAAGGTCGCCCTGTCCGGCTGCGCGACCATGCGGCTGTCGAGGTTGAAGGCGGTGCCATTGTGGTTGATCAGCAACACGCTGGAGATGAGCCCCCCGCGCGTCACCAGCGTGCCGCTGATCGGTGATCCGTCGGGCACCGATGTCCGGTCGAGCATGAGCTGCGGTCGTTCAGCTTCGCTTCGGTCGAGAAGGTGCAGGAAGGTGGGTACGCCGCATTGTGATGGGGTAATCAGGCGCACGCTGATGTCCGGCTCCACGTTGAACCTGGACTGGAACGCACCAAGCAGTTGCTCGAAAGGCTGCACGGCGGTTCCGAATCCCTCGATGGCCGCGGATGTGCCCGTTGCCGATGTCAGGGTCGCGTAGAAGCAATTGCCGCCGCTGAAGTCGCGCACCCAGGAGGCGCGCTGAGCCAACGCGTCGGTTTTGTTTGCCGGCGGCGGAACCTGGGGCTTTGGCAGATTGATTGCGACGTCGGTATTTTGAGATGGCTTGTTGGCCGGCGGTGGCTGCGGCAGTGGTGCCGGTTGTGTGGTCGAGACTTTCGGCCCTGCCGGCTGAGTAGCCGCTTCGGGCGCTGCCGGCTGGCGCGCAGTCGAAGCCGGCGCCTGATTTTGGTTTTCCGTAACTTGCGGCGCCGGCGTCTTCGACTTCGACAATTTGGACAGAGCGTCGACGAGGTCGGATGCGCTCGGTTTCGTCGCCGGCGGTTTTGCTTCCGGCGCCGCAGCGGCTTCCGCCGTCGGGCTCGACGGCTTTTGGTTTTCCGCTGGTTTCGGCAGGGGTGCCGGCAAGTTCTCGACCGACGGCTGAGCCGGTTCGGCCTCCGCCGGCTGCGAGGCTTTCGCCTGGTTGTTTTTGGCCAGGCTCTCTGAAGGGGCAGGCGGTGTCGGCTCGGATTTCTGTCCGGTCTCTACTTGCGCCTGTTTCTGGGCAGTCTTGTCCTGCGGTTGCGGCGCAGCCGATAGGGCAGGCTGTGTCGGCTTCTGCTCAGTCTCGGCCTGCTTCTGGACGGGTTGTGTCGTGTCTTGCGGTTGCGGGAGAGCCGGAGCGGCAGGCTTTGCCGGCTCAACGGCGGCTGAGCTGTCCGCCTTCGGTGCTTCCGGCTGCGGTTCGGCCGGCGCTTGCGGCCGAGGTTGCGGTGCCTCTGGCTGAGGCGTCGATGCCTCCGCTACCGGCTTGGGCGCTTCCGCGACGGGTTTTGCCGCCGGCTTCGGCGTAAGAGGCCCAGGCTTTTCAACGGCAGGCGGAGTGACCAACGCGCCGCTGAAATAGACGCCGGCCGCCGCCAGGACTGCCAGAACCGCGACGCCGCCCGCTATGGCCGGGATCCGCGAGGGCTTTCGCTCCGCAGGTCGGCTTGAGGCACTGGCCGGAGCCGCCGCCGGCGCTGGCCTCGGTTGCGACAGGTGCGCAGGCCGCACATGCGGAACGAAACGCGGTTCGTCGGAGGCAGCAGAAGCCGGGGGACTGGAGTTTGGCAAGGCCGTCCAGCCGGCGCGTGGCAAGCCGGATCGTTCGCGCGGAGCAAACGATGCGGGCGGCGGCAAGGTCGCGTCGAGGTCGTCGTCGCGCGTTGCCCTGGCGATCTCGGCCATGCTGGCGGGCCGGTCTTGAGGATCCGGCTGCAACATCGCTTCGATGAGTTCGCGGAAATCGGGATCGATGTCCGACAAGTCCGGCACGGTGCGGCGCTTCTCGATGACCTCATATTGCGAGCCGCTCATGTCGAGCGGCTTCCCGCGCAGCGCGGCCGCCAGCACCAGGCCGAGGCTGTAGATATCGGATTGCTCGCTGACCTCCCCGCCATAAAGGCCGAGCTGTTCGGGAGAGACGTAATTGTATTTGCCGGCGAATTTCCCGCCGATCAGCGTCTCGCCGCCGACATTCGCCGAGCGCGCGATGCCGAAGTCGATGATCTTGGCCCGCTCGACCCGGCCGCCCGGCAGGATGATGTTGTCGGGCGAAAGGTCGCGGTGGACCGCGCCGGCCTGATGCACGGCGCTCAGGCCCGAGGCGAGGCGATGGCAAAGCCGACGCACGTCCGGTGGCGCCATCGGGCCGCGCCGCATGACATCGAACAGCGACTGGCCGTCGACGAACTCCATCGCCAGGTAGGGGCGGCCGATCCCCGGATCGATGGTGAAGACGTGGTATCGCACCACCGCGTCATGCGACAAATGGTTGAGGATCGAGGCTTCCTTGCGGAACAGCGACAGAATGGTTTGGTCGCGCGCGAACTCGGGCAGCACTATCTTGATCGCGACATGGTCGCCGGTCTGGATATTGTGGCCGCGATAGACTTCGCCCATGCCGCCGGATGCGATGCGCTCGTCGAGCTCGTAGATGCCGCTGAGCTGCGTGCCGACGCCGGTATTTGCGAGGTTCGGCGAAATCCGCGTCCTGTCGTCGTCGCTCATGTGTCTCAGCCCCTGGACCGATCCGCATCGAGCGGTCCGTTGCGTCCGTCGCCGATCCTGACCAGCACGATGGTGACATTGTCCGTTCCGCCGCGCGCCAGCACCGTCTCCAGCAGCTTCTCGCACGCGGCTTGCGGCGGCGCGGACTTCACCGCCGCTTCGATCTCCGCGTCGCTGACATGCGCGGTGAGCCCGTCGGTGCTCAATACGAAGATATCCCCCGGCATCAACTCGCCTTGCTGAAAATCGATCTCGAGTTCGTCGCTGACCCCGACGGCGTGGGTGATCACATTGCGGCGCGGCCAGGTGAGCGCTTCCTCCGCGCTGATCATGCCCCGGTCTAGCAGCTCCTGGACTTCGGTATGATCCCTGGAAATCTGCGAGATAGCGCCGCCGCGTACCAGATAGATGCGGCTGTCGCCGGCCCACAGGCCCGCGAACCGCCCCTCCATGGCGAGCAGGGCGGCGAAGGTGGAGCCGATGGTGATGCCGCGCGAACGCGATATGTTGCGGATCTCGGCATTGGCGCGGCTCAGCCGGTCCTCGAAACGGGCGCGAAGGTCCGGCGCCGAGCTCGCAATGCCAATCGTCGCCAGGTGGTCGACGATGCTGGCCGAAGCGACCTCGCCGGCCTCATGGCCGCCCATTCCGTCGGCCACCACCCAAAGGCCGGCTTGTTGCTCGACCAGATAGTTGTCTTCGTTGTGGTCGCGCACACAGCCTTTGTGGCTGACGCCGAAACTCTCAATGGAAAGGGCGACAGTGCTCAATTTGCCACCAAGCGCTTCGCGAGCGTCCTCTGTGACGAACGATGGGCCGCGTGCCCAGGCCAGTTTGCCACAAGCGCATACTTTAGAGTATCAAAATGAAGGCGAGAGACGGTGCTGCTCGGGAACGATCCGATCGACCATGACGGCGCCATCTCAGAATGCCTTCGGACAGCTGAACCCGGACAGCGCCGGGAGCAGGAAGGGATTGGCGCCAGAGCCGCTCTCCATCTTGTAGGCGACGTCGCGTCCGCCGATCACGAAGCGCGCCTCGGCACCGGCGCCGTTGCTGGTGACGCTCGCCTTGTCCAGCAGGCGCTTCAGAGCCCATGGCCCTTCGAATTTGAGGGCGGACTCGCGGCCGGGCATCTCCGGCGTCAGGCTGAGGCTCGCGGATCCGGAAGCGCCGCCGCCCGGCCATGTCACCGTGCTCGGCGCATTGCCGGCCTGCGTGCTTTGCACCGTCTGCCCATCTATGTTGAGCACCGCGCTATCCACCTCGCTGTTCAGCGAGGAGGGCGTGAAGGTGATCGAGACCGACGGCGCCGAACCGCCGGAGGGGAAGAAGGCGCTGCGGATTTCCGCCGCCGACTGGAACGCCTTCAAGGTCGATTTGGCGAGGTCGCGGCTGGAGCGGGCCTCCTGCTTCCAGGTCCAGTCCTGGCCTGTCATGTCGATCAGCGGCGCCAGGTTCTGCGCAAAGAACCGGTCCATCAGGCCGCCCGGTGCGAACAGCTTGGCGAAATCGGCAAGAGAGATTTCCTCGCTGCCGTCGCCGGCAAAGGGATAGTGGCCGTTGACGGCTTCCTCGCAGGGGCGCGTGACCGTCTCGTCGAGCATCTGGTTGAGGTTGGCTACCGAAGTCTCGGCGACATTGCCTTCGAACTCGTCCGCCGCCGCGTCGACCATGCGCGCGAGCTGCTTGGGCAGGCGCGAGGCATTGGCGCGCATCGTCGAAATCTGCAGCTTCAGGTTCGCGTTGACGCGCTCCGTCTGCGCGGGGACATCCGCTGCCAGCTTCACGCTCTGGTAGATGTCGTGGAAGTTTTGCGTCAGCGCATCGAGCGGGCGGCGACCGCTGGAGCCGCTCACCAGCGCTTGGAACGGCCTGAACTGCGCCTCGACGGTGGCGCCGGCATTCTGCGTGGCGGACGAGCTTGCCCCGGCGCGGCTCTGCGACTTGC
Source organism: Mesorhizobium sp. WSM4989 (assembly GCF_029625795.1). Taxonomy (NCBI): domain Bacteria; kingdom Pseudomonadati; phylum Pseudomonadota; class Alphaproteobacteria; order Hyphomicrobiales; family Phyllobacteriaceae; genus Mesorhizobium; species Mesorhizobium sp. WSM4989. The sequence goes on along the minus strand of NZ_JARTVN010000001.1, from coordinate 1,249,614 downwards.
CGCCGGCGATCTGCAGACCGATGCGGGCGAGACCCTTGGCCATAACGACCGGGTCCTGCTGCGCCGTTCCGGTGTCGCCTGCGAAGGCGGCGCCGTCTTTTGTCAGGGCGGTTTCATCGGCAATGGCCGTGAACAGCCGGTCCAGCGGCGAGTCCGGCGAGGCGGCGGCCGAGAGCGTGATATATTGCGGCTTGTCCTTCAGCATCGCCTTGAATTTCAATTGGTCGAGCGCGCCGTTCCAGGCGGAGGCGAACTCCTTGCCGTAGCGATCGATGAGTTCGGGGCCGAGCCTGGGCAGGTCCTGATCGATGCCGCCCTGCTCGCCGCCGCCGCCGAGAACCCACTGGTCATCGACCAGCATTTGCGCGATGCGCGAGAGCTGCGGCAGGTAGAAACCGTTGAACCCCGCCTTGGTGTAGAGGCCGGGAACGCCAAGGTCGGCGAGCTCTGCGCCGTCCATGCGTTCGAACAGCAGCTGCGCCTCCGGACCGGCTTTGGCGGCAACGGAAAAATCCTGGAGCCTTGCCGCATAGACCGCCGATCTGATCAGCGCCGACGCGCGGTCGGCAAGGCTCATGCGTCCGAGCGATCGTTGCGCGGCCTCGACCAGCGGCTGGTTGAGCTCGAACACCGGGTCGTAGGCATCGTCGAGCGCCAGCATGGCGCGCAGATGCTTTTCGAGCTGCGCGCGGCCTTCGCGGTTGTTCTCGCCGGGGTAGCGGTTTTCCTCCCAATCCTGCTTCATCCAGGAGACGATCAGCTCGTCGTCGACCTTGGGCGCCTTGCCGCCCAGCATCAGATAGATCTTCAACGGTTCGTAGAGCGCGATCGGGTCGGCCATCTTGGCCTGGATCGTGCGCTCCGCCTGAACCAGCAGACGCGAGCGGAAGCTACGCTCCAGCGCCTGCCGATAGACGGATTTGGACGCCGACAGAAGCCTCTCCCGCTGGCTGAGCCCGAAACTCTCCTCGATCGGCTTCGTTTGGCCGGCGGTCTCATATCCCGCCGGCAGGTTGCGCAGTTGATCGAGCGGGCCGATGACGTTTTCGAGGTCGACATCGGTAACGGTCGTGCTCCTGAGCAGCGAATCCGCGCCGTCCCGATACTGCGCCATCGCCTGTCTCGTGGAGCCGATCAGCGACTCGTTGGCAAAGTAGCTGAGGCCCAGCACGCCGAGCGCTGCAAAAGCCGCCAATGCGATCGCGGCGAGGCTGCCGAACCTGGCGAGCCTGGCGCGCCGCTCCGCTGTCCTGTCGAACGAGACCCAGCCGGCCTCGGGGAAGATCACCTTCGCCAGAAGATCATGCAGGAAAAAGCTCTTGCCGGTACCGGAAAGATGCGCCTGCGAAGCGCTGCCGAAATTGCGGCCGATCGCGCCCAGCACCTGGTCGATCGGTGTTCCTTCCTGCGTGCCCGAAGAGAAATAAAAGCCGCGCAGGCTGACATTCACCTGGGCCCGCGAGGCATCGAAAAGGCTTGTGACGAACCGCACGACGCGGGTTCGCAGCGCGACGAACTGGGCCGGGAAGCCGAAGATCGCGATGCGCGCCACCGGATCGGCCTCGTCCTGCAGGCGGTCGGCGATCTCGTCCGCAAGCTGCCTGGCCAGCGCGTCGAACTCGGCCGAGGTTTCGCCGACCATGTTCCTGTTGCGGTCGGTGGTCTGGAACGTCGCGCCCCAGACCTTGCGCCGCCGGGCCTCGTCGAGATCGCCGAAATAGTCCATGAAGCCGGCAACGAGGTCCGCCTTGGTGAAGAGCAGGTAGACCGGGAACTGGATCTTCAGCGTCTCGTGCAGCTCCCGCAGCCGGCTTCTTATCTCGGTGACATGCGCATCGAGCTGCTGGTCGTCGAAGCCGATCAGATCGGCGACGCTGATTGCGAGGATCACGCCGTTGATCGGCTGCCGGGTGCGGTACTTCTTGAGCAGTCCAAGGAAGCCGAGCCAGCTCGCCTTGTCGCGCTGGGCATCCGAATCCTGCGTCGTGTAGCGGCCGGCCGTATCGATCAGCACGGCATCCTCGGTGAACCACCAGTCGCAGGACCGCGTGCCGCCGACCCCGGCCAGCGGCTGGGCATTGCCGGAGCCGGCAAGCGGAAATTTCAGCCCCGAATTGACCAGCGCCGTCGTCTTGCCGGCGCCCGGCGGGCCGATGATGATGTACCACGGGATTTCATAGAGGAAGTTGCGCCTGCCGCTCGACTGCTTCAGGGTCGCGATGGCCTCGCTCATACGCGCCTCGAGCACCTCTGAATCGTCGTTGCGGTCGCCGCTGCGTACGATGCCCGTTTCAAGCGCGTTCTGCGCCTTGCGCGCTCGCCAGAAGCGAATGCCGTAGAAGATTGCAAGCAGCGCAACGGCCGCGCCGATGATCGTTGTCCGGAGCCAGACCGGTCCGAGCGGGCGTGTATCGGCATACCGGATAAGCGGCCCCGCATACCAGACAGCAGCCGAGAAGCCGGCAAGTGCGAGCAGGCTGAACAGCCGCAGCACCCAGCGCATCAGTGCCGCTCCCCGCCGCGCGCGCTCACAACGTCTCCTCCTTCGGGATCATCACGTCGACGCGGCGGTTTTTGGCGCGGCCGTCCGCCGTCGCATTGTCGGCGATCGGTTCGTCCTCGCCCTTGCCGTCCACCGCGACCCGCGACGGGTCCTTGAGCTCGTTCGCCACCATCGCCTGTACGGCTTTGGCGCGCGCGACGGAAAGATCGAAGTTCGATTTGAACTGGCTCGACTTCTTCGGCTTCACATTGTCGGTGTGGCCGACGATCCATATCGGTCCGGGCTCGGCATTGAGAGCCGTGGCGATGTCCGCCGCGATGGGCTGGAACTCCGGCTTCAGTTCGGCTTGCCCGGGCGCGAACAAGAGCTGGTTGCTGATTTCGACCACGATGAAGTTGCCCTTGGTGCCGACCGTCAGCCCGCCGCCGGCGATTTCGTTGGCGAGCGCGGCGCGGATGCGGTCGATCTGGGCGATGGTGGGAACGTCGATCTGGGTGACGGTGGGAACGGCAGGCGGCGACGGGGTGGCTTCCGGCGGGGCGGGTACCGCCGGCTCGGCAACCGGAGCGACGCTCGCGCGCTCGATGGTGACCGGCGTTGAGGGATTGAGCGCCAGCAATTCGCTGGCTGTTGCGTCGCCCTCGTCGGTGATCAGGATCCGTAGTCCGAAGAAGGCCGCCGTCACCAGGGTCGCGACGGCGGCCGCGACCGCCCATAGCGGCAGCCGCGCCTGGGGCTTTGACAGCGCCGCCGCCATACCTTGCCAATGGGGCGAGATGTCGTCCCCGGCGCGCGGTTGAAAATAGCGGATCGTGTCGTAGACGTCGCGCCGGACGCGTTCGAGCGCGTCCCGTTCGCCGACCCTCCCACGATACTGCCCCTCGAACCCGAGCGACAGGCAGGCATGCATCAGTTCGAGGAGGTCGTGATGACCCTCCGGCCGGCCCAGGATCTTGTTCAGCGCCTCGTAGAAACCGGCGCCGGTGGGCTTGGTGTGGAAGAACCGCGCCACCAGGCTGTGCCCGATCCAGCCGTCGTCCTTCGGCCACGGCAGGTTGCCGACCAGATCGTCGGCGGTCTCGCATAGCGCAAATTTAGCAATCCGCGCGTCTTCCTCGGCGATGCCGGCTTTCGTCATCTCCCGCTCGAATGTCTCGATCGCTTCGGTGATGTGCTCTGCCAAAGGGGCCGCCTGCCGCTCGACCGGCATCAGCCGCAACTGGCTGAACAGCACCAGCAAGGGCGCCGCCGCAGCGAGGACTGGATTTGCCGCGGCGTATTTCACGCCATCCGCGGCGCTGAGCAGGATTTCCTGTTGCAATGCGGGTGCCGCCGCTGCAGCCCCTGGAACCGCGTTTTGAACGACCAGGGTTCCGGAGGACCAGCCTGTCGGCATCCGCCTGCCGAGACCGGCGTCGAAAACCGTCGATTCCCTGGCGGGTGGCGCAGCGGGCTCAGCGCCAGCCGAAGAAGAACTCGCGGGAGCCGCGGGCGAGCGTTGTCTTGGCCGTGGCGCTCGGATGACGGTCTTGTCCGCCGGCCGGGAGGGATCGTCCTTCGAACTCATCGGCGATCCACCGTCGCGGCGCGGGGAACATTTCCTTGACGGGAAATGAGGTCGGCTTGCGGCTTTTCAAGCCGAGCTTTGGGGGCGGGCCGGATGGAAAGGCTCATCTCGCCGAAACATGACATTGCTGCACACGCCCCAAGCCACGCCGCTTTGCCCGCCAGGCAAGCTTCCGTACGTTATCCTAACCATACAGGCAGCTGATTGAAATCGGAAAGCAGCATGCTCGAAGCAGCGCTTTCTTCTGTGAGACCCATAGCCCCGGGTCCACTACTTCTGCTTGCTGGCCTTGGCATAGGCTTCGCTGAAATACGCCAGGAAGACGTCGAGCATGCCGTTTTCATGCTTCTCCTCCATCGTCCGCCAGGTGGCGACGAGGGCATCCCACGCCTGGCTCTTCTTGGATGAGAAGGAGGCCGGCGGCAGCTTCCTGGCGATGGCTTCCGGCGACAGGTCGTCGAGCAGCCTGGAAAGCGCTGCCTGCATGGCGGCGTAAGTTGCCAATTCATGCGTCTTGAGGTCCCGGAAGGCGTCCTCGACGCTGTGCGCGGCGTCGAGATAGCCGGTCCGGCGTTTGGCGAACATGATCTCCAGTATGTCGTCGGTGCCGGGAACGAATTTCAGCGGGTTGTTGTTTTCGGCGCCGATCATCGTGCGGTTGGCGCTCTTGGCCAGCACCTTGGCCGCCGCGCGCGCCTTGAGCAGCAGCGACAGTTGCTCGATCGTGGTCCTGAGCACGGTACCGATCTCGGCGGCCACCTCATGCGGATCGCGCGATTGAAGCAGGTCGGGCGGAATGCCGGCCGCCTTCGCGATGTCCTGCAGCAGCATTTCGGTTCCCGCCGGCTGCCTACCCGGCTTTGCCGGCGCTGGGGGCAGACGCAGCGCCGAAGATGTCGATGCCGCTCCCGGCCCGGGCCGCTGTTCCGTCCGACTGAAGAACGGCTCTTTGCCGAGCTCCAGCGGTCTGCCCGTCGATGGCGGCAGCTCGCGTTGAGTCGACGCGGCCCGGGTTCGCGGGTGGCCGGCGGCGGCGCCTTCCTCGTCAATTGATACCGCAACGACATACCGGCCGATCAGCATCCGATCGCCATGCGCCAGCCGGTGCGGACCGGCCATGCGCTGACTGGAGCCGTTGACGAAAGTGCCGTTGCGCGAGATGTCGTAGAGCCAGAAGCCGCCCGCCTGGAAGCGGACTTCGCAATGCCGGCCCGAGATGATCTTGTCCGGATCGGAAAGCGTCCAGTCGCAATTCTCGCGCCCGATCTCGAAACTGCGGTCGCGGGCGGCGTAGCTCGCGGCGGCGCCGGATGGCAGCCTGTCGACATTGCTGATCTGGAGCGAGATGAACATCCGGAAGCGTCGCCGAACTTGGTCAACAAATGCTTATTCTTCACGCAACTCCGAACGGAAAATCGCTATGCGGTGTTCCGGGAATTGCTCTGGCATTCTAGCAGCTTGCGAGCGCGGCGGGAGAGGAGCGTTTCACACCGGCGCTTGGCGGGTTTAGCCACAGCTGTTGTTTGGCCGCCACCAAACATGTGGTAGGCTGAAAACGGTCCGGTGCGGTGGGTGCGAAAAGTTCCCGAACGTGATGCGGTTAACATAGCGGGAGCTTCAATCCATCATACTGGCGGCCGCGTCCAGGAGGGGCACGACCCATGCCGAACGAACGCGCCACGGTTGTGCAGACGCCCGTTGGCGGCGATGTGCTGACCTTCACCCATCTCGTCGGGCGCGACGAGATCAGCCGTTGTTTCGCCTATACGGTCGGCTTCGTCTCCAAAAGCCACGACGTCGATCCGCTGAAGATGCTGGGCGGCGTCGTTTCGGTCGAGGGCGAATCCGATCCGAAACGCTGGTTCAGCGGGCTTGTGTCGGAATTCAAGCTCATCCGCATCGAGGACAGGCTCGGCTTTTATGAGGCGATGGTCAGGCCATGGCTCTGGTTCCTCGGCAACACCACCGATTGCCGCATCTTTCAAAATATGACGGCGGTCGAGATCGTCGAGAAAATCTTCTCGAAATACGGCATCGCGAAATTCGAGAAGCGGCTGCAAGGGTCTTACCCGCAGCGCGAATATTGCGTCCAGTATGACGAAAGTGATCTGGATTTCGTGCAGCGGCTGCTCGAGCACGAGGGCATCTTCTATTTCTTCGAGCATGACGAGGGCAAGCATACCCTGGTGCTCTGCGACGCGATGAGCAAGCTGAAGCCGGCACCCGGCTACGAGAAGGTGCTCTACAATTTCGAGGGCCAGGGCTCGCGACGCGACGTCGAATACATCACCGAATGGATTCCCGGCAGCGCGGTGCGGCCGGGGGCCTATGCACACACCGACTATGATTTCGAGAAGCCCGGCGCGGATTTGATGGCGAAGTCCGCCCAGCCGTTCAGCCACAAGGAGGCCGCGGGCGAGAACTACCGTCAGCCCGGCGCGCATCTCGACGTCGGGCGAGGCGACACGATTGCGGGAATTCGCCGCGAGGAACTCCAGGCAGTGCACCAGCGCAGCACGGCGGTGGGCACCGTGCGCGGCCTTTTCTCCGGCTGCAAGTTCAAGCTGGAAAGCTTTCCGCGCGACGACCAGAACCAGGACTATCTGGTGATCAGCGCCGAATACCGGCTGTTCGACCCGGGCTACCGGACCCAGAACGAGGCCCATAGCGAGAATTTCAAGGTGGTGCTCGGCGTGGCGCCCACCAAATTGCCCTACCGGCCGCCGCGCATCACGCCGCGACCGATCATGCGCGGTCCGCAGACGGCGACGGTGGTCGGCCCTTCGGGCGAAGAAATCTTCACCGACAAGTATGCGCGCGTGAAGGTGCAGTTCCACTGGGACCGCCTCGGCAAGAAGGACCAGAATTCTTCCTGCTTCGTGCGGGTGTCGCAAACCTGGGCCGGCAGCGGCTGGGGCTTTATCCAGATCCCGCGCATCGGCCAAGAGGTGATCGTCGACTTCATCGAAGGCGACCCGGACCTGCCGATCATCACCGGCCGGGTCTACAACGCCTCGCAGATGCCGCCGTACGGGCTGCCGGGCAATGCGACGCAGTCGGGCTGGAAGTCGAACTCCTCGAAAGGCGGCGGCGGTTACAACGAGCTGATGTTCGAGGACAAGGCGGGCTCCGAGCTGGTCAATTTCCAGGCGCAGAAAGACCACCACCTGCTGATCAAGCACGACCGCAACAAGCTGGTGCAGCACGACCAGTCCGACCGCATCGACCACGACGCCAAGCACTCCGTCGGCCACAACCTCGACGAGGACGTCGGCAATAACAAGACGGTCAAGATCGGCGTCGACCAGACCACCAACATCGGCAGCAACGACACCGAAACGGTGGGGGCGAACCGCTCGCTGACGGTCCATGCGAATGAGACCATCCACATTGTTGCGAATTCGACGGAGAATATCGACGCCAACCACTCGCAGACGGTGGGGCTGGTGCAGACGGTGACGGTGGGTGCGGCGCGTGTCGATACGGTTGGGGCGGCTGAGGCGAGGACCGTGGGCGCTTCGCAGACTAATACGATCGGGGCGTCGCGATCTGTCACTGTGGGAACGGCACAGAGTCATCAGATCGGTGCCGATGACAGCTGGACGGTAGCGGCCAATCAATCGGTGGACGTTGGCGCAAATCAGAGCTTCAAGATAGGTGGGGCGCATGCCTCCGAGATCGGGAAGGGGCGGAACGCCAAGATAGCTGAGGACGATGCGACTGATGTCGGCGGTTCGCGGGCCTTGAAAATAGCGAAAGGCAGTCTCGTGCAGGTGGGTGAGGACGGAGCCATAAAGGTAGGCAAAACCCTCATCATTGAAGCTGGCGATGCCATCACCATTACATGCGGCTCTGCCGCTATCGCGATGAAGAAGGACGGCACTATCAATATCTCCGGCAAGGACATTTCCGTCAGCGGGTCCGGCAAGATCAATGTGAAGGCATCGAGCGACATCACCATGAAAGGCTCGGAGATAAAGCAGAACTGAGGGGCTTTGATGACGACGACCGTGGAGCGCATTGACGGCGTGGTGATTGGCATCTTCCTGGGCTTCGGCGAGGATGCGCCCCTTGTCGTCTTCCCGGGAAACCCTCGGGAGACAGCGGTGGCCGCGCGCAGCCTCGCTGAACTGACCTCCGACATGATCGGCGCGGAGGTAGCGCTGTTGTTTCAGGACGGAGATCCCGGTCGGCCGCTGATTGTCGGGCGCATCATCGATCCAGCGCACCGGTCAAATGTTCCGCACATCATCCGAGACGGAGAGCGAATGCGGATCACCGCGAATGAACGTCTTGAACTGCGTTGCGGCAAGGCTACGATCATCATGGAAAAGGATGGGCATATAACCATCCGCGGCACCTATGTCACGAGCCACGCCAGTGCCGCCAACCGCATCCGCGGCGGCTCCGTCAATCTGAACTGATGCCTGCGCCCATCCTTCGCCAGATTGTCCGCCAGCACGCGGAGATGGCCGCGTTCCTTTGGACGGTATACGACTACAACTTGCTCAATCCCGGCAAGAATCCGGACATGGATGAGGAACGGCTTGCTCGACTCATCGAGCGTCTGGAAGCACACCTTGATGGGCTGCGCATTTCGGGCGAGGTCGGTCGCGAAATCGCAAAGGAGCGCTACGCCGAGTATCCCGAAGCCGGCGAATTGTTCGTCCTGCGCATGCTGTCTATCAAAGAGGTATTGCGGGTTGTTGATCTCGATCTTGGAAGGGTGCGGGCTTACCTCGCTGCGAAGCCCAAACCTACTTCAAGCCGTCAGGTGTAGTCGGGCCCGACCCATTCAGAGCCGTCATATCTTATGGCGGAGTTGCCTCCCGTCAGTGTCAGATATTTGCGATTGGATGACAGCCGATAGACGGGGAAGCCGTGCTTCAGGGTGGAAACCGTAACCCCGTCGAACGTGAACACGCCTTGACCGCCACCGGCAATGTGTATTGCCTTTCGGTAAAACGCCATCTTGTAGAAGTCCCGACCACGTTGCGAAACATCGGTCCAGGCAAGACCGCCGCCTCGAAATAGGGTCCCTGCGCTGCCGGAGACCAGGACGTCGGTCGCCGACAGTACCAATAGCCCAACCAAGATTGCGTTGGTCGGCAACTGGATCTGAGTCCACTGTCTACCGTCATAGTGCCAGAGAAGCGCTCCTTCGCCGGACACATAAAGGTTGCTCGGCGACGACCCTGCGATGCAGAGAATGGTGTTGCCGAGCGCAGGGCTAACCGCGGACCAGCGTGCGCCGTCCCATCGATAGACAACCCCCTCAGATCCACCAGCATAGACGGTGTTGTCGTCGAAGCCCCAGACGGTATTCAAGTGACGAGGCGAGACCTGGCTTTCCGTCCATTCAGTCCCCGAACCCGAATGCACTACGCCATTGTCGTCGCACACATAGAGACGACCGGAACTGGAACGCCATATGTCGGTGAACCAACTTGGCTTTTCGTAAATTCGATCGGTCTGATTGTCGTCGCTGGCAACGTCGGATTCTGAGATGACGAACGAGTAGAAACTCTCTCCATCGTAATACGCGACGGCGGAGAAAATGGTTCCATCATCCGCTGCAACGGTGCCGTTTACCGTTACGCTGTAGTCAGCCATGTTATCTCTCCTTAGCGTCTGCGAACCGTGCTCGATGGGGTAGGTTTGAACTTTCCGGTCGCTGGTGCGCGCGCCTCGGTGCTGTCCTTGTTTTTCTCAGGTCCGCTCATCATCTCCTTGAAGTGAATGTCACAAATCATCCTCAGGCATTCGATGGCGGGGTGCTCCTTGCCTCGTGGTCCGTCCGGGATGTTCTTGGCCTTTTTCATGGCCTCCATATTGGCTTCTCGAACTTCCTCGTAGGTTGGGTTCGTGCCTTTCGCGCGCTGTGCCTTTGCCCATTCGCCCTGAGCGGCTGTCTTGCGGCCATGCTCGGTGTTCGGATCGGTGGCGTCTTCCAGGCAGACGCAGGGCGCATCGTTCATCGTATAGCTGGGCGTTGTGCTGATGGCTTGGCCGCCGCGCGAATTCTGGAAACAGGCGTTCTGCAGGATGTGGTCCGATTGCTGGTTGGACGCGCATTCCTTGCTTGCGTCGCCATAGCGGTGCACCTTCATGCCGAGCTTTGCCAGGATCGAGGTGCAGGACTGCTTGCCAACTTTCAACTTTCCGATCTTCGGCCAAGGCGGTGCATTGCCGGTCGGTGAAGCATGATTGTTGGTCGACAGGTCAGTCATGCGGCTGACTGGTTCGCCATCCGCCTTCACGTCGCCCGACCAGGCGACGGCATACTCCTTGCCAGTGTTGACCGAGGTGATCACGCCCTTCTTAGCCGCGCACCCGGCCTCAGTGCCGCTGGTCTTGGTATAGTACGATTTGTTCTTCTGGGTGATGGTCTGGCCACCGATCTTGACGGTGCCGGTGCCATTGTCGGTGTCGGAATCGAGTCCGAACGAGGGATAGGGAATGGGTACGCCTGGCGGAGTTGCAGGATTTTCAGGTGGAGTGAAGCAGACGTCCGGAAAGGCAGCGATCACCTTGTTGGCTTGTGCTTTGCATGCGACCTCGAGGCCGTTCGCGTAGACAGTCATCAGGCTGCCCTCGCGGCCAGTATTGCCGCCCCGCAGGCACCGGCATCGTTCGATGCCTCGATCAGCACTGGATTGCCGGCGGCATATCCCTTGCGGGCGGCCGTCCAGGCCATGCCGATCATTAGTGGAACCACGGCTGCGCCGACATTGCCGAGGGATTCGCCAGGCGACCAGATGTCCTGAAAATCGTGACGCCCGCGTAGCAACCGCAGGCTCGCTAAAGCGCTCTGTTTGAACCAATATTGTTCGCCGATAAGGTCGGCGATCCGGTAGCCGAGCCGGTTCATCTCAATGCCGGTTTCCTTGAACGCAGCACTGTAAGCCGAAGTCATGCCGTCGGCACGCAACGGCAGATCCTCGGCATTGTAGATCGGTGCGGGTTCACGCGCCAAACCCAGTCCGAAGAGGCAAAGCCCATCGCTACGCGAGCGCGTGCACAGGACGGCGGCGGCAGCTTCACCCGGAATGAAGCCATTAGGATTATCGGCGGCAAGCAGACGATTTTCGCCGAGATAATAAGCGATCGTAGGCGCAGTCAGGTAGCTGTCAACGCCTGCGATCATCACATAGGGCACGTCACCGGACGAAATCATCCTCCGCGCCTGATCAAGTGCGATATGTCCGGCAGGCCGGCCATGCGCGACGATGCGCGAGCGAATGCTGGGTTCGATTTCCGTGATCTCCGAAACGCTGCGGAGCAAGCTGAAGCTGTCGCCGACCGGACGGCCCGGGCGATCTTCCTCGGCGAGGCAAAGGATAAGTGCGGTCTGGCCTCGCGCCTGCGGGACAGCGTCGAACGCCTCGCAAATCGCGGCCGCGGCCAAGTGCGCCATGCGCTTTTCGCCAATCCAGTCTCGCGGCAACGGCACGGGCGCGCCGATCTGAAAGTCAGTCCCGGATCCGACGAACCTTGTCTCTTGGAAGCCATCCAGGCGCGCGCGCATTGCCGCACAGGCCGACGGCGCATCGAGACCGACCGCTGTCACCATGCCGACCGAGGCAATGTCGAGCCTTATGCTCATGCGTCTTCCACCTCCTCGGGAGCGGTCCCCTCACTACGGACATAGTCCCTACCGGTCGCACGCGCACGCAGCATCGACTCCGTGGGCGGCCCAACCCAGCATTCCGAAAAATCGAGAATCGTCTTGTGAATGCGCTGCGAAACGCGCCATACGAGCGAGAAGCGACTGTTCTCTGGGTCGAGCAGGACAGTGTCCGGATGGACGCTCTCCTCCAATGACTTCTCGCCGCCCTTGAACAGCGTCATCGGCAGCGCGGTCGAGGGCAGCCGGAAGCTTACGCGCCCTTCCGGCGTCAGGTTCACTAACACCACCTCTTCGCCACCACGCGGATGATCGATTTGCTGGTCAGGCGGCGCCATCTGGAAGTACCGTTCGTCGAAATCCTGCGGCAGGAATGGGAACACATTGTCGATCCAGTTCTGGTCATAAGTGCCGCCATACTCGATGCGGCCGGGCCAGCCTCGCCCCATCGGCCCGAAGCTCATCGGCTGGTAGTCGCCGAAGGGGGAGCGGATTTCTTCATCGACCGCCTGCGTGTTGGGCAGCCGCAGGCCTGGAATGAAACGCTGGTTCTTGGCGCGAGACCAGCCGGTGCCGACCGGGTTGTATTTGTAGCTGGCGGGAAGCTGATCCTCGGGGTCCAACCGGTCGACGCCACCCCAAGCGAAATCGTAGGAGATCGGTAGTTTCAGGAAGGGCTGCGGTGCGGTTGCGGTGAAGACCGGACCTATGGCCCGCCACTCCCGGTGGCCGACCACTTCGAAAAGCTTTGACCAGTTGCCGACCTTGATGCCGACTGGCACCCGTTCCGCCGGGCGTCCACCCGGTGCATAGGCGCAGCCATTGGCAATCACGTCGCAGCGCGGCTTGCGGAAAGCAAAGTCGGTCTCCCACAGCGTCGCTGAGTAACCGGGCGCGCCGGTATGCGTGTCAGCCATGACCAGCGGAACTTGCTCCGCAGATTTCTGCACGAGGCCGCCGGGCTTCTCCGGAAAATCGAACGTGCCCTTCACCACGACCACGATCCACTCATGTCCGGCCTTGTCCATGCCCATGGTGAACTGATGCGGAAAACCCAGCTGGTTCCAGATCTGCATCAGCTGGTCTCCCAGCTAGCGGCGAAGATCCGCTCCACCGTCTTTTGCGGCGCCTGCGGGTCGACGTCGAAGATATCCGTGCGCGCGGTCCACATGACGAGGTCGTCGATGACATCGCCATCCTCATCGACCGCCGGCGCGGGCAGGGCGCCCAGCGCGGCATCCAGTTCGTCGGGCGTCAGTTCGCCCCGTTGCGCGGCGAAGGCCGCTTCCTCGATGCGGTCGAACCAGGCATCCGAATAGGCCAGCCTGAGCGGCGCCTCGGCAAGCCGTGCGACGACGCTGAGCGGGAACTGTCGGCCGACCTTGTCGGCGCTCTGCACGATGACGCCGGCCGAGGCGCCGAACGAGGCGGGGCCGGCGAGAAAGCGCAACGCAGTGTCCGTCTGCCACGCATCGTGGCCAAACAGCGGGACGATCTGCTGCGCCAGCCAGCGATCCCAGACGCGCACGAAATCGCCCGGCAGCCGCCGCGTCACGAAATCGCCGGTGGCGGGTATCTTGCCGTAGAAGCCGGTGCTCATATCTGCGGCGGACATGTGAACTTCTTGAACATCTCGAGTGTGTAGGGGTTCTCGACGCTGGCCGCCTTGAGCTCGAAATCGGCATACATGCCTTTCGTGCCGAGGCGCAGGCTATAGACGTCGGAAAGGTTGGTTCCGGCGAACTTGCCGCTGCGCAGCATCCTCAGCCACGCCCAGCTGCCGGTCTCGTTGAGCATCACCTCGGGTGAGCCGTCGACCGGCTGGAACGCAAGCGAGATCACGCCGGTGCCGTCCTTGCCGGGCCATGTCATCGGCTGCGGCCGGGTCGCGTTGTTGTAGTAGACGAGGTTCTGGCCATCGAGGTTGAGCGTCACCCGCGCCACGTTGGGCGACAGGTCCTTTGGCTCCAGCGTGAAGTTCATCACCGGGCCGGTGCCGCCGGGAAACAGGTCGTCGCGGATGTGCCGTGCCTGCTCGAACGCCGCCAGCGCGGCCGCGTCGAGGCCGAAATCGGCGCGCCATTTCCACGGCTGGCTGGCGGTGTCGACATAGTTGATCAGATGGTCGTTGATGAAGGCGTCGATCAGGCCGGCGGGGCCGAAGAGGCGCTGGAAGTCGCGCACATTGACGTCGACCGCGCTGTCCGGGCTGAACGGATAGCGGTTGTTGAGCGCAGCCTGGCAGAAGGGCAGGATGTCGGCGCGCCAGATGGCATTGAGCTCGTTGGTGACCGCCTTCTGCGACAGGCCGCTGGTGTCGCCGGCAATCCCGCCCAGCCAGTCGTTGATCGGCGAAGGCAGGATCTGCGCCTGTCTTGCGACCGCCCCCGTCAGCTCGGCCAGGCCGCCCTGCTTCTTGATGGCGTCCTGCGGGTCGGGGTTGGCCGACACGGTCTGCAGCACATTGGACAGCGCCGTCAGCGCCACCACGGCTGCGTCGAGCGCCGGCGGCTGGCCGTCTACCTCGGCGATCGTGCCTTTGAGCGGCTTGAAGTGTTCGGCCACCAGGCTGCCGGTCATGTCGACCTGCTCGGCCGAGCCCGCGCGCGGCAGTAATTTCGCCCCCGTCTTCACGACCTTGCCGAGTTTGCCGAGCTTGGAGAGCAGCTTCGAGCCGCTCTTGGCGGCGGCGCCGTTCTTGTTGTCAGCCGGCGCTTCGTCGGAACGGGTGAGATCGAGTTCCTGCACGACGGCGGTGAGGAGGCGTTTCAGCGCGGAATCGGCGCTCGAAAGGTCCTTGAGATTTTCGCTTGCGACATTGAGGTCGGTCAGCGGCGCCAGCCGCATGTCGCGCAGGAAGCTGTCCCACTGCGAAATGTAGTCGTCGTAGTAGAGCTTCAGAATGTCCTCGGACAGCGCCGAGACCGAGGTCTCGGCATTCTCCGAGCAGCCGCCGGCAAACACCGCGCGATCAAGCGCCGCCTGCGCCGCCACGTCCTCGACGCGATCGAGAACGGCGTCGTGGAAGCCGGCATAGGTGTAGGCGCCGGGAACGCCGACGCGCAGCGTCTTGGCGGAGCGGCGCGCGAACACTTTGGCGCCGTTCGGGCCGGCGAAATTGGCCGGCACCCATTCCTTGACGGCTGCCACTTCCGGATCCGCGAGCAACTGCTTGTAGGCGCGCTCCGGCAGCGAGATGGTGCACACCGTCTTCAGCGCCTCGGCCACCAGCTCCTTGTCCGGGGCGATGTAGCTGTCGTCGACCGCCATGCGGCGGATCGCGGCAAGCTGGTGCTGTTCGGCGTCGGCGGTCGGGAAGGGCGGGGCGGGCGCGAATTCCGGCAGACTGTTCACCCACCAGTTCTGCACGAAGTCGGTGTCCATCTGCGACAGGCCGGTCATCATGCGATAGGTCTTCAGCGCGCCGAGCATGAAATCCGGATCGCGGATCTGTCGCCACATCGTGGCCTCGAGCAGCGCCACCATGTGTGGCTCGAGCACATTGCGCAGCGCGTGGTCGTAAGTGTCGGTCTGGGCGCGCACGAGCTCGGCCGAAGCGGTCGGGCCGAGCAAATTGTGGACAGCATCCGGCGGTGCGGTGCGCGCCGTCGCTACCGCATCCATCGCGGCCAGCGCCCCATCCATCGTCGGCTGCTCCACCGAAGCCGGCGTGGCGGAGACGTCGGTCAGCGGCGCCTGCAGCGCCTCGAACTGGCCAGCCTGCTCGGTGATCGCGTTGCGATTGTCGAGATAGGACCAGGTGAACAGTCCGCCCGCCAGAAGGGCGGCAAGCGCGCAAGCCGCAGCCGCGCCGCGCCAGATCCAGGCGCGGCGGCGCTGCGCTAACGGATCGAAGGTGCCGAGACCCGCTTCCTTGAAGATGACCTCGGTCAGGAGATTGCGCAGGAAGAAGCTGCGCTTCTCGACGCGCGGCGCCAGCATCGCGCGACGCGGCGGCAGCCCGAAGGAGGAGGACAGCGCCGCCGTCAGCCGGTCGATCGGCGCGCCTTCCTGTGTCGCCGAGGTCAGATAGAGGCCGCGCAGCCAGGCGGCTTCCTCGTAGCGGCTTTCGCCGAACATTGCCTCGATCAGCACCTGGATCGGCTCGGAGAGGCTGGCGAGCTGGGCCGGGAAACGGAAGATTTCCGCGCGCGATCCGAGCTTGTCCTCGTCCTCCAGACGCGGCACCAGCCGCCGCTCCAGCTCCGTGGCAAGCGCGGCGAGCTCTCTTTCGACGGTCTTGGCATCGATCCGGGCATCGAGCGGAAAGGTCGTCCCCCATACCTGCTCGCGGGCGGCGGTCGAGAGACCGCCGAAGAAGGCCTCGAACCCCTTGATCAGGTCGGCCTTGGTCAGCATCAGGTAGACGGGAAGGCGGATTTCGAGGCGGTCGTTCAGCTCCGCCAGCCGGCGGCGGATCTTGCGGCCATGCGCCTTGATGGCTTCGTCCCCTTCCGAAAGCGCATCGATCGACAGCGCGACGATGACGCCGTTGAGCGCGCGGCGGCCACGATGCTTCTTGAGAAGATCGAGGAAACCCAGCCATTCCGTCGCGTCGACATCCGGCTGGCTCTCCTGTTGGACATAACGGCCGGCGGTGTCGATCAGCACCGCATTCTCCGAGAAGAACCAGTCGCAGTTGCGCGTGCCGCCGACGCCCTGCAGATCGTCGGTGAGATCGATCGGGAAGTTGAGGCCTGACTGTCGCAGCGCCGTGGTCTTGCCCGTGGCCGGCGGTCCGACGATGACATACCAAGGCATCTCGCGCAGGAATTTGCGGCCGCCGAGCTTGCGTCGCTTGAGCTCCGCCATCACCTCGCCGAATTTGGCGCCGACCGCGGCAACGCTTTCCTCGCCAGGAGTGAGCTGCTTTTCCGTCACGGGCGCGGCGATCTCGGCGACGAACATGCGGTTGGCGCGGATCGCGCGGCGCTGCGCGATGATCAGCCAGATCAGCCACAGGATGATCAGCCCGGCGATGATGGCGATGCGCACATTGTCGGAATCGAACGGCGCATACGGGCCGACCTGGACGATCGGGCCGAACACCCAGATCAGCAGGGAAAGCAGCGCGATGCCGATCAGCGTCCAAAGGAAGCGCGAAGTGAGAACCGCCCAGAGGAAGCGCAGGATGAACATCAGAGCCTCTTCTCGACCAGGACCTCGACGCGGCGGTTGAGCGCGCGGCCCTCGCGCGTCGAGTTGTCGGCCACCGGATCGGTCTCGGCGCGGCCTTCCGAATGAATGCGCTCCTGCGGGACGCCGGCCTGCACCAGAAGGTTGGCTATGGTCTCGGCGCGCGCTTCCGACAGCCGCTGGTTCGACGAAAGCGGGTTCGATTTCTGCAGGCGCACATTGTCGGTGTGGCCGACCACCGTGACGTTCCCGATCAGTTCCTGATTGGCGAGGATCACCTTGGCGATCGATTCGATTAGAGGCTCATAGCCCTGCGTGAGTGTTGGCCGCGCCGACTGGAACAGTTCGGGATTGGAAGACTGGATGACGAGCTTGGCCAGCGACACGCTCTCGGTCCCGCTCAGCGCCCGCTTGAGACCATCCGGTGCCTCGGCCTTGAATTCAGGCAGCAGCGCAAAATCGACCGGTTCCGGCTGCGGCGCCTCGGGTTCGGGCGCGTCGACCTTGGGCGCGGCGCGGGTGACGTCGCCCCGCGAGGGCGGCGGCAAAGCGCGGACCAGGGCGGAGAGCTCGACCGCCTGGCTGCTCAGCCCCATCGACAGGCCGACATAAGCAGCGGCGGCGATGACCACGGCCGCCAGCGCCATCACCCAGATCGGTACGATGAAGCGCTGCGGCTCGTCCGAGGCGATCACGCCCTTCCAGTTCGGCGACAGCGGCGCATCTTCGGCGTCGGCATTGCGCAGGAAGCGCGCCGCCGCCACGCGAACGGCATTGAGCGAGCGGTCGCCGGCGCGGCCAGGCACGCGATATTTGCCGCGGAAGCCGAGCGCCAGGCAATAATATTGCAACTCCAGCATTTCGCGGTCGCGGTTCGGATGCCTCTCCAGTTCGTCGAGCCGCGAGAAGAACTGCGTGCCGGCATCGACGTCGCCGCGCAGCATCACCACCAACGGCTGGCGTGGCCAGGCGCTGGCGCCGCCCCAGGGCGTGTTGAGCGCGAGGTCGTCGAGCAAGGCCGCCACCGCCCAGGCGGCCTGATCGGCCCGCTCCAGCGACGAGCCCGCGGCCATCGCGGCGTCGCGTGCGCGCACGAGCTCCTCGAGCAGGCGCGTGCGCAGCACTTCCGGGTTCTCTGGCGCCAGCGCGCTTTCCAGCTCCGGCGCGAATTCGAGCAGCGGCGCGAAGCTATTGATCAGCACATTGGGATGGGCGCGCGCGCGCTTCACCGGCGCGCCCGGCGCCAGCGGCGCCATCGGCCGGGGCGAAGCGCCCGTCAGCCTGATGCGCGTGCGTTCGCGATCCTCCGACAGTCCGAAAGGATCATCCCGGCTCATGGCCTCACCTGTTCACCGAATAGCAGTCGACCTGCGGCTCGCTTGGCAGCACGCCGGAAACGCCGATGACGAAACCGGGGGCGTCGAGCAGCGAGGCCCAATGCTCGCTCTTCTGGTCCAGCTCCAGGCACAGCCGGTCGCCGTCATAGGGGATCTCGCGCGGCTGCGAATGCAGCGGCTTCAGCGGAATGCCGGGCAGGCGCGACTTCCACAGCCCCTCGAACTGGTCGGCGGACCCGACGGTGGCCT
This sequence comes from Mesorhizobium sp. WSM4989, assembly GCF_029625795.1. Lineage (NCBI taxonomy): Bacteria > Pseudomonadati > Pseudomonadota > Alphaproteobacteria > Hyphomicrobiales > Phyllobacteriaceae > Mesorhizobium > Mesorhizobium sp. WSM4989. The sequence continues at coordinate 1,231,195 of NZ_JARTVN010000001.1, read as the reverse complement.
GGTTGACGAAGATCTTGCGCAGCGCGTCTTCCGACAGTTCGGAGCCGACGCGGATGACGATGCGGCTGGCCACCAGAAGTTTCGGGTTGTCGATGCGCACCTTCCAGACATTGGTGGCATGCCGCATGACCGGCAGCGCGCGCGATTTCGGCTCGATATACCGCAGGCTGAGGATCAGCGAGCGCAAGGCGTCCGCCAGGGCCATATAGGCAGGGCCGGGCGCCATGTGGTCATAGGCCGGCAGCTCGCCGAGCCGGCGCGAGCTGGAGCCATAAGTCGCCATTTCGCCGGCGAGGCCGGCGAGCTCGAGGTAGAGCTCGGCCGGATGGAAGACATCTTGCGCCAGCATGTGGGCGAGCCGCGGCTTGGCCGCATTGGCAAGATGAAGCATCAGCAGGTCCTCGACGCTGCGGCCGGGGCCTCCCATCACCATCTTGCCATGCGCTTCGGCGATCTGGTCGAGACCGGTGACGACCTCCTGCAGCAGTTGCCGATACCAGGCGACCGCGCCCGTGATCAGCGTCGGCGGCAGGAAGCTCTCGTCGAGCGAGACGCCGCCGTCGGCCCGCACGCCCTTGATGTCGGCGACCGGCAGCGCGGTATAGCCGCCGACCGATTTGCCGGGCGCAAGCAGCACCGCCTGCGGGCGGGCGATCTCGATCTCTTCCGGGTCGGCGCCGCCCTGCACGGAATCGCGCACCGACACGATCCTGCCGTGATAGCGCGCGCCGGTCGACGCGGCATGCGCCGGGTCGAAACCGACGCCGCCGGGCGGCTCGAGCGGCAGCGCGACCAGCACCGGCCCGGCGCCGGTATCCGCCGTGACCGGCAGCGGTTTCGGCGCGTCCATCATTTCCGGGATGGAGAAGGGCGTGCCGTCGGGGAAAATACCCCGGGCGGACACGATAGAAACCTGGCCTGCATCGAGCAGCGATTGATCGAGCGTTAGCTGCTGGAAGCCGAACGTATGGAGCTGGCCGGCCTGCAGCGCGCCCCGCACCATCGCCTCGAAGAACCGGTCCTGCTGCTGGAAATGCTGGGTTCTCAGGAAGAGCCCCTCGGACCATAGCACCCTGTTTGCGTCGCTCATGCCGCTGCTCTCTGCACTGCCAACTTCTGTCTCGCCGTCAGGCGGAAATACCGCCGCCGCCTAGCGTGACGTTGATGGTGAATTTCGATCCCGCCGACACCGACTTGGTCGTGCGCCAGTTGCGTCCGCCGGGTTCGCGGATCAGCGCGACGAAGCCGAGCGCCGTCGCGTTCGGTTCGACCGTGATGGTCTTGGCCGCCGTCTTGCCCGGTGCGACGGAGATCGAATCGGATCCGATAAGGTCGGCTCCAAGTGCGGACCCCGCATCGCCCTGCAGCGCAAAATAATCGGCCGAATTGAACTTGCCGGTGCTGGCAAGCCGCATCACCAGCACAGTCACCGGTCGATCGCCGCCGCCGGGTCCCGGATTCATGCCGGCGCCACCGGTCACGTTGACCGAGATAACCGATGGTTTCGGCGGGCCGCTCTGGCAAGCCGCAAGCAGCCCCGTCGCGCCGAGGGCAACGATGAATTCGCGTCGATCGATCATGTCCTACTCCTCTTCGTATGCATCCCTGAAGTCTGCGCCGATCTCGCCCAGGAAACTCGATTCCGCGCTTTGGGCGATGTCGCGATGGCGTTTCTGGTAAAGCTCCCACAGCTTGGCGTTGCGGCCGCCCGCAAGCAGGTTGCCGATCGCGGAATTGGATTTCAGCTCTTCCTCGATCGTCGCCGGATCGAACCGGTCGATCATGCGCCGCAGCGCTGCCTGAACGCCGCGCCAGGCGCGCACGTGATGCTGCGCGAGATCCTTCACCGCATCGCCGATCGCCGCCTCGCCGGAGAGGAAGCCGGGGCTGCGCTCCGAGATTATGGTGACGATGACATCCTCGACCGTCGGCAGGAATTTGAGCGGGTTGACCTCGGAGGCGCCGACCACCGTCTGGGCAACGCGCGCGCTGCCCTTTTCCTCGGCGCGCTTGCGCAGAAGCTGCATCAGGCCGTCCAGCATCAGCCGGTACTCGCGCCCGAATTTTTCCATCTCGGCGATCGCGTCGCGCCCGAGAAAATCGGCCTCCTCGACCCCCATGCCGCGCAGGAAGGCGGCGCGCAGCGCCATATCGCCGGGCACAGGCTGAACTGCACGGGACGGCCTGGGCGCGGGAGCCGGGCGCGGCGGAGGAGGCGGCTCGGGCGTGCGCGCCGGCAAGTCCCGCGGAGGAGCGACCTGCGGCTTTTCGGCTGGCTGCTCGCTGCGACGGGCCGTATGCGCGCCGTTGGCGGAGGCAGGCGTCGCGGCTGGGCCGAAGCCGAAGTCGTCGAAGCCGGTCGGTTTCGGCGCCGGCTGCGCCGTATCGCCGCGCGCGGGCATGTCGCCGAAGCCGAACGGATCGGACCGGCCAGTTGCCGAGTCGTCGTCCGAGGCCGGTGTCGCTACCGGGTCGAGGCTGAATGGGTCGTCGAAGGCGGGCGAACTGCGCTGGTTCGAGGCGCGGTCATACGCGCCGGGCACAGGCTGCTCGAACGGGTCCGGCAGATCGGCCGGCCGCGGCCGCCGCGGCTCCTCCTCGACCTTGGCCGAAAAGAAATCGTCGCCGCCGATGCTGGGCGAAGATCGCTGCTGAGGCGCCGACCAGGCGGCGGCGGAATGGTTGGCGGCCTCACCGACCGAAGTCTGGCTCGCGCTTGGCTGGACCTCGACATAGAGCACGTAGTCGCCCAGTCTCAAACGCATGCCGCTTTGCAGCCGTGCCGACCTGCCGGTGCCGAGCGGGCTGTCGGAATCGTCGATGAAAAGCCCGCTGCTCGATGTATCGGTGACGAAGTAGCCGTCGCGGCCGCCGCTGATCTTGCAATGGGCGCGCGACACGAACATGTCCGGATCGTCGATCTGCCAGCCGGCATCGGCGCTGCGCCCGATCACCAGCTCGCCTTCGTCCAGCCGGGTCTGCCTGACCACCTGGGAGCGCGGGCCTTGTTCCAGCGTCAGCAGCAGGCTCATGCGGCCGCCTCCGCCATTTCCGGCCGCCAGCCGACGACAGTGCGGAGCTTGAGATCGTCGGCGTCTCCCTTCTCGGCGGGGCGAGCAAGCCAGGAGGTTCGGCCGAGCTGGACGGTGCCGATCTTCGGCGGCGGCACGGCGTCGCGCGCAAGCACGATGCGCAAATCGACATCCAGCGCTTCGCCGATCATGTCGCGCACCGCTTTCTTGAAGAGGGCGAGGCGCCGCTCTCCAGGCAGGAAGGACTTGAAGTCGTCGAGATCGAGCGGGCCGACGCGCAACTCGATCCGGCTCTGGCGGCTGAAGACGCGCGGGCCGATCGTCGCCCCGCGCCCGAGCGCCGCATAGGCCTTGCCGACGCGGCTCTGCAGTGCCGCCGGTATGGTGATCCAGGAAGCGACGAATTCCTTGATCTCGACCGGCACCTTGAAGGCCGTGGCAAGAAACAAGGTGAGCCGTTCCGGACCGTCGACCTGGCTGGCCAGCGATCCGGCCTGGCGCAGCCGCACAGCGTCGAGTTCGGCATCCTGGGTGCCGGGAAGGCCGATCCCCGACATTGCTTCCAGCATGGCGCGGACGCGTCCGCCGATCGAGCGCTCGACCTGCACCGCCGGATGTGCGTCGGCCCAGGCGCGGTAGTAAAGCGCGATCATCCGGTGCTGCAGGATGTTGACGAAGTCGACGAAGGTTGTGTCGCTGGTCTGCTCCGCTTGCGTGCCGGTGAACCAGCGCTGCGACAGCCGGTCGAGCACCCAGCGCGTCAGATGCAGCGGCATCGGCCCTTCGGGCCCGAGCAGTCCGAGATTGGCGACGGTCACCCGCGCCGGAGCCTTTTCGCCCGCCTCCTGGAATTTCATCACGTCCCTGGCCGAGAAGCTCAGGCGGACATGCTGGCCGAGCCGCGCCGGCTCGCGATTGGCCTGGCCGGAATAGCCGAACAGCCCGCCCCTCTGCTCCAGCCGGCGCAGAAGCTCGAAGAAGTCGAAGCTTTCCGACAACGCCCCGATTCCGTCTGGGGCGGCTTCGCTCGGGGCGGGTCGTGCTAGATCAGGTAGCGATTGCCGGGCGTCATCGGCCATGGCACATCCTCCTGCTTCTGCAGCAGCCGCGTGCGTGTCCGCACGAAACCGTTTATCCCGGCATGGCGGGCAAACAGCCGCGCCAGCAGGGCCGAAAGCAAAAGCGTGCTTTGGCCCGCCAGCACCGACTGGTCGACATGCAGCGTCACTTCCGTGCCCCGCCCGAAGCACATCGGCCCGTCGATCTTGAGCCGCTCGATCACCGGGCGCGAGTCGATGCGGGTGATCGAATGCACGTTGCGGGCGAGGCTCGGGTCGCCGCGGTCGGCATAAAGATCGAGCAGCGCGTGCAGCGGATCGACGCCGCGGCCTTCCTTGGCGAGACTCAAGAAGTTGAGCGAGAGCTGCGCCACCAGCCGCCAGGCAAGATTGTCGGCGCGGGATTCGCCTTCGGCGCCCGCCGGCAGCGACGCCGGGATCGACGGCTGGGGCGGCCGCAGCGCGCCGAGCAGCCTGACGGCCTCCACCGGGTCCGCCGTCTCTAGCGTCAGTGTCGGTGTGTCGTCGAGGATCGGCAGGTCGCGATTGGTGCAAAGCGCCATGATGTCGAGGCGCTTGAGCGGCCGGTTGGCCGGGCTGCCGGCCGGGCGCGACACCGAGAGGAAAACGTCGTCTCCCGTGTAGGAGGTGCGGGTCAGGCCGTCGCGACGCTCATCTTCGGTGGCCCTGCGAGGGCGCCGCTCGGTCGAATACACCCAGCCGCTGCCGCGGTTCTGCCCCAGGCTGAAAAGCTCGGGAATCTCGGCCTCGCTGCCCTCCGCGTCGGCATTCTCCACTCGGGTGACGCGGAAGATCTCGAAATCGCGCGCTCTGGTTCGATCGGCATGCAGCACTTGCCTTGTCCTGCGCGGATCGATCTCGATGACGTTGCATTCGCGCTCGAAGAGATTGATCAGCGGCGTCACGAAGAGCTCGAAATCGGCCGGCGCAACGTCGGCGAGCTCGGGCACCGGGCGGCGGAACAGGAAGATGATCTCCATCCCCGCCTCGCATCTGCGCACCACCGGCTGCAGGCCGGCGACCCGCACATAGTGGAAGCGTTCGGGGACCATGAAATATTCGCGCAGCAGGCGGTAGCCCTCGAAGGTCGGGCGGGTGCGCGGCATCAGCGCCTCGTCGTCGCGGATGCCGACCATCTCGGGCTCGGGCAGCGCCGATAGCGGATTGGTCTTTCCTTCCGCCCGCGCGCCGACGGCCGAGCAGGCCCCGAAGATCGCGTCGAACAGGAGCGGCGCCTTGGTGCGACCGGCGAAATAGAGATCGAGACGGTCGAGCGACAGCTCGCTGAGCTTGCCCTTTCCGGTGCGCGCAAGCGCGACGCGCAGCGCTGCCTCGCCGCGCGCGCCGGCGACTGGGCCGATGCCGGCGGCAGCCAGCGCGCTGCGATCCTGGAAATAGCTGACGGAGGTGATCGCGATCGGCCATAGCGTGATCTCTTGCGCGGTGCTGAAGGTTGACCGCGTCGACAGCCCCGGATGCAGGCTGGAGACCAGTCGTGTGCCGCGCGCGACTGTATGACCGGCGATCATCGACTGCACTTGCTGGCCGGGTTTCAGCACCGCCATCGCCGTTGCCGGCGCCGGGGTGACCAGGTCCGGGTAAAGCACGTCGAGCACGGCGCGCGAGAAGCGCGAGCGCTCGGCGTCGACCTTCAGCCGCGTGCGCGCGGCAAGGAAGGCCACGCCGTCGAGCAGCCGTTCGACATAGGGGTCCGGGCAGGGAACGGTGTCGAGGGAAAGATTGCGGGCGACTGCCGGATGCATATCGGCGAATTCGGCCGCGAGCGCCCGGATATGGGTCAGTTCTTCTTCGTAATATTCGACGAAGACCCGATCCATCTCAGGTCTCCCGGAATTCGGTTCGCGCCAGGCCGTTGTCGAGATTGATCGTGGTGCGCAGCCGCATGCGCTCCGGCGTCGGCGTCATGATCAGCACGGCGTCGATCTCGATCTTCAGGCCGACGCTCTTGTCGCCAAGGGTGACATTGACCGTCGTGGCGCTTTCCTTGAGCCGCGGCTCGAAGGTGGCGAGCACCGCGCGGATCTCGCGCGCCAGGGTATCGCGGTCGAAGTCCCGCGAGGAGCGGCCGGAGAAGGACGGCACGCCGTAGTTCACGACGCTGCGGCGCACCTCCGGAAAGTCGGCAAGCGACGGCAGCTCGTCCAGGGGCTGTTCGTGCTCGGCATCGGAAAGCATCGGAACGGACTCGAAGCGCTCGGTGTTGAACAAGGCTTCGATGTCGCGCCGGACGGCTTCCCTGAGCACCCGCGCCGACACCACCACGCCGCGGCTTTCGATCTCGGCGCGATGTTCGGCCTGGAACACCAGACGGTGCAGGCGCCGCTTTTGGTCGGGGGTGAGTTCCGCATCGGCATCGATGGTGCGTGCGCTGCCGGCAAGAAGAGCCTCGACGCGCTCGGCGCCGAGTTCTTCTTCCAGCAGGCGACGCAGCCCCTCGATCTCCGACGTCAGCCCGGGCAGGTCGTTGATGAGGCGGTCCCAGAGGGAGGGCTGGACCGCCTCGCGCTTTGCTCGCGAACTGCCGGCGAGCTGCGCCCTTGCGCCGGGCCTTTTGGCCTCACTTGCCGACATAGACATCCATTTCGATCTCGTCGTCCTTGTCGTAGACGAATTTGATCTTCTTGTAGGCGAAGCTCACTTCTTCCTCGATCAGGTCGGCCTCGTCATCGGCCTGCTTCATGTCGTATTCCATGATCGAAGCGTCGGTGAGCGTCACCACCAGATAATCGCTGGTCTCGCCGTCGATGGTGCGGCGCGCCGAAAACACCACTTCGTCGAGCGCCTTGTTGTCGAACAGCGCCTTCTTCAGGTAAGGCGACGCCTTGTCGTAATGCTTGGTGAACTTGATCATCCCCAAGGATACGCGCCCGCGGCGCGAGAGCGAATTGGGATCGTAAGGCGCGATCATCTTGTAGTCGACGCCATGGACTTCGATCTCATCTTCGTGGCCGTCGCGCACGCTGGGACCCTTGATGTCCGGAACTTTCAGAAAACCATCGATCTTCATTGAAGGCATTGTCTTTCTCCACCGCTCTCAAACCAAACAAGATGACTATGCTTGCGATTTCACCCCTTCACTGACGGCAGTTCGGACACCAGCCGGAGCGAGGCATTGATGCCTTCCAGCTGGTAGTGCGGACGCAGATAGAAACGGGCGTTGTAGTAACCGGGCCGGCCTTCGACACTGTCGACCTGGACCTCGGCCGCGGCGAGCGGGCGCTTGGCGCGCGCCTTGTCGTCGGCAAAGGCTGGATTGGCCAGCACGTACCGGTTGATCCATTCGGTCAACCAGATCTGCATGTCGGTGCGTTCCTTGAACGAGCCGATCTTGTCGCGCGCGATCGCCTTGAGGTAGTGGGCGAAGCGCGAGACCGGGAACAGGTAGGGCAGGTTGGCGCTGAGCCGCTCGTTGGCCTGCGCGTCGGGATCGACCAGACGCCCGGCTCGGGTCTCGTCGTCCTGCAGCGAATGGGCGCCGATGAAGGCCGCAAGGTCGGTGTTCTTCCGGTGCAGGATCGGCATCAGGCCGAGTTTGGCGAGCTCCGCTTCGCGCCGGTCGTCGATGGCGACTTCCGTCGGGCATTTCATCGCGATCGATCCGTCGTCGGTCGGAAACGCGTGCACCGGCAGGTTGAGCACCGTGCCGCCGTTTTCGACGCCGCGGATCTGTGTGCCCCAGCCAAAAAGCTTGTGGCTGCGGTTGATGTTGACGCCCATCGGGAAGGCGGCGTTCATCCAGACATATTTGTTGTGGTCGCCTCCCACCTCTTCCTCGAAGGTGAAACCCTTCACCGGAACGGTTTCCGAGCCGTAAGGCAGGCGCGCCAGCACCCGCGGCATGGTGAGGCCGATATAGCGGGCGTCCTCGCTCTCGCGCAGCGACTGCCACGAGGCATAGGCCGGGTTGTTGACGATCATCTGCAGGTCCTGCGGGTTGGGCAGTTCCTGCCAGCTGTCCATGCGGAACAGGCGCGGCGAGGCGGCGGCGATGAAGGGCGTGTGCGCCGAGGCGCAGACGCCGGAGATGTTGCGCAGCAGGCCGACGTCGCGCGGATGGTTCGAGAATTCGTAGGCGCCGAGAATGCAGCCGATCGGCTCGCCGCCCAGCATCGAATACTCGTCCGTATAGACCTTCTTGAAGATCGGGCTCTGGTCCCACATCTGGCCTTCATAGTCTTCCAGCGTGTCGGCCAACTGTTCCTTGGAGATGTTCATCACCCGGATCTTGAGCTTCGTATCCGTCTCGGTGTTGTTGACGAGATACCAGAGGCCGCGCCAGGTGCCTTCCATCTCGCGCACTTCCGGCGCGTGCAGGATCTCGTTGACCTGCGTCGTCAGCATCTTGTCGATGCCGGCGATCAGCGACTTGATCGACTTGATCGCATTGGACGAGATGGTGGTGGTTTCGGAGCGCGACTGCGCCGCCAGCGCCAGGTTGCGCACCAGCTGCTGGAGCTTCTCGCTGTCGTCCTTCTTGACCTTGAAATCCTTTTCCAGGAGGCCGCTGAATTCGCCGAGGTCAATCGCTTCCGCCTCGGCGGTGGCGGCTGCGGTTTTTTGCTGTTCAGCCATGACTTACTCCTCGCCCTTGCCCTCAGAAATCGCCTGGCCGGCGATCTTGCTCAGCAGCGGTTCGTTGTTCAGAAGCTGCGCGATGCGCTTTTCGGCGTCGACGCGGCCGTCCATGAAGCCGAGCAGCTCTTCGAGCTGCCGGCGCATCTTGAGGATCTCGGCCAGTTGCGGGACCTGCTCAGCGATCTTGTCCGGCGCGAAATCGCCCATCTTGGAGAAGGTGAGATCGATCGCGAGCTCTTCGTCCCGCTCGGCGCCCTCGGCTTGCGGGAGTGTGTTCTTTACTCGTGCCTTCACCCGCGGCCCCATGGCCTCCATGAACTTCGGGAACCGATTGGCGTCGGTCTCGACGAAGTTGCGGTCGAGCACTGACTTCACCGCTTCCTTGGTCTGTGAAGCGCCGGAAAGATCGGCCATCACGGCCATGACGAACGGCAGTTCGATCGTTGTCGGGCTGCCGTAGGTCTCGACGTCATAGGCGATCTGCACGCGCGGGGCGCGGTTTCTTTCGATGACCTTCGCTTTGCTCTCTGCTGGCATGCTTGTTACCTTTCATCCTTCTGGGCCGGCTTCTTCGGATCGGGGACACCGGCAAGCAGCCGGAACTCCTTCAGCCCCGATGGGGCGAGATCTTCCATCAATTCCACGAAATCCATGTGCACCATGCGGCGCACGCGGCGGGCGAGATGCGGGATCGGGCTCGACGGCTCGGTGCGGTCATAAAAGGCGACGACGAGATCCAGGCATTTGACGACGTCGTCGCGCGAGGTGATCCGGTCGGGCAGCCCGGCGCCCGGTTCCGCATAGCTTGCGACACTTGCCATCGATTCGGCTCCCCTCGCTTCGGCGCCCATCCTTTCGGCACCATGGCCGTTTGGGCCGGGCGCTGCCGGTTCCGCCGGCTGCGGGATTGGCTTTGCGGCCCCGTTCGCCCCGGCACCGGCGGCGGAATTCCGCTCCAGCGTCGTCAGCAATCGCTGCAGGAAGCGTCTCAATTCCGGAATGGCGGGGCCATTGCCGTCGATGCGCTTGTTGAGGGCGGCGTCGACCTCGTCGAGAGCGGCGATCACCGCGCGGGCGTCGGCGAGCAGCGAGGTCATCGCCTCGCCGGCCTGATCGACTTGCGCCTTGCACCCGGTGCGCACCCGGTTCACCAGCTGGTTGTGGCCGCTCACCAGCGCCGCCTTTTCCGCCGCGCCCAGTCCCGAAGCAGCCTCCTGCAGCATGACGTGTTCGTCGAGGCTGCCCTTCTCCAGGTCCTCTCCCTTGATCGGGCCGACCGTGCGCGGCGCAAAGAAGACCATGCCGCGCAGATCCTTGAGCAGCCCGTCCTGGCTGTTTTGCAGGTCGATCAGCGCATTGATGCGCCGCAAGGCAGCCTCGCGCGGCGTGGCGCCAGAGCGCAGTGCCGGATGCATCGTTTCCCAATGCCTGTCGAAGGTTTGGGCGATCAGCGTCAGGCCTTCGGCGAGCCCGCCCAGCTGTTCTTCGTTGGCAAGGGCACGCACAACCAGGACGAGTAGGCGCAGGTCCCGCCCGTGCGACCGCAACTCCTCCGCCTTGGTGAGTACGACGGACCAGTCGACCGGAACATCGACTTCCGATTTGTTGTTTCCTTCGTATTCGACCTTTTTCTGCTGTTCGGTCAGGCGCTCCAGCTCATGAAAGGCCGGGTCGTTACGCAAGTCCTCTCCCGACGGATTTTCACCGTTCAGAGGATTCAGCCAGAGTGCGAGATCAATCACACTAACCCCCAGCCAGCGGCCCTGAGACCCTATGTGACGCAACGTTACCACCGGCCTCGCGTCACGACAATTGAGCAGCTGCTCAAAAACTAACGGATGCTAAACGCGACCGTTTCTTTCAGCAAAACCCATTGCGCGATTGCCGGGCCGGGTATGTGAAATGGCTCGCATAGCCCGCACCGCAATCCGGTATTTCTTGCACGACATTGCAGAGCTTGTGTAACCGGGCAGTGCCGCCCGGATGGATCCAAACGCCTTATCCGTCACACGGCTTTGTCAAGCCGCCGCTTATATGGCAGGGTACGGTTGGCAGATTGCGGGAGCAGGTTCGAATGGAACAGCGCCGGTCATCGCAGAGCTTCAAGCGTAAGGAACTGGTCGCCAAGCTCAACGCCACGGGGGTGCGCGCCTTCAAGGCCGCGGCCGACACGGCCAAGCTGCGCGGCAATCCTTATGTGGAGCTCGTCCACTTCATCCAGCAACTGGTGCTGTCCGAGCGCTCGGACGTGCAGATGATCATCGCCGATGCCGGGTTGGACGTCAGCCGGCTGACGGCTGACATGACCCGGGCCATCGACAAGCTGCCTTACGGCGCGACCTCCGTCGAGGAATTCTCCGATCACATCTTCCACGCCATCCAGGAAGGCTGGAACCTGGCGACGCTGGAGTTCGGCGGCGAGGAGGTGCGCAGCGCCCATATCCTGCTGGCCTGCCTGAGGACGCCGGTACTGGAAGGCCTGGTGTCGAAAATCAGCGCCGAATTCGACAAAATCGATGCCGACGGCGTCGTTTCCCGTTTCGCCGATGTCACCGAAGGCTCGCTCGAAGCCGGCACACCTCCCGCCTCTGCCGCCGCCGAACAGCCGATGAAGCGCGGTCCGGGCGGAGATTCGGCGCTGGCCAAATACGCGACCGACCTCACGCTGCGCGCCCGCGACGGCAAGATCGATCCGGTCGTCGGCCGCGACCCGGAAATCCGGCAGATCGTCGACATCCTCATGCGTCGCCGCCAAAACAACCCGATCCTGACCGGCGAGGCCGGCGTCGGCAAGACGGCGGTGGTCGAAGGATTTGCGCTCCGCATCGCCCAGGGCGACGTGCCGCCGACGCTTGAGAATGTCAGCGTGCGCATGCTCGATGTCGGGCTGATGCAGGCGGGCGCCAGCGTAAAGGGCGAGTTCGAGAAGCGGCTGAAGGCGGTTATCGACGAGGTTCAGGCTTCCGAGATGCCGGTCATCCTGTTCATCGACGAGGCGCATACGCTGATCGGCGCCGGCGGTGCCGCGGGCACCGGCGACGCCGCAAATCTTTTGAAGCCGGCGCTGGCGCGCGGCGAGCTGCGCACCATAGCCGCCACGACCTGGGCCGAATACAAGCAGCATATCGAGAAGGACCCGGCGCTGACGCGCCGCTTCCAGGTGGTCAAGATCGAGGAGCCGTCGGAAGCTGTGGCCGTGCTGATGCTGCGCGGCGTCGCCGGCGTCCTGGAGCAGCACCACAAGGTCCAGATACTGGACGAGGCGATCGAGGCGGCGGTCGCGCTCTCGCACCGCTACATTCCGGCCAGGCAACTGCCGGACAAGGCCGTCAGCCTGCTCGACACCGCCTGCGCCCGCGTCGCGGTCTCGCAGCATGCGACGCCGGCCGAGGTCGAAGACATTCTGCGCCGCCGCCAGGCTCTGGAGGTCGAGAGCGGCATCATCGGCCGCGAGGCGGCGATCGGCATCGAGGTCGCCGACCGTCAGGCTCGCGTCGATGCCGGGCTGGCGGAAACCGAGACCACCTTAGCCGCCGCCCAGGCGCGCTGGGATCGCGAGAAAGCACTGGTCGCCGAGATTCTTGACCTGCGCGCTAAACTGCGCGGTGAAGGCGTGCCGCTCGATGCGGCGGGGGGAGAGGCCGGGGAGGAAACCGTAGCGGCTGAGCCGGCTGCGTCCGAAACTCCCGAAGCAAAGGCGCCCGAGAGCAAGGCGGCTGAAACCAAGCCCGCGAAATCCAAGGGCTCGAAAGCCAAGGCGGCGAAGGGCGAGGCGGTCGAACCCGAGGCGGTCGTCGGAGAGACGATCGCCGAGGGATCGGCCGGTTCGTCTGCCGATCTCGCGCGGCTGCGCGAGCTGATGGCGGAGCTTGCCGCGGCGCAGGGCGAGACGCCGCTGATCCTGCCTTCGGTCGATCGCAATGCGGTCGCCGCCGTGGTGCAGGACTGGACCGGCATCCCGACCGGTCGGATGCTGTCCAGCCAGACCGAGAAAGCGCTCAGGCTGGCCGCGACCCTTTCGGAACGCGTGGTCGGCCAGGATCACGCGATGGAGATGATCGCCAAACGTGTCCAGACCAGCCGCGCCGGCCTTGGCGCGCCGGAAAAGCCGGTCGGCGTATTCCTGCTCTGCGGCCCCTCCGGCGTCGGCAAGACCGAGACCGCGCTGGCGCTTGCCGAGACGCTTTATGGCGGCGAGCAGAACCTGATCTCGATCAACATGTCCGAGTTCCAGGAAGCGCATACCGTCTCGACGCTCAAGGGCGCGCCGCCCGGCTATGTCGGTTACGGCAAGGGCGGCATCCTGACCGAGGCGGTGCGGCGCAAACCCTATTCGGTGATCCTGCTCGACGAGGTCGAGAAGGCGCATCCGGACGTCCACGAAATCTTCTTCCAGGTCTTCGACAAGGGCATGATGGACGACAGCGAGGGCCGGCGCATCGATTTCAAGAACACGCTGATCCTGCTCACCTCGAATGTCGGCTCCGACGTCATCATGGACCGCACCAAGAGCGGCACCGTGCGGACCGGCATTGACGATCTCGACGCGGCCCTGCGCACGCCGCTGCTGAAAGTTTTTCCGGCCGCCTTCCTCGGTCGGGTGGTCACCATACCCTATTATCCACTGTCGGATTCGATGATCGAGGCGATCGCCCGCCATCAGTTCGGCAAGATCGCGCGGCGGCTTAAAGCAACCAACGATGCCGAACTGGTCATCGGCGACGGCGTCATGGATCTGGTCAAGGCGCGCTGCACCGAGATCGAGTCCGGCGGCCGCATGATCGACGCCATCCTCACCAACACGCTGCTGCCGGAGCTCAGCCGCGGCGTGCTCAACCGCTCGCTGGAGGGCGCGAAGATGACGAAGGTCACCGTCGGCGCGTCCAAGGAAGGTTTTACCTACTCCTTCGAGTAGCCGCAGCAACTCCGGGGAAGGAGTGTAGCGCCCAATCGGGCCAAGCTATTTTGAATGTGGAGTCGGGGAACTTTTGCTCCGCTGCCGATTTTGGATATGCTGCTGATTCGAATGGCCGGAAGGGTGCCGCCGATGACGAAAAACCTTGCGATCTCCGCTCTCGTTCTGGCCACGGCCATTGGCGTGTCCGCCGCGACGTTCGCCGGCGACCGGCAGCTCAAGCGCCCGGTCGAGCAGGAGCGCTACGTTCCGGCCGAAGGCGACCTCATCGACATCCTGTTCGGCGGACCGCGCTACTATGACGCCATGCTGGTCACTTCGGCGGCGGGCGCATGTTCGTACCACCGGAGGGGGCCGGACGCGAACGCGCTGAACAAAATCAACGACCATCACTGCGGAAAATGAGGTCTGCCCCGCGCCATTCGTACGGGCCAGCCGTCGGCAAGCCGCGACCGCCCCATTGATCATGCCGCGAACTGATCGTTCGCCGAGGTGGCTGGCCGTTCGGACAGCCAGTCCTCAGCCTGCCCCGCGGTTGGGCCGCTCTGCCGTCGCACACATTCAGCCCAAACATTGTATACAATAACAAAGAAATCTGTTGACAATCTGTCCCAGGCGGCTTCCCATAGGCTATCCGCGCAGCCAATGAGCAAAAACAAAAGCGCGATAACCAGAAGGGAACCGATATGATCAACCGACGCTCGACTTTGAAATCGCTGGTGCTTGGCGCCGTCTCGACCCTGGCCATGGCCGCCATAGGCATCCCGTCCGCGCAGGCTGAAAACAAGGAACTGAAGATCGGCTTTGTTGGTGTCACCAGCGGTCCCGCCGCCGCCTGGGGCACGTCCAATGTGCGCTCGATGCAGACGCGCGCCGCCTGGCTCAACGAAAAAGGCGGCGTCAAGATCGGCGACGACACCTACAACATCAACATCGTCACCTTCGACGACCAGAAGGATCCCAAGCGCGCCATCGCCGGCATGGAGAAGATGGCGCAGGAGGGCATCCACTATGTCGTCGGACCCAATGTCGATGACGGCGCTGCTGCGGTGCGCCCTGTCGCCGAGGCCAACGGCATCATCTATTTCCCCTACGCCTTCCCGAAGGCGCTCTACCAGAAGCCGGCCTCGAACGCCGTGCTCGGCATGATCGCCAACTACCAGTCGGGCCCGGCGATCTATAAATACCTCAAGGAAAACAAGGGCGTGAAGACGATCGCCTTTGTCGCCGCGAACGAATCCGACCCGCTCAGCCAGCGTGACAGCGGCGTCGAGGCGGCCAAGGCGCTCGGGCTCGACGTCGTCGCGCAGAACGACACGTACCAGAACGACACCCGCGACTTCACGCCGGTGCTGACCCCGATCGTCGCGCTGAAGCCCGATCTGCTGGTGCTGTCCGGCGTGGCGCCGGCCAACGCGCCGCTGCTCATCCGCGCCGCCCGCGAGCTCGGCTTCGAGGGCCTGATCTCGACCGAGACGGCGCAGGACGCCAAGGTTCTGGAGGAGGGCGCCGGCGAATACGCCAACGGCTTCATCTCCGTCGGCGGTGCCTCGACGCCGGAGATCGCTTCCGACGAGATGAAGGAGTTCGTCGCCCGCTACACCAAGATGTTCGGCGAGTATAACGACGAGTCGAATACCAAGGTTTACGCTTTGGAGTACATCATCGAGACGATGAAGGCCAATCCGGCCGCCATCAACAATGTCGACGAATTCAAGAAGACCATGGACACCTTCTCGGCGCCCAACCCCTTCCTCAAGGGCGACGCCAAGCTGAGCTATGTCGGCGCGACCTCCTTCGGCCAGAAGCGTCAGCTAGCCGTGCCGATGGTGGTCAACGAATACAAGGACGGCGCTTTCCAGACCCTGTTCGTCGGCTCCGTCGACTAGGTTTGGGTTCCTAAGGTTACTTCCTCCCGAATGCCGGGGGTCCGGGCGATGCTCGGACCCCGCGGAAGATCGAAGGGATCCATGGAACAGGTCATCGCCAACGGATTGTATCTCGGCGCCCAGTACGCGCTGATCGCGCTCGGGCTAACCCTGATCTTCGCCCTGATGAACGTGCTGAATTTCGCCCACGGGCAGATGTACGTTCTGGGCGGGTTCATCACCTACACCGTCTACGGCCAACTCGGCCTGCCTTTCGTGGTGGCGCTGCTGGCCTCCGGTGTGACGCTTGCCGTCATCGGCGCGCTGATGGAGAAGTTCCTCTTTCGAACGGTCATCCGCCGCAGTCACCGCGAGGAGAGCACCATGCTGCTCGCCGCGGCCACGGCCTTCTTCTTCGACGCCGTTATCCTGCTCATGTTCGGTGAGAAGCAGCGCGGCGTTCCCAAGATCGTCAAGGGCGTCTTCAACGAAGCCGGCATCATCATGCCTTATGACCGCCTGGTTGTTGGCGCTCTGGCCATCGTCTTCATCGCCGCCTTTGTCCTTTACATGCAGTACAGCCGGGTCGGCCGCGCCATGCGCGCGCTCGCCCAGGACCGGGTCGCGGCCCAGCTGATGGGTGTCAGGGTCGACCGCTATTCCATGATCGGCTTCGCGCTCGGTGCCATGCTGGCGGGCGTTGTCGGCGGCCTGCTGGTCACCATCACCGGCGTCAATTCCGGCATTGGCGGCCCGATCTCGATCAAGGCCTTCCTGATGGTGATGATCGGCGGCGCCGGCGTCGTCGGCGGCGCGATCGCCGGCGGCTTCATCCTCGGCATGATGGAATCGGTCGGCCTGACCGCGCTGCGCGAATATGGCGACGTCACCTACCTCGTCATCTTCGCCGCCCTGATGGTGTTTCTGTCGATCCGCCCCAACGGGCTGATGGGCAAGCCGTGGGGTTGATCGCGCCATGACCCGCAATCGCAACATGAAGATCGCTTCGGTCGCAGCCTTCCTGGCGATCGTCTTCATCGCCGTGCCGGCCGCGATCTCGGCCAGCGGCCGCATCGACCTCTACTACACGCTGACTTCGGTGGCGCTGCTCAGCATCGCCAGCGCCGGCGTGTGGCTCACCTTCTACATCGGTCGCATCAATATCGGCCAGGGCGCCTATGCGCTGATGGGCGGCTATGTCTCGGCCATACTGGTGATGAACCACGGCTGGTCGTTCTGGCTGACGCTGCCTGTCGCGGGTCTCTTCTGCGCCGGCGCGAGCGTGCTGATCGGTCTGCCGATCCTGCGGTTGCGCGGCGTCTATTTCGCCATGGTGACGCTGGTTCTGACCGAGGTCGTGCGGCTCTTGGCGCTGGCGCTGCCGATCACCAACGGCGCCAAGGGCATCGTCAGCATCCCGCTGCCCGGTGCGCTCTCGGTCTTCGGGCTGACCATCATCCCGGACTTCGCCACGCTGCAGAATTCGCGGCTCGCGTTCTACCTGCTGGCGGTCACGCTGATGGTGGGCTGCTTCGCGGTGATGTATCGGCTGGTCAACTCGCGCATCGGCAAGCTCTGCCAGTCGCTGCAGCAGAACGAGGAACTCGCCTCCTCGATCGGCGTCAACATCGCCTATCTGCGCGTCATCGCCTATGCGGTGTCCTCCTTCTTCGGCGGTCTCGCCGGCGCCATCTTCGCCGCCATCTCGCAGTCGATCTATCCGTCGAGCTTCACGGTCACCGATTCCGTCAACTTCATGCTGAACTGCTTCCTCGGCGGCCTCGGCTACGTGTTCGGTCCGATGCTCGGCACGCTGGTGCTCTATTTCGGCTGGGACCTCTTGTTCCAGACCGGCCAATTCCAGCTCCTGATCTATTCCGGCCTGATGATCGTTTTGATGCTGGTGCTGCCAAACGGCCTGCTCAGCCTCACGGTTCCGACCCGGAAGAAGGCTTGAGCCATGGCCGAAATGCTCGAAGTTTCCGGCATCACCAAGCGCTTCGGCGGTCTCGTCGCGGTTAACAACGTCTCCTTCTCGGTGCGCGAGCAGGAGATTCTCTCGGTCATTGGTCCGAACGGCGCCGGCAAATCGACGCTGTTCAAGCTGATCTCGTCGTTCCTCAGGCCAACGTCCGGCGAGGTCCGCCTGAAGGGTGAACGCATCTCCGGCATGGCGCCGCATATCGCCGCGCGCAAGGGCGTCGTGCGCACCTTCCAGGAAACGACGATCTTCAAGAACATGAGCGTGCGCGACAACGTCATTATCGCGCATCATCTGCGCTCGAAGGCGAGCCTCGTCGGCTTCTTTCTCGGCACCGGCACGGCCAAGGCCGACGAAGCGGCTTTCGGCCAGTCCGCCGACGAGATCCTGGCGCTGCTCGGCCTGGCTTCGCTTGCCAGTGAGATCGCCCGCAACCTGCCACATGGCCATTTGCGGGCGCTGGGCATCGCTATCGGCCTTGCCACCGATCCCTCGATCCTGCTGCTCGACGAGCCCTTTGCCGGCATGAATCACGACGAGACGATGCGCATGGTGGCGATGGTGCGGCGCCTGCGCGATCTCGGCCTCACCATCCTGCTCGTCGAGCACGACATGCCGGCCGTGATGAAGATCTCGGACCGTATCGTGGTGCTCAATTTCGGGCAGAAGATCGCCGAGGGAACACCGTCGGAAATCCAGGCCAACGAGAAGGTCATCGAAGCCTATCTCGGCAGCGAAGACGAGGCGATCGGGCTATGAACCAGATCCTGAACTTCGCCGGCGTCGAACTCTATTACGATCACGTATATGCGCTGAAGGGCGTCTCGCTCGAGGTCAATGAGGGCGAGACCGTCGCGCTGATCGGCGCCAACGGCGCCGGCAAGTCGTCGATCCTGCGCGCCATTACCGGGCTCAACCGGATAAGGTCCGGAGAGATCCACTACAGCGGCAAGCGCATCGACGGTGCCGCTCCAGACGAGATCGTCAAGATGGGCATCGCCATGGTGCCGGAAGGGCGCCGCGTCTTTCCCTATATGACGGTCAGGGACAACCTTTTGATGGGTGCCTTCACGCGCTCGAGCAAGGCCGAGATCGCGGCGACGTTGGAGATGGTGCTGGGGCGCTTTCCCCGGCTGAAGGAGCGCTTCTCCCAAGCTGCCGGCACGATGAGCGGCGGCGAACAGCAAATGCTGGTCATCGGCCGCGCGCTGATGGCCAAGCCGAAGCTTTTGCTGCTCGACGAGCCGTCGCTCGGAGTCGCGCCAAAACTTGTCCAGGACATCGCCCGCTCGATTGTCGCCATCAACCGCGACGAGAAGGTCAGCGTTCTGTTGGTCGAGCAGAATTCCCGCATGGCGCTTCGCATTTCGCAGCGCGCCTATGCGCTGACCACCGGCAGCGTCGCCCTGAGCGGCAACTCCGCCGAACTGCTGAGCGACGACCGGGTCAAGCGTCTTTATCTCGGCGGCGAGATCTGAGGCTGATTTCCATGCGCATACTCGTCATCAACCCCAACACGACCGCTTCGATGACCGGCAAGATCGGCAAGGCGGCGACAAGCGTCGCGTCCTCAGGAACCGAGATCGTCGCTGTCAATCCGGCCGATGGTCCGCCGAGCATCGAGGGCTATTTCGACGAGGTGTTCGCCGTACCGGGCATCATTGCCGAGATGAGCAAGGCGCCGGCGGCGGATGCCTATGTGATCGCCTGCTTCGACGATACCGGGCTCGACGCCGCGCGCTGCGCGACCGAAGCGCCGGTCATCGGCATCGGCGAGGCGGCCTTCCATCTCGCCAGCCTTGTCGCCGGCAAGTTCAGCGTCGTCACCACGCTCGCCCGCTCAGTCCCCGCCATCGAGCACAACCTTGCGAAATACGGTCTTTCCTCGCGCTGCGCCAAAGTGCGCTCGTCGGAAGTCGCCGTGCTCGAGCTTGAACGGCCAGGGTCGAACGCCAGGCATCGGATCTCGGACGAGATCGCGCGCGCCATTCGCGAGGATCACGCCGAGGCGATCGTGCTGGGCTGCGCCGGCATGGCCGACCTTGCGCACAGCCTGTCGCAAGAGCATGGCGTTCCGGTGCTTGACGGCGTCGTCTGCGCCGTCACCCTGGCCGAGAGCCTGTTCAAGGTCGGCTTGAAGACATCGAAGATCGGCGGCTATGCCGCCCCGCGAGGCAAGCGTTTCGCGGGTATCTTCGCTTCGGCGTCTCCCCCGGGCGCCGGTTCGCCTGGGTAAACGTGGCCCCGGGAGATCGGTCCCGCGGGATTGACCGGGGCGCGAGCGCCATTAGATTGGACCGGCCGCTGGCGATTTGGGGGCAGAGCGGGCCGCGTCGGGCCTGCGCATTGAAAGCATGTTGACGGTACTCAGAGAAGACGATCGCGACGACAAGCCGGCAGCGCGCTGGTCGCCGATCTACTATGGGCTGAGAGACGCCATCGTCAGCCATCGTCTCGCCCCGGGCACCAAGCTGCCGGAGGACGAACTGGCGTCGATCTATTCGGTGAGCCGCACCGTCGTCCGCGCCGCCTTGCAGGCCCTTGCGCATGACCGGCTGGCGCGGCTGGAGCCCAACCGCGGCGCCTTCGTCGCGCAGCCCTCGAAGATCGAGGCGCGCGAAGTGTTCGAGGCGAGGGCGCTGATCGAGCCCAAGGTGGCGGCGCTCGCCGCCAAGGCGGCGGTGCCCTCCGACATCGCGCAATTGCGAATGCACCTGGAGAAGGAGCATGAGGCGCTGCATGCCGGTCGCGACAGCGACGCCATCATGCTGTCGGCGCGCTTCCATGTCGGCATCGCCGAGATCGCGGCGCATTCGGTATTCACCAACTTCGTGCGCGACCTCGTCTCGCATTCCTCGCTGATCATCGCGCTCTACTGGAAACGCCGCGACGCGACCTGCGAGAAACATGCCCATCACGCGTTGGTCGACGCCATTGAAGCCGGCGACAGCGCCGACGCCGCGGCGCTGATGAACAGCCATCTGGTCGATCTGCTCTCGGGGCTCGATCTTACCGACAAGGTCGAGAAGTCCGACAGCCTCGCTGATCTGCTCCGCGCCTGAAGGAAGCGAGCCCGGTTAGGCCAAGATAGGCTGACACCCCTGGCGCGAGGTCAGCGCGACCCGCGGCGTGATCAGGCCTTGCTTCACCGTGTCATGCACCTGCTGAAGCCGCACCACCGATACTTTGACGCCGGCCTGCGCTATCGCCGCCCCATCCAGTCGCTGATCGCTGCCAGGTCGGCTGATGCGTTAGGCCTGAGTCTGCCGTTCCCTCGGCCGTTTTCGGGAGGTCTCGGCGCCGCCTCGATGCCTGATGTGATCGATGAAGGCGCGCAGTTTGGGCAGGACCTGATGTTTTTCCGGATAGTAGAGGAAGACACCCGGCGATGTCGCAGCGAAGGCCGAAAGCAGCGCCTCGAGGCGCCCGTCCGCGAGCGCCGCGGCGGCAATCGGGCTTGGCACCTGGGCAAGCCCGGCGCCCTGGATCGCAGCGCCAAGCAGCGTGGGATAGTCGTGTGCAATGAACGGCCCGGAAACGATTGCCTCGACCGCCTTGTTGCCTTTGGCGAAGCGCCACGGCGCGACCGAACCGTTCGATCGGCGCAGGCGCAGGCAGGCATGGTGGCGCAGATCCTCGATGCGCTCCGGCGTTGTTCGCTGGCGTAGATAGTCGGGACTGCCGACGACCACCATCGGGAAGGACGGCGTCAGTCGAACCGCGACCATGTCGGCCGCGATGAGGTCGCCGAGCCGGATACCGGCGTCGAATCCCTCGGCTGCGAGGTCCGCCAGCTCGCCGCTAGCGACGATCTCCAGCTCGATCTCGGGATAGGCCTGGCAGAAGGACGCGATCATCGGCTCCAGCAGCGTCGGCACCACCGCAGGCGGTACCGACAGGCGCAAAAGCCCAGCCGGCCGCTGGCCGACTTCGCGCGCGACCTCGCTTGCTGCTACCAATTCCTCGAAGGCTGGCCGGGCACGCGAGAAAAAACGCTCGCCGGCTTCGGTCAGGCCGACGCTGCGTGTCGTGCGGACGAACAACGCGGCGCCGATGCGAGCTTCCAATGTCCGCACCGCCTGGCTGATCGCCGATGGCGTGACGCCGAGCTCCGCCGCCGCCTTGCGGAAATTGCGATGCCTGGCGACGCTCAGGAACGCCTCGACGCCGTCGAGGGCGCCATGCCGGACTGTGAAGTTTTGCTTCATGACCCATTGAGATTATCGCGGATAGTTCCCGGCACAAAGCGGTCGTATCTGTGTTGTCGATTGGAAGGCTGGAGGGAAGTGGCAATGACGGACGATTTGGATCGCGTGCGGTTGCGGGCGTCGGGGCCGCCGCCTTCGCTAAATCTCTGTTGGAAGGCCGTCTCGGTATCCTGAAGGCGGTATTCGAAGCCGTTCCAGCCAATCTCTAACGGGAGGCAAGTATGACGCCGGCGACGATCTTCAACATCCATCTCGTCCTGGGCTACGTCCCGTGGCTGCTCTGCTTCGGCGCCTATATCTGGCCGAGGCTCAGGCTCATGGACCGCGTCGAGGCGCAGCGCGCTATCGCGACGCTGCACAGCTTCCGCTTCTTCGGGCTGGTCTTCCTGGTTCCGGGCGTGGTTGGCCCGAATCTCCCGGCGGACTTCGCGGTCTTTGCCGCCTATGGCGATTTCGCGACCGGGCTGCTGGCCATGCTGGCGCTGCTTGGCGTGAAGCGGTCCTCGATCTTCTGGCCGTCCGTCGCGGCCTTCAATCTGGTGGGAATAGTCGACCTCGTCGGCGACTACTATCACGGCACCGTGCTTCATCTGCCCGAGCAGGCCGGGCAGCTGGGCGCCGCATACGCGATCCCGATCATCTATGTGCCCCTGCTGATGATTACGCACGTGGCCGCCCTTTATCTTCTGGCGCGACCTCAGCCCAAGACCGAGCCGGGCGCGGACAATAGGAAGGCGGGCGGTCTCAGTTCCCTTCGCTCTCCTTCATCCGTTCGATGATCGATCGGGCCGAAGCGCCGGTCGTTTCGCCGAGCTTCGTTTGCTCATTCTGCACCATCGCCAGCGCCGTTCCCGGCTCGCCCTCCCACAGGATCAGGCTTGCCGCGCCGACCAGCCCGGCGCGATCGCCGAGCTCGGCCGGCACGATCGGCACGTCGCGATAGGCTTGCATGGCGCGTTCCTCGACCGTCGCCCTGATGCCCGGCGCCAGCAGATCGAACCCGTTTGCGAGGCCGCCCCCCATGACGATCAGGTCCGGCGAATAGAGATGCAGGAGATTGGTGAAGCCGATGCCCAGCCATTTCGCCTCGGTCTCGACCAGTTCGCAGGCGGCCGCGTCGCCGGCGCGCGCGGCATCCACGACATGCCGGGCCGAGACGTCGCCGTCGTCGGAAAGACGTCTGAGCACCGAGCCGTCGCCTGGCTTGGTAAGCCGCGTCGCCCGGCGCCCGAGCGCGGTGCCGGAAGCAACGGCCTCGAAGCAGCCGACGTTGCCGCAGAAACAGCGGTCGCCTTCGCCGGTGATCGTCATGTGGCCGATCTCGGCCGCGAGCCCGCGCCTTCCATGGTAGATGTGGCCATCAGCAACCACGCCGCCGCCGATGCCGGTCGAGACGGTGACGAACACCAGCGAGCCCGCGCCGCGGCCGGCGCCGAAACGCCACTCGCCGAGCGCCGCGGCATTGGCGTCGTTCTCCAGCCGTACCGGCAAGCCGAACTGGCGGCTGAGGATGTCGATCAGCGGCACGTTGTGCCAGCCGGCGAGCGTCGGCGGCCCGATGACGATGCCTGCCTTGGGGTCGAGCGGCCCCGGCGCGCACATGCCGATGCCGCTGACCTTTGCCTGCGGGTGTTCTTTAAGCAGCCTGTCCGCAAGCGCGCTGATCTGGCCGATGACCGCTTCCGATCCGGCGCCGGCAAGCGTCGGCGCCGAGACGCGCTTAACGACTTCGCCGCTGCGCTCGACCAGCGCGCCGCGCAGTTCCGTGCCGCCGAGATCGAAGGCAAGGGCGATCGTGCTCATCAGGCGGCGGCCTTCAGTCCATGCAGCCAGGCCATGCGCTGGGCGAGATCGGGATCGCCGAAAGCGAGCGAGCCCAGCACCACCGTGTCGGCGCCGGCGGCGCGCAGCAGCGGCACCGTCTCATGGCGGATGCCGCCATCGGCGGCGAGCCGGATGTCGGCCTCGCGGCCGGCCTTCCTCATCAGCGCGCGAGCCTCGGTCAGCCTTGGGCAGGCCTGCTCGGACAGGCTCTGTCCCTTGACCCCGATCGAGGTGCCGAGCAGCGTCACGAAGGCCACGCGTGGCAGGAAGGGCTCGATTGCTTCAAGGGGCGTCTCCAGCCGCAGCACCACGCCGGCCTCCGCGCCGAGCTCACGCGCCAGCTTCACGGCGCGCAAGCCTGCCGCGCCATTCTCGGCATGGATGGTTACGAGATCGGCACCAGCCTCGATGAACTGGCGCGTCTGAGCCTCGACGATCTCGGCCTCGACCATCAGATGGACGTGGATCGGCTTCGCCGTCAGCCTGGCGATGCGCGCCACCATGTCGGGGAAGAAAAGGAAGCTTGGCGTGAAGCGGGCATCCGCCACGTCGATATGGTGCAGATCGACATGGGCTTCGATGCGCTTCAGGTCGCGCTCCATATTGGCGAGATCCGCCGACCACAGCGAGAATTCGCCGATAAGCCGGTTGCGCGGCAGTGCGGCTATTGCCGCAGGTCCGGAGACGGGTTTGGCGGTCATGACGGAATGAGGCTCCGGGCATTCGAGTTGGACTGGAGGAAGGAACTGATCTGCTCGTGCAGTTCGATGAAATGTCTGGCGCTGTTGCGCGCCTTCGGCGTGATTTCGGCGAAGACCGCGCGGGGCATCGCGGCGGCAAGCGTGTAGGCGCTCGACAGCGGATGCACCGCGTCCATCGCGTTCCCGACGACCAGCGCAGGAATGTCGAGCGCCGCGACGTCGCGGTCGGAAACGCCTGGACCGTCGCCGGCGATGTCGGCGAGCACTTGCGCGAACTCCTTGGCGTCGGGCCGGTCGAAATAGCCGAGCAGCGAGGACAGATTGTCGGGCGCCTCGCGGTAGAGCCGCGTGGCCGTGTCCGATCGTGCGAAGATCGTCCGCCCTTTGTCGGCCCCGTGTTCCAGGATGAGCTCGGCGGCCTCGGTGATCGGCTGCATGTTCTGCGGTGCCGGCGAAAACGTCCATGCCGGCCGCACCAGGACCAGGGCGGCGACGCGCCGCGGATGACGGCAGGCGAGGCGAAGCGCGATCGCGGCGCCCATCGAGACGCCGCCGGCAACGAAGCGGTCGAGGCCGGCACGATCGGCAGCGGCAAGCACATCGTCAGCGAAGATTTCGAACGAGAACGGCCGCCGCTTGCCAAGCCCAGAGCCGCCATGCCCGCGGCATTCCAGCGTGATGCGCCGGAAGCCTGCGGGGAAAGTCTGCGCGACCTGCGCCTCGCCGCCGCCGAGCCCATGCTGAAAGACGACCGCCAGGCCTTCGCCGGTGTCGGTCATATGCAGCGTGGCACCGTCGCGCAGCAGCGTGCCCATCACATAAGCCCCTTGAGGAAGCGGGCGACGCCCGGCGCTTCCTCGGCCGAAAGCCCGTGCGTCACCAGCGGTCCGTCGAAGCCTGTGACCCTCAGGCGAGCGACGAAGTCGTCGAAGTCGACCACGCCTCGTCCGGCCGTGGCGAAGCGCCCATCGGCGAAACGGTCCTTGGCGTGCGCAAGCGCGACATGACCCGCCGTGCGCTCGACCGCTTCGGCAACGATGCCGCGTGCCTCGTCGGCATTCGCTCGCTCGAACAGATTGGCGGGGTCGAGCACGATGCGCAGCCGGTTCGAACCCATTTCGGAAATCAGCCGCGCGGCGTCATCGGCGGAGGTGACGATGTTGGCTTGCTCCGGCTCGATGCCGAGATCGACGCCGTGGTGCTCGGCGAGCTGAAGCGCCTTCTCCATTTCCCGCGCCATGTCGGCCCAAGCCGAGGGATCGGCATTGTCGGGGTGGTGCGCCCATTGTTCCTCGGCGTTGCGCGTTCCGGTGCACAGTGTCACCAGCGGGATCGAAAGCCTGGCGGCTGCCTCAATGACCACCCCGAGCCGCCGCAGCCCGTCATCGCGCACCCGGCTGTCCGGATGCGCCATGTTGTAGGTTCCCGACAGCGCGACGAGACCGACGCCGCTAGCCTTGGCCGCTGCGTCGATGGCGCGGATCGTCGCGTCGGGAACATCGTCCGGCATCGACGGCAGGCCGGCGCAGCCAAGGTTGAACTGGGTGACTGCGAAGCCCGCTTCGCGAACGGCGGCGAGCACGCCGGCCGGCTCGCCGCCTGGAAAAATCTTGGCGAACACCCCGACCTGCATCAGATCGCTCCGGTGACGCCGGCGAGCTCAACGCGCTGGCCGCTTTCGACCGAGCGGGCGATCGCCACCATGGCGCGGATCGAAGCGAGCCCGTCCTCCACGGTAGCGCCGCGCTGCGGCGCGCCGTTGAGCACCGTGTCGGCGAGGCCTTCCAGTTGGCGGCGGAAGAAGTGGCCGTCGGCGCCGAGCGGCTTGCGCGACGTCGCGTCCTTCTCATGAAAAATGTCGACCTCGCTGGCGCGGAAATACCAGGGATTGAAGGTCTTCGCGATCACCGAGCCGTTCTCGCCATAGAGCTGGAAGCCCTCGTGCCAGTCCATGCGCACCGCAACGGTCAGGTCGAGATGGCCGAGCGCGCCATTGGCGAACTCCGTCTCGACGAACCAGCAATAAGCGCCGAAGCGTTCGTTGAGCCGCGCGCGCACGGCGGTGATGTCGCCGCACAGGAAGCGCGCCGTGTCGACCAGATGCGAGCCATGCGCCAGCATGAAATACTGTCTCAGGTCCGCCTTCGGATTGCCGGCCGGCTTCCTCGCCAGCTTGCTGGTGACGGGCAGCGGCTGCACGGCGTCGGTATTGGTGTAGCGATGGGTGGAATCGCAATACCAGGCCTTCAGCGCCAGGATATCGCCCATCTCGTCGCGCACGAAATCGCGCGCCGCCTCCAGCGCCGGGTCGAAGCGCTTCATATGCCCGACCTGAAGCACCTTGCCGGAGCGCTTGACCGCTTCCGCCAGCCTCTCGCCTTCTTCGACGGAAATGCCGATCGGCTTTTCGCAAAGCACGTGCTTGCCTGCTTCGAGCGCCCTGATCGACATCGGCACGTGGTAGGCGTCGGACGTCGCGACGATCACCGCCTCCAACTTGGGGTCGGCGAGCATCTCGTCATAGTCGCCATACATTTTTTGCGGCTCGTAGGTGGCGCTCATGCGCGCAAGCAGGTCGGGCGCCGCGTCGCAGATCGCGTAGAGGTCGGCATTGGCCGCCTTCACGCAGGATTCCAGATGCGCGAACTGCGCGATCGGCCCGCAGCCGAGCACACCGACACGAAGACGACGGTCTTGTTTGCGGATCATCGCCTCAAGCCCCGTAGCCGCGCATGGTCTGGCGATTGGTCTTCACCGCGCCAGCCGGATCGGCGGCGGCGGTTTCGGATTCCTCCTCCAGCACCAGCCAGCCGTTGAAGTTGGGCGCGGCGCTTGCGATCTCGATCACCTTAGCCGTGTCGCAGACACCCTGGCCGAGCATCGCCCAACTGCCGTTGGCATCGACGTCTTTCAGATGCACATAGCGAATGCGGTCGCGATAGGTGGTGAGCGTATCGGCCATGTCCTGACGGCCGCGCAAGATGTGTCCGGTGTCCGGCACCCAGCCGACCAGCGATGGGTCAAGCAGGGAGAAGATGCGGTCATAATCGGCGCGGTCGAAGAGCAGCGTGTTGTGATGCGAGCTCGGATGCACAGCCACCTGCACGCCGGCCTTGCGCCCAAGTTCGCCGGCCTTGTTGTAGACCTCGGCGGCGATGGCGAATTTGTGGTCGCGCGGGCCGTCGGAGACGACGGTTGCCGAGCCCATCGACACCAGCGCTCCCGGAAAGGCGGCGGCGAAGTCGATCCAGCGACCGGCGGTTTCGAGGTCCTCGCCGATTTTCTCCTTGAGCGTGAAGCCGCTCTTCGAGCCGAAGGCGAACGAGACCAGCATGAGGCCGGATGCCTTCAACGCGGCGGCGAACTCCGCAGGCTTGCCGGCATAGCGACCGATCATCGTGTCGGTGATCTCGATGCCGGCATAGCCGCCGTCGGAAATCGCCTTGATGAGATCGTCCGGGCCGCCGCCAAAACGGTCGCCGAGCATCTCCCAGGTAAAAGTCTGGCAGCCGACTTTGAGGTCTTTCACGTTCATTCTTTCATTCCTTGATACCGCCCATTCCTTGGTGTCGCTCTGCGTCTTCATGGGAGGGACGTCCTACTTGACCGAGCCCGCGGTCATGCCTGCGAGGAAGAATCTCTGGGCAACGAGGTAGATGAGCAAAAGCGGTAACGAGCCGAGCACGCTCATCGCCATCATCTGGTTCCATTCGAAGGCGTGCTGCCCCATCAACAGCTGGATGCCGATCGGCACGGTGCGCATGGACGTCGACTTGGTCAGCGTCAGCGCAAAGAGAAATTCGTTCCAGCATAACAGGAAGGTGTAGACAGACGTCGCCACGATACCAGGCAGCGAGATCGGGACGATCACCCGCCAAAGCGCTGTCCAACTGGTGCCGCCGTCGACAGCCACCGCTTCATCGAGATCGCGGGGCAAGGTGTTGAGATATCCCGTCATCAGCAGGATCGCGTAGGGCAGCGTAAACACCAGGTAAGTCAGGATCAGCGCGATATAGGTGTCAAAGATGCCATATGAGACGACAAGCCCGAAGAAGGGGATGAGAAGCGTGATCGGCGGAATCGTCTGCGTGCTGATGATGAGTGTGTTCAGGCTGCCCTTGCCGCGAAAGTTGAAGCGGCTGAACCCGTAGGCCGCCAGCAAGGCGATCAGCACCGTCAGCACGGTCACCGCTGCCGCCACGAAGTAGCTGTTGAAGAAGAAGCGCAGCTTTACCGGGTCGCCAACGATGGCTGCGTACGCTTCCAGCGTGAAGGCCTTCGGCAGGATGGTTGGTGGCAGGGCAAAGATCTCGGTATTCGATTTGAACGAGCTGCTGAGCATCCAGTAGATCGGGAAGGCCGCGAAAAAGAGCCCCGCGACAAGCACTACATGGAGCGCGACGGTGATCAGCTTGTCTTTCGGCGTGTGCCTTTTCCTCATGGACTACCGAGCCTTTTGATAACGGATGTAGAACAGCGTCAGGCCAAGCGAGATCAGCAGGATGACCACAGCGCTCGCCGACGCCTGAGACAGGTTGTAGCTCGAAAACGCCAGCTTATAGGTGTAGGTGCTGAGGACCTCGGTCGAGTAGATCGGACCACCGCCCGTCGTTATCCAGATCAATGGGAAGACCTGCATGGTCCAGATGAAGTCGAGCAGCGAGATGCTGATGATGATGGGCATCAACTGCGGGATCGTGATGAAGATCAGCTTCTGGTAGGCCTTGGCGCCGTCGATATCGGCGGCCTCGTAGAAATCCTTGGGAATGCCCTGCAGGCCTGCGAGCAGGCTGACCATGAAAAGCGGGTACCCCGCCCAGATATTGGCGAAGGTGACGGCGTGCAGCGCGGTCTCGGGCGAGGAAAACCACTCGACCTTGGAACCGATGATGCCCATCTGCATGAGAATGCTGTTCACGACCCCGTTCGGCTCAAGCAGGAGGCGCCAGATCACGGCGATAATCACCGCAGTGAACAGCCAAGGCAGTATGTAGAGCACGCGCAGAATATTGCGCAGCGTCGGATTGATGCGGTCGCTGTTCAGCATGAGTGCGAAGACCATGCCGATGGTCATGTGGAAAACGACACTCATGCAAGTGAAGTAGAGCGTGTGCCACAGCGAAGCCCAAAACACCGGATCGGCAAAGATCGCCTGGTAGTGTTTCAGTCCGGCAAAGGATGGGTCACGGCGCAGCACCGCGCTGTTCTGGAACGAATAGGCAATCACCGTCACCATCGGCAGCAGCATCAGAAGACCGATTATGAGGAGCGAGGGCGACAGATAGAGATAGGGTGCGACCGCTCGTTTCAGTCTGTGATGGGAGCGCTTCTGCGGGGTCATGTGCCAACCTTGAAATACGCCTTCAAGAGAAGGTGAGCTTCGGAACACGGGTCCACCGATCCGTTGTGGCCGGGTGGCCTGCCCGAAGTCAGGCCACCCGGTCGAGAAAGTGAACGGGGAACAGGCCGATCAGAATTTCGCCATCCAGCCCTTTTGAGCGTTGGCTGCGGCTTGTTCCGGAGACTGCTCGCCGGCAAGCATCTTCTGGGCTTCCACGTCGAACTGGGTCATCAGGTCTTCCGCCACCGGCAGACCCGTGAACTCGTTGGCGAGATAACCGGTCTTGAAGATTTCGAAAGCCTTTGCGAATGCCTTGTCGGACGTCACGAAATCGGGCTTGGCGTTGACGTTGCCCGGGAAGGCGTTTGCAAGCGACACGAGCTTGGCGTTCACCTTTTCACTCATCAGATATTGGACGAGCTTCCAGGCCTCCTCCTGGTGCTTCGAGCCGGCAGAGATACCGATGCCCCAGGAGGCATAGGGAAGGCCGCGCTTGCCGTTGTAGTTCTCCACGACCGGGACCGGGATGAGGTCGAAGTTCAGCTTGGGATTGCGTTTGCGGATGAGGTTCACATGCGCGAGCGAGTCGATCATCATCCCGACCCGGTCGTTGACGAATTCCTCGACCTTCTCCTGTTCCGTCTTGGTGGCGATGCCGGGCGAGATGGTGCCGGCGTCGTTGAGCGATTTCACGAAGCTGAGCATATCCACCACCGGTTTGCCCTCGAGGTCGGGCTTGCCATTCGCCATCATCGACTGGCCCGAAGCCCAAACCCACGACATCATGTCGTTCTGAACGCCGGACGGTGTTTGCAGCGACAGGGGCAGCACCCAGCCATACTGGTTCTTGTCGGCATGGGTCATCTTCTTGGCGGCTTCGAGGAACTCCGCGCGGGTCGACGGCAGCTTGGTCACGCCTGCCTGGGCGGCGAGGTCCAGATTGACGAACACCGGATAGACGAACGAAGCGACCGGGAACATCACGGCCTTGCCGTCCACCTTGATGATGTCCGCGACCTGGGCTTTGTCGAACTTGCTCGCATCCATCATCGGGTTCATGTCGGAAAGCGCACCTTGCGCATTCAGATTGTTCACCCAGGCGCCATCGAGACCGACAACGTCGCTAAGCGTTCCGGTCGCAGCACCGACCGAGATCTGGTCTCGCGTGGTCGCATAGGGGCCGCTGACCAGCGTCACCTTGATCCCGGGGTTTGCAGCCTCGAACTCGTCCATGATTTTGCGCAAGGAGCCTGCGGGCAGCTCTGGCTCCCACCACTGCGTGAATTCCAGCGTCGTGTCCGCCATGGCGCCGGTTGCGCCGAGCAGCCATGCGGCCGCGGCCATTTTCAGCATCGCGGGTCGTATCCGAAACGTCATTTTCTCCTCCTTCTTAAGATCGACCGCACAATGCGGACGATCGTCTGCTTCATTCAGAAGTCTTCTTACGAGTACTTTCGCAGGCGCATCGCTCCTGCCTGCGGGCTCTGCGACAAATCTTCAGATCGCCAGATGCGTTTCGGGATCGAAGAAATGGAGCTTGGCGTCGTCTACGGCCAAGCGGATCTCCGAGCCGGGCAGGACTGTGCTGACCGGTTCGAATTTCGCCACCGCGTTCGAGGTCATGCCGAAATCCTGCACCGCGTCCGGATCGCCGGAGTCCACCCGCACCGCGTCGATGCTGAGATGAACGATGTGTTCGGACCCGAGTTCTTCGATCGAGGTCACCTTTGCCGGGATCGTCTGATACTTGCGGCCGGTTTCGAGACTGCTGTCATAGAGATCCTCCGGTCGGATCCCGAACACGACCTTGCGCCCCGCATACGACCTCAAGGACGGCCTGCGCACGAAGGCTGCGTCCTGCAGCCGGATGGCGAAGGTGCCGGACATCAGTTCGTCGCCCGTCAGCGTCCCCTCGAACAGGTTCATCGAAGGAGAACCGATGAAGCCGGCAACGAAGGCGTTCACCGGCGATTCATAGAGTCTCTTGGGAGTGTCGACCTGCTGCAGCACGCCGCCCTTCAACACCGCGACCCTGTCCCCCATCGTCATCGCCTCGGTTTGGTCGTGGGTCACGTATATGGTCGTGACGCCGAGCTGCTTTTGCAGGCTGGTGATTTCGGCGCGCATTTGAACACGCAGCTTCGCGTCCAGATTGGAAAGGGGTTCGTCCATGAGGAAGGCGGCCGGCTCGCGCACCATGGCGCGGCCCATGGCAACCCGTTGACGCTGTCCGCCTGAAAGGTTCGCGGGTTTGCTGTCGAGCAGAGATGTCAGCTGAAGGGTTTTGGCGATCTCGTCCACCCGCTTCTTGCGCTCGGCCTTCGGTTTGCCTGCCAGCCGCATCGAAAAGGCGATGTTTTCGAACACCGTCATATGCGGGTAGAGCGCGTAGCTCTGGAAGACCATCGCGATGTCGCGGTCCTTGGGCGGCATGTCGACGACGTCGACTCCGCCGATCCGAAGGCTGCCGCTTGTCACGTCCTCCAGCCCCGCGATCATTCGCAGCGCGGTGGATTTGCCGCAGCCGGACGGCCCGACGAGAATCAAGAATTCGCCATCCTCGACCGACAGGTTCAATTGGTCGATTGCGTGAAAGTTGTTCCCATAGGTCTTGCAGATATTCTCAAGAATGACTTCTGCCATCTTCCTCCCTCCACAAGGCTAAGCCGCTCGTTTTTATGATTATTATCGGCCTATGTTCGCCTGCGAATGTTCCTCGGATAGTTTCAACTATGTTCCGGTATCGAGCTGCGATTTCAGTTCGACTGCCGACGGGGCTTTCGTCGATGCCAAGAGTTCCGTGACCTGGCCCTCGGTCGGCAGCGCCTCGCGCCCGCCACGCCCCGTTATCGACAGGGCCGCGGCCGCGGCTGCGAATGCGACCCGGCCTGCGGTCTCGGCTCCGCGCGTCAATGCATGGGCATAGGCACCGTGAAAGCAGTCACCGGCGCCGGTCGAGTCAACGACGGCAACCCGGTGCGGAGGCAGGTGCCAGAGCCCTGCCTCGTTGCGTCCGCGATAATAGACGCCCCTGCCGCCGTCAGTCAGAACCACGGTGGACCGCGACGGCATCCACAATGCGTCGAGCATCTCGGCGGGCGATCGGCCGCCCGTGGCAGTCCGCGCGAAGCCGAGGGGAAGAATGAGATGGTCGCAGAGCCCGATCAGCCTCTCGGTGGCTGGGCCGCTGCTCCATTCGATATCGCCGAGGATTGCAAGGCCGAGATCGCGAGCCCGAGCCACGACATCCATCGACCGGATCGCGTAACTATCGACGATCAGGACGGCCGCGCGGCTGAGGACCTCGTCCGGAAAGTCTGGCGCGGTGCCCAGCATCGCTTCGTCGTCATACGCGATGAACCTCTCCCCATCCGAGCCGACGGTGATCCGCGAGCGCACCGGGCGTGCGTGCGGGTGGCGCGGCGCGAATGCGGTTTCAACTCCGCTCGCAACGAGATCGCACAGCACGGCGTCGTCAGCGGCACTGGCCAGCCATCCGACGAACCCGGCGGTTCCGCCGAGCCGCGCGACGGCGGCAAGGGCCGTCGCGACATTTCCGCCGAAAGTTCGGGCAGTTTGCAGAACCTTCCCCTTGCCCGCCGACAACGGCTGATCGACATAGACGATGTCGTCGATCGCAATAGCGCCGAAGCCGAGGATTGAAGGGACGGTGGGCATCGTTCAGGCACCCGCCTTCGCCAGGGCATCTTCTGCCGAAAGGCCGTCATGGATGACGCTCCGAAAGGCAAGTGCCGCCTTCTCCGGATCGCCGTGCCCCCAGAGATTGCGACCGACCACGGCACCGCGCGCGCCGGCACGTATGGCGTCCGCCGTCTGCTGAAGGGCGCCGAGCAGCGTCTCGGTCTTCGGACCACCCGCGATCACAACCGGCACCGGGCAGGTCCGGACGGTCTCTCGGAACGACTCGAAATCGCCCGTGTAGCCTATCTTGATCACGTCGACGCCGGACTCGTAGCCGATGCGCGCCGCATAGGCGATCTCGTCGGGGGTGAAGACGATTTTTGCTCCGTCGGTGAAATCGCGCGGGTAGATATGCGCCACCACCGGCATGCCGTAGCGTGCCGCCGCATTCACCGAGTCGGTCAGCCAGCGTATGTACTTACCCTCGGTCGCGCCGCGCACCGGAATGGCCACGGCCAACGCATCGGCCCCGGCGCGCACCGCATCCTCCGGCGTTGCAATCAGCTCGCTGATGCGATCGTCTGGGGTGAAGCAGCCCGCCTGGATCACCAGAGACGCTTTGCCCGCATATTGCGGCCACAGATGGCGCGCGGTGCCGGGCTGGATGCTGACGTAGTCGGGTTTGCCCATCATGACGCGCGCGAGCGCACCGGGCAGATCGGCAAGCCCGCCTTTGCGCACGTCGCCATAGCCGACAAAGTGGTCGACCGCGCCGCCAAAAAGCTTCCCGGACGGATGCGAGAAGAGGCGCGCAAGGCGCACCTTGGTTCCTAGGCTCATGAGTGCAAAATTCCTCAATCGTTTTGAGCTGGCGGCCTCCGATGTCGAGCCAGCATTTTCACATGCTCTATAAAAATTTTACGCGCGTCAAGATTTAAAATGCGCTATAGCGAGTCACGAACATGGTCCGCCGCCGTTGCAACGGGTTGTCTGCGGCGGTGCCGTCATGGGAGGTCGGAAGGAAAATGCAAGCAAAATCAGGAGCGAAGCTCGGTATCGGCGTTATCGGTTGCGGCAACATATCGATGACCTATCTGCGCAACGCAGCACTTTTCGCCGGCGTGGAACTGCGCGCCTGCGCCGATATTTCCGCCGACATGGCCGCGCTACGGGCCAGGGAATACGGTATCCACGCGCTGCCGGTCGATGCGCTGCTGGCCGATCCCGAGGTCGATCTCGTCCTCAACCTCACCGTTCCGTCGGCGCATTTCGACATCACCCATTCGGCGCTTTCCGCGGGCAAGCACGTCTTCACGGAAAAGCCTCTGGCGACCTCGGCCGGCGAGGGCCGCCGGCTGGTCGCGGAGGCGGCGAAGCGCGATCTGCTGCTGGGCTCGGCTCCAGACACCTTCCTCGGCGCAGCCGGGCGGCGTGCCCGCCGCCTAATGGACGAGGGCGCGATCGGCCGCGCCGTGACCGGCACCGCCTTCATGATGGGGCGCGGCATGGAGCATTGGCATCCCAATCCGCAATTCTACTATCAGCCGGGCGGCGGTCCAGTGTTCGACATGGGGCCATACTACCTGACGATGCTGGTCAACCTGCTCGGCCCGGTCGCCCGCGTCATGGCGATGACGACGCGCGGTCAGGACGAGCGCCTGATCACCGCCGAAGGCCCTTACAAAAACACCAGCTTCAGGGTCGGCACGCCGACCAACATCCTGTCGCTGCTCGAATTCCACTGCGGCGCCACCGTCACCTTCGGCGCCTCCTGGGACGTCTTCAAGCATTCCAACCATCCGATCGAGCTGCACGGGACGGAAGGCTCGCTCAGGCTACCCGATCCCGACACGTTTGGCGGCACGGTCTCGCTATCGGCGCACGGCGCCGACTGGAAGGATTTCGAGAGCGAAGGCGAGCTCTACGGCGCGCGCAACTGGCCCTATGCCGCACCGGACCGCGCCAACTATCGCATGCTCGGCGTCGCCGACCTGGCGCGGTCGCTGTCGGAAGGGCGCAGACCCCGCGCGTCCGGCGAACTGGCGCTGCACGTGCTCGAGGTCATGGAAGCGATCCTCGCCTCCGGCGAAAGCCGGAACTCCGTCGCCGTCGTCGGCTCGGTCGACCAGCCGCCGCTGCTCGGCGAAGACGAGGCGGCGAGCCTGCTTGCCTGAGGCGCCGTGATCGCCCAGCGGGAGTTCGGTATCCCTAGGCCGACTGGCGCATCACCAGCGTCGCGTCGAGATTGACCTTCGCCGCGACGGGCGCGCCGTCCTCGTCGAGCAGGGTAAGCAGCGTCTCGACGCTGCTTCCGGCCATCGCCGCGAAATCCTGCGCCATGGTGGTGAGCGCCGGGCAGGTGTAGCGGCTGAGCGGATGATCGTCATGCGCAGCCACCCGCAGGTCGCAATCCGCCTTGCGGCCCACCTTCAGCCCTTTCGAGAAGGCGGCCGCCATCACGCCGAAGGCGAGACGATCGTTGGCGCACAATATGGTCTTGCCCGGCAGGCCGCCATTGCCGAGCAGCTTTTCCGTCTGTTCGTAGCCGATCCGTTCGAACTCCCATGTGTAGTCGTCGGTATTGCCGAAGACGAGCGGCTCCTGCCCGAGCCGCTTCATGGCATCGACATAACTCTCCACCCGCTCGCGCGAATTGTGATTGACATGCGGAATATCGAAATAGACCGGGGCATCGCCCGAGCGGCAGAGATAGTCGACGATGGTCGACATGCTCTGCACATTGTTGTTGCCGACGAAAGGCGTGCCGCCTTCGAGATAGGTGTCGAAATAGACAATCGGGATCGCCTGCGTCAGCTTCTCGATCGCCCGCTGGTCCGAGCGCCGGCCGAGCGGTGCTATCAGCGCGCCGGAGACCTTCAACGACAGGATCGTCCGCGTCGCCTCGGCTTCCAGTTCGCTCGATCCATGCGAGGAAATGACGATCGGCCAATAGCCTTCGTCGCGCAGCCTGAGTTCGATGCGGCTGACCATCTCGGAATAGAACGGGTCGGTCACCGTCGGCACGACGATGCCGATGCTGCGGGTGCGCTTGCGGTTGAGGTTTCGCGCGAACAGATTGGGCTGATAGTCGGACGAGCGCAGCGCATCCTCGATGCGTTTTCGCGTCGCCGGCTTGACGCTGGTCGGATCGTCGAAGAATTTCGACAAGGTCGGCCTGGAGACGCCGCAGGAACGGGCGAACTCCTCCATCGTCTTGTGAGTCATCGGCATCCAAACCCTCGCGGCATGGAACCTCGCTCCCATGGCGCTGCTCCGGCGCTCATACCGCGCATCGGCGTGCGCCTGCAAGTTGAAACTTTACAGGAAGCTCCGCGAGTTTCAACGCGTCCGGAGAAATTATTCCATGCGTAAATTTATTAATTGACGTGAAAAAGAGGGGGCCGTATTCCAAGCCCTAAAGCCATGCATGGCGAATGCTGGGAGGACGTGATGAAGAAGCTGGTCTCAGCCGGCGAGATCCTCGTCGAGATCATGGCGGAATCAATCGGCCAGAGCTTCCTCGAGCCCGGTCCGCTGGCCGGCCCCTTTCCGTCCGGCGCCCCGGCGATCTTCATCGGCCAAGCGGCGGCGCTCGGCCAGCCTGCGGGTCTCATCGGCGCCGTCGGCGGAGACGATTTCGGCCAGTTGAACATCGACCGGCTCAGCGCGCTCGGCGCCGACGTTTCGGCAATCGCCGTCCGTGAAGGCCATGCAACCGGCACCGCCTTCGTCGCCTACCGGACCGATGCATCCAGGCATTTTGTTTTCAATATCCGCAACAGCGCCGCCGGCCTTTTGGAAATGGACGATGCGGCGAGGCGGCTCTTGGCCGGAGCCGATCATGTCCATGTCATGGGCTCTTCGCTTTTTTCCGATCGCGCCACCGACGTCGCACTCGCCGCGATCGCGGCCGTGAAGGCCAAGAGCGGCACGGTGTCCTTCGATCCGAACATCCGTCGCGAGATCATGCAGGCGTCCGGCACGCGTCAGGCGCTCGATCATGTGCTCGCGCAGACAGATGTCTTCCTGCCGAGCGGCAACGAACTGTTCCTTTTCTCCTCCGCCAGCGACGAACAGGCCGCGGTTGGCGAATTGCTGGGGCGGGGCATCTCCTGCATCGTGCTGAAGAAAGGCGGTGAAGGCGCCGCTTATCACGACCGCGAGGGCACGCTCGCCATGCCCGGCTTTGCCGTCGAGGAAGTCGATCCGACCGGCGCCGGCGATTGCTTCGGCGCCGCCTTCGTTTCCTTCTGGCTGCGCGGTGCCGCGCCCGCCGATGCACTGCGCATCGCCAATGCCTGCGGCGCGCTCGCCGTTACCCGCAAGGGGCCGATGGAAGGCATTCACCGGCTCGCCGACGTCGAGGCCTTCATCGCCAAAGCGACGGCGCGCACATGACCGGCGCCACGGCAAGATTTGCTGGCATCGCCGCTCGCCGAGCGGCAGGCGCGAAGGGCGGCATCGCCTCGATCTGTTCGGCGCACCCGCTGGTGATCGAAGCGACGCTCCGCCACGGCGCGAGGAATGGCTCCGATGTGCTGATCGAGGCGACCTGCAACCAGGTCAATCACGAGGGCGGCTATACCGGCATGACCCCGGCCGCCTTTCGAGCCTTCGTCGAGACGCAAGCAGGCAGGACCGGCTTTCCGTTCGACCGGCTGATCCTCGGCGGCGATCACCTCGGCCCGAATCCTTGGAAGCATCTGCCCGCGGCGGAAGCGATGAACAAGGCGGCGGCGATGATCGACGCCTATGCCTCCGCCGGCTTCACCAAGCTGCATCTCGACACCAGCATGGCTTGCGCCGACGATTCCGTGGCACTCACCGACGAGACGATTGCCGCGCGCGCGGCCGAGCTTGCGGCGGTTGCCGAGGCGGCGGTCGCCCGCTCGGGCGGTGAAAAACCCGTCTACATCATCGGCACCGAAGTGCCGGTTCCGGGCGGCGCGCTGGAAGCGCTCGACCATACGCATGTGACCGAGCCGGCCGATGCGCTCCGCACGGTCGAGCTCCATCGCCAGGCCTTCTGCCGTCTCGGCCTCGATGCCGCTTTTGCCCGGGCTGTCGGCGTCGTCGTTCAGCCCGGCGTCGAATTCGGCAATGCCGACATCATCGCCTATGCGCCCGAGAGGGCGACGAAGCTGGTCGCGGCCCTGGAAAGCCAGCCGCAATTCGTCTTCGAGGCGCATTCGACCGACTATCAGCCGGCGGAAGCTTTGGCCGCGCTCGTGCGCGACGGCTTCGCCATCCTCAAGGTCGGCCCCTGGCTCACCTTCGCATTGCGCGAGGCGCTCTATGGCCTGAGCCACATCGCCGACGCGCTCGCGCCCGATCCCTCGCGCGAAAGCCTGCCGGCCGCGATGGAACGCATCATGCTTGCCTCGCCCGGCAATTGGCAGAAATATCATCCGGGAACGCCTGACGAGCAGCGCCTGCAGCGGCATTTCTCCTTCAGCGACCGCATCCGCTACTACTGGCCATCACCCGATGCGCAGCATGCGACCGAAGCGCTGCTGGCGGCGCTCGGCGATCGCGAGATTCCACGCCCCCTGATCAGCCAGTATCTCGGCCATCTCGATGCCGAGGTCGGCGCCGGTCGGATCACGCCGACCGCGCATGAGCTTCTGATTGCCAGCGTCACGCGCGTCCTCGATACCTATCGCAGCGCCACGATCCCGTAAGCCGGCGGATTAGTAGACAGGCGTCGCCATATGTTTGGGTGCCGGCCATTCGGCCGTGATCTCTGGCTGCACCGGCCGTTCGAGATAGGTCGAAAGCACCACATAGCTGCGCGTCGAGACCACGCCCGGCGTCTCGTAGATACGCGACAGCAGGCCTTCCAGCGCCTTTGTATCCTCGGTGCGTACCTTGAGCAGCATACAGGTGTCGCCGGCGACTGAATGGATCTCTTCCACTTCCGGGCATTCCGAGATCGCCATCAATTCCGGCGTCTTGCCCCAGCCCCTGGTATCGATGTGCACGAAGGCGAGCAGCGGCTTCTTCACGGCCTTCGGATCGATGATCGCCGAGGTGGCGCGGATGGCGCCGCTGCGCCTGAGCCGCTTCACCCGCTCATGCGCCGCCGGCGGCGACAGGCCGACACGATCGCCGAGCTCGGCATAACTGATGGTCGCATCGTCGACCAGAACGCCTAATATTTTTCGGTCGATCGGGTCGACCTCACGGGTTGGCTGCTTGTTCCGCTGAACGTCATCTGTTTCTGAGTCCATTTGGAAATTCTCCATTGATGCTGAATTCAATTCGGCCACTATGGAGATATGTCGAACAGTGATCAATCAGCGATTCTGAGTGCGGCGTCCCGTGCACCGATCCCGGCCGCAGCCTACCTGCTCACCTGCTGCATCGCCGTCATCGGCTCCAACTCACTGGTTCTAGGGCCGATTGCGCCCGCCGTCGCGGCATCCTTCGCGGCAAGCGTGCCGGCGGTGATGACGGCCGCCGCTGCCTTCGGCCTCGGCACCTCGGCCAGCGCGCTTTTTCTTGCCCGCTATATCGACCGGATCGGCGCCCGCCGCATGCTGCAGGGCGCATTGCTGTTGCTTGCGCTGGCGCTGGTGGGCAGCGCGCTCGCGCCGACGGTGGCGGCGCTGGTCGCGGCCCAGCTCGTTGCCGGCATCGCTGCTGGCGTCGCCATGCCGGCGATCTACGCCAGCTCCGCAGCGATCGCGCCGCCCGGCCGCGAGAGCGGAACGATCGGCGTCGTGCTGACCGGCTGGACGCTCTCCATGGTCGCCGGGGTGTCGCTGTCGGCGGTGCTTGCCGATCTCATCCATTGGCGGGCCGTCTTCGCCGCTGTCGCGCTTCTCGCCGCAACCGCTGTTGCCGGCCTGTCGGTCAGCTCGCTGCGCGACACCAGGAAAAGCGGTCCGGCACCGTCGCCGCTCGGCGCGCTGGCTGTGCCCGGAATCCTGCCGCTGCTGATCGCCTGCGGCGCCTTCATGACCGCCTTCTATGGCGTCTACGGCTATCTCGGCGATCATCTCCATGAAGGTCTCGGCGAGCCGGTCAGCGCCAACGGGCTGGCGGCGATCGCTTACGGGCTCGGCTTCGGCGCGGCGGCGCTGCTTGACGGCGTCATCGACCGTCTCGGCGCCCGCCGTGTCATGCCCTTCGCCTATCTGCTGGTCGCCGCCGTCTATGTGGCGATCGCCTCGGCCAGCGGCACCTTCGGCCTGCTGATGGCGACGATCGCCGTCTGGGGCCTTGCCAACCATTTCGGGCTGAACGTTCTGGTGATGCGGCTCACCGCGCTCGACGCCGCGCGACGCGGCACGATCATGGGCCTGAACAGCGCAGTCACCTATTTCGCCGTAACCGTCGGCACCGCCGGTTTCGGCCCGCTCTACACCGCCCTCGGCATCGCCAACTGCGCCCTGGTCGCCGCCTTGCTGATGCTGGTGGCGGCATCGGCCGCGGCGTGGCGCTCTGCCCGGCAATAGGCTTGCGTGTCGCTTCGCTCCTTGGCTAAGGCTGGCTTCCGAACCGCACCGGAGCCACCATGAAGATGACGCTCGAGATCACCGCCGAGCCCTTGCCGCAGGATCTCGCCCGTGTCGGCGAGGGCTTGACCGCCTTCAACGACAGCGATGTCGGTGCCTCGGGCCGGAAGACGCTCGCCGTCTTCGTTCGCGACGACGCCGGCGCGATCGTCGCCGGCATTTCCGGTTACACCGCCTGGGGCTGGCTCTATGTGCAATGGCTCTGGGTCGACGAAACCTGGCGTGGCCGGCACATCGCTGCGAGCATGCTGGACGCAGCCGAACGGGAAGCGCTGGCGCGCGGCTGCCAGGCCGCGTGGATCGACACTTTCAATCCGGCCGCGGCCAAGGTCTATCAGCGCCAGGGCTACCAGCCGTTCGGCACGCTCGCCGATTTTCCGGTCGGCCGCAGCCGCATCTTCCTGCAGAAGAAGTTGTCTTAACCCGCGAGCTTTCCACCGCGCATCGGCTGCGGCACCCCGGTGGTGCTCGGAAAGCTGATCGGCAGGCCGCGCAGCACGCGCACCGCGAGGAACGCGAAGCATTCCGCTTCGACCGCGTCGCCCTTCCAGCCGAGCGTCTCGGCTTGCACCACTTCGACGCCGGCGCGCTGGCCGAGCATCGCCATCATGGTCGGGTTGCGGCGGCCGCCGCCGCTGACCGCCAGTCGTCTTGGCCGGCGCGGCAACAGATCGAGCGCCTTGCCGACCGCCGAGACGGTGAAAGCCGTCAGCGTCGCCGCGCCGTCCTCCGCGCCGAGCCCGTCGGCCATGGCCGCGGTGAAGTCGAAGCGGTCAAGCGATTTTGGGTAAGGCTTCGTCAGATACGGATGCTGCAGCAGCCGCTCTAGCCTTGCCTCGTCGACCGTACCCGCGGCAGCCAGTCTGCCGTCGCGATCCATCTCGCCGAGGCCCTTCGCCTTGATGAAATCATTGACCGGCGCATTGGCCGGCCCGGTGTCGAAGGCGACGATGTTGTCTTTGCCGTCCCACCAGGTGACGTTGCCGACGCCGCCCAGATTGAGCACCGCGGTGTCGCCGCTGGCGTCGGCCTCTTTGAGCAGCGCCGCATGATACGCGGCAGCGAGCGGCGCGCCTTGTCCGCCGGCCGCCACATCGGCCGTGCGGAAGTCATAGGCGACTTTGGTGCCAAGCAGGGCGGCCATCAGCTCGCCGTCGCCGAGCTGGCGCGTGCGGCCGGTTCGTCGCGGCTGCGGGGCGCGATGCAGCACCGTCTGGCCGTGGAAGCCGACGACGCCGATATCGGCCATCGTCATGCCCTGGCTTTCGACCAAATCCCTGACCGCCGCCGACTGCGCGCGCGTCAGCGCCTCCTCCGCCTCGCGAAAAATCGTCGGCTCCGGCCCCTCGAAATTCCAGA
Organism: Mesorhizobium sp. WSM4989; assembly: GCF_029625795.1. Classification (NCBI taxonomy): domain Bacteria; kingdom Pseudomonadati; phylum Pseudomonadota; class Alphaproteobacteria; order Hyphomicrobiales; family Phyllobacteriaceae; genus Mesorhizobium; species Mesorhizobium sp. WSM4989. Next base: position 1,189,129 of record NZ_JARTVN010000001.1, on the reverse strand, counting down.
CGCGTGCTTGGCGCAGGGCCTCTTCGAGCAGGGTGCGGATCGATTGCGGGTAGGGGGCCAGTGTGTATGTGCCGGTGTCGGCGATGCGCTCGCCGTCGGTTTTAATCAGCGCCACGTCGATATTGCCGTCAAGCACCGTGCCGGTCATCAGGCCGACGGCCCAGATTGGTTCCATGGTCGTTCCTCGAATCGCCGCTGGACCACGTGTCGGACGGATCGGCGCGACAGGCAAGTCTTTCGGATGCGCCGGGACCTCTCACCGTGCACCGCCTTTGTGTCGCACTGCCAAAACGGAGCAACCTAGTCCTTACCTCTTGCCGCCGAAGGAGCGAGCTTGTGCGATTATCGACCTCAACTGAACAACGCGTACTCGCAGGAGGAACGACATGGCCGCCACTGTCGCAGTGATCGCCGGCGCTGGAGCTGGCCTCAGCGCTTCGCTGGCGCGGCTCCTCGGCAAGCAAGGTTTTCGCGTCGTGCTGGCCGCCCGCAATGTCGACAAGCTCTCCGCGCTGGTTCAGGAGACGGGTGCGCAGGCGGTGGAGACGGACGTGTCGGATGCCGCCTCCGTCGAGCGGCTGTTCGAGGCGGCCGACAAGGCCGGCTCCCTCGAAATTGCCGTCTTCAACGCCAGCGGCCGCACGCGCGGCCCGATCGCCGAGCTCGATCCGGAGGCGGTCAAGCAGGCCCTGCTCGTCGGCGCCTATGGCGGCTTCCTCGTCGGCCAGCAGGCGGCACGCCGGCTTGTTGCGCGCGACTCCGGCTCGATCCTGTTCACCGGCGCCACTGCGAGTCTCAAGGGCTTCTCCGGCTCGGCCGGCTTCGCCATGCCGAAATTCGGGCTGCGCGGGCTGGCGCAGTCGATGGCGCGCGAGCTAGGTCCGAAGAACATCCATGTCGCGCATTTCATCATCGACGGCCAGATCGAGCCGCCCGGGCAGGCGGCCGAGCCAGACCGGCCGGATCGCCGCCTCTCGCCGGACGCGATCGCCGAGACCTATCTCGCAGTCCACCGCCAGCATCGCAGCGCCTGGAGCTTCGAGGTCGAGCTGAGGCCCTGGGTCGAGACGTTCTGACGATCCATTCCACGAACCGTGCAATAACGCGCCCCGACGCGAGACCGGCGTCATGGCTGCGGCGGTGGTGGTGCTGATCGTGCTGGTCTGCGGCATCCAGTGGTGTGACCGGCTGGTCGCGTGGCTGGATCATCGCGGATAGGCGAAACGCGAGAAGCGGGAGTCGAATGAACGCAATTTGCCGCGAAAACCCGGGAATTGAGCGGCGGCTTGCTCCATTTGCAACGAGATTGGTTGGCGCGTTTCTTCACCTGCAATGACGCGCATGTCATCGTGCGGCGGGGTTGCTCGAGCAATTCCAGGAAAAGTGCGCATCGGTTTTCCGTCCGGACTTGCGAAAAACAGAGAGTTGCCGCCAAGAGGAAGCTGTCCATGGCCAGAATAATCCCGGTGCTCGATCTCGACCGACTGGAGCAGGGCGAGTCGGAACTGCGGACCTTCTTGTTTGATCTGCGCACCGCCGCTCGCGATGTCGGCTTCTTCTATCTCAGCAGCCACGGCATAACGCAGCCGGACATCGACGCGGTGCTCGATGCCGCGCGGCGCTTCTTTGCCTTGTCGGAGGCCGACAAGCTGGCCATCGAGATGGTGAAGTCGCCGCAGTTTCGCGGCTACACGCGTGCCGGCGGCGAGCTGACCAGGGGCAAGGCCGACTGGCGCGAGCAGCTCGACATCGGCGTCGAGCGCGCGACCATTTCGCAAGGGCCGAGCGTGCCGGCCTGGACCCGGCTGCAAGGTCCGAACCAGTGGCCGGCTGCGTTGCCCGAACTGAAGCCGGCGCTGCTTGCCTGGCAGACCAAGGCGACGGAGGTAGCCATCCGGCTGCTCAAGGCCTTCGCGCTGTCACTCGATCAGCCGGAGGACGCCTTCGACCCGATCTATGGCAGCGAGCCCAACCACCGCATGAAGATCGTGCGCTACCCAGGCCGCGACGCCACCGGTGACGACCAGGGCGTCGGCGCGCATAAGGATGGCGGTTTCCTCACCCTTCTGCTGCAGGACGAGAACAAGGGGCTGCAGGTCGAATATGATGGCAGCTGGGTGAATGTGGATCCGATTCCGCAAACGCTCGTGGTCAACATCGGCGAACTGCTCGAACTCGCTTCGAACGGGTATCTGAGAGCAACCGTGCACCGCGTCGTCACACCGCCGCCAGGCGTCGAGCGGATTTCGGTGCCGTTCTTCTTCAGCGCCCGGCTCGACGCGACCATCCCGCTGCTCGACCTTCCGCAGGAACTGGCGGCTGAGGCGCGCGGGCCGGCCAGCGATCCCGACAATCCGCTCTTCCGCAACGTCGGAACCAATGTGCTGAAGAGCCGTCTGAGGTCGCATCCCGACGTGGCCCGGCAGCACTATGCCGATCTTCTGGAAAAGGCAGCGGCGGCCGGCTGAGCTTTGCCGCTGCCCGCGCGATATTTTTTCGCCTTCCGGCCAGTTTTTGGAATTCAGTTCGTGGAAAATATACCGCAACCGCCCCAAATAGAGGCCATCGCTCGGTGTTTTCCTCCCATTGCGCCGGGCGATGTTCCCCTCTGAAGGTTATGACCTTCATTTCTTGGCCGGGCCGCTTTCGCGCCCGGCCTTTTTCTTTGGGGCAGCGCGCAGCTTGCAAATTCGCGCGGCCGGTCAACGATGCGGATCGCACCAAAGGGCCCGAAATCCGAGACGATCCGATCGCCATGCCGGCATTCGACCGGCCGGATGAAGGAGCCCGACAGCACCACCTGTCCGGCCTCGATTTGCATGCCGTACTGATGCAGCCGGTCGGCGAGCCACACAATGCCCTTGGCCGGATGATCGAGCACGCCGGCACCGAGCCCCGTCTCCTCCACCTCGCCGTTGCGCGACACGATGGCGCCGATCCAGCGCAGGTCTGCCTCGCGCGGGCTGGGGTGGCCGCGCTCCTCCAGCGCGCGCAGATAGATCGCGTCGCTGGTCTCGTCGCTCACCTGCAGGCCGAGCGTGTCGACATAGAACGCGCGCGATAACCCCTTGATGATCGCCTCGCCGGTCCGCTTCTTCTCCTCCGCGCTGCGGCCCCTGCCGATGCGGAAATTCATGTCGATGAAGCCGTTCTCGGGGAGCCGGTCCGCGACCGCATAGGCATCTGCACGGAGGGCGCGCACCCGCTCGGCGCCGGGCTCGAACAGGCCGGTCTCGAGGATGATGCGTGAAACGAGCGCGCAAAGCTCGCTCATCTCGACCTTCGCGTCGAGATTCGCCGAATATTCGATCCCCATGTGGGGCAAGGGCTTGGCGACCGAATGTCAAGTGCTTGGTCTCCATGTCGACGGGGTCGTCGGGGACGGGATTGCCGCTCTCGGAGAAATCGCGGATATAGCTGCGATCCGAGCGTTAATTTCTGTTGCGAGTCGTACTGGACTGGAACTTTTCGGAGAGTTGACTCTGCTGCCGCCCAGCACCCGCCCTTCCCTGCCCATGGCTCTGCTTCGCGCCCGCGAAGTGATCATGGCGCATTTTCGTCCGATGCTTGCTCGCCACGACATCACCGAGCAGCAATGGCGCGTGCTGCGCGTGCTTGCCGAGACCGGTCCGCTGGAAGCGACCGAGCTCGCTAACCGCGCCTCGATCCTGCCGCCCAGTCTCACCCGCATGATCAAAGCACTGGACGAGCGCGAATTCATCACCCGCAACAAGGTCAAGGATGACGGCCGCCGCGCTCTGCTCGCCATCAGCCCGGCCGGCGTGGCGCTGATCGAGGAGCTGGCGCCCGAGCGCACCGCCATCTACGACGCCATCGAGAAGCGTTACGGCGCCGAGCAGTACGAGCGCCTGCTGGACATGCTGGAAAGCCTGATCGAGTCGGAGTCAGCGCCAGACTGACCGACTAGCCACCGAAACTCCCAGTGCGCTGGGCTGCATGTAGTTGCGCCCGACATAGAGCAGCGCCGCCTCGTCGCTGCCATGGCGGATGTCGACGACGCGGCCGAACATCACATTGTGCATGCCGGTGCTCGGCGTCATGCGCTTCGAAAGCGAGGAAGAGACGGTGCGCCTTGCCAACGCCACCGTCTATGGTCTTGCTTCTGCAGTGTGCACCTCGAAGCGTTCGACCGCGCATCGCATGGTGCGCGCCATCAATGCCGGCGTCGTCCACGTCAACACCTATGGCGGCGCCGACATCACGGTACCGCTCGGCGGCTTCAAGCAGTCCCGCTTCGGCAAAGACAAGTCGCTGCACGCGATCGAGAAGTACACCGACCTCAAGACGGCGTGAATAGCGCTCGGATAAGCTCCCCTCGAGGGGAGGGTGGCCGGACCTTGTGGAGATGCTCGCCCAAGCCGGCACGGCCGGTGTCGGCGCCTGGTTGCGCCAAGGTATACCCGATGCGACTGTGCTGGGTCGCCGTTATCGACGCTTACGCGAGGCCAATCTGATGCTGCTGGCTGTCCATCATGTCGCAATCATCTCCAGTGACTATGAGACCTCCAAGCTGTTCTACACGAACAAGCTCGGTTTCGTCGTTCTGGCCGAAAACTGGCGCCCCGAAAGGCAGTCTTGGAAGTGCGATTTGCGTCACGGTACCATCCAGATCGAACTGTTCAGTTTCCCTGATCCGCCAAGCCGGCCCAGCAGGCCCGAGGCCTGTGGATTAAGGCATATTGCATTCTCGGTCGCCTCGGTCGAGGCAACAGCCGAGCTGCTTCGGTCGCGAGACGTCGAGGTGGAGCCCATCCGAACAGATCCATACACGGGACGATTGTTTACCTTCATCGCCGATCCCGATGGACTGCCGATCGAATTTTACCAGGACGCTGTTTGACGGTGAGGAATTCGGCCGCGAAATCCGCCGGTTGCGGAACGCGAAGCGACTGGTGGAGGAGGCAGATGATGAAGTCAGGCTTGGAGAAGCTGGGGCACGACGCCAGCTGCCATCGGGACGGCGTCGGCAGCACCTAACCATCTTCGCCGCAACGGGGAAGATGAGTCATGCCTCGCCGGTCAGCCGCGCCGAGATGAGCCTCGCCGCCCTGATCGCCGCCTCGCCCGGGGGCCGCCACCGCATCGTCTACGCGCGAGACAGGGGAGGCGATGGATAGCGTGCCGATCGGCTGGCCGTCAGCGCCGAGGATCGCCGCGCCTATGCTGTGCACGCCGTCCTGGTGGGTTCGCGCGCCTGACGATGAACAGGGCAACGCAACGTTAGACAGGGCGTCAACTTTTCAGCGGCTGGAGCTACACCAGCGCGCCGCAAACAGGTATCTATCGTCGCGATATCATGCTTCGGGGGTCATGAGGGAGCGGCTTGCAGCTGGATTTGAAAACAATCGAGGCGCTCGCGCCCGACCAGGCTTCACTCGGCGCCGCCGCCAAGCTGACCAAGCGGTCGAACTGGCCCCGCCTCGAGACAAACGAACAGGTGGGCCTCATCTGGGGCGAATGCCAGGGCTCGGGGTCGAATCCCTACCGCGTCGCATTCGATACCCGCGACCACGGCTACAAATGCACCTGTCCATCGCGAAAATTTCCGTGCAAGCACATACTGGGGCTGATGTGGATCGGCGCCACCGCGGCCGCCAGCTTCGATCGGGTCGACCAGACGCCGGAATGGGTCAATGACTGGCTCGGGCGGCGCCGCAAGCCGGGCCAGCCGCCGACGCCGGCGCCGGCAAGCGCGGAAAGCAAAAGCATCGACGAGGCGTTGCGGCCCGAGCAAAGCGCTGCCGTAGAAGACGCCGCGGCCGCCGAGCGCCGCGAGGCGGCGCAGCGCAAGCGCGCCGAGGACGCGCGAAGTGCCGTGTCGGCAGCGCTCGACGAATTGGATCAGTGGGTTGCCGACCAGCTTCGGCTCGGCCTTGCCGGTTTTGTCGACGCCAGCAGCGAGCGCTGCCGCCGCATCGCGGCGCGGCTTGTAGACCTCAAGGCGACCGCTTTGGCCGGGCGTATCGACGAGCTGCCCGCGAAACTGATGGCGCTGCGCAGCGAAGAGCGGCCGGACGCCGCTATCCGAGAGCTGGGTAAGCTGGTGCTGCTCGCCAAGGCCTGGCGTGCCGCGCCCGACGATGCCGAGCTGAAGCGCCTGGTCTCGACATCCGAAACACGCGACCAGATCCTTGCCAATCCGGATGCCGTCAAGGTCGAGAGCGACTGGGAGGTGCTGGGTGAGAAGATCGAGGCCCGTCGCGACGGCCTGGTCAGCCACGCGACCTGGCTGCTCGATCTGAAAAGCCCAATCCCACGATTTGCCGTCCTCCTGGACTTCTTCCCGGCCTCGGCCGGGCGCCGCTCCGGCGCCTTCGCGCCGGGGGATCGCTTCAAGGCGAGGCTGGTGTTCTATCCATCCCGAATTCCGCTTCGCGCACTGGTCGCAGAACGCCTGGGCGATGCGTCGCCCGGCAATTGGCCCGATTTTGCTCCGAACGCTGCCGGCGATCCGCTGGCCGCCTATGCAGCTTTCCAGGACGGCGCGCCGTGGCTGTCCGACTGTCCGATCCTCCTGCCGGCGGGCGCGATCGCGCTGGACGAGAAGGATGGCGCCTGGTGGCAGGCGGCGAACGATTCGCATGGCATCGCCCTGCCAGTCGCCGGCTCCGTCAACCAGACCTTGCTTGGCCTCGATCTGACAGTCACGGCAGCACTGTGGAACGGCGCCAGGCTCGAGCTTCTGGCCTCACAAAGCAGCATCGGGAGGCTCAATCTCTCATGAACGAGCTCGAGCAGGCAGGGCTGGCGAGGCTTCGCGACAACTGGATTTCGGGCGGCGCCGCTTTCGAATTGGCGCCCGCCGAATGGAAGGAGTTCGCGGCTGCCTCCAGCTCGGACGAGCAGGAACGTCGGCTCTTGGCGATCGCCGCGCAGGCGCTGGATGTCGCGCTTCGGCCGGCGGCGCCCAAAACCTTGAAACGCCGTCCGCCGCTGCCGATGCTCGCGCTGCCGATGCTTCCTGATTGGCTGCGACCGTTGCTGCGTGCCGCATTGAAATACGCCGCTGATGCGAGGCTCAAGACCCGCGTGGCCACACTCGTCGCCAGCCGAGGCTTCGTGCTGCATCCGATGGATTGGATGCCTGCTGCGTCGGATCAGGAAAGCCCAGATATCTATGCTCCCTGGGTCGACTGGCAAGCAGGCGCGGATGGCGACAGGCAGTCTCGACGAGGACAACTCACCGCTGAAACCTGGGATGATTTTTATCCTGCCGCGCGCCGTACAGCTTTGGTCGAATTACGGCGCACCATGCCTGTCTTGGCGCGGACGTTGATTGAGACCAAGGGAGCGAGCGAGCCGGCGGAGGTCAGGCTTGCGTTGGTGGAGCTGATGCGCTTCGGCTTGAGTGCCGATGACATTCCATTTCTAAAGAGCCTGTCCGCCGATCGCTCAGGCAAGGTGCGCGAAACGGCCGGCCGGCTCCTGGCAAGGTTGGGTGAACGTAGCGATCCAGCGGATGGCGTGTCGAAAGATCCGATAGCCGAGCTCGCCGCTTTCATTGAGGAAGGCAAATCCGGCTTCATCCGCCGCCGCACCACCTACACGCCGATAAAACCCAAGTCGCCTGCGCAACAGTCGCGTCGCGCCGACCTGTTCGCGTCCTGTTACTTCGGCGATCTCGTCGCCCAATTCGGCAAGACTGAGCCCGATTTCATTGGCGCATGGCAGTTCGGCGTCGATGAGGGTGCCGATCTCTTTCTCGTTCGAATGATCGCGGTGTCCGGCAGCGATGCGGCGGTCGCCTGTTTGGCGGATTTCCTTGTCGCCGCCGGCGGCAGGCTGGCGCTTCTCGTCCTCCAGCTCATGTCGCGCTTGGACAACGGCAGGAAGCGTGTCCTGATCAGGCAGATCCTGGATGATGGGCAAAATCTGGCCGCGCTCAACCTGGTCGAAGGCGCGGAAGCAGGCTGGCTGGAATGGAGCGACCTCGCAAGGAGCAAGACGCTTCCAGCGCTGCGTTCCGCCGTCTCGGGTGACAACGACGTCATGAAACGAAGCGCCGAGCAGTATCTCGAGACCCTGGGCTTTCTGGCCAATCCGGAGACGGCGGAAAAATTGATCGACGAGGTGGTCGCCGCCGGCCTGCCGCCCGCTTCCCCCTCGCTCGGTCTGCTGCGGCTCAATGCGGCGCTGGCCGGAAACCCTTCGCAATCCGACAGATGATAAACCCGGAGAAGATCGCATGAACGCAGCCATCCGCCTTCCGGCCGAGCAGGTCTATGCCTCCGAACTGCAGGCGCTCGCGCGCGACGACGACCGCCAGAAGCCTGCCGGCTGGAGCCTGTCGCCCAAGGCCGTCCTCACTTACCTGATGGGTGGCAAGGCAAGCGACGGCACGCTTATCACCCCGAAATATGTAGGACGTCGGCAATTGATGGAAACCGCGGTGGCGACGCTCGCGACCGACCGGGCGCTGCTCCTGCTCGGCGTGCCGGGAACGGCGAAATCCTGGGTCTCCGAACATCTCGCCGGCGCCATCATGGGAAACTCGACCTTGATCGTGCAATGCACGGCCGGCACCGACGAGAATCAGATCCGCTACGGCTGGAACTATGCGCAGCTCTTGGCGAAGGGGCCGAGCCAGGAGGCGCTGGTGCCGACGCCGCTCTACCGCGCCATGCAGGAAGGCAAGCTCTGCCGCCTGGAGGAACTGACGCGCATGGGCTCCGACGTGCAGGACACGCTGATCACCGTGCTGTCCGAAAAGATGATGCCGGTGCCGGAGCTGAACACCTCGATCTACGCGCAGCGCGGCTTCAACATCATCGCCACCGCGAACAATCGCGACAAGGGCGTCAACGAACTCTCCTCGGCGCTGAAGCGCCGTTTCAATGTCGTGGTGCTGCCTCTGCCGGAGGACATGGCGGAAGAGGTCTCGATCGTGTCTCGGCGCGTCGGCGAGATGGCCGGCGGACTGGACCTGCCGGTGCCGAAAGATGTCGGCGAGGAGATCGCGCGCGTGCTGACTATCTTCCGCGAGCTGCGCTCCGGCGCGACCTCGGACGGCAAGGTGACGCTGAAGACGCCGTCGGGCTCGCTCTCCACCGCCGAGGCGATCGCCACGATGATCAGCGGCCTCAGCCAGGCGGCCTGGTTCGACGGCGGCAAGCTCCACGCCGGAGGCCTGGCGCCAAGCCTGGTCGGCGCCATCGTCAAGGACCCGGTCCAGGACAAGGTCGTGCTGGAGGAATATCTGGAGACGGTGCTGAAGAAGCGGCCGGACTACGCCGGTTATTACGCGGCGCTCAACGCGGCCATCTGAGCCATGACGCAAGGCGGCATCAGCTATTTCGGCATTCGCCATCATGGGCCGGGCTCCGCCGCGAGCCTGCTTAGAGCGTTGCAGGAATTGCAGCCGGCCGCCGTGCTGATCGAGGGGCCGGTGGATGCCTCGCCCTTGCTGCCTCTGCTTGCCAGCCCGGACATGAAGCCGCCGGTGGCACTGCTTTGCTACCCCGAGGACGATCCCGCCGCGACGCGCTTCTGGCCCTTCGCCGAATTCTCTCCCGAATATCAGGCGGCGCTGTGGGCTGTCGCCAACAAGGCGGCGCTGCGTTTCATCGACTTGCCGTCCGCCGCGCGGCTTGCCGAGCAAGGGCCCGAGGGTTCGACCGACGCCGATGCGGACGAACCGGAGGCCACCGAAGAGCAGAGCGAAGCAAGCTCGCGGATCCTTGATCCGATCGGCACCTTGGCGCGCGCCGCCGGCTATGAGGACGGCGAAAGCTGGTGGTCCGATATCATCGAGCAGAATCCCGCACCCGGGCCGATCTTCGCGGCCATCGCCGACGCGATGACGACGCTGCGCGACGGCGAGACGTCCATTGGCAAATTCGCGACCATGCGCGAGGCGCATATGCGGCTGGAGATCGCCGCTGCGCGCAAAGAAATCAACGGGCCGCTAGCCGTCGTCTGCGGCGCGTGGCATGTGCCCGCCCTGCAAGCTCCGCATCCGCAAAAGATCGACCAGGCACTGCTCAAGGGCATCGGCCGGCACAAGACCACGATGACCTTCGCGCCATGGACCGGACCGCGGCTGGCGCTGGGTTATGGCTATGGCGCCGGTGTCGTCGCGCCGGGCTGGAGCAAGCACCTGTGGCAGACGCGCGGGCAGGATGACGCTTCGGTGCTGTGGCTCGCGCGGATCGCTTCGGTTCTCAGGGCGAAGGGCCATATGATTTCGACCGCCTCGCTGATCGAGGCGGAGCGTCTGGCGCGGGCGCTTGCCGCCATACGCGAGCGCCCGAAACCGGGTTTCGAGGAACTGCGCGAGGCCTCGATCGCGGCGCTCTTCAACGGCGAGGCCTTGCTGTGGAAGATGGTCGAGGCCGAGCTTCTGCTCGGCGCCGATGTCGGCGAGATTCCAGCCGACACGCCGCTCGCGCCGCTGATCGATGACTTGCAGCGCAACCAAAAGGCCGCGCGGCTCAAGCCTGAAGCACTGGAGCGCGAGCTCTCCATCGACCTGCGCAGCGAGAGCGGTCTCTTTCGTTCGACGCTTCTGCACCGGCTGAACGTGCTCGGCGTGAACTGGGGCAGGCTGACGGATGTCGGCCGCAGCCGCGGCACGTTCCGCGAGCGCTGGCTGCTGGCCTGGCAGCCGGAATACGCCGTGCGCCTGGTCGAAAACCTGATTTACGGACCGACCATCGAGAAGGCCGCCAACGGCCGGCTTGTCCAGATGATCGGCGCCGCTTCGACGCTCGATGCTCTGGCCACGCTGGTGCAAAGCGCGATCACCGCCGCCTTGAGCGAGGCGTCCGCGGCCGGCCTCGCCGCGCTCGAGGAGAAGGCGGCGCATAGCAGCGAATGCCTGGAGCTCCTTGCGTCGGTGCCCCCACTTGCCGACATCATCCGCTATGGCGAAGCGCGCAAAACCGAGACGCAGCGCCTTGCCGGCCTCTTGGAGCGGTTGGTCATCGAAGGCGCGATCGCGCTGCCTTACGCCGCGCGCGATCTCGACGCGCAGGCCGCCGCAGCGCTGATGGCGGCGCTGCGCAAGGCCGACGAGGCGATCAGGCTGGTCGAACCGGACGAGCATGTCCTGGATGCCTGGCGGAACGGCCTTGCGGCCGTGCTCGATTCATCGCGCTCGACGGCGCTCGTTGCTGGCTGCGCCGCACATCTGCTCTACGAGGCCGGGCACCTCTCGGCCGAGGCCACGGCCGGCCTTTTGGCAAAGCGGCTGTCGCCCGGAACGCCGGTCATCGATGCCGCCGCCTTTTTCGAAGGCTTCTTCAGCGGCGCCGGCCAGAGGCTGATCTATGACGAGGGGCTGCGCGGCGCCGTCGATTCCTGGCTGGCATCGCTCGACGAGGACGCCTTCGTTGCGCATCTGCCTTTGCTGCGCCGCGTATTTTCCAATCTCGACAGCATGGAGCGCCGCCGCCTGATCGAGGCCGTGCTCGGCCGCAGGGCGAGCCTGCCCGCCGGACTGAAGCCGGCACCCGATGGCGGCGAGGCCTGGCGCCGGCATTTTGGTCTCCTCGGCAAGCTGCTTACGGGGGAGCTCAACCATGGATGATGAAACGGTCGGACCCGATCTTCACCCGATCGAAGGGACGCGGGAGCGCCGTTGGCGCCTGGCGATCGGCGCCGACGATGAGTCCTCCTCGGCGCTGTCGCAGGAGGACCGGCGGCTTTCGGCAGCCCTCGATGCGCTCTACGGCGACGGCAGCGGCGACGCCGGCGATCTGCGCAAGCGGCGCGGCGGGCTTGGCCGTTCGGCGCCGCGCGTCGCGCAATGGATGGGCGATATCCGCTCCTTCTTCCCCGAGCAGGTGGTCCAGGTCGTGCAGAAGGACGCCTTCGAGCGCCTGAACCTGAAGCAGATGCTGATGGAGCCGGAATTCCTCAAGGCGATCGAGGCCGACGTCAATCTCGTTGCCGATCTGGTCTCGTTGCGCTCGGCGATGCCGGAAAAGACCAAGGACATTGCCCGCTCGATCATTTCCGACATCGTCGCCAAGCTGATGCAGCGTCTCGAGCAGAAGACCGCCGAGGCGATCCGCGGCGCGCTCGACCGTTCAAGGCGCACCAACAGGCCGCGGCAGCGCGACATCGACTGGCCGCGCACGATCGCGGCGAACCTTCGCCACTACCAGCCAGACCACAAGACCGTGGTGCCGGAAAAGCTCGTCGGCTTCATGCGCCGCCAGCGTCGGCTGGTCGACCTCGACGAAGTGACGCTCTGCGTCGATCAGTCCGGCTCGATGGCAAGTTCGGTCATCTACGCCTCGATCTTCGCGGCCGTGATGGCCTCCTTGCCGGTCGTACGCACCAAGCTGGTCTGCTTTGACACCGCGATCGTCGATCTGACCGAAGAGCTCAGCGATCCGGTCGAGGTGCTGTTCGGCGTCCAGCTTGGCGGCGGAACCGACATCAACCAGGCGGTCGCTTATTGCGCCGAGCGCATCGAGCGGCCGACCAAGGCGCATTTCGTCCTCATCACCGACCTCTACGAAGGCGGCAACGGTCAGGAACTGCTTCGTCGGCTGGCTGCGCTGGTGCGGTCGGGCGTCAATGTCGTTGTGCTCCTGGCGCTCACCGACCAGGGCCGTCCCGGCTACGACTCTTCCATGGCCGGCTCGGTCGCGGCATTGGGCGTCCCGGTCTTCGCCTGCACGCCGGACCATTTTCCCGACATGATGGCGGCGGCGCTGCGCCGGGAGGACATCGGCGCTTGGGCGGCGGGAGCGGACATCAAGCTTATTCGCCCGGATTCGGAAACGCCAAGCGCAGCCGAATAGCTTCGCCACCCTTCCGACGCTGATCAGGGCGCTTTCTCGCTGATCAATTCAAACCGCTCGATCTCACAGTGTTGGCCGACCAGCGCCAGCACCTCAGTTGACGGCTCGACTGCATCTGGCTGCCGCCATTTGACTTGGAAGGAAAACACGAAGCGGTCGCGGTCGGCGACGTGCTCCATGCCAACGAAGCGGGCATCGTATCCGAGCGGCCGTACCATCTCCTGGAGGTCGGGCGGGGCGTCGGCCATGAGACCGCAAGGATCGCCTTATGGTCGCGCGGGATCCTGAGATCGACCCACTTCAGGGCCTGCAGCGTCACCAGGGTCAATGCTGTAGCAATCGCGCCGAGGCCGAACTGGCCGCCGCCGAAGGCCAGCCCGATCATCGTCATGATCCACATGGTGGCGGCGGTGGTCACTCCGGTGACGAGATCGCCGCGCCTGAGGATGGCGCCGCCGCCGATGAAGCCGACGCCGGTGAGCACGCCGAGCGCAAAGCGCAGCACATCCATGCGCACGAATGAGTCCGGTCCCTTGCCGGCAACGTCGAGCAGCATGTTGGCTTGGACCATGGCCACGCACGCCGCGAGGCCGACCAGGATGGTCGTCCGCAGGCCGGCGGAATGGCCGCGTGCCTCGCGGTTCAAGCCGATGAGGAAGCCCGCGACCAGCGTCAGCAACAGCCGCGCAACGAGATCCGGCCATGTCGGATGAAGCGGCATGTCGCAGCAGAGCGGCTCGAGCATTTCCCGTCGGCGACGCCGGTCGGCGCACCCTCCATTGCGTCAGGACAGTTCAACTAAGCTCGGCCATGGATGGTTCCTTGGCCAATGCCGATGACGTGAGGTTCCGCGGGACTGGTGCCGTGGGAGGGCGGGCGTGCTCCCGCGACCGGCTGGAACCCGGTCGCGGGAGGAGGTGGCTCAGCCGAACTTCGGGTCCAGGCTGCCGGCCTTGTAACGCTTGGCCATTTCCGACAACGGGATCGGCTTGATCTTCGGCGCGTTGCCGGCTGTGCCGAACTGCTCGAAGCGTTCCTTGCAGAGCTTCTTCATCGCCGCCATGGCCGGCGTCAGATATTTGCGCGGATCGAACTCGGAAGGGTTCTCGGTCAGCACTTTGCGGATCGCGCCGGTCAGCGCCATGCGGTTGTCGGTGTCGATGTTGATCTTGCGCACGCCGTGCTTGATGCCGCGCTGGATCTCTTCCACCGGCACGCCCCAGGTCGGCTTCATCTGGCCGCCATATTTGTTGATGATCTCCTGCAGCTCCTCCGGCACCGATGACGAGCCGTGCATGACCAGATGCATGTTGGGCAGGCGGCGATGGATCTCCTCGATCACGTTCATCGCCAGCACCGCGCCATCCGGCTTGCGCGAGAATTTGTAGGCGCCGTGGCTGGTGCCCATGGCCACCGCCAGCGCATCGACATGGGTGTCGCGCACGAACTGCTCGGCTTGCACCGGGTCTGTAAGCAACTGATCGTGGCTGATGGCGCCTTCGACGCCGTGGCCGTCCTCCTGCTCGCCGCCGCCGCTCTCCAGCGAGCCGAGCACGCCGATCTCGCCTTCCACCGAGACACCGCCCCAATGCGCCATATCGACGACGCGGCGCGTGATGCCTGAATTATAGGCGTAGTCGGCCGGCGACTTGCCGTCTTCCTTCAGCGAACCGTCCATCATCACCGAGGTGAAGCCGTACTGGATGGCGGTGACGCAGGTCGCTTCGTTGTTGCCGTGGTCGAGATGCATGCAGACCGGAATGTCGGGGTGAATCTCGACCAGCGCGTCGATCAGCTTGGCCAGCACCACATCGTTGGCGTAGGCGCGCGCGCCGCGGCTCGCCTGGAGGATGACCGGCGACTTGGTCTCCTCGGCCGCCTCCATGATGGCGAGGCCCTGTTCCATGTTGTTCATGTTGAAGGCAGGCACGCCATAGCCTTGTTCGGCGGCATGGTCGAGCAATTGTCTCAGTGTGATGCGAGCCAACGAATAGTCTCCCGTATCTGGTTCGAGCCCGTGTTTGAAAAGGCCGGCCCGGGCGGGCGGCCCCGTTGCTTCTGGCCGGATTTCTGACCTACCGCAACCTTTTGAAGCCCTTTCGGCCGCAATTCTTGTTGCAGGGCTGAAATCCGGCCCGAGTCGAGTCTAAGCAGCGATCCGCTCGCGCGCGGCAAGGATTTCGACGCAGGCCTTCGCCGCTTCCTTGCCCTTCACCAAAAAATGCTCGTGGGAGAAGCGGCGGTGCTCGGCGCTCTCATGATAGTTGTGCGGCGTGAGCACGGCCGAGAGCACCGGGCGAAGATTAGCTGCGCTCGGGAAACATTGCCTTCAGCGCCTCGCGCGAAGCCTTCGCCACGCCGCGCTCGGTGATCAGCCCTGTCACCAGCCGAGCCGGCGTCACGTCGAAGGCGGGGTTTGCCGCCGGCGTTGCGTCGGGCGAGACGCGCACCTGCGCGACCTTGCCGTCGGCCGTCCTACCCCACACCAGCGAAACCTCGTCACTCGCGCGCTCCTCGATCGGGATTTCCGCAAGCCCGTCGGCGACCGTCCAGTCGATGGTGGGCGAGGGGAGCGCGACATAGAAAGGGACGTCGTTGTCGGCGGCGGCTAAAGCCTTGAGATAGGTGCCGATCTTGTTGCAGACGTCGCCATTGGCCGTCGTGCGGTCGGTGCCGACGATCACCATGTCGATGTCGCCATGCTGCATCAGATGCCCGCCGGCGTTATCGACGATCAGCGTGTGCGGCACGCCGTGGCCGGCCATTTCCCAGGCGGTCAGCTGGGCGCCCTGGTTGCGCGGCCTGGTCTCGTCGACATAGACGTGGACCGGAATGCCGGCTTCCGTCGCCAGATAGATTGGCGCCGTGGCGGTGCCGTAGTCGACCGTCGCCAGCCAACCGGCATTGCAATGGGTGAGAATGTTGACCGCCTCGCCAGGCTTCTTTTTCGCCGCGATCTCCTTGATGATGGCAAGCCCGTTCTCGCCGATGGCGCGATTGAGCCCGACATCCTCGTCTGCGATCTCGGCGGCGCGCCGGTAGGCGGCCTCGGCGCGCTCTCCCGGCGCCAGCGGCTTCAGAAAACGCCGCATCTCGTCCAGCGCCCAGCGCAGGTTGATCGCCGTCGGTCGCGTTTTGTGCAGCGTCTCCCACGCCGCGTCGAGCGCTTCGTCCGAGGGATCGTCGGTCATCTGGATGGCGACGCCGTAGGCGGCGGTGACGCCGATCAGCGGCGCGCCGCGCACCCACATGTCGCGGATCGCGGTGGCGATGCCGGGAACGGTTCCGATCGTCTCGACGCGAAACTCATGCGGCAGCCAGCGCTGGTCGATGATCTCGACCGAGCGTTTGTCGTCGCTGAGCCAAATTGTACGATAGTGGCGTTCGCCGACGTTCAAAGGCTCTTCTCCTGTTCGACCAGCGCGGCCAATGCGTTGACCTCGTCGATGCTGTGGATCTGACGCCGGTTCACGGCGATGTGGCGGCCGAAGCGCAGCGCCTTTGCTTCACATTTGGCGCGAAGGTCTGCGTCGGCAATGGTCTCGAAATCGGCATTGTGGGCGAGACCGAGGATACGTCGGTGCACCTCGATGCCGGCGAAGCCGAGCAGGTCGGTCCAGATGCCGGAAAGCATGTGGTCGAGCGCCTGTTCGGAACCGAGCAGGTCGCCCTGATCCTCGAACAGGCTCTTCTGGTAGAGGATGCCGGTGCGCTCGGTTCGCCACAAATGCGAAAACTCGGCGCGGAACACCGCCCAGCTCTCGGCCGTGACCTTAAGCAGGTAGGCGCGCATCGAATCCCGGCTACCTTTCTGCTCATGGCCCCGCTGCGAGAAGAAGGCCATCCAGAAATTGGCGAGCAGCATGCCGACGTCGAAGGCGATCGGGCCGTAGAAGGCGAATTCCGGATCGATCATCCGGGTCTCGGTGTCGGTCACCATGATCGAACCGGAATGCAGGTCGCCATGCAGCAGTGTTTCGGCATTGGCGGCGAATAGGTGCTTCAGCCGCTGCGCCTCGACCTTGAGGTCGCGGTCGGCGCGCAATTCGGCCACCAGGCGGTCGAGCTGCGGGCTGGTGTGCCGGTTCATCTCGGCGTCGAAATAGGGATCGGAGAACACCAGGTTCTCGGTGATGTCGCAGAGCTCGACATTGTCGGCGAACAGCGCGAGATCGGCCTTGCGCTCTTTTGTCGGCATTGAGAGGTCCGAGCCGCGGAACAGCGTGCGGGCCATGAACAGGCCGATGTCGCGCGCAATGTTCGGCAGCTCGCGGCCGTCGATCAGCGCGCGACGCAGGATGATGTAGGGCGGCGCCAGATACTCCATGACAATAAGCGCCTGGTCCTCGTCGAAATGATAGATCGCCGGCACCGAGCCTGGCGCTCGGCGCTGTTGCCTCGTCAGCGCGTGATACTCGAAGAAAGCGCGCTTCAAAGGCAGCGGCCAGCTGTCGCCGACCAGGCGCACATAGGGCAGCGCCTGCTTGACCACCGCCGCGCCCTGGTCGCCCTCGACGATGAAAACGAGGTTCAGATTGCCGTCGCCGACCTCGCGTACTTTCCAGTGGCCGGCGTCCTTGCCAATGCGCTCGGTAAGCGCCGTGGTCTCGCCGAGGCGCTGCGGCAGCGTCTCCACCGACAATGCTTCGAACTTCCCGGTCATCCTCTCCCTCCTGCGCGTGGTGTCCCACGATAACGGAGCCACGGCGGCCGGGCCAAGCTAGGGAGCGCACTGGCAATTGTCAATCGTGTTGACAATTGCCGAGTGAGCCCATAGCGTCATGGATCAGGGAGGAACGAATGGGCGCAGATGCCGTGTTCCGTGTGGGCGGCCTGAGGAAATCCTTCGGCCAGAACGAGGTGCTTGGCGGCATCGCGCTGGATCTCTATGCGGGCGAGGTCACCGTGCTGATGGGCGCCAACGGCGCCGGCAAATCCACCCTGGTCAAGATCGTCAGCGGCGTCTACGCGCGCGGCGGCGGCACGATGCGGCTCGCCGGCCAGGCCTTCGATCCCGGCTCGCCGGCAGAAGCGATCCGCGCCGGCGTCGTCACCGTTCATCAGAACATCAATGACGGCGTTGTCGCCGATCTCGACGTCGCCACCAACCTGACCCTCGACCGGCTGAGCGGCAAGGGTGCATCGCTGCTGTTCAAGCCCGCCAATGTCCGCGTCGAAGCCAGGGCCGTAGCCGACCGCATGGGGCTTACGCTCGATCTTAAGGCACGCGTCGCGGACCTCTCGCTCGCCGATCGTCAGATGGTCGCGATTGCCCGTGCCATGGCGCACCAGCCGAAAGTGCTGATCCTCGACGAGCCGACCTCCTCGCTGTCGAGCGCCGAGGCCGACCGGCTGTTTGCGCTGATCGACAGGCTGCGCGGGCAGGGTGTCGCGATCCTCTATATCTCGCATCGCATGTCCGACATCAGGCGCTTGGCAGACCGCATCGTCTCGATCCGTGACGGCGTCGTCTCCGGCGTGTTCGACCGGAAGCCGCTCGACTATGAGGGCGCGGTCAATGCCATGCTCGGCCGCAAGATCCTGCTCGACCGGGTCATTGCCAGAAGCTCGGCGCGCGCGGTCTTCACCGCCCAAGGCCTGCAGCTGGCGCCCGGCGCCAGACCGATTTCGATGACGCTCGGCGCCGGGGAGGTGGTGGCGATCACCGGCCTGGTCGGCGTCGGCAAGACGGCGCTCGCCGAAACTTTGTTCGGCGTGCGCAGGCCGCTCGCCGGCACCATGCATATGGACGGCAAGCCCTACGCACCGGGATCCGCGCGCGAGGCGATCGCTGCCGGTGCCTTCCTTGTGGCCAAGGACCGCGCGATGAGCGGCATCGTCGGCGGCTTCAACATCGAACGCAACATCAGCCTGCCGTTTCTCAAGCGCATGTCCGGCTTCGGTGTCATGAAGAAGCGGGCAGAAGGGGCTGCCGCACGCCGCCAGATCGACGAGCTCGGCATCGTCTGCCGCTCCGAGAAGGACGAGCTTTCCGCGCTTTCGGGCGGCAACCAGCAGAAGGTGATGGTGGCGCGCTGGATGTCGCAGGCCTCGCGCCTGTTCATCCTCGACGAGCCGTTCCAGGGCGTCGATATCTCGGCTCGGCGCGACATCGCAACCAAGCTCAGGGCGAGCGCCGACGGCCGCGCCACACTGCTCTTCGTCACCGAGATCGACGAGGCCCTGGAGACTGCCGACCGCATCCTGGTGATGTCGGAGCACGCGATCGTCGGCGAGCACAGGAACGATGACATCGATCTCGATCGGCTGCTGGCTGAGGTGGCCGGCGGGCCGCTCACCAGCGCGGCGTGAGATCGTATGGATGACGAGACTTGGAGTGCAGGCATGAGTTCCAGTTTGGCGGAGAGGGCAGCAGCGCGGGGGCGTTCGATGACATTGCGCGACTATGCCATCCGCTATGGTTTCATCATCCTGCTGGTCGGGCTGATCGCCTATTTCGCGATCGCCGCCGACGGCTTCGCCTCGCCGCAAAGCGCCGTCTTCATCTTCCAGTCGGTCGCGATCACCGGCGTGCTGGCACTCGGCGTCACCGCGACACTTGTCGTCGGCGGCTTCGATCTGTCGATCGGCTCGGTCGCCACCAGCGCCATGATGGCGGCTTCCTATGCCATGGTTGTGCTGGAGCAGAACGCCGTCGTCGCCGTCATCGCCTGCCTCGTGATCGGCGCGGTCGTCGGCCTCATCAATGGCTGGCTCATCGTCTACATGCGCGTGCCGGATCTGCTCGCGACGCTCGGCATGATGTTCCTGCTGCTCGGCCTGCAACGCATTCCGACCGAAGGCCGCTCGATCGCCACCGGCATGACGATGCCCGACGGCTCGGTCGCCAACGGCAAGTTCTCGGAAGCCTTCCTGGCGCTCGGCCGCCACCGCATCGACTTCTTCATTCCGAACCTGATCCCGGTCTCGGTGGTGGTGCTCATCGTGCTCGCCGCGCTCATCTGGTTCTTCCTCGAATACACCCGCTTCGGCCGCATGATGTATGCCGTCGGCAGCAACGAACGCGCCGCCGAACTCGCCGGCGCGCCTGTCAAGGCATACAAGATCTGGGCCTACGTCATTTCGGGAGTTTTTGCCTCGATCGGCGGGATTTTGCTCGCTGCCCGGCTTGGACGCGGCGATATCGCCTCGGGTAATAACCTGCTGCTCGACGCAGTAGCGGCGGCGCTCATCGGCTATGCGGTGCTCGGCGCCGCCAAGCCGAACGCTTTCGGCACGGCCGTCGGCGCGGTGTTCGTCGGCGTCCTGCTGCAGGGCCTGACGATGATGAACGCCCCTTACTACACGCAGGATTTCGTCAAGGGCGCGGTTCTCGTCGTCGCCCTTGTCTTCACCTTCGCCCTTTCCGGCAGGGGCAAGAGATAGTTTCGACCGGGGCATTGAGAACAAAACGGAGGAAGACGAAGTGAGCATCACAAGGAGACTTTTAGGGAAGGCCGCACTCGGCCTCGCGGGCGCGGCGCTACTCATGCAGGGCACAGCATTGGCGGCGGACCGTCCGGCGCCATTCGACAAGCCGGGCGTCAAGATCGCGCTGGTGCGCTATCTCTCCACCGGTGACTTCTTCCAGGCCTATCTCTCCGGCGTCGAGGCGCAGGCCAAGGCGCTCGGCGTCGATCTGCGCGTGCTGGACAGCCGCCAGGACGCAGCGCTCCAGGCCGACATGGTCGACCAGGCGATCGCGCTCGGCGTGCAGGGCATCATCATCCAGCACGGCCTGACGGAATCGATGAAGGACGCCGCCCAGCGCGCCGTCGACGCGGGCATCAAGGTCGTCGCCTTCGACGTCAATGTCGAGAACCCGAAGATCCCGCAGATCGAGCAGTCCGACCGCGATCTCGCGCGCCTCGCGCTCGAACAGGCGGTCAAGGACAATGGCGACGCCTGGAAAGCCGGCTATGTCTATGTCGCCGGCATCGCCCCGCTCGACCGCCGCAACGAAACCTGGGTCGACGTGAAGAAGAAACATTCCGGCATCAGCGAGGTCGCCATGTTCGGCACGCTCGACAATCCGATCGCCAATTCCGTCGCCAACCAGGCGCGCTCGGTGCTGCAGGCGCATCCCGATATCAAGGTGATGTTCGCGCCTTACGACGAGTTCGCCAAGGGGGTGAAGATCGCCGTCGACGAAGCCGGCCTCAACAAGGGCATCAAGATCTACTCGGCCGACATATCGACGTCCGACATCGCCGCGATGCGCGAGCCGGACAGCGCCTGGGCCGCCACCGCCGCGACCAACCCGGCAGTCGTCGGCCAGGTCTCGGTGCGCGCGCTGGCGCAACTGCTCGCCGGCGAGGATCCCGGCCACAACGTCATCGTGCCGCCGACGCTGATCACCCAGAAGGAACTTATCGACAAGGACATCAAGAACATGGAAGACCTGTCGGCCAAGCTGCCGCAGTTCGCCCATGCCGATGTCGCCATGCCGGCCTGGATGCCGAACCCCAACGCCAAGTAGGCCACGCGCCTGAAGGCAAAAGAGCGGCTCCCGGGCCGCTCTTCTTATTGCCGGAGTCGCTCAGGTAGATCGGGCGGCACGCGCCAGCCCATGCGCCACCAGCCGGTCGATGACTTCCGGGTAGCTGATGTCGCTTGCCGCCATTGCCTTGGCGTACATGCTGATGTCGGTGAAGCCCGGAATGGTGTTGAGCTCGTTGATCAGGAACGTCATGTCCGGTCTCACGAAGAAGTCGACGCGCGCCATCGCGTCGCAACCCAGCGTGCGAAACGCCTTCGCCGCCGTCTCGCGGATCTCGCCTTCGATCGTCTCGGGCAGTTCGGCGGGCACCTTAAGTGCTGCTCCATCCTTATCGATATATTTGGCGTCATAGCTGTAGAAGCCGTGGCTTTCGGACGGCACGATCTCGCCGGGACGGGAGACGAAGAGGCCACCTTCCGTGTCCTCAAGCACGCTGCATTCGATCTCGCGGCCGCGGATGAATTCCTCCGCCAGCAGCTTGCCGTCGTGCCTGAAGCCTTCGGCGAGCGCTGCCTGATAGCCCGTTTCGTCGGAGACCTTGCTGACGCCGACGGAAGAGCCCTGGCGGGCCGGCTTGATGAAGACCGGGAGTCCGAGCGCCTGCTCGATCTCCGCGAAGCCAGGCGCGGCCTCGGGCAGGATGGTGCTGGACCGTGCCGTGGGCAGGCCGGCCGCCTTCAGTAACCGCTTGGCGATATCCTTGTCGAGCGCCGTGGCCGAACCGAGAATGCCGCAGCCGGCAAGCGGCACGCGCGCCACCTCCGCCAGTCCTTGCGCGGCGCCGTCCTCGCCATGGAGACCGTGCAGGACGGGAAACAGAATGTCGATCGCGGGCAACTCGTAAGGCGGCCCTTCGGCCGGAACGGCCAGCATTCGGCCATGCCCGCCGGGCACCAGACAGACCTCCGCTCCGTTCGACGGTGTCGCCAGCGCGCCGTCCTCGAAGCGGCTGAGCAGCCATTGCCCTTCGCGGGTGACGAAGATCGGAACGGCATCGTACTTCCCCGGCTCCAGCGCGCCCATGACATTGTTCGCCGAAAGCACCGACACGTCGTGCTCGGCGGACCGCCCGCCAAAGAGCACGCCAATACGCAGTCTTTTTTCGGCCATCGACATCTCGACAATGCTCAAGGATCAGAAACCGACGGCGATGCCGCGCCGGGCAAAAAAGCGGTCGAAACTGGCGAGCGGTAGCGTGACGTCCGCCTGGCTCTGCCTGACGTGTCCCGAAGGGTTGTGGAAGCGGATTTCGCCTGGCGAGGCGGCCGTCACCAGTACCAGATGCCCGCCTTTCGACGGCGGCTCGCGCTCGGGCCAGCGGATGCCTGGATGAACCGAGGCGATGAAGTAGCGCCACTTGCAAAGCAGACCGGGCACCGTGGCCGCATCGACATTCGTCATCGTCTCGGCGAACAGGCCGAAACGTTCGCGCACGAACCGGACGAAGGGCTCGTAGATCAGCCCCTTGATCGTACCGTCGCCTTCATTGACGACATAGCCGCCATAGGCCGTGCAGGCGCGGGCGAGCTCAAGCGTCGGATGAATTTCGCCGCGCGCGGCAAGGATCATCTCCAGGCAGGCCATGCCGCAGACATTCACGGCCCAGCGTGCATAATCCTCAATCGTTTCGGCGCCGGAATTGCGCCACAGCGGGTCGCGGTGCAGAGCCGATGGTCCCTCCGCCAACAGCGGCAGAGTCATGCCGGGCGATTCCCACTGGCTGAAATAAGGCACTTCCCTGGTTTGCATAGCGGCTCCAGCTTTGTGTCCCGCAAGCGAGGGGCAAGGCACCCCCTTAAAGCTGTTCGAGCAATAAGCAAAAGATTTGCGCGGATTTTGACCGGTTGGAGCAGTTTTCCAGCAGACGTGAAATGGGCTTCAGTCCTGACCTGGGTCGCGACACGGAGAGAGTGGTCCGTCGTTCTGGGAAAGCGACGGGCCGCTCAGGGAGATCTCCTTGTTTCTTCAGCGCAGCGCCGCGGCAATATTGCCGCCGTCCACCGTCGTCACGTCGGCCGTGGTGCGTTCGGCCAGTGCCTGATGCAGGAAGGCTTGCGCCACGTCGTCGGCCGTCACTTCCTGGCCGAGCAGATTGCCGGACATGTATTCCTTTTCCGAGACACCGCGCGCGCCCGAGCGGCTGGCAATCATGGCGTCGGTCAAAAGCCCGGACCGGATGCGGTCGGCGTTGACCGCGTTCGAGCGGATGCCGTAGGCGCCGTAGTCCAGGGCATACTGGCGCGACAAAAACAGCGTCGCCGCCTTGGGAAGGCCGTAGGCGCCGAATTTCGGCCCGGGATTGACCGCCTGCTTGGAGGTGTTGAACAGCAACACGCCGCCCGTGCCCTGTTCGAGCATGATGCGCACCGCGTTCTGCGCCGCCGACTGGTGGGCGAAGAAGTTGAGCTCGAAGCTCTTGCGCAGCAGCGCGTCGTCGATTTCGCCGATCCGGCCTTCCCAGGCCGCGCCTGCATTCGAGACCAGGATGTCGACGCCGCCATAGACCGCGACCGCCTTGTCGAAGGCGGCGCGCACCTCGGCCGGGCTGGTGATGTCGGCGCCGACCCCGATCGAATTGTTACCCGCCGCCTTTGCCGCTTCCGCGGCCTTGGCCGGATCGAGATCGACGATGACCGCATGCGCACCGTTTGCGGCGAACAGCTTCGCCGTCGCGGCGCCGATCGCCCCGGCGCCGCCGGTGATCAACGCCACCTGGCCGGTCAGTGGCTTCGGCTTGTTCGAGGCGAGCTTGGCCTGCTCCAATGACCAGTATTCGAGCGGGAAGAGGTCGGCCTTGGAGAGCGGCTGGAAATTGCCGATGGCTTCCGCGCCGCGCACCGCCTCGATCCACATCTCGCCGACATCGGAGGCGATTTTCGCGTCCTTCAGCGTGCGGCCGTGGCCGAACATGCCGAGGCCCGGCACCAATGTCAGCCGCGGCATCGGGTCGAGCATGGTGCGCTTGACGTCATCCAGCGCGTCGTTGGTCTCGAAATAGGCGCGGTAGTCCTTGGCGAAAGCCTCGACATGGCTGCGGACGGCGGCCTTGTAGTCGCCGAGCTTGTCGGCGTCGGGAGCCGGGACCGCCATCGGTCCGGTCTTGATGCGGATCGAAAGATCGGGCGTCGACACGCCGCGTCCGGCCAGCTCGGCGATCCTGGCCGAATTGATGAAATCGACGATCGCATCCGAGGTGCGGAAATCGCTGATCATGCGGTCGAAGCGGCCTTCGCCGCGCGCCACTGCGACAGCGCCGCGCAGAGTCGGCGCGATGTCGCTCGCCTTGGCGAGCTTTACCGGCAGCGCCGCCTTGGTCGCCTGCGGCTTGCCGTTCTTGGCGATATAGTCCTCGGCGATGGTCACATAGTGGATCATGCGGTCATAGGCCTGCTTGGCATCGTCGCCGAAGGTGAAGATGCCGTGCTTGTCGAGGATCAGGCCTTCGACGCTGGGGTCGGCGTCAAAAACGTCCGCCGCGACCTTGGCGAGCTCGAAGCCCGGTTTGATGTAGGGCACGTAGCCCATTTTGTCGCCGAACACCGTCTTCACCAGCGCCTTGCTGTTCTCCTGGTCGACGATGGCAAGGATCGCGGTTGAATGCGTATGGTCGACGAATTTAAGCGGCAGAAAGGCGTGCAGGAGTGTCTCGACCGATGGATTCGGCGAGGCGGGGTCGATGAGATTGGAACGCTGCAGCGCCACCATGTCCTCGTCGGAGAGCGTGTCCAGCGCGCGCGCCTTGAGCAGCGCGCCCATCTTCACCGCCGGCAAGCCTTGCGGCTCGATGACGGCCATGTCCCAGCCGCTGCCCTTGACGCAAAGCACGTCCCATTCGTCACCGACCAGATCGGTGGCCTTGGTCTTGCAGGAAGTATTGCCGCCGCCATGCAGCACCAGCCGCGGCTCTCCGCCGAGCAGGCGGGTCGTGTAGACGCGCAGCGCAAGGTCGCGGCGGACGCCCTGCTTGGCGTAGTCGGCAACCATCTTTTCCGCGTCAGCGTCGTTCCAAAGGTTCTTCATGTCGTTCCGTCCGATTCCGTATTTTGTCTGCTCATGAACAGGAAGCCGCGACGTCTTGATGACAGACGCGGCGAGGGTGGTTTCCTACGAGGCCTTTTTGCTGACCGCGCCGGCGTGATCGAGGAGGCGCCCCGCCATATGTGCGCCGACCACCAGATGCGTGCAGAGGCCGCCGGCGATTGCGGCCAGCAGCGGCTCGAACTTGCTGTCCTCCTGCACCACCATCAGCCGCTTTCCGATGGCGCGCAGCGAGGCGAGCTCGGCGGAAATGACCCGCCGGTTGTAGCTACAGTCGAGCGCCTCGCCGCTTGCATCGATGATCTGTCCGGCGATGACGCCGGCCGCGCCTTCCTTGCGGAGCGCGGCCATTTCGGCCGGCGTCAGCGCGCCGCATTTGACCAGATGGCTGTCGGCGTCCACGGCGCCGACGGAATAGAGCGCGACATCGCAGTCGCTGATGCCGGCAAGCTGGTCGCGGATCACCGGCTCGGCGCGCAGGCCCTCTGCCAATTCTTCCGTGGACAGCACCAGCGGCGCGTAAAAATTCAGACCCTTGGCGTTCAGCCGCCGCGCGATCTCCATCGTGCACTGATCGGGTCGGTAGGAATAGGGCGCGCCGAGATTGCCGCAGAGCTGCACCACGGTGACGTCCTGTAGATCGGCATAGGACATGATGTCGGCGATGGTGTAGACCGTGCGGCCCCAGGCGACTCCGATGCGGTCGCCCTTACTCACCAGTTCCAGGAAGACGCTCGCCGCCAGGACGGCGATGTCGGTCGACGGGTCGGCGACATAGGCGTTTTCCGGCGCTATCCAGACGGCGTCGAGCTTGAAGGCGTCCTCCAGCCTGCGCGCCATGACATCGTCGGTGAAAAGCTGCGTCGAGGTCGAGATGTTGACGATGCCGGTCTCGCGCGCCTTGCGAAGATACATGGCGACCGATGCGCGCGAAATCTTGAGCTGGTTCGCCACTTCGTCCTGGCGAAGGCCATGCGCATAGTAAAGCCAGGCGGCCTTGTGGATGAGCTGTTCTGCCGGTCGGATCGCCATGCCGCCTCCTCGGCTGACATTAGTCACGGCTCTCGACAAAAGTCAAATCCAGCCGGCTGGGTTATTCGTCCTCCGGCGCCGGCATGTTCGGGGCTGCCCTTCTACCGAGCACTCATGTCATAGCATTTCCCGGTCGTTCAGGGGGATGGCATGATCGCGGGCCTGCGGTTAGAAAGCTTGAAAAGACTTTTGGGGAGGATGGGATGGCCAATCCCTACGAACAGGATCTCGAACGGAACGCCGCCAACCACCAGCCGCTGACGCCGCTCACCTACCTTGAGCGGGCGGCCAAGACCTATCCCGACCATGTCGCCATTATCCACGGCAGCCAGCGCATCTCTTATCGCGATTTC
The DNA here is from genome assembly GCF_029625795.1 of Mesorhizobium sp. WSM4989. Taxonomy (NCBI): domain Bacteria; kingdom Pseudomonadati; phylum Pseudomonadota; class Alphaproteobacteria; order Hyphomicrobiales; family Phyllobacteriaceae; genus Mesorhizobium; species Mesorhizobium sp. WSM4989. Next base: position 1,162,433 of record NZ_JARTVN010000001.1, on the reverse strand, counting down.
TGGCGGCGGTCGCTGAAGCTCGCCTCGGCGCTGTCGAGGCATGGCATCGGCAAGGGGGATACGGTAACGGTGATGCTGTCGAACACGCCGCCGATGCTGGAGGCGCATTTCGGCGTGCCGATGGTGAAGGCGGTGCTGCATTCGCTGAACACCCGCCTCGATGCCGCGGTCATCGCCTTCCAGCTCGACCATGCCGACACCAAGGTGCTCATCGTCGACCGCGAGTTCTCGGGCGTGGTCAGGGCGGCGCTGGCATCGGCCAAGGCCAAGCCATTGGTCATCGACTATGACGACCCCGACTACGCCGGCGATGCGCCCTATCCGAAGGGCCAGCGGATCGGCACGCTCGACTATGAGGACTTCGTCGCCGGCGGCGACGAGGCTTTTGCATGGTCGATGCCCGACGACGAGTGGGACGCCATCTCGCTCAACTACACCTCCGGCACGACCGGCAATCCGAAGGGCGTCGTCTACCATCATCGCGGCGCGGCCCTGATGGCCTACACCAACACCATCCACGCGGGCATGGCCAAGCACGCCGTCTATCTCTGGACGCTGCCGATGTTCCACTGCAACGGCTGGTGCTTTCCCTGGACGCTCGCCGTGCAGGCCGGCACCCATGTCTGCCTGCGCTGGGTACGGGCAAAGCCGATCTATGACGCCATCGCCGACCATCGCGTTACCCATCTTTGCGGCGCGCCGATCGTTATGTCGGTGCTGATCAACGCGAAAGACGAGGACAAGCGCCAGTTTGCCCAGACCGTCACCTTCAACACGGCCGCCGCGCCGCCGCCCGAGGCGGTGCTTTCCGGCATGGCCGATGCCGGCTTCGCCGTCACCCATCTCTACGGCCTGACCGAGACCTATGGGCCGGCCGTCGTCAACGAATGGCACAATGAGTGGGACGAGTTGGAGAAGGGCCCGAGGACAGCGAAGAAGGCGCGCCAGGGCGTGCGCTACGCCGCGCTGGAAGGGTTGACCGTGATGAACCCCGAGACGATGGTCGAGACGCCGGCCGACGGCCAGACCATCGGCGAGGTCATGTTCCGCGGCAATATCGTTATGAAAGGCTATCTGAAGAACCGCAAGGCGTCCGACGAGGCTTTTGCCGGCGGCTGGTTCCACTCCGGCGATCTCGGTGTCATGCACCCGGACGGCTACATCCAGCTCAAGGACCGCTCCAAGGACATCATCATCTCAGGCGGCGAGAACATCTCGTCCATCGAGGTCGAGGACGCGCTCTACAAGCACCCGTCCGTCGCCTCTTGCGGAGTGGTTGCCCGCGCAGACGAGAAATGGGGCGAGGTGCCTGTCGCCTATGTCGAGCTGAAGCCCGGCAAGGTTGCGACCGAGGCCGAGATCATCGAGCATTGCCGTGGGTTGCTCGCCCGCTTCAAGGTCCCGAAGGCGGTGGTGTTCGCCGACATTCCGAAGACGTCTACGGGGAAGATCCAGAAGTTCAGGTTGAGGGAAATGGCGAAGGGGGCGTAGTTCACTCCCTCCAACATGGCCTTGATGTCGACAGTTTGCGCCAGCAGCCGCGACGTCTGTGCGCGTCGCTTCGCTCCTTGCTTCGCCCTAGGATGAGGACGGCACAGGGCGTCATTGGCCAACCGCCAACGTCGCTCATTGGCCCCTCGCAACTGTCACCATCTGTCACCATTTTGTACGCGTATATCGATTCCGCGTTGACTCTTTGCTGCTTTCGATTTACGAGTGACGAAAATTGAAATTCGTCACTCGTAAATCGAAAGCACCATGTCAGAAGCCGCCAACATCGTGGCCGACCCCGCCAGACAGGAGAATGTGACGCGCATTCTCGACTGTGCCGAGCGCCTGTTCCGGCATTACGGCTACGGCAAGACCAACGTTGCCGACATTGCCCGCGAGCTCGGCATGTCGCCGGCCAACATCTACCGCTTCTTCGCCTCTAAGGTCGAAATCCACCAGGCCGTCTGCGGCCGCATGCTCGGCGCCAGCTACGCGATGGCCTACGAGATTTCGCGCCTGCCGATTAGCGCGGAGGAGCGGCTGCGCCGTTACGTTCACGCCCAGTACAAGATGACGCTGGAAGTCATGCTCGACGACCAGAAGGTGCATGAGATGGTGATCGTCGCGCTCGAGCGCGACTGGGGCGTCATCGACAAGCATGTCGACCGCATCCACGACCTGCTCGCCGACGTCATCCGCGACGGCATAGAGGCCGGCGAGTTCAGGAAGCAGGACCCGGTGATCGCCTCGCGCTGTTTCGGCGCCTCCACCGTCATCCTGTGCCATCCGCAGATGGTCGCCCAGTGCCTTGCCAAGACCAACCGGGCAATGCCGGACGACCTTATCGACTATGCAATCAGAGCCTTGAAATAGCCGCTGCCCCGCCGGGTGCCGGTCGACGTTTATCTCCAGTTCGGGAGTGCTAAGGTGTCTTTGTCCAGTTCCATCCTCCGCAGGCTGCCGGCCGCCGGCCTCCCAGTCGTCGGCGTCGTTGTCGCGGCGCTCGGGCTTGCCGGCTGCAGCCAAGAGAAGAAAGCGGAAGTCCAGGAAGTCATCCGGCCGGTGAAGGTCGTCGAGATCGGCGAGGCCGAGACCACGCGCCAGCTCGACTATTCCGGTTCGGTGCGCGCCCGCACCGAGATGAATCTCGGCTTCCGCATCGCCGGCAAGGTCACCGAGCGTCTCGTCGACATCGGCCAGCATGTCAACGAGGGGGATGTGCTTGCCCGCGTCGACCCCTCCGACTACGAGCTGTCGGTGAAGAGCGCCGAGGCGAGCCTCGACGCCGCCGAGCGGCAGGTCGAGACCGTCGATCTCGCCAGGAAGCGCGCCGAGCAGCTCTATGCCAAGAACTTCGCGCCTAAGTCGCAGCTCGATCAGGCCGTTCTGAGCTATGATCAGGCCGTGGCGACGCGCGATGCCGCCCGTTCGACCCTGGCCCAGGCGCAGAACCAGGTCCATTACACCGATCTCAAAGCCGGCAAGGCCGGCATCGTCACCGCCATCTCGGCCGATATCGGTCAGGTGGTCGGCGCCGGCACGCCGGTCATGACGGTTGCCGTCGACGGCGAGAAGGAAGTGCTGATCGCGGTGCCGGAAATGGACATCGCCGGCTTCCGGCCGGGCAAGGAGGTCAAGGCGAGCTTCTGGTCGGACGAGGCGCTGACCCTTGACGGCAAGGTCCGCGAGGTGGCCGGCAGCGCCGATCCGCAGTCGCGCACCTTCGCGGTCCGGGTGTCGCTGCCCAACGATCCGCGCGTGCTGCTCGGCATGACCGCCAATGTCGCGGCGACCGTCGGCAGCAAGGCGCAGCTGGTGTCGATCCCGCTGACCGCCATGGCTGAGAAGGACGGCAAGCACATCGTCTGGACGGTCGACCGCGCGTCCGACACGGTGCATCCGCGCCCAATCAAGGTGGCGAACTTCACCGCCGACGGCGTTGCCGTTGCCGAAGGTTTGAAGCAGGGCGACGTGGTGGTGGCCGCCGGCACACAGTTCATGACCGACAATCTGAAAGTGAAGCTTTCCGGCGATGCCGCCCAGCAGTCCGCCTCGGCGGAGGATGACGTCGCCGCCACTAGCAGCCTGCGCTAACCAGGCGAAAGAACGCCTTTCCCGACCTCGCTGCCGTGAGCCGCGAGCCGGGCAGGGCATGGGTTCCGGGCGGCGAAATCGCCCGATCGACGAGACGCGGCATTGGTATCCCCCGCACCACGGCCGCGTCGAGCGCGATTGCGAGTCTCTCTCCGCTTGAGGTGCTCGTCGCCCGGAAGCCCACTGAGAACTCATGAGCCGCAAGGCATGCTGCCTTGCCGCCAATTGGACTGGACCTGCGCCATGACCACGGACAGCAGCACTGAAAAGCGTCCCTTCAACCTCTCGCGCTGGGCGATCGGGCATCCGAGCATCGCGCGCTTCCTGTTCGGCCTCATTATTCTGGCCGGCGCGCTAGGCCTGATGCGCATGGGCCAGAAGGAAGACCCGGACTTCACCTTCCGCGTCATGGTCGTGCAGGCAGTCTGGCCGGGCGCCTCGATCCAGGACATGGAAGACCAGGTCGTCAACAAGATCGAGCGCAAGCTGCAGGAGACGCCGCATCTCGACTTTGTCCGCTCCTACACCCGCGCCGGCAGCGCCATCATCACGCTCCAGGTAAAGGGCGACACCAACGCCGAGGAGGTGAAGGATGCCTTCTACCAGGTGCGCAAGAAGGTCGGCGATATCGCCAACGAACTGCCGCAGGGCCTGCTCGGCCCCTATTTCAACGACGAGTTCGGCGACACCTTCATCACGCTGCATTCGATCAGCGGCGACGGCTTCACCTATCCCGAGCTGAAGAAATTCGCCGTTCAGGCGCGCGACATGCTGCTGGCGACGCCGGGCGTCGAAAAGGCCGTCATCATCGGCGACCAGCCCGAGAAGATCTATATCGATGTGTCCTCCAAGGCGCTCGCCGAGCGCGGCCTGACGGTGCTTGACCTGCAGAATGCCGTGAAAGGGCAGAACGCCGTTGATCCGGCGGGCTCGGTCGATACCGGCTTGCGCTCGGTTCGCATCTCGGTCGAGGGCGACGTCACCAAGGCCGCCGATATCCGCGAGCTGAGGCTGCGCGCCGGCAATCAGGTGACGCGTCTTGGCGACATCGCCACGGTCTCTTCCGGCCTCGAGGACCCTTATGAGCGCAAGTACCGCTTCAACGGCCACGAAAGCGTCCAGGTCGGCGTCGTCATGGCCAAGGGCTTCAATGTCAGGGACGTCGGTAAGGATGTCGAGGCGACCTACAAGCGCTTCGAGGAAGGTCTGCCTTATGGCGTTGCGGTCGACCAGATCTCCGACCAGCCGGAGGTGGTCAAGGATGCCGTCAACGAATTCATGGAGGCGCTCGGCGAAGCGTTGCTGATCGTTCTCGTCGTCTCGTTCCTGTCGATCGGCTGGCGCTCCGGCCTGGTGATCGCGATCGCCATCCCGCTGGTTTTAGCCGCCACCTTCGCCATCATGTACGAGATCGGCATCGACCTGCAGCGCATCTCGCTCGGCGCGCTGATCATCGCGCTCGGTCTGCTGGTCGACGACGCCATGATCGTCGTCGAGATGATGGAGCGCAAGCTGGAGGAGGGGCTGGTCAAGATCGAGGCGGCGAGCTTCGCCTATTCCTCGACCGCCTTCCCGATGCTGACCGGCACGCTGATCACCACCGCGGGCTTCATCCCGGTCGGCTTCGCGGCCTCCACCGCGGGCGAATATGTGCGCACGCTGTTCTATGTCGTCGGCATCGCACTGGTCGTGTCGTGGTTCGTCGCGGTCTATTTCACGCCCTGGCTGGGCTACATGATCCTGAAGCAGCGCAAGCACGCCGGCACCCACCACGACGTCTTCGACACCGGCTTCTACCGGCGGCTGCGCGCGACGGTCACCTGGGCCGTGCGCCACCGCATCATCGTGCTGGCGATGACGCTGGTCACTTTCGGCACCAGCCTCTGGGCCTTCCAGTTCATCCCGCAGAACTTCTTCCCGCAGTCGTCACGTCCGGAAATCCTGGTCGATCTCTGGCTGCCGGAAGGTACATCGATCAAGGAGGTCGAGAACCAAGCCAAGGCGCTCGAAGCGAAGATGATGGACGACGAGGACAAGCGCTTCATCGCTACCTATATCGGCGAGGGCGCTCCGCGCTTCTTCCTGCCGCTCGACCAGCAGCTTCGCAATCCGAACTTTGCCCAGCTTCTGGTGATGGCCAAGGATGAGCCGGCGCGCGAGCGGCTGATCGTCAAGATGCGAGGCATCCTCGCCAAGGACTTCCCGTCGATCCGCGCCAAGGTCGATCGTTTGTTCCTCGGGCCGCCGACCGGCTGGCCGGTGCAAATGCGCATCATGGGGCCGGATCGCCAGGAGGTGCGCCGCATCGCCGACGAGGTGAAGGCAAGGTTCGAAGCAAACCCGCTGCTCGGCGCCGTCCATGACGACTGGCTGGAGCCGGTGCCGGCGATGAAGCTGGTGATCGACCAGGACCGAGCCCGGGCACTAGGCGTCACATCGCAGCGCATTCGCCAGATGCTGCAGGCAACCATGTCCGGTGCGCCGCTCGACGATTTCCGCGACGGCGAAGAGACGGTCTCGATCGTCGCCCGCGAGCCGGAGGCGACCCGTCATCTGCTGTCCTCGGTCGACTCCGTCTACATCCCGACCGACTTCGGCGGCTCCGTGCCCCTGTCCCAGGTGGCGAAAGTGGTGCCCGTGATGGAGCAGGGCATCGAGTGGCGGCGCGACCGTCTGCCGACCATCAGCGTGCGCGCCACGTTGCCGGATGGCGTGCAGTCGAACGACGTCGTCACCAAGATGTACAACGACATGAAGGACCTGCGCGCCGGCCTTGCCCCCGGCTACAAGATCGAGATCCAGGGCGGCGCGGAGGACTCGGCCGAAAGCCAGGCCTCGATCGCCGCCAAGGCACCGATCATGCTGGCCGTCATCGTCATCTTGCTGATGGTCCAGCTGCAGCATTTTGGCAAGTCGATGCTGGTGCTGGCCACCGGCCCGCTCGGCATCATCGGTGCCGCGGCAGCCCTTCTGATCAGCGGCGCGCCCTTCGGCTTTGTCGCCATCCTCGGCGTCATCGCGCTGCTCGGCATCATCATGCGAAACTCGATCATCCTGGTCGACCAGATCGACCAGGACATCGCCGCCGGCATGGATCGATCGGAAGCGATCGTCGGCGCTGCGGTGCGCCGCTTCCGCCCGATCATGCTGACGGCGCTGACCGCGGTGCTTGCGCTGATCCCGATCTCGCGCGCCGTCTTCTGGGGGCCTCTGGCCTACGCCATGATGGGCGGCATCCTCGTCGCCACCGTGCTCACCATCCTGGTGCTGCCGGCGGGCTATGCCCTGTTCTTTGGCCGCGAGCCCAAGAAGGCCAAGACAGGCGAGCAGGCGCAGGAGCCGGAACAGGTCGAAGGCATCGAAAGACCGCAGCTGGCGCTGGCTGCGGAATAAGAAGGTGGCAACCTCGAATCATCCGCCATCGGCGAAAGCCGGTGGCGGATGATGCGCATCGAAAGAACGCCTCGCGCCGCCGCGGCGCGCTCGGCGAGGCGCCTACGCCAATTCCTCGGAATGCGCGACCGTCACGCCATACTCCGCGGCCGAGTCGAGCATCGTATGCCACAGGCTTTCGGCAAAGGTTGCGAATACCAAGAGGTTGAACACGGCCTGGCCGTCTTGTCGGTTCTTCCCGCGCCAGAGCGTCACGCTGGTATGGTCGATCGAGGTGGCGGCTGCCGTGCCGACCGGGAATATTTCGGGGTGCAGGTCGATCGACGACAGCTTGGCCAGCATCGTGCGCGCCTTGTCGCCGGAAACGCTGATCAACGCGCGCGCATGTGATTGATCGGAAAGCGAGGCCAAACCGGCAAACACGCGGGCAAGGGTCTCCATCCTTTGCCCGCCGCCTCTCGACAGCACCAGAAACTGGTCCGGTCCTGACCAGATCAGCGTCGCGTCGGCCGTGTCGGCCGCCTTGGGTGTTTCCGGTGCGGCGACGCCGAAGCGAGCCTTCGCGGCATTGACCGTCTCGGCCGCCTTGCCGCGACGCGCCATCACCTGAACGAGGTCGAAATTGCGGATCTCGGTCAGCGACACGCCGGCTTCGCCCGGCGCGCCATAACGGCCGGCGACCAGGGCGCGCTCGAGCGGGCTGCGGATGTTCCAGGAAAAATCAGCCACGCTGGCGCCCTCCATCCGGATCGTAGAAGACGGAATTGCAGAGCTCGACATCGTACTCCTCGCCACGCAGCGGATCATGAGCGCGCACGATCTCACCAATGCGCGCACGGCCACGCTCGACGAGGCCGAGCCCGATCCACTGGTCGAGCACCGGTGAGAAGCAGACCGAGGTGATATAGCCCTGGTCGTTGTCTGGTCCGGGGGTCTCGCCCTTGGGAACGATGTGCGCGCCGGAGCGTAGGCGGCGCGCCTTGTCGGTCGGCTTGATGCCGACGACCACCTGCCGGTTCGGCGCGACGAGTGCTTCGCGGCCGGCCATGACGCGGCCGATGAAATCCTTCTTGGTCGACATCATCTTGCCGAGACCGAGATCGGCAGCCGTTGTGGTGCCGTTGAGCTCCGGTCCGGCGACATGGCCCTTTTCGATGCGCATCACGCCGAGCGCCTCGGTGCCGTAAGGCGTCACGCCGAACGGCTTTCCCGCGATCATCAGGTTGCGCGCCAGAGCCTCGCCGTAGCGCGCCGGCACCGAAATCTCGAACGCCATCTCGCCGGAGAAGGAGATCCGGAACAGCCTCGCCTTGATGCCGCCGCGCAGCTTGACTTCGCGCGCGCCCATGAACGGAAAGCCTTCGTTCGACAGGTCTTCGGCCGGATCGACGATCTCCTTCAGCAGATCGCGGGTCTTCGGACCGGCGATGGAGAATTGCGCCCACTGGTCGGAGACCGAGGTCAGCTGCACGTCGAGTTCGGGGAATAGGACCTGGCGGCAGAATTCGAGATGCTGCATCACCAGCCCAGCCTTGGCGGTCGTGGTTGTGAGGAAATAATGGTCCTTGGCCAGGCGCGAGGTGGTGCCGTCGTCATAGACGACACCGTCCTCGCGCAGCATCAGTCCATAACGCGCTTTGCCAACTGCGAGGCTGGAGAACGCGTTGATATAGACGCGGTCCAGGAAGGCGCCGGCATCCGGGCCGTGCACGTCGATCTTGCCCAGCGTCGAGACATCGCAGAAGCCGACGCCGCTTCGCACCGCCTTGACCTCGCGGGTCACCGATTCCAGCCAGTCTTTTTCGCCGGGCAACGGATACCATTGCGCGCGCTTCCACAGGCCGGTGTCGACGAACACCGCGCCCTGTTCGGCCGCCCAGTGATGCGACGGCGTCAGCCGCGTCGCATGGAAATTCTCGTCGCGATGGTGACCGGCGAAGGCGCCGATGGCGACCGGCACATAAGGCGGCCGGTAGATCGTCGTTCCGGTTTCGGGAATGGATTTACCCGACACCGCCGCCATGATGGCGAGGCCGGCGACATTCGAGGTCTTGCCCTGGTCGGTCGCCATGCCGAGCGTCGTGTAGCGCTTCAGATGCTCGACCGACTCGAAACCCTCGCGCTGCGCCAGCTCGACATCGGACGCCGTCACGTCATGCTGCTGGTCGACGAAGGCCTTGCCTTTGCCGGCGACATGCCAGAGCGGCGTCAGCGAAAAGGCCTCGTCGTCGGCGAGGGGCGCCGATCCGGCGTTGCCGCTCCGTCCCGTATCGCGCGCCGCTGCCGCACCTGCCTCGAAACCTTCCCGCAGGCAGGCGCCAAGGCCGAAGGCGCCGTTCGCCGCGCCTGCCGCCGCCATGCCGGGCGGCGCGCCGTCCGGCACGAAGGCGGCGATATCGTCGCGCCATTTCGGCCGGCCGCGATGATAGGAGGTGAGGCCGACCACAGGGTTCCAGCCGCCAGAGACGGCAAGCCCGTCGGCCTCGACTTCGGCGCGCGCGCCGCCGGTCAGCGACACGGAAATCTTGCGCACACCGCTCTTGCCGCCGTCGACGCCACTGACTGAGCCGTTGAGCACCGGGAAGCCGCCCTTGCCGGCCAGCGAGCGACGGGCCGGCGAAACGTCTGGCCGCCCATCGATCACCGCAGCGACCTGCAGTCCGGTTGCGATCGCAGCCTCCGCCGTGCGCCAGCCATCCTCATTGTTGGTGAACAGCGCAATACGTCGCGCCGGTGCAGCGGCGTAGCGGTTAATGTAGCTGCGCATGGCCGACGCCATCATCACGCCAGGCGTATCGTTGCCGGCAAAGACGATGGGACGTTCGATCGCGCCCGCCGCGACGACACAGCGCTTGGCGGCGATACGCCAAAGCCGCTGCCGCACCTGATGCTCCGGCGGTAGGGACAGATGGTCGTTGACGCGCTCGATCGCGCCATAGGTACCGCCGTCATAGACGCCGAACAGCGTCGTGCGCGTCATGATGCGAACGTCCGGCATCGCCGCGAGTTCGTCCAGGGTACGGGCAATCCATTCGGCCGCCGGCAGCCCGTCGATCGTACCGCCATCGGCCAGCAAGCGCCCGCCGAGGACAAAATCCTCCTCGCACAGGATGACGCGCGCGCCGCAGCGCGCGGCGGCAACGGCGGCGGCGAGACCGGCCGGGCCGGAGCCGGCGATCGCCACGTCGCAATGCGCCCATGCTTTGTCATAGCGATCGGGATCGGGAATGCCCGCCGCGCGGCCGAGGCCGGCGGCGCGGCGGATCGCCGGTTCGTAGATCGCTTCCCAGAATTTCGCCGGCCACATGAAGGTCTTGTAGTAGAAGCCGGCGACGAAAATCGGCGCGAAGAGCTGGTTGACCGCCATGACGTCGAAATTGAGCGACGGCCAGCGGTTCTGGCTGGCGGCCTCGAGCCCTTCATAGAGCTCGGCGGTCGTTGCCTTGGTGTTCGGCTCGCGCCTCGCGCCACTGCGCAGCTCGACCAGCGCGTTGGGCTCTTCCGAGCCCGCCGTCAGGATGCCGCGCGGGCGGTGATATTTGAACGAGCGGCCGACCAGCTTGACGCCGTTGGCGACGAGCGCCGAGGCAAGCGTATCGCCCTGGAAGCCGGAGAGTGTCTTGCCGTCGAAGCGGAAGCTCAGCGGCGTCGAGCGGTCGATAAGGCCGCCAGTTGAGAGGCGATTGGCTTGAGAGGTCACGATGTCACCCTCTCGGTTCGATATCATGGTGAAGGGCAGCGCTGCCCCTCATCGCCCTGCCGGGCACTTCTCCCCGTATAGAGACGGGGAGAAGTGGGCTGGCCCCGATGCCGGCTCTTATCTTGCAACGCTGGCGATTGGCGAAACTGTTGGCGAGAGCGCCCCTCTCCCCGTCACTATACGGGCAGAGGATGCCGGCAGGCAGGTGAGGGGCGGCGCCGACCTGGAGCGTGAGACTCATTTCGCACCCTGCCTCGCTCCAACGCCGGCGGCGGCCTCAACCAAAGAAATCTCATGCGTCAGCGTGTTGCGCGTGACCTTCAGCCAGGCCCGGCAGCCGCCGCCGTGATACCAATGCTCGCTCATCACACCGGCGATGTTGTCGCGCAGGTAGACGTAGTCGTAGACGGCGTCTTCACCGGCATCGGCAGGCGGGCGCTGCGGCTTGGCGTCGCCGAGATAGGTGAACTCGCCGAGGTCGCGTTCGCCGCAGAAGGGACAGACTATGCGCATGGTCGGGTCTTCAATGGAGGTTCGGTTGGGCGCCCTGGCCCTTCTCGTCAATCATGGCGCCGCGCTGGAACCGGTCGAGGCGGAAGCGGGCGGCTTCCTTGTGCGATTGATCGCGGGCGATGAGATGAGCAAAGACGAAGCCGGAGCCAGGCGTCGCCTTGAAGCCGCCATAGCACCAGCCGGCATTGAGATAGAGGCCGTCGACCGGGCTCTTGTCGATGATCGGCGAGCCGTCCATCGACATGTCCATGATGCCGCCCCACTGGCGCAGAAGCCGCACGCGGCCGATCATCGGGATCAGCGCCATGCCGCCTTCGCAAACATCCTCCACGACAGGCAGATTGCCGCGCTGGGCATAGGAGTTGTAGCCGTCGATGTCGCCGCCGAACACCAGCCCGCCCTTGTCCGACTGGCTGACATAGAAATGCCCGGCGCCGAAGGTCATGACGTTGGGCAGGAGCGGCTTGATCGCTTCGGAGACGAAGGCCTGCAGTACATGGCTCTCGATCGGCAGGCGCAGTCCGGCCATCGCCGCGACGCGTGAGGAACTGCCCGCGACCGCCATGCCGACCTTGCCGGCGCCGATCCGGCCGCGCGAGGTCTCTACGCCGGAGACCTTGCCGTTGGTGTCGCGCATGAAGCCGGTGACTTCGCAGTTCTGGATGATGTCGACGCCGAGCTCGCTCGCCGCGTGCGCGTAGCCCCAGACCACGGCATCGTGACGTGCCGTGCCGCCGCGTCGCTGCAACAGCCCGCCCTGCACCGGGAAGCGCGCATTGTCGAAGTTCAGGAACGGCATCATCTTCCTGAGCGCCGCCTGGTCGAGCAACTCGGCATCGATGCCGTTGATGCGCATGGTGTTGCCGCGTCGGGCAAAGACGTCGCGCTGCGCGTCGGAATGGTAGAGGTTGATGACGCCGCGCTGGCTGACCATCGCGTTGTAGTTCAAATCCTGCTCCATCCGCTCCCACAGCTTCATCGACAATTCGTAAAAGCCGGTGTTGCCGGGCAGGCCGTAATTGGAGCGGATGATGGTGGTGTTGCGGCCGGCATTGCCGGAGCCGATCCAGCCCTTCTCCAGCACCGCAACGTTGCGGATGCCAAACTCGTTGGCGAGGAACCAGGCGGTCGCCAGCCCGTGCCCGCCGCCGCCGATGATCACCACGTCGTAGCGATCCTTCGGAGCCGCATCCCGCCAGGTCGGCTTCCAGGTCTTGTGGCCGGAGAGGGCGGCACGGGCGAGCGAGAAGATCGAGTATTTCATGAAATCATTCCGAGGCCGCTCGCCCACGCCGACTCTTCTCTATCGCATCGGATTGCACGGCCGACGGGCTTTAGATGTCCAGCGTGTGGTCGCGCTCCCACTGCGTGAAGTGCGAAGCATAGGAATTCCATTCCTGTTGCTTCAGCTTTAGATATGCCGACGAAAATTCCTCACCCAGCGCCGCCTTCAGCGATTTGTCCTTGTCGAACTCACGCAGCGCATCGAGCAGGTTGAGCGGCAGTTTCGGCGCATCCGTCACGGTATGACCGAACTGGTACATGTCGATGTCGTAGCGCTTGCCGGGATCGGCCTTCGAGCGGATGCCGTCGAGGCCGGCAGCGATGATCACTGCCTGCAGCAAATAGGGATTGGCGGCGCCGTCCGGCAGACGCAGCTCGAAGCGGCCCGGTCCCGGCACGCGCACCATGTGGGTACGGTTGTTACCGGTCCAGGTCACCGTGTTTGGCGCCCAGGTGGCGCCCGAAATGGTGCGCGGCGCGTTGATGCGCTTGTAGGAGTTGACCGTCGGATTGGTGATCGCGGCAAGTGCCGAAGCATGCTTCATGATGCCGCCGAGGAAGTTCCTGCCCTTGGCGGACAGGCCGAGCTCCTCCGAATTGTCGGCGAAGACATTGGTCTTGCCGGTCTCGTCCCACACCGAGATGTGCGCATGGCAGCCATTGCCGGTCAGGCCCTGGAAGGGCTTGGGCATGAAAGTCGCGCGCAGCCCATGCTTTTCCGCAACTGACTTGACCATAAACTTGAAGAAAGAGTGCTTGTCGGCGGTCGCCAGCGCGTGATCGAAGGTCCAGTTCATTTCGAACTGGCCGTTGGCGTCCTCATGGTCGTTCTGGTACGGACCCCAGCCCAGCGCCAGCATATGGTCGCAGATCTCGGCGATCACGTCGTAGCGACGCATCACCGCTTGCTGGTCGTAGCAGGGTTTCGACGCCGTGTCGTACTGGTCGGAGATAGCGCTGCCGTCCGGCGAGATCAGGAAGAACTCGGCCTCGATGCCGGTCTTGACATGCATGCCGTCGCGGGCGGCCTCTTCGATCAGCCGCTTCAACGTGTTGCGCGGCGCCTGGTCGACGAGCTTGTCGTCCATCACGCACGTGGCCGCCACCCAGGCTACCTCCGGCTTCCACGGCAGCTGGATCACCGAATCCGGATCCGGCACCGCCAGCATGTCGGGGTGCGCCGGCGTGAGATCGAGCCACGTGGCGAAGCCGGCAAATCCGGCGCCGTCCTTCTGCATGTCGGCGATCGCCTGCGCCGGCACCAGCTTGGCACGCTGCCCGCCGAACAGGTCGGTGTAGGAGATCATGAAGTATTTGACGCCGTTCTCCTTGGCGAATGCGGCGAGATCGTTCCCCATTATAGTTCCTCGCTTATGTGATCCTGGATGGAGTGTCCTAGAAGCCGTTCTTCCCCGGTATCCAGTTGGTGCCGGCAAGCGGCACGCCGGCCATGGCGGCTGCTTCGATGCTGAGCGCGACCAGGTCCTCGGGCTCGAGATTGTGCAGGCTGTTCTTGCCGCAGGCGCGGGCAATGGTTTGAGCCTCGAGCGTCATCACCTTCAAGTAGTTGGCGAGCCGCCGACCGGCGGCGATCGGATCGACGCGCTTCATCAACTCGGGATCCTGCGTGGTGATGCCGGCCGGGTCCTTGCCTTCGTGCCAGTCGTCATAGGCGCCGGCCGTGGTGCCGAGCGCGTTGTAATCCGTCTCCCAGCGCGGGTCGTTGTCGCCAAGCGCCACGAGTGCGGCGGTGCCGATCGACACCGCGTCGACGCCGAGCGCCAGCGCCTTGGCGACATCGGCGCCGTTGCGGATGCCGCCGGAGACGATCAGCTGCACCTTGCGGTGCATGCCGAGGTCCTGCAGGGCCTGCACCGCCGGCCTGATGCAGGCGAGCGTCGGCTGACCGACGTTCTCGATGAATACTTCCTGGGTCGCGGCGGTGCCGCCCTGCATGCCGTCGACCACGACGACGTCGGCGCCGGCCTTCACCGCAAGCGCGGTGTCGTAATAAGGACGGGCGCCCCCGACCTTGACGTAGATCGGCTTCTCCCAGTCGGTGATCTCGCGCAGCTCCAGGATCTTGATCTCGAGATCGTCCGGGCCGGTCCAGTCGGGATGGCGCGAGGCCGAGCGCTGGTCGATGCCCTTGGGCAGCGTGCGCATCTCGGCGACGCGGTCGGAGATCTTCTGTCCCAGCAGCATGCCGCCGCCGCCGGGCTTGGCGCCCTGTCCGACGACAACTTCGATCGCGTCGGCACGGCGCAGGTCACGCGGGTTCATGCCGTAGCGCGACGGCAGGTATTGGTAGACCAGCGTCTTCGAATGGCCGCGCTCTTCCTCGGTCATGCCGCCGTCGCCGGTAGTGGTCGAGGTGCCGGAAAGCGTCGCGCCTCGGCCGAGCGCTTCCTTGGCCGGACCGGAGAGCGAGCCGAAGCTCATGCCGGCGATGGTGATCGGGATCTTCAGCTCGATCGGCTTTTTGGCGTGGCGCGAGCCCAGCACCACGCTGGTGTCGCAGCGCTCCCTATAGCCTTCAAGCGGATAGCGCGAGATCGAGGCGCCGAGGAACAGGAGGTCGTCGAAATGCGGCAGCTTGCGCTTGGCGCCGGCCCCGCGGATGTCATAGATGCCGGTCGCGGCCGCGCGGCGTATTTCGGAAAGCGTGTAGTCGTCGAAGGTCGCGGACTTGCGTGGCGTCGTCGGCGGGTTGCGGTAGGTCATCTTGCCTCAATACGCGTCGGCGTTGTCGATATTGAAATTGTAGAGCTTCCGGGCCGAGCCGTAGCGCTTGAACTCCGAAGCTTCGACGTCGGTGACACCGGCCTTGTCGAGCAGGCCCTGCAGCAGTTCGATATGCTCGGGCCGCATCTCCTTGGCGATGCAGTCGGCACCCAGGCTTTCGACCTTGCCGCGCACGAAGAGCCGCGCCTCATAGATGGAATCGCCCAGGGCGTCGCCGGCATCGCCCAGCACCACCAGATTGCCGGACTGCGCCATGAAGGCCGACATGTGGCCGATATTGCCGTGCACGATGATATCGATGCCCTTCATCGAGATGCCGCAGCGCGAGGAAGCATTGCCCTCGATGACCAGCAGCCCGCCGCGGCCGGTGGCGCCGGCATACTGGCTGGCATCGCCTTTGACCACGATCGAGCCGGACATCATGTTCTCGCCGACGCCGGGGCCGGCCGAGCCATGCACGGTGATCGCGGCACCATCATTCATGCCGGCGCAGTAATAGCCGACGCTGCCGCGCACATCGATGCTGATCGGCTGGTCGACGCCGACGGCGACCGAATGGCTGCCTTTCGGGTTGAGCACTTCCCAAGCGGTCTCGTTCGAGCCGGGGGTCAGCTGATGAAGCGCCTGGTTCAGCTCGCGCAGCGACTGTTCTGCGAGGTCGAAGACCCTCGCATGGCCTTGCTCGCGCTGCGCCTTCGGCATGGGTGTTGCAGGCATGAACTCAATGCTCCCAGAAATAGACCGTTGCGGGCTCCGGCTCCCAGACCCTCGCATTGTCTATGCCGGGCAATTTTGTGAGCGCGCGATATTCCGAGCCAAACGCGACATACTGGTCGGTCTCGGCCATCACGGCCGGCTTGCAGGCGATCGGATCGCGCACAACGCCGAAGCCGTTCTTGGTCCCGACGACGAAGGTGAAAAAGCCGTCGAGGTCGGAGAGCGTGCCTTCGAGCGCTTCGCCGAGATTCTTGCCATGCGCCATCCTGTTGGAGAGATAGGCGGCCGCCACTTCCGTATCATTCTCCGTCTCGAAGGTCATGCCTTCGCGCACCAGCTCGCGGCGGACATTGTTGTGGTTGGAGAGCGAACCGTTGTGCACCAGGCACTGGTCGGCGCCGGTCGAGAAGGGATGCGCGCCCATCGTAGTGACCGCCGACTCCGTCGCCATGCGGGTGTGGCCGATGCCATGCGTGCCGGTCATCGAGCGCACGTCGAAGCGATCGACGACGGCTTCCGGCAGGCCGACTTCCTTGTAGATCTCGACTGCTTCGCCGGCGCCCATGATGCGGATATCGGGCCGAAGCGACTGCAGCGCCTCACGCGCGGCGTCGACCTTGTCGGGCGTGGTGCGGATAACCGCATGCGTCGACTTCACCGCGACGCTCACCGGCGCGCCGACCGCCTTGGCGAGCTCGACGTCGAGGCCGCGGAAATCGCGCTCGGGCTTCGGCGACTGCACGGTGATCTTGGCCTCGTTGCCGGTCGCCGCGCCATAGATGGCGATGCCGGCGCTGTCCGGACCGCGGTCGCTGAGCGAGATAAGCATCTCCGACAGCATGGCGCCGAGCTTCCGCTCCAGCGTCTTGTCCTTGAGGAAAAGTCCGACGATTCCGCACATGTCAGCCTCCGACGTTTGTGGCTTCCAAATGGTGTACCGAATGAAATCCGCGAATTCAATGGCATGAAAGAAATTTTCCTCTGATTATATTTCCGTTCTCGCGCCGCCTGTAGCGTTGTCGCCGTCGGGATGGCCGTGGGCCCATATCGCGTGGCGGACCCGCGCTATCGTGTAGGCATCGAGGATCGACAACGCATAGATCAGGAACCCGCCGGCATGGCGACCGATGAAGCTGGCATCCGCCGGCGCCACCTTGGTTGTGACCCAGCCGAGGATCACCATGAAGAACAGGAACTGCAGGCCCCGCGCCGGCAAGCCGAGCATGACATGTCCGCTGCCCGGCAGGACGATCGCGGAGGCCAGCACAAGATAAGGGTTCGAAGGCCGGGCGGCGGGTTCGGTGGCGTTGCTCATGCGGCCTGCCTTTCGCACTGGTTGATCGCGTCGCGAACCGAGGCTGCGGCTTCGAGCAGTTTTTCGATCAATGTCGGATCGAGCCTCGCGTCGCCGAAAGCGGCTTGCCGGAACACACCGTAGCGCGCCCGATCGGCCTGGGCCAGCAGCCACACGATGCGCACGCCCTTCGGCGTGATCAGCAATTCCTTGGCGCGGCTTTCGCCGAATATCCCGGCATGCGCGGCGATCACCTCCTGCGGGAAGACGATGCCTTTGCGGTCTGTCCGCAGCACCGCCTCGTCGGGGAACGCCGCCGTCTTCGGCAGCGTGTGTTCGAGATGGTCGAAATTGGAGAAGCTCGTCGGCGATCCCGGCCGCATCATCATGTCGAAAACGCCCGGCACCGCCACCGGCTCGGTGATCGACACGCTGAGCCAGCGCGCGGGAAGCTTTCTGGTCGCGAGCGTGTCAACGATGGTACGCACCTGCGCTCGCTCGCCCTTGTGCGAACCCGCCCAGGTAGCGACGCCGGCCGTGCCGCCGGAGACGTCGATCGCGTCGCGAATAACGGCGCGGATGGCGGCCTCGTCGTCGGCGAGCGCCGCCCTGGCCCTGTTGCGGCTGGAGCGCGCAAGCCAGGCAAGGTGAAGGACGACCGCAAATACGATCGCCCCGGCAAACAAGATTGACGTCAACTCAGACATCTCGACACGCCAAGATCCGCCGCCAGGCGGCGGGTCTTTTTCCGTTCAATAGCCCTGCGGCTTCGGCCAGGGCATGGTGAACTGGTCGCCGCGGCGCACGAACTTGTAGCGGTAGAAGTGGAACCACAGCGAGATCAGGAAGTAGAAGGCGATCATCGCGATCAGCTGCGAGCCGAAGCCGAGGAAGATGGCGAAGAAGGTCACCACGCACAGGCAGAACAGCACGATCGCCGGCAGCGGATGGAAGGGATGCGTGTAGCCACGGCGGATCGAGCCGAGCGGCCACTTCTTGCGGAACATCATGATGTTGATGCTCATGAAGGTGTATTGCAGCACGCCCGACAGGATCGAGAAGGTGATCGCCTGGTTGAGATCGGCGATGAAGGCGAAGGCCAGCGCGATCGGCAGCAGGAACAGGATCGACCGATAGGGCGTGCGATACTTCGGATGCACCGCCGAGAACCAGCTCGGCAGGTAGCGGTCGCGGCCGAGCGAGAACCAGGCGCGGGCGGCGTCATTGATGCAGCCATTGGCCGAGGCAAGGGCTGCAAGCAGCGTCGCGATGAAGAGCAGGTTCTCGAGCAGCGGGCTGCCGGTCAGCTTGCCGGCGTCCCAGAGCGGATAATAGGTGATGCCGAGATATTCCCACGGCATCAGCGAGGCGCAGACATACCAGGTCATGGCGGCGGCGATCAGAAGCGTGATCATGCCGGCCATCGTGCCGTAGGGCAGGGAACGCGCCGGCGAGCGCACTTCCTCGGCCGCTTGCGTGGTGCCCTCGATGCCGAGATAGTACCAGATGCCGAACTGGAAGGCGGCGATCACGCCGATCCAGCCATAGGGCAGCGCGTTGCCGGGAGTGACCAGTTCGTTGAGCTTCAGCACCGCCCCTTGCGTCCATGGACTGACCGAAAAGAACAGGATGACGATCGAGATATAGGCGATCGCCGTGATGACGAAGTTGACGTTGAGCGTCATCAGCACGCCGCGATAGTTGAGCCATGCCAGCACGACGATGGTGGCGGCGATGAAGGAATTGTGGGTCAATCCCTCGACACCTGCTTTGGCAACGATGGTGTCGCCGAGCAGGATCGCATCCGAGACTTCGAGCATCGTGTAGGCAAAGACCAGGAACAGCGCGACGTTGAAAGCCATCAGTGGCCCGACGATGTGCTTGGCCTGCGCGTACTGGCCGCCGGCGGCGGCGACCGTCGACGTCACTTCCGAATCGATCATCGCGACCGAGGTGTAGAGCAGTCCGACGACCCAGCAGACGATCAGCGCGGCGAGCGCGCCGCCCTTGTCGGCGGCAAAATTCCAGCCGGTGAACTCGCCGACCAGCACGATGCCGACGCCGAGCGCCCAGACATGGGCGGGGCCGAGCACGCGTAGCAGCGAGACGCGGTCGCCGTGGACCACCGTTTCTCTCGTTTCAACCGCGACTGTCATTGGTGAGGCTCCACTCAGATCCGGTGCTTTTCGGAGACGGCTTCAAGCTCGCCTTCGCGCGAGGAGGTCAGCGTCTCCTCGGAATAGGTCGTGTCGACCTTGAACCAGTCGTAGAGCATCCACAGCGCGAGCAGGATCGAGATGCCCCAGCATGCGTAAGAGACTGTCATCCACATGATCGTGTTCCCGGGTTACTTGCCGTCGAACTTCTCGTTGATCACCTCGCGATATTCGCGATCGGAGGCGCGGAACAGGAAGACGAAATAGGCGATCAGCACCACCGCCATGATGATCAGCGTCGGCCAGTCGATGATGTAGTGGAAGCGGTTCTGGATGATGTCGTGGGCGGTCTCCGGCGTGTAGCCGAGCTTTTCCCAGATGGAGGCCATGGTCGCGTTCTGGCCGAGCGCTTCCCAGGTCTTGGCGTCGAGCACGTCGATCGATTTCGCAGCACCCGCGAGGCCGAGTTTCAGCGGCAACCAAAGCGCCACGAAAATGGCGACGACGACGACGGCGATGTCGAAGACCTGACCGGCCTTGCTCTGCTCCGGCGGAATGTAGCGGGACATGCTTTCTCCCTTCAGGACTGGCGGTTGCGGAACGCATCGGCGTTCTTGATGTCGAGGCCGTAGATGAAATCCTTGTCTTCCTTGTAGTGGTTGAGCATCGCCAGGATGGCGGCGGTGTTGAAGATCAGCACCGCGGCCGCGGCGATCACCACCACGAGCTTGATCCCGCTGTCGGGGATGTAGGCCCAGGTCATCAAGAGGACGAAGAGGATCGTCGCCCAAAGGCAGACGATCAGGAGCACGGATCCGCGCACGTCGGAACGGTACAGCGCTTCGATGCGCTGCTTAAGGTCGGACATCGGTTTTTCCCCTTTTCTCGACGTCCGGCCCCGCAATCGACCGGGCGTCCACTCTTTCAACAGAGTGAAATTTTTTTCATAAGTTCTGCCCGAACCGCGAAGTTGTCAAGCCGGTTTTCCGTTCGGTAAACGGTTTGGGGGTCCGCCGCAGGATTGCCTGTGGATAAAACTATTTGCCTGCAGGATAATTGCCGCGGACGGCACAGCGCCGGCACGAGCTGGTGGAAATGCCACGGAAATGCTTCGCGAGGTCGGACCTTCGACGAATGCGTCACCGACGATGTCCGGGTTCGGGTTGGTCAGGTCGTGCTGTTCTGCGGATAGCAGATGATGGAGAGATAGCGCATCGGCAGCTGTGTCAGTTCTTCCGGCCCATGCGGCGCATCGGCGTCGAAGAACAGGCTGTCGCCCGGCTTCATCGGATAGAGATTGCTGCCGTGCCGGTATACGACCTCGCCCTCGAGCATATAGAGGAACTCCATACCCGCATGCTGGAAGGTCGGGAACACGTCGGAGTCCTCGGTCAGCGTGATCAGATAGGGCTCGACCACCACGCCGCTGGTGTTGGCGCCGATATGGCCAAGCAGATTGTACTGGTGGCCGGCGCGTGTGCCGCGCCGCTCGACGTCGACGCCTTCGCCGGCCTTGACGAAGACGGCGGCGCGCTCTTCCTCGAAGCGGCGGAAGAAGGCCGTGACCGGCACGCCGAGCGCCCGCGACAGCGCCTGCAGCGTGGTTAGCGACGGCGAGGTGATGCCGTTCTCGATCTTCGACAGCATGCCCAACGAAATGTCGGTGGCGGCCGCGAGATCGGCGACGGTGATGCCGAGCTTCTTGCGGAAGGCGCGCACCTCATGGCCGATCGCCACCTCCAGCACTTTCTCGCGCGTGTCGCGGACGGCGTGCGGATTCTGCGTCAGCGGCGCGCGGATGGTTCGCACGGTTCGCCCGTCCGCCGAGACGCTCTTCGGCAACGGCTTGGCTTGGTCGCTCGCGCCGGAAGGCTTGGTGTCGGTCGTCTTCTTCGCCATGGCGCCCCTCAACTTTCCGCCGATTTATTTCACTCGAGGTGAACATATTCGGTGGCGATACAGGAGCGCAATCACGGCGGCAAGCCGTCTTATGTCGCAGAACCTGCGATGAAATCGGCTGTCGCGACCCGGCTGCCTGGGTCGCAGCGAGGCTGGCGCCGCGGTCACTCAACGCATCGCAGGCCTTCTCACGACATGATCAGGCCGCCGTCGACATTGATGGTCTGTCCGGTGATGTAGGCCGCGTCATCGCTGGCGAGAAAGCTGACGAGGCCCGAGACGTCTTCGCCGCTGCCGGCGCGGCCCATCGGGATGTTCTTCACCCATTCCGCCATCAGCTCGCCCGGCTTGTAGTCGCCGAGCAGCTGGCCCCATGCGGTGTCGTTATAGGCCCACATGTCGGTGTCGATGATGCCGGGGCAGATGGCGTTGACGGTGATCTTCTCCTTGGCCACTTCCTTGGCCAGGCTCTGCGTGATGCCGACAACCCCGAACTTCGACGCGGCGTAATGCGGCGTGTAGATGAAACCCTGCCGCGCCTGGCCGGACGCGGTATTGATCAGCCGGCCGCCTTGGCCGTGCTTGCGCATGCGCGCGATCGCTTCCTGGCAGCACAGGAACACGCCTTTCGTGTTCACCGCCATCACCTTGTCCCACTCGGATTCCGTCATCGCCTCGATTTTGGCGATGGTGATGACGCCGGCGTTCTGCACCGAAATGTCGACCCGACCGAATTCATTCTCCGCGAGATCGTAAAGCGCTTCGACCTCGTCCTTCTTCGTCACGTCCATGCGCATCGAGGCGACCTTCGCGCCCGCAGCCTTCAGGCCGGCGGCGACCTCGTCGACGCGCGGATCAATGGCGCTGATCACGACCGCAGCACCTTCCGCCGCGAAACGCTTCGCCATGGCCGCACCGATGCCGCCGCTGGCGCCTGTGACGATTGCCGTCTTTCCTTCGAAACGCTTCTGCACTTTTTCTTTCTCCTACCAGCAGACGAAGCCGCCATCGACGATGAGGTCGATGCCGGTGACGAAACTCGCGGCCCGGCTCGCCAGGAACACGGTCGGCCCGACCATTTCCTCAGGCGTCGCCATGCGGCCCATCGGCGTGTCGCGCTCGAAGATTTTGACCTGCTCGGCGACCTCCGGCCGCTTGTTCATCGGCGTCAGCGTGTAGCCGGGGCTCACCACATTGACGCGCAGGCCGCGATCGGCCCACTCCATGGCGAGGCTCTTCGACATGTGGATCACCGCCGCCTTGGACGAATTATAGTGCGCCTGCGTCAGGCCGCGGTTGACGATCGAGCCGGACATCGAGGCGATGTTGATGATCGAGCCTTTGCGCCGGGGCAGCATGACGCGCGCCTCGGCCTGGCAGGACAGGAACACGCCGCTGACATTGACGTCGTAGAGCTTCTGCCACTTCTCAATCGGCAGCGTCTCGGCGGGTTCGGCACCGGCGACGCCGGCATTGTTGACCGCGATCGTCAGCGCGCCGAGTTCCTTTTCGACGCGTTCGACCGCTGCCGCGAGATCGCTCTGCGATGTGACAGTTCCGGTCAGCACCAGCGCCTTGCGGCCGAGCGCCCTGATCTTGTCGGCCGTGTCTCCCAGCCCGCCCTTCGAGCTGTGGCCGAAGCAGGCGACATCGGCGCCGGCTTCCGCCAGACCGATGGCGATCGCTTGACCGATGCCGCTGCCGGCGCCCGTCACCAGCGCCACGTCGCCATCAATATCGAACAGTTTCATCTTTCTCCCTCTCCCTGAAAGAAGGGGCGCCAGCCCTGCTGGCGCCCCGCGCGGTCCGGTGCTTGGGAGGCTATCACCTGCTGCGCTTTATTCCCATCTGCCGTGCCCTCAGCTCGTGGCGAGTTCCATCACGGCGACATTGCTTGCTTCGTCGCGATCGAGGATGCCGCGCTGGCGGCCGCGGCTCAGCACCAGAACCCGGTGCGAAAGCCCCAGCACCTCCTCGAGATCCGAGCTCACCACCACCACGGCCATGCCCGAGCGGGCAAGGTCGGCGATGACATCGTAGATCGCCGCGCGGGCGCCAACGTCGATGCCGCGCGTCGGCTCATCGAGGATGAACACCTTGGGCGGCCGCGACACCCATTTGGCGATGATCACCTTCTGCTGGTTGCCGCCGGAAAGTTTTGAGACCGCCTGGTTCGGCCGACCCTTGACGCCGAGCCTCGATATGCCGGCCTCGGCGAACCTCTGAACCGCTTTGGGAAACACCCAGCCCTTCGGTGCGACATGATCGAAATTGCCGATGGCGAGGTTCTCGCCGATCGTCTGCTCCAATACGACGCCCTGTTCCTTGCGGTCCTCCGGCACCAGCACGACGCCGGCCCTGATCGCCGCCGCGGGGCCGCTGAGATGAACAGGCTGGCCCGCGACCCGCACCGCGCCGGACGAGATTGGATCGGCGCCGGCGATCGCCCTGACCAGTTCGGTGCGGCCGGCGCCGATCAGCCCGGCGATGCCCAGGATTTCGCCCGATTTCACCGCGAACGAAACATTGTTGAAGCTGCGCTCCGGCGAGGACAGGTTCTCGACTTCGAGCACTGTCTCGGTGCCCGGCGCCGACAGCTTCGGGAACATGCGTTCGACGCTGCGTCCGACCATCTGCTCGACGACCGTGCGCACCGGGATGTCGGCGCGCTCGTGCCGGGCGACGATGCGGCCGTCGCGCATTACCACCACACGGTCGGCGATCTGAGCGATCTCGTCCAGCCGGTGGCTGATATAGATGAAGGACATGCCTTCGGCCTTGAGCTTGCGGATTTGCTTGAACAGCAGCTCCGTCTCCTCGCCGCCGAGCGCGGCGGTCGGTTCGTCGAGGATCAGAAGCTCGGCATTCAGCGTCAGCGCCTTGGCGATCTCCACCTGCTGCTGTGCCGCGACGCGCAGCGTGCGTACCTTGCGCTCCGGCGAGACGTCGAGGCCGAGGCGCTTCAATTGCGCCGAGGCCTTCGCGTTCATGGTTGCCCGGTCGATGCGGCCGCCCCGCATCGGCAGCCGCCCGACATAGACATTCTCCGCCACCGATAGGTCCGGCAGCAGCTTCAATTCCTGATGGATCATGCCGACGCCGGCCTCGATGGCCGCGGCGGGATTGGCGGGGGAATAGGGCTTCCCCCGCCAGATGATGGTGCCGGCATCAGGCTTGGTCGAACCGGCGATGATGTTGGACACCGTCGACTTCCCGGCACCGTTCTCGCCGAGCAGCGCCACGACCTCGCCCGGCCGCACCTCGAAGCTCGCATCGGCCAGGACCTGCACCGGTCCGTAGCTCTTGCAGAGGCCGTTGACGAAGAGCCCGTTATGCGGGCCTTCGCTATGGCGAGGTTCAGTGGACATCGTGGCGCTCTCTCAACGGTTGCCGCCTTACGGATGCTTCTCGATGAATTGCGAGACATTGTCCTTGGTGGTCAGCGTCGCGTCCTGCAGTTGCTCGGCCGGCAGCTTTTCGCCCGCCACGATCTTGATCGCCGAGTCGACGGCTAGCCGGCCCATGCCCTGCGTCTGCTGGGTCGCGGTGACGTCAAACACGCCGTCCTTCAGCGCCTTGAGCGCCGCAACGTCGCCGTCGAAGCCGGCGATCCAGACCTTGTGGTCGGGGTTGGCGACCTTGACCGCCTGCGCGGCGCCCAGAGCCAGCGCGTCGGCCTGGCCGAAGATGATCGAGACATTCGGATGGGCCTGCAGCAGGTCCTGCGCCAGCTTGAAGCCTTCGTCCTGGTGCCACTGATCGCTCCAGAGCTCGCCGACCACCTTGATGTCCGGATACGCCTTGAGCGCCTCGCCGCAGCCCTTGGAGCGGTCGACTTCCGGCGTCGTGCCCTTCTGGCCATGGATGATCACCATCTCGCCCTTGCCGCCGGCCTGCTTGGCGATGTAGTCGCACACGCCCTTGGCCGAGTTGACGCTGTCGGTGGCGATGAAGGTGTCGCCGGGCGCGCCGTCGGCGTTGCGGTCGACATTGACCACCGGGATGCCGGCGGCCTTCGCGGTCTTGGTCGGCACCGTCGCGGCGGTGGCGCCGGCCGGGATATAGATCAGCGCGTCGATGTTCTGGGTGACGAGGTCCTGCACCTGGCTGACCTGCGTGGCCGAATCGCCCTTGGCGTCGACGGTGATGACCTCGATGCCCTTCTCCTTGGCATAGGCTTCGACCGACTGCTTGATCTGGTTGAAGAAGTCCGCCTGCAGATTGGCGACGGCGAGGCCGAGCTTCTTGGCGTCCTTGGCCGAGGCGGCATCGGACAGGCCGAGCAGCGGGACGATGGCCGCGGCCGCAAGCAGCAGTGAACGTTTGGTCAGCATGTTTTTCCTCCGTTGGTGTTCGATCTGTCCGCCTGCGCATCGCGGCGCCCTCGGCCGGACAGTCCCAGTCTCGGATCGACCGATCCGTTCCGCCCGGACATCCGGGCGAATTCCTATTGGCGGCGCCGCCGCCAGGTATCGGTGGCAACCGCCAGCGCGATCACCACGCCGATCACCACCTGCTGGATGAAGGGTGACACGCCGAGCAGGTTGAGGCCGTTGCGCAGCACGCCGATGATGAGAACGCCGATCGCCGTGCCGCCGATCGAGCCGATGCCGCCGGAAAGGCTGGCGCCGCCGATCACCACCGCGGCGATCGTGTCGAGCTCGTAGCCGACGCCCGAGCTCGGCTGCACGGAATCGAGCCGGGCCGCGAGCACGATGCCGGCCAGTCCCGCCAGCAGTGCGCAGATTGCGTAGACCCAGTTGGTCAGCGACTTCACCGGAATGCCGGAGAGGCGGGCAACCTCGGCGCTGCCGCCGATCGCGTAGAGGCTGCGGCCGGTGGCGCGGTAATTGAGGAAGATCGCGAAGACGATCGCCAGCACGATCATCAGCCCGACGGTGACCGACAGGAAGCCGAAGTGGCGCACGATCGAGAGGTTGGTGAACCAGTCGGGAAAGCCGACGATCTGCGAGCCGTCGGTGATCATGTTGGCGAGGCCGCGCGCCACCGACATCATGGCAAGCGTCGCGATGAAGGGCGGCAGTTTCGTCACCGTCACCAGCAGGCCCGACACCAGGCCGCAGAGAGCGGCGACGACGAGCGCCGCGGCGATGCCCGCCGGGATGCCGAGATTGAGATAGTCGGGATAGGCGACATAGCCCATCACCATCGAGGCCAGCGCCAGCACCGAGCCGACGGAAAGGTCGATGCCGCCGATCAGGATGACCAGCGTCATGCCGATCGCCATGATGCCGAGGACGGTCACCTGGTCGAGCACGTTGAGGATATTGCGTACCGTCAGGAAGGTGTCGGTGGTCAGCGCCAGCGCCAGGCACAGCAGCACCAGCCCGATCAGCGGTCCCATCGTTCCGGCAAACAACGCCGAAAGCTTCGCACCGGAAGCGGCCTGCGCGGCGCCGGTGCCAGCCTTCAACTCGCTCGTCTCGTTGCTCACGGCCACTTCGTCTCCTCCGTCAGCGGTTAGGCGTGCCTTGCCTTCCGCTCTTGTTCACCAGGCATCCTCCCTTGTGAACAATTTATCTTTGATCTGCAATTTTGTTCAGCTAAAACGTTCATCAGAAAATTGTCAAGTGCCGCGCAGCCATTCGGCGGCAGTTTGCGTGAACCGACAGTTTGCCATAGGGAAGTCGAGCGCATACGGAGGCATAAAGCATGGCGGTGATCGAGAACGACAGGGTCTCGCGTTTTCCGGATGCCGAGCTCAAGGCCCGAGCCGCCTGGCACTATTATGTCGAAGGGCTGACGCAGGAGCGGATCTCGGAGATCCTCGGCGTCGGCCGTATCAAGGTGCACCGGATTCTGTCGGCCGCGCGCGAGGAGGGCGTGGTCCAGTTCCGCATTCGCGACAGCGTCGTCGAATGCGTGCAGCTGGAGGAAAGCCTGAAGCAGCGCTTCGGCCTCAGCCAGGCGGTGGTCGTGCCGTCGGCCGCCGACCGGAGCAACGCGCCGCTGATGATCGGCCATGCCGCCGCCGCCTATCTCGCCGACAACGTCAATCCGGGCGACGTTATCGCACTGGGTTGGGGCAGGACGCTGAAATTCGCCATCAACGAATTGCCCAGGCGACCGATCGCCAGGACCACCGTGGTCTCGATGCTTGGCGGCCTCACCCATGCGCAGCCGCTCAATCCGACCGAGAGCGCCTGGGAATTCGCTGAGAAGATCGGCGCCGAATGCTATCTGCTGCCCGTGCCCGTCTATGCCGACAGGCCGGAGCAGCGCGATGCCTTCATGAGCCAGCGCAGCGTCCAGGATGTGGTCTTTAGGGCGCGGCGCGCCAACATCGCCGTGCTCAGCGTCGGCTCCTTTTCCAACGACAGCCCGATCGCCAATTACGGTTTCATCAAGCCCAGCGAATTGGAGGAATTGCAGGCGGCGGGCGCGGTCGGCGATATCCTCTGCCACTTCATCGATGCCGAGGGCCGCATCGTTGACCATGAGGTCAACCGCCGCGTCTGCGCCTACCCGCTGCAGGATCTCTCCGACATTCCGACCACCATCCTGGTGTCGGGCGGGCGGGAGAAGATCGCCGTCATGCGCGCCGCACTTGCGAATACGAAGGTCTCGGTGCTGATCACCGACGAAGACGCGGCCAAGGGGCTGCTTAGCCGGTAGTTCCGGTAATCGCGCCGAGCCGCGTGTGGATATCGCGTGTCGCGTGATAGAGATCACGATAGACTTCTTTGCGTGCGCGGTAGGTCGGAACAAGCGCCTCGACAGGATCGACCTGGCGTGCCGGCCGTGCCGCCATCGCCTTTGCCGCTTCTTCCGGTGACGCGAACCAGCCGATTGCCGAGGCCGCGAGCATGGCGGCTCCCAGCGCCGCTGCTTCGTTGACCGGCGAGACGAAGAGCGGGCGCTCGAGCACGCTCGCCATGATTTCCATCAGCAGTGCGCAATTGGTGCCGCCGCCGGCCGCGATCATCGCGTCGGCCTTGCCGGTCTGTTCCTCCATCGCCTCGGTGGCGATCGCCTGCTCCAGCGCTACGCCCTCCAGCACCGCGCGGAAGAGATGCCTTGGCTCGTGATCGAGCGACAGGCCGACGATGGCGCCGCGCGCCGAGCCGTCCCAGTAAGGGCTCATGACGCCGGCCCAATAGGGCATGACGAGCAATCCGTCGCTGCCTGGCGCGACATCCTTCGCAGCCTTCTCCAGCACCGCGGCCGAAGGCGCGCCGGTGGTGCGCACGATCCAGTCGACCAACTGCATGCCGGAACGCAGCACCGTCTCCAGCATGAAGCCGGAGCCGGTCGGCGAAACCAGCGTGCGGAATGCATCCGACGTCGTGACCGTGCCGGAATAATTTCCGCTGACGACGCCTGAGCCCAACGACAGATAGCTTTTGCCGGACCCGTAGACTCCCATGCCGAGGCCCATCGCCTGGCCGTCTCCGGCGCCCGCAATAACCGGCGTGCCGGCCTTCAGGCCGATCGCCGCCGCGATGCTTTCCGACAACGTGCCGCTGACCGCGCCAGGGGCTGCGAGCTCCGGCAGTTGCTCCGGCCGCAGTCCCGCCGCCTCGACCAGCCTCGGGTGCCAGACGCCATGCGCGATGTCCAGCAGGCCGAGCGGATCGGCGCTCGCCGTGCTGGTGACGAGTCGCCCGGTGAGCCGGTGGACCAAGAACGCGTGCACGTCGACCAGCGCGGCCGCTTCCGCCAGCGCCTGCGGCCGGTGCTCCATCAGCCAGGCCAAAGCGTAGAGCGCCGGCGTCGGGTCCGGCGGCTTGCCGCTCCAGTCGCGGATCGCCTCGCGGCCCAGTTCTTCCGAAAGCCGCGCCACCTGGCGGCGGGCGCGTTCGTCGAGCCACAATATGGCGGGGATGAGCGGCTTGCCGGCGTTGTCGATCAGCGTGAAGCTCTCGCGCTGGTGCGCGATTGAGATGGCTTTCACGCGTGAGGCATCGATCGCCTTGGCGACTTGCTGCAGCGCCGACAGCAGCGCCGCCCACCAATGCTCGGCGTCCTGCTCGAAATGGCCGGGCGCCGGATTGGAAAGCGGATAGGTCTCGCGTGCCTGGAAAAGCTCCGAGCCGTCGCGCGCGAAAGCAATCGCCTTCACGGCGGTCGTCGAGGCGTCGATCCCGATTACCACATCGTCCATCAGGCTGGGATCCGGAAGGTTAGAGCATGTCGCGCAAAAGTGTGCAGCGGTTTTGCGAAAACGACATGCATAAAAAAGGACCTAAAGCGCGTCGCCTAGATCCGATTCCGCGCGACGCGCTTTAGGCCGCGTTGGTTACGAACCGTCCGTCCGACTGGTCGAGACGACGGCGGATCTGGGTTATCACCATCGAATCGTCGGGTACACAGTTTTCATAGGTCAGGAAGTCGCCGGCCTTGACCGGCTTCACCACCTTGGCACGTTCAGCAAGCCCGAGCGGCAGCGCGCCCTTGGCTCGCGCGTCATCCCAAGTCATGGCGAAGCCGCGGTAGTCGTTCTCGCCGATCATGCCGAGCGACTGGCCGGTGCCGAGACTGGTCTTGGCCACCGCCACCGCCTCGGCCACCGGATGATCGAGCGGTTCCATGTCGGCGCGCTTGTAGACCACGGCGCGCGCCGCCGACAGCGGCACTTCCAGGCTGGTGAGGTGATAAGGGCGGAAGATCGTGAAATAGGGGCCCTTGCCGACCTTGAGGTCGATCATGCGCTCCAGCACGCGCGGATGCTTGGTTTCGATGATGCAGAACACGCCGGGCGCGACGCCCTTGCCGATCGAATAGTCGACAACGCCCTTGCGATGAAGCACGCCGCCATCCTCGCGCGGGCAGAGCACGCTAGCTAGTTCTTCTAGCGTCGCGGTAGGGCCGTGCATGCCCGGCACGTCGGGCACCAGTCCCGTCGCGTTGGCGATTGCCACCATCTCGATTGCCGTCTTCGAGCCGTCGACGAACTCGACCAGCATGCGCGCATTCATGTTGCGCTCGGCCGCCTCCTTCTCGTACTCGGCCGGCACGGCGTCGAACTTCAGCGGATTGTTCTTGCCCTTGCCGGCGGCAACGATATTGAAGCCGAGGCTTTTGGCGAAGCCGATGATCTCGAGCGTGCAGGCAGGCTCGTCGCCGGCCGCACCTGTGTAGACGACGCCGGCCTTGCGCGCCTCTTCCTTCAGGAACCGGCCGATGGTGATGTCGGCCTCGACATTGAGCATGACGATATGCTTGCCGTTCTTCATCACCTCGAGCGCGAACAGCGTGCCGATGTTGGGATTTCCCGTTGCGTCGATGATCACGTCGATGCGGCCGGCGGCGGCGAGCGCATGCAGGTCCTCGGTGACCGCGATCTTTCCGGCCTCGATGGCGCGATCGATGGCCGGGGCATTGGGCGCCTCTACGATATCGGAACGGTCATGGCCGGCAAGCAGCGCTGCATCGATCGCCGCCTGCGGCCTGACCTCCGAAATGGCGCCGATGCGCATGCCCGGCATAAGTGCGACCTGAACGACGATATCCGTTCCCATCTGTCCGGCGCCGGCGAGACCGATGGTGATCGGTCCTTGTTTCTCAGCGCGCTGCAGGAGTTCCGCTGCGAATTGCGGATGGGACATGTCGCTTCCTCCGGTCCTTGGCGCGCCGCCCGCGCCGCAATCACTCTTTGAACATTCCTATGACCGTTTGAAAAATATTTCAACCGACATTTCGGCGGTGTCTTAGGATTGAGCTCAAAACGAGACTGACGATGCGGGGCGGGGGAAGATCCGGCAGGATCGAGGCGCGAGGGAACCCCTATGCGGCGAAACGAGGTTTGCCGCCCGGCGGACGCCGTGGACGTCGCTGACGGAGGGCCGCGCCGGTGTCAGCGCGCTTGCCGCCCTGCGCCAGCCATCGGCGCAGCGAATCCAGCAGGCGTTGTCGTTTGCTGGCGGCGACTATGCCGGCTCCACGGCCTTCGGCTTCTGCAGCCTTGCCAACTCCGCGAAAGGAATATGGCAGCGGATTGTGTGCCCGGGCTCGGCCTCGCTTAGTTCCGGCTCCTGCGTCTCGCAGATCGCGCCGATCTTGCGCGGGCATCTCGTGTGGAAAACGCAACCCGTGGGTGGGTTGGCCGCGCTAGGGATTTCGCCGTCGAGGCGGATGCGCGAGCTTTCCGTCCGGTCGAGTTTCGGAACGGCCGACAACAGAGCTTCCGTGTAAGGGTGATGCGGGCCGGAAAACACCGCTTCCGACGGTCCGAACTCCATGATGCGGCCGAGATAGAGCACCGCGATCTTGTCGGACAGATAGCGCACCACGCCGAGGTCGTGCGAGATGAAAATGTAGCTCACATCCTGCTTCGACTGCAGGTCGGCCAAGAGGTTGAGGATCGCCGCCTGCACCGACACGTCGAGCGCCGAGGTCGGCTCGTCGCAGACGACGATGCGCGGATCGCCGGCGAAGGCGCGGGCGATCGCCACGCGCTGCTTCAGACCGCCCGAAAGCTGCCGCGGCTTGACGGCGAGATGCCGGTCGGTGAGCCGCACCGAGCGGACGAGCTCTTCGAGGCGCGCTTCCAGCGACTTGCCGGTGAGCCCGCCCAACCGCTTCAAAGCGCGGCTGAGGATATGCCGGATCGAATGCGAACGGTTGAGCGCCGAATCCGGATTCTGGAAGACGATCTGCACCGCCTTGACCTGGTCCTCCGAGCGGCTGGCAAGCCGCGGCGCCAACTGCTTGCCCTCCAGTTCGATGCTGCTGCCCTCGTCCGGCGGCACGAGGCCGAGCAGCAGCCTCGCGAAGGTGGTCTTGCCGCTGCCGGACTCGCCGACCAACCCGAGCGTCTCGCCGGGCCGGAGGCTGACTGAAACGTCCTTCACCGCCCTCAATGCACGACCATGGCTGGCATAGGTCTTGTTCAGCCCCTCGACCTGCAGCACGGGCGGTGCGTGCTTCGGCGCGACGGCGGCAATCTCGGCGGGTGTCGCGCGCGGCAGCGACTGCGCCTTGTCGTGATAGTGGCAGCGCGACAGCCGGCCGCCTCCAAGCTCATAGAGCGGCGGCGGCTCGGTGCGGCAGCGCTCGGTCGCCAGCGCGCAGCGGTCGGCGAAGGCACAGCCGACGATCGTGGCGCCGATGCCGGGCAGGAAGCCGGGGATCGTGTCGAGCCGGCCCTGGTCCTTGCGCTGGCCGCCGCGCGGCAGGCAGCGCAGCAAAGCGACCGTGTAGGGATGGCGCGGATCGTTGAAGACGTCCTTCGTCGAGCCTTCCTCGACCAGCATGCCGGCATAGAGCACGCCGACCCGGTCGCACATGTTGGAGACCACGGCGAGGTTGTGGCTGATGAACAGGATTGAGGCCGAAAGCTCGCGGCGCAGTTGCGCGATGAGGTCGAGCACTTCGGCTTCGACCGTCGCGTCGAGACCCGTCGTCGGCTCGTCGAGGATCAGCATCGAGGGGTCGTTGGCCAAGGCCATGGCGATCGCCACGCGCTGCTGCATGCCGCCGGAAAGCTGGTGAGGGTAGCGCTGCATGACACTGGCCGGATCCGAGATGCGCACAAGATTGAGCATCGCGATCGCCTTGTCGCTCGCCGCCTGTCCCGACATGCCGGCAAGCTCGAAGATCTCGGTGAGCTGGCGGCCGATGCGCAGTGATGGATTCAGCGCCTTGCCGGGATCCTGATAGACCATGGAGACACTTTCCGCGCGGGCGCGTCTGAGCGCCTCGGCATCGAGCTTCATCACATCCTGGCCGTCGAGCGCGATCGAGCCGCCGGTGATCGAGCCGTTGCGCGGCAGGTAGCGGACCACGGACAGCGCCGCGGTCGACTTTCCGCAGCCGGATTCGCCGACCAGCCCATAGGCCTCGCCGCGGCCGATCTTGAAGCTGACATTGCGCAGCACCGCCCGGTTGCGGCGCCCGACGCGATAGGCGACCGAGAGATCGTTGAGCTCGAGCGCGTCCCTGTCAGTCATTGAACGCTCCATGGACGCCGTCGGCCACCAGGTTGACCCCGATCACCAGCGAGGCGATCGCCAGCGCGTCGAACAGCACCGTCCACCAGAACCCGCCGCCGATCATGCCGTAATTGCTGGAGATCGAGAGTCCCCAGTCGGGCGAGGGCGGCTGGATGCCGAAGCCCATGAAGGAAAGCGTGGCGACGGCGAAGATCGCATAGCCCAGACGCACCGTCGTCTCGACCAGGATCGGCGGGATCACGTTGGGCAGGATCTCGACGAACATCGTGTGCAGCGCGCCTTCGTGGCGAAGTTTTGCCGCCGCGACATAATCGAGCTCGCGTTCGGCCAGCACCGCCGAGCGCACCGTGCGGGCGATGATCGGTGCGAAGCTCAAGCCGATGACGACGATCACGGTGATCTTGGAGGTGCCGAGCGCGACGATGGCGAGCAGTGCGATGATCACCACCGGGATCGCCATGAAGGCTTCGAGGATACGGCTGACGATATCGTCGACGATGCCGCGGAAATAGCCGATGACGAGCCCGAGCGCGGTGCCGGCAATGGTCGCCAGAATCGTGGCCAAAGGTGCCCCCGTCAGGATATCGCGCGAGCCGACGATGACCCGCGAGAAGACATCGCGGCCGATCTGGTCGGTGCCGAACCAGTGCTCGGCCGACGGTGGCGCCAGCGCGTTGATGATGTCGTCGGCAAGCGGATCGTAGGGGACGAAATGCTCGCCGAACAGCGCGCAGACGATCCAGAGCAGGACGATGCCGAGCCCGGTGAGGAAGGTTCCCGATCGCAAGAGCGAATGCAGCACCTCGCCCCAGGGGCTGCGCTGTGTCGCGGCGTCCGGCGTTGGCAGGTTAGCGGGTGTGTCTGTCGCGCTCATTGCTCCGCTCCCAGCCGGATGCGCGGATTGAGCACCGAATAGAGGAAATCGGCGATCAATGTGGCCACCGCATAGACGATGCCGATGGTGAGGATGCCGGCCTCGAGCATCGGAAAATCCTTGCCGCGCGCGGCGGTGAAGATCAGCGAGCCGATGCCTTGGTAGCGGAACAGCGTCTCGATCACGACAAGGCCGCCGATGAGGTAGCCGGTCTGGGTTGCGATGACGGTGATGGTCGGCAATAGCGCGTTGCGCAGCACATGCCGCCAGATCACCGTGCGCCACGGCAGACCTTTAAGCACCGCGGTGCGCGTATAGTCGGAATCGAGCGCCTCGATCATCCCCGACCGCGCCATGCGAGCGATATAGCCGAACAGCACCAGAAACAGCGGCAGCGACGGCAGGATGAGATAATAGAGCTGGGTGAAGACGCCGGCACCCTTCGGCCAGGCCGCCGCGATCGGCAGCCAGCGCAGCCAGACGCCGAAGATCAGGATCAGGATGATGCCGGTGACGAACTCGGGCAGCACCGTCACAGACAGTCCGCCGAGGCTGATGATGCGGTCGAGCGGCCGGTTGAGGTTGAGCGCAGCGATGACACCGCCGAGGATGCCGATCGGCACCACCAGCACGAAGGCGACGAGCGCCAGCTTCATCGAATTGCCCAAAGCGTCGATGACGAAGGGCGCCACCGGCGCGCGGAAAATGTAGGACGTGCCCATGTCGCCATGAAGGAAGTTCCAGATCCAGCTTCCGTACTGGACGAGCAGCGGCCGGTCGACGCCGAGCGAGTGATTGAGCGCGTCGACGGCGCGCTGGTCGGCAAACGGCCCCAATATCGCGCGCCCGACATTGCCGGGCAGCACCTGGCCGCCCAGGAACACCATGACGCTGAGCAGGAACAGCGTCACGAGCGACAGAGCCAGGCGCCGGATGAGGAAGCCGAGGATGGCGAATACTCCTATTGGAGCCGGCTCTCCGTCGAGAGCCGGATGTCAGGGATAAGCTTGCTCCCTCGCGTCAGGCTTTCGAAGCCTTTTCGAGGAACAGCTGTGACATGGCGGTGGGCTGTACGCCCGCCACGCCTTTCGCCGTCGCAGTCAGGTAGTCGTAGAAATAGCCGAAGATCACCGGCGTTTCCTCGAGCAGCAGCTTCTGGATCTTGCCGGCTGCAGCCTTCTGCGCCTCGAGGTCGAGGGCAGCGATATAGCTCGTCGCCAGCTGGTCATAGTCCTTGTTCTTGAAATGCGCGGCATTCCAGGTGCCTTCGCTCTTCAATGGCGCCGCGAGATAGACGTTCGGCACGCCGCGGTGGCCGTAGTCGGTGATGCCCATCACCGAATCCAGCCAGTTCGATTTGCCGAACACGGCATCGCCGTAATAGGCGCTCTGGTCGAGGATGTTGAGCTCGAGCTCGATACCGATCTCCTTGACCCAGTTCTGGATCAGCTGCGCGTATTCGGGGATTTCCAGATAGCGCTCGGTGGTCAGCGTTATTTTGAACCCCTTGCCGGCGCCGGCCGCTTCCATCAGCTGCTTGGCCTGCGCGATGTCCTGCTCGCGCTGCGGCACGGTGGTGTCCGTCGACGGATAGACCCCGGCGAACGGGCTGTCATTGCCCTCCTGGGCGCGGCCTTTCATCAGGCCGGCGACCAACTTCTTGCGATCGATGCTGAGCGCAATGGCGCGGCGTACCCGCGGGTCCTTCATCGGACCGTCGTCGCAGCGCAGATGCAGTTGCTGATGCGCCGACGATTTCAGGCTGATGACGTTCACGTTCGGATCGTTGAGGACGGCGACGCCCGCCAGCACCGGCATCTGATTGATGATGTCGATCTGGCCGCCCTGTAGCGCCAGGATCTGCGGCTGGATGTCTGTGAAGAAGGTGAATTCGGTGCGCTCCGGCAGGGCCTTTTCGCCCCAGTAGTTCTCATTGCGAACGAAGGAGGCGCCGACTTTGGGCGTGTACTTCTCCAGCTTGAACGGTCCGGTGCCGTCGAAGCTCTTTTCGTAATCGCCCTTGTAGCTCGCCGGGATGATGACGGCGTTGTAGTTGTCGGACGACAGCATGTAGGGGAAATTACCGTTCGGCGCGTCGAGATGGAATTCCACCGTGTAGTCGTCGACCTTCTTGCTGGCGCCCTTCGAGAGGATGCCGCTGAACACCGACAGCGCGTTGGAGGAGTTGGCGGGATCGGCAAGCCGGTCGATGCTGGCCACCACGTCCTCGGCCTTCATCTCGCCGCCTGAGTGGAACTTGACGCCCTTGCGCAGCGTGAAGGTCCACACCGAGCCATCGGTATTCGGCTTCCAGCTTTCGGCCAGTGCCGGCTTGAGCACCAGGTCGGGGCCGTCGACGCAGAGGAATTCGGCGACCTGCTGCATGACGAGCAGGCCGCCGGCGTCGGCGATGGTGACCGGGTCGATCGCGGCGGCCGGCACGCTGCTGCCGACGCGGATGGTGGCGCCCGGCGCGCCCTGGGCGCGGGCAAGCGAGGGCGCGCCGCCGAAGCCGGCGGCCATGCCGATGCGGCCGAGAAGCGGCAGCGACAGGCCGAGCAGGCTGCCGTGGCGCACGAAATCGCGGCGGCTGACGCGGCCGTCGATGAGGCCGTCGATGAGGTGATTTTCAAGCGGCGTGCGGTTGCGCCGGATGAGATCGAGGACGCGGTAGTTCTTGCTCATGGGTCTAAACCCTTTCCCCAGTTCTTGTGGTTGGCGAGTGCATTCCGGTTGACGACGTTCCGTGGAGTTCTCCGGTCCCGGCCATCGTCAAGAATTCGGCCGAACGAACTGTAACATGCACTTTGGTCCGGTCCATCCGCTCCTTGAAGCGGACAGGTCAGATTTTCTTGATGCATGCCTAGCTCGGGCTCGCAGCCCCCGATCGAAATCGTGGCCGCCTCGATTCGGTATTTGCCGGTCTCCTTTCCTTTTGACGATCTCCCAGTTCAGGTCAGCGAAAAGCCTGCTAGCCGGATCGGGTTGCCGCGCTGCTCCCGATCCTCATCTCAGCCGATCTTGAAGAACGGCTTGCCGAGCAGGTCCGGCACCACGTCGATGCCAAGCCCGGCGCCGTCGGGAATGCCCATACGGCTGCCCGCGACCGGCGGCTTGTTGGAGGCGGTGCGCACCGTTACCCATTCGTGGAAGGCGATGGCATGCAGACGGCGCTCTTCCGGCGTCGACAGCGACAGATGCGCCATCGCGGCGGTGTCGATCTCCGCGCCGCCGGTGTCTTCGACGGTGATCATGAAACCGAGATCGACGGCGACATCGCGGATCAGCCGCGTCTGCGTCACGCCGCCGAGGCGCGAGATCTTCAGCGTCAGCCCATCGGCTGCGCCTAGGCGATGGATTTCCAGCATCTCACCCAGCGATGTGACGGATTCGTCGAGCACCATCGGCTTGTCGAGCATGCGGCGTACCGACATGTTCTCCTCGATCGTCGTGCAGGGCTGTTCGAATGTGTAGTCGATGCCGCGCGTGGCATCGGTGAACTGGCGCGCCTGGTAGGGCGTCCAGCCGGCATTGGCGTCGCAGAAGATCACCGTGCCCTTCGGCACGGCTGATGCGACGGCGCTCACGCGCTCGATGTCGTCACGGACATTGCCGCCGACCTTGACCTGCAGCCGATGGTAGCCTTCGGCAACGATGCGCTTGGCAAGTGCCGCCATCTGGTCGACCGTGCCGTGGGTCACGACCCGGTAAAGTTCCGCCGTCTCGCTCTCGCGGCCGCCGAGCATCGCTACCAACGGCACGTCGGCCGCACGGGCGGCGAGATCCCAGCAAGCCATGTCAAGCGCGGCTTTGACGTAGGGATGGCCCTTGAACACCGTGTCCATCAACCTGCCGATGCCGGCCAGCCCGCGCGGGTCATGGCCGATGAGATGCGGCGCGATCTCCGGCACGCCCGCGCGCGTTCCCGCCGGAAACGCGGCCGAGTAGAAATTGCCGAGCGGCGCCATCTCGCCCCAGCCGGTCACGCCTGTGTCGGAAGTGATGGCGACGATCACCGCATCGAAACAGTCGGCGACCCGGCCCTTGGACATGCGGTAGGGCCCGTCCACGAAGGGCTGCACGACATGGTAGGCTTTTATGCTCTTGATCTTCACGTTTGTATCCGTTTGTCCGCGGGTTTGTCAGGCGCCCTTCGATGCGCGCTTTTCGAGGCTGCGCGCATAGGCAAGAAGCGCTTCGAAATCGTTGTCGATATGCTCGCGGGCATGGCGCTGGGCGGCGCGCATGTCCGTGCCCTTGAGCAGCGCCACATAGGTTTCGTGCAGGTCCTCGGCCGGCACCGGCTCGTTCCGCGCACGCTGGTGCAGGGCGAAATACATTTGCAGCCGGCTGGTCAGCCGCTGCCAGGTTTCGAGCAGCACCGAATTGTCGGCCCACTCATAGACCAGCCCGTGCAGCTGCAGCGCCGTCTCGATCTGGCGCGTGGTGTCGAGCGCCCGGGTCGCCTGCTTCACCGCTTCGTGGCGGCGGTCGAGCTCGTCGAAGAAGCGCTGGTCGCGCTGCGGCCAGGCGAGCTGGATGGCGAAGTCGTCGAGCACCTTGTTCAGGGAATAGGCGTCGACGATGTCCTTGGCGGCGACGTCGACAACGAAGGTTCCGGCATAGGGAATGCTGGTCAGGATGCCTTCCTGCACCAGCTCGCGCATCGCCTCGCGCAGCGGCGCGCGGCTTACCCGCATCTGCTCGGAAATGCGGAGTTCGTTGAGCTTCTGCCCAGGCTCCAGCTGGCCGGTCAGAATGGCGCGCCTGAGCAGCGCGACGATCTCGGCCCTGCGCGTCGTATCCGCGATCGGACTGAAATCCAGCTTTGACATGTGGGCCACTCCGGGATGAACCGACTGCAAGACAAGCAGATTGTCGACAATCCAACAAGAGGGTGGCTATCGATTTTTTCCCGGTTGCAGGCGCGCAAACAAAACGGCGCCCTCGGTGTGGGTGTCGAGGGCGCCGTCGGACCGGGACTGATGGGGGATTATCAGCTGGCCGGTTTCGTTTCCGGCAAGGGAGAAACCGGCATTCCGGGTCCGATCTTCTGCAAATTGCCGGTGATCACCTGGTCGGTCTCGGAGATGCCTGAGGTGACGGAAATCAGATCGCCGTCGGTCGGGCCGAGCGACACCAGCTTCTGGTCTACAGTGTTGTCTTTGCCGAGGACGTACAGGTATTTGCCGAGCTGGCTGGAACCCAGCGCCACCTGCGGCACCATCAGCGTATTGGGCTGCTGCTTCACATGCAGCCGCACGCGCACATACTGCCCGGGCAGCAGCGCGAACTTGGCGTTGCCGATCGTTGCCCGCGCCGTGATCGTGCCGGTCGAATGATCGATCGTGTTGTCGATGAAGGTGAGCTGGCCCTTCTGGCTGGGCTCGGTCTCGCCGGGCAACAGCACGTCGACCGCAATCGGACCGTTGGCCTTCGCCTGCTCGATCTGGACGAGGTCGGTCTCGCTCGGATTGAAGGTGACGTAGATCGGGTCGAGCTGCACCAGCGTGTTGAGAACCGTGCCGGCGACGCTCACCAGGGTGCCGACCGAGGCTTGGTTGCGGCCGATCCGTCCGGAGAACGGTGCCTTGATCTCGGCATAGCCGAGATTGAGCTCGGCCGTCCGCACCGCCGCCTGGTCGACCGCAAGGGCGGCTTCGGCCGTGCGCAAGTTGCTGGTGCGCTGGTCGAAGCTGTCCTTGGCGAGGTACCCGGCCTTGGCAAGGTCGGTGCCGCGGCCGAGATTGGACCGCGCGTAATCGAGCGCTGCCGCGTCGCGCTGCACCTGCGCCTTCGCCTGGTCGAGCGCTGCCTGGTAGTCCTCGGGCGCGATCCGGTAAAGCAGGTCGCCCTGCTTGACGTCGCTGCCGTCCTGCGCCGTCTGCTCCTGCAGATAGCCCGGCACGCGCGCCTGCAGGGTGATGTTGCGGATCGGCTCGACGCGCGCGGCGTAGTCGAGATAGATCGGCAGCGTCTTCTTGACGACGTTGACCACCGGGACCGGCATGACGAACGCCTTGGGCGCAGGTGCCGCGCCCGCAGTGCTGGCGCTGAGGCTGAGATTGCCCATGTCGAGCAGGTGCACGCTTGCCACCGAGATTGCGCCCAGCGCGACCGCCGTTCCCAAAGCGATTTTCCATTTACGCATGTTGGTCTCCAATCCTATTCGGCCGCCTGGGCGAGCCGGACGGGCTCGGCGGTCGGTTCAATCTCTTGTTGGTGCGGGGCATGTTGAGGCCCCGCGGCAGGTTCGCTCTCGCCGCCGCGCTCGCGCAGCTTCTCGATCACCGCGTAGAAGACCGGCACGAAGACCAGCGACAGGATCGTCGCCGCCACCATGCCGCCGAAGACGGTGGTGCCGATCGACTGCCGGCTGGCGGCGCCCGCGCCGGTCGCGAACATCAGCGGCAGCACGCCGAGGATGAAGGCGAAGGCCGTCATCAGGATCGGCCGCAGCCTCAGCCGCGCGGCTTCCATCGCCGCCTCGACGATGGTCAGGCCTTCCTCGCGGCGCCGTCGGGCGAACTCGACGATCAGGATCGCGTTCTTCGCCGCCAGGCCGATCAGCATGACGAAACCGATCTGCGAGTAGACGTCGATCTGCATGCCGCGCAGCAAGAGCACGACGAAGGCGCCGAACAAAGCGAGCGGCACGGCGAGTAGCACCATGAAGGGCATCGCCCAGCTTTCATACTGCGCCGCCAGGATCAGGAAGACGAACACGATCGCCAGGCCGAACACGATCGAGGCGATCGATCCGGCCTGGAGCTCCTGATAGGTGATGCCGGTCCATTCATAGCCGAAGTCCCGCGGCAGCACGTTTGCCGCCGCCCGCTCCATGGCCGCCACCGCTTGGCCGGACGAGAAGCCGGGAGCCGCGCCGCCGTTGATGAGGGCGGATGCATTGTTGTTGTAATGCGGCACGGTCTCGGGACCGACGATCGGCACCAGCTTGCCCAGTGTGCTCAGCGGCACCATCCCGCCGGACGCATTGCGCACGTAGAGGCGCGAGATGTCGTTCGCGTTTCCGCGCGCGTCCTTGTCGGCCTGGATCGTCACCCGGAACGTGCGGCCGAAAAGGTTGAAGTCGTTGACGTAGAGGGAGCCGAGATAGATCTGCAGCGTGTTGAACACGTCGGGCAGGTTGAGGCCGAGCAGCTTCGCCTTGCTGCGGTCGAGGTCGTAGTTGAACTGCGGCGTCGAGGTCGAGAAGGACGAGAACAGCTGCTGCGGATTGAGCTCCGGCTGCTTGCGTGCTTCCGCGATCAGCGCCTGCGTGACCTCGTTGAGCGCGGCGCTGCCGCGGCCCGAAAGGTCTTCCACCTGGAATTCGAAGCCGCCAGTCGTGCCGAGGCCCGGGATCGAGGGTGGATCGAATGAGAGCGCAAACGCCTCCGGTATCTGCAGCAACTTGTTACGCACCTCGGCGACCAGCTTCGATGCGTTCTGGTCGGGCCCGCGTTCGTCCCACGGCTTCAGGATGGCGAACTCCACCGCCGAGTTCGATTGCGCGGCGCTGGTGAGGAAGTTCAGGCCGCTGATCGAGCCGACGATGTCGACGCCGGGCGTGTTCTGCAGGATGTCGCGCGCCTTCTGCGCCACCGCGTCGGTGCGCTCCAGCGAAGCGCCGTCCGGCAAC
Source organism: Mesorhizobium sp. WSM4989 (assembly GCF_029625795.1). Lineage (NCBI taxonomy): Bacteria > Pseudomonadati > Pseudomonadota > Alphaproteobacteria > Hyphomicrobiales > Phyllobacteriaceae > Mesorhizobium > Mesorhizobium sp. WSM4989. The sequence continues at coordinate 1,120,716 of NZ_JARTVN010000001.1, read as the reverse complement.
TGGATGACGACGAAGAAATAACCCTGGTCCTCCACCGGAAGGAAGGTCGAGGGCAGCTTCTGCCAGACGAAATAGGTGGCGACCAAGCCCGCCGCGAACAGGCCGAGCATGGCCCAGCGCAGCCGGATCAGAATGCGCACGCCATGCGCGTAGGCATGCGACAGCCAGTCGAAGCCGGCATTGAACCAGCGGAACAGCACGAACTGCGTTTCGCCGCGATGGCGCAGGAACGCGGCGCTCAGCGCCGGGCTCAGCGTCAGCGAGTTGAAGGCGGAGATGCCGACCGAGATCGCAACGGTAAGCGCGAACTGGTTGTAGAGCCGTCCCGAAACGCCGGGAATGAAGGCGACCGGGATGAACACCGCCATCAGCACCGCCGTGGTGGCGATGATTGGGCCAGTCACTTCGGCCATCGCCGCGCGCGTCGCGGCGAGCGGCTTGAGGCCGGCCTCCAGCTGTCGCTCGACGTTCTCGACCACGACGATGGCGTCGTCGACGACAAGGCCGATCGCCAGCACCATGCCGAGCAGCGAGAGCATATTGAGCGAGAAGCCCAGCATGTACATCACCGCCAGCGTCGCGATCAACGACACCGGGATGGCGATGGTCGGGATGATGGTAGTGCGCCAGCTCTGCAGGAAGATGAAGACGACAGCCACCACCAGCACCAGCGCTTCGCCGAGCGTGATCAGCACGTCATGCATCGAGGCCGAGACGAAGCGCGTCGTATCGTAGTGCATGGCGTAGTGGACGCCCTTCGGGAAGCGCGCCGACAATTCCTGCATCTTGTCCTTGACCCGCTGCTGCAGGTCAAGCGCGTTGGAGCCGGGCATCTGGTAGACGGCGAGCACCACGGTCGGGTCCTTGCCGAAGAAGGCCGATGACGAATATTGCAGCGCGCCGAGCTCGATGCGGGCGACGTCGCGCAGACGCACGAGCGAGCCGTTCTGCGAGTTGGCGCGCACGACGATGTCGCCGAATTCCTTCGGGTCGCTCAAACGGCCGACCGCATTGACCTGCATCTCGAAGGCGGTGCCGGCCGGCGCCGGCGATTGGCCGATCTTGCCCGCCGCCACCTGCACGTTCTGCTCGGAAATGGCGTTCTGCACATCGACGGCGGTGATGCCGAGATTGGCCAGTTTGTCCGGATCGAGCCAGACGCGCATCGAATAGCGCCGTTCGCCGAAAATCTGCACGTCGCCGACGCCGGGCAGCCGCTTCAGCGGATCGACGACCTGGAGATAGGCGAGGTTGCTCAGCGCGACCGGATCGACCGAGCCGTCGGGCGAGGTGAGGTCGACGATCAGAACGAAGTTCGGGTTCTGCTTCTTGATCGTGACGCCGCCCTGGTTGACGATGGCCGGCAGGGAGGATGCGGCCTGCGAGACGCGGTTCTGGACGTCGACGGCCGCCGTGCTCAGCGGATAGCCGACGTCGAATGTGATGGTGATGGTCGAGGAGCCGTCATTCGAGCTCGTCGACGACATATAGGTCATGCCTTGCACGCCGTTGATCTGCTGCTCCAGCGGCGTGGTGACCGTATCGGCCACCACCTGCGCGCTGGCGCCTGGATAATGGGCGCTGACCACGACCTGCGGGGGCGTGATGTCAGGGAACTGCGAGACCGGCAGCAGGAAATAGGCGATCGCACCAGCGAGCACCATGATGATGGCGATCGCCGATGCGAAGATCGGGCGGTGGATGAAGAAGTTCACCATGACGCGGATGCCTCGCCGAACGGTTTTGCAAAATGGCGCAGGCGCCGGGCCCGGACGGAACCGGAATCCTCCAGGAAGGATGGCGGGACATCTTCCGGCGCCTGTTCCGCGGCGCGCGAGCGCAGCATCCGTTCGAAGGCGTTGGGATCGACCCCATCAGCCTTCATCACCAGCCGGATCATCGGATCCCGGATGGCTTCGTCGATCGTCAGGTCTTTGCGCTTTTGCATAGGAGCGGCTCCTTGCTGCGGCCCGCATCGGATGATCACGGACGCTTTTTTCTCGTTTTCACCGGCCGAAGCCGCATGACAGGCAGGTTTTTCGTCCTATCTCACTCTGGCAGGGCTCTATCGGGGGGCCTTGTCGTTTGACGGGGAGCGATATAGGTGTTACCAGTAAGTAACATCTGAAAGTTACAGACCGGTAACACCCTAGTCAAGAGGTGACCTCGGTTTTTTTGGAAACGACGAAAGGAGAGCATGATGACTGACGGCGTTGCGGAACGTTCCCGCCCCCGGGATCGCATCCTGGAAACGGCGCAGGACATGTTCCACAAGCACGGGATCAAGGGCGTCGGCGTCGACGCCATCACGGAGGCTGCCGGCACCAACAAGATGACGCTCTATCGTCACTTCGAATCCAAGGACGATCTGATCATCGAATGCCTGCGCGCCACGGCGGCGAAGGCTTCAAGGATATGGGACGAGTTCGAGGCCGAGCATCCCGGCGACAAGCTCGCGCAGTTGCATGCCTGGGTCCGCAAGGCTTCAGAGCTGCTCAGCGCCGACAGTCGCGGCTGCGACATGGCCAATGCCGCCGTCGAGCTCACCGAGACCAATCACCCGGCACGGCGCGTCATCAAGGAACTGAAGGAAGCCCAGCGCGAGAAGCTGGTTGCGCTCTGCCGCGATGCCGGCATCGGCCAGGCCGAGTTGCTCGCCGATACGCTGTCGCTGTTGCTCGAAGGCGCGCGCGTCTCGATGCAGAGCGTTGGCGCCGAGGGCCCGAGCGCGCAGTTCGTGCGCATGGCCGAGAGCCTGATCGCCTCGTTCCGGGCACGCTGAAGGCGGCTTCCCCTGATGCGGCCGCTTCGCGGCCAGGCTAGCGCCGGCGCTGACCCGTCTCCTCTCTCCCCAGGAGAGTTCGGATTGCTCGAATTGCAAGGCAATTCGACTCGGCAATATCCGGGTGAGGGGCGCTCCGCCTAAGTGCAGGCAAAGAAAAAGCCCGCTGCCGGGAGGAGGAGGCAGCGGGCTTCGATTTCGAATACGGCGCGGGAGGAGGAGCACCGCATTCAGCGCCGGTGTCTGGGAGGAGGAAGACATCCGACGCGGCAATAATTACGATTTGCCCAACCATTCGGCAACTGCGAAACGTGCATAGCTGGTGTGCAGATTTGCCGGATCAATCGTCTGACAAATCAGTGAGGCGACGGCATGATGCCATTCGCGCCTACTGCACCGGCACGTTTTCCTTCATGATCAGCCGGGGCTCGATGAATTTCTTGGTCAGGTACGGCGCCGACGAGGCGATCGAGCCGAGCAGGCGGATCACTGCTTGCTCGGCAATCAGCCGGGCGTTCTGGTCGATGACCACGTCGGCGAGATCGTCGACGAGGTAGCGGCGCGTTTCCCTGGTCAGGTCATGGCAGATGAAGACGGGCTTTCTGCGCGGCTTGGCCTCGAGCAACGCCTTGGCCACGCCGGAGCGTCCGGCGCCGACGCAGTAGATGCCGAGCAGTTCCGGTTCGTTGTGCAAGGCCTTCATGGTCGCGCTGTAGCTGGCGTCGGGCTCGTCGTTGATCTCGACGGCGCTGGAGACGGTGAGATTGGGGAACTCTTCTGCGAGCACCGAGCGGAAACCCATCTCGCGCTCCTCGTGGCCGCGGTAGGAGCGCGAGCCAACGACCATCGCGAGGTGCCCGATCCGGCCGCCAAGGAAGCGGCCCATCAGCAGCGCCGCCGTGCGTCCGGCAACCCGGTTGTCGATGCCGACATACGCCGAGCGAGGGGCCGCGGGCACATCGGAAACCAGCGTGACCAGCCGAATGCCGGCCTCGACCAGCTCGCGCAAAATGTTGCGCGTGCGTGGATGGTCGACGGCGATGACGCCAACGCCGTTGGCCTTGAGCGAGAGGTTCTCGATCGCGCCCTGCAGCGCGCCCGGCGAGATCCCGGCGAGATTGTGGATGCGGCAGGAGGCGACCAGCGGCAGGCGCCCTGCAAAGTCCTCGATATGATGGGCAAGGTCGGCCATGAAGGCGTTGCTGCCGATCGGCAGGAAGAATTCGAGATGCGCCGGCTTCGACGGCAGCACGACTTGATCGAGCGTCGGCAGATAGCCGAGCTGCTTTGCCGCCTCCAAGACGCGCTGCCGGTTGGCCGCGCTTGCGCCCGGCCTGTTGTTGAGCACTCGGTCGACCGTCGCGGTCGACAGGCCGCAGCTTCTGGCGATGTCGGCTACGGTCGCTTTCATGGGTCCGGTCATGGGATAGGATCGAGCCCCAGTCAAAAATCAAGGTCAGGCCAAATCAGCCATGCGGCTGCGGGCCGTCGGAAATCGCATCGCGGATCTCCTTGTCCGACATGCCGGTGATGACGCGTTCGACGTCCGCTACTGTGGTCTTCTTCGGATCGATATCATCGGCCACCACCTTGCCGCGGCGCATCACCACGATGCGGTCGACGACCTGGAACACGTGGTGGATGTTGTGGGCGATGAAGATGCAGGAGTGGCCGGAATCGCGGGCGCCGCGCACGAAGCTCAACACCCCTTGCGTCTCGGCGACGCCGAGATTGTTGGTCGGCTCGTCGAGGATGATGAGGTCGCTGTCGAAATGCATGGCGCGCGCGATCGCCACTGCTTGCCGCTCGCCGCCTGATAGCGAGCCGATCGGCGTCGTCGGCGGGATGTTTTTGGAGATGCCGACCTGCTTGAGCAGGTCGCGCGCCACCGTGTTCATCGCCTCCTGGTCCATGCGGTTGAGGAAACGCGGCGGTTTGATCGGCTCGCGCCCCAGGAACAGGTTGCGGGCGATCGACAGCTGCGTGACAAGCGCGGAGTCCTGATAGATCGTCTCGATGCCTTCAGCGATCGCGTCGCTGGTGCTGCGGAAATTCACCTTCTTGCCGCGCACGAAAATGTCGCCGCTGGTCAGCGGCACCGCGCCCGACAGCACCTTGATCAGCGTCGATTTGCCGGCGCCGTTGTCGCCGAGCAGGCCGACGATCTCCTTTTCGTTGACGTGGAAGTTGGCATCCACCAGCGCCTGTACGCGCCCATAGGACTTGCGGATGTTCGTCATGCGGATCAGAGGCTCAGCCATCGTCTTCAAGTCCCTGCCTGGTGCCGGCGTTCGAGCCATGAGTGCAGCGCCATCATCCCGAGGATGATCGCGCCAATGAAGATGTTGTAGGCGAGTCCCGGCACGCCGATCAGCACGATGCCGTTGCGCATGACGCGCAGGATGAGGATGCCGAGCACCGTGCCGATAATGGTGCCGCGGCCGCCGGTCAGCGCCGTGCCGCCGATGACCACCATGGCGATGACCTCGAGCTCGTAGCCGGTGCCGCTGTTCGGATTGGCGGCCGAGGTGCGCAGCGACGAGATCACGCCGGCGAGGGAGGCCATCACCGCCGAGAGGATGAACAGGCCGATCTTGACCCGGCTGACATTGACGCCGCGGGCGCGCGCCGCGTTGGGATTGCCGCCGGCCGCCTGGATCCAGTTGCCGGTGCGGCTTTGCGTCAGCACGTAACCGAGCGCGATCGCGGCGCCGATGAACCAAAACAGCGAGGCATAGATGCGGAACGGGCCGATGTAGAAGTCGCCGACCAGGATGTCCGCAAGCCAGCTGCCTTCGGCGCTCCAGGTGCGCTGCGGAAAGCCGTCGGTGACGAAAAGCGCGGTGCCGCGCACGACGAGCAGCATCCCGAGCGTGACCAGGAAGGACGGGATCTTGAGCTGCGTGACGAACCAGCCATTGACAAGCCCGATCAAGGCCGCGACCACCAGCGCGATGGCTAAGCCCATCTCCAGCGAGGTGACCCCGCCGTTGAACAGCGTCCACATCAGCACCGGCGAGAAGCCGAACAACGAGCCGACCGACAGGTCGAATTCGCCCGACGTCATCAGCAAGGTCATCGCCAGCGCGATCAGCCCAAGCTCGACGGTGAAGGCGAGGATGTTCGAGATGTTCTGCGGCGACAGGAAATCCGGATTGATGCCCCAGAAGATGACGAGTTCGACGATCAGCAGCACCAACGGCCCGAATTCCGGCCGCGCGATGAAACTTTGGATGAAGGAACGGTTTTCCATTGGGCCCGCGATGTGAATGATTGGCGAGCCCGCTGCGATCAGTCAGGACTCGACGGTCCAGGAAGCGATCGCGGCCCGAAAGCCGCGACCGTTAATGTCAGCAATTACTTGCCGGACAGGATCTTGTCATAAACGCCGGCAGTATCCTTTTCATAGAGCGCGCCGGTGATGACGTTGAAGCCCGGAGGAATGCCGGCAGACGCCATCGCCGCCATCGAAAGTGCGATGTAGCTGGTCGCCTGCGGGTCCTGCCACTGCGCGGCGTTGACATAGCCGTTCAGCACTTCCTGGGTGGTGTCGAGCGAGTTGCCCCAGCCGACAACGGGGATCTCGCCCGGCTTGACGCCGACTTGGTCGAAGACGCGCTTGACCGAGCCTGTGACGAGGTCGCCGAGGCCGATGATCGCCTTCACCTTGCCCTTGTGGGCGGTGAGATAGTCGACCATGCGGTTGATCACTTCGGCCTGGTCGAGCGTCGCCTCGGTCACCTCATAGGTGATGCCGAGCGGCTCGAACACGCTCTTGATGCCTTCCTCTTCCTGCACGCCATAGGTGGCGCCGGGCACCTCCACCGGCATCCATACGAAGTCGCCCTTCTTCACCAGGCCCTTGTCGACCAGATACTGCGCCCAGTGCTTGCCGAAGGTGACGTTGTCGCCGCCGACATAGGCGTTGAAGTTGGCCTTCGGGTCGGGCGTGTTGAAGTTGATGATCGGAATGTTGGCCGCACGGGCCTCCTTGACGATCTCGACGAGGCTGCCCGGATCGGGGCTGGTGGTGACGATGCCGTCGGCCTTGGCCGAGATGGCGGCGCGAACAGCCTCCTGCTGCGAGGCAACGTCGCCATTGTGGAACGAGGTGTTCACCTTGTTGCCGGTGTCGGTCGCCCATTGCTTGGCACCGGCCAGGAAGTAGGTCCAGACCGGATCGGCCGGCCCGCCATGCGAAATCCAGTAGAAGGTCTTGGCCTCGGCCATCGCCGGAATGGCGATTGCCGCGATCAAGCCAAGCACGAACAGTCTCAGCCTCGAAAGCATCGATTTCCTCCCATGTTGAAAACCACCTCCACATCAGGCGCGATGCGGTCCTCAAGGGTCGCATCTTCCTGCCCGCGCCGACCGGACGCCTCTAGAGCATTCCCTTTTTCGGCCGCTGGCAAGCCTCGATCGTCAATGGATGTTGGCACAGCTCCGCACGCCATCAGCAATCCCATCAGATTGCATCAGTTACCGTGATATTTTCCCGGCAAACGCCGCTGCGCTCATCAGCCTCCAGTGATGAGCAAGCGTATGCCGTTGTGATCCGCTGCTAGATCAGACCGGCTCTGGCGAGATCGCGCATCAGGTGGCTGGCGCCGTAGGTCCAGGGCGGGCAGTCGGGCGACAGGCGCACCCGGTTGGTCAGCGCGCCCAACTTTTCCGACGAGATGGTGACGATGTCGCCGACCTTGTGGGTGAAGCCCTTGCCCTTTTCGCCGCGATCCTTCGACGGCACGAACATGGTGCCGAGATAGAGCGCCAGCCCGTCCGGGTATTGGTGATGCGGTCCCATCGCGGCTCTGACCAGCTCTTCCGGCGAGCGGCTGATCTCGGCCATCGAGCTTGCGCCCTCCAGCGAAAAACCGTCCTCGCCCTCGACGCTTAGCCGCACCGTGGCGCGCTTCACGTCGGCGATGGAAAAGGTCTCGTCGAAGAGCCGGATGAAAGGTCCAAGCGAGGCGGAAGCATTGTTGTCCTTGGCCTTGCCGAGCAGCAGCGCCGAGCGTCCTTCGACATCGCGCAGATTGACATCGTTGCCGAGCGTGGCGCCGACGATGCGGCCCGAGCTGTCGGCGATCATCGCGATCTCCGGCTCCGGATTGTTCCAGGTGGAGACCGGATGCAGCCCGACATCGGCGCCGAAGCCGACGGAGGCCATCGGCTGGCATTTGGTGAAGATCTCGGCATCGGGGCCGATGCCCACTTCCAGATATTGCGACCAGGCGCCGCGCTGGATCAGCTTGGCCTTGATCTCCATCGCTTCCGGCGACCCTGGCTTGAGCTTGGAGAGATCATGGCCGATCAGCCCGGCGATGTCGGCGCGGATGGCGTCGGCCTTTTCCGCGGAGCCGCGCGCCTGCTCCTCGATGACGCGCTCGAGCAGGCTGACGACGAAGGTGACGCCGGAAGCCTTCACCGCCTGCAGGTCGACGGGGGAGAGCAGGATCGGCTTCTTGGCGTCGCGCTGAGACTCGAAGCTGTTGGCTGCGATGTCTTCCAGTGTGCCGATCGCCTTGGCCCGGGCCGAGCGCACGTAGGCGGCCGGGTCCTTCAGCTCGCAGAGGTCGCGCACGGTAGGCGCCGCGCTCGACGTGATGTCGATGACCTCGCCTGCGCGCACCGTGACCACCAGCGGATGGGAGGCTTCGCTGATCCTGGCGCGGCCGACGAAAAGGCCGTCGCCAGGGAGGCGGGTTAAATCGGTCATGGTCTTCTGTCCTCTCGATTGTCGCGCGGCACTTTCCCCGGATTTAAGGCAAACGTCTATCCCATCGATGGCGAGGTTATGAGCCAATGGCATGCTGTCACATAGCCAAGCGCCGACTGGCCCATCGGGTCCCCTTTCAAGCTCATGAAATCAGCAATAGGATTTTCACGAGCCTCCAGCGCCTCAGGTGACCAATTGCCCGCAGCCTTTTCCGATCCGATCTGGCAAAAGCCCCCAACAGCTCCGGCGTTCCAGTCCGAGCTGTCGAGCCACGGCACGCTCGACGCGGTGATCGTCGGCGGCGGCATCATGGGTCTGTCGACCGCCTTGCACGCGGCCCGCGCCGGTCTTTCCGTCCAGGTGCTGGATGCCGGCGCGATCGGGCAGGGCGCGTCGGGCTTGAACGGCGGCCAGGTCATTCCCGGCCTCAAATATGATCCCGAATGGCTGATCGAGCACTTTGGCAAGGAGCGCGGCGAGGCCCTGGTCGACTTCGCCGCCTCGACGGCCGACGCGGTGTTCGACGTGATCCGTGACGAGAAGCTTGCGGTGCCGTTCACGCGGAACGGTTGGATCCAGGCCGCGCACACCGAGACCGCATTGAAGGCGGCGGCGAACCGGGATCGGCAATGGCGGGCGCGCGGCGCCGACGTCAAGCTGCTCGACCGAGCCGAGATCGCCGCGATGACCGGCGCCAAGGGCTATCTTGGCGGCTGGCTCGACCGCCGCGCCGGCGTCATCGATCCGCTGTCCTACACGCTCGAGCTTGCCCGCCTCGCCTCGGACGTCGGCGTCGGGATCGCCGAACAGCAGCGGGTGGTGAGGCTCACCAAGGAAGCGGGCGTCTGGCGGGTCTCCACGCAAGGCGGCGCCGAACTGCGCGCGAAGGCGGTCGTGCTCGCCACCAACGCCTATACGGACGGCCTGCTCCCCGGGCTTGCCGGGACGATTGTGCCTCTGCATTCCTTCCAGATCGCCACGGCGCCGCTGCCGGCCGAGCTTGCGGCAAGCATCCTGCCCGGGGGGCAAGCCGTTTCCGATTCCCGCCGCATCTTGGTCTATTACCGCAAGGGCCCTGATGGCCGGATGGTGTTGGGTGGACGCGGCCGCATGGCCCTGCCTTCAAGCGCGGCCGACTGGGCGCATTGCGAACGCGCGCTGCTGCGCCTCTATCCGGCGCTTGCCGGCATCGCCGTCGAAAAGCGCTGGTTCGGCCGTGTGGCGATGACCCCGGATCATCTTCCGCACCTGCATGAGCCGGAGAAGGGCCTGCTCGCCGTGGTCGGTTGCCAGGGCAGGGGCGTCGGGCTGATGAGCGCGCTGGGCAAGCGCATGGCGGGTTACCTCGCGACCGGCGATGTCAGTCAATTGCCTTTCCCGCTGTCGCCGATCCGGCCGATCCCGCTCCACGCCTTCCGCCAGGTCGGCGTTGCCGCCACCATCGCCTGGTATCGGATGCTGGATGCCTTCGAGCGCTGAGTTGAACGCGTGCAGCGCATCACCGATTTAGCTTGACAGTTTCAGGAATATGAAAAATCATTGGCGGATTTCAAAATCCGATGGGCAGCTAGCAGATGTCCACCATCGTTGCAGCGCGGCCATCGCCGGAAACCCGCATCTCGCCGGTCTTCCGCTTTGCCATGCTGTTGCCCGGCGGGCTGGTCACCTTCTTCCTCATCCTCTTTGCCCTCGGCCTTGTGCTCTTCCTTGCCTTCAGGAGCAATGACGGCTCGCTGCTCGGCGCCGGCTTGACGGCGGCAAACTTCGTAACTGTGGCCACCGATCCGCTCTACTGGACGGTGACGCTGCGCTCGCTGGTCATCGCCGGCCTGGTGACGCTCGCCACCGTCGCTACTGCATATCCGGTCGCCTACTACCTCGCCTTCCATGCCGGCCGTCGGCGCAACCTGCTGCTCTTCCTGGTCACGCTGCCGTTCTGGACCAGCTACCTTTTGCGCGTCTTTGCCTGGAAGATCGTGCTTGCCTATAACGGCGTCCTGAACTCGGCTTTCATCGAAAGCGGCCTCTGGTCGGAGCCGACGCTCGCCTTCCTCAACACGCCGGCGGCGGTGGTGGTGACGCTTGCGCACGCCTACGCGCCTTTCGCCATCCTGCCCATCTACGTGGCGCTGGATACCATCCCGAAATCGCTGCTCGAAGCCGCCTCCGATCTCGGCGCGCGCCCGTTCACGTCGTTCCGCCGCGTCGTGCTGCCCAATTCGATGCCGGGCGTGCTGGCGGCGGCTCTCGTCGTCTTCGTGCCGACCGTCGGCGACTATGTCACGCCGGCTATGGTCGGCGGCCCGGCCAGCACCATGATCGGCACGCTGATCCAGTCGCAATTCGGCAAGGCCAATGACTGGCCGTTCGGCGCGGCCCTGTCGGTCTGCGTCATGCTGGTCATCCTGTGCGTGGTCCTGGTCGCGCGCGGCGCCGACCGCCGGTTTGGCAGCCGCACATGAGCGCGGCGCGCAAAGAGGCAAATGCGGGCGGTCGCTGGCTCGGCCTCTATGTGCTTGCCTATCTCGTCTTCCTCTATCTGCCTATCCTTTTGATCCCGCTGTTTTCCTTCAACGATTCCATCCAGGCGGCGTTTCCGCTGCAGGGCTTCACGCTCGGTTGGTACGAGACCCTCTACGGCAATCCGGCGCTGTCCGGCGCTTTGGCCAACAGTCTCGTCATCGGTGTCGTTGCTGCCTCGGGGGCAACGCTTTGCGGCATCACCGTTTCCTATATGGACCTTTACGGCCGCTCGCCGCTCGCGGCTACGATCAGTGCCATAGCCCGGCTGCCGATCCTAATCCCCGGCGTCATCATCGGCATCTCGCTCTTGATCCTGGTCAATCTCATTGGCCTCGGCCCCTCGCGCGTTGCAATCGTGCTCGGCCATATCCTGGTGGCGCTGCCGACGACGGTGGTGGTGATGCGCAGTCGATTCGCCGCGATCCCAAAGACCATTCGCGAGGCGGCGCTCGACCTTGGGGCGTCGGACTGGACAACGTTCCGGCGCGTCATGCTTCCGCTCAGCCTGCCGGCGGTGCTGTCGGCCTTCATGCTCGCCTTCCTGACCTCCTTCGACGAGTTCATCGTCGTCTTCTTCCTCGCCGGCACCGAGCCGACGCTGCCGCTCTACATTTGGAGCCAACTGCGCTTCCCGCGTTCGCTGCCCACGGTGATGGCGCTCGGAACGGTGATCCTGGCCGTGTCCTTCGTCATCGCCACCCTCGCCGAGATCCTGCGCCATCGCGGCCTCGGCGCCGCGCGCCGCAATCCAGCCTGAACCACAACAAAGAAGAGGAGAACGAAAATGACAGTCCACCTGAAATCGATCACGGGATACAAGGCCCGCGCGGGTCTAGCCGCACTCGCCCTGGCGCTGTCGTCGACCGTCGCTTTGGCTGCCGACAAGCTGCAATATTTCACCTGGTCGGGCTACGAGCTGCCCGACTTCAACAAGAGCTTCCTCACCGCGCATCCGGACGGCGTCGAGGCCACGATCTTCGGCGATGACGACGATGCCTTCACCAAGGTCAAGGCCGGCTTCCGGCCCGACATCGCCCATCCCTGCTACGACAAGGTGGCGCGCTGGAACAAGGAAGGCCTGCTGCAGCCGATCGACACCAAGCGCATCAAGAACTGGGATTCGATCTTTCCGGTGTTCAAGAACCTGCCCGACCTGCAGGCCGGCGACGGCAAGGTCTGGATGGTGCCGTGGGACTGGGGCAACACCTCGATCCTCTACCGCACCGATCTGGTCAAGAACCCCGAGGCGAGCTGGAACCTTCTGTGGGACAAGCAATATGCCGGCCGCATGGCGACCATCGACGCCGTGCATGACACGCCGATCGTCGCGGCACTTCTGGCAGGCGTGAACCCCTTCGACATGACGCCGGAGCAGATGGAAAAAGTCGCGGCGAAACTGCGCGAGCAGCGGCCGCTGCTGTCGAGCTACACCACCGACATGACCTCGGTCGAGCAGGCGCTGGCCAGCGGCCAGTTGGTCGCCGCCATGACCTGGAACGCGTCGGCCACATCGCTGAAGAAGCAGGGCGTGCCGGTCGAGTTCATGAAGCCGAAGGAAGGCATGCTCACCTGGGCCTGCGGCTTCGTCATGCTGAAGGACGCCAAGAACGTCGATCTCGCCTATGACTTCATCAACAGCCGGCTCGACGCCGACTCGGGCAAGTACCTCATCCAGTCCTACGGCTATGGCAGCTCGCTTTCGACCGCCTTCGCCGGCGTGTCGAAAGACGAACTGGACAAGCTGCAACTGCCGGCGGATCCCGACGTGATGCTGAAGAGCACGATCTTCACCGGACCGATGAAGCAGAACGACGACGTCGCCAAGATGTTCGAGAAGGTGAAAGCCGGCGGCTGAGCGCACTTTCCTTCTCCCCCTTTGGGAGAAGGTGGATCGGCGCGCAGCGTCGAGACGGATTAGGGTGCGTGACGGATCGCCGTCTTTGCCAAGCTGGAACACCCCTCATCCGTCGCGTTCGGCGACACCTTCTCCCACAAGGGGAGAAGGGGGAGTCTGGCGGCGCTGCGCCGCACCGGTGGAAAGACAACAAGGACTATTTGATGGACATTGCTGACGAGGCAAAACCGAAGGACGATGCCGACGTCCGTGTCGGCCGGCGCGTGCGGGCGCTAAGGCTCGAGCGCAAGCTGTCGCTGGCCGAGCTTGCAGCCAAGGCCGGCATATCGATCGGCGCGCTCAGCCAGATCGAGCGCGGCATGTCCTCGCTGCGCGTCAAGGTGATCTGGCCGCTGGCCGCCGCCCTCGACATCGAGCCCTCGGCCCTGATCGCCGACGGCGATGAAGCGGTCAACGACCTCTACTGCGTGCGCGCCGACAAGCGGCGCGCAATCCCGGTCAAGTCCGAGGGCATCGCCAAGGCGCTGCTCTCGCCGCCCGCCGCCACACTCACCGGAATGCTGGTGACGGTCGAGGCCGGCGGCGGCACCGCCGAAGCTTATGCCCATGCCGGCCACGAATTCGGCTTCGTGATGACGGGCGAGGTCGAGCTGGTGGTTGACGCCACGGCCTATGTGCTGAAGGCCGGCGACAGCTTTGGCTTCAAGAGCACGCTGCTGCATGCCTTCCGCAATCCGGGCGCCGAGCGCTGCCAGATTCTGTGGGTCAACACGACAAAACCCTCCGAGGTGCGCGATGGCGCCTGACGCGCTCGTTCGTCTAGAGAACGTCTCGAAGGTCTTCCCGGGCGGCGTGGTCGGGCTCGATGCGGTCGATCTCGACATTGCGGCGGGCGAGTTCCTGACCCTGCTCGGCCCCTCAGGCTGCGGCAAAACGACGAGCCTGCGCGTCATCGCCGGCTTCGAGAGCCCGACCAGCGGCAACGTGCTGCTCGAAGGCGGTGACATCACCGGTCTGAGGCCCTTCGACCGTCCGGTCAACACCGTCTTTCAGGACTATGCGCTGTTCCCGCATATGGACGTCGCGGCGAATGTCGGCTTCGGCCTCTCGCTGCGCAAACTGTCCGGCACCGAGCAGGCCAAGCGCGTCGGTCAGGCGCTTGACATGGTCGGCCTAGCCGACAAGCTGCGCGCCCGCATCTCCGAACTGTCGGGCGGTCAGCGCCAGCGCGTCGCGCTTGCCCGCGCCATCGTCTGCGAGCCGCGTGTGCTCCTGCTCGACGAGCCGCTGTCGGCGCTCGACGCGCATCTGCGTGAGCAGATGCAGGTCGAGCTCAAGCGACTGCAGTCCCGGCTCGGCACCACCTTCGTCATGGTCACGCACGACCAGACCGAGGCGCTGTCGATTTCCGACCGCATCGTCGTCATGAACAAGGGCCGCATCGAACAGATCGCGCCGCCCGCGACGCTTTACGACCGTCCGGCGACGCGGTTCGTCGCCTCGTTCATCGGCACCATGAATCTCCTGCAGTCACGCTTTGTCGGGCGCGACGGCGAGCGGCTGCGGTTTACCGCCGGCGAGCTGCCGCTGGTGGCCATACCGGAAACCGGCGAGATACCGGCTGTCGGCGACGCACGAACCATCGGCGTTCGTCCGGAGGATCTTGTGGCGGCCACCGAGGCCGCCGAAGGCACCGCGCCGGCGCGGGTGAGTGGCATCGTCTTCCACGGTCGCACGCTGCGCCTTCACGCCGAACTGGGGCAGGGGACTGCAATCGTCATCGATGCCCCACGCCGCGCCGACGGTTTTCGATTCAGCATCGGCGACGTAGCGCACATCAGCCTGCGGCGTGGCGCCAACTGCCCTGTGCTCTCGAACTGATCGCCGGCCTCACGAAGCCTTGGCGAAAAAGCCCTGATAATCGGACTTGGCCTGCAGCAGGCGCAGGATGTTCTCGCGCGAGCCGCGCACATGCGCGCGAGCGCGCTCGCCGGCCAAAGCGACATCACCGGCGCAGATCGCGTCGACGATGCCCGTATGCTCCTCGCGGGTGAGCTTCCACTCGTCCAGCCACAGAAGCTCGGTCCACACATATTGCTGGCATTTGTCGAGGATGCCGCAAAGCATGCCGTGCAGCATCTCGTTGCCGCTGATCTCGGCGATCACCCGGTGCAGATCGATGCCGACCTGCAGCTCCTCAAATTTCTCTCGTGTGCTGCGGTCGGGGATTGCCGCCAGCCGTTCGCATTCGGCGAGCATGTGGCGCAGCCGCGCCTTGTCGGCGGCGGTCGCGTTCGCCGCTGCCAGCTCGGTCGCGCGCCCGTCGAGCAGCTCGCGAATGTCGAAGGCCTCGCGGAACATGGTCAGGTTGAACTCGGCAACAATATAGCCCTGGCGCGGACGTCCGATCACCAGGCCGTCGCGCTCGAGACGGTTGAAGGCTTCGCGCACCGGCGTGCGGCTCACCTTCAGGCGCTCGGCGATCTCGTTCTCGGTCACGCGGCCGCCTGGCGGGATCTGGCCGGTGATGATCAACGCCTTCAGCTTCTCGAACACCGAATCGCGCAGCGTGTTCTTTCTCTCCTTGCTCAAGCGTCCCGCCTCCAACGGTCAGTCACGGATTCGCAGTCTAGTGCCTTTTGGCTCCTGCTTGAAACAGAGCCGTATCAAACGCTCCAGGCCCGAAGCCTCAACTCATCGCCGCCCAAAAAACGCTCGGCACATGTTGACATCGGCTTCCGGAGAATTACACTCAAAATTGTATACAAATTCGCATACCAAATCAACGATAATGGGAACACCGGTTGGAGAAGCGAAAATGACGAAGAGACTTTGCATTCACGGTCTGGCCGTAGCCGGCCTGCTGGCCTCGGCCGCCGTTCCGGCCTCGGCCGCCGACACCATCACCGTCGCCTCATGGGGCGGCACCTATCAGGAGGCACAGACCAAGGCCTTCTTCGATCCGACGGCCAAGGAGCTCGGCATCACCATCAAGCAGGACACCACCAACGGCCTCGACGACGTGCGCCTGCAGGTCACCGGCAATGCGGTGAAATGGGACATCACCGAGCTTGGCGCCGACGAATGCGCGCGCGGTTCCAAGGAGGGCCTGTTCGAAAAGCTCGACTACAACGTCATCGACAAGAGCGGCATCAACCCGAAGCTCCTCCATGACGACTGGGTTGGCATCTCCTACACGTCCGTCGTGCTGATCTACCGGACCGATGTTTTCGGCGACAAGGGACCGAAGACCTGGGCCGATTTCTGGGACGTGGAAAAGTTCCCGGGCCGGCGGGCGCTCTCCGGCAGCCAGGCGACGGAGACACTGAGCGTCGCGGCGCTCGCCAAAGGCACTCCGATCGACAAGGTCTATCCGGTCGACATCGACGGCGCGCTGCAATCCGTCGACAAGGTCAAGGGTCACATCGACGCTTGGTGGACCTCGGGCGCGCAGGCCATGCAACTCGTCAAGGACGGTGAGGTCGATATGGCGAGCATCTGGAACGGCCGCGCCGGCACCCTGAGGAAGGAAGGCGCACCTGTCAGCTTCTCCTTCGACCAGGGTGTGCTTACCGCCGACTGCATGGTCATCCCGAAGGGCTCGAAGAACAAGGACCTCGCGATGAAAGCGCTGGCCAAGTTCGTCAGCCCCGACCTCCAGGCCAATCTGCCGCTCTATGTCGACAACGGCCCGGCCAACGAGAAGGCCTTCGAGACCGGCAAGATCCCGCAGGAGCGCATCAAGGACATCAACTCCGCGCCCGACAACGTCAAGAAGCAGGTGCTTCAGGATCCCGAGTTCTGGCGCGACAACCTCGTCGAGGCGACGGAGAAGTTCAACAACCTGATCCAGCAATAACGACTGCGCGGCGGAGCGGCGCGACGAGGCGCTGCTCCGCCGCGCTATCAATGATCCGGAGTTGAAGGAGATGCTCTTGTCTCTTGCGCCGACAGCGCTTCCCATCGGCATCCACGGTATCGAGAAGCGCTTCGGCGCGCTCTCCATCCTGAGCGATCTCAGCCTCGATGTCGCGGCCGGTGAATTCCTGACGCTGCTCGGTCCGTCGGGGTCGGGAAAGACCACGCTGCTGATGATCCTGGCCGGCTTTGTGCGGGCCAATGCCGGCTCGATCAAGGTCGGCGGCGAGGAGATCATCACCATGCCGCCACACAAGCGCAACATCGGCATGGTGTTCCAGAACTATGCGCTGTTCCCGCATATGAACGTCTTCCACAACATCGCCTTTCCGCTGAAGCAGCGGCGCGTATCGGCGGCGGAAACGGCCGAGCGTGTCGAGCGGGCGCTGGACCTGGTGCAGCTGAAAGGTCTCGGCGAGCGCCGCGTCGACCAGCTTTCGGGCGGCCAGCGCCAGCGCGTGGCTTTGGCCCGCGCCATCGTCTTCGAGCCGCGCATCGTGCTGATGGACGAGCCGCTGTCGGCGCTCGACAAAGGCTTACGCGAGCACATGCAGATCGAATTGCGCAACCTGCATCGGCGGCTCGGCATGACGACGGTCTACGTCACGCATGACCAGCGCGAGGCGATCACCATGTCCGATCGCATCGCGGTCATGAATGCCGGACGCATCGAGCAGATCGACCAGCCCGAGGTGCTCTACGCCCGGCCTAAGACGAAGTTCGTCGCCGGCTTCATCGGCGAATCCAATTTCATCCCGGTCGAATGCCGCAACGGCAGCGTCTGGTATGAGGATCGGAAGCTGCGCATGAATGACCCGGCGCCGTCCGCCGGTCGGCACTTGATGGTGGTGCGGCCGGAGAAATTGCGGCTGCTCGCCGACGCGGATCAGGCACGTCCCGTCAACGCGCTGCCGGCAACGGTCGGCGATGTCATCTATCAGGGCGACAGCTTCATCTGCTATGCGACGCTTCGCGACGGCCGCCAGGTGACGCTGCGCGACTATTGTCGCAGCGACGTGCTGGCGAAGCTGCCGGCGCCGGGCGAGCCGATCGCGCTCGGCATCGATGCCCAGGACGTCGTGCTGGTGTCGGATCAATGAGCGTCGGGTCCGCCAGTCTTGGTCACGCCGTCGGGCAGGACGGGGAACTCAACGCCTGGGCATTGCGCTCGGATGCCAGGCGCCAGGCGCTGGGGCTTCTGGCGCTGCTGTCGCCCGGGCTGTTCCTGGTATTCGCCGTCATCATCGTACCGATCGGCTGGCTGTTCTGGTTGTCGTTGTTCGACGAGAGCGGCCAGCTCAGCCTCGCCAATTACGCGCGCTTCTTCGAGCAGGCGTCCTACATCAAGACCTTCGCGACCACCTTCAAGGTTGCCTTTGTTGTCACCGGCGCCTGCGTGCTGTTCGGCTACCCGCTGGCCTATATGCTGTCGCAACTGCCGCGCCGCGCCGCCTCGATCTGCCTGATCTTCGTCATCCTGCCGTTCTGGACCTCGGTGCTGGTGCGCACCTATGCCTGGCTGGTCATCCTGCAGCGCAAGGGGCTGATCAACAATTGGCTGATCGATCTCGGCGTGATCGCCCAGCCGCTGCCGCTCGCCAACAATTTTGCCGGCGTCGTCATCGGCATGACCCACATCATGCTGCCCTTCCTGGTGCTACCGCTCTATGCTTCGATGAACACCATCGATGTCGACTGCCTGCGCGCCGGCATGAATCTCGGCGCCAGCCCCGCCGCCACCTTCCGGCAGATCTTTTTCCCGCTGTCGCTGCCGGGCCTCGCCTCCGGCGTGGTCATCGTCTTCGTGCTTTGCCTCGGCTTTTTCGTCACGCCGGCGCTGATGGGCGGCGGCAAGGTCATCATGTGGGCGATGCGCATGGAGCAGGCGACCAGCCTCTACTCGAACTGGGGCGCGGGTGCTGCGCTCGGCGTCGTGCTGCTTGCCGTCACGCTGGCGTTGCTCGGCTTCTTCCAGTGGCTGCTCGGCGCGCGCGCCACCGGCGTTTGGAGCCAGCGATGAGCGCCGAAAGCAGCCTGCCTATAACGCATTGGCAACGCCTCTGGCTCTATCTGCTGGGCGGCCTCGTCATGCTGTTTTTGATCGCGCCCTCGGTGATTATTGTCATCATGTCCTTCTCCGGCTCGACGCTGCTGCAGTTCCCGCCCGAGCAATGGTCGCTGCGCTGGTATGAGAGCTATTTCGGTTCCGTCGAATGGCGCGACGCCACCATCGTCTCGGTGAAGGTGGCGGTGATGACCGCGATCGTGGCGACGCCGCTCGGCACCGCAGCTGCCTATGCCATCAACGCCGGCACGCTCAGGCTGACCGGCGCCATCAATGCGCTGCTCACGGCGTCGCTGATCATTCCGGTCATCCTGATCGGCATCGGCACTTTCTTTCTCTATGCCCGCATTGGCCTCAACAACACGCTGACCGGCCTCGTCATCGCCCACACCGTCCAGGCGTTGCCGCTGGTCGTGCTCACCGTCCTGTCGGGGCTGCGCTCTTACGACATGAACCAGGAGATGGTGGCGCGCAGCCTTGGCGCCGGCCGCTTCGCGGCCTTTTTCCAGGTGACCATGCCGCAGTTGCGCTTCTCGATCGTCTCGGGCGCGCTCTTTGCCTTCATCACCTCCTTCGACGAGGTGGTGGTGTCGCTCTTCATCTCGGGCGGTGAGACCACGACGCTGACGCGCCGCATGTTCAATGCATTGCGCGACCAGATCGATCCGACGATTGCCGCCATTTCGACTTGCCTGATCGTGCTATCGATCGTCTTGTTGTCCGCCGCCCAGCTTTTCGGCCGCGGACGTTGAGAATACAGGGATACCTCGAACAGAATGCGTGATTTCCAGTTTCCAGGCCGCTCGCCGGTCCGCGCCACCGAAGCCATGGCCGCGACCTCGCATCCGCTCGCCACACTTGCCGCCATCGACATGTTGCGGTCCGGCGGCAACGCCATGGATGCGGCTGTCTGCGCCGCGGCCGTGCAGGCGGTTGTCGAGCCGCAATCGACCGGTATCGGCGGCGACTGCTTCGTGCTCTACTGCCCGAAGGGAGAAGGCAATGTGATCGCCTTCAACGGCTCCGGCCGCGCGCCCCAGGCCGCTACGGTCGACTGGTATCTGGAGAGAGGTTTCAGCGAGCTGCCGAAGCAGGGCGCGCACGCGGTCACCATTCCCGGCGCCGTCGACGCCTGGTGTCGGCTGTTGGAAGACCATGGCCGAAAGGGCATAGCCGAAGCGCTCGCTCCCGCCATCCATTACGCCGAACAAGGCTACGTCGTACACGACCGCGTCGCCTTCGACTGGGAGGATCCGGAAACCGACCTGTCGGCCGACGAAGTGGCGACGCGCATTTTCCTCCCGGGCGGCAAGCCGCCAAAGCCCGGTGATGTGCATCGCCAGCCGGAACTGGCGGAAACGCTGCGCATCATCGCTAAGCGCGGCCGCGCCGGTTTCTACGAAGGCGCTGTTGCGGAAGACATCGTCGGTCGGCTTCGCCAACTCGGCGGCCTTCATACGCTGGACGATTTCGCCGCGACGAAAGGCGACTACAAGACGCCGGTCAGCACCTCCTATCGCGGTCATGACATCCACCAGATGCCGCCGAACAATCAGGGCCTGACCGCGCTATTGATGCTGAACGTGCTCTCTGGCTTCGATCTCGGCGCGCTTGAACCGAATGGCGCAGAGCGCCTGCATCTGGAGATCGAGGCCGGCCGGCTGGCATATCGCGACCGCGACAATCTGCTCGCGGATCAGGATCACGTTGCGGTGCCGGTGAAGGAACTCCTCTCCATCGCCTATGCCGACCGGCTGCGCGCCGAGATCGACCGGGAACGCGCCATGACGCATTTGCCGCGCGTCGATTTGCCGGGCAGCGACACGGTCTACATCACCGTCGTCGACCGCGACCGGAACGCGGTGAGCTTCATCAACTCGACCTATTATTCCTTCGGCAGCGGCGTCGTCGGTCCGAAGACCGGCGTCGTGCTGCAGAACCGCGGCACTTCGTTCCGGCTCGATCCGAAGCATCCGAACGCAATAGCGCCGGGCAAGCGGCCGATGCACACGATCATGCCGGGCATGATGGTGAGGGACGGCCGTGCTGTGATGCCCTTCGGCGTCATGGGCGGCGGCTATCAGCCCTTCGGCCATGTCCATCTTTTGACCAACATGATCGACTTCGGCATGGATCCGCAGCAGACCTTGGATGCGCCGCGCGTCTTTTACAATCACGACGTCGTGGAAGCCGAGCGAAGCGTGCGTCCCGATACGATCGAAGGCCTGCGCCGCCGCGGCCATCGTGTTGTCGAGCCAGACCATCCGCTCGGCGGCGGGCAGGCGGTGCTCATCGATTGGGAAAAAGGCACGCTGACCGGCGCCTCCGATCCGCGCAAGGACGGCTCGGCGCTCGGATATTGAGCAGCCCTTTGCTGGACATCGGCCGATCGTTCGAAACATAGTCTGGAACCATGACAACAAGCGAAAATCCCTTTGATCTTGCTCATCGCCTCGCGCCCGGCGCCGAAGACGCGCCAGCCATCGCCGCGCCCGACCGGACAGTCCTCTCGCATGGGGGGCTGCGCCGTCTGATCCAAGAGACCGTGACCCGGCTCAACACGCTCGGCATCGGCCGTGGCGACCGCGTTGCCATCGTGCTGCCGAACGGCCCGGAGATGGCAACGGCCTTCATCGCGGTCGCCGCAGCCGCGTCCACAGCGCCGCTCAATCCAGCCTACCGGGCCGACGAGCTCGATTTCTATCTGAGCGACATCGGCGTCAAGGCGATCCTTGTCGGCAAGGACGAGCAAGGACCCTCGGTCGAAGTTGCCGAACGCCTCGGCATTGCGGTGCTGCGGCTGGCGGTGCCTGAAGGCGCGCCGGCCGGCATCTTTACCATCGAGGGCGGCCCGGTCGGGCCGCCGGTTGCCTCCGGCTTGGCCGAAGACAGCGACACCGCTCTCCTTCTGCATACCTCCGGCACTACATCGCGGCCGAAGCTGGTGCCGCTCAGCCACGCCAATCTCGCCGCCTCGGCCGCGCATATCGGCGCCACGCTGGGCCTGGGCTCGGCCGACCGCTGCCTCAACATCATGCCGCTGTTTCACATCCACGGGCTGATCGCGGCGGTGCTGTCCTCGCTCGCCGCCGGCGCCAGCGTCTTCTGCACGCCGGGCTTCAACGCGCTGCGCTTTTTCCAATGGCTCTCCGAAGCGAAGCCAACCTGGTATACGGCGGTGCCGACGATGCACCAGGCGATCCTGCCGCGCGCCGCGCGCAATCCCGGGCAACTGGCCGAAGCGAAGCTGCGTTTCATCCGCTCGTCGTCGGCCTCACTCCCGGCGCAGGTCATGGCAGAGCTGGAGGCGACTTTCGGCTGTCCGGTGATCGAGGCCTACGGCATGACCGAGGCTGCGCACCAGATGGCGTCCAACCGGCTGCCACCCGGACTGCGCAAGCCGGGCAGCGTCGGCGCCTCGGCCGGACCGGAAGTGGCCGTCATGGCGCCGGATGGAAGGCTGCTCGAGCCCGGCGAGATCGGCGAGATCGTCATTCGCGGCCCGAACGTCACCGCCGGCTACGAGAAGAATCCGGACGCCAACGCCAGCGCCTTCGCGCATGGCTGGTTCCACACCGGCGACCAGGGCGTGCTGGACGAGGACAATTATCTGCGCGTTACCGGCCGGCTGAAGGAGATCATCAATCGCGGCGGCGAAAAGATCTCTCCGCTCGAGGTCGATGGCGTGCTGATGGATCATCCGGCGGTGGCGCAGGTCGTCACCTTCGCCATGCCGCATGACAAGCTCGGCGAGGAAGTGGCTGCCGCTGTCGTGCTGCGGGAAGGCCAGAGCGCCAGCGAGGCCGACATTCGCGGCTTTGCCGCGACTCGGCTCGCCGATTTCAAGGTGCCGCGCAAGGTGGTGATCCTGGACGAGATCCCGAAGGGCGCCACCGGCAAATTGCAGCGCATAGGCCTCGCGGCAAAACTCGGTTTGAGCTGATGCGCATTACAGTCTTCGGCGCCGGCGCCATCGGCGGCTATCTCGCCGCCAAGCTGGCGACTGCCGGCCGCGTCGATCTGTCGATCGTGGCGCGCGGCGCGCATCTCGAAGCGATCGAGGCCGATGGCCTACGCCTGATCGAGGACGGCAAGGAGACGATCGCGCGCGTGAGGGCAGCGGCCACGTCCGAAGAACTCGGCATTCAGGATTACGTGGTGCTGGCGCTGAAGGCGCATTCGCTGGCGCCGGCGCTGGGCGAGATTGCACCGCTGCTGGGCGAGGGGACAGCCGTCGTCACCATGCAGAACGGCGTGCCCTGGTGGTACTTCTACAAGGCCGGCGGCGCGCTCGAAGGCACGCGGCTTGATGCGGTCGATTCCGGCGGAAGGATCTGGGAGACCATCGGGCCCGGCCGCGTCATCGGCTCGGTCGTCTATCCAGCCGTCGAGGTCGATGCGCCCGGGCGGATCCGCCATGTCGAGGGCACGCGCTTTTCGCTCGGCGAGCCTTCGGGCGAAAAGAGCGAGCGGGTGAGTGTGTTGGCGCGCGAGATGGTCAAGGCCGGGCTGCAGGCGCCGGTCCGCGAGGACATACGTTCGGAAATCTGGGTGAAGCTTTGGGGCAATCTTTCGTTCAACCCGATCTCGGCGCTGACCGGCAGCACGCTTGCGGCGATCGTCGCCGATGAAGGCACGCGGGCCGTCGCCCGCGCCATGATGCTGGAGGCGCAGGCGATTGGCGAGCGCCTCGGCGTGCGCTTCCTGATCCCCGTCGACCGGCGCATCAAGGGGGCCGGCGACGTCGGCGGGCACAAGACCTCGATGTTGCAGGACCTCGAACGCGGCCGCCCGATGGAGGTCGACGCGCTGGTAACGGCAGTGCAGGAGCTTGGCCGCCTGACCGGCCAGCCGACGCCCGCCATCGACACCGTGCTGGCGCTGGTGCGCCGGCTGGCGATCCAGCGCGGCTGCTGTTAGCAGACCGGCATTCGATCCTGACACGATTTGTCAGCTACCGACGCTTCGGCGATGGCAGGTCACGAGGGAGCTCCCTATCTCGGGTCTGTCCAAACCGGGAGGAAATCATGACCACTGCCGAAGTCGCCAAGCATTTCACCGAACTCCTCAAGCAGGGCGACAACCGCGGCGCTGCCGCGAAATACAATGCCGATAACATCGTCAGCTACGAGGCGATGGAAGGGCCCATGGCCGTTTGCAGCGGCAGGGACGCCGTAAAGCAGAAGGGCGAATGGTGGGAAGCGAACCATGAGGTTCACGGCGGCTCGATCGAGGGCCCCTACGTCAATGGCGACCAGTTCGCCTTGCGCTTCACCTTTGACGTGACGCCCAAATCTACCGGCGAACGCGTCAAAATGGATGAGGTTGGCCTCTATACGGTCAAGAACGGCAAGATCAGCGAAGAGCGCTTCTACTATTGAAGCCGATCGGCGTCTGGCATTCCGAATCTTCGTTGCAGGATCTGAAAATCAGACATGGCGGCCAAGATGATATTCCGGCCGCCATGGAGAGCGCCAAATCGTCTTCACGTAGTCACGCTGGCAAAGCGGGCAAGGCAAGCCTAGGATTCGGCCAGATTCGCAATCCATCCGCCCGAGGTCCGAATTAACGATCACCATGTACGGCATCACCACCTGCGACACGATCAAGAAGGCGCGCGTCTGGCTGGAGAGCCGCGACCTTCCCTACCGCTTCCATGACTATCGCGCCGAAGGGATCGAGGCGGAAAGGCTGAATGGTTGGGTCGATAAGGTCGGCTGGGAGAGACTGCTCAACAAGGGCAGCACGATTTTTCGCGAACTGCCGGAGAAGGATAAGGAAGCGCTCGACGAGAAGAAAGCGAAGAAGCTGATGCTCGCCAAGCCCACTATCATCAAGCGGCCCGTGCTGGAGGTGGGTGGCCGCATCTTGGTTGGTTTCAAGCCGGATGTTTATGAAGAGGCGGTGAAGTAGGATTCGGCAGCCGCGGCACACTATCCCTCGTCATCCTAGGGCGAGCAACGAGCGAAGCGACGCGCGCAGACCCTAGGATTCCATGCCGCGACGCTAAAGCGTTGTGGCGGTTTAAGAGTTCTGCTCCGTTGCGTCCTTCGGTGACAGTCACGGCATGGAATCCTCGGGTCAAGCCCGAGGATGACGACGAGAGAGAGGTTACTCCCTCCGCAAATACCCCATCAACGCCACCGCATTGTTATGCGCCTCGTCATGCGCGCCGAAGAGCAGCGTCACCTTGCCGTGGCGCAGCAGTTCTCGCAGCTGCGCCACAGCCTCCTCGTTGCCGTCCAGCTCGGCGCAGTACCGCTTCTGGAACTCCGGCCATCGTTCGAGATCATGCCCGAACCATTTGCGCAGTTCGGTGCTCGGCGCGATCTTCTTCAGCCAAAGGTCCAGCGCGGCGTCCTTCTTGGAGACGCCGCGCGGCCAGACGCGGTCTACCAGCACACGCTGGCCATCGCTCCTCTCCGGCGCTTCGTAGACGCGCTTTACCGCCACGTCCAAGGCTGTCTCCGCGTCGGGTCTCTCAGGCCCACTCGCCCTTGCGCATCACCGGCACGCGGCTGCCGTCCTTGCCGACGCCGTTGATGTCGATCTTGTCCGAGCCGATCATCCAGTCGATGTGGATAAAACTCTTGTTGCCGCCGCGCTCGGCAATCTCGTCCTGGCTGAGCGAGCCGCCGTTGACGAAGCACTTCGAATAGCACTGTCCGAGCGCGATGTGGCAGGCGGCGTTCTCGTCGAACAGCGTGTTGAAGAACAGCAGGCAGCTCTTCGAGATCGGCGAGGAATGCGGCACCAGCGCCACTTCGCCGAGCCGGCGCGCGCCCTCGTCGGTGTCCAGCACCTTCTTCAGAACGTCCTCGCCCTTCGAGGCCTTGGCCTCGACGATCCGACCGCCCTCGAAGCGCACCGAGATCTCGTCGATCAGCGTGCCCTGGTAGGAGAGCGGCTTGGTCGAGGAGACATGGCCTTCGACGCGCCTCGCATGCGGCGTGGTGAACACTTCCTCGGTCGGGATGTTCGGATTGCAGGTGATGCCGTTCTTCGCCGTCGAAGCGCCGCCCATCCATTCATGACCTTCCGCCAGGCCGACGGTGAGGTCGGTGCCCGGTCCGGTGAAATGCAGCGCGTGGAAATTGTGCTCGTTCAGCCATTTCGTGCGCTCGGCCAAGGCCGCGTTGTGCGCCTTCCAGTTGCCGATCGGATCCTCGACATCGACGCGCGAGGCCGAGAAGATCGCGTCGGCGAGCCTCACCACCGCGACATCGTCGGGCTCGCCCGGGAACACTTGGCGAGCCCAGGCAACATCCGGATATGCGACGATGTTCCAGTTGATGTCGAAACCGGTGATCTTTTCGAGCGCCGGCTGGTACGCCATCGAATTCGCCTTGTTGGCCCGCGCCACCTTGGCCGGGTCCTGCGCCGACAGCAGAGACGGATCCTCGCCGCGCACCGCAAGCCGCGCCGCATTGTTGGCGAAGGCTTTCGCCATGCCTTCGTAAAGCCAGCCGGCGGCGCGGTCGAAGCCGGCGTCGGCGCCATAGCGGAAACGCGCCAGCGTGATCTCGTCGTCGTTGAAGATCGGCGTCACCAGCCCGGCGCCGGCCTTATAGGCATGCTCGACGATGCGCCGGGTCAGCGGCAGCGCCGCGATCGAGGACGTCAGCACCAGGTCCTGTCCCGGCTGCAGCTGCAGCCCGACCTTGACGGCGACTTCGGCCAGCCTGTCGAGCTTCACCGGGTCGATGGTTGCCGAGACGCCGCGCGAATGTGTGGTCATGATCCTGCCTGCCGTGATTGTGGGGTCTGATCCTTACATAGACCGCTGCGCCCGGCCTTTCCACCGCGATCGACTGGGCCTCCAGGCATGATCGCGAAAAGTGCATGGCGGCGTTCGGACAAGATCATGCTCAAACGAGCTCAGGCGGCGCTGTCGAGCGCCCGGAACTGCGCCTTGGTCGCTTCGATCTCCTCGCGGACCCAGGCCTTGAAGTCGCGCACCTTTCGGCTTTCGCTTTTGGTGGCCGAGGTCACCATCCAGTAGCCGAGCCCGCTTTCAGCTCGCACGCCGAAAGGGGCGACCAGCCGGCCATCGGCCAGCGCATCGGCGGTTCAGCAATTGCCAGGCGAGCATCACGCCATGGCCGGCGATTGCAGATTCCAGGCAGAGCATCGGATCGGTGAAGCGCGCGCCTTTTTGGAAAGTGACCGGCTCGACGCCGGCCGCCTTGAACCAGCTATCCCAGCTGATCATTGCCCGCTCGTCGGTGATGGCGCAGGTCCGCGCCAGGTCCTCGATCGAGTTCAGCTTGGCCGCGATCGCTTGTACGCAGACCGGAAACACTTCCTGCGCCAAAAGCAGTTCCGCGTTTACTCCCGGCCAAGCGCCGTCGCCCATCCGAATCGCAATGTCGATATCGGAATGGTCGAGATCGGCGAGCCTGCCTGAAGCGTCTATGCGCAAGAGCACGTTGGGATGGCGGGCAAAATGCCGCGACAGCCTGGGCAACAGCCATTTCGAGGCGAAGGCGGGCGCCACCGACACCACCAGGGTGCATTCCGTTGCCTCGTCGGCCAACGCCACCGCTTGCGCAAGCTCGCGGAAGCCGGCGCTCAGCCGGGCCGTGAAAACGACGCCAAATTCCGTCGTCACGAGTCCGCCGGACGTCCGCTCGAACAGCGCCTGCCCCAGCTGTTTTTCCGTGCGCTTGATCTGCTGGCTGACGGCGCTGACCGAAACATTGAGTTCGGCAGCCGCCGCGGCAAGCGATCCAACGCGGGCAACGGTTTCGACGGCACGCAAGCCATTGAGGTGGACACGGTTCAGGATCGTCATCCAGTTTTTCTAAACTTGCTGGTCTCAAATCTCAATTGAAACGTGCCGAAGAAAAGCGGATTCTAGCGAGGCAAACCGGGCTTGGAGGCAGGTCGATGAAGATTTTCTCTTTGCTGAAGGGGCTTTCCGGCGCTGAGCCAAGACAGGCTTGGCAGGACGACGGCGAGATTGCCCGCTGGACGGTCGATCCTCTGTCGCATCCGGTGCTGGACTCCATGTCGGAGCGCGAGCTCGGCGATATGCCGTTCCGGCTCACGGCCGGCCGCACGGTGTACGAGACGGCTTGCCGCTGAAGGCGGGCCAAGCCGGCCTGGCCCAACGCAATCGCATTGTTTCGCACGTGCACACATTTATGCTGCGCTGCAATGAAAGCCGCTTCGCCATCTCCCTTGCGCCTTGCCCTCGCCGGCATGACGGCTCTCGCCGTCGCCATGGGCATCGGCCGCTTCGTCTACACGCCGATCCTGCCCGGCATGATGGAAGAGTTGCACCTGACGCCGGCAGACGCCGGCTGGATCGCTTCCGCTAACTATCTCGGCTATCTCATTGGCGCGCTCGCCGCGGCCGGCGGCTGGGCGCATGGCCGCGAGCGTCTGCTGATGTTCGCAAGCCTTGCCGCGAGCGCCGTGCTCGCGGCTCTGATGGGACTGAACGAGACGATGGCCGCTTTCCTCGCCATTCGTTTTCTCGCCGGCCTGGCCAGCGCCTTCGTCATGGTTTTCATGTCGTCGATCGTCTTCAGCCATCTTGCAAAGGCAGGCCGCGGCGATCTGCAAGCGCTGCATTTCGGCGGTGTCGGCCTGGGCATTGCGGCGTCCTCGGCGCTGCTGGCCATCCTCGTCACGGCCCATGCCGGCTGGCCCGCGGGCTGGCTATGGTCGGGAGCAATTTCCGCTGTCGGCCTGCTCCTCGTCGCGATCCTCGCGGGCTCCGCCACGCCCGCCAATGGCGTCGATGGGCCTGAACCGGCGTTGCCGAAGGATAGATCGCTGACGAAGATAATCCTTGCCTATGGGCTGTTCGGCTTGGGCTATGTGGTGACGGCCACTTTTCTGGTCGCCATCGTTCGCCAGGACGGCGGCGGACGTGTCTTCGAGGCCTCGGTCTGGATGATCGCCGGTCTTGCCGGCTTCCCCTCGACCTGGTTCTGGCAAAAGCTCGCCGCCAGGATCGGGCTTTATACGGCCTATGCCGTGAGCTGCCTGGTCGAAGTGGTCGGCGTCATCGCCAGCGTCGTCGTCAAAGGTTTCAGCGGGCCGCTTCTGGCTGCCATATTGCTCGGCGGCACGTTCATCGCCATCACCGCGTTCGGCCTGCAGGCAGCAAGGCAGCTTGCGCCGCAGGCGCCGCGCCGCATCTTCGCGGTGATGACCGCCGCCTTCGGCCTCGGCCAGATCATCGGTCCGATTGCCGCCGGCTTGCTCGCCCAGGCCTCGGGCAATTATGTGCTCGCCTCGATCATGGCGGCTGCCGCTCTGCTGGTCTCCGGCGTCGTTGCCTGGTCGGCTGCACCAAAATCGCCATGATTTGTGGTCTTGTTCGGTGCCGAGCGCCGGGCCGGGCATTTTCTTTCCCAGTAATGTGTGACCTTATGCCCGCCGAACAGCAACGCCGCTGATTTGCGGTCAGACCGAGGAAACCCGCCACAGTGTTCGTATCCTTCTTCCCGCAGCCGAAGCTTTTCTTCACCTCGGCCGCCCTCTGGAGCCTTGCGGCGATCCTGTTCTGGTTCTTCGGCGGCGAACAGCTGGGCGCCATCCTCGGCATGCCGCCGGCGGCTGCGGGTGCGCCGCCCATCATCGGCATCGCGGTTCTATGGTCGAAGCCGTTCTTGTGGTTCTACATGTACTTCGTGGCCTGTGTGGCGATCTTCTACGCGTTCTGGAGCTGGTATGCTCCGCATCCGTGGCAGAACTGGTCGATCCTGATGACCGCCGTCATTCTCTTCTTCATCTATTTCAACGTGCAGGTCAGCGTCGCCGTCAACAACTGGTACGGACCTTTCTTCGATTATGTCCAGGGGCTGATGTCGGGGACGACGCCATCGACTGACATCGAGTTCTACAGGGGGTTGGCCGACTTCTCCTGGCTGGCGCTGGTCGGCATGAACGTGCAGGTGGTCAACGCCTTTATCGTCAGCCACTGGATCTTCCGCTGGCGCACGGCGATGAACGACTACTTCATGGCGAACTGGGGCCGGCTGCGCCACATCGAGGGCGCTTCGCAGCGCATCCAGGAAGATACGATGCGCTTCTCGCAGATCATGGAGGACCTGGGCTCGAGCTTCGTCCAGTCGATCATGACCCTCATCGCCTTCCTGCCGGTGATGATCCAGCTGCAAGCGCACATCACCGAGTTGCCGATCCTGGGCGCGGTGCCGCAGCCCCTGGTCGTTGCCGCGCTGGGGTGGTGCATATTCGGCACGGCCTCGGTGATGCTCGCCGGCATCAAGCTGCCGGGCCTCCAGTTCCGCAACCAGCGCGTCGAGGCCGCCTATCGCAAGGAACTCGTCTACGGCGAAGACCATCCCGACCGGGCGCAGCCGGCGACGACGACGGAACTGTTCGACAATGTGCGCCGCAACTACTTCAGGCTCTATTTCCACTACATCTATTTCAACGTCGTCCGGTACACCTACCTGCAGGCCGACAACATCTTCTCGCTGCTGATCCTCGGGCCCTCGCTGGTTGCGCACAAGATCACCTTCGGTGCGCTGAACCAGATTTCGAACGCCTTCGGCAAGGTGACGAATTCGCTGCAGTTCCTGTTGAATTCCTGGTCGACCATCGTCGAGCTGCAGTCGGTGCACAAGCGCCTGCGCGCCTTCGAGGCGACGCTGGAAGGCGAGCCGCTGCCAGACATCGACCAGCGTTATCTCGCGCGGCAGAGCGCGGAGGATCCGGCCTGAACTCGGAACAATTGCGGAGCGCCTTTCCGTCCGGAATTGCGCCCAGGCAAGAGATTGGAAGTGGGTGGCTCAGCCGCCCACGGCAACCCGTGCATCGCCGGAGCGCTGCCGCTCGATATAGTCGCGGAAGCTGATGCATTCGACCTGCTCCATGACGCAGACTTCACCGGCAACGCGCTCCAGCGCGTTCCAGTAGGCGCCGGCATTCATCTGCGTGAAGTGGAAGCCGAGCCCCAGCGGAAGTCGTTTGCCGTTGTATTGCGCATCGAAGGCGGCGCGAAACGCCCGATAGGCGCGGTCGGCGAACTCGCCTGCCATCGACGGCTTCTCGAAGCCGCCCGAATGGCGGACATAGAGGTTGTAGTCCATCGCCACCACCCGCTTCGACTTCGGCCCCTCCGGAATCTGCGGCAATGCAAAGCGGGTGGTGCCGTCCTTTGCGCGCGGCAGGGCAGGGCCGTTCGAGACACCGCTTGCGTCATATTGGAAGCCGGCCTCGGGCAGCGCTTCGTAAAGGGCCCTGCCGGCCGAGAGGTACGGCGCGCGGAAACCGATCACGGCATGGCGGGCGAAATCACGCCAGCCAGGCGGCTCCGGCGAAATGCCGTTGATCGCATAGGCGTTTTCGAGGACGCGGCGGAACGCTGAGAACTCGGCCAGCCATTCGGCCTTGCTCCAGCCCTTGCCGTCGAAATGTCCGCAGGCATGACTGCCGATGTCGTGACCTTCGGCGGCCGCGAGCCGGATCTGTTGCAGCCGGTCCGCGACATCCGGCTCCGAGGCGGCGAAGCCGATATTCGATTTGCTGGCACCCTTGCCGGGCGCGACGTACTCGGCGCGCGTTTTCGGCGAGAGCAGGAAGACGCAGGACAGAAAATACGTGAAATGCGCGCCGGTGCGCTTTGCCAGCGCGCGGCTGCGCTCCCATTGCGAGATCTCGCGTGCGCTGTCGAAGGAGATAAGCACGATCTGCTTTGGTTTCGCCGCCATCGGTTTCGGCGGATCGGCAAGCCCCGTGCCAACGGAGCCAAGCCAGGCGAGGCTGAACGCAAGGACGCGGAACGAACGTGGCACTGGCAACCTTTTGGGCAACCTTTGGGGCTGTAGGAAAGCCGTCTATCGCCCAAATGTAGCATCGATGCGTTCCGGCAAGGCCTGTGGGGCACTGGGAGCCTCCGCCGATTTTCCGGCGATCCCCCTTCCATGCCGACGAAATTTCGCTAAAACGCGGGGCTCAAGAAGCGCTCCGTTCCGGGGCCGCAATGGTTTTTGATTGATGTCGGACGACAGTTTTATCCGCGAAGTCAACGAAGAGATTCGTCGCGAGCAGGCGCAGGCGCTGTGGGACCGCTTTGGTCCGGCCCTGCTCGGTGCCGCGATCCTGATCGTGGTGGCGACTGCCGCCTTCGTCGGCTACCGCTACTGGGACGAGACCCGCGCCAACCGGTCGGGCGATGCCTTCTCGCAGGCGCTCAAGCTCGCAAATGACGGCAAGAACGACGAGGCGATCGCCGCTCTCGATCAGCTGGAAAAGGATGGCTATGGCGCCTATCCGCTGCTCGCCCGCATGCGGGCCGCGACCGTCAAGGCCGACAAGGGAGACGTCGACGCCGCCGTCAAGGATTTCGATGCGGTCGCGGCCGACAGCGCCATTCCCGCAGGCATCCGCGACATGGCGCGATTGAGAGCGGCGCTGCTGCTGGTGGATCACGGCTCGTTTGCCGATGTCTCCAGCCGTGTCGAGGCGCTCACCGCCGACACCAATCCGCTGCGCAGCTCGGCGCGTGAGGCGCTCGGCCTTGCCGCCTGGAAGGAAGGCAAGTCGGCGGATGCGCTGAAACTGTTCGACCAGATCGCTTCGGATGACGGCGCCCCGCGCAATGCGCGCCAGCGGGCGCAGTTGATGTCCGAGCTGATCCGCGGGTCGGGCAACGCTTCGTGACCCCGGATGACGTTCAAAGTCGCCATCATCGGCCGGCCTAATGTCGGCAAATCGACTCTTTTCAATCGGCTGGTGGGAAAGAAGCTGGCGCTTGTCGACGACACGCCGGGCGTGACGCGCGATCGTCGCGTCCATGCCGCCAAGCTTTACGATCTTCACTTCGACGTCATCGACACCGCCGGCTTCGAGGATGCGGCGGCCTCGACGCTGCCCGGCCGCATGCGCCAGCAGACCGAGATCGCCATTCGCGAGGCCGACCTGATCTTCTTCACTGTCGATGCCAAGTCGGGCCTGATGCCCGACGACCGCACCTTCGCCGACGTGGTCCGCAAATCCGGCAAGCCGGTGGTGCTGGTGGCCAACAAGGCGGAAGCGCGAGGCGCGCAAGGCGGCATGCTGGAAGCCTGGGAACTCGGCCTCGGCGAGCCGATCCCCGTCTCGGCCGAGCATG
This sequence comes from Mesorhizobium sp. WSM4989, assembly GCF_029625795.1. Taxonomy (NCBI): domain Bacteria; kingdom Pseudomonadati; phylum Pseudomonadota; class Alphaproteobacteria; order Hyphomicrobiales; family Phyllobacteriaceae; genus Mesorhizobium; species Mesorhizobium sp. WSM4989. The sequence continues at coordinate 1,087,759 of NZ_JARTVN010000001.1, read as the reverse complement.
GCCAAGGCATGCCCGATCTGCGCGATGCGGTGATCGCGGCACTCGGCGAGGAACGCGCCTTCGGCGAGGACGCGCAACAGCCGGGCGATGAGATCGCCGTGAGCGAGGTGCTTATCGGCGAGGATATCGCCGACCCCGACGCCGAGCCGGCCTATGACGAGACCAAGCCGCTGCGCATAGCCGTGGTCGGCCGCCCCAATGCCGGCAAGTCGACGCTGATCAATGCGCTGATCGGCGAGGAGCGGCTGCTGACCGGACCCGAGGCCGGCATCACCCGCGATTCCATCTCGGTCGACTGGGACTGGCGCGGCCGCCGGATAAAGCTGTTCGACACCGCCGGCATGCGGCGCAAGTCCAAAGTCCAGGAAAAGCTCGAGAAGCTCTCGGTGCAGGATGGCCTGCGCGCTATCCGCTTCGCCGAGATCGTCATCATCGTGCTCGACGCCACCATCCCCTTCGAGAAGCAGGACCTGCAAATCGCCGACCTGATCATTCGCGAGGGCCGCGCGCCGGTGATCGCCTTCAACAAATGGGACCTGATCGACAACCCGCAGGAGCTTCTGGCCGAGCTGCGCGAAAAGACCGAGCGGTTGCTTCCCCAAGTGCGCGGCATTCAGGCGGTGACGGTCTCTGCCGAGACCGGGCGCGGCCTCGATCGGCTGATGGACGCCGTCATCAAAACGCACAAGGTCTGGAACAGCCGCGCCTCGACCGGCAAGCTCAACCGCTGGCTGGAAGGCATTCTGGCGCATCATCCGCCGCCCGCCGTCGCCGGCCGCCGGCTGAAGATCAAATATGTCACGCAGGCAAAAACCCGGCCGCCGGGTTTCGTCGTCTCCTGCTCGCGCCCGGACGCGATGCCGCAATCCTATGTCCGCTACCTCTCGAACAGCCTGCGCGAGGCTTTCGACATGCCCGGCGTGCCGATCCGCATGGCGCTGCGCACCTCGGAGAATCCTTTCGCAGGTCGGGCGAAGAAGCGCTGAGCCCTTTGTGGGAAAGGGTCGGCAGCGCCCCTCCCGTCGTCATTCACGGGTCTGTGCCGTGTCGCTTCGCTCCTTGCTCCGCTCGAGGATGAAGAATAGCGTGGAATCCTACGCGACCGCTCGCAAGCCCTCGCCGAAACGCGCTCCCTCCGGCAGCGTATCCAGCGCCGCCTCCAGCAATATCTCTGCCAGCCGTGCCGCCACCGGATCGAGCTCGGCATCCTTCTGGTGCAGATGCAGCGCCATCATCGGCAGGAGCGGCAGCCCGAGCACGCCCGGCGCGATCGCCCTGACAGTGGCTGGCAGGCCGATATCGGTGCGGATCGTCAGCCCGAGACCCGCGGCGACCGCCGCCCAGATGCCGCCGAGGCTGGGACTCGAGAACGCCATGCGCCAGGCGAGGCCGGCGCGGTCGAGCGTCTCGGTCGCCACGGTGCGCAGCAGGCATGGCGCCTCGAACAACACCAGCGGCAGCGCTTCACCATTGTGGCCGGCTTGCATCGGTTTCGCCGGGCCGATCCAGCGCGCCTGCACCTCGGCGACATGCCGGCTGTAGGGCAGGATCGTGCCGTCGTGCCAGGCCAGCGCGATGTCGAGGCTGCCTGAGACGACGCGCTCGGCGAGCTCATGGCTGCGTCCGATCCGCGCTTCGATCCGGATCTTGGGATGCGCACGGGCAAACCGGCCGAGCACCTCCGGCAGCACGGCCTCGCCGAAGTCCTCCTGCAGGCCGAGCCGCACCCAGCCTTCCAGCTCGACGTCGCGGATAGCTGAGGCCGCCTCGTCATTGAGCTCGATGAGACGCCGCGCATAGCTGAGCATCGTCTCGCCGGCTTCGGTAAGCGCCAGGCCGCGCCCCGCCTTGCGGAAGACCGGGGTCGCCGCCTGTTCTTCCAGCTTCTTCAGCTGCGCGCTGACGGCAGAGGTCGAGCGGCCGAGCCGCTCGGCCGCCTTGGCGAAACTGCCAAGCTCCATGCCGGTGACGAAGGTCCTGAGCACGTCGAGGTCGAATGTGACGCGTCGCATGAGATCGTCCTTATTTTCAGGATTATCGATCAAAAACTTGCTGATTTTCTGGATGAAGCTATGGCGCTACATCCGACCGGTCAAGACCGATCGACCGGCGCAGAGGGAATACGAGATCATGTCCGCCATCGTAACTCGCAACGATTGCCGGCGGCCCGCGGCAGGCGCCGCCGCTTCGGCTGGCCGCGCCTTCGGGCCCACCCATCGATGGAAAGTGCTCGGCATCGGCGTCGCCGCCAATGCCGGCTTCTCCGCTACCTTCTCCGGCATCCCGGCGACGGCTGTGGTGATGCGCCAGGACTACCATCTCGACAATGCCTCGCTCGGCGCTGCGCTCGGTCTGCTCGGCCTCGGCGTGGCGCTCAGCGAACTGCCCTGGGGCGTGCTTACCGACCGCTGGGGCCACCGCCGCGTGCTGCTGACCGGGCTCGGCGCGACCGCCGTGTGGCTTTTTGCCATGGCAATCCTCGTCGTGCCGACGAAAACAGCCGCTCCCGGTGTCGTGCTGCTTTCGGCCAGCCTGCTCGTTGCAGGCCTGCTCGGCGGCAGCGTCAACGGCTCCAGCGGCCGCGCCATCATGGGCTGGTTCGGCGAAGACGAGCGCGGCTTCGCCATGAGCATCAGGCAGACGGCGGTGCCGCTTGGCGGCGGGCTCGGCGCGCTCGTCCTGCCGTGGCTAGCCTTGGGCTTCGGCTTCGCCGCCGTCTTCGGCCTGCTGGCGGCTCTCTCCGCGCTCTCGGCTTGCTTTGCCCGGCGCTGGTTGCAGGAGCCGCCGACGCAAGGCGACGCGCATGCCGCCGCCGTCACGACCGGCCCGGCGCCGCTGCGCAACATCGAGGTCTGGCGCATCTCGGCAGCCATCGGCCTGCTCTGCTCCCGCAGGTGGCGGTGCTCACCTTTGCCTCCGTCTTCCTGCACGACTTTGCCGGCACGGGCACATGGGTGACCAGCGCCACCCTCGCCGCCGTGCAGACGGGCGCCATGGTGATGCGTGTCTGGAGCGGCCGCTACACCGACCGCCACCGCAACCGAAGGCCGTTCCTGAGGTTCTGCAGCGCGCTGAGCGCGCTGGCCTTCCTGGTGCTATGGGTTCTGGCCATCCCTGCAGCCAGGCAGCCGTCGCTGCTGTTGCTCCTGCCCCTTATGGTGATCGTAGCCGGCATCTGCGTATCGGCCTGGCATGGCGTTGCCTATACCGAGCTTGCGACACTTGCCGGTGCCGGCCATGTCGGCACCGCGCTCAGCCTCGCCAACACTCTGGTCTTTGTCGGCTTCTGCCTGGTGCCGATCGCCATTCCCTGGCTTCTGCTTCTCTTCGCATGGCCGGGCGTGTGGCTGGCGGCCGCGATCTGCGCGGCGATCGCATGGCCGATTTTTCTGCGCACGGCCTGACGTTTTCGCCGGCTTTCCACAGCTGGCGGAGGCCGGCTTATCTGCAACATGAAAAAAACACGATCGGTGCCGTTAACCCCCCATCAAGGTTAATGCTTCATTTTGGCTCTCCGGGGTCAGTAGCGTTTCTGGAGAGTTCCGTGCATCGACGCGTTCTTACGCGGCTCGTCGCCGCCGCCGTTGCGAATAAACGTTCCTTCCTTCCTCCTTTGGTTCTGGGGCTCGGCTTCTGGGTCGGCTTTCCGTCCGTCGTCGCTTACCAGGATATGGCAAGCCTCGTGTCCGGGCTGGAGTCGCCCAGTCATCGCTGGAATGCCTATGTCGAAAAATCCGTCGCCGGCTCGGTGCACGCCGCCGAGATGCCGTTCGTCGATTCGGCCGCCACGGGCTCGATCTCCGGCTCCGGCGTGGACCTGCCTGGCGTTGGCACGGTGGCGCTCCGCGGCAAGGGCAATGTCGCCGGCGCTACGCCCGATGAGGACCGCGTCGTGCGCGCCGACAAGAAGGGCCGCCTCGTCCAGGTGTCGCCCGTTGCGCCGCCGAAGAATTTCAGCGCCGGCTCCATCTTCGAGCGCACCTCCTCGCTGCTCCGTCCGGCGATGGACAGCGGCCTGAAGCTGACTTTCGCCAAGCCCGGCATCAAGGGCAAGGAAATCCAGATCGCCCAGGCCTTCCACATCCGCGAGGACAAGAAGCCCGATCCGGATTTGCCGGCGGCTCTCGTCGCTCTCGTCAACAACGACAAGCCGGACATCCTCGCCACCGCCTATGCCCAGTCGGCGCCGGACTATGCCAAGGCCTCGCCCTTTGAGGCTCTGCTGCAGGACGATCCGAATGACGGCCGCTTCATCCCGCCGATGGGCAAGGGGGATCACGCCTGGATGCAGAATCCGCTGCCTGCGGCCGTCTTCTCCAAGCCGGAACAGGAATGCCTCGCCAAGGGCATCTATTTCGAGGCGCGCAGCGAACCGGTGCGCGGCCAGGCCGCGGTGGCGCAGGTGATCCTCAACCGCGTCCGCAACCCTGCCTATCCGAAGACGATCTGCGGTGTCGTCTACCAGAACGACAACTGGTTCAACCGCTGCCAGTTCTCCTTCGCCTGTGACGGCAGGAAGAAGCGCATCAACGACCCTGTCGCGTACAAGACCGCCCAGGATGTCGCCATGGCGGTGACCGCCGGCAAGATCTTCATCCCCGAGGTCGGATCCTCGACGCATTACTACGCCAATTACGTCCATCCGGGCTGGGCGCGCGCCATGCAGCGCATGACCAGGATCGGCCTGCATATCTTCTATCGCACCTATGGCGGCGGCTGGAGCTGAGCCGTTTAGGCGGCTCGAACTGAGCCGCTTGATCGGCACCCCGCGGCAACGCTCTTTCTCGTTTGCTGCGCGCACCGATCAGCGCGGCTTGTCGCCCGGATTCGCGCCGAGTCCTCGCACAGGCGTGACGGGCACGATGTCGCACCCGGATAAGCCATTGATTTGAAAGCGGAAAATACATCGCTTTGAAGTTCGGCCCGTGGCTTGACGGGCGCGGACCCGCTAACTATGTTGCCGGCGACTTTAGAAGCGGACGGACGGTGATCGTCTGCCCGGGCAGGGGGGTTGCGATGGCCGACAAAAACGGGCCAGACGGAACCGGAGAAACCGGCCGCGGCAGGCAGCCAGAAGCCACCATCCGCGACGACGAACTTGAGCGCCGCCGGCGCGAGCTTGAAGCATCGCTTGCATCAAGACGCACGGACCGGCTCGAGGGGAAAGACGAAGCGAAAGCTGCGACCGGTTACGGTCAGGCCCTGAAACTGTCCAGCGAGTTCATCGCCGGAGTGGTGGTTGGTGTCGGCCTGGGCTGGATCATCGACCGCTTGGCGGGAATCGCGCCCTGGGGTCTGATCGTCGGCCTGCTGCTGGGTTTTGGCGCCGGTATACTCAATGTCCTGCGTTCGTCGGGACTTGCATCGGAATTCGGCCAGGGCGGCAAGCCGCCCGAACCGAAGGACTGAAGTAAGGCGCCGCAAGGCGCGAAAGAAACTTAAGAAGCCGGTTGTGGCTTTGACGGGGATTTAAAGTGGCTGCTGCTGACCAGGTCGATCCGATCCACCAGTTCCAGATCCATCCGATCATCCCGCTTCATATCGGCGGCTATGACATTTCTTTCACCAACTCCGCTCTGTTCATGGTCGTGACGATCGCCGTCGCTTCCGCTTTCCTCTACATGAGCACCGCCAGCCGCGCCCTCATTCCTGGCCGCCTGCAGTCGGTCTCGGAAATGGCCTATGAGTTCGTCGGCAACATGCTGCGCGATGCGGCGGGCAAGCAGGGCATGCAGTTCTTCCCGCTGGTGTTCTCGCTGTTCATGTTCGTGCTGGTCGCCAACCTGATCGGCCTGTTCCCTTATTTCTTCACCGTCACCAGCCACATCATCGTCACCTTCACGCTGGCGATCCTGGTCATTGGCACCGTCATCGTCTACGGCTTCGCCAAGCACGGCCTCGGCTTCCTCAAGCTGTTCGTGCCGCATGGCGTGCCTGGCTATCTGATGCCGCTGGTGGTGGCGATCGAAGTCATTTCCTTTGTCTCGCGTCCGGTCAGCCTCTCCGTTCGTCTTTTCGCCAACATGCTGGCCGGCCACATCACGCTGAAAGTGTTTTCGGGCTTCGTCGTCAGCCTCAGCGCACTGGGTGCGGTCGGCATCGCCGGCTCGGTCCTGCCGCTCGCCATGGCGGTTGCCCTGACGGCGCTGGAACTGCTGGTCGCCTTCCTGCAGGCCTACGTCTTCGCGGTGCTGACCTGCATGTATTTGAACGACGCTCTGCACCCGAGCCACTGATCGATTTTCACCGGCGCCCCGGCGCCAGCATACCCAACGTACCAACCGCAACGATTACGAAAACCACAGGAGTTTTGAAATGGACGCAACTGCAGCAGCTGCTATCGGCGCTGGTATCGCCTGCATCGGCATGGGCGGCGCCGGCATCGGCCTCGGCAACATCTTCGGCAGCTATCTCTCGGGTGCGCTCCGCAACCCGTCGGCCGCTGACGGCCAGTTCGGCCGCCTGATCTTCGGCTTCGCCGTGACCGAAGCGCTGGGCATCTTCTCGCTCCTCATCGCGCTGCTGCTGGTCTTCAGGTAAGAACCACGCGCTGACGAAAGGGGCCGCATGGTGCGGCCCCGCCGTATGGACAGGGGAATGAGATGTTCGTGACATCTGCCTTTGCGCAAGAATCCGCGCCGGCCACGGCCGAGGGCGATACGCATGCGGGCACCGCCGTGCCTGCCGAGGAGCATGGCACGTTCCCGCCGTTCAATGCCGAGACCTTCCCGTCGCAGATCCTGTGGCTCGTCATCACCTTCGGGCTCTTCTATCTGTTCCTGAAGCGGGTTGTGATGCCGCGCATCGGCGGTATCATCGATGTCCGCAACGATCGCATCACCCAGGATCTCGACCACGCCGCCAGGCTGAAGGGCGAGGCGGACGCTGCCGTTGCCGCCTATGAGCAGGAATTGACGGAAGCCAAGGCCAACGCCAACAAGATCGGCCAGCAGGCGAGCGACGCCGCCAAGAGCGAAGCCGAAAGCACGCGCAAGAAGCTCGAGACGGAACTCGAGAAGAAGCTCGGCGAGGCCGAGGCGAGCATCGCCTCGATCAAGGCCAAGGCGATGAAGGAAGTCGGCACGATCGCCGAGGACACCACGTCGGCCATCGTCGAGGCGCTGGTCGGCGGCAAGACCGACAAGGCCGAGATTTCGGCCGCGGTCAAATCCGCGACCCGGTGAGGAGGCCATCATGGACGCCACATCACTTGCCACGCTCTGGGCCACCATTGCCCTGATCATCTTCCTCGGCGCCGTCATCTATCTGAAGGTGCCGGGCATGCTCGCAAAGTCGCTCGATTCCCGTGCGGCCAAGATCAGCAGCGAACTCGAGGAAGCGCGCCGCCTGCGCGAAGAGGCCCAGCAGCTGCTCGGCCAATACCAGCAGAAGCGCAAGGAAGCCGAGAAGGAGGCCGCCGACATCGTCGCCGCCGCCAAGCGCGAGGCCGAGCTCCTTGCTTCCGAGGCGCATAAGAAGACCGAGGACTACGTCGCCCGGCGCACGGCGCTTGCCGAGCAGAAGATCAGCCAGGCCGAGCGCGAAGCGATCGGCGAGGTGCGTGCCAGCGCCGTCGACATCGCCGTCGAGGCCGCCCGTGCGCTGCTTGCCGCCAAGGTCGACGCCAAGGCCGGCGCCGATTTGTTCAAGTCGGCGCTGCAGGACGTGAAGGCCAAGCTGAACTGAGCGGCTCTGCCGTTGCTGACATGAAGCCGCCTGGGCAACCCGGCGGCTTTTTTGTTTTGGGCGCGAATAATCTTCCCCCTTGAGGGCCCTTGAGGGGGAGCTTTCGCCGAAGCCGACAGAGAGGATCGTTGCGCGTAGAGCTCGACGCCTTGTGCGACTAAAGAGGGCGTCGGTGCTTCACGCGCGACGACCCTCTCCGCCAGCCGGCCATTTCCCCCCCCGACGGGGAAGATTAATCTATTCCCTCGAAGCTCTCTTCCGCTTCCGCCACCTCGACGCCGCCAAACCGGAACGGTGCGAACGACGCCCTGTGCAGTCGCGCCACCGGGCCATGCGCCTCGATCGCGGTCCGGTGGCGGACCGTCGCGTAGCCCATATGCATTTCGAAGCCGTAATGCTCATGATGGCCGCCGCAGCCGCACATCATGCGGTCGCGCATCACCTTGGCGATGATCGAGGCGGCGGCGATAGATTGCGAGCGCTGGTCGCCCTTGATCAGCGCGCGTCCCTCGCAGGTGAGCCCTGGCGGCACGTCGCGGCCGTCCGCCAGCGCCAGTTTGGGCGGCAGCGACAGTCCGGCGGCGGCGCGGCGCATGGCTTCCAGGCTGGCTTTCAGAATGTTGCTGTTGTCGATGCCTTCGGCGCTGATCGAGGCCATCGAGACGCTGAGCGCCGAGCCCAGGATTTTGAGGAACAGCGCCTCGCGCTGCAGATGGGTGAGGCGCTTGGAATCGTCGAGCCCTTCGGGAATGTTGGCCGGGTTGAGCACCACGGCCGCCGCCACCACCGGACCGGCAAGCGGCCCGCGGCCCGCCTCGTCCATCCCCGCTACCGGCCACAGCCCCTCGGCCATCGCTTTCGTTTCAATCGAGAAGTCGGGCTTCTCGACCATTTCGAAGAGAAGCGGAGAATCGGAACGCGCGCGAGCCATGGTGCGGCGAGGTTCGCATCGGCTCCGATTCTCCGCAAGTCCCTCCGGGTCGGATGGGGCTTCGGACCGGGAGGGCACCGTCTCACGGCCGGGGGACTGGGCCGGACGGGATTCTTGAGCAATTCCAGGAAGAGTGCGTAGCGGGCCTTCCGTACGAAGTTACATCAAAACAGAGGGTTAGCGGATCGCAATCCGGGCGCAAAACTCTGCCTCCCGAGTTGCCCTAGCCGCCGGCCTTCGCGGCCGGCATCATCTTCACAGCAGCATCAACTGCTCGCCGACGCCGGAGCCTGCGACGAATTGGTCGGTCCGAAGCTGCCGCCGCTCGGCATTGAGGCCGAGCCGCTTGGCGGCGATCTCGAAGCGCCGGCCGATCTGCCAGGCATAGGGTCCGGCGCCCTTCATGCGCTTGCCCCATTCCGAATCGTAGTCCTTGCCGTCGCGCATCGAGCGGATCAGCGACATCACATGCCGGTAGCGATCCGGATAATGGCGCAACAGCCAGTCCTTGAAGATCGGCGCCACCTCGAGCGGCAGACGCAGCACGACATAGCCTGCCTCCCTGGCGCCGGCGGCGCGCGCCGAATCGAGGATGCGCTCCATCTCCGGATCGGTGAGGCCGGGAATGATCGGCGCCACCATCACCGAGGCGGGGACGCCGGCATCCGAAAGCTGCCTTATCGCTTCCAGCCGCTTTGTCGGCGTCGAGGCACGCGGCTCCATGGTTCTCGCCAGCATGCGGTCGAGCGTCGTCACCGACAGCGCCACCTTGGCGAGCCCGCGCTCGGCCATGCGCGACAGGATGTCGATATCGCGCGTCACCAGTGCCGACTTGGTTACGATGCCGACCGGATGGCCACGCGCCTCCAGCACCTCCAGGATCTCGCGCATGATGCGGTATTGCTTTTCGATCGGCTGATAGGGATCGGTGTTGGTGCCGATGGCGATGGTGCGCGGCTGGTAGCCGGGCTTCGACAATTCCCTGTCCAGCATTCGCGCCGCATCGGGCTTGGCAAAGAGCTTCGATTCGAAATCGAGCCCCGGCGACAGGCCCATGAAGGAATGCGTCGGCCTGGCAAAGCAGTAGACGCAGCCATGCTCGCAGCCGCGATAGGGATTGATCGAACGATCGAAGGAAATGTCCGGCGACTCGTTGCGCGTGATGATGGTGCGCGGCTTCTCGACCTGCACCTCCGTCTTGAACGGCGGCAGTTCCTCCAGCGAGTTCCAGCCATCGTCGAACACATGCCGGCTGACCGGCTCGAAGCGGCCGGACGGATTGATGCCCGCGGAGCGTCCGCGATTGCGGTCCGGCCGCACGCGCATGCCGCTCTGGTCTATCATTGCATTTGCCATCTCGGCTCTGCCTGCTCCGAAAGCGGCAATGTCGGCGCGCACGATCTGTTCCATTTTCGCCCTCTCCCAGGGACTCTCGGCAGGCTGTCGAATCGCTCTGTTCATGAAACTATTCCTATTTTGCCAACGAGAACAAAGCAAGAACTTTTTCGTTCAGAACGCGCATCTGGCGCAGCGCCGCGCTTTCCGCTATTCGGCTAAAATGCTCAGCGTCCTCATCGAAACCAGGAACGACGAAGAAGGCCTTGCCCGCACGCTGGCCTCGCTGATCGGCGGCGCGGTCGAGGGCGTGGTGCGCGACGTCATCGTCTGCGACACCGGCTCGACCGACCAGACGCATCGCGTCGCCGAGCATGCCGGCTGCCACCTTGTCGCCGGCGGCATCGCAACAGGCATCGGCCAGGCCAAGGGCGACTGGCTCCTGCTTCTGGAACCCGGCGCCCGGCTCGCCGAAGGCTGGATCGACGACGTCGTCGCTCACGCGGCGAGGCAGACGATGCCGGCGCGTTTTTCACGCGTCCGCGGCAATCGCACGCCGTTTCTGGTCCGGGTTTTTTCGGGCAACCGGGCTCTGGAGGAAGGGCTTGTCATCAGCAAGCGCCAGGCCACGGTGCTGGCGAAAAGCGCCCGCAGCGCCGAAGCCCTGGCGCGCGGCCTCGCCACCAGAAGGCTGATTGCCGAAATCTGGGTGGCGCCGCCGAAGTGAGCGCATGCCCTCCTTCTCTCCAGAAGGCGAAAAGAGAGAAAAAGGCCGCGAACTTTGCCGGCCCATTCTATTGTGCATTGCACAAAAACCTGCAGTGGATTAGCATCTGCTTGAAGCGGGACAATCGGGATTGGGTGACGATGAAGCGGCAGACGGCTGGCGCTTCGTCGGACGCCATGCATACGAGGAACCCGATGAACCTTGGTACTCCAGACAATTCAGGCGCGGCCAGCCTGGAGGCGATCGCTCGTAATGGCAGCCTGTTCAGGCGCATCGCCGTGCGCATCCCGACCTATCTGAAAGATCTACGCGAAAATCCGGCCTGGCTGCCGATGTTCGTGCTGGCGCGCACCATGCCGGGGCGCCGCATGCACTGGCTAGGCGCCAGACGCGTTCGCCCGCTCGACAATGCGGGAGAGACGATGTTTGCCGGCGTCGATCGCGAGGCGGTGGTCGCGGCGCTTCGCTCCGATGGACTGTTTTCGGGGTTCACGCTGCCGTCGGCGATCCATGAGGAGATCGCCGTTTTTGCGCAACGCACGCCCTGTTTCGGCAATTTCGACCGCCGTCTCGAATTCATGCCGGGCGACCATGCCGAGGCGGAGAAGCGTTTCGGCCGCTCGCTGCTCAGCGGGCATTATTTCGAACGCATTCTCGATTGCCCGGCGGCGCTTGCCATCCAGCGGGATCCGCTGCTCCTCGAGGTCGCGCAGCACTATCTCGGCGGCCAGGCGAAACTGATCACGACGCGCGTGTGGTGGAGCTTTCCGACCGGCAAGGCCTCGGATGCCGACAAGAATCTCGCCTCGCTCGGCAAATACCATTTCGATCTCGACGATTGGCGGATGCTGAAATTCTTCTTCTATCTGGTGCCGGTCGACGCCGGCACCGGCCCGCATGTCTATGTCCGCGGCAGCCACAGGCGCCGCGCGCTCAAGCACCAGCTCACGCTTCTGGTCGGCCACCCCGCGGAAGACGTGCTGGACGTCTACGGTCCGGAAAGCGCTGCGACGCTGACGGGCGAGGCGGGCCTCGGCTTCGTCGAGGATCCGTTCGGCTTCCATATGGGAACGGTGCCGACGCATACGCCGCGGCTGATGATGGAAATCGGCTTCGGCGTCTCGCGGCCGTCGCGCCGCCGCTTCCACGGCGAGCCGGTCATCCGCTGAACCGGACGGGGCCGCTACTCCGGCTTGCCGCCGCGCCTGAGGTGCTCGTCCAGCCGCGGCATGATCTCGACGAAGTTGCAGGGCATGTGCCGGTAGTCGAGCTGCGCCTTGATGATGCCGTCCCAAGCATCCTTGCACGCGCCGGGCGAGCCCGGCAGCACGAAGATAAAGGTGGCGTTGACGACGCCGCCGGTCGCCCGGCTCTGGATCGTCGATGTGCCGATCTTGTCATAGGAAATCCGGTGGAAGACTTCCGAAAAGCCGTCCATGCGCTTTTCGAAAATCGGCTCCAGCGCTTCCGGCGTTACGTCGCGGCCGGTGAAGCCGGTGCCACCCGTGGTGATAACGACGTCCACCGTTTCATCCCTCGACCAGGCGAGCACTTTTTCGCGGATCTTCTCGCGGTCGTCGGTGACGATGTCGCGAGCCACCAGTATATGGCCAGCCTCTGCGATGCGGTCGGCCAATATCTGCCCGGATTTGTCCTCGGCCAGGCTGCGCGTGTCGGAAACGGTCAGCACCGCGATGCGCACCGGGATGAAGGGGCGGCTTTCGTTGGCCATCAGTCGGTCTCCATGCTGCGCGTCGCGGCCACGAACCAACCGGGATGGCGGCGGCGGATGTCGATCGCCGCGCGCTTGGCGACATTGCCAGTCTCGAACAGGCCGAAGCAGGTAGCGCCGGAGCCCGACATGCGGGCAAAGGCGGCTCCCGCTTTTTTCAGCGCCTTGAGCGCATCGCCAATCGCCGGTTGGATGGCGCGAGCGGCAGGTTCGAGATCGTTCCGCGTCGTGTCCAGCCAATTGCGTATGCCGTGAAAATCGAGCCGGCCGGGCAGCGGCGGCAATGCCGCATTGTCAGGTCCGGAAAGCGCCTTGAATACTTCGGGTGTCGAAACGGCGACGCCCGGGTTGACGAGGACCAGCGCAAGCGCCGGAAACTCCGTCAGCGGCGACAGTTCATCGCCGATGCCGCGCGCAATTAGCGGCCTTGCCTTGAGGCACATCGGGAGATCGGCGCCGAGCGTCAGCCCGATCCGCGCCAGCCCCGCCTCCCCGATGTCGAGCTCCCAGAGGCGCGAAAGGCCGTTGAGCGCCGCCGCCGCGTCGCTCGAGCCGCCGCCGACGCCGGAAGCGACCGGCAGGTTCTTTTCCAGCCGGATGGCGACTGGTGGCGCCTGTTGCGCGCCGGCTTCCCGCCGCAACGCGTCGCGCGCTTTGAGTACCAGATTGTCGCCATCGATTGGCACGCCGGCGGCGAAGGGACCAGACGCCGAGAACGCATCGTCTTGCGCCAGCTCGATCTCGAGCCGGTCGCCGAAGCGCGTGAACACGGCAAGGCTGTCGAGTAGGTGATAACCGTCGGCGCGCCGTCCGGTGACGTGCAGCGCGAGGTTGATCTTGGCAGGCGCAAGCCATGTCCGGGACTTGGCCTCGGCCTCCAGAATGTCGGCTGCTGGCGAGATGGTGTTCAGTCCTTGGCCAGACGGTACTCGCCGGTCTTCGGATCCTTGACCAGCGTTCCCATCGTGCCGTTGGCCGCCTGCTTCTCGGTGCGCCGGATCTTGGCCGTCACGCGCTCGGCCTCGCGTACGAAAGCGCGATAACCGAAATAGGCGGCGGCGCCGACGACAACGAAGAAAATGATCTGCGGCATCTCACAACTCCTCCCGCGTTTCTCGCGGCAAGGCCGGCCGGATGGGTCGGTCAAGCGGCCATGCTAGACGCAATCATGGCTTTTTCAAAGCCCGAAGCGCGCCCACAGCGCGCGCTCTTCCGCCGCATCGATGACGCCGCTGGCCGCGGCCGCGGCGATGTCCGGCGCCGAAAAACGCGATCCGAACAAGCCGAAACGGCCGAAAAGCCCGCGCGGCGCGGTGATCAGCCTGAGCTGCGTCTTTTCGCCGAAACGGGTCTTGAGCACGCTGCGCATGTCGCCCAGCGCATCGACGAGGCCGAGCTCGAGACCCTTCTTGGCGGTCCAGAACAGTCCGGTGAACAGATCCGGGTCGTCCTTGAGCTTGGTGCCGCGCCGTTCCTTGACGAGATCGATGAAGGTCTCGTGCACTTCGAGCTGTAAGGCTTTCAGCCGCTCGACGTCTTCCCTCTTTTCCGGCTTGAAGGGGTCGAGCACGGCCTTGTTCTGGCCTGCGGTGTGGACGCGACGCTCGATGCCGATCTTCTTCATCAGCTCCGGGAAGCCGAAGGAGGCGGAGACGACGCCGATCGAGCCGACGATCGAGGAAGGGTCGGCGAAGATCTCGTCGCCGGCGATTGCGATCATGTAGCCGCCGGAGGCCGCCACATCCTCGACGAAGACGAGCACTCGTCTATCCTTCTCTGCCGCCAGGTCGCGGATGCGCTTGAAGATCAGCCGCGACTGCACCGGCGAGCCGCCCGGCGAGTTGATCGAAATCGCAACCGCCGGCGCGTCGAAGCCGAACGCTTTCTCGATGAGCCCGGCCGTCGAGGCGAGCGACAGGCTTGGCCGGAACTGGCCGCCGCCGGGCATGATCGTGCCATGCAGCCGGATGACCGGAATGGTGACGACTGTCGAGCGCCAGGATTTCGGCAGCAGGCGGTTGAAGAAGCGTTTCACGAAAGCTTGTCTCCACAAGAGATGCTAGAGCAAGGTCAGACCTCATCCTTGCTCCCGGGCATGTAGGAATTCGCCGCGCAACGGCAATGCCGCATCGCCGGCCTCTGATCAATCGCCGAACAGCGACGCCAGCCCGTTGTTGATCATTTCGGTCCGCTCCGTCGGCTCGTTGCCGGATGCGCCGTGCAAGGTGAGCGGAGGCCGGATCGACAGTTTTCCGCGCGCGCCGAGCACCGCCCTGACGACGATGCGGATCGCCGCCGCGTCTGGGCGCGGGTGCACGCAGAGCATCTCGGCATCGCCGAAGCGGCCTTCCATCGCATCCAGGATGGCGACAAGCTGCTCCGGCCGCGCAATCGCCGCCAGTCCGCCGCGCGGCTTGACGACGGCGGCCGCACTTCTGATCCAGCGCTCGAACAGGCCGTCCTCCGCGACATGCGCTTCTCTGCGCAGCGCGTCCGGCGTTGCGCGGTCTTGTGCCGCGTTGAAGGGCGGGTTCATGACGACGAAGTCGAACGAATTGTCGGCAAGTCCGGCTCCGTGCCGTGCCCGTCCCGCAAGCGTGACGTCGGCCTTAAGCACCGAGGCGCGGTCGCCGAGATGCGCGTTCCCGGGGTGGGCAAGCGTGGCGGCGGCAAAGGCCGCCATCTCCTCGGAACGCTCGACCAGAACCGCGTGTGCCTCAGGGCAGCGCGACAGCACGGCGAGCGTCGCCGCACCGGCGCCCGCGCCGAAATCGGCGAGCCGGCCGGAAAAGCCGGACGGGACGGCAGCAGCCAGCATCATGGCGTCCATGCCGGCACGGTGGCCTTGTCGCGGCTGCACCAGCCAGAAGCGCCCGCGATGGAAGGCGTCGACCGTGTGGGCCGGCGTGTCCGGGGCGAGGGCGGTTGATGCTGCCATTATTGCCGGCGGATCTCGTTCTCGATGCCGGCATCCTTCAGGATGCGCCGCGCGGCATCGGCTTTCTCGGCATCGACCATGACGCGCCTGGGCAGGATGCCAATCGATCCGTCGAGCACGCTCATGTTCTGGTCGGCGACGAAGCAGGCGATGCCGGCGTCGCGCATGAGCGATTCGACGAAGGAGATGAGGACGGCGTCGTTGGTGCGGACAAGCTCGATCATGGAATGAAAATCGCAGGTTGCGGCGCTCATGTAAACGCCGGGGCCGCCCAGCGCCAGCCAAACCGCGCCAATTCGCCTCTTGCCGTGCGCGGTTGTGCCGACCTAGAGTCCCACCGGGACCAGGGTGTTGTCGGGCGCGTCAATGAGACGGGAGTGATCGTGGTGGGTGTCGTTCTGAATATCGAAGGCAAGCGGGGGCCTGCTTCCATCCAGGATCTCATCGACCTGACGGCAGCCGACATGGGACGGGTCAACGAGCTGATCCTGTCGAAGGCCGGCTCCGACGTCGAGATGATCCCGGAGGTCGCCAACCACCTGATCTCGTCCGGCGGCAAGCGGCTGCGGCCGATGCTGACGCTCGCCGCCGCCCAGATGTTCGGCTATGCGGGCGAGGGGCACGTCAAGCTCGCCACCGCAGTCGAATTCATGCACACCGCGACGCTGCTCCACGATGACGTCGTCGACGAGAGCGCGCTTCGCCGCGGCAAGAAGACGGCGCGCATGATCTGGGGCAACCAGGCGAGCGTGCTGGTCGGCGACTTCCTGCTCGGCCAGGCTTTTCGCATGATGGTCGAAGTCGGCTCGCTGGAGGCTCTCGACATCCTGTCGAGCGCCGCCTCCATCATCGCCGAGGGCGAGGTGATGCAGCTTGCGGCTGCCAAGAATCTGGAGACCACCGAGGACGAGCACTTCGCCGTCATCAAGGCCAAGACCGCCGCCCTGTTCTCGGCCGCCGCCGAGGTCGGTCCGGTGATCGCGCTCGCTTCCCGCACCGACCGGGCGGCGCTGCGCTCCTATGGCATGAATCTCGGCCTTGCCTTCCAGCTCATAGACGACGCGCTGGACTATGGCGGCTCCAGCAAGGATCTCGGCAAGAATGTCGGCGACGATTTCCGCGAGGGCAAGGTGACGCTGCCGGTGATCCTCGCCTATCGGCGGGGCACCAAGGCCGAGCGCACCTTCTGGAAGCGCGCCATCGAGGAAAATGTCGCCGACGATGCCGGGCTCGAAAAGGCGATCGGTCTGATGACCCGCCATGGCGCCATCGCCGACACGATTGGCCGCGCCCGTCACTTCGGCGAGATCGCCCGCGACGCGCTCGCGCCGCTGGAGGCGACGCCGCAGAAATCGGCGCTGATCGACGTCATCGATTTCTGCATCAGCCGCGTCAACTGAGCGCCTGTCGGTTCTCCTTGGCATCGCCTGGCGTCCGCCGGGCGGGCGCCTGTGATTCCGCTCTGGCCGTCTCGACAAACGGCAGCTCAGCAAATTATCTATAAAACATGGCCACCACAGAGGACACGATCGCCGTCCGCATCAGCAAGGAACTGGCGGACCGCATCATTTCGGGCGCTATCGAGCCCGGATCGCGGCTGCGCCAGGATCATGTCGCCGAGGAATTCGGCACCAGCCACGTGCCGGTGCGCGAGGCCTTCCGCCGCCTCGAGGCGCAGGGTTTGGCGATCAGCGAGCCGCGCCGCGGCGTGCGTGTGGCCGCTTTCGATCTCGGCGAGGTCAGGGAAGTGGCCGAGATGCGCGCCGCGCTCGAAGTGTTGGCGCTGCGCCACGCCGCGCCGCATCTGACGCCGGCGATCCTCGACCGCGCCGACGAGGCGACCAAGGCGGGCGACAAATCCCGCGATGTCCGCTCCTGGGAGGAGGCCAATCGCACCTTCCACCGCTTGATCTTGACGCCCTGCAACATGCCGCGTCTTCTCTCCACCATCGATGACCTGCATGCCGCAAGCGCGCGTTTCCTGTTCGCCGCCTGGCGCTCCGAATGGGAGACCCGCACCGATCAGGATCACCGCGCGATCCTGAGCGCGCTGAGGCAAGGCAACACGGAATCGGCTGCCGCCACGCTCGGCCGGCATGTGCAATGGATCGGGCAGAAACCGGTCAAGACCGCTTCCGGCAGGACTCGCGACGCCTTCGCCATCGTCGGCTAGCGCGAGAACGCAGACACAGCTGCCTTTCTGCGCTCCGTAGCAGTCAAATGTCGGTGAATGGCTGAGCCTCATTGCTCCTGCGATCTGCCTCCGCAAGGCAGCGCTTGCTATCTCCGCAAAAATGTGGATTCGATAATAGATCGATTGCAGGAATTATCTATAATTTCAACTCAACCAGGGGCCTCACCGTGACAAACATCGCCGTTTCGACCCGCCAGTCTTCCTTCAGCCCGCTCCAACTGCACAGCCGCTCCGTTGCCTGGCAGTTCGGCGCCGTCGTCCTCGGCTCGCTGTTCCTGGCGCTGTCATCCTATATCGAGGTGCCGATGGTGCCGGTTCCGGTGACCATGCAGACCTTCGCGGTGACGCTGGTCGGTGCGCTCTATGGCTGGCGCTTCGGCGCGCTGACCATCGCGGCCTGGCTTGTCGAGGGTGCCGCCGGCTTCCCGGTTCTGGCCGGCGGTGCGGCCGGCGTGCAGCATTTTATGGGCCCGACCGGCGGCTATCTCTTCTCCTTCCCGATCGTCGGTGCGATCGTCGGCTGGCTGGCCGAGCGCGGCTGGAACGGCAATCGGGTGATGCTTGCCTTCGCCGCCATGCTCATCGGCAATCTTCTCTGCCTGGTTCTCGGCACGGCCTGGCTTGCCGCCATGATCGGCGCCGAGAAGGCCATCACCTTCGGCTTCCTGCCCTTCATTGTCGGCGGCCTCCTGAAGTCGGCGCTGGGCGCCGCGACGCTGAAGCTCTTTTCCACCTATCGGGCCGAACCGCGCGACCGCTCGTCAAAGATGCAATGACTGTCAGGCTGCGCGCCCACCATCTGCTCTGCCTGCTGACCTATGTCGGCAAAGGCTACTCGCCCGCCTTCACCGCCAACTACGACAAGGTGGTGAAGCGGCTGGGCGAGGGCGAGGCGGTCCTGATCGTGTCCGGGCCGGACGCCATCTGCGCCCCGATGCTGGACGAGCGCGAGCCGCACTGCCTGGGCGAAGGCGCCGCCGAGCGCGACGCGCTCGCGGCGCGCGACGTCGGCGCTCTCCTCGGCCGGCCCGTCCGGGCCGGCGACCGGCTCGTGTTGGATGCCTCCAGCCTGGCGCCGATGCGCAAGGCGTTTTCCTCCGGCCTGACGCGTCAGGCGTGCTCGGGCTGCGAATGGTCCGACCTGTGCAGCGCGGTTGCCCTCAGCGGATTCCAAGATACGCGTCTTTAGGCGGCGCTGTCTGCGGCTTCCCGCGCCGGACTTTTTGGATGCACGCCGTATTTTTTAAGCCCGATGATTGCATTGTGATTCGCTGCGGATTGAAGCCTGACCCCAAAAAGGCCATGCTTTGTCGGGAAAACATCGACTCTGTGGGCGGTCCGCCAAGGGGGGATCGCGTCTGGCTGAAAGGGATACAATGCGGCAAGGACGTGCGCGCTGGCTGACGAGGCTGGCATTTTTAGCGGGTGTGGCGCTGTCGGTGCCGCCTGCCCATGCCAAGGAAAACTCCCAACCGGTCCAGATCACGTCCTTTTCGGGCGCCTATCTTGCCGCCCATATTGCCGAAAGCGACAACGATCTCGACAATGCCATCGCCTATTACAAGCAGGCCCTGGCCTTTGCCCCCAATGACACCGAACTGCAGCAGAGCCTCATGCTGGCGCTGGTCGCCCAGGGCCGCTTCGAGGAATCGCTGGTCTATGCCGACAAGCTCAAGGAAGTTCCCGATGTCGAGCGCTTCTCGCGTCTGGCGCTTGCCGTCGATTCCTTCCACAAGAAGGACTACGCCAAGGCTCAGTACTGGCTGAAGCTGTCGCTCGAATCCGATCTCGACCGGCTGCTCTCCGGCGTCATGGACGGTTGGGCCAAGGAAGGCGCGGGCGATGCCTCCGAGGCGATGGCTTCGATCGACAAGCTGAAGGGGCCGGACTGGTTCGGCCTGTTCAAGTCCTTCCATCGCGCCCTCATCGCCGACGCCGCCGGCCTTTCCGCCAAGGCCGATGAGATCTACGCCGCCACCCTGGCCGATACCGCCGCCGGCGGCTCCGCGCCCGAGACGTGGATGCGCAATGCCCAGGCCTATGCCTCGTTCCTCGCCCGCAAGGGCGACAAGACAAAGGCGATGGCGGTGCTGAACCAGGCCGAAGCCTTCGCGCCTGGCAAGCTCGAAATCACCACGCTGCGCGACAGGATCAGCAAAGGCGACAAGATCGAGCCCCTGGTCGCTACCCCGGCCGACGGCGCCTCGGAAATCCTGCTCGACCTCGCCACCGCGCTCAATCGTGGCGGCGGCGAGCCTTTCGTGAGGCTCTATCTGCAATATGCGCTGGCGCTGAAGCCGGACAGCGACGCCGCCCTCGTGCAGCTCGCCGCCGTCGCCGAGCAGCTGAAGGACGGCGAAGGCGCGATCGCGCTCTATCGGCGCATTCCGGCCTCCTCGCCATTGAAGGAGCTTTCTGAGCTGCAGCTTGGCCTGAACCTTGCCGATATCGACCGTCACGACGAAGCCATCGCGCATCTCAAGGGCTATGTCGATGCGCACCCGACCGACATGCGCGGCTACCTGGCGCTTGGCGGCGTCTACTCCTCCAAGGAGGACTACCGTTCGGCTGCCAATCTCTACGACAAGGCGGTCGAACAGCTGAAGACGCCGACTGCCGCCAACTGGAACATCTTCTACCAGCGCGGCATCGCCTATGAGCGGTTGAAGGAATGGCCGAAGGCCGAGCCCAATTTCCGCAAGGCGCTGGAGCTGCAGCCCGACCAGCCGCAGGTTCTGAACTATCTCGGCTATTCCTGGGTCGACATGAACACGAACCTCAAGGAAGGCCTGGCGATGATCCAGAAGGCCGTGGATCTCAGGCCAAGCGACGGCTACATCGTCGACTCGCTTGGCTGGGCCTATTACCGCCTCGGCCGCTTCGACGACGCCGTGCGCGAAATGGAACGCGCCGTGTCGCTGAAGCCCGAGGATCCGGTTCTCAACGACCATCTGGGCGACGCCTATTGGCGCGTCGGCCGCAAGCTGGAAGCGACCTTCCAGTGGACCCAGGCACGCGACCTGAAGCCGGACCCGGATGTGCTCGCCACCTTGCAGCAGAAGCTGCTGAAGGGCCTGCCGCCGATCGAGTCCAACACGGCGCAGGAAACGCCGAAGGTGAAACCGGTCCCGCCCGCGGCGCCGAAGGGCTGAGGCGCACATTTCTGCAGTTTGGCGGGGCCCTTGGGAGCCCCGCAACGTTTTCAAAACATCTTGCGGTAGACGACGAACCCCGAGCGCTCGCCGATCCTGTCATAGAGCTGCATGGCGGTGTGGTTGGTCTCATGCGTCAGCCAGTAGACGCGACCCGAGCCCGCGGCTTTGGCGCGCTC
The DNA here is from genome assembly GCF_029625795.1 of Mesorhizobium sp. WSM4989. Classification (NCBI taxonomy): domain Bacteria; kingdom Pseudomonadati; phylum Pseudomonadota; class Alphaproteobacteria; order Hyphomicrobiales; family Phyllobacteriaceae; genus Mesorhizobium; species Mesorhizobium sp. WSM4989. The sequence continues at coordinate 1,066,885 of NZ_JARTVN010000001.1, read as the reverse complement.
GTAAACGCCTTCGATCAGCGCCCGGCCGACGCCGTGGCCGCGCGCGGCTTGTGAGGTGAAGAGATCCTGCAGATAGCAGTTCGGGGCGATCGCCGTGGTCGAGCGGTGGTAGAGATAATGGACGAGGCCGAGAAGCTTGCCGTCGCGCTCGGCCACCAGAGCATGCACCGGCTCGTAAGCGTCGAAAAAGCGCGACCAGGTCATCTGGGTGATCTCGCCGGCAAGCGCGGTCTCGCCCGAGCGGCCGTAGAATTCGTTGTAGCCGTCCCAGAGCGGCAGCCACTGCTCGTAATCCTGCTGGGTGACGGGGCGGACGGTGAGTTGACCGAGCATGGCGGGAACCTTTGTCGTTGCGGCTCGCCGAAGCAAACGGCCCGCGTGAGCGGCCGGCAATGGGCCACCCGCCGGCAAAGCTTCAACCTCTCCTCGATGCGGCGCCCTGCCTTGACGCTTGCCGGCCCGGCAACTAGGGAAAGCCCACTCCCAGCGCATTCCGAGGCCGCCGTGACCGTCGAGATCCCTGCCCACATGCATCCCAGCCGCTCCTTCCAGGGGCTGATCCTGACCTTGCACAACTACTGGGCAGCTTACGGCTGCGTCATCCTGCAGCCCTACGACATGGAAGTCGGCGCCGGCACCTTCCACCCCGCCACCACCTTGCGCGCGCTCGGCCCGTTGCGCTGGAACGCGGCTTACGTGCAGCCGTCGCGTCGGCCGAAGGACGGCCGCTACGGCGAGAACCCCAACCGGCTGCAGCATTACTATCAATATCAGGTGATCCTGAAGCCGAACCCGCCGAACCTGCAGGAACTCTATCTCGGCTCGCTGGAAGCCATCGGCGTCGATCCGCTGCTGCATGACATCCGCTTCGTCGAGGACGATTGGGAGAGCCCGACGCTGGGCGCCTGGGGCCTCGGCTGGGAGTGCTGGTGCGACGGCATGGAAGTGTCGCAGTTCACCTATTTCCAGCAAGTCTGCGGCATCGAATGCGCGCCGGTGGCGGGCGAGCTCACCTATGGGCTCGAGCGTCTCGCCATGTATGTGCAGGGCGTCGATAATGTCTACGACTTGAACTTCAACGGCCGCGAAGGGCCGGAGAAGGTGACCTATGGCGACGTGTTCCTGCAGGCCGAGCAGGAATATTCGCGCCACAATTTCGAATTTGCCAACACGGCGATGCTGCTTCGGCATTTCGAGGACGCCGAAGCCGAGTGCAAGGCGCTGCTTGCCGCCGGCGCGCCGGCGTCGAACGACAATTCGTCGATGCACCGTCTGGTTTTCCCCGCCTATGACCAGTGCATCAAGGCAAGCCACGTCTTCAATCTGCTTGACGCCCGCGGCGTGATTTCCGTGACCGAGCGCCAGAGCTACATTCTGCGCGTGCGCAACCTTGCCAAGGCTTGCGGAGAGGCGTTCCTGCAAACGCGGGCGGGCGGCTTGGCGACTTAGCCCAAAGTCACGCTGGCGATCTCGGCGGCGGCTGCAATCGGCAACGTGATCTGGACTGTCGCGGCATCAATCGTCCGCAGTGCCTGTCGCACGCCCGGCATCGAGAATGTGCCATGCATCTGGGCGGCGAAGCAGGCGCTCAGTGCCAGGATCTGCAGGATTCTCGATGCCGTCTTCATGGTCGTTCAGCCAATAGTTCTCCGTCTGAGCGTTGGTCGCTTCAGCACTGCGTTTGGTTCATGGGGTGTCTGTTCTTATGACGGGTGGGCTCGCGTCGTCCCGACAAAGAACTGAAAATTTCCTGAAATAGCTCGAACTGCCAACCGGCAGGCAGGGTGACAGGCGCGAGCCGAGTTGCTATGCGCCCTCTACCTCCCCCTTGATGGGGGAGGTCGCCGCGAAGCGGCGGGTGGGGGTGACGGGCGCTTCCCTATGCCAAAACTTGATCGGTTCAAGCTGCAGTCCGCACGAAGGCTGCGCGCGGCAATGACCGAGGAGGAACGCAGGCTGTGGCGGCACCTCTGGCGTATTCCGGTCGAAGGAACGCACTTTCGTCGACAAGCGTCGGTTGGCGGTTACTATCCTGACTTTATCTCCCATCGGCTGAAGCTGATCATCGAGGTGGATGGCTTCCAACATGGCTTTGATGGCCAGCAGTGCCATGATGCAGTCCGAACGAGATGGTTTGAGAGCCAGGGCTATCGCGTCGTCCGCTTCTGGAACCACGAGATAAAAAACGAACTGGATTCCGCTCTCGATACAATCTATGCGGCTGTGGAAGAACGAAAATCACACCTTGGTCTGCGCGATGGTGCCGAAGGTGCTGGCGGCTGAAACGCCGCCACCCCACCCCGGCGCTGCGCGCCGACCCTCCCCATCAAGGGGAGGGTAAGGAGCTAACTGATGCCTGACCTCCTCCTAGAACTCCGCTCGGAAGAAATCCCCGCGCGCATGCAGCGCAAGGCGGCCGGCGATCTTCGCAAGATGCTGACCGACGGCTTGATCGAGGCGGGTCTGACCTATGAGGCGGCGCGCGAATACTGGACGCCGCGACGCCTGGCGCTGGACGTGCGCGGGCTGACGGCGCGCTCGAAGGACATTCGCGAGGAGATCAAGGGCCCCTCGACCACCGCGCCCGACCAGGCGGTGCAGGGTTTTCTGCGCAAGGCCGGCCTTTCGTCGATCGCCGAGGCGCATGTCCATTCCGATCCCAAGAAGGGCGACTTCTACGTCGCCCACATCTCGAAGCCGGGCAGGGCGGCGGAAGAGATCATCGCCGAGCTGGTGCCGGGCATCATCAAGAACTTTCCCTGGCCGAAATCGATGCGTTGGGGCGCGGCCTCGGCCAAGCCCGGCTCGCTGCGCTGGGTGCGGCCGCTGCAATCGATCGTCTGCACCTTCGGCCCGGAGACCGAGGAGCCGGTGGTGGTCGATTTCGAGATCGACGGCATCCGCTCCGGCAACGTCACCTACGGCCACCGCTTCCATGCACCGGGCACGATCACCGTGCGCCGCTTCGACGACTATGTGGCGAAGCTCGAAGCGGCCAAGGTCGTGCTTGATGCCGACCGGCGCAAGGAGATCATCCTGGCCGATGCCCGCAATGTCGCCTTCGCCAACGGCCTCGATCTCGTCGAGGACGAGGGCCTGCTGGAAGAGGTCTCCGGCCTGGTCGAGTGGCCGGTCGTGCTGATGGGCGAGTTCGAGCAGGATTTTCTCACCATCCCGGCCGAGGTCATTCGCCTAACCATTCGCGCCAATCAGAAATGCTTCGTGACGTCGCGCCCAACCTCCCCGCTAGAGGGGGAGATGTCGGCGAAGCCGACAGAGGGGGGTGCCGTCCCGCCGTTCTCTCAGCGCGAGGCACTCCCCTCTGCCCTGCCGGGCATCTCCCCCTCAAGGGGGGAGATTGGCCAATCGCCACTCTCCGATCGCTTCATCCTGGTTGCCAATATCGAAGCGAAGGACGGCGGCAAAGAGATCGCCTACGGCAATGGCAAGGTGGTGCGGGCGCGTCTCTCAGACGCCCTCTATTTCTGGAAGACCGACCAGGGCGATCTGCCCGACCTCGGCACGCTGCAAGAGTCGGCGGCGAAGTTCGAGCTGGATCTAAAGAAGCCGCTCGACCAGCGCATGGCGCGCCTTGACCATCTCAATGTGACCTTCCATGCCAAGCTTGGCACACAAGGGCAGCGCGTGGCGCGCATCAAGCGCTTGGCCGAGGAATTGGCGCCGACGGTGGCGAAGTCGATCTCCCCCCTTGAGGGGGAGATGGCCGGCAGGCCAGAGGGGGTTGCTTCGGCTGGTGCGACGCATTCTGGCATTTCGAAGAGGGAAGAGGTTGGCACTCCACGCGAGACGACTCCCTCTGTCGCCTCTGGCGACATCTCCCCCTCGAGGGGGGAGATTACCGCGCTCGTCGCCCGCGCCGCGGTGCTCGCCAAGGCCGACCTGCAGACCGAGGTGGTAGGCGAGTTCCCGGAATTGCAGGGCGCCATGGGCTGCAAATATGCGCTGCTCCAGGGCGAGCATCCGTCGGTGGCCGCGGCCGCCGAGGAGCACTACAAGCCGCAAGGCCCGTCCGACCGGGTGCCGACCGACCCGGTGTCGGTTGCTGTCGCGCTGGCCGACAAGCTCGACACGCTGACAGGCTTCTGGGCGATCGATGAAAAGCCGACAGGCAGCAAGGATCCGTTCGCGCTCAGAAGAGCTGCACTCGGCGTGGTCCGGATCCTGATCGAGAACCGCATTCGCCTCGGACTGACATCGGTCTTCGCCAACGCCTTTGCGAGCTTCGCCAGCGATGCCGCACAAATTTCGGATCTCCTCGGCTTCTTCCATGACCGCCTCAAAGTATATCTCCGCGAAAGCGGTGCACGATACGATCTTATCGACGCCGTCATCACGCCGCAGTCCGACGACCTTCTGCAGATCGTTCGCCGCGTCGAGGCGCTGGGCAAGTTCCTCGACACGGAGGATGGCAAGAACCTGCTTGCCGGTACCAAGCGCGCCGCCAACATCCTGGCTGCCGAGGAGAAGAAGAAAACACGGGTCGCCGAGATTGTTGAGCCGGCGCTGTTCCGCGAGGATGCGGAAAAGAAGCTGTCGGCCGCGGTGAATCAGGCCGAGAAGGAAGCCGGCCAAGCGATTCAAAACGAAGATTTTTCCGCCGCCATGCTGACGCTTAGCGTCTTGCGTGAACCAGTTGATTCATTCTTTGAAGGGGTTCTCGTGAATCATGAGGACCAGGCCGTGCGCGCCAACCGCCTGGCCCTGCTTGCTCGCATCCGCGCCGCCACCGACCAGGTCGCCGATTTTTCAAAAATCGTCGGCTGACAACCAGAATGCCGGTCGGAAGCTGCATGCTCCGTAAGGCGCGGGAGGCCGTCGCGCCTACATCGCCTTGCTGAACCGCGGCGGCGTCGGGGCAGCTTCCGGTTGGGCTTCCGGTTGCGTCTCGCCGCCAGACGCGGTTGCCGTCGTGGCGGGGTTGTTCTCGGAAGCCTTGGTATCGCCGTTGGTGGCAGCCTGAGCCGTGCCGTTGGGGGGCGTGGCCGCAGCCGTACCGTTGGGAGGCGTGGCGGCGGGCGCGGTGCCGTTTGCCGGTGTCGCGGCCTCTTTGGCCGGGGCAGTCGCCGCAGGCGTCGCCGAAGCGCCGCCGACGATGCCGCCGCGAATGATCGTCGGCGCCTGCGCGTGCCTCTGTCCGGATTTCTCCGGGATCGCGGCCACTTTCTCATCGGTGACGGCTGGCACCGGCTCGCCGAGCGCCACAACTGACGGTGTAGCCTTGCCGGGCTCGATCGCGGCCAGCCTGACAATGGATGGCGTCGAGGTCGCCGCGCCGAGCACGACGATGGACGAAGCCTGTGCCAAGCCGCTCGTCGCCAGAAGACCGATAACGACCGCTCCTAGAGCAATTCCAGGAAAGGGACGTAACAGCTTTCCGTTCGCAATTGCATCGAAGCAAGACATACGCATCACGACAACTCTCCGCCCACCAACCGGAAATCCACACCCTAGCGTCGGCGAATTGATGCCGGCTTGCGCGGAAACCTAACATTTTAGGGATTGATAAATCGCCAATGCCCGCCCTTGCCCCTGCTTCCAAGCCGTATTACGGGACCGGCATGTTCAGGATCGGTGGTGAATTTGGCTGAGATACTTGGCGTCGGCGAGGCGATGGAAAGGGCGCTGGCGCTGCTCGAAGGCGGCGATGTTGTCGCCATCCCGACCGAGACCGTTTACGGACTGGCAGGTGACGCCACCAATGGGGCTGCCGTGGCGCGTATCTTCGAGGCCAAGGGGCGCCCGCGCTTCAACCCGCTGATCGCCCACGTCGCCGACCTCGCCATGGCGACCCGCATTGCTGCGTTCGATCCATTGTCAACAAAGCTGGCGGAAGCTTTCTGGCCCGGTCCGCTGACGCTGGTGTTGCCGCAGCGCGCGGAAAACGGCATCCATCCGCTCGTCACAGCCGGGCTTGACACGATCGCGCTGCGCATGCCGAGAGGCTTCGGCGGCGAGCTGATCGCGAGATTAGGCCGGCCGCTCGCGGCGCCCAGCGCCAATTCCTCCGGCAGGATCAGCGCCACGACGGCCGAGGCCGTGTCGGCCGATCTCGGCGGGAAGATCAAGCTGGTGGTCGACGGCGGCGCGACGCCCGTCGGCCTGGAATCGACGATCGTCAAGATCGAGGACGGCAAGCTGCGTCTGCTACGACCCGGCGGCATCGCTGCCCGGGACATTGAAGCGGTCGCCGGAATTGAGGTGATCCGCGGCGCTACCGGAATCCAGGCGCCCGGCATGCTCGCCTCGCATTACGCGCCGCGCGCATCGATGCGGCTCAACGTCGGCAAGCTCACGAGCGGCGAGGCGCTGCTCGCCTTCGGCCGCGCTCGCGCTGAAGGCTGGCAGGATGCCGTGGCGCTGCGCAATCTTTCCGAGGCGGGGGATCTGCGGGAGGCCGCCGCCAATCTGTTCGCCTATATGCAGGCGCTCGACCGCAGCGGCGCGCCCACTATCGCCGTCGAGCCGATCCCGGCCGACGGCTTGGGCGAGGCGATCAACGACCGGCTCGCGCGCGCCGCCGCCCCGCGTGACAAGATCGACTGAGCCTATCTCTTTGTTTTGACGCAATTCCGGACGGAAAACCGCTTCACACTTTTCCTGGAATTGCTCTAGGTTTGGGCGCATGAACGACCAGCCCTTCGACCTCGATCCTGCCCTCATCGACCGCTTCGCTGCCATCGTCGGCGACAGATACGCGCTGCGCGATCAGGCTGACATCGCGCCATACATCACCGAACGGCGCGGCCTCTGGCATGGCCGGACACCGCTGGTGCTGAGGCCAGGCAGCGTCGAGGAAGTGAGCCGCATCATGCGGCTCGCGACCGAGACCGGCACGCCGGTCGTGCCGCAGAGCGGCAACACCGGGCTGGTCGGCGCCCAAGTGCCGGACAAGTCCGGCCGCGACATCGTGCTCTCGCTGTCGCGGCTGAACCGCATCCGCGAAATCGATGTCCTGTCGAACACCATCACCGCCGAGGCCGGCGTCATCCTGCAGACGCTCCAGGAAGCGGCCGACGCTGCCGACCGGCTGTTCCCGCTGTCGCTTGCGGCCCAAGGCTCCTGCCAGATCGGCGGCAATCTCTCTTCCAATGCCGGGGGCACCGGCGTGCTTGCCTATGGCAATGCGCGCGAGCTTTGCCTCGGCGTCGAAGTGGTGCTGCCGACCGGCGAAGTGTTCGACGATCTGCGCAAGCTGAAGAAGGACAACACCGGCTACGATCTGAAAAACCTCTTCGTCGGCGCCGAGGGCACCCTCGGCGTCATCACCGCCGCGGTGCTGAAGCTCTTTCCGAAGCCGAAGGGCAGGGAGGTTGCCTTCGCCGGCCTGTCGTCGCCTCAGGCAGCGCTCTCGCTGTTCAGCTTGGCGATGGATCGCGCCGGTGCTTCGCTCACGGCTTTCGAGCTGATCGCCAAACGGCCTTACGACTTCACGCTTAAGCATGGGCAAGGGATCACCCGACCGCTGGCGGATGACTGGCCGTGGTATGCCCTGATGCAGGTCTCTTCAGGTCGCTCGGAAGAAGATGGCAAGGCGCTGATCGAGGAGATTCTTTCGGCCGGCCTCGAGCAGGGTATCGTCGGCGATGCGGTGGTGTCGGCAAGTCTTGCCCAGGGCGACGCCTTCTGGAATTTCCGCGAGACGCTGCCAGAATGCCAGAAGCCGGAGGGCGCCTCGATCAAGCACGACATCTCGGTGCCGATCGCCTCGATCCCGGAGTTCATCGAAAAGGCGGCAGGCGTGGTCCAGACTGTCTGTCCCGGCGCCCGCGTCGTCTGCTTCGGCCACATGGGCGACGGCAATCTTCACTACAACATCTCTCGCCCGCTGGATTGGCAGGACGACCCGTTCCTTGAGCTCTACCACCCGATGAACAAGGCCGTGCACGATGTCGTGCGTTCCTTCCACGGCTCGATCTCGGCCGAGCACGGCATCGGCCAATTGAAGCGCGACGAGCTGATCGCCACGGCCCCGCCAATGGCGATCGATCTGATGCGCCGGGTGAAGGCGGCCTTCGACCCGGCCGGCATCATGAATCTCGGTAAGGTTATCTAATTCTTCCAACATCTTGTGGCTGGTCGCATTCCGATAACCATCGGCTCCGATCAGCAAAATTTAACTGACTTTCTTAAGCGCGGCGGTAAGAAGCGAGCGCTAATGTTTCCCGCATAACGAGGCCGGAAAAACCGGCCCGGAGAGAACCGGAAAACGGCCCTCAGGAGAAACAGGAAGGCATTCGAATGAACACTGGACTGAAGCCAGTCTGGGCGGGGCGCAACATGCGTCTCGACCCGTTTCGCCTGCCGCAGATGGTAAGCTATGCCACGCGCGACGACTATGGCGATGTAACCTTCACCATCGACCCGCGCGGCGCCGTCATTCGCCGCACGCTGGAGATGAGCGGCGTGCCGGCGATCATCGCGCTGCCCGCCAATGCCTTCCGTGGTGTCGCCGCCCGCGCCATGGAGGATCCGGACGGCAATGTCACCGTGACTTTGGAACTTCTGCACAATGATCCGATGCTGTCGGTGCCGCTTTTGGTCGCCGACGATCTCGACGACGTCGCCGCCGACTGGCGCGCCTGGGCCGACGCTTATCGCCTGCCGATGCTTCTGATCGAGGCCGACGGCGTCGCCCGCACGCTGGAGGAATCGCTGGGCGCCGCAATCAAAGCGCTGCCGCCGCAGGAACGCCGCCAGGGCCGTGTCTCCAACATGCGCCGCCCGCGCTTCCTCGCCCGCCGCAGGACCGGCAATCTCGGCCTGCGTCTCGTCGTCGGCGGTGAGGAGATTATCGCGCGCGAATAGCAGCGACCCTTCCCTTCTCCCCCCTGTGGGAGAAGGTGTCGCCGAAGGCGACGGATGAGGGGTTCTCCAGGAAACGCCGAGCTCTCACTCCGCTGAAACACCCTCAACCGTCTCGGCACTGCGCGCCGATCCACCCTCCCACGACAAGGGGAGAAGGAGAGGCGCTACACCAGCGGCTTCAGCACCACCCAAAACGCCCCGCCGATCAGCCCCAGAAAAATCAGCCAGCCGACCTGGTTGTTCGACTTGAACAGCTTCAGGCACTGATCGGGATCGTTGATGTCGAGCCGGATGATCTGGCGCGCCATATGCGCGCCGGCGGCAATCAGCCCGGCCAGCGCCGGCATCGGCACTTGAGCCGAGGCAAAGGCGATGGCGAAGCAGGCAAGCGTGCCGCCATAGAGCCCGGTGAGCCAGGTCTTCGTGTTGTCGCCGAACAGGCGTGCCGTCGAGCGCACGCCGACGATGGCGTCGTCTTCCTTGTCCTGATGCGCGTAGATCGTGTCGTAGCCGATCACCCACAGGATCGAGCCGATATAGAGCATGATGGCGGGGCCATCGAGATCGCCGAACTCGACCGCCCAGCCCATCAGCGCGCCCCAGGAGAAGGCGAGCCCGAGCACGAATTGCGGCCAATTGGTGATGCGCTTCATGAACGGGTAGATCGCGACAATGGCCAGCGAGGCGATGCCGAGCGGAATGGCGAAGCTGTTGAACTGCAAAAGCACTGCGAGCCCGACCAGCGCCTGGATGATCAGAAACGCCCAGGCCTGGCGGCGCTTCACCTTGCCGGCCGGCAGCGGCCGCGAGCGGGTGCGCTCGACCTGGTTGTCGATGTCTTCGTCGACGATGTCGTTGTAGGTGCAGCCGGCGCCACGCATGGCGACGGCGCCGATGAAAAACAGGAACAGGTACCAGGGCGCGGGCAACAGCGTCAGCAGCGGATCCGTCGGCCGCGGATAGGCGCTGGCCGCAAGAGCCGCCGACCACCAGCAGGGCCACAAGAGCAGCTGCCAGCCGATCGGCCGGTCCCAGCGCGCAAGCTGCGCATAGGGCCACAGCCAGCGCGGCAGCACCCGGTAAACCCAATGGCCGCTCGGCGCGTCCGCGACGCGGCCCTGGGCTGCTTTCGACTGGATGGTTTCCATCGTGCTGGAGTGGCAGCAGCGATGGGCGCCGTCAAGCAGCCGCGTTGTCGCTCAGGCAGTGAAAACATCGTGACTGGCGAACCATGCTTTCGCTGTCTCGATGAAGGCGAGTGCCGCCTTCGATAGGCGCAGGCGCGCGTCGCGGGCGAGAACAATGCGCTGCATGGGAAGCACATCAAGCCCGGCCAGAAGTTGCGCGAGGACTGGTTCCCTGTCGTTTTCCGGAGCTGAGTCGACTTTGGATTGGGCCGGGCGGGATCGGTTTCCCATCGGCAAATTGCCTCATTGCGTCTTGATGTGGGCAATCTTCCCGTGTGCAATCGCCCCCCGAAACGCCAAGATGCCTTGACCCGTCGCCCTTGGACCAATAGCGGGTTCGGGGAGACGATCAGCAAGAGGTGGCCATGAACGTTCTTCTTCTCGGCTCCGGCGGCCGCGAACATGCGCTTGCCTGGAAGATCGCCGCGTCGCCGCTGCTGACGAAGCTCTATGCTTCGCCCGGCAATCCCGGCATCGGCCGTTTCGCCGAACTGGTCAAGCTGGACATCGCCGACCACTCCACTGTGGCCGCCTTCTGCCAGGAGAAGAAGATCGACCTCGTCGTGGTCGGTCCGGAAGGGCCGCTGGTGGCTGGCATTGCCGATGATTTGCGCGCCTGGGGCATCCGCGTCTTCGGCCCCTCCAAGGCGGCGGCGCGGCTCGAAGGCTCGAAGGGCTTTACCAAGGATCTTTGCGCCAAGTTCAACATCCCGACCGCAGCCTATGGCCGCTTCGGCGATCTCGCCGCGGCCAAGGCCTATGTCGAAAAGATGGGCGCGCCGATCGTCATCAAGGCTGACGGCCTTGCCGCCGGCAAGGGCGTCACCATCGCCATGAAGCTGGAGGAGGCGCTTGCCGCGCTCGACGCCTGTTTCGACGGCGCTTTTGGCTCCGCCGGCGCCGAGGTCGTCGTCGAGGAATATCTGACCGGCGAGGAGGCGAGCTTCTTCTGCCTCTGCGACGGCGCCACCGCGCTGCCCTTCGGCACCGCGCAGGACCATAAGCGCGTCGGCGACGGCGATACCGGTCCGAACACCGGCGGCATGGGCGCCTATTCGCCGGCGCCGGTGATGACGCCCGAGATGACCGAGCGCACCATGCGCGAGATCATCGAGCCGACGATGCGCGGCATGGCCAATCTCGGCGCGCCTTTCGCCGGCATCCTCTTCGCCGGTTTGATGATCACCGACCAAGGCCCCAAGCTGATCGAGTACAACACCCGCTTCGGCGATCCCGAATGCCAGGTGCTGATGATGCGGCTGAAGGACGACCTGCTCGTCCTGCTCAACGCCGCTGTCGACGGCCAGCTCGCGCACATGTCGGTCCGCTGGAGCGACGACGCGGCCCTGACCGTGGTGATGGCGGCGAGGGGCTATCCCGGCACGCCGGAAAAGGGCTCGGTCATCCGCGGTCTCGACGAGGCCGCCAGCGACGGCGCCGAAATCTTCCACGCGGGCACCGCCATCAATGGCGGCGCGCTCGTCGCCAATGGCGGCCGCGTGCTCAACGTCACCGCAACCGGCGCAACCGTCGGGGAGGCACAAAAAAAGGCCTACGGGGCGACCGATCATATCGACTGGCCGCAGGGTTTCTTCCGCCGCGACATCGGCTGGCGCGCCGTCGAGCGCGAGCAGACCGGCAAATAGGGCATTTCACCGTTTCACGGAAACGGCGAAATCTCCCGTCTATTTGTTTTGACGCAATTTCGGACGGAAAACCGCTTCTCACTTTTCCTGAAATTGCTCTAATCAGGCAGCCTTGCTCTTGCCTGGTCGCGCCCAGGCCGGCAACCAGTCCCCATGCGCTGCAAGCAGGTCGTCGACCAGCGACCAGATCTGATCGAGATCGAGCTCGGCCGCCGTGTGCGGGTCCATCATCGCCGCGTGGTAGATGTGCTCGCGGCTCTCGCTCATCAGCGCCCGCACCGTCAATTCCTGAACATTGATGTTGGTGCGGATCAGCGCCGTCAGCTGCGGCGGCAGCTCGCCGATATAGGTCGGCTGGATGCCGGAAGCATCGACCAGGCACGGCACTTCCGCCGCGCAGTCTAAAGGCAGCGAGGTGATGCAGCCATTGTTGCGGATATTGCCGTAGATGACCGACGGCTCGCCGGTCCACACCGAGTTCATGATCGAGGAGGCATATTCCTTTGACTGCTCGACCTCGATCCGGTCGGCCGAGCGGTAGGCCTCCGCCTGACCCTTCCAGCGTTCGATCTGCTCGATGCACCGCTTCGGATATTCGTCAAGCGGGATGCCGTATTTCTCGATCAGGTCGGGGCGACCTTCCTTGATGAAATAGGGCGTGTATTCGGCGAAATGCTCCGAGCTTTCGGTGACGAAATAGCCGAGCCGGGTCAGCATCTCGTAGCGCACCTTGTTGGGGCAGCGCGGGTTCCAGCCGGGCTTCGGCGCGCGGCCTTCGCGATAGGCGCGGACAAGGTCGGGATAGAGGTCGCGGTAGGAGCCGTCCGGCTGGCGATGCTCGAACTTGAGGTAAAACGCCATGTGGTTGATGCCAGCTGCGCGGTAGCGGATCTCCTCATAGGCAAGGTCGAGGTCGTGCGCCAGCTCCATCGCCGTGCCCTGCACCGAATGGCAGAGCCCAACCTGTTTGATCTGGGGGAATTTCGCGGCGATCGCCCAGGTGTTGATCGCCATTGGGTTGACGTATTGCAGCATGATGGCGTCGGGGCAGACGGCGAGCATGTCCTCGCAGATCCTCCACAGATGCGGCACCGTCCTCAGGCCCCGCATGATGCCGCCGACGCCCAGCGTGTCGGCGATCGTCTGGCGCAGGCCATATCTCTTGGGCACCTCGAAGTCGGTGACGGTGCAGGGCTCGTAACCGCCGATCTGGAAGGCGACGACGACGAAATCGGCACCGGACAGCGCCTTGCGTTGGTCGGAATAGGTCTCGGCCTTCGCCTTCACGCCGAGGGTCGCGATCAGCTTGTTGACGACGATGGCGCTCTCTTCCAGCCGCTGCGGGTTGATGTCCATCAAAGCGATCGTCGCGCCCGACAGCGCCGGGCGCTGCAGCACGTCGCCGACAATGTTCTTCATGAACACCGTCGAGCCGGCGCCGATGAAGGTGATCCTGGGATTTCTTGCCACTGTGAGCCTCCGGAATATGGTCACGCCACGTCGAAAGCGGCCCGGACGAGCCGTTCGGTGTAGGCGGTCTTGGGACTGGTGAGGACCTCGTCTACGGGCCCCTGTTCGACGATCTTGCCGTGCTGCATGACGATCACGCGGTGGCAGAGCGCCCGCACCACCTTGAGGTCGTGCGAGATGAAGAGATAGCTCAAGCCGCGCTCGTCCTGCAGCTTGCGCAGCAGGTCGATGATCTGCGCCTGGACGGAAAGATCGAGCGCCGATGTCGGCTCGTCGAGCAGGATGAATTCCGGCTCCAGTGCGATGGCCCGCGCGATCGCGATGCGCTGCCGCTGGCCGCCCGAAAATTCGTGCGGAAACCGCGACAGGATATCGCCGGGCATGCCGGCGCTGACCAGCGCCTCACGCACCCGCTCGATCCGCTCGCGCCGTGTGGCCCCGATCCTGTTCACGACCAGGCCTTCCTCGATGATCTGGCCGATCGTCATGCGCGGGTTGAGCGAGGAGAACGGATCCTGGAAGACGATCTGCATGCGCGAGCGCAGCGGCCGCATCTCGGCGCGCGTGAGATCCTGGATCGGCTGGCCATCGAAGCGGATCTCGCCGCGCCTCGCGTCGAGCAGCCGAAGCAGCGCCTGACCGAAAGTGGTCTTGCCGGAACCGGATTCGCCGACCAGGCCCAGCGTCTCGTGACGGCAAAGTTTGAGGTCGAGATCGTCGACCGCAACCAGCTCGCGCCAGTCCGGCTTAAGGAACGTGCCGTGCCGCAGCGTGAAGCAGACGCGCACGCCGTTCGCCTCGAGGATCGTGCTGGACTTATCGGGCAGCGGCTTCGGCCGGCCGTGTGGTTCGGATGCGAGCAGCCGCTTTGTGTAGGGATGCTGCGGATCGGCGAAGAGCCGCTCGGTGACGTTATGCTCGCGCATCTCGCCATGCTGCATGACATAGACATAGTCGGAGAACTTGCGCACGACGGTGAGATCGTGCGTGATCAGAACCACCGCCATCCGCATTTCTTTCTGCAGATTGCGGATCAGGTTGAGGATCTGCGCCTGGACGGTGACGTCGAGCGCGGTGGTTGGCTCGTCGGCGATCAGTACATCGGGCTCGTTGGCCAAAGCCATGGCGATCATGACGCGCTGCCGCTGGCCGCCGGAGAGCTGGTGCGGATACTGCTTGAGGCGTGCTTCGGGTTCGGGAATCTGGACATGCCGCAAAAGCTGAAGCGCTCGCGCCCAGGCCTCTTTGCGGCTCACCTTGCGGTGCACCCTGATCGCTTCGACGATCTGGCTGCCGACCGAATAGATCGGGTTGAGCGAGCTCATCGGCTCCTGGAAGATCATCGAGATGCGATTGCCGCGCAGCTTGCGCCGGGCGCTCTCGGCGAATTTCAGGATATTTTGCCCGAGATAGTCGACGCTTGACCTCGGCGATACCGTCGCCCGCCGCGACAAGAGCCCCATGACGGTGCGCGCCGTCACCGATTTGCCGGATCCGGATTCGCCGACGATCGCGATCGTCTCGCCGCGATAGAGCTGGAACGAGACGTTCTTCACCGCCTCGACGAAGCCGTGCTCGACCTTGAAGGCGACTTCGATGTTGCGGGCGTCGATGACCGGCTGGTCCTGGCGTCCGTCATGGTCGAGCCGGACGGCGGGAGCGAAGGATTCGGCAAGCGCGATCGTCGTCATTCCTGCCACCTCAATAGGGATCGACGGCATCGCGCAGGCCGTCGCCCAACGCGTTGAAGGCAAAAACGGTGATCAGCACGAAGCCGACCGGCGACAGAATCCACGGATAGGTGCCGATGACCGAATAGGTCGCGGTGTCCTGCAGCATCAGGCCCCACGAGATCAGCGGCGGCTTCACCGCGAAGCCGAGGAAGCCGAGGAAGGATTCCAGAAGCACCACCGTTGGGATCGCCAGCGTCACGGCGACGATCACATGGCTCATCACATTGGGAAAGATGTGCTGGATGATGATCCGCCGATCGGTGGCGCCCACCGCCATGGCCGCGCGCATATAGTCGATGCGCGCCAGCGCCAGCGTCTTGCCGCGTACCTCGCGCGACATCTGCGCCCAGCCAAGCGCCGACATGACGATGATGACGAAGGCGAGAAAGACATTGGTCGGCGCGGTGACCGGGATCAGCGTCGTCAGCGCCAGGTAAAGCGGCAGTTGCGGGAAGGCGAGCACCAGTTCGACGAAGCGCTGCATCCAGACATCGAACCGGCCGCCGAAATAGCCGGACACCATGCCGACGCTGGTGCCGATCACCGTGATGATGAAGACCACCGTCAGCGCGATCATCAGCGAGACGCGCGAGCCGTAGATGGCGCGCGACAGCACATCGCGGCCGAACTTGTCGGTGCCGAGGAAATGCACCGGCTGGCCGTCTATCGAGCCGAAGAAATGCCGGTTCGCCGGGATGAGGCCGAAGAGTTTGTAGGGAGCGCCCTCGACGAAGAAGCCGAGCAGTCGTGGATGATCGTAATCGGGGCCGACGATCGGCTGGAAGGTCACCGGGTCGAGGTCGGTCGATTCGGCCAGCGCGTAAATCCTTGGCCGCGCGACGAAGTTGCCGTCCTTGTCGTGAAGGCTAGCCACCTGCGGCGGCGCGAAGGCGATATCGGTCGCTTTCGGGTCAAGAGGCGCGAGGAATTCCGCGAACAGGGTCATGAGAAGCAGCAGCACGACCAGGCATAGCCCGGCCATGCCGGTCCAGGAGCGCTTCAGCCGGCGCCAGACAAGCGCGATGTAGCTCTCGTTGCCATGCGCGGCCGGAATCGCGGCTCCTTCGGCGGGTGGCGGGGGCGAGGGATCGCGGGCCAGCATCTAGTGCTCCCCGAACTGGCGCACGCGGGGGTCGAGCAGGACCAGCAGCATGTCGGCGATGATGTTGCCGACGATCAGCGTCGCCGACAGAACCATCATGAAGGTTGCAGTCACATAGACATCGCCCACCGCCATCGAGCCCACGATCGCCGGCCCGACGGTCGGCAGCGCGAAAATGATCGCCGTCTCGATCTCGCCGGTCAGCATGTAGGGCAGCACCACGCCTTGATACATGACCAATGGATGCAGCGCATTGGGCACGGCATGGCGCATCACCACGGCGCCGCCAGTCAGGCCCTTGGCTTTGGCCGTCTCGACATATTGCGCGTTGAGCGTGTCGAGCAGGTTGCCGCGCATGACGCGCATATTGTAGGCGAGCCCGCCGAAGGTCGCGATCGCCACCACCGGCCAGACATGCTTGACCAGGTCGAGGAATTTTGCCCACGACCATGGCGCGCCGCCATATTGCGGCGAGAAGAAGCTGCCGATCTCCGACACGTTGAACTGGAAGACCAGCAGGTAGACGATGATCAGCGCCATCAGGAAGCGCGGCACCGTCATGCCGAGGAAGGAGATGGCCGAGAGCGTCGAGTCGATCCAGGAATACTGGCGGGTCGCCGCCCAAATGCCGAAGCTTATGCCCAGCACCGAGGCGAGCAGGTGGCAGACCAGCGCCAGGAGCAGCGTGCGCGGCAGGCGCTCGCCGACCACGTCCGCCACCGGCCTGTTGTAGTAGAGGCTGTAGCCGAAATCGCCGCGCGTGACGATACCGCCGATCCAGTTGAGATACTGAACGGGCAGCGGCTTATCGAGGCCGTGTTCTTTCCGGTAGGCCTGGGCCTGTGCATCCGCCTCGGCATAGGAGGCGCCGCCCTGGTTGATGAGCTGCGATTTGATGTAGTCGGCATAGTCGCCCGGCGGCGCCTGGATGATGGCGAAGGTGACCAGGCTCAAGATGGCGAGCACGGGAAGCGCCGACGCTATGCGCATGAGCAGGAATCGCAACATGGATGGTCGGCTTCCTTTGCTGGCCGGTCGCGCCTTGGGCGCACCGGAGATTTGGCTTTGTCCGGCCGCGCCAGCTGGCGCGACCGGAGTTCTCTTCGTCAGGGAGGTTAACTAGTTCATCGGCCCCTTGTCTCCGGGCTTGCCGGGAAGCTCGTCGGGGAAGAGCTCATATTTCGCCTGTTTGTCGGCTGCGACGAAGACGCGTTCGCGAATGATCGAATCCTCGGCCCAGTTGAACATGAAGATCGGCGTTCCCTGCGGGATGTTGGAGAAGCGCTTGTTGACGATCAGCGCGCCGGGATATTCGGTTAGCCCGACATTGTAGACGTGCTCGGTCGAGATCTTTTGGAACTTCTTCATCAGGTCGGCGCGCTGGTCGTTGTCCTGCGTCGTGACGAACTTGTTCACGATGTCGACGAGGTCCTTCTCGAACGGCATCAGATCGACTTCGCCGCTTTCAGGCGCGCGATGGTTCCAACTAGTCTTGGGACCGACCGGAGCGAGTTGCTCCGTGTTCTGCACAACGGAGGTGAGCTCCTGGTCATTGCGCCGGATCAGCCAGTCGAAGCGGCCGGAATACTGGATCGCGTCGCGCTGCGTGCCGTTGACCCCGTTGAGCACGACCCTCAGCCCAAGCTTCTCCATCTGCGCCACGACGCCCTCGGCAAGGCTTTTGTCGGTGGTGTAGTCATTGTTGACCAGCATCACGATCTCGACGTTCTTGCCGCCGGCGGTGCCCGCCGGGAAGTTCACGAAGCCGTCGCCGTCGGTATCCTTGAGACCGGCCTTGGCGAGCTCGGCCTTGGCCCCTTGGAGATCGAACGGGTAATAAACCGTCGACTTGCGGTCATAGAAGCTGGTGCCGGAGGAGAAGCCGCCGGGATAGATGGCGGTGAACGGTCCCTTGACCAGCGAGTCGCCGAGCGCCTTGCGGTCGATCGCCATGGTCACGGCCTTGCGGAAATCCTCGTTGCGGTTCAATTCGCGGATCGCTTGGCCTCGCTCGTCCGGGTTGCCCCAGCCATTGGCGGAAAAATTCATACGCAGATTGTAGCCGATGAGCCGCGGACCGAAGGCAAGCCGTGCCGGCGCGTTCTTGTCAGCCGCGCGCTTCAGCGAGGCGACGAAGTTCTCGGGCTGCTCGAGATTGGAGAAGTCGCCCGAGCCTGCGACGGCCTGGACGTCGCGATCTGCCCAGGTCGAGAGCTTGTATTGCAGCTCGTTGAGATAAGGCAGTTGGTTCCCCTTCTCGTCGACCTTCCAGTAGTAAGAATTGCGCCGCATGACGATGATGTCGTCCGGGCGGTATTCGACCGGCACCCAGGCGCCCATCACCGGCATGTTCATGTATTCCGGCGGGAAGGCGTTCTTGAACTGGTCGTAGGTGTTCTTCGAATATTTCGGATGCTGCGGCTTCAAAATGTGCGCCGGGCCGGGGCAGAAGGTGCCGTAGGCCATCGCATAGAGATATTGCCTCGGAAACGCTTCCTTGAACGTCCATTCGACGGTGTAGTCGTCGATCTTCTTGAGCATCGTGCCGACGCCGAAGGTTTCCGGCGTCGCCCCGTTGAGCGGCGACACGTTGGGGTCGACGACCTCGTCGTCCCAGTAGAACATGACGTCGTCGGCGTTGAAGGGCACGCCGTCCGACCATTTGGCGCCTTCGACGAGATGCATGGTGAGCTTGTGGCCGTCTTTCGACCACTCCCAGCTCTTGGCAAGGTTCGGCAGCGGCTCGGTGTCCTTGGCATCGACCTGGAACAGCGGCGCGGTGCGTGTCAGGCATTCGGAAAGCGCGATGTCGATGCCGCCCCAGCCTTGCGTCTGGCCGGCACCGTAGTTCCAGCCTTCCGGCCTGCCGCCGATGACATGGCGCATCGTGTCACCATAGACGCCGATGCCGTCCGGCATGTTGGCGGTCTTGAAGACCAGCGGTTCCTTGGGCAGCCTGTCCTTGAGCGGCGGCAGCTTGCCGGTCTTGACGTATTTCTGCGTCACCCAGTCCGGCTCGTGGTAATCGGGCAGCGCCTTGAACTCCAGGATGGAGTCGCGCGCCACATAATGGATCTTGCCCTCGGCCGGGAATGTCGCCGGCTCCGGCGGGATCGTCGGTTCCGAAGCGAAAGCGGTGAGCGCCGGAATAGAAACGCCGAGCGCCAGTCCGGCGGCAATGCCAATTCTGTGTAAGTTCCTCATTGTCTCCTCCCAAATGTTTTGAACGTCTGCTGCTTGCCCGCCGCTTGATCTTTATTTTGGGGACCGTTTCGGCTGACCTGCCTCCTGCAGGTCCGCCTGCCCGAAATCTCAGCCGGCCTGTTTCAGTGCCGCCTTTTCGGCGCGCAGTTCATCGATCGAGCGGACGTTGCGCCGCGCCGCGCCCGCCCATTCGCGGGTCTTGACCTTCGACTTCGCAAGCCGCTCCTTTGCCGCCGGCACGGCGTCGGCATATTGCGGCAGCCAGGCGGCCTGGGCGACGACCATCTCGTCCACCATCTGCCAGACCTCCTCCGGCGTCGACACCGCGCCGACCAGCGGATCGTGCAGCATGGCGAGCTTCAAGAGATCGATGTCGCCGGCGATCGCGGCATGCACCGACATGCGCTGGACGTTGATCGAGGACATGCAGGTGGCGGCGCATGCCTCGGGCAGTGTGATGCCGGCGGCCATGTTGATGCCGAAGCGATCGACGAAGCCGGGCGACTCGATGATGGCGTCCTGCGGCAGGTTGGTGATCACTCCGTTGTTCTTGACGTTGAAATGGCCACGGTAGACGCGGTTTGTTTCCAGCGCCTCGAGAATGTGGCT
Organism: Mesorhizobium sp. WSM4989; assembly: GCF_029625795.1. NCBI lineage: Bacteria > Pseudomonadati > Pseudomonadota > Alphaproteobacteria > Hyphomicrobiales > Phyllobacteriaceae > Mesorhizobium > Mesorhizobium sp. WSM4989. Next base: position 1,047,108 of record NZ_JARTVN010000001.1, on the reverse strand, counting down.
GGCATGCTCGTTGGAGCGCCTCGCCGGGTCGATCGGCTTCGACGCCGCTTCGAGGAACTGCGGATACTCGGTTTCGAACCATTTGCGGGTCTCGGTCGAGTAGCGCAGATAGCCGCCGGTCTCGCCATGGATCCAGTCCGACATGTCGATCCAGCGTGTGATCTCGTCGGGGCGCTTGCGGTACCAGGGCAGGTATTCGGACAGATGCCCGTTGCTTTCGGTCGAATACACGCCGAAGCGCTTCAGCACGTCGATGCGCAGCTTCTCCTGCTTCGAATAGACCGGATGCGCTTCGAAGGCGGCGACCAGCTCGTCCTTGCCGATCGCGCGGCCGTTCAGCCTGAGCTCGATGAACCAGGTCTGGTGGTTGATGCCGGAGCAGACATAGTCGAGCTCCCTGGGCGACTTCGCGCCGAGCACCTCGGCGATCTGTTCGGCGCCGTGCTGCACGCCGTGGCAGAGCCCGACCGTGTCGATCTTGCCGTATTCGATCGCGGCCCAGGTGTTCATCGCCATCGGGTTGGCGTAGTTCAGGAACTTGGCGTCGGTCTCGGCGACCTCGCGGATGTCCTTGCAGAAGTCGAGGATCACCGGGATGTTGCGCTGGCCGTAGAGGATGCCGCCGGCGCAGATCGTGTCGCCGACGCATTGGTCGATGCCGTATTTCAGCGGGATGCGGATGTCGTCGGCATAGGCTTCGAGACCGCCGACGCGCACGCAGCTGATGATGTAGCGCGCGCCTTCCAGCGCCTTGCGGCGGTCGGTCGTCGCCGTCACTTTGGTCGGCAGCCCGTTTGCTTCCACGATCCGATCGAGGATCGCCTGGATCATCCCGAGATTGTGCTCGCTGATGTCGGTCAGCGCGAATTCGATGTCCTTGAATTCGGGCACGCAGAGAATGTCGGTGAACAGCTTCTTGGTGAAGCCGACGCTGCCGGCGCCAATAATAGCGATTTTGAAGCTCATCACCTTCACCTCGATCCAATCGAATGTTAGGCAAGGAGCAGCAAGGGAGGATATGGCCGCGCGCCGGCAGGCGCGCTCGCCATGTGGAGCCGGAAATCCAGCTCTTTCTCCTCCCGCCCGCTCCTCGACCGCGGGTCTTTCCCGTTCTTGAGTGAGCCGGATTATGCGCTTATTCGCCGGCGCGGCCAGAGAAGGATTATGCTTTCGAGGGTAATTTTGTGCTGCAGGATCTGATCGCCAATGGAAAGCTAATGCGCACGATCTCGCTGCCGCGCGGGCGCCAGCGCCTGCACGCCATGCCGACCAGCACCGGCTACGAGGTGCGCGAGGACGAGACTTACGACTGGGACGGGCGAAAGCGCGGCCAGATCCCGTTTACCGTGCTCCAGCATACGATCAGCGGCACCGGACAATTGCGCTATGAAAGCCGCAATTACCGCCTGCAGGCGAACGATACGCTGTTGGTGCTGGTGCCGCACAACCATCGCTACTGGCTGGCCAAGGGCGACCGCTGGGAATATTTCTGGATATCGATGAACGGCGAGGAGGCGCTCCGCGTCCACAAGTCGATCCTCAGCGTCTCAGGTCCCGTGTTCCGGCTGCAGCCGGCGACCATCGATCACCTTGCCGATTGCAGCCTGCGCCTGATCAAGGGCGCCGCCTCGCCGGGCGCGGCCTCGGCGATCGCCTATGAGGCGGCGATGGCGCTTTACGACGATGTCTTCGGCTCGCACGCCTTCGCCGAGAAGCAGAGCGCCATGCAGCCGGTCATCGATCACATCAACGCCAATCTCGACAAGCCGCTGCCGGTGGCGGAGCTGGTCGAAATCAGCGGCCTCAGCCGCGCCCATTTCTCGCGCTGCTTCGCCGAGAGCGAAGGATTGCCGCCGGCCGAATTCGTCCTGCAGCAGCGGCTGCAGCGCGCCGCCAAGTTGCTGACCAAGGCCGATTTCCTGCAGGTAAAGGAAGTCGCTGTTCTGTGCGGTTTCGACGACCCGAACTACTTTTCCAAGGTGTTTCGCCGCTGCTACGGCATCACGCCCACACAGTTCCGCACCACCGGCATGTATGCCAGCCTGGGCAATCATCGTTGACGCTGCCGTTGACTACTGCCTGCGGTGGTCGAGCGTCGTCGATGCAGTGCTGACCGGATCGGCGGCCGCGAAGGCGGCGTCGAGCTGTTCGGGCGTGCGCTGTCCGGCCCGTTTCCAGGCGACATATTGCACGATGCCGAAGCTCGGGCGCTGCGGCACGGTCTTGACCACCGGCATGCGGAATCCGTCGCGGAATTTCTCCCAGCGCGCGCCGAGCACCGCGACCATTTCCTCGATGGTCGGCGGCGTCGCCACATCGGCATAGGTGATGGTGACCTTGCCGGCGAGGCCCGCTTCGCGCGGGATCGGCACCGGGATCGAGGCGAGGTAATCCGCCGGCACGTCGATCAGGCCGCCAAAGGCCCATTGCTGGCGCAACGCATCGGCTTTCATCGGCGCGACGCTGACGTCGATGTCGTTGGGCGTGCCCGGCACGCGATAGGGGCAGCTGAAGCGGCCGCAATTCGCCTTTGCCGCGAACTGCCAGAGCGCGTAACCCTGCCAGTTGCCCATCGGGAAATGCACGTCGATGTCCGGCTTGTAGCGCGCATACCAGAGCGGCAACCGCGACAACAGCCGGTAGGTGTAACGGTTGTCGGCGATGTACTGGGCGGTCTTGCCGTTCGAGTAGAGCACCGGGAAGCGGCCGAGGCGGCGATGCACCTGGCGCACGAATTCTTCCGCATCCTCGAGCGACATCCATTGCGTGGGGTCGATGCCCTCGATGTCGAGGGCAATGAGATCGTCCGGCGCCGGCTCGGCGAAATCGATGAAATTGTTGGCTTGCTCGACCGGATTGCCGGGGCGGGCGAGGTGATAGGCGCCCCACTTCAGGCCGAGCGCCTTCGCCACCACCTTGCGTGTCTGGAAAAGCTCGCGCGTCACCGCATGGCGCTTCCACAGCGCCTTGCAGAGCTTCACCTCTGTCTCGTCGCCGAAGCAGAAATAGGGCGGCGGCAGCCCGTCGGACGCCTTGTTGATGAAGCCGACAATGCGCTTGTCGGTGGCAAGCTCAGCCCAATCGATGGAGTTATATTCGTAGGCGTCGATCACCAGCGCGCGGTCGGCATTCTTCCACGGCTCGGAGAAATCCGAGGCCTTTGCCGCCGTGCCCAGCGCAACCGCAGCCGCGAGAAGCGCCAGGCGGCGAAGAGGGCGCGCCGGCTTTTTCAAATCAGGGTGTCCCCACTGACCAGACGACGATCCTGAACCGCTATGGTTAAGGAAGTGCTGTCAAACCGCGAGGTGTTCAGCGCCGGAACAGCGACTGAACCTCTCCGGCCGTGGATGACGGAGTCAACGCTTGCAAAATCCGCGTGTTTGACGTTTACGTAAAAAGAAGGACGCAGGCCAACCCCAAGAATGAATGGCCTCGCTTCGGCTACGCGACTACGGTTGGCCGCACTGGAGGAGAAGCAGCAAACATGTATCGCGCACCGGTCGAGGACATCGCCTTCACGCTGAAGCAGGTAGCCGGCCTGAAGCCGGCGCTGGACGACGGCACCTTCGGCGACCTCGGCGAGGACCTGGTCGACGCGATCCTGGCCGAGGCCGGGCGCTTCGCCAGCGAGGAGGTTGCGCCGCTCTACAAGATCGGCGACGAGCATGGCGCGGTGTTGAAGGGCGCTTCTGTCACCACACCGCCCGGCTGGAAGGAGCTTTACCGGCGCTGGATCGAAGGCGGCTGGAACGCGCTGTCCGGGCCGGCCGAATATGGCGGCCAGGGCTTGCCGACCATGCTAGCCGTCGCCGCGCTCGAGATGTGGAACTCCGCCGCGATGGCCTTCGGCATCGGCCCGACGCTCACCATGGGCGCGGTCGAGGCGCTCGACAAGCACGCCTCCGAGGCGCTCAAGGCCAAATACCTGGCGAAGCTCGTCTCGGGCGAGTGGATGGGCACGATGAACCTGACCGAGTCGCAGGCGGGCTCGGACCTCGCCGCTTTGCGCACGCGTGCCGAGCCTGCCGCCGACGGAACCTACCGCATCTTCGGCCAGAAGATGTTCATCACCTATGGCGAGCACGATTTCACCGACAACATCGTGCATCTGGTGCTGGCGAGGCTGCCCGACGCGCCCGCCGGCACGCGCGGCATCTCGCTCTTCCTGGTGCCGAAGTTCCTGGTCGATGACGATGGCTCGCTCGGCGCCCGCAACGACGTCTTCTGTTCCGGCCTCGAGCACAAGCTCGGCATCCATGCATCGCCGACCTGCACCATGATCTATGGCGACGGTTTTGAGGGCATGAGGCCCGGCGCCATCGGCTGGCTGGTCGGCGAGGAGAACAAAGGGTTGGCCTGCATGTTCACGATGATGAACAACGCTCGTCTCGCGGTGGGCATGCAGGGCGTTGCGGTGGCCGAAACCGCCACGCAGAAGGCGATCGCCTATGCCAATGAGCGCCGGCAGGGCAAGGCATCTGATTATTCAGGGTCCGGCATGGCGCCGATCGTCCGTCACCCGGACGTGCAGCGCAATCTTCTCACAATGCAGGCGCTGACGCAGATCGCGCGTGCTATCGCCTATTCCTGCGCGCACGCCATCGACCGTGCCCGTGTCGCCGAGGGCGAGGCCGCCGCTAACTGGCGCGACCGCGCCAATCTCTTGACGCCGCTGGCAAAAGCCTTTTCGACCGATGTCGGCGTCGAGGTCGCTTCGCTGGGGATCCAGGTGCATGGCGGCATGGGCTTCATCGAGGAGACGGGCGCGGCGCCGCTCTATCGCGACGCCCGCATCGCGCCGATCTATGAAGGCACCAACGGCATCCAGGCGATCGACCTCGTCTCGCGAAAACTGCCGCTCGGCGGCGGCGCGCACGTGCATCGCTATATCGGCGAATTGAAAGCGATGGCCGATGCGGTGCGCACCTCCAACATCGAAGGTTTTGGCCGCACCGCCGACAATCTCGATCGCGCGCTTGCCGATCTCGACGAGGCAACGCGCTTCTTGCAAAGGCTGTTGGCCGACGGCAAGGCCGATGCCGCGATGGCCGGCGCCACGCCCTATCTGCGCCTAATCTCGCTCGCCGCCGGCGGCGCTTATTTGGCGCAAGGCGGCCTAGCCGACCGCGGCCGCGTCGCGCTTTGCCGCTTCTTTGCCGAGAACCTCCTAGGCGAGACGCGCGCGCTCAAGGAGCGCGTCATCGACGGCGCCGAAAGCCTCGCCGCCGCCGGCAAGGCGCTGATCGCCTGAACAGTCAGTCAGCCGAAGGAACCGACCGTGACCGACCATATCCTCATCGAGCGCTGGGGCGCCGTGCAGATCATCCGTATGAATCGGCCGGACAAGAAGAACGCGCTGACGCGTGCCATGTATGCGAAAATGTCGGCCGCCCTTTCTGAAGGGGATGCCGACCCGACCGTTCGCGTCCATGTCTTTCTCGGGGTGCCCGGTGCCTTTTCTTCCGGCAACGACCTTGCGGACTTCCTGGTGATCGCCACCGGCGGCGAGGGGGGGAATGAGGTGTGGGATTTCCTGATGGCGCTGGCCAAGGCGGAGAAGCCGATGGTCTCGGGTGTCGATGGCATAGCGGTGGGCATCGGCACCACGCTCAATCTGCATTGCGACCTGACCTTCGCCACGCCGCGAACGCTCTTCCGCACGCCCTTCGTCGACCTCGGCCTCGTGCCGGAGGCCGGCTCGAGCCTGCTCGCGCCGCAGGTCCTCGGCCGCCAGGGCGCCTTCGCGCTGCTCGGTCTCGGCGAAGGTTTTTCGGCTGAGCGCGCCAAGGCCGCCGGCCTGATCTACGATGTGGTCGCGGAAGACGAGCTGGAAGGCGCGGTGCTGGCTGCGGCGGCCGAGATCGCCGCCAAGCCGCCGCAGGCGCTTAAGATTGCCCGCGATCTGATGCGTGAGCCGCGCAAGGAAATCGTCGCCCGCATCAAGGTCGAGAGCGAGCATTTCCGCGAGCGGCTGAAGTCCGACGAGGCGCGCGCGGCGTTGACCGCCTTCATGACCCGCAAGAAAGGCTGAACTCTTCGCTCTCGGCGATCTCAGGGGTAGAGCCGCGTCTTGTCCCAGCCGCCGGCGTCGTTTCTCGAGAACACGATGCGGTCATGCAGCCGGAACGGGCGGTCGTGCCAGAACTCGATCGTCTGCGGCAGGATGCGGAAGCCCGACCAGTGTTTCGGCCGGGGGATTTCGCCGATCGCATAGCGCGCCGTGTATTCGGCCACCGCCTTCTCCAGCGCGAAACGGCTTTCCAGCGGCCGCGACTGTTTGGAGGCCCAGGCGCCGATGCGGCTGCCGCGCGGCCGCGTCGCATAATAGGCGTCAGCCTCGGCGTCGCTGACGATCTCCACCGGCCCGCGCACGCGCACCTGGCGGCGCAGCGATTTCCAGTGGAAGCACATCGCCGCCTTCATGCTGCCAAGAATCTCGCGGCCCTTGGCGCTCTCGAAATTCGTGTAGAAGACAAATCCCCTTTCGTCGAACCCCTTGAGCAGCACCATCCGCACATCCGGCATGCCGTCGGCGTCGACGGTTGCCAACGCAACGCCGTTGGGGTCGTTGATCTCGCTCTTGACGGCGTCGTCCAGCCACTCGGCAAACAGCCGGAACGGCTCCAAAGCCTCGGCGAAGTCACCGCTTGTTAACTCGCTTTCGTTCATAGTTTTCCAAATTTTTAACGTTGCGGGAGGAGTTCGCCGATTGTCGCGTATCGCGCAAGCTTTTGACAGCGGGCAATGGAGCGTTATTGCTTCGGCCAGCGCCAAGGCTGCGTTGCTGACATTGGCGCTTCCGCTCGCGGCCTGTGGCGCCGGCGGCTTCAGCCTCGAGAAGGCGGAGGTTGACCGCTCGATCATCACCTCCAGCGCGCCGTCCGCGCCCGCCGTGCCGGCAAGCAGCGACAACGACTCGGACCAGACCACGATCGGCAATGCGGTGTCTTCCGCCGACATCCAGGAGCTCGGCGGCCAGGCGGTGCCATGGGCCAATGCCGGCACCGGCTCCCGCGGCTCGATCACCGAGCTGGTGGAACTCAAGGATGGCGGCTTGACCTGCCGCCGCTTCAACGCGACGCGGGAAAGTTTCGACGGCGTCGCCATGTATCAGGGCGAGCTGTGCATTGCCGACGCCGGAGGCTGGCGCATGCAGGAGTTCAAGGCGCTCTAATTTCAATCGCCATCGGCATCTTGCACCACTGGAATTTCTTCCTATGCGAGCGCATATAGAAGGCAACTGTGGACCCAATCTCTCTTTCAGGCAGGAAGCATGCGCGACCCCTATGAGGTGCTGGGCGTTGCCAAGAACGCCTCGGCCAAGGAAATAAAATCGGCGTACCGCAAGCTCGCCAAGCAGCATCATCCGGACCAGAATCCGAATGATCCGAAGGCGAAAGAGCGTTTTGCGGCCGCCAACCAGGCCTATGAGATCGTCGGCGACGAGAAGCGCCGCGCAGCTTACGATCGCGGCGAGATCGACGCCGACGGCAAGCCGAGATTCCAGGGCTTCGAGGGCGCGGCCGGTGGCGATCCGTTTGCCGGATTCCGCCGTCAGCAGGGCCCCGGCGGGGCGCATTTCGAATTCCGCACCGGTCGTCCGGGCGGCGATCCTTTCGACGGCAACAGCGACATCTTCAGCCAGATCTTCGGCGAGGCCTTTTCGGGTGGGCGCGGTCCAGGCCGTGGCGACCGTCGCCAGCCGGTCCAGGCGCCTGACCTCAATGTCACGCTGGACATCACCGTCGAAGAGGCCGCCACCGCGGAGAAGGTGACGGCGATGTTCCCTGACGGCCGCAAGATGGCGGTCAAGCTTCCCACCTATGTCGAGGAGGGCCAGACCATCCGCCTGAAGGGTCAGGGCGAGCAGGGGCCCGGCCAGCCGGGCGACGCGCTGGTCAAGATCCACATTCGCCGCCATCCGCGCTATCGCATCGAGGGCCGCGACCTGCATGTCGACCTGCCTATCGAACTCGCCGACGCGGTGCTCGGCGCCAAGGTGGCCGTCGAGACGCCGACCGGCAAGCTCGCGGTCAACGTTCCCGCATGGTCGAGCTCGGACAAGGTGTTGCGCCTGAAGGGCAGGGGCCTGCCGGAAAAAGTAGGTGGCCATGGCGATCTCTACGCCCATGTGCGGCTGATGCTGCCGGAGGGTGGAGACGCCGATCTCGAAGCCCTGATGCGCAAGCGGAAAGGCTGATCGAAGCGGTTTTCTCCTCAAGCCAGTCTGTTTTCGACGCTTGAAGGGGCCCTGTGCCTGTGCGATAGGGCTCCACAAAGCAGACATTCTTGCGGAGAATTGCGCACATGGCGGGTGGACAGGGCCTGATGGCCGGTAAGCGAGGCCTCATCCTTGGCGTCGCAAACAATCGGTCGATCGCTTTCGGCATCGCCAAGGCTTGCGTCGATCACGGCGCCGAAATCGCGCTGACCTATCAGGGCGAGGCGTTCAAGAAGCGCGTCGAGCCGCTGGCGGCGGAACTCAACGCGCATGTCGCCGGCCATTGCGACGTGACCGATCCGGAAAGCCTGGACGCAGTCTTTGCCGACATCGCCAAGCACTGGGGCAAGCTCGACTTCCTCGTCCATGCCATCGCCTTCTCGGACAAGGACGAGCTGACCGGCCGTTATGTCGAGACGACGCGCGATAATTTCCTGCGCACCATGGATATTTCGGTGTTTTCCTTCACCACCATCGCCAAGCGCGCCGAGCCGCTGATGAGCGAAGGCGGCTCGCTGCTGACGCTGACCTATTACGGCGCCGAGAAGGTTATGCCTCACTACAACGTCATGGGCGTCGCCAAGGCGGCGCTCGAGGCCAGCGTGCGCTATCTGGCCGTCGACCTCGGCTCCAAGAAGATCCGCGTCAACGCCATCTCGGCCGGCCCGATCAAGACCCTTGCCGCCTCCGGCATCGGCGACTTCCGCTACATCCTCAAATGGAACGAGTACAACGCGCCGCTTAAGCAGACGGTGACGCAGGAAGAAGTCGGCGATTCCGGCGTCTACTTCCTGTCGGACCTGTCGCGCGGCGTGACCGGCGAGGTCCATCACGTCGATTCCGGCTACCATGTGGTCGGCATGAAGGCGGTCGACGCGCCCGACATCTCGACCGTCAAGGACTAGTTCTCTCCGCCTGTCTATTCGTCCAGGCCCTGGCCCGACCTCCGGAGACCTGATGTACCCGCTCGTCTACATCGCCCGCCACGGCCAGACGCAGTGGAACGCCGAGGGTCGGCTGCAGGGGCAGGCAGACACCGATATCAACGAACTTGGCCGCGAGCAGGCGACGCAAAACGGCCGACGGTTGGTGGACCTTATCGGAAACGCCGCGGATTTCGATTTTGTCGCCAGCCCGATGCGCCGCACGCGTGAGACGATGGAACTGATGCGCGCGGCGATGGGTCTCGACCCGCTCGCCTATCGCACCGATCCGCGCTTGGTGGAGCTAAGCTTCGGCGACTGGCAGGGTTTCACCTTTGCCGAACTCGAAAGGCGTGTCCCGGGTTCGACCAAAAGCCGCCGCGCCGCGAAGTGGGATTTCCAGCCGCCCGGCGAGGGCGCCGAAAGCTACGAGATGCTGCTCGAGCGGATAAAACCCTGGTTCGACGCGCTTCGCCAGCCGACCGTCTGCGTCACCCATGGCGGGGTCATGCGCTGCTTCTTCCGCTTCGTCACCGGCATTTCCAAGCAGGAAGCCGCCAGCCTCGACATGCCGCAGGACCGCCTGCTACGGCTCGAGGGGCGCAGCCTGGAGTGGCTGTAGGGCCTGCATTTTAGGCCGTGTGTTGGAGGTCGGCCGAAGGCCTCGAACGTCGCCGTCCTGGAATCTGCGTTGCGTCGCTGCGCCCCTTGCTTCGCTCCAGGATGACGAAGCGTTCGGCGCTCCGGACAATTGCCAAGGTGTCCTCTACCAACGCACTGCGCCGTCCGCCAAGACCTCGCAGCGCAGATGATTCTAGTCGCTGTCCGGCAGCTGCATATCGGTCACGACATTCTCGCCATTGGTCACGTCGTAGGCGATGACGATATCCATGCCGGGCTTCAGCGCGTCGAGATCGGTTTCGGCGTTGAGCTTGTAGGACTTTCCGTCGTCCAGCGTCAGCGTCAGCGTGTCCTTGTCGACCTTCTTGATCAAGCCTTCGGTCTGGCCGGCGAACGCGGCGGCGGTGGAAATGAGCAACATGGCGCAGGCGGCGCCAATCAGGGTACGCATCGTCGTCCTCTTTGGTCATTGCGCCGGCATGAGCAACGGCGGATCCTCAACGGCGGATGGAAGAGAGCAGAAACCAACCGAATGTGTCAAAACTAAATCCTCCAGATCACAGATTGATGCATCCGATCACCGTTTGACCGCTGTGGAAAACGCCAATAGAAGGCATGCTTGAACCGGCGAACCGGGTCCGCGCCGGGCAGGGCGTTTTTCCATGTCTCACAACACCTTCGGCCATCTTTTCCGCGTCACCACCTGGGGTGAAAGCCATGGCGCCGCGCTTGGCTGCGTTGTCGACGGCTGCCCGCCCGGGATCCGCTTCAAGCGCGAGGACATCCAGGCCGAGCTCGACCGGCGCCGCCCGGGCCAGTCGCGCTTCGTCACCCAGCGCCGCGAGCCGGACGAGGTCAAGATCCTCTCCGGCTTCATCCTCGACGAGGACGGCGAGACGATGATCACCACCGGCACGCCGATCTCGATGCTGATCGAGAATGTGGATCAGCGCTCCAAGGATTACGGCGAGATCGCCCGCCAGTACCGGCCGGGCCATGCCGATTACACCTATGAGGTCAAATACGGGTTGCGCGACCATCGCGGCGGCGGCCGCTCCTCGGCGCGCGAGACGGCAGCCAGAGTGGCGGCCGGCGCGCTGGCACGCAAGGTGGTGCCGGGCATGGTGGTGCGCGGCGCCCTGGTCTCGATGGGTGAAAAGTCGATCGATCGCGCCAATTGGAACTGGAATTTCATCGGCGATGCGGAAAACCCGTTTTTCACCCCCGACCCGGCTTCGGTTCCGGTCTTTGCCGCCTATCTCGACGGCATTCGCAAGGCCGGCTCGTCGGTCGGCGCGGTGATCGAGATCGTCGCCGAAGGTGTGCCGGCGGGCCTCGGCGCGCCGATCTATGCCAAGCTCGACCAGGACATCGCCTCCGGCCTGATGTCGATCAACGCCGTCAAGGGCGTCGAGATCGGCAACGGCTTCGAAGCCGCCCGCATCACCGGCGAACAGAATGCCGACGAGATGCGGATCGGCAATGACGGCAAGCCGGTGTTTTTGTCCAACAATGCCGGCGGCATCCTCGGCGGCATCTCGACCGGCCAGGCGATCGTCGCACGCTTCGCCGTCAAGCCGACCTCCTCGATCCTGACGCCTCGGAAATCGATCGACAAGGACGGCAAGGACGTCGAGGTCATGACCAAGGGCCGCCACGATCCCTGCGTCGGCATCCGCGCCGTGCCGATCGGCGAGGCCATGGTTGCCTGCGCGATTGCGGATCATTATCTGCGCCATAGAGGACAGACGGGAAGGGGAGGAGGGCAGTAAGGCAGCAGGAGAGTATGTTACGTCGCATTCGGCGACGCCAAACTTTTTCCGTTCCCCTACTCCCTTACCGCCCTATTCCCCAATGGAGCTAGCGAGCGTCCATGCCATACGACCAGAAGAAGATCGTCGAAGCGATCCGCGCTTTCGAGCGCGGCGAGATCGTCGTCGTCATGGACGATGATGGGCGCGAGAACGAGGGCGACCTGATCGTTGCCGCCGTCCACTGCACGCCGGAAAAGATGGCCTTCATCGTCCGCAACACCTCCGGCATCGTCTGCACGCCGATGCTGCGCGAGGACGCAAGGAGGCTAAACCTTGCGCCCATGGTGGCCGACAATGATTCCGCCCACACCACGGCTTTCACCGTCAGCGTCGACTTCAAGCACGGCACCACGACGGGTATTTCGGCGGACGACCGCACGCTCACCGTGCGTAACCTCGCCAATGGCAATGTTGGTGCCTCCGACTTCGTGCGGCCCGGCCACATCTTCCCGCTGATCGCGCGCGAAGGCGGTGTCTTGATGCGCTCGGGCCATACGGAAGCCGCGGTCGACCTGTGCAAACTCGCCGGGCTGCCGCCGATCGGCGTCATCTCCGAACTGGTCAACGACGACGGCTCCGTCAAGCGTGGACCTGAGGTGCAGGCTTTCGCCGCGCAGCACGGGCTGAAGCAGGTTTCGGTCGCCGATCTCATCGCCTATCGCCAGCGCAAGGAAACGCTGGTCGAGCGCGTCGCCTGCTCCGACATCGAGACGCCCGGCGGCAAGGCGCAGGTCTTCACCTACACGCTGCCCTGGGATTCCATGCACCATGTCGCGGTCGTCTTCGGCGACATCCGCGACGGCGAGGAGGTGCCGGTGCGGCTGCATTCGGAAGACGTCGTCACCGACGTCTTCGGCACCAGCCACCGCTTGGACCACATCATGAAGGCGATGGGCGAGCGCAAGCGTGGCGTCATCGTCTACCTGCGCGAAGGCTCGGTCGGCGTCGCCCATCAGGAGCGCAAGCGGCCACAAAGCGGCGACCGCGAGGATCACGAAGAGGCGCGCCGGCGCGAGAACGAGTGGCGCGAGATAGGGCTCGGAGCGCAGATCCTCAAGGATCTCGGCATCTCCTCGATCAACCTGATCGCCTCGCGCGAGCGCCACTATGTCGGGCTCGAAGGATTCGGCATTCACATCGCCAAGACGGAAATTCTCTGACGTTTCGGCCGACAGGGCGACGGAGAAAAACGATGGCCGCGCCATTGCCTGTCAGCCAGCGGACCGAACGACTGCTGCTGCGCCGGCCCAAACAGGCGGATCTGGAGTTTCTGGCCGATCTTTTCTCGCGCCCCGAACTGGTGGCGCATCGCCCCGACCCGACGCCGGACACGCCGCAGCAGAGTGCCGCGAGGCTCGCTCGCGACATCGATCATTGGGACAGGCGCGGATTTGGTCGCTGGGCGGTCGAAGCCAATGAGAAACTGATCGGCTTCGGCGGCGTCACCTTATCGAGCGATTTCGATGGGCTGAACCTGTCCTATCATCTTCACCCCGAGACCTGGGGGCATGGCTACGCGACGGAACTGGTCCGGGGGAGCTTGCACGCGGCTTTCGGCCCCTTGCGCGCCGGTCGGGTGATCGCACTGGCGCGTCCCGCCAATCCGGCATCGCGGCGCGTGCTGGAGAAATGCGGCTTCGTCTTCGAGCGGGAGATCATGCTCCATGGCGCGCCGACGGGGCTTTACGCATTCCCGTCGGCGAAGTTCGTTCGACAGCAGGACGTATAGCCAGCCAGAGCCGGATGCATCGGTATCATCCAGCCGGAACAATCGCCGCTTCGCATTCATTCGGGTCGCAGTCCGGCGTCGCCAGCCGACACTGGCCGGCGAGCACGGTGACCAAGGCGACTGAGCCTGCCGCCACCGACACCCAGAACCCGTTCTGCGGTCCAAAAGTGTCGACCATCCAGCCGGCGGCGAAGGAGCCCAGCGCTATGCCGATACCGATCCCGGTGGTCACCCAGGTCACGCCTTCCGTGAGCATTGCCGGCGGCACGTGGCGTTCGATCAGGCCAAAGGCGGTGATGAAGGTCGGCGAGATGGCAACGCCGCTGACGAAGACGGCTAGCGCCAGGGTCGGCACCGTGTCGGCAAAAAGCAGCGGCAGCGTGGTGAGCGCGATGACGGCGACAGCTATCGCGAGTTGCCGTTGCAGCGGCGTGCGCAAACTGAGCGCGCCGACGATGATGCCGAGCACGAAGGATCCCAGTGCATAGACGCCGATGACGAGGCTGGCTGCTTCGGGCTGGCCCAGCTCTTCAGTAATGGCAACGGTGGTGACTTCCGTGGTTGCGAAGGTCGCGCCGACAAAGATCAGCGCGAAGGTGATGATCTGCACCGGCCGCAGGCGGATCGCCGAACCGGCCGCGCCATCCTCGGCCGGGCGAATGGGCGGTTCCGTCGAACGCTGCAGCAGGAATGCCGCCGAGCCGAAGGCGAGCAGCAGGGTGCTCACCACCATCCCGGCTTCCGGGAACAGCGCGGCGCTCAAGCCCACCGACAGCGATGCCCCAGCGACATAGACCAGATCGTCCGCGGCCGATTCGAAGGCGAAGGCCGTATTGAGCTCGGGGCGGTTGCGAAAAATCTCGGTCCAGCGCGCCCTGACCAGCGCCGGGATGCTGGGCATTAAGGCGGCAAGCAGCGACGATAGGAACAAGGTCCACACCGGCCAGTGCTGGTTGGCCGCGACGATCAAGGTCGCGAAGGCAAGCGCCGAGACAAGTGTCGTCGGCACGGCAATCCGGCTCTGGCCGAGGCGGTCGACCAGCCGCGAGACCTGCGGCGACAGGAAGGCGTTGACCAAAGCGTATGTGGCCGAGACGGCGCCGGCCAGCCAGTACTCGCCATGCGTTTGTGACAGCATCGCCACAATGCCGATCGGCGCCATGGCGATCGGCAGCCGGGCGATGAAGGCTGCCGCGGCGAAGCTCTTCGTGCCAGGAGCCCGAAAGATTTCCGAATATGGGTTTCGCATGGTCCCGTTCCTCGACAAGGGAAGGCGCCGCAATTACATACGCAGCGTATGAATGTCAGATAGTTCATACGTCGCGTATGTCAATTAGCATACGACGCGTATGTGAATAAGACCAGGAGCCATGCACAAACCCCGCAAGGAGATGATCGCCGAGACGCGCGCCAAGCTGATCGCGGCCGCGCGCCATGCCTTCGGCACGATCGGCTATGCCGAGGCCTCGATGGACGATTTCACCGCTTCGGCGGGTCTGACGCGCGGCGCGCTCTATCATCATTTCGGCGACAAGAAGGGGCTGCTGCAGGCGGTGATCGCCGAGATCGACGCCGAGATGGCGGCGCGGGTGAACGAGGTGGCCTCGCGGGCGCCTACTCGCTGGCAGCATTTCGTCGACGAATGCACCACCTATATCGAGATGGCGCTTGAGCCGGAAATCCAGCGCATCATGTTCAGGGACGGCCCGGCCGTGCTCGGCGATCCGGCTCAGTGGCCCAACGCCAGCGCCTGCACGGCTTCAATGACCGATCACCTGTCAAAGCTGCAGGAGGAGGGCGTCGTCGTTCCCGATCTCGACCCCGAGACCGCAGCGCGGCTCATCAACGGCGCCAGTAGCCAGGCCTCGCAGCGCATCGCCAATGCCAAGGATCCGGAAGCGACGTCGAAGAAGGTTGTGGCGGCGTTCAAGCAGCTGCTGGAAGGCCTGAAAACCAAATAGCATCCGGTCGCGGCGTTCCGGGCAATCACTCGGGTCCGCGCTGCCTCAGACAATTGTCCCCCGCTCAAAATCCCTCCGACATTGACTTTGGCAGGAGCGAGCGCATCCTCTCCCGCCAATTCTCTGAGGCGGAGGGTCGGGGCCATGTGGGACTTCAGCATCGGCCGGTCGGTGTCCATCATGATGCGGACGTGGCCGTTCATCGTCTTTCGCATCATCGTCTATTTCGGCATCACGGTGGCCTACATAACAGCGACCGGTACCGGCGCCAGCGTCGGTTACGGCGTCGGCCACATCTCGACCGATCCGGACGGGCCGATGTCCTTTGCCTTGTGGGGTGGGATCGTCGGCTTCGGCGTGGTCTCGATCGCCGTCTACTGGATCCGCGAATACATTCTCTATGTGCTCAAGGCCGGCCATATCGCCGTCATGGTCCATCTGATCGACGGGCAGGACGTTCCCGACGGCCAGGGCCAGATCGCCTATGCGCGCGAAGTGGTGACGAAGCGCTTCGCCGAGGCCAAAATCCTTTTCGTCGTCGACCAGCTGGTGAAAGGCGCCATCCGCGCCATCACCGGGCTGATCGGCGGCATTGCTGCATTCCTACCCATTCCAGGCTTGAGCGGTCTGGTGAGCTTCATCAACACCGTGATCCGCCTGTCGCTGACCTATGTCGACGAGATCATCCTCGGCTACAACATCCGCACCAATTCCAACTCGCCTTTCGAGACCGCCAGGCAAGGCGTCGTGCTCTATGCGCAGAACGGCAAGTTGATGGTCAAGAACGCCGTCTGGCTGGCGGTGATCATGTGGGGTGTTTCCTTCGTCATCTTCCTTTTGATGCTGGCGCCCGCCGCCGCGATCCTCTGGGCCATGCCGGGCCAGCTTGCCGGCTGGGCCTTCGTGTTGGCCATCGTCTTCGCCTGGGCCTTCAAGGCGGCTTTCATCGAGCCCTTCGCCATCGCTTCGCTGATGCAGGTCTACTTCGCCACCATCGAGGGCCAGGTCCCCAATCCGGAATGGGACCGGCGCCTGGCCGAAGCCTCGTCCAAGTTCAGGGAATTGCGCGACAAGGCGCTCAGCCCCTTCGGCGGCTCGCGCTGGGATTCGCCAAGGACCGCTTGACTAGAGTCAGAGGAGATGCCCCGCCAATGGAAGGATCGCCGCCAGCATCTGGCGCGAACGCCAGCCTAGCAGCGGCCTTGTCAAGCTACTTGGGCGCCGCGAGTGCTCGGGCGAGCTATTCACGTGCAGGGCTGGCGTCAGGAGTGCTTGAGTTAGCGCGGTCCATATGCGCCCCAGTAACGCCACCGGCAGGTATCGTATCGATGTTTGACGCCGCAGAGAACACCGTCGACGATCAACGCTAGATCGCCGATGCTCGGCTTCTATCGAGATAAATTTGTCGCAACCGCCGGGTGACTACGCCCGGCAGCCCGTTGCCGATCGGCGCACCATCCATCCTGACCACCGGGTTCACCAGCCCGGATGATGACGTTGAAAACGCCTCCGTCGCAAGTCTGGCCTCTACTACCGTGAATGGGCGCTCCTCCACCCGCAGATGAAGTTCACTTGCGCACTGCAGAACGACTGCCCGGGTAATCCCGTGCAGGATATCGCTCGAGAGATCCCGCGTGACGATCGTCCCATCCGAAGTCACGATATGAGCGTTGTTGGAAGAGCCTTCCGTGACGTAACCATCCCTCACTAGCCATGCGTCATCGGCGCCGCGTGATTTCGCCTGCATTTTGGCCATGGAGGGATACAGGAGTTGCACCGTTTTGATGTCGCAGCGCCGCCACCGGAGATCTTCCACGGTTATGACGTGCTGGCCGCGCATGGCGACCGGATTTTCGACAAGTGCCTTCTCTTGTGTGAAGAGCACCACGGTGTTCGGCGTATCCCGAGTAGGAAATATGAAATCGCGGTCGGCCGCGCCCCGGGTGATCTGCAAATAGACAAGTCCCTCGGATACATTGTTCCGTCCAATGAGCTCCCTGTGGATCTTCAAAAGATCTGCTTCGGTCAGGGAGAACGGCATATCGAGCTCACGGAGCGATCGCCGCAGGCGCGCCATGTGACTGGCAAAATCGACGAGCTTGCCATCAAGAACGAGCGTGACCTCATAGACTCCGTCGGCGAACAGGAAGCCCCGATCGAAGACCGAGATACGGGCCTCGCTTTCCGGTAGATAGGATCCACTCACATAGACTTGGCGCATTGATAGACCTCAAAAATGCAGACCACGCTCACGGCCTTGAGCGAAACTATTGAACTCTTGTCAGGGTGCAGGCCTAGGCAGCTTCAAGCGCAATAGCGGCGCTGCCATCCTGCACCCCTCGACTGCGAAAACGCTATTCGCCAGACAGCAGGCGGCTAAGGTCAGGCACAGCCCCGAGAAATTCGTCGGTTCACTCCACAGCGCTTCGCAGCGCGGCGACAAAGGCATCAAGATCGCGCTTAAGCATGTAAATGTGTGGCGAAACCCGCAAACCCTCGACGTGCTCGACCTTGCGGTATTTCACGTGGACCTGGTGTTTCTCGCGAAGGTCGCGCTCGAGTTGCTGCATGTCGATGCTGTCGATCGAAAACAGACTTATCGCAGCGAGGCTGTCCCGTGTCGGTCGGCGTATGGAGCCTGAAACCGGGAATGTCCTGGACGAGACCTACCCAATATCGGGTGAGTTCGCGCAGTCGCGCATGCATCCGTTCCGCGCCGATCGCCTTGTGGAATTGAATTGCGGGCGCGATTCCTGCCTGGACAGCGGAATTGTAGGTGCCGAGATTCCAATGGTCGAATCTGTCTATGTGCACCGCGGGCTGGTCGAAAGGTGCAAGCAATGGCCAGGTGGTATCGATCCGGCGTTCGCTGACGACCAGCATCCCGTTGCCGATAGGAGCACCGAGCCACTTGTGCAGGCTGGTGACAAAAAAATCGCAATCGAGTTCGCGGAAGCTGACCGGCATCTGAGCAAAAGTCTGGGCACCGTCGACGACAGTCATGATGTCGCGCTCCCGCGCGATCTCGCAGAGCCGGTTCACCGGCAGGACACGCCCGTTCCAGTGGTACATGTGAGTCAGCTGCAGGACGCGGGTACGCGGGGTCATCGCCTGAACATAGGATTCGATGATGTCGTCGTCGCTGTCCATGAGGTCGAAGGTGCAGTTTACAACCTCGATGCCCTCGCGCTGTTGCCGCTGCAGCCAGCCCGCACGAACGCTGGGGTAGTCCCAAGGCGAGATCAGCACTTGATCGCCCTTAGTTAGCGGTATTCCGAAGATCGCTGTCGAAAGACCCTCCGACGAATTCCGGTTCAGCGCGATCTCTCCGGGGCTGCAATCGATCAGTTCCGCCAGCTCGCGTTTGATATGAGGAAGTGCTGTGTCGAGCTTGCTCCACATATTGTAGTCGGGATTGCGACTGATGAAGCGGTAGGCGTCAACCGTCGCTTCCTCGACAACAGTCGGTGGGGGACTGACCGCGGCGTTGTTCAAGTTGAGGAATGGTTCTTGCGGCGGGTATTTTGCGCGGATGCGCTCCCATTCCGCTTCGCCCTCATGTTCGGCGGACCGATCTATTGCAAAAAAGTTCATGGGAACGCGCCGGGTCTCATCTATCGCCCGACAATAAGCGCCGAAGCCCAGCTCAATCTGCCTATTCACATGAGAAGACAGAATTTAATTCCGAACGCCGGTGAATTCACCAGACGTTGAAGCCCGAGAACGACATCGCTTGGCACAGGGTTAGCAGTGAGGAAGCGAGTGCGGAGATCCGGCCCAACCACGCCAAGAAGAACCGTCACGTTGTCAAGCGATGCGCGAACAATCCCCGGTTTTCTGAGAGCGGGCAACGACGGTCAGGCCTGCCAATGCGCCATTGCGCAAACGCGAAGCGCGATGGCGCGTTGCGGTTGGTGCGGGTCTATGGAACGCCGAGCGGTTCTAAGGCTTCAATCGTTCTCCGAGACGAGCGATCGCCGATTTGAGCGGCGCCTCGCCGGCGCCGCAAAAGGTCTCGCTCATCACCAGCTCGGGCAGCGGCAGGCGCTTGCCCCAGCCATGCGCTTCGAGGTCGGGCCTTGGCGCGAATTCCGAGACACGGCCGACGCAGAGATAGGCGATCGGCGTGACGTGCTCGGGGATCGACAGCAGTCGCTTCAGCGCTTCGGGCTCGATGATGCTCACCCAGCCGACCCCGACGCCTTCCGCCCGCGCCGCGAGCCAGAAATTCTGCACCGCGCAGACGGTGCTGTAGAGGTCCATCTCCGGATTGTGCCAGCGCCCGAGCGGCGAGTTATTCGAGCGCTGGCGGTCGCAGGTGATGCACAGGTTGAGCGCGCTTTCGCAGATGCCCTCGAGCTTCAGCTTGCGGTAGAGCGCCCGCCGCTCCACCTCGATCGCCGGCAGTTCCTGTTCGCGCGCGGCGAGGAAAAGGTCGCGCACCTGCCGCCGCCTTGTGGCGTCCCGGATGATGATGAAGTTCCAGGGCTGCATGTAGCCGACCGACGGCGCGTGGTGTGCCGCGGTGAGCAGCCGCGCCAAAACGCTGTCGTCGAGATCGTCGGCAAGGAAATGGCTGCGCACGTCGCGCCGGGTGAACATGGCCCGGTAGACAGCGTCGCGCGCCAATTGGTCAAAGTCATCGCCGCCGGCGGCGGCTGTTCGTGCCTGCATCGCTTGTCCCCTTGCGATAAGCAGTCCTCCGCCTGACCATGCGGATGACCATGTCTGCCGGGCCGGTCTTCTGGCTCGGGATCGACCCGCATCCGGCGCCTTCCCGTCTGGGACAGTGGCGTTTGCCGGCGCGGTCCCCCTCACAGCGTTGGGCACGCCACGGATTTCAACCGTGTTCCCGATTCTCCCGCGTTGCGGGCACCAGGCAGCGACGCGACCTTATCGCGAAGCCGAAGCCGGGCCAATGCCGCCAGCGACACGATTGGGCGCGATTTCCCCAATCATTCGGCGCTGAAACATGGCTATCCGTGCGACAGGTGCCTAGATTAGGCGCCATGACCACTCGTCTCTACACTCATCCGGTATTCCTGGAACACCTCACGCCGCCCGGCCACCCCGAGCGGCCCGACCGTTTGCGCGCCATCGAGCGCGTGCTCGACGATGAGGCTTTTTCGGCCCTCGACCGCGTCGAGGCGCCGGAAGGCGACCAGGCGACGATCCTTTACGCGCATCCGGAGGATTTCGTCGGCCGTGTCCGCGCTGCGATTCCCGAGTCGGGAATCGTCTCGATCGATGCCGACACCAGCGCCAGCCCGAAAAGCTGGCAGGCGGCGGTGACGGCGATCGGCGCGGCCAACGCCGCAGTCGACGATGTGTTCGAGGGCCGCGCCGCCAATGTCTTCGTTGCCGCGCGTCCGCCCGGCCATCACGCCGAAAAAGCGACCGCGATGGGCTTTTGCCTGTTCAACACCGCGGCGATCGCCGCCCGTTATGCGCAGGAGAAGCACCAGGCCGAGCGCGTCGCCATCGTCGATTGGGATGTGCATCACGGCAACGGCACGCAGGACATTTTCTGGGACGATCCGTCGGTGCTCTATTGCTCGACCCACCAGATGCCGCTCTATCCGGGCACCGGTGCCAAGAGCGAGACCGGCGCCGGCAACATCGTCAACGCGCCGCTTGCGCCGAGCACCGGCAGCGACACGTTCCGCGACGCCTTCCTGTCGCGCGTGCTGCCGTCGATCGACGCCTTCCAGCCGGATCTGATCATCATTTCCGCCGGTTTCGATGCGCACCATCGCGATCCGCTGGCCGCGATCAACCTGACCGAGGATGATTTCGACTGGGCGACCGGCCAGCTGATGGAGCGCGCCGGGCGCCACAGCGGCAACCGGCTCGTCAGCCTGCTGGAGGGCGGTTACGATCTGCAAGGATTGGCATTTTCGGTCGCCGCCCATGTCGGGCGGCTGATGAAGGGATGAATGATGGCTGATGAAGCTAACCAAGACGTCAAGGCGATGAGCTTCGAACAGGCGCTCGACGCGCTGGAGAAGATCGTCGATGATCTGGAGCGCGGCGACGTTCCGCTCGACCAGTCGATCAAGATCTACGAGCGCGGCGAGGCGCTGAAGGCTCATTGCGACCGCTTGCTCAAGGCCGCCGAGGACAAGGTCGAGAAGATCAGGCTCTCGCGCGACGGCAAGCCGGTTGGAACGGAGCCGCTCGACGCCGAGTGAGGTGTATTGATATTCAGGTGAGGCCGCCTGCAAACGCGGCTTTCTGCGGTTCCGGTGCTCACGTCCTTCAAGTACGCTCCGGTCCGGTTCTCGGAACCCGCCATTTTCGGCTCGGTCTGACCTGAATCTCAACACACCTCGGTGCACAATGTCAGACCGGTTCGGGCAGAAAGCAGGTAAGGAGTTAAAGCATGTGCCGAAACATCAAGACCCTGTTCAACTTCGATCCGCCGGCGACCGACGACGAGGTCCATGACGCGGCGCTGCAGTTCGTTCGCAAGCTGAGCGGCGCGACCAAGCCGTCCAAGCGCAACGAGCATGCCTTCAACCACGCCGTCGAGGCGATCGCCGCCGCCGCGCGCGAGCTGCTTGACAGCCTCGAAACCACCCAGCATCCGCGCAACCGCGAGGAAGAGGCCGCCAAGGCGAAGGCCCGATCCGCGCTCCGCTTCGCCTGACGCCGGTCATGAGCTTCTTTCCGGGCAACGATCCTGAGGCCGGCGACGACTTCGCCTGCGACCAGATCGAGTTGATGGTCATTCCGAACGCCAAGGACATTGGCGGCTTCGAGGTTCGCCGCGCCTTGCCGACGGCGAAGCGCAGGCTGGTCGGTCCGTTCATCTTCTTCGACCGCATGGGTCCGGCCATCCTGCGCGCCGGCCATGCGATCGACGTGCGCCCGCATCCGCATATCGGGCTTTCCACCGTCACTTATCTGTTCGACGGCAAGATCAGGCATCGCGACTCGCTCGGCACCGAAATGGTGATCGCGCCGGGCGACGTGAATTTGATGACCGCCGGCCGCGGCATCGTTCATTCCGAGCGCACGCCCGAGGAATTGCGCCGCGCGCCGATGTCGATTTCCGGCCTGCAAACCTGGCTGGCGCTGCCGGACAGCAAGGAAGAAATCGCCCCGGTGTTCGCGAACACGTCGGTCGTCCAACTGCCCGAAATCGATGCCGAGGGCGTTAGCGGCCGCGTCGTCATCGGCGAATTTTCCGGGCTGCGCTCGCCCGTCGCGACCGCCTCGGAAACGCTCTATGCCGATCTGCGGCTGGCGGCGGGCGCCAGCGTCAAAATCCCCGGCGACGCCGAGGAACGCGCCATCTACACGCTGGAGGGCGAGGTTTCGATTGCCGGCGACCGTTTCCCGGCCGAGCGGCTTTTGGTGTTCAAACCGGGCGAGGAAATCGTCGTGTCGTCCGAGCGCGGCGCGCATTTCATGCTGTTCGGCGGAGCGTCGCTGGGCTCCAAGCGCTATATCTGGTGGAATTTCGTTTCGTCCTCGAAAGAACGCATCGAGCAGGCCAAGGAAGAATGGAAGACGGGCCGCTTCGATATCGTTCCTGGCGATGAGGAAGAATTCATTCCGCTGCCGGAAGGTTAGCGCAGGATGGACATTCTGCGCCAGGCGCGTCACTGACACGCATTTACATTGGCGCGCCGTCAGCCTATCTCGCGCATAGCAAAGCGCATATTTGAAGGTTAACCCAAGGTTAAGTTGACAGGCCGTCCCAGAGTGAACCCGAAGCCTGACACGCCGCTCCTCGACAAAGTCCGCATCCCCGCGGATTTGCGGACGCTTGATGAAAGCGAGCTGCCGCAGCTGGCGACCGAACTGCGCGCGGAGCTGATCGATGCGGTGTCGCACACCGGCGGCCATCTTGGCGCCGGTCTCGGCGTCGTCGAGCTTACGGTTGCGCTGCACTATGTCTTCAACACGCCGGAAGACCGGCTGATCTGGGACGTTGGCCACCAGGCCTACCCGCACAAGATTCTGACCGGCCGCCGCGACCGCATCCGCACGCTTCGCCAGGAAGGCGGTCTCTCCGGCTTCACCCGGCGCGCAGAGAGCGAATACGACCCCTTCGGCGCAGCGCATTCCTCGACTTCGATTTCGGCCGGCCTCGGCATGGCGATGGGCCGCGACCTTGCGGGCGGCCGCAACAATGTCATCGCCGTCATCGGCGACGGCGCCATGTCCGCCGGGATGGCCTACGAGGCGATGAACAACGCCGGCGCGCTCAATGCCCGCCTGATCGTCATCCTCAACGACAATGACATGTCGATCGCCCCGCCGACCGGCGCGATGAGCGCCTATCTGGCGAGGCTTGCCTCCGGCAAGACCTATCTCGGCCTGCGCGATTTCGGCAAGAAGCTGACCTCCTATCTCGGCAAGCGCGCCGACAGCGCCATCACCCGCGCGGTCGAGCATGCGCGCGGTTACGTCACCGGCGGCACGCTGTTCGAGGAGATGGGATTCTTCCACATCGGCCCGATCGATGGACACAATTTGGAGCACCTGATCCCGGTGCTGAAGAACGTCCGCGATAATGGCGACGGTCCCATTCTGATCCATGTCGTCACCCAGAAGGGCAAGGGCTACGCGCCGGCGGAGGCCGCCGCCGACAAGTATCACGGCGTCAACAAGTTCGACGTCATCACCGGCGCGCAAGCGAAAGCGCCGGCCAACGCGCCGAGCTACACCAAGGTCTTCGCCGAGAGCCTGATCCAGGAGGCGCGCGAGGACGAACGAATCGTGGCGATCACCGCCGCGATGCCGAGTGGCACCGGCCTCGACCTCTTCGGCGAGGTGTTCCCGGCCCGAACCTTCGATGTCGGCATTGCCGAGCAGCACGCGGTGACCTTCGCCGCCGGCCTCGCCACCGAAGGCTACAAGCCCTTCGCCGCCATCTATTCGACCTTCCTGCAGCGCGCCTACGATCAGGTGGTGCACGACGTGGCAATCCAGAAACTGCCGGTGCGCTTCCCGATCGACCGCGCCGGCTTCGTCGGCGCCGACGGCGCCACGCACTGCGGCGCCTTCGACACGACCTTCCTCGCCTCGCTGCCTGGCTTCGTCGTCATGGCCGCCGCCGATGAGGCGGAGCTTCGCCATATGGTGCGCACGGCAGCCGACTACGACGGCGGCCCGATCGCCTTCCGCTATCCGCGCGGCAACGGCGTCGGCGTCGACATGCCGGAGCGCGGCTCAGTGCTCGAGATCGGCAAAGGCCGCATTCTCAAGGAAGGCACCAAGGTGGCGCTGCTCTCGTTCGGCACGCGGCTGCAGGATTGCCTGCTGGCCGCCGAGGAGCTCGGCGCCGCGGGCCTTTCGACCACCGTTGCCGACGCTCGCTTCGCCAAGCCGCTGGACGAGGATCTCATCCGCCGCCTGGCGCGCTCGCATGAGGTTCTCGTGACGGTCGAGGAGGGCGCGGTCGGCGGCTTCGCCAGCCAGGTGCTGCATTTCCTTGCCCATGAAGGCCTGTTGGAAAACGGTCTCAAGGTGCGCCCGCTGGTCTTGCCGGACGAGTTCACCGATCACGCCAAGCCTGAGAAGATGTATGCCGACGCGGGCCTCGACACGACCGGCATCGTGCAGACGGTCTTCGCCGCACTCGGCCATGGAATGCAGGCGCAGCGCGCCTGAATCGAAAACTCAGCTCTCCGATTGAGTTTGCCGGCTGCGGCTGCAACTGTTTGTTTAGGTTTTCATTTGGCCGTTCGGTTACCTTGTCTTTTGGCCGATTTTCAACGGGCGCCCTGCTAAAACCCTGGTCCTAGGCAGGGGATAAGAACAATGAAATCGTTCCTTTGCGGCATGGCCCTGCTGAGTGCCATGGCCGCGCCGGTGGCAGCCGAAACGCGTTACGACCGCAACCTCGAAAAGGCGGTGATGGACATCGTTGCCGGAAGATGGGCAACATCCGCGGCGGCTTCTCCTACAAGCAGACTCCCCAACTGGTGGTGCCGCAGGAAGTCGCGCCGACGGCGCCGGCTCCTGCTGAGCCGCGCGAGCAGGCCTCCCACAATGACGGCCTGATGCCGGCGGTCGAGCGCCCGGTCTCGCGGACTATTTTCTAAAACCACATATCGCGCACGCAGCGGCCGTCGCGCGGCAGGTCGTCGAACGTTTCGAGGCCGTCGAAATGCTCGATCGGCAGGTCGGCGACCGCCTCCGGCGGGGCCAGCCTGACATTGACGGCGATGCGAGTGCGGCCGCTCGAGCCGGGAAGCAACCCGCGCCAGGCGAGCACACAGGCGCATTTCGGACAGAACAGGATTTCCAGCGCGGGCTCGGCCACCTCGACCCTCCTGTAGGAGCTCGTCGGACCTGCGATGCGGATGCGCTCGTCGACATAGTCATAGGCCCAGAGCGTGCCGTAGCGGCGGCAAAGGGTGCAGTTGCAGGCGGTGATCGATCCCGGATCGCCTTCCAGCGTCCAGTGCGCGGCGCCGCAATGGCAGGTTCCCTTCAGCATGGCTCTTCCTCGCCCGGGTGAGCGGACTATAGGCACCGGCATTCTGCCGTG
The DNA here is from genome assembly GCF_029625795.1 of Mesorhizobium sp. WSM4989. NCBI lineage: Bacteria > Pseudomonadati > Pseudomonadota > Alphaproteobacteria > Hyphomicrobiales > Phyllobacteriaceae > Mesorhizobium > Mesorhizobium sp. WSM4989. The sequence continues at coordinate 1,021,332 of NZ_JARTVN010000001.1, read as the reverse complement.
CCCCGCGCCATATTCAACAGGGCTGCCATTGCCTTCGCCGCCGGCTTTCGCCAATGAAGGCCGATGAGTTCCTCTTTGCCCGCCAGCGCGCGTCCGCGTCTCGACGAACTGCTCGTCGCACGTGGCCTGTTCGCCAGCCGTTCCCGCGCCCGCGACGCGATCGAACGCGGCACCGTCACTGTCGACGGCGCAGTCGCCCGCAAGCCGGGCCAGCCCGTCGCGCCACACTGTGTCGTTGCTGTCGACGATCCGGCGCAGGCCTATGTGTCGCGCGCGGCGCTGAAGCTGATTGCCGGCCTCGACCATTTCGGCCTCGATCCCTCTGGGCATGAGGCGCTCGATATCGGCGCCTCGACCGGCGGCTTCACCCAGGTGCTGCTCGAGCGTGGCGCTACCCATGTCACGGCGATCGATGTCGGTCACGGCCAGATGAACCCGGAAATTGCCGCCGATCGGCGGGTCACGGTCATTGAAGGGCTGAATGCGCGGGACCTGACCGCCGCCGATCTTGGCGACCGCGTTCCGGATTTCCTGGTCTGTGATGTCAGCTTCATCTCGCTGAAGCTGGCGCTGCCACCGGCGGTGGCCTTGGCGGGCGAGGGCGCCAGGGCGCTGCTTCTCGTCAAGCCGCAATTCGAGGCGGGTCGCGAGGCGATCGGCAAGGGCGGACTGCTCAAGGACCCGAGCGAGGCCGAGCGCATCGCCGCCGGTTTGCGCGACTGGCTTGCCGGCATGCCGGGCTGGCGCGTGCTTGGGCTGCACCCATCGCCGATCGAGGGCGGCGACGGCAACCGCGAGTTCCTTCTCGCCGCGATCAAGGACGCGGCATCGCCATGAGCGCGCGCTTCACCATCACAAGGCTCGGTTCGCAGGGCGACGGCATCGCCGGTGCCGATGGCGGTGAGGTCTTCATCCCGTTCACGCTGCCTGGCGAGACGGTCACCGCCGCGCGCCAGAAGGACCGCGCGACGCTGATGTCGGTTGTTGAGACTTCACCGCTCCGGGTTGATCCGCCCTGCCGACACTTCACCGAATGCGGCGGCTGCGCGTTGCAGCATTTCGAGGCCGACGGCTACCGGCAGTGGAAACGCGAACGGGTGGTGCAGGCGCTCAAGATCAAGGGCATCGCTGGTCAGATCGACGCGCTGGTGCCTTGCGCGCCGCACACGCGCCGCCGCGTCGTTTTCAGCGCTCGGCGCACCGAGGCCGGCATGCTGCTCGGTTTCGTGCGCGCGCTCTCCTCCGAGATCATCCCTATCGAGGAATGCCCGATCTCGTTGCCGGCAATCGTTGATGCGCTCGATCCTTTGCGAAGGCTGGCAGGACTGGTCTGCGCGACGCCGAAAGCCTTCCACATGACCGTCACCGCCACGGCGTCCGGCCTCGATGTCGCCGTCCATGACGCGGGCAAGCTCGGCGAAAACCAGCGCCGCATCGCTTCCAATTTCGTGATGGCCGCGGGCTTGGCGAGGCTTTCGATCGACGGCGAGGTGATCGTCGAGCCGAAGAAGCCGGTGGTGCAGTTCGGCTCGGTCGCCGTCGTCCTGCCGCCCGGCGCCTTCTTGCAGGCGACGGAGGCCGCCGAGCAGACGATGGCCGGTCTCGTCTGCCAGCACCTGTCGCGTGCCAAGAAGGTCGCCGACCTGTTCGCCGGCTGCGGCAGCTTCGCGCTCAGGCTGGCGGCGAAGTCGGAAGCGCTTGCCGTGGAGGGAGACGCGCCGGCGCTGGCCGCGCTCGACCGTGCCTTCCGCTTCGCCAGCGGCTTGAAGCGGGTGACCAGCGAGCGTCGGGACCTCTTCCGCAGGCCGCTGACCTTCAAGGAGTTGAACGGCTTCGACGGCCTGGTCTTCGATCCACCGCGCTCGGGCGCGGAGGATCAGTCCAAGCAGATCGCCCGCTCAGACGTGCCGCTGGTCGCGGCCGTCTCCTGCAATCCGACGACGCTGGCGCGGGATCTGCGCATCCTCATCGACGGCGGCTATCAACTGAAGAGCGTGACGCCGATCGACCAGTTCCTGTGGTCGCCGCATGTCGAGGCCGTCGCGCTGCTGGAGAAGCCGAAGCGGCGCCGGTAGTCCGCGAGAGCCGGTTCTCAAGAAACTTGAAGCCTCTCTTTTCCGAAATTTGCGCCCTAAAGCCGCCTTCTTGCAGGTCTTAGTTTTGCGCTGTTAGGGAAACATTCCTGCTCTTTCGGCGTTACTGAAATAAGCGGATGGCGGATGGCGGATAACGGACAGCGCATTGCCATGCAGACGCTTCTAAAATTCCTCAGCCTCATCGTTCTCATCGCTTTTGGCGCCGCGTCCGCGACCGGTGCGCTCGCGCAAGAGCAAAAACGTCTCGCCTTCGTCATCGGCAACGGCGCCTATCAGTCCGGCGAGCTCGCGACTGCCGCCAATGACGCCGGCCTGATCGCGCAGACCCTGCAGGCGGCAGGGTTCGACGTCGTCGGCGCGCGCGATGTCGATCAGGACTCGCTGCGCGGCGCGCTGCGCGATTTCCTCGGCAAGGTTTCCGCCGCCGGTCCCGACGCGGTCGTCTTCGTCTATCTTGCCGGCCACGGCGTGCAGTTCGAGGGGGAGAACTACTTTCTTCCGGTCGATGCCCAGATCGCCAGTCCAGCCGACGTGCCGCTTCTGGCAATGCGGCTCTCCGATGTCACCCGGTCGTTGGCCGGATTGCCGACGAAGGTAAACATCGTCGTGCTCGACGCGGCCCGGCCTGATGCCTTGCCCAAGATGAGCCAGCCCCTGGCCGGTGGTCTCGCGCTTGTCGATCCCGACCCGAACATGCTGATTGCGTTCAACGCGGCTCCGGGAACGGTCGCGCCGGAAGGCAAGGGCCCTTACGGCGCCTATGCTCAGGCGCTCGCCGAAATGATACGCGAGGGCGGGTTGTCGCTTGACGAGGTGTTCGACCGCACGCGGCTGCGCGTCAACGAGATGACGCAAGGCGCGGAAGTTCCGTGGCATGCCTCGAAGATCACCGCGCCTTTCGTCTTCTTCGACCGTGCCGCGGACGCGCCCGCGCCCAAGGTTTCGGAGGCCGAATCCCGCTCCAATCGGACCAGGGCGATCCAGGATTTCGACGCTCGAGACGCTTATATCGCGGCTCTCGACCGCGACACGATGCGCGGCTACGAGGATTTCCTCGTCGCCTATCCACACGATCCGATGGCTAAGCGCGTGCGCGCCATTGTCGCTGCGCGGCGCGAGGCGATCACCTGGCGCGAGACCTGGCTCGAGGACACGCCGGAAGCCTACTGGTCTTATCTGCGGCGCTATCCGCGTGGTCCGCATGCCTGGGACGCACGACGGCGGCTCGAACATTTCGACGCTGTCCTGGAGCCGCCGGAGGAGTTCACCGTCTATGAGTATGATTTGCCGCCGCCGCCGGAGGAGGAAATCATCTATATCGACCGTCCGGTGCTCTATTTCGACGATCCCGATTTCGACTTCGAACCGCCGCCGCCGATCACGGTGATCTTCCTGCCGCCGCCGCCGCCGGATTTCATCGTGCTTCCGCCACCTCCGCCGCCGGTCGACGTCTTCATCCTGCCGACGCCGGTATTCGTGCCGATCCCCGTATTCATCAACCCGCCGCGCCACGTCGTGCCGCCGCCGAACGCCATCATCTTCAACAACATCCACAACACGACGGTCATCAACACCATCAACACGACGATCAAAAACGAGACCATCGATCGGGCCGCGCAACCGAGCGCCGGTGTTCAGCTTGACCGCCGTACAGCCCGGAAAACGATGGAAGGCGCCGTTGGTGGCCGCGCCGATGCGCTGGCGGCCAAGGTTCCCCTGCCGCCGCTTCTGCAGAAGAGGGCGGCCAAGTTCCGTCAGGCCACATCCAATCAGCAGCAACAGGGCGCCCTGCCGCCGAAGCCTGGTCAGCGTGTTATCCAGCGCCAGCAGCCTGACACCTCGCCGGAGACCTCGTCCAGAACCGGCAAGCTCTCAACCGATCACGCTTTGCCTGGAGCCGATGGCAAGAGGCTGCCGCTGGTCAACGGCAAGCCGGCGCCCGACGGCCAGAACTTGCCCGGCAACAAGTTGAAGAGGCAACCCGGCAGGCAAGGCGTCTCGGGCGGCAACCAAGAGGCGATCGGAAATGCCGGTCCTGACCGGACCGGGAAGCAGGACACGGATCGGAACAGGGGCAAAAAGCTCCGCAACCTGCCCGCCGTCAACGGCACGCCGGCCGACAACGGGCAGAGCGCGCGGGAGAAGTTCAGGCAGAACAATCCCAAGGCTTTATCCGAACGGAGCGGTGGCAAGCCGAGGAAGCTGACGCGCAAGGATTTGTCCGCAGGCCAGTCCGTGGTCGAACCGAACGAACAAGGTTCGGCCGCCGCGAGCGACAAGGGCAGGAAGGTCCGCAAGCTGCCTACCGTCAACCGGATGCCGGCCGAGAACCGGCCGAGCGTGCGCGAGCGGCTCAGAAAGAACACCCCCGAAATGTTCTCCGATGACAACCAGGGCTCGGCCAAGAGCAAGAAGTTCCGCAGACTGCCGAGCGTTAGTGGTGGGCCAACCGACAATGGACCGGCCGTGCAGAAGCGGCTCAGGAGGAACAGTCCGACCCTGTTCTCCGACGAGAATCAGGGCTCGGCCAGCGGGAACGACAGGCGCAGGACGTTGCGCCGGCTGCAGAACGAAGAAGGTTCCGCCGGCCGGGATGTCACCGTCCAGCGCAACTTCAAAGTCAACAGGCCGAACGACAATGCGCAGCGCCAGTTCAGGCAGGAAAGGCCTAACGAGCAGGTGCTGCGGCGGCAGAGATCGGAGCCTCGCCCGGAATTCCGTTCGCAGCCGAGGCCGCAGATGCAAGAGCGGAGTGTCCCCCGGGAGAAGCCGCAGCCCAAGAAGAAGCTCTCTTGCGGACAGCAGGGCGAGCCGGCCTGCAACCAATAGGTTGGCGCGGTCGAGCCTGCGCCTTACCTTTGCGAGCCGATTTTTCGGCCATGAACGTGCAAGGCAGGGGGCGCCGGTCTGTAGGGCGTATCAACCGTCAAAGCGGGATGCCTCGGCTGTCCAGGCCGTCCGGTCTGCGAGCCTGGCGGCATCCGTCAGGTTTTCGGCGTGCCGCCGCGCTGATTGATCGATACCCAAATATTCGGGTTTTGCTGCGACTGGCGCTTCAGGAAATAATAGCCGGTCGCGTTCCAGGGCCGGACTTCGTCGACCAGATTGTCGAGCACGAGATCGCCCTTGTCGGTCTTCACGGTCAGGATGGTGTGGCCTTCGTTGTTCAGGTCGCGCACCACCGTCATCAGCAGCGCCTGGCGGGGAAATCCCGCTTCCATGAGAAGCTTGCGCTTGTAGAGCGCGTAGATCTTGCAGTCGCCCTTGCCGTCCACCGGATAGTCCCAGTGGTCCATCATCGTGCCCCAGTGATCATAGTTGCTGACGGGCTTGATGGCGCGGTTCGCTTTCTGGTTTATGCGCTTGACGGTTCGCATGTTCTGCGCGGTCAGCTTGACGTTCGCCGGCTGCAGGGCAGGCACTTTGCACTCTTTCGGCCGGCGGTGGCAGAAATCGATCCAGCCATAAGGGACGCTGGTACGTCCTCCCACTGTGGCGGAGCGCAGGTCGACCGGACTCGATGGCCGTTTGAACAATGTCGACTGCGCCGCCGCCGTGTCGACGCAAAGCGACGTCACACCGATCACTGAGCAAAGGCCAAGGAGGAATGAAGAGGTCAGGACGCCAGGGGAACGCAGCACTGCCAACACCACCGCAACGAGAAGACTGCTGATAGTTAAGTCGGAAGCGTCGGCCAAAGCAATTGAACAATTAATAATCTGCTAACACGATTGTGTTCGCGCTCCGGCAGGTAGCTAGGTGTGAGCTTTCCGGCCGGATCGAAGTGAGCGTTCAGGATGGTCGTTCGTCAGGTGTCTGACGACAAGGTTGGTATCAATTGCGAGCATGGCGCCGCCGCGCTTCGGCAAGGACACTCGCGTTCATCTCTTCAAGCGTCTTCGGCTGCCGCGGTGCGGCAGCAGGCCAAACACGCCTTCCGGTCGCGTCGGGGTGAAGGCCGGCGCTGGCTTCAGAAGAACACCGCCTGGTGTGTTCTTCGACCTGCAGACGCGTGCCGGCACCCAGTCTCTCCGTTTTCCGATGGCGCTGGGGAGGATCATTTGTCCCTTGGTCGAGACGGTGGTTATGAGTCTTTCGGCACCAGCTATCGCAAGCTTACCCCATGTAAGACACAGGTAAGATACTCAAGCGGCGGAGTGCTATTCAAATCTGCCGGATTGAGCGCGCTCAAACCCTAGTGCCGCCCACCGTCATCTGGTTCATCCTCAGATGCGGCTGGCCGACCCCGACCGGCACGCCCTGTCCGGCCTTGCCGCACATGCCGATGCCGTTGTCGAGTTTCATGTCGTTGCCGACCATGGTGACGCGGTGCATGGCGTCGGGCCCGTTGCCGATCAGCATTGCGCCCTTGATCGGCTGCGTCACCTTGCCGTCCTCGATCATGTAGGCCTCGGTGCAGCCAAACACGAACTTGCCTGAGGTGATGTCGACCTGGCCGCCGCCGAAGGAGACGGCATAGATGCCGTTCTTGACCGAGGCGATGATCTCTTCCGGCGCGGTATCGCCCGAGGTCATGTAGGTGTTGGTCATGCGCGGCATCGGCTGGTGGGCATAGCCTTCGCGCCGGCCGTTGCCGGTCGCCTTCATGCCCATCAGCCGCGCATTCTGGCGGTCCTGCATGTAGCCGACCAGCTTGCCGTCCTCGATCAGCACATTGCGCGCCGAAGGCGTGCCTTCGTCGTCCACGGTAAGCGAGCCGCGCCGCTCGGCGATCGTGCCGTCGTCGACGACGGTGACGCCCTTTGCCGCTACTTGGCTGCCCATCAGGCCGGCGAAGGCGGATGTTTTCTTGCGGTTGAAGTCGCCCTCGAGGCCATGGCCGACAGCCTCGTGCAGCATCACGCCCGGCCAGCCGCTGGAAAGCACGATGTCGAATGTGCCTGCCGGCGCCGGGACGGCTTCGAGATTGACCAGCGCCTGTCGCAGCGCCTCGCGCGCGGCGTGCTTCCAACTCTCCTCGGTGAGGAACTCGCCAAAGCTCTTGCGGCCGCCCATTCCGTAGGAGCCGCTCTCCTGGCGGTCGCCATCGCCGACCACCACCGAGACGTTCATCCTGACCAGCGGGCGGATATCGCGCACCACTTGGCCGTCGCCGCGCACGATCTCGACATGCTGCCACGAGGCGGCCAGCGAAGCCGTCACCTGGCGCACGCGCGGATCGGCGGCGCGCAGCCAGGCGTCGATCTCCTGCAACAGCTTCGCCTTGGCCTCGAAACTGGGCGAGGGGATGGGATTCTCGTCGCCGTAAAGGTGGCGATTGGTGCGCGCGGGCGCTGCGGCAAGCGTTCCGGAATAGCCGCCCTTGACCGCGGAGACGGCATCGGCGGCGCGCAGCAGAGAGGCTTCCGACAGGTCGCTCGAATGGGCATAGCCGCTCGCCTCGCCGGCGACGGCGCGCAGCCCGAAACCCTGGTCGGTGTTGAAATTCGCCGTCTTCAGCCGGCCGTTGTCGAACATCAGCGCTTCGTTCTCGCTGTATTCGAGGAACAGTTCGCCGTCGTCGGCGCCCTTGATGGTATCGGCGACGATCTCTTTGACGCGGTCGTCGGAAATGTCGAATTGGCCGATCAGGCTGTTCATGGCAGGGCTGTCCGCTGGCGGTTTCGCATTCCCCCGATGTAGGGGCGAAGTGAGGTCAAGACAATCGCCGGCCTTCACACGCGATCGTCATCGCCGCGCGCCGACTGGCGGCCACGTTGCCGCCGCTGGACTTAGGGCAGAGCCGAGAAGCCTTCGGCGAATCCCTTCAGATCGACGGGAATGCCGATGCCTTCCTCCGGCGTCTGGAAGACGATGAAGGTGGCCGACGTGCCGTTCTTCAGCGTGTCGAGCAGCGGCTTCTCGAGGATCACTTCCGCGTAGCAGCCGTCCTGGAAACAGCGCACGAAATAGGCGCGGCCGATGTCCTTGCCGTCGACATTGAGGCCAAGCCCGTTGGGCAAGAGCACGCCGAGCGGTGCCAGCACCCGCAGGATCTCCGCCTTGTTGTCGGCGGTGCGCAGCACCACGACGGAAAGCCCCATCTCCGGACGATCCTCGGCAACGACGTTCTGCATCATCACGCACTGCTCGGAGGTCGCGCCGGCCGGCGTGTCGCAGATGATCGACCACGCGCCATGCGTCGACTTGACCGTGCCGCTGGGCGGCGCCGCGGTCTGCGGCGGCGCGGCGTTCGCCACGCTGGCGCTAAGCGAGGCGGCAAGGAAGATAACCTTCGCCAAGGGTGTCGAAAGCCAGGAAGTCATAACGGCTCCATTGCGAATCACGGCACTTTAAGCTGCGCCAAGGCCAAGTAAAGGACGAGACCGTCGCCAGCCCGCCCAGATACCGGCAATTACGCGCTTTTCCAGAGCAAATTCGCCCGAATTGCGACCGCCCGGCGCGGGGGCGGCGATGGTCGGGGATGCCCTTCGGGCTGCGCGCAAAAATGCCGCACGGTTTCGCCCGCTCCTTCCTTGCGGAGGGAAATAGAGTATGGTTTGAACCACCTTAGGGACAGACCGGGATTCCCCATCCCGGCGTCGTTCGTTATTGGTGCGATCCGATTGCAGGAAGTGGGAGACGAGAGGGCGATGAGAAAATTCATGGCAAGCGCCAGACTTCTGGCAGGTGCTGCGGCCGCGGGCACGCTCCTCTCCAGCGCATCCGCCTATGCGGATCAGCCGCGGCCATGGGAAACCGCCTTCCAGGCGCCTGCGACCGACATGATGCGGCAGATCGAATGGTTCGGAAACTACACCTTCGTATTCATCGTGGTCATCACCCTGCTGGTGCTGGTCCTGCTCGCCTATGTCATCCTGCGGTTCCGCGCGAGCGCCAACCCGGTTCCTTCCAGGACCAGCCACAACACGCTGATCGAGGTGATCTGGACCGTCGGCCCGGTCATCGTGCTGCTGCTCATCGCCATCCCCTCGTTCCAACTGCTCACCGCGCAGTATACCCCGCCGGAAGAAGCCAAGCTGACCGTCAAGGCGACCGGCAACCAATGGAATTGGGACTACGAATACCAGGTCGACAAGAGCTTCTCCTTCAACTCGGCGATCCTTCAGGACGGTGACCGCGCCAAGGCCGGCAAGGAAGACCGCAATCTCTATCCGCGCCTGCTCGCCGTCGACAATGAGCTGGTGGTGCCGGTCAACACCATGACCCGCGTGCTGATCACCGCCACCGACGTCATCCACTCCTTCGCCGTGCCGTCCTTCGGCATCAAGATGGATGCCGTGCCCGGCCGCACGAACGAGACCTGGTTCAAGGCGGAGAAGGAAGGCCTCTATTACGGCCAGTGCTCGCAGCTCTGCGGCAAGGATCACGCCTTTATGCCGATCGCGGTTCGCGTCGTCTCCGACGCGCAGTTCAAGACCTGGCTGGAGACGGCCAAGACCGACGTGCCCGCCGCCAACAAGGCGCTGATGGCCGAGATCGATGGTACCAACAAGGTAGCGGCCGCCGGCAACTGACGCCGCGGGTTAGCAAGAATTAGGGAACGGAGCGGAATATGGCAGAGGCTGCAGCTCACGACCACCACGACCACAGGCCGCATGGCTGGGTCCGCTGGGTCTACTCGACCAACCACAAGGATATCGGCACGCTCTACCTGATCTTCGCGATCATGGCCGGGATTATCGGCGGCGCGCTTTCGGTCGCCATCCGCATGGAGCTGCAGGAGCCCGGCATCCAGATCTTCAGCGGTCTGGCGCAGATGGTCTACGGCATGCAGGGTGATGCCGCGATCGACGGCGGCAAGAGCATGTACAATGCCTTCGGCGCCGCGCACGGCCTGATCATGATCTTCTTCATGGTGATGCCGGCGCTCATCGGCGGCTTCGCCAACTGGATGGTGCCGATCATGATCGGCGCGCCGGACATGGCCTTCCCGCGCATGAACAACATCTCTTTCTGGCTGCTGCCGCCGGCCTTCCTCCTGCTGCTCGGCTCGATGTTCGTACCGAGCGCGCCCGGCGCCTTCGGCGTCGGCGGCGGCTGGACGATCTATCCGCCGCTCTCGACATCCGGCCAGCCTGGCCCCGCAATGGACCTTGCGATTCTGTCGCTCCACATCGCCGGCGCCTCGTCGATTCTCGGTGCGATCAATTTCATCACCACCATCTTCAACATGCGCGCGCCTGGCATGACCATGCACAAGATGCCGCTGTTCGCCTGGGCGGTGCTGATCACGGCCTTCCTGCTGCTCTTGTCGCTGCCGGTCCTGGCGGGCGCCATCACCATGCTGCTCACCGATCGCAACTTCGGCACCGCCTTCTTCGTGCCGGACCAGGGCGGCGACCCGCTGCTCTTCCAGCACCTGTTCTGGTTCTTCGGCCATCCCGAGGTGTACATCCTGATCCTGCCGGGCTTCGGCATCGTTAGCCATATCGTCTCGACCTTCTCGAAGAAGCCGGTCTTCGGCTATCTCGGCATGGCCTACGCCATGGTCGCGATCGGCGCGGTCGGCTTCATCGTCTGGGCGCACCACATGTACACGACCGGCCTGTCGCTCGACACGCAGCGCTATTTCGTGTTCGCCACCATGGTCATCGCGGTTCCGACGGGCGTGAAGATCTTCTCCTGGATCGCCACGATGTGGGGCGGCTCGATCTCCTTCAAGCCGCCGATGCTGTGGGCGCTGGGCTTCATCTTCCTGTTCACGATCGGTGGCGTCACCGGCGTTCAGCTGGCAAATGCCGGCCTCGACCGCTCGCTGCACGACACCTATTTCGTGATCGCCCACTTCCACTACGTGCTGTCGCTGGGCGCCGTGTTCGCCATCTTCGCCGGCTGGTACTACTGGTTCCCGAAGATGACCGGCTACATGTACTCGCCGGTGATCGCCAACACCCACTTCTGGGTCACCTTCGTCGGCGTCAACCTGATCTTCTTCCCGCAGCACTTCCTCGGCCTTGCCGGGATGCCGCGCCGCACTGTCGACTATCCGGATGCGTTTGCCGGCTGGAACATGATCTCGTCCTACGGCTCCTACATCGCCGCCGTCGGCGTTGCGATCTTCCTCTATGGCGTGTTCGAGGCCTTCCAGAAGAAGCGCGTCGCGGGCGCCAATCCGTGGGGCGAGGGTGCCACCACGCTCGAATGGCAGCTGCCGTCGCCGCCGCCGTTCCACCAGTGGGAACAGCTGCCGAAGATCAAGTAAGGCCGCAGATACAGGACCGCCTGCTCGCCCGGCGGTCTTGGCCAACGGAATGATGGACTTTAAGTACGCATGGCCCTTGCCGACCACAAATTGATGGAGGAAGTTGGCTTTCGCATGTCGGAAGCCACCGCGGGCGATTTCTTCGCCCTCCTCAAGCCGCGCGTGATGTCGCTGGTCGTCTTCACGGCCTTTGTCGGCATGGTCGCGGCGCCGGTCGCCATCAATCCGCTGCTGGCGGTGATCGCGATCCTGGCGATTGCCATCGGCGCCGGCGCCTCGGGCGCGCTCAACATGTGGTACGACGCCGATATCGACGCGGTGATGACCAGGACAGCGAGCCGTCCGGTGCCGGCCGGGCGCGTCACGCCGGGTGAGGCGCTGAGCTTCGGCCTCGTGCTCTCCGCGCTGTCGGTGATGACGCTGGGCGTGCTCATCAACTGGCTGTCGGCGGCGCTTCTTGCCTTCACCATCTTCTTCTACGCCGTGATCTACACGATGTGGCTGAAGCGCTGGACGCCGCAGAACATCGTCATCGGCGGCGCCGCCGGCGCCATCCCGCCGGTGATCGGCTGGGCGGCGGTGACCGGATCGGTCAGCCTCGAAAGCCTGATTCTTTTCCTGATCATTTTCCTGTGGACGCCGCCGCATTTCTGGGCGTTGGCGCTGTTCAAGTCGGACGACTACGCCCGCGCCGGCATCCCGATGATGCCGAACGTCGCCGGACACGCCTCGACCCGCCGCCAGATCTTTGCCTACGCGCTAGTCCTGGCGCCGGTCGGCGTGTTGCCATGGCTGCTCGGCTACACCACCGCCGCCTATGGCGCGGTTTCCGTCCTGCTCGGCCTGGGCTTCGTCTGGTATGCCTGGAAGGTGCTGGGCATGAGCGATGCCGACCGCGCGATGAAGCCGGCCAAGGCGCTGTTCGGCTATTCGCTGCTCTATCTCTTCGCAATCTTTGCCGCCTATCTCGTCGACAGCGTGGTCGGGCGTGCCCTCGTCATGGGGGGAGCATGATCGTGGCCGACAAGAACCTCGAACTGGTCACCTTGACCGAACGCCAGCGGAAGGCGCGGCGCAGCCGCTCCGTTGCCATCGGCGTCGCGCTGGCCGCGCTCGTCATCATCTTCTACATCGCCACCATCGTGCGCTTCGGCCACCATGCCTCCGGCCTGATACCGACGAATTTGATGTGAGGCGGCGATGAGCGGCGAGACCGGACCCATCGGGAAGAACAGCAACCGCATCGTCGTGGCGGTCTGCCTTGCCTTCTTCACCGGCATGGTCGGCATGGCCTATGCGGCGGTCCCGCTCTACAAGATGTTCTGCCAGGTCACCGGCTATGGCGGCACGACGCAGCGCGTCGAGAAGCAATATGCCGGTCGCGTGCTCGACCGCGACATCACCATCCGCTTCGACGCCAACACCAACGGCATTCCGTGGCAGTTCGAGCCCGTCGCGCGCTCGGTGACGATCAAGATCGGCGAGACCACGCAGGCGCATTACAGCGCCACCAACAAGTTCGATCGCCCCATCACCGGGCGCGCCTCCTTCAACGTGCAGCCGGAAATGGCCGGCGCCTATTTCAACAAGGTGGAGTGCTTCTGCTTCACCGACACGACGCTCAAGCCCGGTGAGACGCTGGACATGCCGGTCGTGTTCTATGTCGATCCAGACATCGTCAACGTGCCGGAACTGAAGGACTTGAAGACCATCACCCTGTCCTACACCATGTTCCCGGTCGAAAAGAAGCAGCCAGTCGCGTCGTCCGCGCCGGCCGCTGGCAGCAGCAACAAAGTTCCAGATTCCGAAGCAAGCCTCGGGGGTTGATATGGCAGACGCGCACGCAAAACCGAACCACGACTACCATCTCGTCAATCCCAGCCCTTGGCCTTTCCTGGGCTCGATCGGCGCATTGGTCACGGCCGTCGGCGGCGTTTGCCTGATGCAGTATCTGAAGGCCGGCAGCTTCCCAATATTCGGCCACAACATCGCCAATCCGTGGCTGTTTTTCATCGGCCTGATCATCGTGCTCTACACGATGTTCGCCTGGTGGTCGGACACCATCAAGGAAGCGCATGAGGGCCACCACACGCGCGTCGTTTCGCTGCACCTGCGCTACGGCATGATCATGTTCATCGCCTCCGAGGTGATGTTCTTCGTCGCCTGGTTCTGGGCCTTCTTCGACGCCAGCCTATTCCCGGGCGAGGCCGCGCAATATGCCCGCACCACTTTCACGGGCGGCGTTTGGCCGCCAAAAGGTCTGGAGGTTCTCGATCCCTTCCACCTGCCGCTCTACAACACCATCATCCTGCTTCTGTCGGGCACGACGGTGACCTGGGCGCACCACTCGCTGCTGCACGGCGACCGCAAGGGCCTGATCAACGGCCTGATCCTAACCGTCGGCCTCGGCATGCTGTTCACCATGGTGCAGGCCTACGAGTACATGCACGCTCCGTTCGGCTTCAAGGACTCGATCTACGGCGCCACCTTCTTCATGGCGACTGGCTTCCACGGCTTCCACGTCATCATCGGCACCATCTTCCTGCTCGTCTGCCTGATCCGGGCGATGCGGGGCGATTTCACCCCGAAGCAGCATTTCGGCTTCGAGGCGGCCGCCTGGTACTGGCATTTCGTCGACGTGGTCTGGCTGTTCCTGTTCACCGCGATCTATGTCTGGGCCTCGAGCGGCGCGGTAATCGAAGCCCACTGAGACCCTTTGGATTGAGTTCACGAGGCGGCTGCGGCGACGTGGCCGCCTTATCTTTTTGACCGAACGGGTCTACGGTGCTGACATGAGCGAAGACAAGGCGATCTGGCCACCCGTCGACCCGATCTCGGCCGGGCTGCGCGGCCATTGCCCGCGCTGCGGCGAGGGCAAGCTGTTCTCCGGCTTCCTCACCGTCGGCAAGGGCTGCTACAGTTGCGGCCTCGACTATTCCTTTGCCGATGCCGGCGACGGTCCGGCGGTCTTCGTCATCCTCATCATCGGCTTCATCGTCGTCGGCCTGGCGCTGTGGATGGAAGTGTCGCTGAGCCCGCCGCTCTGGCTGCATTTCATTTTGTGGATACCGCTGGCGCTGGTGCTGAGCCTGGCGGCGCTGCGCCTGGTCAAGGGCGTGCTGATCACCCTGCAATATTCCAAGAAGGCCGCGGAAGGCAGGCTGGACAGCGGCCAATGAGCGATGCGACCTCCTCGACTGCCGGCGCTTCGCGGCCGCGCTCGGCGCTGCTGCTTGGGATCGGCCTTGTCCTGTTCGCCATTCTCCTCGGCCTCGGCACGTGGCAGGTCCAGCGCTTGCACTGGAAGGAAGGGCTGATCGATACCATCGACAAGCGCACCCATGCGGCACCTTTGCCACTGACCGATGTCGAGAAAGAATTCGCCGCCACACACGATGTCGACTACACGCCGGTGACTGTAACCGGCACTTTCCTGCACCAGGGCGAGCGCCATTTCTTCGCCACTTGGGAAGGCGACACGGGCTTCAATGTCTACACGCCCCTGCGGCTCGACGACGGCGGTTTCGTGCTCGTCAACCGCGGCTTCGTCCCTTACGATCTCAAGGATCCGGCCAAGCGGAAGCAGGGCGAGGTCGCCGGCACGGTGACGGTGACCGGGCTTGCCCGCAATCCGCTGCCTGAAAAACCCTCGATGATGCTGCCCGACAACGACGTCGCCAAGAACATCTTTTACTGGAAGGACCGCGACGTCATGGCCTCGAGCGCCGGTCTGCCAGCGGGAGCCGTGCTGGTGCCCTTCTTCATCGATGCCGACAAGACTCCTAACCCCGGCGGTCTGCCGGTCGGCGGCGTCACCATCATCGATCTGCCGAACAACCACCTGCAATATGCCGTCACCTGGTATGGCCTTGCCGCCGCCCTTGCCGCGGTGCTGATCCTCAGGCTTCGCCGCCCGGCGAAGGAGGAGTGAGCGCCGCTCTTGACAGGGCAGGGGTGCACGCCTCATTTCGCCTTCAGCTTTCCGACTGAACCGGCCCGTTTTGATGATTGAAAAAAAGCCACCGCTGACGATCAGGCTTTGCCAGCCGCGCGGCTTCTGCGCCGGCGTCGACCGCGCCATCCAGATCGTCGTGCTGGCGCTGAAGAAATACGGCGCGCCGGTCTATGTCCGCCATGAGATCGTGCACAACCGCTATGTCGTCGAGGGGCTGCAGAGCCTGGGCGCGGTGTTCATCGAGGAATTGTCGGAGATCCCGCCCGAGCATCGTCAGTCGCCGGTCGTCTTTTCCGCACATGGGGTGCCGAAATCGGTGCCGGCCGACGCCGAGGCGCGCAACCTGTTCTACCTCGATGCCACCTGTCCGCTGGTGTCGAAGGTGCACAAGCAGGCGATGCGGCACCAGCGGCTCGGCCGCCATGTGCTCCTGATCGGCCATGCCGGCCATCCGGAAGTGATCGGCACGATGGGCCAGTTGCCGGAAGGAGCCGTGACCCTTATCGAGACCGAGGCGGATGCGGCAAGCTTCGTGCCGGCAGACCCGGCGGCGCTTGGCTTCGTCACCCAGACGACGCTGTCGGTCGAGGACACCGCCGGCATCATCCGGGCGCTGCAAGAGCGTTTCCCCGAGCTTCACGCCCCGGCCGCCGAATCCATCTGCTACGCCACCACCAACCGCCAGGAGGCGGTGAAGGAGACGGCCGCCGGCGCCGACCTTTTCCTCGTCGTCGGCGCGCCGAACTCGTCCAACTCGCGGCGTCTTGTCGAAGTGGCGGAGCGCGCGGGCGCCGCGATGTCGCTTCTCGTGCAGCGGGCCTCCGAAATTCCGTGGAATGAGATCGGCAAGATTTCGACGCTCGGCCTGTCGGCCGGCGCCTCGGCGCCGGAAATCATCGTCGACGAGATCATCGACGCGTTCCGGCAACGCTTCGACGTCACCATCGATCTGGCCATCACGGCCACGGAAACGGAGGATTTTCCGGTGATGCGGGTGTTGCGCGATGTCGAACTGACGGCGGCCGACATGGCCTTCGTCAACGGAGCCGCGTAAACCCAGATGGCCGTCTACACCGACGTCAACGAAAACGAGCTCAGCGCGTTTCTGAAAGCCTATCCGGTGGGCGAGCTCCTGTCCTACAAGGGCATCGCCGAAGGGACCGAGAACTCGAATTTTCTCGTCCATGCTTCCACCGGTTCCTACATATTGACGCTCTACGAGAAGCGCGTCGACAAGGCCGATCTGCCCTTTTTTCTCGGCCTGATGGGCCATCTCGCGCGAAAAGGCATTTCCTGCCCGCTTCCGGTCACCGCGCATGACGGAACCGTCATCGGCACGCTCGCCGGGCGCCCGGCGGTCATCATCACCTTCCTCGAGGGCCTGTCGCTGAGGCGCCCGACGGCAGCGCATTGCGGCGAGGTCGGCAAGGCGTTGGCCGCGCTCCATCTCGCCGGGCGGGATTTCCCGATGAAGCGGCCGAACGCGCTTGCCATCGACGGCTGGCGCAAGCTCTGGGCGGCGTCGCGCGACCGCGCCGACGAGGTCGAGCTGGGGCTCGCGGCCGAAGTCGACGCGGACTTCCTGGATTTTGAGCGCAACTGGCCGACCCGCCTGCCACAAGGCATCATCCACGCGGATCTCTTCCCGGACAATGTCTTCTTCCTTGGCGAGAAGCTGTCGGGGCTGATCGATTTCTATTTCGCCTGCGACGACCTCTATGCCTATGATGTCGCCACTTGCCTCAACGCCTGGTGCTTCGAGAAGGACTTTTCCTTCAACCTCACCAAAGGGGCGGCGCTGCTTGCCGGCTACCAGTCGGTGAGGCCGCTTGAGGGCGAGGAAAAAGCGGCGCTGCCGATGCTGGCGCGCGGCTCGGCGCTACGCTTCATGCTGACCAGGCTCTATGATTGGCTGACCATTCCCAACGGCGGGCTGGTGATGAAGCGCGATCCGACCGAATATATCCGCCGCATGCGCTTCCACCGGGCGATCAAGTCTCCATCCGAATACGGACTGACATGAACAAGCAGATCCAGATCTTCACCGACGGCGCCTGCTCGGGCAATCCCGGGCCGGGCGGCTGGGGCGCGGTGCTGCGCTATAACGGCGTCACCAAGGAGCTGTCGGGCGGCGAGGCCGAGACCACCAACAACCGCATGGAGCTGCTTGCCGCCATCAGCGCGCTCGATGCGCTGAAGGAGCCGTGCACGGTCGATCTCTATACCGACAGCAAATACGTCATGGACGGCATTTCCAAATGGATCCATGGTTGGAAGAAGAACGGCTGGAAGACCGGCGAGAGGAAGCCGGTCAAGAACGGTGAGCTCTGGCAGGCGCTCGACGAGGCCAACAGGCGCCACAAGGTTATCTGGCACTGGGTGAAGGGCCATGCCGGCCACCCGGAGAACGAGCGCGCCGACGAACTGGCAAGGCAAGGCATGGCGCCGTTCAAGCCGAAGCAGGCGCGGCCGGCACCGGTTGCGGCTGCGCCGCAGAAGGCTGGTGCTCCGGCCAGGAAGCCCGCGCCCCGACGCTCGACTCAGAGCTATTGACGCGCCTGACGTTCTCTACCGGATCGCCAGCGCCGTGGAGAACAGGCCGAAGGCGAAGACCGTGTGCGAGACGAGGTTGAGCGCGCGCACCAGCATCGGGTTGGGCGTCCTGGATGCTGCCCAGCCGGCACCCATGCCGGGCGCCAGCAGGAACCAGCCGGCGCCGACGGTGACGATGCCGAGAACGAAGGCCGGCAGGAAGGTCGGCGCCGCCAGCCAGCCCGTTCCCGCCAGCACGACCAGGATCACGCCGTAGAGAATTCCGACGAGATAGTGGAATGCCCAGCCCAGCGCCTTTTCATGCGTATACGGCGCGGCCTGACTGATATCGTCATGGAAGACCTTCTCGGGCAGATGCCGGACCCAGCGGCCGACCATGCCCCAATTCGGCCGCGGCAGCCCGAACGCCTTGTTGAGGATAATCGCCCAGACGTCCATGAAGACCGTGGCGCCGATGCCGATCGCGATGGCGCGCCAGACAATGTCGAGCATCAGAGCTGCTCGAGGATTTTGGCCGCCCCGCTCTCGTCGACACCTGGCTTGGCTTCGACATTGAGAGCCACGACCTTGCTGTCATCGACGATCATCGAAAAGCGCTTCGAGCGCAGCCCCATGCCGTTCGCGGAAAGGTCATTGTCAAGTCCTACCGACTTGGCGAAGTCTCCGCTGCCGTCGGCGAGATAGAGGATCTTGCCTTCGCCACCGGTGAAGCGTGCCCAGGCGCCCATGACATGGACGTCGTTGACCGAGACGACCGCGATAGTGTCGACGCCGCGCGCCACGATGGCGTCGTGGTTCTCGAGATAGCCCGGCAGATGGTTGTTGCTGCAGGTCGGCGTGAAGGCGCCGGGAACGCCGAACAGCACCACCTTCTTGCCGGCGAAAATCTCGGCGCTGGTCATCGGCTTGGCGCCATCGGCGGTCATCACCTTGAAAGTCGCCTCGGGCAGTTTTTCGCCAACCGAAATGGTCATGGTTTCCTCGTTCGGGAGATTGGGAAGGATCTGTGCCTGCGATATCGAACCGGGCCGCATTCCGCAACCGTTCAGAGCAATGCCAGGAAAAGTGCCCAGCGGTTTTCCATTCGGAATTGCGGCTCCACGACGAATTGGCTCAAGGGAAAGGCAGCAACCCGTCCACCGCACCTTCGGCGCTTGTCAGCGTGTAGTAGAGCCCGCCGTCCGTGGGCGTCGCTGACGGCCGGTCGAGGATCGGCACGGTGAAAACAAGCTTGCCGTCCTTCTCGCTGCGCACCGGCGCGCCGAACATATAGTCGCGCTCCCCCGCGATGAAAAAGTCGACGGACTCGGCATCGCCGGGCGAATGCGCCTCGACGATGAGCGTCTCGTGATCGCCGGGCAGCACGCGGATGCCGAAATCAGATCGCGCCGGGCCGGGGAGCGTTGCAAGCGCAGTCTTCACCAGCGCCGCGTCGGTGGCGTTGTCCGGATCGGAAGCAGGATCGAGGCTGAGCCGCGTCTGCACCGGAATGCAGATCGTCTCGCATATGCCGAGAAAGACGTTGGCATCGATCGTCGCCGGCTGGTCGGGCGCCGACAGCGTGAAGGTCACCGGCAGCGATACGGGACGGTCATAGCCGGCCCATTTGCCGTAGCCGTCGTCGTGGCGCTGCGGCGGCGGAAACGACAGCTTTGCATCTGCGATGTTGGTGCTGGCCGAGATGTCGATCTGCGGCGGCACACCGGCGTCGCCGGGATCGCGCCAATAGGTTTTCCAGCCTGGCTTCAGCGCGATGTCGAGCACGCCGTGGATCTTGCCCGCCTCGTCCGGCTTGCCGCTGGTCACCAGCCGCACCTTGCCGCCTTCGCTGTTGTACCAGGCCGAGGATGATGCCTCGGCCGGCTGCCCCGCTGCCAGGCCGACGACGGCACCGAGCGCCACAATATTCAGGTATCGCATGACGGTGATTTGATCGCCCGTTCTTGGCCGCGCAATGATTTCATGTTCCTGCAGGTATCATATTTGCGTGACATCGGGCAGCCTGACCATCTTTTCGGCGCCGCGGAAACGGGTTACCCTCAGCTCCATGGACTTGTTGCGTCACAAAAAGAAGACGGCCGGACGCGGCTTTCTCGACGATCAGTTCCTGATTGCCATGCCTGGCATGAAGGATGACCGCTTCACGCGCTCCGTCATCTATATCTGCGCCCACAGCGACGAGGGCGCCATGGGCCTGATCATCAATCAGACGCAGCAGATGCTGTTCCCGGACCTTCTGGTGCAGCTTGGCATCGTGAACGAGCAGGAAGCAATCCGCTTGCCGGCGCATGCCCGCGATTTCGTCGTGCGCAATGGCGGGCCCGTCGACCGCAGCCGCGGCTTCGTGCTGCATTCCGGCGACTATCGCGTGGAATCCTCGCTCAACGTCTCCGACGACATCTGCCTGACCGCCACGGTCGACATCCTGCGCGCCATCTCGACGGGTCGCGGGCCGCGTCATGCGCTGATGGCGCTCGGCTATTCCGGCTGGGGCGCAGGCCAGCTCGAAAGTGAGATCGCCGAGAATGGCTGGCTGACCTGCCCGGCGACGCCTGAGCTGCTGTTCGACGCCGACATCGAGCGCAAATACGATCGCATCCTTGCCTCGATCGGCATCGATCTCGCCCATTTGAGCGCCGCCGCGGGGCACGCTTAAACGCCTTTGCCGACCTGCGGGACTGGTCGAACCCGCCTTGACTTCGTCATCAGCTCTGAGGAATGGCGACGCTCTGAGCGATTAGGGTGATGACGAGTTGGAAGGTCACCGCAGTTCGTAAGCGCCGAAGCAACGCCCTCTAAGCCTGCGTGAGCGGGTATTGCTCCCTCAGCGTCTTCAGCACCAGTTCGCCGGGCATCGGCGCGCCGAACATGAAGCTCTGGACATACTCGCAGCCCATCTGGCGCAGCTCCAGCGCGTCGCTCTCGTCGGAGATGCCTTCGGCGACGACCGACAGGCCAAGCTCGTGGGCCATGTTGACCATGGACTTGAGCAGCACCGCACGTTTCGGCGTTGCGTCGTCGACGAAGCTCTTGTCGATCTTGATCGTGTCGAAGGGGAAGCGCGTCAGGTAGGAGAGCGATGAATAGCCGGTGCCGAAATCGTCGAGCGACAGTCCGATGCCGAGTTGCTTGAGCTTGGTCAGCACATGCGCGGTCTGCTCGGGATTGTCCATCACCAGCGATTCGGTGAGTTCGAGCCGGAAGCAGCGCGGCTTCAAGTTGGCCCGCGCAATGACGGAGCGCACGTCGCTGACCAGGTCGCGGCGGATGAGCTGCCGGCTGGAGAGGTTGACCGAAACCGACAGCGGCGCGTCGCCGATCTGCTTCTGCCAGGCGGCCAGATCCTCGGCCGCCTGCTGCATGGCGAACAGGCCGAGCTGCACGATCAGGCCGCAATTCTCAGCCACCGGGATGAAGTCTCCCGGCGGGATCATGCCGCGCCGCGGATGGTCCCATCTGAGCAGCGCCTCGAAGCCGGCGACGCTGCCATCCTCCAGCCGCACGATCGGCTGGTAGGCGAGCGTGAATTCGCGGCGCTCGATGGCGCGGCGAAGGTCGGATTCGAACTGCAGCCTGTCGGTGCCGACGGTGCGGAAGGCCGGCCGGAACGGCTCGATCCTGTCGCCGCCGAAACGCTTGGCCTGATGCATGGCAAGCTCGGCGTCCTTGACCATGTCCTCCGACGAGGTTTGCGCCGTCGTCCAGGTGATCAGGCCGATCGAGGCGGTGAGCACGATCTCGCGCTTGGCAAAGGTGATCGGATTGTTGATCGCATGCTTGATGGCATCGGCCATGGCGGCGATGCGGGCCGGATCCTGTTCCGACAGCAGCATCAGCGCGAACTGGTCGCCGGCAAAGCGCGACAGCGAATCTTTGGGCTTCAACAGCCGGTGCAGCCGGCGCGCGATGGTCAGCAGGATGGTGTCGCCGGCTGAAATGCCGAGCCCGTCATTGACCTGCTTGAAACGGTCGATGTCGATGACGAAGACGGTCGGGCGTACCTTGTCCTCGGTGCGGGCGATCGAGATGATCGCCTCCAGCCGGTTCATGAACAGCTCGCGGTTAGGCAGGCCGGTCAGGTTGTCGTGCACGGCGTCGTGCAGCAGCCTTTCCTCGGACTTCTTCTGCTCGGTCACGTCGACCATGGTGCCGACACAGCGGATCACCTCGCCATCCGACCCGATTACGGGGCGGGCGCGCAACGCGAACCAATGATAATGCCCGTCGGCGCCGCGCAGGCGGAAATTCTGGGCCACGCGGCCGCGGCGGTGCTCCAGCACCACGTCCAGCGTTGTACGGAAGGTGTCGCGGTCGTCGGCATGCAGCACCGGCAGCCAGTTGCGGGCGGCGCCCGAAAGGCTGTTGGGGGCAAGGCCGAGCTGCAGGCTGATGTCGGGCTTGGTCACCACGCGGTCGCGCAGCACGTCCCAGTCCCAAACGATGTCGCCCGAGCCGGCGACTGCAAGCGCCTGGCGCTCGAGGTCGGAAAACAGGCCCTGGTGCAGCGCGCCGCCGGCAAAAGCGTGCTGCATAACGGTGAAGCCGATCAACAGGATGATCAGGATCAGACCGCCGCCGAGCGCCGGCTGGGCGATGTCGTTGTCCAGCATGCCGGTGATCGCCATCCACGAGCCGCATAGCCAGAGCAACACCATCACCCAGCTCGGCACCAGCATGATCGCGCGGTCATAGCCGCGAATTCCGAGGAAGATGATGAGGCCGAGGCCGGTGAGCGCGGTGGCGGCAAACGAGATGCGGGCGATGCCGGCGGCGACCGCCGGATCGACGATGGCCACGCCGGCAATCAGTAGCAGCCCGAGGATCCAGACCAGCGCGCCGTAGCTGAAATGGCCGTGCCATCGGTTGAGGTTGAGATAGGCGAACAGGAACACCACGAAGGTACCCGCCAGCGCCACCTCGGTACCGGCCCGCCACATCTGCTCGTTGCCGGGCGAGATTTCGATGACCTTGTTGAGGAAGCCGAAATCGACGCAGATATAGGCGAGCACCGCCCAGGCAAGCGCGGCGGTGGCCGGGAACATCGAGGTTCCCTTGACGACGAACAGGATGGTCAGGAACAGCGCCAAGAGGCCGGCGATGCCGATGACGATGCCGCGGAACAGCGTGTAGGAATTGACCGAGTCCTTGTAGGATTCCGGGTCCCACAGATAGACCTGCGGCAGCTTGGGCGAGGCGAGCTCGGCGATGAAGGTGACGACCGTTCCGGGGTTGAGCGTCACTCGGAACACATCGGCGTCGGGGCTGGTCTGGCGGTCGAGCGCGAAGCCTTCGCTGGGCGTGATCGCCGCGATGCGCGTCGAGCCGAGATCGGGCCAGAAGATACCGGAATTCACCAGGCGGAAATGCGGCGCGACGATCAGCCTGTCGAGCTGCTGGTCGGTGGTGTTGGCGAGCGCGAACACCGCCCAGTCGCCGGTCGAGCGCGCGTCATTGGCCTCAACCTCGATGCGCCGCACGATGCCGTCGGGGCCGGGCGCGGTCGAGACCTGGAAATTCTCGCCCTGGTTCCGGTAGATCTCGACTGCGCCCGAAAGGTCGAGCGCCTTGTCGTCGCGGGCAATCTTGATCGGCTCGACGGCCAATGCCGGCGCAACCGCTGAAAGCGTGACGAAGAGCGCCAGGATGAGGGCGAACAGCGACGCGATTCGCGAAAAAGTCGTCACATATCAGCCCTTCGTTCCATCACCCGGCGGATCGTCCGCGATCCGGGCGTAGAGGTAGTGATCCTGCCAGATGCCGTTGATCCGGAGATAGGATCTGAGAAGTCCTTCGCGCCGGAATCCGGCTTTTTCAAGCACGCGGATCGACCGTGCGTTGTCGGGAATACAGGCAGCCTCGATCCGGTGCAACCGCAGCGTATCGAAGGCAAAACGCGACACCACCTTGACCGCGTCGGTCATCAGTCCACGGCCGCCGAAGCGCTCGCCGATCCAGTAGCCGATGTGGCCGCTTTGCGCGACACCGTGGCGGATGTTGCCGAGCGTGATGCCGCCGGCGAGCTTGCCGCTCGACTTCTCGAAGATGAAGAAGGCAATGGCCGTGCCTTGCGCATAGTCCTCGCGGTAGCGGCCGATGCGCAGCCGCCAGGCGGTGCGGTCGAGCTCGTCAGGCTGCCAACGCGGCTCCCATGGCTCCAGAAAGGCGCGGCTTTCGCCGCGCAGCGTCGACCATTCGCGGTAGTCGTTGGTCAAAGGCACGCGCAACGTGACCTTTTCGCCCTTCAGTGCCGGCAGGTCGCGGCGAAAGAAAGGAAGCGCGAACACGACTTTGGAACGAAGGTTAGACGGCGAGCCTGCGAGCCGTCGTCTGCGGGCCCGCAAGCGATTCGAGGATCGCCTCGTAGGGCGCCAGCGTTCCCACGGGGCCGACCGCCGTCAGCGTCGGCTTGGTCGAGAACAGCCGCGAGGAGAGATCGGTCAGCCGCTCGACCGTCAGCGCCGCCAGCCGCTCCATCAACTCCTCCTTGGCGATCGGCCGCCCGAACAGCAGCAACTGCCTGGCGATCTGCGAGGCGCGGCTTGCCGGGCTTTCGGCCGACATGATGAGGCCGGCCCGATATTGCGCGCGTGCGCGGTCGAGCTCATCCTGCTGGATGCTTTCCCCGGCCTTCTGCAATTCGTCGATGATGACCGGCACCAGCTTGGCGATATCACTCTGTCCGGTCGCCGCATGCACACCGAAAATGCCGGTGTCGGAAAAGCCCCAGTGGAAGGCATAGACCGAATAGCACAGGCCGCGCTTCTCGCGCACTTCCTGGAACAGCCTCGACGACATGCCGCCGCCGAGGATCATCGACAGCACCTGCGAGGCGTAGAAGTCGCGCACATGGTAGGCGCGGCCCTCGAAGCCGAGCACGATCTGCGCATCCATCAGGTCGCGGTCCTCGCGGAAGTCGCCGCCGACATACTGCGCATATTGCGGGATGTTGCTGGTGGCCTTGGCGCGGAAGCCGCCAAGCTGTCTTTCCACCTCGCGCACGAAATTGTCGTGCTTGATGTCGCCGGCGGCCACGATCACCATGCGCTCGGCGCCATATTGCCGTTCGATGAAATCGTGCAGCTGCCTGGAGGTGAAGGATTTGACCGTCTCCGGCGTGCCGAGGATCGAGCGGCCGATGGTCTGGTGGCGGAAGGCCGTTTCGGTGAAACGGTCGAAGACGATGTCGTCGGGTGTGTCGTGCGCGGCGCCGATCTCCTGCAGGATCACATGCTGCTCGCGCTCCAGTTCCTCCGGATCGAACTCCGATTCCTGCAGGATGTCGGCCAGGATGTCGACCGCGAGCGGCACGTCGGCGGAAAGCACCCTGGCGTAGTAGGAGGTCGTCTCGACGCTGGTGGCCGCGTTGATCTCGCCGCCGACATTCTCGATTTCCGAGGCGATCTCGAAGGCGCTGCGCCGTTTCGTTCCCTTGAAAGCCATGTGTTCGAGCAGATGGGCCATGCCGTGCTCTTCGTCGCGTTCATTGCGTGCGCCCGACTTGACCCAGGCGCCAAGGGCAACGGATTCGAGGCTTGGAAGGGTTTCGGTGGCGACCGTCAGGCCGTTCGACAGACGGCTTACCTCAACACCCATATGGCAACTACTCCCTAACGGGCCGCCCGCGTGTGGCGGCTCACGTATTCTTCCACCATTTTCAGCTCGGATGGAAGTATGGTGTACTTTTCGTCGGCTGTCATCAAGCCGGCGAGCCAAGCGGGCAGCGCTGGCGTAACGCCGCTGGCGGCCTCGACCGCCGCCGGGAATTTGGCCGGATGCGCGGTGCCGAGAACCACCATGGGCACGGCGCCCGACATTTGGCCGGCCGCTACGTGCATGGCGGCGGCCGTGTGCGGATCGAGCATATAGCTGCTCGCTGCAAGCGTCTGGCGAATGGTTGCCGCGACCTCGTCGACGCTGGCGCGGCCGGCGTCGAACTCTGTACGGATCCTCGCCATTTCGCCCGCTTCGACGGTGAAGGCGCCGGACTGCTTCAGCCCGTTCATGTAGCGCCTGACCGTCGCGGCATCCCGGCCCGCCGCCTCGAACAGCAGGCGCTCGAAGTTCGAGGACACCTGGATGTCCATCGACGGCGAGGTGGTGGCGAACACGCCCTTGGTGCGGTATTCGCCGCTTGCAAGCGTGCGCGCCAATATGTCGTTGTCGTTGGTGGCGATGATCAGCCGCTCGACCGGCAGTCCCATTCGCTTGGCGGCATAACCGGCGAAAATATCGCCGAAATTGCCGGTCGGCACGGTGAATGACACCGGCCGGTCGGGCGCGCCCAGCGACAGCGCCGAGGAGAAGTAATAGACGATCTGGGCCATGATGCGGGCCCAGTTGATCGAATTGACACCCGACAGCGACACCCTGTCGCGGAAGCCGTGGTCGTTGAACATATCCTTCACCAGGCCCTGGCAATCGTCGAAATTGCCTTCGATCGACAGCGCGTGCACGTTCGCGGCGCTCGACGTCGTCATCTGCCGCTGCTGCACCGGCGAGACCTTGCCGTTGGGGAAAAGGATGAAGATATCGGTGCGGTCGCGGCCGGCGAAGGCGTCTATTGCCGCCCCTCCGGTGTCGCCGGAGGTGGCGCCGACGATGGTCGCGCGGTTGCCCCGTTCGGCCAGCACATGGTCCATCAGCCGCGCGAGCAGCTGCATCGCCACGTCCTTGAAGGCCAGCGTCGGGCCGTGGAAGAGCTCGAGGATGAAGGTGTTTTTGCCCGTCTGCACCAGCGGGCAGACCGCATCGTGCCGGAAAGTCGCGTAGGCTTCACGCACCAGCCGTTCGAAGACGGGTGCGGCGATCTCGCCGCCGAGGAAGGGTGTCAAGACGCGGATGGCAAGGTCGGGATAGGCGAGGCCGCGCATGGCGCGAATATCGGCGGACGAGAACTGCGGCCATTCGCGCGGCAGGTAAAGCCCGCCGTCGCGCGCCAGTCCGGCCAGCACCGCGTCCGAAAATCCAAGCACGGGCGCATCCCCGCGGGTACTCACATATTGCATCGTCAAGAACCCATTGCTGCCGGCCGCGTCATCCACGGCAAATTGGTTAATTTTCCGAGCCGGCTCAGTCGCATTTTCGCCGCGGCGTTGATATACGTCACCGGCTTTGTGAGAGGGAAGTGCAGTTCATGAGGTTTTATTCGGTCAACCGCCGTGTTGTCGCGGGTCTGGCGCTCACCGGCTTTATGCTTGCCGCCGCAGGCTGCCAATCGAGCGACAATGGCATTTTGAACTTCGGCTTCAGCAAGAAGGACCCGACCGCGCCGCCACCGCCGCAGGACCCCAAGGTGCTTGCCAGCCAGTTGCGCGCCTACTGCCCGAAAGTGACGCTGCGCGACGGCACCGCCTTCTTCAATTCCTATGCCAAGGGCGCCGCCGCCAAGACGAAGAAAAAGAAAGTCGATGCCGCGGCGGACGCTGAAGCCGAGGCAGCCGCAGCCGCACAGACCGGACCGAACGGTCAACCCGTCGACCCCAATCGCGATCCCGCCAAGATCATTTACCAGGCCTCGATCACCGACGTGACGCGCGACTGCATTCACGAAAACGGCCAGCTGACGATGAAGATCGCGGTGGCCGGTAAGGTCGTGCCGGGACCGCTGTTCACGCCCGGTAACGTGACGATGCCGATCCGCATCGCGGTCCAACATGGGCCTGACGTGCTCTATTCGCAGCTTCATCAGTATCAGGTGCAGGTCACCGATCCGTCTGCCGCGACGCAGTTCGTCTTCACCGACACCAACGTCGTAGTGCCGGAGCCGACCGCCCGCGACTACCAAGCCTATGCCGGCTATGACGAGAACGCGCCGGCAGCGACGGACAAGTCCAAGGCCAAGAGGAAGAAGCGCGTCGCCGCGGCGGCGACAAACTGATCTGGTTCGCCGTCAATCGCGCTTCCGCGGTTAAGCGTCCTCCGACCACTCCGACAATGCCGCAATCGTGCTGCCGAGTTCCGCCAAACGGCGGATGACGGTTTCGGCGCCCGCTTCGGTCAGCGAGTCGGCATGGCCGGGATAGCTGTGCCCCGCGCCGGTGAAGCCGATGACGCGCATGCCCGCCGTCCTGGCGCCGGTGACGCCGTGCACCGAATCCTCGATGACGAAAGTGTTCTTCGGGTTGGCGCCGAGCTGTTCGGCGGCATAGAGGAACACGTCCGGTGCCGGCTTGGTCTTCTTGCCGGGGATGTCGAGCCCCGAAAAGATGCGGCCGGCGAAGAAGGGCAGCAGGCGCACCTTTTCAAGCATGAACTCGATCCGCTCGGTGCGCGAATTGGAGCAGACAGCGCGCGGCGCGGTGACCGCCGCCACCGCCTCGCGTGCGCCGTCGATGATGCGCACGTCGCTGCGCAGCTTGCGATCGACGAGTTCCTCGGCGCGGTCGATCAGCGAGGCCTGAAAAGGAAGGTGAGATTTCTCCTCGACCCGCATCAGGATGTCCTTGAAGGTCAGTCCGGCATAGGTCTCGGCAAGCTCCTCCGGCGAAATCTCGTATCCGGCCGATGTCAGAAGCTCGGCCTCGACGCGCGCGGCGATGATTTCGGAATCGACGAGCACGCCGTCGCAATCAAAGATGACAAGGTCTGGCTGGGGCATGGCAATCCGAAGCTGGGAGGAAAATGGCCTGACTGGCCCAAGCGGCGCGGCATACACCAATGGGCCGATGTTCGCAAATCAGTGGCGCAGGCTCTCGCCCGACCTTCACCGAATGTTTACGCTGATCGGTAACCATAACGGCCAGTAAATCGTAACGCGTGCTTTGGGTGTTTTGATGTCTGCCGTGCGTCTTCTCGACGAGCTTTCCCACGCTCCCCAGTCCGAATGGCTGGACACGATCCTCAAAGGCGACTGCGTCGCCGCCCTCGACAGGCTGCCCGAAAAGTCGATCGACGTCATCTTCGCCGATCCGCCTTACAACCTGCAACTCGACGGCGACCTGCATCGGCCCGACCAGTCCAAGGTCGACGCCGTCGACGACGACTGGGACCGGTTCGAGAGTTTTGATGCCTATGACGCCTTCACCCGCGCCTGGCTGCTTGCCGCGCGACGCGTGCTGAAGCCCAATGGCACGATCTGGGTGATTGGCTCCTACCACAACATCTTCCGCGTCGGTGCCAGGATGCAGGATCTCGGCTTCTGGATCCTGAACGACGTCGTCTGGCGCAAGACCAACCCGATGCCGAATTTCCGCGGCCGCCGCTTCCAGAACGCCCATGAGACGATGATCTGGGCCTCACGCGACCAGAAGTCCAAGGGCTACACCTTCAACTACGAAGCGCTGAAGGCCTCGAATGACGATTTGCAGATGCGCTCGGACTGGCTGTTCCCGATCTGCACCGGCGCCGAGCGCCTGAAAGACGAGAACGGCAACAAGCTGCATCCCACGCAGAAGCCGGAAGCGCTGCTGGCCCGCATCATGATGGCCTCGACCAAGCCGGGCGATGTCGTGCTCGATCCCTTCTTCGGCTCGGGCACCACGGGTGCGGTCGCCAAGCGCCTCGGCCGTCACTTCGTCGGCATCGAGCGCGAGCAATCCTACATCGATGCCGCCAATGAGCGCATCGCCGCCGTGCGCCCGCTGGATGAGGCCGACCTCACCGTGCTGTCCGGCAAGCGCGCCGAGCCGCGCGTCGCCTTCATAAGCCTGATCGACACCGGCCTGGTGGCGCCGGGCGCCACACTTTACGACGCCAAGAAGCGCTGGGCGGCCAAGGTGCGCGCCGACGGCACGCTGGCCATCGGCGACAGCGCCGGCTCGATCCACAAGATCGGCGCCGAGGTGCAGGGTTTGGACGCCTGCAACGGCTGGACCTTCTGGCACTATGAGCGCAGCGGCGGCCTCACCCCGATCGACGAATTGCGCCGCATCGCCCGCCTCGGAATGGAGCGGGCAGGCGGCTGATCCGCTTGAATCGAAAGCTCAACCGATTGCCGCAAGTGATTCAGTTCAGGCCGCAATCCCGAGCCGTTCAAGATCCGTTTGAAGCGCCTTGGCATCGGTGAACAGCACCGCCTGCCAGCCGGCGGCCTTGGCGCCGTCGACATTCTTCTGGCTGTCGTCGATGAAGAGTGTGGCGGCCGGCTCCAGGTCGAAGGATGCGACGTGACGGTCGTAGATGGCTTGGTCCGGCTTGATCAGGCCGATCTCGCCCGAAACCGTGACGCCGCGCGGCCGATTGAGAAAGTCGAAGCGCCGGCGGGCTTCGGCGAATGTGTCGGCGGCGAAATTGGTCAGCATGGTCACATCGCGGCCCCTGTCGATAAGGCCGACCATGATGGCGACGCTGTCGTCATAGGCATGCGGCACCATCTCGTGCCAGCAGCGACGGAAGTTGCGGATGTTCTCGGCATGATCGGGGTGTTCGGCGATCAGCAGCGCCTCGGCGTCTTGCCAGGTGCGGCCGCGATCCTGCTCGATGTTCCAGGCGCTGGTGCAGACATTGTCGAAGAACCATTTCCGCTCCTCGGCATCCGGGATCAGCCGGCTGAACGGAAGGTCCGGATCGTAGTGGATCAGCACCTTGCCGATATCGAACACGATGTGGCGGATGTCAGTCATTGCGGTCCTTTCAACGCGGGCGCAGCGGGGCTTGCTTTTTGGTTGCGCCCGGTATCGCTGCCTCGATTACCTTTTTCATGACGGTGGGCAGCGCTTCCCCGGGAATTTCGTGGGCTAGCGACCAGAAATGCCCGTTGGGCGCATCACCCCTGATGTGGGCATGGAAGACGTCGAGTTCGAGCGCGAAATGGGTGAAGACATGGCCGATCCGCCCGGCGCGCCGCCAGTCGGCCGAAATGGGCGCTGCGTCCGTCGTAGCGCCGTCGGCCCGCGCCGTCCACGCCGTGGTCGGCACCTCGGTCATGCCGCCGAGCAGCCCCTTGTCCGGCCGTTTGCGCAGCAGGATGGCGCCGTCATCGCGCTGGGCGACAAAGGCAGCACCGCGCCTGAGCGGCTTGTCGCCCTTGGGCAGGCGGACTGGAAAGCGCTCCGGATCGCCTGACAGGATCGCGCTGCAATCCTCGCGCAGCGGGCACAGCATGCAGCGCGGCCGCCGCGGCGTGCAGATCGTTGCGCCGAGATCCATCATCGCCTGGGCGAAATCGCCGGGCCTTGCACCTGGCACGAGCTTCTCGACCAGGGCTCGGATTTCCGGCTTGGCCTCGCTGAGCGGCGTCTCCACCGAATAGAGCCGCGAGATGACACGCTCGACATTGCCGTCGACGACGGCGGCAGGCCGGTCGAAGGCGATCGCCGCGATGGCGGCCGCCGTGTAGGCGCCGATGCCCGGCAATTCCTTCAATCCCGCCTCGGTGTCGGGAAAGCGGCCGCTCCGCTGCGCCACGAGATCGGCGCAGGCTTTGAGATTGCGTGCCCTCGAGTAATAACCGAGCCCGGCCCAGGCCTTCATGACGTCCTCGGCCGGCGCTGCCGCCAGCGCCTCGACGGTCGGCCATTTCTCGACAAACGCCCGGAAATAGGCTTTCACCGCCTCGACCGTGGTCTGCTGCAGCATGACCTCGGAGAGCCAGACGCGATAAGGGTCGGGTTTTGTCCCACGCGAGAACGCACTCGGCGTCACGCGCCAGGGCAGGTCGCGGTGATGCGCGTCGTACCAGGCAAGCAGGCGGACGGCGATGCTGCTATCTCCGGATACGCACTTCTCGGCTGCGGCCTTGCGGGTCTGGTCTTGCGGTGCCATTGATCGGGTGAGTTAGGATCGGAGAACGCAAATGGCAGGGAAAAGGCCCTTCGGCAATCCCGTTCCGGTGAGCGATCTCGCGACCGAGATCCTCGATCCTGTCCTGAAGAAGCGCGCCGGCATCTCGATCGGACTGGTGCAGTCCTGGGAAGAGATCGCCGGGCCGCGCCTGGCCAGCCACTCGCGCCCGGAAAAGATCCAGTGGCCGCGCCGCCTGCATGAGGACGATCCGTTCGAGCCGGCGGTGCTGATCATTGCCTGCGAAGGCATGGCGGCGCTGCATCTTCAGCATGAGGCGGGCGAGGTCATCAACCGCGTCAACGCCTTCCTGGGTTTCAACGCCATAGGCCGCATCAAGATCCTGCAGAAGCCGGTCCTTTCGGCGAAAGCGCGGCCGAAACCACAACCGAGGCCGCTCAGCGAGGCCGAGAAATCGAAGCTGGCGCGAACGGTCGGCAAGATCGAGGATGATGGCTTGCGCGCTTCGCTCGAGCGGCTCGGCGCGACCATCCTCGGACAAAAAAAGCCCTGAGCATGTCTCCCGAAAGTTCCGGCGGTTTCGGGAAAAGTCGTGGAGCGCGCTGCAAAATTGTCGTCAATATCGCATATTCGTGATCGCGCCCGAAAAATTTGGCGATTGGATTGGGGATGCCGATGCCTTAATTCGCGCCAACTCTCGCCTTTTCTAGCCCTTGCATTGCAAAATCCAACCGATATCAGGTGATTCGCATGAACCGCTCTTTGTCTCGCAGAAACCTTCTGACCACGCTGGCCGCCGTTCCGGCAGTGGCGCTGCTTGCCGCGTGCAGCGACTCGGGTGAAGAGGCAAAGGCGGCCGATGTGAAGCCCGCCAATCCGTCGACGCCAGCCAAGCCTGCCACGCCCGCGGCCGCTCAGGTGCCGGAAGCGCAGGGCACCGTCGACATGGCGGAACTGCTCAAGCCCGGCGCTTTGCCCGACAAGCAGCTCGGCAAGGACGACGCCAAGGTCACCATCGTCGAATATGCCTCGATGACCTGCCCGCATTGCGCGCATTTCAACGACACAACCTTCCCTGAGCTGAAGTCGAAATACATCGACACGGGCAAGGTGCGCTATATCCTGCGCGAATTCCCCTTCGACCCGAGCGCCGAGGCCGGCTTCATGCTGGCGCGCTGCGCCAAGGACAACTATTTCGCCATGGTGGACGTGTTGTTCAAGCAGCAGCCGAGCTGGGTCGGCGTCAGCAACACCAAGGAAGCGCTGCTGCAGATTTCCAAGCTCGCCGGTTTTACACAGGAGTCATTTGAGGCCTGCTTGACGGACCAGAAGCTTCTGGACGATGTGAGAGCAGTCCAGAAACGCGGAGCGGACGAGTTCAAGGTCGACTCGACGCCGACCTTCTTCATCAACGGAAAGACCTACAAAGGGGCGATGTCGATTGAGGAAATGTCGGCCATCATCGACCCTCTGCTCTGACGTCCAGGCCGCGCCGAAGCTGCTTGGCTTCGGCATATTGGTCTTTGCGGAGCGGCGCGAATGAAGTTTTCGCGCCTTCGCCTCCTCGGTTTCAAGTCCTTCGTCGAGCCCGGCGAGTTCGTCATCGAACGCGGGCTGACCGGCATTGTCGGGCCGAACGGCTGCGGCAAGTCCAACCTTGTCGAGGCGCTGCGCTGGGTGATGGGCGAAAGCTCCTACAAGAACATGCGCGCGTCCGGCATGGACGACGTGATCTTTTCCGGCTCCGGCGCGCGGCCGGCGCGCAACACCGCCGAAGTCACGCTCTTCCTCGACAATTCGGACCGCACGGCACCCGCCGCCTTCAACGACGCCGATGAATTGCAGGTGTCGCGCCGCATCGAGCGCGAGGCGGGCTCGCTCTATCGCATCAACGGCAAGGAAGCGCGCGCCAAGGACGTGCAGCTGCTCTTCGCCGACCAGTCGACCGGCGCTCGCTCGCCCTCCATGGTCGGCCAGGGCCGCATCGGCGAGCTGATCCAGGCAAAGCCCCAGGCGCGCCGGGCGCTGCTCGAAGAAGCCGCCGGTATCTCCGGCTTGCACACGCGCCGGCACGAGGCGGAGCTTCGGCTGAAGGCGGCCGAACAAAACCTCGAACGGCTTGACGATGTCGTCGGCGAGTTGGAAAGCCAGATCGACAGCCTGAAGCGCCAGGCGCGCCAGGCCTCGCGCTTCAAGAACCTGTCGGCCGACATCCGCAAGGCCGAGGCGACGCTTCTGCATCTGCGCTGGACGCTGGCCAAAACCCAGGAAGGCGAAGCGCGTTCGGCGCTTGCCGTTGCCACCACGCTGGTCGGTGACCGCGCCGCAGCCCAGATGGCCGCTGCGAGGGAGCAGGGCATCGCCGCTCACCGCCTGCCCGACCTGCGCGACGCGGAAGCGGCCGCGGCGGCGGCCTTTCAGCGCCTGTCGATCGCCAAGACGCAGATCGAAGAAGAGGCCGGCCGCATCCGCTCGCGCCAGGCGGAGCTGGAGCGGCGCCTGCAACAGCTCGATGCAGACATCGCCCGCGAGGAGCGGATGGTGCGCGACAATGCCGACATTCTCGAGCGTCTCCGCGCCGAGGAAGCCGAGCTCAATTCGGACAATGCAGGTGCTGCCGAGCGCGAAGCCACCACCCGCGCCGCCTTCGAGCAGGCCGGCGCGACGCTCTCGCAGAGCGAAGCCAGGCTTGCCGCGCTGACGGCCGAACGCGCCGAGGCGGCCGCCTCGCGCCACCAGATCGAGCGCACTTTGCGTGAGACCGCCGAGCGCCGCGACCGCTTCGCTCGCCAGCTTGCCGAGGTCGATCGCGAGCTCTCCGATATTGTCACGCGCATTTCCGGCCTGCCCGATCCCGCCGAGAAGCGGCTGCTGGTCGAGGACGCGCTTGCCCGGCTGGAAGAGAGCGAGTTAGGCGCCATCGCCGCCGAGCAGGCGGTCGCCGAAGCGCGCGCCGCCGAAAGTGCTGCCCGTCCGCCTCTGCAGGATGCCAAGGCCGAATTGCAGCGCATCGAGACGGAAGCGCGCACGCTGGCCAAGATACTCAACGCCGCGAGCGGCGATCTCTTTCCTTCGGTGCTGGAGCAGATCAGCGTCGAGCGCGGCTACGAGACGGCACTTGGCGCCGCGCTCGGCGAGGACCTCGACGTGCCGCTCGACCGCAGCGCCCCGGTGCATTGGGGCGAGAGCGCGGTTCAACCGGGTGACGCGGCACTGCCCGAAGGCGTGAGGAGCCTGGCGCGTGTGGTCCGCGCGCCGGCACAGCTTGCCCGCCGCCTGGCGCAGATCGGCATCGTCGACGCCGCCGATGGCCGTCGCCTTCAAGCGCAGCTCGCGCCCGGCCAGCGGCTGGTCAGCCGCGACGGCGCGCTCTGGCGCTGGGACGGCTTGACGGCCAGCGCCGATGCGCCAACCGCTGCCGCGCAGCGGTTGGCGCAGAAGAACCGCCTGGCGGAGCTCGATGCCGAGGCCGTGCAGGCGACCCGCGTCGTGCGCGAGGCCGAGGAGGCGCTGGCGCGCGCCGAGCAGGCCATGCGCCAGGCGAGCGAGGCCGAGCGCAACGCGCGTCAGGCCGGCCGCGATGCCCAGCACGCACTGGACGCCGCCCGTAACGCGCTGGCCGAGGCCGAGAAGGCCGGCGGCGAGCTGGCGAGCCGCCGTGCTGCCTTGGATGACGCCCGCGCGCGCATCGTCGACATCCATGAAGAGACGCAAGCCGCTTTCCTCGAAGCCGAGGAGATGCTCAGGGACGCGCCCGATCTCGGCGACCTGCAGCTCCAGCTCGAGCAGGCCTCCGCCAGTGTAGCTCGCGACCGCGCCACGCTTGCCGATACGCGCGCCGTGCATGACGGCCTACGGCGCGAGGCCGAAGCGCGCATGCGCCGGCTCGACGCGATCGGCACCGAGCGCAAGAACTGGCTGGAGCGGGCCGAAAACGCCTCGACGCAGATCGCCGCGCTTGGCGAGCGCAAGGCTGAGGCCGAAGCTGAGCGCGAGCGGCTGGCCGACGCGCCCGACGAGATCGACGCCAAGCGCCGTGCGCTGTTGAGTCAGCTTTCCGAGGCCGAGGCGCTGCGCCAGGCCGCCGGCGATCGCCTGCAGGAAGCGGAGACCAAGCAAGCCGAGCTCGACAAGGCGGCGACCGCGGCGATCCAGTCGCTTGCCGAAGCGCGCGAGACCCGCGTCCGCGCCGAGGAGCGGCTGACCGCGGCCGACGAACGCCGCGCCGAGGTCGAGGCTCGCATCCAGGAAGCGTTGAACACGCCGCCGCATCTCGTCATCAAGCATACCGGGCTAGAGACCGACGACCCGATGCCGGACATGGCCGAGGTCGAGCGCCAGCTCGACCGGCTGAAGATCGAGCGCGAGCGGCTAGGGGCCGTCAATCTGCGCGCCGAGGAAGAACAGCGGGAGCTGTCGGACCGCCTGGAAATCATCGTTTCCGAGCGCGAGGACATCATCGAGGCGATCAGAAAACTGCGCCAGGCGATCCAGAGCCTCAACCGCGAGGGCCGCGAACGCCTGCTGTCGGCCTTTGAGGTGGTCAACGGCCACTTTCAGCGCCTGTTCTCGCATCTTTTCGGCGGCGGCACGGCCGAATTGCAGCTGATCGAGTCCGAAGATCCGCTGGAAGCCGGCCTCGAAATCCTCGCACGCCCGCCGGGCAAGAAGCCGCAGACCATGACGCTGCTCTCCGGCGGCGAGCAGGCGCTCACCGCCATGTCGCTGATTTTTGCCGTCTTCCTTACCAATCCGGCGCCGATCTGCGTGCTCGACGAGGTCGACGCCCCGCTCGACGACCACAATGTCGAGCGCTTCTGCAATCTGATGGACGAGATGTCGAAGACCACCGAGACGCGCTTCGTCATCATCACCCACAACCCGATCACCATGGCGCGCATGGACCGGCTGTTCGGCGTCACCATGGCCGAGCAGGGCGTCAGCCAGCTGGTCTCGGTCGACCTGCAGGCGGCTGAGGCGATGCGCGAGGCGAGTTGAGGGCGGCTTGGCGTCCGGAACCGACTGAGTTACCTCTCCGGTGCCGTGGCTGGCGCCGTGTAACGCCGGCGCACGGCCTCCAGCACGCGCTTGCGGCTGTCCTCGGGCGATAGACGCCTGTCCTTCTCGGCCTCTGCCGTCTCGCGGGCGAGTTCCTTGTCCCTGATCTGTTGGCGGAACCATTTGGAATAGTCGCCGGCGCGCAGGTGATATTCCCAGGTCTTGTCGTCGATGCCTTCTGCCATTTGGGCGAAAATAATCAGGTTGTGGGCTCTGAGGTTCATCGCCTTTTCCGGCCCCGTGAAATAGAAACTGCCGGCCTCGTCGAGCTCGCCTTCGGCATATTTGCGGCTGTGCCGCTTCAGCGATTGGTGGGGTTCGATCGCCTTGACCGTGAACGGCTTCTTGCCGTCCTGCGGCCGCCAC
Source organism: Mesorhizobium sp. WSM4989 (assembly GCF_029625795.1). Taxonomy (NCBI): domain Bacteria; kingdom Pseudomonadati; phylum Pseudomonadota; class Alphaproteobacteria; order Hyphomicrobiales; family Phyllobacteriaceae; genus Mesorhizobium; species Mesorhizobium sp. WSM4989. The sequence continues at coordinate 984,458 of NZ_JARTVN010000001.1, read as the reverse complement.
AGCAGAACCCGGTCACCCTTCGGCGAAGGAATGCTCTTGGGCGCCTCCAGCCCGGCCTCCTTGCAGAAGGTCTTGATCACGCTCTTCGCCTTCGGACCGAGCGCGATGACCGCCGTCACCAGGCGCAGGACCCCGGTCGAAATCGCTTCCGGATGCACGGTGATCAGCACCGTGCCCGGCAGCTCGAGCGACAGCACCGCGCGCGTGTCCTCGCGGCGCCGGGGCAGAAGGTGATGCGCCTCGTCGATGATCAGCCAATGCGGCCTTGCCGTGCGGTAGCGGACGCTGCCGAGGCCTGGCAGCAATTCGGCAAAGAAGTCGGGCCGCTCGTCGACCTTCAGCGCCAGCCCGTTGACCACGATATTGGTGCTAGGCTTTTCGATCAGCTCCAGCAATTGCTCCTTGCTGGGTGTAGTCGAGCCATCACCTAGCGGAACGGCGCCCTCCAGTCCGTCATAGTCGCCCTCGGGATCGAAAATGCAGAACTGCAATCCCTGTTCGGCAAGCCGCTCGGTGAGCGCTGTGGCCAATGTCGACTTGCCGATACCGGAGCTTCCGGCGATCAGAACGGTCTCGACGGGCGACAGATAGACCTTCTTGCCGTTGGCAGTTCCCAGCAGGACGCCGCGCAAGCGCTTGCGAGCTATCAGATGATCCTGCTTTATCAGCTTGCCGATCAGTTCTTCGACACCCTTGCCGCGCGCCTCCCTCGTGACGAGGTCGGCGGTTTCCTTCACGGCGGGCAATGCGTTGGCGACGGCGATGCTGCAACCCGAAGCCCTGAGGAAGGCGTGGTCGTTCTCGGCATCGCCGATGCCCACCACATTATGCGGCGACAATCTGAGGTCCTTGAGCGCAGCCGCCAGTCCGGTGGCCTTGTTGATGCCTGAGGGCAGGATCATCACCGCGCCCTTGTTAAAGATGATCTCCAGCTCAAGGCCGAGCTCCTTGATGACGTCGAGCACGGTGGCCTGGTGCGGCTCCCAGGTGGCAACGATCGAGCGGCCGACCGAGAGCGGCTTGACGCCGCGCTTCTTCAGTCTGTCGACGAAATCGGCGGAAGGCGAGGGCGAGATTGTTTGCTCTTCTTCGCTCGCCGGCGTGTAGATCAGCGCGCCGTTTTCGGCCACCACCTTGTCGAATAGCCCGACCTCCGGAAACACCTCTTTGAGATCGGGCAGTTCGCGGCCGGTGACCAGGATGAGCTTGCGGCCGGACTTCTTCAGCTTCTTCAGCGCCGACAGCGTGCTGGCGGTGACCAGTCCGTCATGCGCCAGCGTGCCGTCGTAGTCGGTGGCCAGTGCCATGAAATACATCGGGTGATCCTCTCCGCTGCCGGTCGCTCGGTCCGTCTGGAACAAACAACGTCTGTCGGCGGAAAAGGTTTAGGCCGGCGCTTTCGCCTGCCTGGCGAGAAACCTGGCGTGGAGAAATGCAACTCATCGGAAAGAGAGAAAGGTTGGCTGGGTTCTGGAAAGGCGGGGCGTTTCTGGTCTTTAGGTCTGTTTGGGGTCGGCGCGTTGCTCCTGTGCCCTCTTGCAGATCTCATCCAATTTTTTTCGGACCCGGTCGTTATCGAACAACAGCTTGGCGCGTGAGAATCCTCTGCTACGAAGCTCCCATTCGATGGCAAGCCATCCTTCATAGTCGCCAGATAACGCAAGTTTCCCGGCTTCGCGCCACATAAGCACGTCACGCTCTCGGGACACACCCTTTCTCCGTGCTTTTGCGCGAAGCATATAGGAGGTCGGGCCGATATTGTCGAGGGACCTGCCCCACAGCTCGCCGCGACCAGAGCACGGACTTCCACTTCATATTGAGAGAGCGTGATGTCGAGCTGACGCAAATATCGGTCAGTTCATTGCCGGGCGCTCGACATCCCGGCGTGCGTTCTTGCCCCATAACTCACGGACGAATTTGATCGTCTCGCCAATCGTCCGGATTTCGATGATTTGCAACGATGGAACCCGTGCGCACCGTCTCCGCTCATGGACTGCTCCTGCGAGGCCGGTGGGTTTTGGAGGTGGCAAGGGATCGAAAGCCGCGTTGAGACCACTGAAGAGAATCCGCGCTGAAATCGCCGCGCCACCCAATTCCCGCGAGAGATATATTGTTACATTTTGAGACACTTTTTTTAAATTTTGTGATTTGCTCCATACCGCTAACCTGGGCTCTTTTGGCCGCGAGCCATTCGGGCTTCAGGCATGTTGGGCAGAAAGGGTGGGGGTGTGAAAGGTCGCCAAGAATGGCCGATACGAATACCATTGTCTTGAGCGGTGACTACGGCTACCGCCAATATAAAGCATCCGGTCTCCCCGCCGACACCACTATCGATGCCAGCAAAGCCTCGTGGATTGTCGCCAATCAGGGAAGCTCCACCAACCTCTATCCCTTCGCGGTCGTCAACCCCGGCGACAACCTCGTGGCGTCGGGCGGCACGATCAACGGCACGGTCTCCCAAACCGGCGCCTGGGAGGACGTTTACGTCAACTCCGCCGCAGTCCGCGTGAATTCAGCCCACAACTTTGTCATCGACGACTGGACGATCACCAAGCCCTGGGATGGCATCCGTGTCGGCGGCACTGGCACCTTCCTCATCGAGGATACCTATGTCGGCTACTCACGAGACGACGCGGTCGAGGACGACGACGTCATCGGCGGCACCATCCGGGATTCGCTGTTCGACCACGTGTTTTCCGGAGTGAGCCTTGGCGACGGTGACGTCGATGGGTCTGACAACACGGTCACCATGGATGGCATGCTTCTAGGCATGGGAGAGTATCTTCGCAAAGGCGAGATGACGCACGGTTCGCCGTTCAAACTGGACAAGGGCACAGGCGCTGACGATATCGTTCCTAGCTTGCGCTTCATCGACTGCGTGGTGGCGATCACCGACGTTGACCACAACGGCTTGGAGCGGGTGCAGCGGGCCTGGGACAAGACGGTCGAGTCGCACGGCAATTACTATCTCAACCTCTCCGACACGCCACTGCCGGCGGATTATCCAATGCCGCCCGCCGGCTGGACGGTCCTTCAAGGCCAAGCGGCCCGCGATTACTGGGCCAACGCCAAGGCGGCCTGGCATGCAGCCCATGACGGGACGGACCCGCTGCCGTCATCTCCGACCGTGCCGACCGACCCGCTACCGTCATCTCCGACCCTGCCGACGGACCCGACCCACGGAACGACCGGGAACGATACATTTGTCGGCACTGCCGCGGCCGATACCTTTGATGGCCTGGCTGGCAACGACACATTGCGGGGCAAGGGTGGCAACGACGTGCTGACCGGCGGCGCGGGCCACGACACCTTTGTGTTTGACACCGCCTATGGCGCCGGCAATGTCGACACGCTGACCGACTTCGACGCGGTAAACGACGCGCTCTATCTCGACAACGCCGTCTTCACCCAACTCGGCGCCGGTTCCTCGTCCAGCCCGACGCAGGTGAACTCGTCGTATTTTGAGTTGCGAGAACACGCCACCCATAGCAACGATCACCTGCTCTACAACCGGGCCACGGGCGTCTTGTCCTATGATCCCGACGGCTCGAGATCGGCCCCGCAGGTGGAAATCGCCCACCTGGAGCCCGGAGCGGCACTGACCTATCACGACGTATTCGTCGTTTGATCGTTCATGCGATCGGACCATGGCATGGCGAGGGGCGGGCGCGCCCCCCGCCGTGCCTGGTTCCGACGGTCACCGATCAGAAAGGCGGCGGACGCCGATCAAGTTGCCATAAACGTCGGCCGCATTGATCGCCGCGGATGCGCATGCGCCGGCCTTTGCGGTCGGCGCTGCCATCACCAATCCCAAACCGATCGGGCCGATGGCGGCGACACCATTATCGGCGGCCAGCTTGCTGCGGCGGCGGCGCTATTGTTGGAAAACATGTAGCAACCAGAGTTTCACGCCGCCTCGTTCGCAGACGTCATTTTCACTGCCAGCAAACGATTGGCTGACTAGGGCAATTTCGAGGTTTGGACGATTCAATTCTCTGCTTGAGAATCAGACGCTTAGCGCCATCCTGGATTGGTGGTTCCTGGCGTCCCAGCCGAACTGGATGCCCGGTGGATAACTTCCGGTGAAAGTGAGGCTAGGCTGTCAAAAGGTCGCAAGCGATAGCGCGGCTGCTTGGCATGATATATAAACATTGTCTAAAATGATCGCTTAACCAAAAGAGACGATTTCGGGGATGCCCAGTTACACGAATAGAAGGGTGCTGTCGAAGAGCGTGGTCGAAATGGGCCTGTTCTCCGCGGTGATGAACACCCTGGTGCTAGTTCTGCCTCTCTACATGCTGCAGGTCTATGATCGGGTGTTGCCCGCCGCCAATTTGGACACGCTCACCTACCTAACATTGCTTGCGCTTTCGACGCTCTTGCTCTTCGGCGTGCTCGAAGTCGTGCGGGGTGTATACGCAAGCCGGCTCGCGGCGCGACTGGATGTCTCTTTGGGCACATCGTCTTTTCTCGCTGCAATGAGTGGCCCTCGCGCTGGCCTCGGCGATGTTCAAGCCTTGCGCGACTTGGCCACCGTGCGAGGCTTCATCGCTTCGAGAACGATTTTCTTTCTCTTCGACCTTCCTTTCGGGCCGATCTTCGTAGGCCTGCTCTATTTCATCCATCCGCTGCTCTTCCTCGTGACGGTCGTCGGGGCGGTTCTCATGGTCGCCATCGCCATGCTGAACCAGGTCGCGAGCTCGCGACCTGGCAAGGAGGCGGCGGAGAGTCTCAACGCCTCGATGAATTCGGCGCAGGCTTTCGCCCGAAGCTTCGAAACCGTTCGCGCACTTGGCATGGTGTCCAACGCGATAGAATTCTGGGGCACCCGTTTTTCCGGCTCTCTACACGCCTCGGATGGGCTCGCTCGCATCAATTCGTTTTATGGCGGTGTATCGCGCACCACTCGTTCGACACTGCAGATCGCGATATTGGGAGCCGGCGCTTATCTGGTTCTCCACAACGAGATGACCGCCGGTATGATATTTGCGTCCTCGATGATTTCGGCGCGCGCTCTGCAACCTCTTGATCAGATCATTGGGAGTTGGCGGCAGATCATCGACGCCAATCTTGCGTGGAAGAGGCTTTCGGCTCTCCGGTCCGGGCTCGACAACCAGGAGAACGTAGCATTGCCGGCTCCTGAAGGAGCGCTAAGCGTGGAGCAAATAGTCTATCATCTTCCGGGCGCGGCCGATGGCTCGCTGCCGCTGATCAAGCGCTTGACCTTTGAGGTCGCCGCCGGCGAGACAGTCGCGATCGTAGGGCCGAGCCAGGCTGGAAAATCGACTTTGGCGCGCCTCATCGTCGGTGCGATCGCGCCCCGCTCTGGGGCGATCCGGATCGACGGCGGCGATGTTCGGAACTGGGACCCGGAACAACTCGGCCGCCATATTGGTTACCTGCCGCAAGATGTGGAACTCTTCCCGGGAACCATCGCGCAAAATATCGCGCGGTTCGAACCGAATGCGCCCAGCGAGAAGTTGGTTCAAGCAGCCCAGCGGGCCCAAGTGCATGAGCTCATCCTGGGTCAGAGGGATGGCTACTCGACGCTGATCGGCCCGACCGGCGTTCGCCTTTCGGGTGGCGAGCGTCAACGCATCGGGCTTGCTCGGGCCTTCTACGGCGATCCCAAGGTGCTGGTTCTCGACGAGCCCAATGCAAATCTCGATTCCAACGGCGAAGCCGCGCTCGAGCGCGCGATTAGCGGGGCGCGTTCACGAAAAACGACCGTGCTTGTCATAACCCATCGGCCCTCTCTCGCTTCCAAATGCGATCGCGTATTGATGCTACGCAATGGCCAGGTCGAGATCTACGGTTTGACCAAGGGCGTGCTCGATAGACTTGTCGAGCGACGCGCCCAAGCGGGGTGGCCCGCAGCCTCTCAGTCGCGCGAAGGAGTGGTGCCTTTCCCCTCATCTGCTCGAGGCGAGATAAAGGTCGCTAATGACTAGCCAAGCCATCGGCGCCAGGACGTATAGCTGGCAGCGCAACGTCGACACACGCACAGATCGCATCACGCTCGCGGGGTATGCAAGCGTGTCCGTTTTCTTGCTTGGCTTCGTATTCTGGGGCGCAATGGCGCCGATTGCCGGAGCAACGATCGCGCCAGGAGTGATTGCAGCAGCTGGACAGAATGTCATGATCCAGCATCTCGAAGGTGGCGTGGTCAGCAGCGTCAAAGCTCGAGAGGGTGACAGAGTCTTACGAGGGCAGGCGCTGATCGTGCTCGATCCAACGGTGGCGCAGTCGCAGCTCAACCGAGTCCTCAAACAGTGGGTCGCACAAAAGGCTGAGATCGCGCGGCTCGAGGCAGAACGGGATGGCCTGGAGAAAATCGTCCTGCCCCGCGATTTAGGCGCCTACTCAGACGCGTCCGAATTCAGTGACGTCTTTGCAGAGCAAACCAAGGAGTTCCGGGCTCGGCTAGCGCGCTATGGCGCAGATCAGGAGATCCTTAGGGAACGGGTGGCAGCCCTTCAGGAAGCTGTTGCCGGCTTGAAGGCGCAAAAGGATGCTGCGGCAAACCAGCTCGCGATCGTCAATGCCGAGACGGAACGCAAAAAGCACTTGCTCGACAAGGGACTGACAAATCGTTCCGAATACACCGACCTTCTGCGCAGCACCGCCGAGTTGGTAGGTCAGGAGGGATCGCTGGAGGCGCAAATCGCCAGCGCGGCCACCCAGATCGTGGAAGCGCGCCAGCAGATTGAAAGACTAACAACCACCCGGGTCGAGGATGCTGTCACCGAACTGAACAAAGCCCGGGTAGAGGTGGCCGACCTTGAGGAACAAATCAACGCCGCTCGATCGGTCCTGGTGCGAACGACCATTCGTGCCCCGGCGGACGGAATCATCGTCCGCTCTCTGTACAATTCCGAAGGCAGCGTCATTCGTGCTGGCGAGCCTGCGATGGAGCTTCTGCCGACGAAGGAACTTATCGTCGAGGCAAAGATCAAGCCTGAAGACATCGATTCTATCCGAGTCGGCCAAGGCGCGAACATGATGTTCACGGCCCTGAACGCACGGACAACACCAAAAGTGCCGGGAAAGGTCTTCTACATTTCGGCGGACCGGCTGACCACTCCCAGCACTGGACAGCCCTATTACACCGTGCGGCTTAAGATGGCCGACAAGCTGCCACCGCAGGTCAAGCCCGAGCAGATCTACCCAGGCATGCCGGTCGAAACCTTCATTTCAACCGGCGAGCGAACCTTTCTGAGCTATCTGACCAAGCCGCTGGTGGACTCGTTCCAGCGCGCCTTTCGGGAAAGATAGCCCGATCCTGCCTCCTGCGGCCTTCAACCTTACCCGAAGTGGAACTCTTCCGCCGGATTATGCGCAACCGGGTTCGGCCACTCACGGTTCTCGGTTTTCATGGCCAAAACGTCGCACGCTCGTAGCGCTCGAGGCGACGGGCTTTGTGATGGCTGTCTCGCCACGTGATCGAGGGCAAGGGCGATCACTTATTGGGTCTGCGGTCGCCTTCCTCCCTCCTTGCCATGGTGAGCTGGCCTCGAAAGGATAAGCGGGATGATCCCGCCCATCGCGAGAGTGTCGATCTCGAAGTACCGCGGTCCCTTGCACCCGGACGGCATCGAGATGCATCTCGACGACAGCATCTATCTCGGCGACAAGCGGGAGTACCGTCTGCGCCGTGGCGACTTCGTCGCCAAGGCGCACGGCGCGCGGCAACTTGCCTCGGGCAATGTATGGGCGCGGATCCCTGCCGAGAGCGTATGGGTCTTCGCGGCGGCAGCCCCGAAATAGTCATCGGTACCAACGCCGCTTGCTCTCGGGGCGGCCTCGTTTATCATTCGGTCTCGCACAATGACGTCACAGCCTCGCATTGCCCTGATCCATGCCACGCCCATCTCGATGGAGCCGATCAGATGGGCGTTCGAAGCGGGATGGCCTGGCGCCGAAACCGTCAATATCCTCGAGGACAGCCTGGCAGTGGACCGCGCCAAAACCGCTGACCTGACGAGCGACATGGTCCGGCGCGTCGAGGCCTTGGCCAGCTATGCCCGTTCGATCGGAAGCGATGCCGTGCTGTTCACCTGCTCGGCGTTCGGGCAAGCGATTGAACAGGCCGCGGCGAAGCTGGACGTTCCGGTTCTGAAACCGAACGAGGCCATGTTTGAGACGGCGATCCGCCGTGGCGGTCGCACCGCAATGCTCTACACTTTCCCGCCGTCGAGGGAAGGAATGGAGCAGGAGTTCCGGGACGAAGCCGCCCGTATGGGCCAAGCTGCCACCATCACGAGCTATTTCGTGCCGGGCGCGATCGAGGCGGTGCGTGCAGGAGACGTGGAAACCCACAACCGGCTGATCGCGGCTGAAGCCGCCAAGCTGAAGGATTTCGATGCGATCGTCTTGGCACAGTTCTCCATGGCGCGCGCGCGGGATGCGGTCAAAGCGGCGACGAACATCCCCGTATCGACCAGTCCGGATGCGGCCGTCGCGAAGCTGCGCGTCCTTCTTGGCGCGGACCAACCCGCCTGACCAAAAGAAGGTCCCACGGAGCGCTCGACAGCTGCTCCGGTGGTTATTTCCAGATTTCCCGGGCAAGGCGCATGAAGTTGCCGCCTATGACGTCGCGGACCGCTCCTTCCGGCTGACCGCGACGAAGCAGAACCTCGGTCAGCTCTTTCATTTGGGCTGGTGCCGAATAGGTCGTTTCTCCCGCATATTCGCTCTTCGGCCAGAAATGCGGATTGCTGGCGATGATGTCGTCGATGCCTTCGATCTCGACCGGGACAGCATGGTCGAGGCCGATGCCAACATGGCGTGGGCCAGCGAGATCGATCAGATATTCGACATGGTCGGCCAGCCGTTCGGAATCGGTGCGCGCCTCGCCAAGGAAACGACTGAGCCCGACAACGCCGACGATGCCGCCGGTGCGGGCGCAGGCCTTGATCTGCTCGTCCGTGATGTTGCGACCGTGGGCGCAGAGCGCTTTCGGATTGGAGTGCGAGAAGATGACTGGCCGGTCCGTGTACTCCATCACGTCCATGGTGGTGCGATAGCCGGTGTGGCTCACATCCACGAACATGCCGAGGCGGTTCATCTCGTCGATCACCTGCCGACCGAACGCGGTCAGACCCGGGTCTTCGTCATGGCATCCGCCGCCGGCAAGGTTGTTGCGGTTATAGGCGAAAAGCATCTGGCGCACGCCAAGGCCATGGTAGAACTCGACCATCTCAATCCGGCCGTCCAGGGCGTTCATGCCTTCGATGTCAAAGGTGACCGCCAGCTTGCCTTGCGCCTTGGCAGCGAGGATTTCGTCGGCCGACGAGACCAGCACGTAGTGGGCGGGACGCGCCAGGATCCAGTGGCGGAAGCAGCTGAGATTGGTTACCGTCATTTCCCAGGACAGCAGATCGAACCCGACATCGATGGACAGATAGTCGACACCGGCGTCTCGCCAGATCCGCAGGTTGTTCAAGTCCGCGGCAGGATCCGGCATGAAGCCGGAATGGGCGTCCCAGACGACTTCGCTATCGAGAATGGACCGGGCTCTGGTTTGAAGGTTCATTGCCGTTCGTACCGGAATTTGCACCAGCCCCTACCATACTGGCTAGAATGGGGAAGTTGCGTCCGGTACGCAGAGCAGGTGCAAACTGCCTGAAGCTGGATCTGCCGTCACGCGCAACGGAATCCGGATTCGCCTTCGCCAGCATCTTCTGCCGAATGACTTCCGGCAAAAACGGATCGCAGATAGGACTGCCGACGATATTGTCGGCTCACGAATCGCTCAAACAAATCGAAATTCGCCCTCGCGAGAAAGGCGCCCGCAAAACGCGGACGCTCGCAGCCGGCAGCAACCTGTGTCGGTCGTCCGTTACTCTTCCGTCTTGCCCTCGAAATCCAGAAGCTTGCCAACAGGCACGTACTTCTGCCCGTCGAACTGATAGAGCTGCAGTGCCTCAATCGGGAAAATATCGGAGCCGGCTTTGGTGTTCAGCTTGATCCCGTCCAGCAATAGTGGATCGTCCCACTTCTGCATGTTGAAGACGGTGTCGAGGAGCTCAGCCCGGGTCGGCTTCTTCATGTGCTCGAGCGCCTTCACAAGAGCATCGCCGGTCGCGTAGCCGACCTGTCCGATCGTGTTGGCGAAGACGAAGTTGACCTTGGCCGCGGCGATATCGTCCAGATACTGGTCGATGCCCGCATCACCGGTTTTTTCCGGGCTAACGATCGGTTTCAGGAAATTCGAGGTGATGATGCCCTTGGCGTTCTCGAGCCCCACCGCCTGCAGGATCGGGTAGGCCGAGGAAAGGTTGGTGACGAGCGTCAGCGGCTTCCAGCCGCTCTCGGCCTGGAAGCGGATTGCTTCACCGCCTTGTTGCGGCGCGGCGATGATCACCAGCGTATCGGCGCCGGAAGCCTTGAGCGCTGTCAGTTGCGTTTCGACGGTCGGATCCTGCGAAGTCACCGGTTGCCGATCGACGACCTTGACGCCTGAGCCGTCGATGGCCTTGTCGAAGGCCTTCATGAAGGTTTCGCCGGTCTCGGTGTTGAGATAGAGGAGCGCGACCTTTGCCTCGGGCTTGTTGTCCTTCAGATAAGTGGCGAACGACGCCGCCTCGGTCGAGAAGGCCGGGACGAACCCTATTTCCTCGTGCGGCGCGTTCAGCTTGTGGACGCCGGAATACATGAAGACATTGGGCACTTTGCGTTGCTCGATATAGCGTCCGATGGCGACATTGTTCGGCGTGGCAGCCGTGCCGACAAGGGCGAAGACTTTGTCCTGCTCCACCATCTCGCGCACATTCGCAAGCGTTCGCTGCGGATCGAGCATGTCGTCCTTGATCACGAGCTCGATCTTGCGGGTCTTGCCGTCGGACATCTTGACGCCGCCGTGGGAATTGGCGGCCTCGACCCGGGCGCGGATGCCTTCTGCGACCGCGCCGACGACGGCGACGGGACCGGTGAGCGGACCGGTGATGCCGATCTTCACGGTGCTGTCGGTGATGCCCGGTGCCTCGTCAGCTTTCGCCGGAGCGACACCGACGGCCAGCGCAAGTATTGCCGCCGTCGCAAGCATTCTTGGCATACATGGTCTCATAACTTCCTCCCTGATTGGCTCATTGATCCGGCTTTGCCGTTGGCGTTCGACCGCGCCTTCAAGGCAGCGGCAAGTCTCTCCAGCAGACCGGCAACCCCTCCGCGCGCCAGAAGCATGATGCCGATCAGTGCCAGCGCGTAGATGACGTTGCCGAGTGCGAGATTGATGTTGGACGTCCATGTCGGGACGAAGGTGATGAACAGCCCGCCGATGAAGGCGCCGACAATGCTTGTCGAGCCGCCGACGATGCTCCCGATCACGATGGTGATGGAAAGTGGGGCGAGAAAGGACTGCGGGCTGATGAAGCCGTTGAGGATCGCGAAGACGCCGCCGCCAAGTCCGGCGAGCGCAGAGCTGATGGCGAACGCCCACAGCTTGGTCTTGGTCAGGTTGACGCCGAGAGCCTCCGCGATCTGCGGACTGTCCCGTTGCGCCTGGAGCGCGCGGCCGACGTCGCCGAGGAGAACGAGATAGACGATGAATGCCGCGACGCAGGCGCACCCCAGCGACACCAGATAGAGCCAGAGCTCGGAGTAATCGGCCAGGAACGCAGGCGGCTCCAAGGAATCGATCGGCAAGCCGGAGACTCCGCCCGTCCAACTGCCGAGCTTCAACAGAAGCTGCGGAAAGGCCGCCGCGACACCAAACGTGATGATCGCAAGTTGCAGCCCCTGCAGACGCAGGGCCGGCAGTCCGACGACGAGACCGGCCAGCGCGGTAAAAACAGCTGCCGCGGGCAGGGTCGCCAACGGGTGGACGCCATAGGTCGCGTTCAAGATGGCGGTGACGTAGGCGCCGATGCCGAACAGCGTCCCCTGGGCGAGGCAGATCTGCCCGGCAAACCCCATAAGCAGGTTGAGGCCAAGAATGGCGACCGCATAGGAGATGGCGATGCTCACCTGCTGCAACTGGAAGCCTGACAAAGTGGCCGGCAGCAATGCGGCGACCAGCACAAAACCAGCGGTTGCCGCGACCGTGCGCCGAATGTCGTTGCTCATAGCTTGGTGACCTTCTGTGAGCCGAACAGACCGACCGGCTTGACCAGCAGGACGAAAAGGGTGAGCCCGATCGGGACCGCGATGCGCATGTCCGCGCCGAGAAAGCCGATGTAGTTGGCGCCAAGGCTCTCGCTGACGCCCACCAGAAGGCCTCCGGCTATCGCGCCGAGCGGACTGTCCCAGCCGCCAACGGTTGCCGCGGCAAGGCCGTAGAATAGGATCGGGGTCATCATGGTCGGGCTCAAAAACAGCCGTGGCGCGACCAGCACCGCCGCGATCATTCCGATCGCCGCGGCGAAACCCCAGCCGAGCATCAGCATGCGCTCGACGTTGATGCCCACCAGAACGCTGCGAACGCGGTCGAAGGCCGCGGCACGCATGGAGAGCCCAAGCCTTGTGAAGGCGAAGAGGGAGGCGATGGCCGCGGCCAGGACAATGAGGATCAGCAAGGTACCGGCCGACGAAGCCAGCACCTGTACCTCACCGAGGCTGAAGCTGCCTTCGGGAAAAAGGCTGGGGAACGGCTTCTGCTCGGCGCCCCAGAGCCACGTCACCATCGCCTGGAAGAGCACAAACATGCCGAGCGTGACGACCACTGTCGCCTCGACTGGTGCTGCCAGGAGCGGGCGGACGAAGACCCGAAACGCCAAGATTCCCAGCACAAAGGAACCGGCCAGGCCGATTGCAATCGAAAGCCACAATGGCAGGCCCCACAGGCATAGCTGCCAGGTGCAGTATGCCGAGAAAGTCGCCATTTCGCCTTGACCGAAATTGACGACGTTGGTGGCGCGAAAGATCAACACCAGTGCAAGGGCAAGAGCCGCATAGATGGCGCCGGTGGCAAGACCGCTGAGGACGATTTGCAGGAAAAGGGTCAAGCCCCGCCTCCCAACTGCAACGCCGAGGCCGTCGACCTGCGCGCCTTCGATCCGAGAGCCTTGGCCAAGGGAACCCTGGCGTTTGAGGACGGGGAAATGGCGGTTACCACCATCAGGAATGGCAGTCCGGCGGTATCGTGAATGTCGATGAAGGAGGCTGCATCGAGGCGGTCGGCCGACGCCCGCCTTGTAAGACGCGAGACCAGCACGAGGACAATGACCAGCACGGCGTAGACTCCGCCTGGGGCAATGCCGCAAACAATGATCTGGTAAAACGTCGCCACGTTAGTCCCCAAGGTAAGATTTCTGGATATGCTCATCTGCAAGTATCGCGCCGGCTGAGCCGCCGGCCACGATATGCCCGGCCTCGATGACATAGGCGCGGTCGGCGAACTTGAGCGACAGGTCCGCGTTCTGCTCCACGACCAAGAGCGTCAAGCCATCGATGTCGCGGAGTTCCTTGAAGATCGCGAATATTTCGCGCGTGATGACGGGCGCGAGACCCAATGATGGCTCGTCGCATAGCAGCAGTTTTGGCCGCGACATGAGCGCTCGCGCAACCGCGAGCATCTGCTGCTCGCCTCCGCTCAGATTGCCGGCCAGTTGGGAGCGGCGTTCGCGCAATCGCGGAAAGCGATCGTACCACCGCTCCTTGTCCTGTCGGACCTGGCGGGCATCGGAGACGATTGTGGCGCCCAGCGTCAGATTCTCGTCGACCGTGAATTCCGTGAAAGTGCCTCTGCCCTGGGGAATCTGCGCTAAGCCGCGTTGCAGACGCCGTTCCGGCGCCATCTTTTGCAAGTCGCTTCCCATATAGGCGATCTCGCCGGCCGAGCGGATCGTGCCCGAAAGCGCGCGCAGCAAAGTGGTTTTTCCCGCGCCATTGGCGCCGAGCAGGACGACGAATTCGTTCTGCGCGATTGCGAGCGAGCAGTCAAAAAGCGCCCGTACCTTGCCGTAGGAGGCCGAGAGATTGCGGACGTCAAGCAGTCTCACGTGCTCCTCCCGAGATAGGCGCCGATGACGGCTTCATTGGTCCTGATTTCTTCGGGGCGTCCTGACGCCAGATTTCGACCGAGGTGGAACACATGGATCCGGTCGCACAGGCTCATCACCAGACCCATGTGATGCTCGATCAGGAGGATCGAGAGCCTGCGGCTGTGCCGGATCGTATTGACGAGGGTGCCGAATTCGGTGACCTCGCCATGGGTCAGTCCGCCGGCCGGCTCATCCAGCAACAGGAGCTTGGGCTCGGCCGCCAGGGCGCGTGCGATCTCCATCCGCTTTTGCAAGGGATAGGGCAGGGAGTCGGCGCGCACGCTCGATAATGCGGCCATTCCCAATTCATCCAGAATTGATTCAGCCTTGCGGCGGACCGTCTTCTCCTCGGCCCACGCACCGAAGGGATTGAGAAGGGCACGCGCGACTTTTCCACCCATCTTGTGGTGTGCGCCGAGCATGACGTTCTCCAGGACGCTCAGCGAGCCGTATACGCCGACATTTTGGAATGTCCGAGCGATCCCGAGACCGATGATGTCGCGCACCGCCGAATTGGAGATTATCCGACCCGACAGCTCTACGGTGCCGCGTTGAAGGCGTGCAAGGCAGGTGATGGCATTCAGGAAGGTGGTCTTGCCCGCGCCATTCGGGCCGATCAAGCCGCAAATCTCGCCATCGCCGACGTCGAGCGAGACATTGTCGAGCGCCTGCACGCCTCCGAAGCTGACCGATACGCCATCCGCCGCGAGCACCGGCAGATAGGCTTTGATATGTTCCTGCACAGCCACGCACTCCTCCCAGGCGTGTCAGCGGAACCGGCGCTTCCGCGTCTGTCCCACTTTAGATACCATATAGTATTTGAAGTCTGAGTCGTATGTCAACCGACTTCGCCGGTGCACCTGCACTAAGGCGCGGCGGGTTCCGGCCAGCTGCCCAGTCGGATTGACAAGGTTAGTGAGATACGCTTTGGTATTTGAAATCTGACCGGTATCCGGAAGGGGTCGGTCATGGAGAACTCAGACCGGGGAGGACGGTGTGACTTCATCCTGCCGCAAGGTGCCGCGAGCGTGTGCCCGCTATCCTGTAGCCAACAACGGTAATGCGACGTGATTGGCGTTGCCCGATCGCCGCAGGAGGCCGTTATGCTGGCGGTCGCCATTTGCGGCCTTTTGTCGTTCGCCTTGAGCGGCCTGATGCGATGGGGGCGCGTCGATCGCCGTTGGTACGATCTCTTGATCCCGCTCGGCTTCTTCCTGTCCTACTGGTTGACCTACAATCGCCTTCCCTCCTTCCCTCCGGTCGGCGCCGTCAACAAGGTGTTCTACCTGGCGGCGGTTGGATCGATCCTGGGCGTGGCGACGGAATGGACAGGCAGCCGCAGGCTCGGACAGTTGCTGTTGGCGGCAATGCCGGTCGCCTCAGCAGCTTACATCGGCGATACGATTGCCCTGGCGCAGCCTCTCGACCTGGTTGTCGCCGCTCTGGCCGGAGCGGCAGCGCTATATGCACTTCATCGGGAAGCTGACTATCCCGATGAGGGATCAGGCCTGCGCCCTGCGATCATGCTCGCGGTTGCCAGCGCAGGCTTTGCTCCCATTGCCTTCATGGGGGCTTCATCATCCAGCCTGCAACTGTCTCTTGGCGTCGCCTTTGGCATCGCCGGCATCGTGGTTGGGCACCTGTCCCGGCCGAATTACCGCTTCGGATGGGCATCCTTGCTCGGCGGAGCGGCGGGCATGATGGCTGTGGCGCAGACCGTCGCGCTGATCACCCGCAAGATCGACCTTCTCGCCCTTGCGGTGCTCCTGCTGCTTTTCCTGGTCTCTTCGGCCTGCCGCGTGATCCTCGATCGTCTCGATCAGAAAACCCCTGCACTCGCCACGTTCGTCTTCGCAGGGTTTTGCCTGGTGCCGGCCGTCGCGGCAGTCGCAGTCATGCTGGCACGGAAGGGGTTCAGCCTTCCGCTGTGAATTCGCTTTTCGTGCATCAACAAAGGAGGATGGAATGAACTACAGACTGAAACTAGCTTTGCTAGCTGCACTCGCAACGGCGCCAATCGGGCCGGCAACCGCACAGCCGATCACGTTCGACATCGATCCGGTTCATTCCGGCATCGTGTTCTTCATCAATCATCTCGGCTTCTCCAACGTCATCGGCGTCGCAAAAGAGTTCTCCGGGGAATTCACCTTCGACAAGGACGCGCCTGAGGCCAGCAAGCTGCAGGCCAAGGTCAAGGTGTCCAGCATCTCCACCAACAATGCCCAGCGCGACAGCGACATCCAGGGCGCCGACTGGTTCAATGCCACCGAGTTTCCGGAGATCACCTTCGTCGGCACCAAATTCACCAAGTCCAGCGACAAGCAGGGCACCATCACGGGCGATCTCACCATCGCCGGTGTGACCAAGCCGGTGACGCTCGACGTGACCTTCAACGGCCAGGGCAAGAACCCGTGGGACGGCAGTCTTGAGGCCGGCTTCAGCGCGACTGCCAAGTTGAAGCGCAGCGACTTCGGCATTACGGCCAATCTTCCCCTGATCGGGGACGAGGTCACGCTGCGCATCGAAACGGAGGGGCGCGGCCGCAGCTGACGGCGGCTTCGCGTTGTCCTGAGCGCGCCGGACGTCCTCGCGGATGTCCGGCGGTGCTGACTGATAGGCTGCGCGTGGCAATCGTGCAGCAACATTCGCCCATGTAGCGGCAACGAGAGACCATGGCGCGCCGACGATCGGCGCGCCATGGTCTGGCTCGGCTCTCGGGAGGTGGCTGCGCGCTTAAGCGATCGACGAGCGATCGTCGGCTTCGAGGTCTTGCCACGAGCCACGCTCGTAGAGCCACCTGGCCGTATTCTTGATGCCGCCAAACGGAAAGACATGCAGCTGCGCGATTGCCGACTCCGGCTTTGCCCGCAGATGGTGCTCGATCGGGCCGACGAAGCTCTCCGGCGAGTGACTGGTGGCAAGGGCGGCAAGCGAGGCGCTGCGCTTTTTCAAGAAATTCAGCGAATTGCCGACGCCGCACAAGGCGGCGTATTTTAGCAAGGTCGTGATCTTGGCAGTACCGGCCACGCCAAGATGGATCGGCAGGTCCACCCCGGAAACCGCCAGGCCGTCCGCCCAGGCGATGAACTTGTCCGCGTCGAAGCCAAATTGGGTGACGACACGCATCTTTGCCCCGGTCCGCTCGGCCCAGGCGCTCTTCATCCGGAGCGCTGCAATCGCCGCCTCGTCGCCAAAGTCGCGACTGCCTTCCGGATGGCCGGCTACACCGACCTCGGCGATGCCGTACTTGTCAACGAAACCAGTCTCGAGCACCTCGAAAGAGGAGGAAAATGAACCGGCTGGGGTAGCCACGTCGCCGCCGATGATGAGCAAGTCGCGGACACCCGCTTCCTCAGCCAAAGCCTTCACCCGCGTTTCCAGCGCTTGGCGCGTGGTCAGTCGGCGAGCGGCCATATGGGGAACCGCGGTGTAGCCAAGGTCCGCGACGCGACGCGCTGCCTTGACCAGGGTCGGCGTGTCCGCCAGGCCGATATCGGTGATGTAGACCCGGACCCCCGACGGGAAAAGGCCCGGTAGGTCAGGGGAGTCGATCACCTGGCTTGGCGCCATCTCGATCGAGGCGCCGATAGAGGAGGGGCGGATAGCAGCTTTTTCCATGCGCGTGGCTCCGTTGTTAGGCGAAGACGACGGTCTTGCGTCCATTGAGCAAGACCCGATCCTGAAGGTGGAAGGCGACCGCGCGGGCCAGCACGCGGCGTTCGATGTCCCGACCCTTGCGAACGAGGTCCTCGGGCGTGTCGGCATGGGTCACATGTTCGACGTCCTGGGCGATGATCGGACCCTCGTCCAAGTCTTCGGTGACGTAGTGCGCCGTTGCTCCGATCATCTTCACGCCGCGCTCATGCGCCTGGTGATAGGGCTTGGCGCCCTTGAACCCCGGCAGGAAAGAATGGTGGATGTTGATGCAGCGGCCGGAGAGATAGGCTGAGAAGTCGTCGGATAGGATCTGCATATAGCGGGCCAGCACGATAAGCTCGGCGCCGCTATCTTCTATCACGCGCTTGATCTTCGCCTCCTGGGCGGCCTTGGTCTCATGGCTGATCGGGAAGTGGTGGAAGGGAATGGCGTCGTCGGAGGCGAGGTTGAGACCTTCTCGCGGATGGTTGGAGACGATGGCGACAACCTGCATGGGCAACTCGCCCAGTCGTTGGCGGTAAAGCAGGTCTACCAGGCAGTGGTCGAATTTCGAGACAAGCAGCAGAACCTTGCGGGGCAGGTTCTGGGGCCGCAATGTCCATTGCAGGCCGAAGCGGTTGACCTCCTCGGAAAAACGCCCGGCGAGATCATCGAGGGGCGAAGGCAAATCGAACGCTACCCTCATGAAGAACCGATCCGTCTCGGGGTCGTCGAATTGCTGGGCCGCGGTGATGTTGGCGCCATGTGCTGCCAAACGGCTCGCCACGCCGGCGACGATGCCCGGCCGGTTCTTGCATTGGAGCGTAAGCAGATAGGACTTTTCCATACCCGGTCTCCGGGTTGACGGCCGAGCTGAAGGGCAAGGCGGTTTCTCGCGTCGCAAAGCGACACCGGCAGGAGGTCCCGCCAGTCTGTTGTCGTCGGGTGCGGTTGCCGTGAGGGGAGGGCGGCCGTGATGCCGCCCTCGGTTCAGGCGTGCGGCTTAGGCGTTCTTGCGATAGCTGGTGCGTGCGTGCGCGTCGATCGGCGCCGGGTGGACGGTGGCGCGGATCTTGAACTGCACGTGGTCTTCAACCTGCACCTTGGAGGATGGCTTGGGCTCGCCCCAGACCACCACCAGTTCGGTGCCAGGCTCTGCCACTGCCGCATCCACGACCGCGATCGACATCATCGAACGGTAGTTGGCCGAGTATCCGGTATGAAGCGAACGCCCGGCCAAGCTTCCGTTTGGCGCCTCGACCCGGTCGTAGTGATAGGTCGCGTAGTGGGCGATCGGAAGGTTGATGAACTTCGCTCCGACACCTGGCTGGTACATCGAGGCCCACGCCTTGGCGACGTCGTCGCCGTTCCACTGCAGCGTCACCTTGCGGTTGGCCGTGGTCCGGCCGTCGGCGACCTGGGCCTCGAGGGCCTTGCGGCCGATGAAGTCGTGGTCGAATTTGACGATCTTTCCGTAGCCCACGTCGTAGGGCGAGAAGTAATAGTCCTCGATGTTCTCGGAAAAGAAGCTTCCGCCGAGAGACACATTGGCATCGATCTCGTCCGCGCCAAGCCACTTGCGGAAGCCCGCCGTGCTCTTGCCCGAGTAGAACGCCGGCAACGGGCGCGGAAGCCATCCGGACTCGAGCGAGTTGGTCAGGTAAGCCCGGCCGCCGACCTGAATCATGTTGTGCTTTTTGCCCGCCTCGAGCAGAGCGGCCCGAACGACCTCATGATCGGCCCAGGGCCCGACGAACTCGAAGCCTGGTTCGCCCGCCATGCCGTGGCGAAGCGCGCGGACCATCTTGCCGGCGATCGTGAAGCGGGTGCCGTGGAAGAACTTCACATCCGGCGGCTCGCCGCCGATGAGTTCCCGGATCACGTTGAACGCGCCAGGTCCCTGGATCTCGTAGCGGTAGCACAGCGGATTTCCCTTGCGGGCATAGGACGGATTGTCCCGCACGAGCTCGACGTCGTAACCGCCGGTCTCGGCATGATACTGAAGCCAGTTGATCGTCGGCGGAATGCCCACCGCCTGGAATTCGTCTTCCTCATAGCGGAACAGGATGTTGTCGCCGATGAGCTGGCCCTCGTCGTTGACCGCTACATACTGCTTCGCGGCGTTGACGGGAAAGTATTCAACGCTGTTGATCGCCGTGTCGCGGATGAGCTTCAGCGCATCCTTGCCGCGGATGTTCAGGTCGGCGAGATGGTGCGACTGGTCATAGAGCACGGCGTTGCTGCGCCAAGCGAGCTGTTCGTCGCGCCAGTTGGTGAATTCCGGCGTCACCGGCGTGCTGACGATCGGCGGGCTCTGCGATTCCCAGAGCATGGTTTGGGCGCTTCCAGCGTCAGCGATCTTCTGTTCGAGATTAGCAGCCATTTTCAATCCTCCTGTGCAGCTCCTTTCCGGCTAAGCCCTTGCAGGACATCTAACAACCCAATAGGTTCGATACAGGTGATCGAAATTTTGCATAGAGAGTAGGCGCCATGCTGTCGGAGGAACTTGCCCAGATCGACCTGAATGCTTTGCAGGCATTGGTCATGGTCAACGACTGCCGGTCCTTTTCAGAGGCGTCGGAGCGCCTCGGCGTCAACCAGTCGACGATCAGCTATTCGATCAAGCGGCTTCGAAAGGCCTTCAACGACCCGATGTTCGTTCGGCAGGGCAACTCGATCCTGTCGACCGACAAATGCCGTCAACTCGCCCAGGAAGCGCGCGATGTCCTCGAGCGCATGCAGGCGTTGTCCTCTCTGCAAGGTTTTGATCCCGCTACGTCCACGGGCAGCGTGACGATCTCCTGTAACCATCACGAGCGTATGTTCCTGATGCCGGCCTTCGTGCGCCAGGTCCAGCAGCAGGCGCCCCAGATCGCAGTCAACATTTTTGAATCCGCGGTGCACGGCAGGCAGCAGCTCAAGGAAAACATCTGCGATATCGTGCTTGGCCCGGTGGCGATTTTCGGCGATATCTACTACCGGCGCAAACTCTTCACCGACCGCTACGCTTGCATCATGGATTCCAGCCATCCGCTTGCGGCCGGCGAACTGACGATGGATCGCTACCGGCAGACGCGGCATATCGCCGTGACCCACAATGGCCAGTGGGAGGCGTTGTACTTCGCGGCGCTTCGGGCAATCGACGTCAGGATTACGCCGAGCGTGATCGTGCCGAGCCACGACAATCTTGAAGCATTGATCCGGGGCACGGAGCTGGTCGCGACCATTCCCTATCGCCTGGCCCGCCGGCTTTCGGACAAGTTGACGTTAAAACCTTTCCCTCTCGAGGTGCTGATCCAGATCGACATGTATTGGACCGAGCGTTCTCACTATTCGGGCCTGCATGCGTGGACGCGCCAGATCCTCGCCGACGTGGCGGCAACGATCTGAGCGGTCCGAAGCCCAGCCGAGGCTGGTGTGGTCTCTGGGATGGTAACCGCCGCGTCAGACAGTGGCGCCGAGCATGATCACGGAGATCGTCGCCGGCTGGTCGCCTGGATTGCGCCATGCGTGACGAGTGCCCTGCTGGACTACGGTGTCGCCGGCATTTAGCTCGACAGTCCTGCCGTCATCGAGTTCCAGGATCAGTCTGCCCTTGACCACCGTGACGTAGTCGACGGTCGGGGTCTGGTGCATGCCAGGGCTGTCCGGCTCCATCCGCTCGGCAATGCCAGGTGACGCCTCGATGAGTTCGGGACCAGCTACCGCGGGGTTCCATTCCGATGACATGTAGACGCTGTCGGGAGGGAAAGTAATGATCCAGAACGATGATCCGCCTGCCGGCATGACCATGGTGCCGGTCGTCTCCATGGGGTCCTTGTTGTCGATGCTCCGCAGCTCTGGCGCCTCCTCGATTTTCCACTGTGGCGACGATACGAAACCTGGCGTGTGGCGCAGGACCATTTCCCCAGGGGAGGGACCGTCACTGACGACCACTGACTTACCGGCGTTGTCCCTGCCAGTGACGATGCGCCGAACCTGCATATCAAACCTCCCAGGTAGATGTTCAAAGTCACAGTGCCGAGATGAGGCAAGCGAGCGCCCAAAAAAGCGGGAATTCCGGTCCCATCTGCTGCCAGCGCCATTTGGCGCCGTTGATCTTCACCACTGCGTAGGCTGCTCCGAGCAGCACGACGATCGCGCAACCGGTTGCTGCTTTCGAATAGACGTTGAAAATCATGCCGAGCGCGGCAAGCACCTCGAGGACGATTGTCAGGACAAGGAATGCCTTGCCAGGCTTCAGACCGGCCTTCTCAAATGTGACCGGCGCCTTATCGAAGTTCCTGACCTTCCCGATCAGATGCGGCAGGAACCAGACTCCACATAGGATCCTCAGGCAGTCCTGAGGCTGCAACTCGAACGGCATTGTACGTCTCCTCCCAGCAGCGTGACGGCTGCAGTCGTTGTGAGCGGGCCCGGTTTTGGCCGCCAGCCACCCTGCGAAATCGAGCGTAGGCCCGAGGGCAGCAGCGATGGTTGGTACCGGCACCGCAAATCGGGTCTTGCGTCTCCCAATCCAGATACTGTACGGTATCCACAGTCCAATCGGAATGTCAACTCGATCCGGTTTGGCGGTATTTGAGGAGGAACATCGTGACAGTGATGATGCGCGCCGCACGGTTGCATGCGGTAAACGAACCAATGCGGATCGAGGAGATCGCCAAGCCTCGAGCGTGCGGAACAGATGTCGTGGTCGAGGTCAAAGCCTGCGGTATGGTCCCGAACCTCGCCAACGTGCTGAACAACTGGGAGAACTGGTATCCTCACCAGCCGCTGCCTCCCAAGCCCGCGACGTTTGGCCTTGACCCCGCCGGCATCGTGCACGAAGTGGGCGAGCAGGTCGTTGCCTTGAAGCCCGGAGACCGTGTCTACGTCAATCCGTTGCGTTCGTGCGGTGCCTGCCACGCCTGCGCCAGCGGCAACCAGATGAAGTGCGACTACTTCACCTTCGCCGGATATTTCGGGTTCAATCGCAACAGCCTGGAAATCTACAAGCGCTATCCCGGCGGCGGCTTCGCTCAATTCATGCGCGCGCCCCAGAGCGCCATCGTCAAGATACCCGACAATATGACGTTTCCGCAGGCTGCCCGCATGGGCTATCTCGGCACGTCCTATTCGGCGCTCAAGAAGCTGGGCAACCTTGCGGGCAAGTCGCTGATCATCAACGGCGCGACCGGGACGCTGGGTGTCGGCGCCACCATGTTCGCGCTCGCCATGGGGATATCCACCATCTACGCGGTCGCGCGCGGCAAGCCATTGCTGGAAAAGCTGAAGCGCCTCGCGCCGAACCGGATCGAGATTTTTTCCAGCCTGGACGGCAAGGTCGCGGACTGGGTGCGCTCCAAGCACCACTCCGGCGCGGATCTCATGCTCGACAGCCTTGGCGCGGTGGCCGACGTCAACGCCATGAGGGACGCGATGATGGGCGTCAAACGCGGCGGCACCATCGTCAACATCGGCGGTACGGGCGCCGACATGCTGTTCAACACCAAATGGTGGATGGACAATTCGATGGTGCTCACCGGTTCGGCCTGGCTCAGCACCGCGGAGGGCATCGAGATAGCGGAGCTGGTCCGGTCTGGCGCGGTCGACCTGTCCGTGCTGGAAGCCCGCACCTATCCGCTGGACCAGATCAATGAGGCGATCAACGGCGTAGCCTCGGGCGACGGTGGCTTCACCAACTATGTGCTGGAGCCCTGAGCTGCGGTTGGAGAATGCCATGATAATCGACTGCCACGGTCACTACACCACCGAGCCCCCGGCGCATCATGCCTATCGCAAGGCCCAGGTGGCGTTTGCCGAGGGCCAGCGCGACGCAGGTCCGGTCTATCCCGCCATAAGCGACGAGACGCTTCGCGCGACCGTCGAAGAAAACCAGCTTCGTCTTCAGCAGGAGCGCGGCTCGGACGTGACAATTTTGTCGCCCCGGGCCTCGGGCATGGGTCATCATGTCGGCAGCGCTGCGCTGAATGCCGAATGGTCCCGTGTCTCCAATGATCTCATTGCGCGCATCGTGGACCTGTTCCCGCTGAACTTTGCCGGTGTCTGCCAGCTGCCGCAGTCGATGAGCGGTGACCTCGCTCCTGTGCTGGCTGAACTCGAGCGCTGTGTGGACGAGCTCGGCTTCGTCGGCTGCAATCTCAACCCCGATCCGTCCGGCGGCTTCTGGTCCGCGCCGCCAATCTATGACCGCTACTGGTATCCGCTCTTCGAGAGGATGGTCGAGCTCCAGGTGCCGGCCATGATCCATGTCTCGGGCGCGTGCTCGGACTGCCTGCACACCACCGGTGCGCACTACATCAATGCCGACACCACGGTGTTCATGCAGCTGATCCAGGGCGACCTGTTTCGCGCTTTCCCAGACCTCAAGCTAATCATTCCCCACGGCGGCGGCGCGGTTCCCTATCACTGGGGCCGCTATCGCGGGCTGGCAATCATGATGGAAAAGCCGGATCTCGCCACGCACCTGATGCGCAACGTCTATTTCGACACCTGCGTCTACCACCAGGCGGGGATCGACACGCTGTTTCGCGTGATCGGTCCGGACCACATCCTCTTCGGCTCGGAACTGCTGGGCGCGGTCAAGGCGGCTGACCCGCTGACCGGCTTCAACTTCGACGACACGCGCCGTTACATCGATGCTTTGGGCCTCGACGAAGCCGACCGCGCGGCGGTGTTCGAGGGCAATGCGCGCAAAGTCTACCCGCGGCTGGACGAGAGGCTCAAGCGACAGGGTCGCTAGCGAGGTCCGGCCGGCACGAATCTCTGGAGATATCAATGGCAAAAGTCGTGACAAACACCGAACGTACGCCGATCGAAGTGTGCGACGCACTGGGCGCGCTGGGGGTGGCAACCGTTCACGAGGCCCAGGGACGCAAGGGGCTGCTGGCCTCGCGGCTGCGTCCCATCTATGACGGCGCCAGGATCGGCGGCAATGCGCTTACCTGCGAGGTGGCGCCGGGCGACAACTGGACCATTCATGTTGCATTGGAGCAGGCGCGGCCGGGCGATGTGCTCGTCGTGACTCCGATCTCTCCATGCGAAGACGGATTTTTCGGCGACCTTCTGGCTGAATCGGCGATGGCGCTCGGCATCCGAGGCCTCGTGATCGATGCCGGCGTGCGCGATGTGGCCGCTTTGCGAGCGATGAAGTTCCCGGTCTGGTCGAAGGCGATCTTCGCTCAGGGAACGGTAAAGGAGACGCCGTGCGATTGCCAGGTTCCGATCATCTGCGCCGGTGCCCGCATCTGCCCTGGCGACGTGATCGTCGCCGATGATGATGGCGTCTGCGTGGTGCCGCGTGCCAATGCCGAGTTGGTTGCGAGAACGGCACGAGAGCGGGAGGCGGCCGAGGAAGACAAACGTCGCCTCTACGCTGCAGGCAAGCTCAGCCTGGACGTCAACTCAATGCGCGAACGGCTGCGCTTGAAGGGACTTGTCTACGAATAGGCACCCGACGTCCACGAAGGAGAATCGGTCGGCCCACCAACGTGGCGTGGCATGGTTCGCGTCAGGACGCTGCAGTCCGCTTGCGCACGGCCTTTCCGTTCTTGTGCCTAAAAAGATGAGCCTCGTGCATCGACGTCAGCGCGACCCGCACCATTTCGCCGGGCGCCCTGTCGTCCATAAAACTCGACATGCCGCCATAGACGAGTTCGAGGACGATACCGCCGACATAGAGTGGCCGGGGTTCCGCATCCCCATACGGAAACAGCTTCTCCGACAACAGCCTGCCCAGCCCTTCCCACTGGTCCCTGAACAGGCGCAGGTGCCGATCCTCCAGCGTGTTGTCGCGGCGCGCGATGCGCAGCAGGTCGATGGCCAGCGTTCCCCAGCGCTTGTCCTTGGCGCGTTGGTTGGCCCATTCGCAAATGGATTCGATGACATCCTTCGGCTCGTCAACGCTGCGAAGCCTTTCGGTCAGTTCGACCACATCTCCGCCGGCGTTGCGCTCCAGCAGTTGCAGGAAGATGTCTTCCTTGTTCGTGAAATTGGAGTAGAAGGCCCCCTTCGAGAAGCCGGCCTCCTCTGCGATCCGCTCGATCGATGCGCCGGAATAGCCGTCTCGGGCCACCATCTCGCTGGCCGAAGCCAAAAGCTTTTCGCGCGTCAAGGCTTGGCTTTGTTCACGGGTCAGTCGCGCCATCTTTGATCATCCAATGAACGTATCGGGATACCCAGCGTATCTGAGCAAGCAACTTAGGGTCGTCGACCTCCAAGGGCAAGCGAAGGTGAGGGGTCAGTTGCGGGATTGCTTTGGTGCACGGCAGGATGGGTTCAGCCGACAGTGGTGCAAGCGGCGTCGAGGTAAGAAGCATCGAAGGCGTGCAGCGCTTGGCTCCGAAGGGCCTCATCGAGCAAATGCGCGCGGATCATCAGGTCGATCGTCGTGCGCAATGCGTTTGCCGGCACGGCCAGCTTGTCCGGCCACATGCCCATGTCACGCATGTATCCTAGAGCACGATTGGCCAGGGTGGAGCTTTCCGGCGTGGTGATGCGTTGGAAGATCGGCAATGTTACGTCCTGCCGCGCCGGTTCATTGGTGATCGCATGGGCCTCAATCAGGGCGTTGATGAAGCGTATGACCACATCTCGATTGGCTTGCAGCCACGATGATCGGCCGATGACCGCGGTGAAGAGGATCTCGGGTATGAACTCATTGACCTCGCCGATCAGCTTGTAGCCTTGGTCCTCGGCCAGGAAGTTCCACGGCGCGGGCTGGGGAGCACAGTCGACTTGCCCGGCCTGCAGCGCCTCCCACCGTTTGGTATGAATACCCGCAAGCACGAATTCGTAGTCGGCGGGGTAGTGCAGTCCTTGGGAAGCCAGCACAATCTGCGTGTAAATCGCAGTACCCTCGGTGAGCGAGGACGTGCCAATCCTCTTTCCTCGAAGGTCCGCCAGGGTGGCGATTTCTGGCCGCGCCACGAGAGACATCGGCAGCCGCACTGCATTGGCCGCAACAATGCGCAGTTCTCCACCGTTCACGAAGTCCGCGACTGCTCCTTCTGGCGGCGTAATCGCAAGGTCGGCCTCACCCTCAAGGACAGCTCCCGTTGCCTTGTCGACGCTGCCGAAGCGCTTGTATTCGATGGCAATGCCGTGCTTGCCGAATAATCCCAACTCGTCTGCAAGGAAGACCGGAAGCCAATTGAATCCCTGCGCTCCGCCCGCGAGGCGAAGCTGGGCAGGCGTGGAAGGATCAGCTGTCGTGTTTTCGGCCATTGGCTCCTCCCGCCGGTATTCAGCACTGGGCGTTTAAATACTATAGGTATTGGAATTCTAAGCGGTATGTCAACCGGCCGCGCTTTTTTCCTCGCAGCCCGGCTGACTGAGCTACCGTGAACAATGGTCCGCGTGCTCTCGATCGCGAAAAGCGGCCAACAGGGGCTACGGCCCTTGGCACCATACTGCACATGCTATCGTGAATTCGAAGCGGTCCTAAACGGCGCCGCTTCTCTTAAGTCCAGTTCCGGACGCCAGATTCTTGCTGCCGGTCCACGCAATCCAAGGCCCTAGCCGAGTGCCCTAGACGAAGACCTGATCGATTTAGCTAAATCATTGAATAAAAGATAAAAAATGGTTGGCTGGGGCGCCAGGATTCGAACCTGGGAATGTCGGTACCAAAAACCGATGCCTTACCACTTGGCGACGCCCCAGCAGCCGGGCGGTGCCCGCTGCGCGCGGCCTTATAGGACGAGCCGGTCGAAAGCTCAATGCCTGGACCTCTGACATCCAAAGTAATCTAGCCGCATGTCTGCGCCGGCGGATTGCCGCCGCGTTCGGGCGTAATCTGGAGGGAGATCGATCCGGCGACCGGAATTGCGGGCTATTCGCCCCACACGGCCAACTCGTTGCCGGCCGGGTCGGTGAAGTGGAACCGCCTGCCGCCTGGGAAGGAAAAGATCGGCTTGATGATGCTGCCTCCGGCATTCTCAACGGCCTCCAGCGTCTCCTCCAGGTTTTCGGAATAGAGCACGGGCAGCGGTCTGGCGGGCGCTTCGCCCGCATCGGCCTGGAAGCCGCCGTCGAGCCCCTCGGCAAAAGCGGAGTAAGTTGGCCCGTAATCGGTGAAAGACCAGGAAAACGCCGCGCTGTAGAAGGATTTGACGCTGTCCAGCGTGCCGCCGGTGGCCGGAAGTTCCAGATAGTCGAGTTTTCCCTCGAGTTTCATCGCGCTACTCCACTTTGTTCTTGTTGTGTTCTATCTCGCGCAACTCACACCGGCAAGTCTTTTTGACGCAGCTTTTGCTTAATCGATTGTAGTCGCGGCGCTTGCTTTGCCGGCGCTTGCCTTTCGCAATGCAGCATCTTATCGCTCGGATCGGAAGGGCGGGGACCGGGGCCTTGGCCCGGGTGTTGTCTATCTTCCAAGGGACCTGGAGGGCATGCATGACCAAGTGGGTTTACACCTTCGGCGACGGTGCCGCTGAAGGCCGAGCCGGTGATCGCAACCTGCTCGGCGGCAAGGGCGCCAACCTTGCCGAGATGTGCAGCCTCGGCCTGCCGGTGCCGCCGGGCTTCACCATCACCACTGAAGTCTGCAATGCCTATTACGCCAACGGCCGCACCTATCCGACATCGCTTGAAGCGGATGTCCTGGCGGCGCTCGACCATATCGGCAGGCTCACCGGCCGCAATTTCGGCGATCCGTCGAAGCTGCTTCTGGTCTCGGTGCGCTCCGGCGCCCGCGCTTCGATGCCAGGCATGATGGATACCGTGCTCAATCTCGGCCTCAACGACGAGACGGTGGAGGCGCTTGCCGCCGATTCCGGCGATGCCCGCTTTGCCTATGACAGTTACCGCCGCTTCATCCAGATGTATTCCGACGTCGTCATGGGCCTCGATCACGAGGTTTTCGAGGAAATTCTCGAGGACCAGAAGGCGAGCCTCGGCCATGAGCTCGACACCGAACTGACGGCCATCGAATGGCAGGGTGTGATCGCGCTCTACAAGGCCAAGGTCGAGGAGGAGCTCGGCAAGCCGTTCCCGCAGGACCCGCGCGAGCAGCTCTGGGGCGCCATCGGCGCCGTGTTTTCGAGCTGGATGAACAACCGCGCCATCACCTACCGTCGCCTGCACGACATCCCGGAAAGCTGGGGCACGGCGGTCAACGTCCAGGCCATGGTGTTCGGCAATATGGGCGACACCTCCGCCACCGGCGTTGCCTTCACCCGCAATCCCTCGACCGGCGAAAAGCAGCTCTATGGCGAATTCCTGGCAAATGCGCAGGGCGAGGACGTGGTGGCCGGCATCCGCACGCCGCAGAACATCACCGAGGCCGCGCGCATCGCTGCGGGCTCCGACAAGCCCTCGCTGCAGAAACTGATGCCGGAAGCTTTCCAGGCCTTCGTCGATATTTCCGACCGGCTGGAGAAGCATTACCGCGACATGCAGGACCTCGAATTCACCATCGAGCGCGGCAAATTGTGGATGCTGCAGACCCGCTCCGGCAAGCGCACCGCCAAGGCGGCGCTCAGGATTGCCGTCGAGATGGCGAAAGACGGGCTGATCACGAAAGAGGAGGCGGTCGCCCGCATCGATCCGGCCTCGCTCGACCAGCTCCTGCATCCGACCATCGATCCCAAGGCGGCGCGCGACGTCATCGGCGTCGGCCTGCCGGCCTCGCCGGGTGCGGCCACCGGCGAGATCGTCTTCTCCTCCGGTGAGGCCGAGGATGCCAAGGCGCAAGGCCGCAAGGTCATTCTCGTGCGCGTCGAGACCAGCCCGGAGGACATCCACGGCATGCATGCCGCCGAAGGCATCCTCACCACGCGCGGCGGCATGACCAGTCATGCCGCCGTGGTGGCGCGCGGCATGGGCAAGCCCTGTGTGTCGGGTGCCGGCTCGCTGCGAGTCGACTACAAGGCCGGCACGCTGATCTCGATGGGCCAGACCTTCCGCAAGGGTGACATCATCACCATCGACGGCGGCAACGGCCAGGTGCTGAAGGGCGCCGTCGCCATGCTGCAGCCGGAGCTGTCCGGTGACTTCGCCGCCATCATGGAATGGGCCGATGCCGCGCGCCGCATGAAGGTGCGCACCAATGCCGAGACGCCGCTCGACGCGCGCATGGCGCGCTCCTTCGGCGCCGAAGGCATTGGCCTTTGCCGCACCGAGCACATGTTCTTCGAAGGTGACCGCATTATCGCCATGCGCGAGATGATCCTGGCCGACACCGAGAAGGACAGGCGCTCGGCGCTCGACAAGCTTCTGCCGATGCAGCGTTCGGATTTCCTCGAGCTGTTCGAGATCATGGCGGGCTTGCCGGTGACGATCCGCCTGCTGGACCCGCCGTTGCACGAATTCCTGCCCAAGACCGACGCCGAGCTCGCCGAGGTCGCGACCGCCATGAATGTGCCGGCGGACAAGCTCAGGCAGCGTACCGAGGCGCTGCATGAGTTCAATCCGATGCTCGGGCATCGCGGCTGCCGTCTGGCGGTCTCCTATCCCGAGATCGCCGAGATGCAGGCACGCGCCATTTTCGAGGCGGCGGTTCAGGCCGGCCACAAGGCCGGCGCGCTGGTGGTGCCCGAAATCATGGTGCCGCTGGTCGGCCTCGTGAAGGAGCTGCAATACGTCAAGGCGCGCATCGATGCCGTCGCGCAAAGCGTCATGCAGGAGACCGGCACCAAGATCGACTATCTTACCGGCACCATGATCGAGCTGCCGCGCGCAGCCATCCGCGCCCATGTCATTGCCGAAGCGGCCGAGTTCTTCTCCTTCGGCACCAACGATCTGACCCAGACGACTTTCGGCATCTCGCGCGACGATGCGGCCTCCTTCCTTGAAACCTACCGGCAGAAAGGTATCATCGAACAGGATCCGTTCGTTTCGCTGGACATCGACGGTGTCGGCGAACTGGTGCGGATTGCGGCGGAAAAGGGCAAGGGAACACGACCCGACATCAAGCTCGGCATTTGCGGCGAGCATGGCGGCGACCCGGCCTCGATCCGCTTCTGCGAAGAGGTCGGCCTCGACTATGTGTCATGCTCGCCTTACCGTGTACCGATTGCCCGGCTGGCTGCGGCCCAGGCGGCCGTGGAGGCCGCGAAGGGAAGAGCCAAGCGCGCCTGAACGGCGCGCTCCATCTTACGATTTCGTATGGAAACTCACGCGAACGTGCGCGCGCTGGTTCTCAATCTCGACATCGTTCCTGGGCAGTTTCTGGTTCCGAATTACTCGGGGCGTGAAACAGATGTTGCAGATTTCCCCCACCTCTTTCCGATCGATCCTGATCATGCAGACCAAGTTCATAGGCGACATCGTGCTTGCCTCTGCCTTGGCGAAGAACCTTCAGCTCGGATATCCAGGTGTGAAGGTCGTGTTCCTGTGCGATGCCAGGTTTGCTGGATTTCTAACAGCGCATGGCATCGCAGCGGAGGTCGTTTCGTTCAGCCGTGCCGGCATGCGCGGCACGCCGCTCCAGCGCGGGCGCGAGCTTGTCCGGGTTGTGCGAACTTTGCGGCGGCACCGCTTCGACATGGTCATCGACATCACCGATTCCAAGACTTCGCGGCTGGTGTCCGGATTGGTCCGTGCCCCGATTCGTGTCGGCCACTATCCGACGGAGCGACCTCTGCGCTGGCTTGAGCGCCAGCCTGCCAATGTCAGGATGAAGCCGTACGGATTCGGCGAAAAACATTATCTCTTCCGCTATTTGTCGCCGCTCGAGGTGCTCGGCGTCGACCTGCGCGTCAGGGCACCGGCTATCCGCCCGCTGCCCTTCGAAACGACGCAAGCGCTCGCCTTGCTGAGCAAGCATCATTTGCGGCCAAATGCCTTCGTGGCGGTGCATGCGGGGGCGAGCTTCATCGGGCGTCGCTGGCAGCCGGAGCGCTTTGCGGCCGCGATCGAACGGATATCGTCCGAAACTGGCCTGGACGCTGTGCTGATCGGCGGCCCTGATGAGCACGAGGCGGCGGACAAGATCATGGCGGCAGCGAAAACGCCGGTCGTCAATCTGGTCGGCACGCTCTCGCTCGAAACGTTGCTGGCGCTGCTCAAGGAGGCCAGATTATTCCTCGGCAATGAGAGCGGCCCGATGCATATGGCGGCCGCAGCCGGCACTCCGGTCGTCGGTCTGTTCGGCCGGACCAATCCGGTTCGATGGGGCCCGGTCGGCGTCCCCAGCATCTCGTTGCGCCCCTCCATGCCCTGCGATTGCGTCGGCGGCGACCTGTGCCGTCGGACCGATTCGAGCAAGGCATGCTGTGTCTGGCGCCTTGAAGTGGATTCCGTGGTCGAGGCGGTGCGCGAACTTTTGGCGCGTACCGACGTGGCGCTTGAGCAGGCGGTCTAGCTCAAGTCTGCTAAAGGCGTGTTGAGCTTTTGCAGCTACTCTCCATGCAAATTGTCGCGCGGTGGCTTTTCGGATGCGAACCGTTCCGATTTTCGCCTAGATGCGCGTCTTGTTGAGGCCATCTTGCGGTTGAGCGGCTTGACGGGCCGGGCATGGGAATGACGGGTTTGCTTCAAAAATCTCTTTGCGCGATCGCGCTATCGCTTGTCGTGGTCTCGGCTGGCAATGCCGGGACGCTGGTCGAACCGACGTTGCATCTGACGCCGCAAGGCGGCGGTGGCCGTGTCGCGCTCACGCTGGACGCCTGCGGCGGGAAGACCGATACGCGCATTCTTTCGGCCCTGGTCGAAAACAAAATTCCCGCGACTATCTTCGTCACCGGCATCTGGCTGAAGCGCAACGCCGCCGCTGTCGGGATCATGCGCGCGCATCCTGATCTGTTCGAACTGGAAAACCACGGTGGCCGCCATATCCCGGCGGTCGACACGCCCCGCAAGATCTACGGCATCAGCAGTGCCGGCAGTCCAGATGCCGTTCAGGCCGAGGTCGAGTCGGGTGCCGCGGCGCTTGCGAGCGCTGGCGGCCCGCCGCCGAAATGGTTTCGCGGCGCCACCGCCGAATACAGCCCGTCGGCGATCGCCATGATCCGCAAGCTGGGCTTCAAGGTCGCGGGCTTTTCCGTCAATGGCGACGGCGGCTCACTGCTCGGCGCCAGGGAAACCGCCCGGCGCATCGCCGCTGCCAAGGATGGCGACGTCATCATCGCTCACATCAACCAGCCGACCCATGCCGCGGGCGAGGGTGTCGTCCAGGGCCTGCTCGCCCTGAAGCAGAAGGGCCTGACCTTCGTTCGGCTGGACGACGCCGACGACGTCGGCAACGACGGCACCACGGATTAATCCGTGGCGGAGGTTGATGACGACGGCTGGGAGGCTCAGCGACCTCGGAGATCCGCGATGCTTTCCGCCGCAGTCTATCACTCCGGCTTAGTCTCGACCGTCACCTTGCCCGTATAGAACGCGCCGTGATCGCGGATCTCGACCACTTCGTCGAAAGGCCTGCTCATAGGCCCACATCGCGTCCCTGCCGCTGTCGCCGGCCGGCAGCACGCTCCAATAGCTCGCGTTGCCCTTGTAGGGACAATGCGTCGAATGCTCGGTCCTGGCGAGCTTGCTGAGATCGATATCGTCGAAGGGAATATAGAAAACCGCCGGGTAGGGCGGTTCCGACAAGAGCCTGGCCCGGGTAGACCGGGCGATGACGACGTCGCCGGCGCTGACCGTGACGGTGCCGCGATAAGGCTCGATCGTTATCACCTTGTCGGGATTGCGCTGAAAGCCGGGGGCGGGGTTGGCACGCTTGTCCAAGACGGGTCTCCTCGGCAGTTTGAGGAAGGTGCGTGGCGGTTTTTCCGTTCGGAACCGCTCTCGTCCGTCAAAGGTGGATCGGCCCGACGCCTCGCGCAAGGCGGCGCGATGACGCAAAATAGCGTGCAGGCGAAATAATGTTCTAACCGGCGCCGACAGTCAGGCGGCGGCCTGGAATGCGTCCATGAGGCCGGCATAGGCGGCAGCGATGCCGGCGACCGGATTGCTGCTTCTCGCCGCTGTCTCGACCTTCAGCGCGCCGCCGGCGGTCGGCAGCGTGAGCAGCAGGAACTGGCGGTTACCGCCGTCGCCGACGCTTGCGGCGGCGACATACTGGCCTTCTCCATCATTCTCGACGCACATCTTGAACAGCAGCGTTCCGCCGACGGCCTCCAGCGCGCCGCCGACGACTTCGGCAAATTCATCGTCGGAAACGGTTTTGGAGTCCGGCGTCAGATCGTCCAGACTTTCGGCAAGCGTGCTTTCGAGGGCTTTTTCATCGAGCTGCACGTCCATGCGAATCTCTCCATTCGCCAATCTCACCCAGCCCATTAATGAATCTTAACGGCGACGATGGCCGGATTATGGCGGGTTTCAGGGGTCCTCCGCCCATCCGACCGCCTTGGACTTATGGTGGCTGGACAATCCGCCGGATCATTCCACAATGCGTGAAACATGACGCGGAAGCGCGAAAAAAAGGGGAGGAGCCGAGATGCTCGGACTGATGCAGGAATGGCCGCTGCTCTGCCATAAGCTGATCGATCACGCCGAACGCCAGCACGGCGGGCGCGAGATCGTGTCGCGTTCGATCGAAGGCCCGATCGTGCGCACCACCTTTGCCGACATCCGTCATCGGGCGCTCAAAGCGGCGCAGCGGTTGGAGCTTGACGGCTTCGGGCTCGGCGACCGCATCGCAACGCTTGCCTGGAACACCGCCCGCCACATCGAGGCCTGGTACGGCATCATGGGGATCGGCGCGATCTACCACACGCTCAATCCGCGCCTGTTTCCCGAACAGATCGCTTGGATCATGAACGACGCCGAGGACAAGGCGATCTTCGTCGACCTGACCTTCGTGCCGCTGCTGGAAAAGATCGCCAGCCAGATCAGGTCGCTCAGGCAGGTGATCGTGCTGACCGACCAGGCCCATATGCCGCAAACCTCGTTGCCGAACGCTGTCGCCTATGAGGAATGGCTTGCCGAGGCCGACGGCGCCTTCGCCTGGAAGACATTCGACGAGAACACGGCTGCTGGGATGTGCTACACGTCGGGCACGACCGGCGATCCGAAGGGCGTCGTCTACAGCCATCGCTCGAACGT
This sequence comes from Mesorhizobium sp. WSM4989, assembly GCF_029625795.1. NCBI lineage: Bacteria > Pseudomonadati > Pseudomonadota > Alphaproteobacteria > Hyphomicrobiales > Phyllobacteriaceae > Mesorhizobium > Mesorhizobium sp. WSM4989. The sequence goes on along the minus strand of NZ_JARTVN010000001.1, from coordinate 949,851 downwards.
GCTGCACGCCATGATGGCCGCCATGCCCGACGCCATGGGCGTTTCGACGCGCGACGTCGTCCTGCCCGTGGTGCCGATGTTCCATGCCAATGCCTGGGGACTCGGTCAGGCCGCGCCGATGATCGGGGCCAAGCTGGTGATGCCAGGCTGCAAGATGGATGGCGCCTCGATCTACGAATTGCTCGACACCGAGAAGGTAACTTTCAGCGCCGCTGTGCCGACGGTATGGATGATGCTGCTGCAATATCTCGAGGAGACCGGCAAAAAGCTGCCTTATCTCAACAAGGTCGTCATCGGCGGTTCCTCCTGCCCGCGCGCCATCACCGCCAAGTTCCAGGACAAATACGCGGTTGAGGTGGTGCATGCCTGGGGCATGACCGAAATGTCGCCACTCGGCACGTTGTGCACCATGAAGCCGGAATATGAAGGGCTGACCGGCGATGCCAGGCTCGATATCCAGGGCAAGCAGGGCCACCCGCCCTTCGGCGTTGAAATGAAGGTGACAGACGACGAGAACAACGCGCTGCCCTGGGACGGCAAGACCTTCGGGCGACTGAAAGTTCGCGGCCCGGCGGTCGCGCGCGCCTATTACGGCGGCGTCGGCGCCGAGCAGTTCGACGCCGACGGCTGGTTCGACACCGGCGACGTCGCCCATATCGACGCCAGCGGCTATATGCAGATCACCGACCGCGCCAAGGATGTCATCAAATCGGGCGGCGAGTGGATCTCCACCATTGATCTGGAGAACCTGGCCGTCGGGCATTCCGATGTGGCGGAGGCGGCGGCCATCGGCGTGCCGCACTCCAAATGGGGCGAGCGCCCTCTGCTGGTGGTCGTGTGCAAGCCGGGCAAGGAGCCGAGCAAGAGCGATATCCTGACCTTCATGAGCGGAAAGGTGGCCAAGTGGTGGATGCCCGACGACGTCGCCTTCGTCGGCGAGATTCCCCACACGGCGACGGGCAAGATCCAGAAGACCACCTTGCGCCAGCAATTCAAGGAGTATCGGCTGCCGACGGATTGAGGATTGTTAAATCTTTCGGCTTCAAGGCTGGCGCAAAAAGCTCTAAGTCTCGATGCGGACTGGGGTAATGCGGCAGACGATGGCTACAATTCCTGAACGGCAGACGTCGAGGGCGGCCGGCTGGTCGCGGCGGATGGGGGCATTCTCGCTCGTCCTTTTGCTGACCGTCGTTGCCGGCTACCGCCTCGACCTTGTCGACACCCCGCCTTTCCTGTGGGTGCTGGCGCTCGTTGCGCTGCTTGCGGCGCTCGCGCTGCTGCTCGCCGGGCTTGCACTGTCGAGGCTGTGGAATTTCGGCGACCGCGGCGGCCGCGATCTCAGCGTCGGCGCCCTGCTGGCAGTGCTGGTGCTTGCGCCTTTCGGTGTCGCCGCCTACTGGGCGACCATCTATCCGCCGCTGCGCGACATTTCGACCGACGTCGACGACCCGCCGGCGCTCGACACCAGCGACCGGACAAGCGACATGAACGCGCTGTCACCGCCGACGCCCGGCGAGCAGAGCCTGCAGGCGGAAGCATATCCGCTGGTTAGCGGGCGGAGCTACAACCTGCCCTTCGAAACCGTGGTCGATGCTGTCGAGACCGTGCTCGACCGGCGGGACTGGCAGCTGACCGCGCCCTATCCCGACATCAACGGCCAGAGCGAGGCGACGATCACCGCGGTCGCCAGGGGCTTGGTGCTCGGCCTGCCGGCAGATGTGGCCATCCGCGTCGCCGACGACGGCGATTCGGTCGTCGTGGACATGCGTTCGGCCTCGCGCTACGGGCGTCATGACTTGGGCGACAATGCCGCCCGTATCACCGATTTCCTCGCCGAGCTCGATCAGGAGGTCGCCGGCCAGGTCGGCGCGGCGCCGGCCGAGTGAGTCAACCGGCAGGCCTGAAAATCCCGTCGATCGCCGGGTCGCCTTCGCTGGCGACGAGACCGCGGGCCACCAGGTCCTCGAGATGCGCGAGAACCGAAAGGCCGGCTGCGCCATGCAGCCGCGGGTCGGTGCCGCGATAGATCGCCGCGACCATCTCCTTGATGGTTCGGTCGCCGCTCAGGATGCGTTCCAGGATCGCCTGCTCGCGTATCTTGCGATGAGTCTTCAGCCCGCGCATGAAGCTGCGCGGCGCGGTCACCGGTCCGCCATGGCCGGGCAACAGCAGGCGGTCGTCGCGCTCGATCAGCCGGTCGAGCGATTTCATATAGTCGGCCATCGCCCCGTCGGGCGGCGCCACGATGGATGTGGCCCAGGCCATGACATGGTCGGCCGAAAACAGGATGCCTGTCCCCTCCAGCGCAAAGGCCGCGTGGTTGGCGGTATGCCCTGGCGTCAGCACGGTGCGGATCGCCCAGCCGTCGCCATGGGTAAGGCTGCCGTCCGCCAGCGCAATGTCGGGCACGAAGCCCAAATCGGCACTGGCATCCAGCGGATTGATCTCGCCGATGCGCAGCCGCCGCGCCGGCCGATGCGGGCCCTCGGCGAGCACGGGAGCGCCCGTGCGTTCTTTCAGCCGCGCCGCGAGCCGCGAATGATCGCGGTGGGTATGGCTGACGAAGATATGGCTGACCGGCCTGCCGCCTATTGCCGTGAGCAGCGTTCCGAGATGCTCATCGTCGTCCGGACCTGGATCGATCACTGCCAGCGTGTCGCGGCCGACGAGGTAGCTGTTGGTGCCGTGGAAGGTGAACGGGCTCGGGTTCCTGGCCGTGACGCGCTGGACGTCCGGAGCGACCGTGACCGCCTGACCATAGGCAGGATCGAAGCGTGCGTCGAATTCAAGTGTCATGCCGGGTCCTGCTGCTCGCGGCAAAATGATTGCCGCATCCTGCCGAAGCCAATATAGGAAAATCAATGCATGTCGCCCAAAACTGCGCAGCAGTCTTGGGAGAACGACACGCATCAGGACGAAATCTTGAAGCGCGCCGCCTGAACTCGTTTCTCCGCGACGCGCCTCAAACACAGCAAATCAGCCACGATGGGGAAGACCATGGCAACTGCAACCACGATGCGCCCGCTCGTTTCTCTCGCTCTGCCCGACCAGGGCGCGGCCCGGCTTGCCAGCCAGCTCTTTCTGGCGCTTGCAGGAACCCTCCTGCTCACCCTGTCGGCGAAGACGAAAGTGGTGTTGGGTCCGGTCGACATCTCGCTGCAGACGCTTGCGGTGCTGCTGATCGCCTCGGCCTTCGGCATGCGTCTTGCCGTCGCGACGCTCCTTCTCTACCTCGCCGAGGGCGCTTTTGGTTTGCCGGTGTTCCAGGGCACGCCGGAAAAGGGCCTCGGCATCGCTTATATGCTGGGCTCCACCGGCGGCTACCTTGCCGGCTTCGTGGTGATGGCGGCGATCGCCGGCTGGGCCGCCGACCGCGGCTGGGACCGCCACCCCTTAAAGCTGTTCGGCGCCATGCTTGCCGCCGAGATCGTCATGATGGCGATGGGCTTTGCCTGGCTGGCGGCGCTCATCGGACCGGAAAAGTCCTGGCAGTTCGGCGTCGCGCCGTTCATCGCCGGCGACCTGATCAAGGTGGCGCTGGCCGCGAGCCTCGTGCCGGCGGTCTGGGCGCTGCTGCCGAAGCAGTCCTGAAAATTCCGTTCCAACAGATCAACCATAAGCCGGCGCTCACGCGCCGGCTTTTTATTTCGACGGTGTTGAGGCTTCGCTCTCTGGCATCTGGTGTAAATGGCGAAGCCCGCTGTGTGTAGGTTCAGCCAGAGATTGACAAGCCACTTCGCGAAACATAAGCACGAGCAGCTTGCGGGGCCGGGGGGCTCGGCAATTCAAGGAGACCTTCTTGAAAGGCGCTATCCTTGCAGAAGGCAGAAGAGCGTTCCTCTGTCCAATAATGTTAGAAGTATCTAATATTAAATGGAAATATACGGAAGGCCGCTCAGGTGACCTGATCTGTAGAGATGCGTTATCTGATGCTCCGCATCTGCCGTAATGCTCGGCCGGCCCGCGCGAAAACGATGTCAGTTTGCCTAACTTGCACCAAGCCAAATTTCTTCGGAAAGGGTCGCAAAGGGTGACTGTGAAGTTTGGTACCAGTGGACTGCGCGGCCTAGTCAGCGAGCTTCGAGGTACGCCGGCATTTAGCTACACCGTCGCTTTCCTGCGCATGCTCCAGAATCGGAACTTGTTGAACGAAGGCTCGGAGGTTTTTGTCGGACGTGACCTACGCGCCTCCAGTCCCCAGATCGCGCAACTTGTTCATTCAGCGATCGCCGCGTCCGGACTTGTGCCGGTCGATTGTGGAGCATTACCCACGCCCGCGCTTGCGCTTTACGCTACCGGCGAGAACGCTCCAGCAATAATGGTCACTGGCAGTCACATTCCCGACGACAGAAATGGGCTCAAATTTTACCGGGCGGACGGGGAGATCGATAAGCGCGATGAACGCGACATCGTCGAAATCCACGCAGCCATCGGGGATCCCGTTCCGCTCCTGTCGCGAGTTGATCCTGTGCGGGTGGGCGCCGAGCCGTTCCAGTGCTACATGGACCGCTTCCTGGATTTCTTTGAACAAGGCAGCCTTTCTGGCCTGCGCGTCGGCGTCTACCAGCATTCATCCGTGGCAAGAGACGTCGTCGTCGATATTCTTCGCGGACTGGGGGCTGAAACGGTACCTCTGGGCAGGGCCGAACATTTCATTCCGGTCGATACAGAGGCGCTCAGGCAGGAAGATGTAGCGCTTCTCAAGGATTGGGCGGCAGCGGAACCGTTCGACGCGATCGTGTCCACCGATGGCGATGGCGATAGGCCGCTCGTTGCGGACGCCAGCGGTACTTTCGTGCGCGGCGATCTGGTAGGTGCAATCACCGCGAATGTCTTGGGTGCCGACTGTGTTGTCACACCGGTCAGTTCCAATTCCGGTCTGGAGCGCTGCGGTCATTTCGCAAGGGTCGTCCGCACACGTGTGGGCTCGCCCTATGTCGTCGAAGGTATCGGCACCGCTCTCGCCCAGGGCGCAAGATGTGTCGTGGGCTTCGAGGCGAATGGCGGGGTTCTCCTGGGTTCGTCCGTCGAGCGAGGTGGGCGCAGCCTCCCGGCTTTGCAGACGCGGGATTCGGTATTGCCAATTGTCTGCACGCTGGCAGTAATCGCAAAGAATGTTCGCCCTCTCGCCGAGATAGCGGCCGACTTTCGCTTTCTTGCCGCCGCAAGCGGTCGGCTCGAGGGGGTGCCGAGCGAGAATAGCGCCTCCTTTCTTGGCAAGTTGGCGGCTGACGCAGCCTATGCCGACAACATCTTCGCGGATCTCGGGGGCATCGGGAATATTGACAACCATGACGGCGTGCGTATCACCGTCCCTAACGGAGAAGTTGTGCACTTCCGTGCGTCAGGTAACGCGCCCGAATTGCGCTGCTACGTCGAGGCAAAAGCGGAATCCCGCGCAGACGAATTGCTCGGTTGGAGTCTCGCTCTGGCCGGGGCTCAGATCTTAGAGAGTTGACGTTGACCAATATCGTCCCTGTCATCATAAGCGGCGGCGTCGGTTCTCGGCTCTGGCCGATTTCCCGCGCAATGCATCCGAAGCCCTTCATCCCGCTGCCGGAGGGCGGGACGTTGATTCGAAAGACCTACGCGCGCGCCGTGGAGCTCGAAGGCATCGATCATGTCGTGACGGTCACCAACCGCGACCTGCTGTTTCTTACCGCCGATGAATATGCGGAGGTGGCGGCTCCAGGCGTGAAGAACACATTCCTGCTGGAGCCGTTCGGCCGCGACACGGCGGCCGCAGTTGCGCTCGCGGCAGTGCACGTCGCGCACGAGAACCCGGACGCCGTCCTAGTCGTGCTCCCTGCTGATCATCTGATACTGGATCAGGCCGGCTTCCGCGCGAGTGTCGCGAGAGCGGCGGCGCTTGCGGCCTCAGGTCAGATTGTCACATTCGGCGTGAAGCCCGACCGCCCCGAAACGGGCTTTGGCTACGTCGAGGCCGAGGGGGATAGAGTTCTTCGGTTCGTGGAAAAACCGAATGCGGCCACCGCGGCCCAATTTATCGCTACCGGCCGTTTCTTCTGGAACTCAGGGATGTTCTGTTTCACGGCCCGCTCGATGCTGGAAGCCATGCGGGACCTGTGCCCGGACATCTTGGCCAGTGCGCGCACAGCCCTCGAGAAAGGCAGGACAGCGGATGGCACGGACCGGCTCACCGTCGAGGTGGATAGGGACAGCTTCGCGGCTGTTCCCGCTGTTTCTATCGACTACGCCGTGATGGAGAAGGCAAGGAACGTGGGTTTCGTGCCCTGCGGTTTCGATTGGTCGGACATCGGCTCATGGTCCGTGCTGTCGGAACTTGTTTCGGCCGACGACAGGGGCAACCGCGCCACCGGCGAAACAATTCTGCACGACGCGGCGAACTGCTACGTGCATAGCGAAGATCGGCTGGTCGGTCTTGTCGGCGTTTCAGACCTCTTGATCGTGGACACGCCAGACGCGCTTCTGGTCGCGCGCAAGGACAAAGCACAGGAAGTGAAGGACCTCTATAACCGCCTCAAGGCGGAGGGGCACGAGACGGCAACACTGCACCGCACGGTGCATCGCCCGTGGGGCACCTATACCGTGCTGGAGGAAGGGCACCGCTTCAAGATCAAGCGCATTGAAGTGAAGCCAGGCGCCCGCCTGAGCCTCCAGGCGCACCACCATCGCTCCGAGCACTGGGTGGTGGTGAGCGGAACTGCCAGGGTCGTTAATGGCGAGAGCGAAATCCTGCTCACGATCAACCAGTCCACCTATATTCCCTGTGGCCACAAGCATCGTCTGGAAAATCCGGGCGTCCTTCCCCTTGTGATGATCGAAGTGCAAAGCGGGGAGTATCTTGGTGAAGACGATATCGTGCGGTTCGACGACGTTTATGGTCGGGCCTGAGGGTTCATCGGCTGGCAGAGCGGATCATTAGATAGTATCGAGAGCATTGATGACAAAGACAGCCTTGATAACCGGCATCACCGGGCAAGACGGTGCCTATCTGGCGGAACTCTTGCTTGCGAAGGGTTACGAAGTTCATGGACTTGCCCGGCGCTCAAGCACAGCCGACGTTAATACTACGCGCCTGAAATGGCTTGGCATCGAGAAAGACATTCGGATCGTGGACGGAAATCTGACGGATCTGTCCGGTCTGGCCCGGACGATGCGCGAAATCAGACCGGACGAAGTCTACAATCTTGCAGCGCAATCCTTCGTCAAATCATCTTGGCAGCAGCCGATTCTGACGGGCAACGTTACGGGCATGGGTGTTACCAATGTGCTCGAGGCGCTCCGCCTTGAAATCCCCGAGGCACGCTTCTACCAGGCCTCGTCATCGGAAATGTACGGCCTCATTCAGGAGCCGATGCAGTCGGAAACTACGCCTTTCTACCCCCGCTCTCCCTATGCGGTCGCGAAGCTGTACGGGCACTGGATCGCCGTCAACTATCGTGAAAGCTTTGGCATCCACGCCTCCAGCGGCATCCTCTTCAATCACGAATCGCCGCTTCGCGGCATTGAATTCGTGACCCGCAAAGTTACGGACGCGGTGGCGCGGATCAAGAAAGGCATGGCCAACGAATTGCGGCTCGGCAACATCGACGCCAAGCGCGACTGGGGCCATTCGAAGGACTATGTCCGCGCCATGTGGCTGATGCTGCAACAGGATCAGCCGGACGACTATGTGGTGGCCACGGGCAGGACGACGACCGTCCGTGACATGTGCCGCATCGCCTTTGAGCATGTTGGGCTGAAGATGGACGACCACCTTGTGATCGATCCGGATCTGTTCAGGCCCGCGGAAGTCGAGATCCTGCTCGGCAACCCGGCAAAGGCTAAGCAGAAGCTGGGGTGGGAAGCTACGATCTCGCTGGAAGAGATGATCTGCGAGATGGTGGATGCGGATCTGGAACGTCATTCCAACCCGCCGAGGCGCTGAGTGATCGCAAAGACTTTTTCGCGAGAGTGGTCGGTACGTTGACGCATCGCATCCTTGTAACCGGAGCCAGCGGGTTTGTCGGCACGGCACTGTTGCAGTTGCTGGAGCAGGAGCACGCCGGCTGCAAGGTGTTCGCGTTCGGTCATGGCGAAGGGCAGCGAAACCTGATCGACCTGCGAGACCGGGATGCCGTCGACGGCGCCGTCCGCGAAATCCAGCCCACCGCACTGGTCCATTTGGCGGCGGTGGCCGCGCCCTCGGATGCACGTAACGCTCCACGACATGCCTGGGATGTCAACGTGACGGGAACGATGAACTTGGCGGAATCCGTGATGCGCCATGCTCCGGAGGCCAGGATCGTGTACGTTGGTAGCTCGGAAGCCTACGGAGCCTCTTTCCAGAACCCGGCTGGTCCCCTAACGGAAAACGCACCGCTCCGGCCGGTTAGCATCTACGGTGCGACCAAAGCGGCCGCCGACCTGATGATCGGGCAGATGTCTTATGACGGGCTCCGCGCCATTCGCTTTCGCCCATTCAATCACACCGGCCCTGGCCAGTCCGACACCTATGTGGTCTCCGATTTCGCACGCCAAGTCGCCGAAATCCTGTCGGGCAAGCGCGAGCCGGTCATTCATGTCGGAAATCTCGAAGCCGAGCGCGATTTCCTCGACGTTCGCGATGTCGTGCGCGCCTACGCGACCGCCGCGATCCGGGTCTCCGAGACCGGGCCTGACCACGTCTACAACATCGCGTCGGGACGACCCCGCAGAATTCGGGATATCCTAGACGCGCTTATTGTACAGTCGGGCATCGACATCGAAGTGCGCGAAGACCCGGCAAAGCTTCGACCGAACGAAATCCCTATCTCTTATGGTGATGCATCAAAGGCACGCGCAGGGCTGAACTGGACGCCTCTGGTGCCGTTTGAGCAAACATTGGCCGACGTTTTGGGGTATTGGCGTCGGGCATGTAGCCCCCGCTGACGACCGCGCGCAAAGGTCAAACCTATGTTCCGAAGCCTTTGGCAATATCGCCATTTCATTTTTTCCTCCATCAGGGGCGAACTGCGCGGCCGTTTTGCGCGCTCGCGCCTGGGAGCGCTTTGGTTCATCCTTCATCCGCTCGCCCAATCTCTGATTTTTTCGATCGTTCTTGCGGAAGTCATGCGCGCCCGCATGCCCAACAGCGACAGTACGGCTGCCTATCCGATCTATCTCCTTTCGGGCATGGCAGCGTGGGGCCTTTTCAGCGAGATATTGAACAGGAGCATTGGCATCTTCATCGAGCAGGCTTCAGCGATGAAGAAGATAGCTTTTCCGCGCCTCTGCCTTCCGGTCATCATCCTGGGAAGCGCGATCATCAATCACGTCCTTCTGCTTACCGCGATCATGATCATATTCCTGTTTTTCGGCCATTTGCCTGGCTTGGCATGGCTGTATCTCGTTCCTGGAATGCTGCTAATCTCTGCGATGGCATTCGGCATCGGCGTTTTCCTGGGAGTGCTGAATGTATTCGTGCGCGACGTAGCTCAGTTTATGAGCGTTTTCATGCAGCTTTGGTTCTGGTTCACGCCCATCGTTTACTTGAGAAACGTGGTGCCTCAACAATTCCAGTGGCTGCTTGCGCTCAATCCGATGACGCCGCTGGTCGGGCTTTATCAAGACGCTCTTCTGCTCAATCAAGGACCGCAATGGACAAGTCTGTTGCCTACGCTTCTGGTCGGAGGCCTTGCAGTATTGCTCTCCTTTACCGTGTTTCGCCGCGCAAGCCCTGAGTTGGTGGACGCCCTCTGATGTCGGTAGTTCTTGATGTTTCCCATGTGGGCAAGTCCTACGCCACGTATCGGAGCAATCTGCAAAGGTTTGCGAACTGGTTCGGCGCGTCGATTGCGCCGCAAAGCGAATTTTGGGCAAACCGGGACGTCTCCTTCCAGGTCAAGCAGGGTGAAGCTGTTGCTCTGATCGGCCAAAACGGCGCCGGCAAAAGCACGCTGCTCAAGATGATCACAGGCACCGTTCGCCCAACAGTCGGCTCAACCACAGTGACCGGCAGGATCAGCGCCATCCTCGAACTGGGCCTCGGTTTCAACCCCGAGTTTACCGGGCGCCAAAACATATACCAGGCGGGCGGACTGATGGGCTTTTCGCAGCAGGAACTGACGGCGCTGATGCCCGGGATCGAGGAGTTTGCCGAAATCGGCGAATTCTTTGATGAACCCACCAGAATCTATTCGAGCGGTATGCAAGCGCGCCTCGCTTTTGCGCTCGCTACTGCGAAACGCCCCGATATCCTGATCGTCGACGAGGTTCTTTCCGTTGGCGACAGTTATTTCCAGCACAAGAGCTTCGACCGGATAAGGCAGTTCAAGGCGCAAGGTGCTTCCATCATCCTGGTCACTCACGGCATGGGCGACGTTCGAGCGCTGAGCGACAGGGTGATCCTGCTCGACAAAGGCACGATCCTCAAGGACGGCAAGCCGGACGAGGTGGTCGACTATTACAATGCGATGATTGCAGAGCGGGAAAACGCGAAACTCTCGATCGAACAGAAACGAAGCAAGGATGGGTGGTCCTATACGGAATTTGGCAATGACCTGGCCAAAGTTGAGGCAATCGACCTTTATCATCCAAATGATGAGAGACCGATAAAGGTGGCACGTACAAGTGAGGAATTGGAGGTTCGAGCCCGTATTGTCATAAAATGCGATCTTGACCGCCTGGTCATTGGCCACCGTATCACGGATCGAGGCGGTCATCTCATTTGGGGAAGTAATACCTGGCACACAAAACAGATCATTGATAGACCCCGTGCCGGACAGGTTTTACTTTCCACCCTTCACTTCAATTGTGCGCTTGGTCCGGGCTCGTACGCCGTTTCCTTTGGCCTTCACCGGGATGATACACACATTGCCGAAGTTTATCATAAGGTCGACAACAAAATTGTTTTCGATGTGATCAATACAGATTATCCCTTTTTTATGGGAACCACACATCTGAACGCCTCTTTTGAGCTGGATCTCGTCTCATGAGCGAGCCAGGACGCGATCCATTTTTTATTCATTCGCTCCACAGAAGCGGAAGCACTTATCTGTTTAATGTGTTGAGGCGTGTGACACGTGACGGCACGCCGCGCTATACATGCTTTCAAGAACCTATACATGAATTGGCTGTTGATGCGCGCTATAATCCCGATATTCTCCTAACCATTGAAGGTTCGGGTTCGTTTCAGCAGGCTGTACGCCACCCCAAGCTTGAAAAACCTTACTTCCAGGAGCTTTACGATATCCATTCCGCCTGGAAAGACGTTATATCCTCCGAAATAGTATACTCTGGTTATTTTGGTGGCGCCGCAGTAAACGCAACGTCATCGTATCTCAGGGCGATCATCGAAGCCGCTCCAAACCGGCCGGTCATCCAGGAATGCCGAACACCGCTGCGGATGGCTCTCTTGAAAAGGCAGCTTGGTGGCTCTCATGTTTTCCTCTGGCGCAACCCTTGGGATCAATGGTGGTCACTTAAGACCACCGACTACTTCGACACCGCACACCAACTCATTTTAAATGCCCCAGGATGTCCTCAAGTAGTTTCCATTTTAAAAGAATACATCGGCTTTGAAGCCTGTGCAGAATCAAGCGTCGGTGCCCAACTGTCATTTTATGGGTTGCGGCGGCCTTCGGCAGAAGCGAGTTATCTTGTGCACTTCACACTATACATGCTTGCAATGCTGGAAGCAGGACGAACAGCCGATTTCCTGATAAATATTGATAAACTTTCGTCGAGCTGCGACTATCGCGCTGAGATTCTGGATAAACTTGAAGCTTGCCGAATACAGGGAGTCGACTTTTCTGATTGTAGTGTGGCCCAGGCCCCCTACGATAATGGAGATGCGGCGTTTTTCGAACCACTTGAGCGGCGCGTACTGAAATGGTTCGAGGAAACAGGCAACGAACCCGAGCAAATTGCTCACGCACAGCGGCTTCGTGAAGAGAGTGCGCCTTCATTGGCAGGTCGGTCGAAAATCAAGCGTTCTTCGGTTGAGATTAGGCGTCTTCGGGATGTGCTAATCCGGACGGAAAACAGAGAGGCGGCTGCGCTTCGCGATCTGGGCGGAAGGGTTGCTGCTCAGCAATCGAAGCTCATTAGTCTCGACCAGGAAAACAAGGACGCCGAACGCGTCCGGGGACAACTGGAAGCTAGCCTTGCCGAAGAGCGAGAGGCAAAAGGTGCTCAGGAGGCTCAACTTGCCGAAGAACGAAGCGCACGGGTCGACTTGGAAAATCGCCTTGCTGCAGAGCGAGAGGCAAGGCTGCAACTAGAGGCCCGTCTTGCCCAAACCTATGCCTCAATCTCTTGGTGGATCACAAAACCGCTGCGATTTGCGGGCAATAAAGCCCGTTGGAGATGGTTCCAAATCCGCAACAAGTTTTTGTCCTAGCTGTGAATGCCAACGCATGAAGGCACAATGTTCATGACCAAGCCGTGGATGTTTGTAACTCACCGCAGACCGACCTGATGCTATCCGTGATTTTTAGTGACAACTATAATGTCAGAAACTGATCGATCTTCTTCAAAAGAGAATACCTATTTCGCTCAGCCGGTAGGAGGTCGTGTACTCGTTGACCTAAGCACCAGCTGGCGTCATCGGTCTTCTCCTCCCGTTGGCATAATTCGATGCGAGCACGAGGTAGCTAGACATTTCCTGGCGGCATCTTCAGAGAACGTGATTTTCGGCGTTTATTCTGATGAGGCAGAGGGATACAGCGAGATTTCGAGAGACGCCGTCATTGAGATGATCACAAACTCGGTTTCTGCCGGCAGCGCATCCGGGTTTGGCAAACGCTCTCCTGTTGAACGACAGGTTCTGACCCCTGTTTCTAAAACCTCCTATGTAAAGACCTTTGTCGCTGGGCTTTTGTTTGCCAACTATATAATCGCACGAGCCTCAGCGTCTAACGCGTGGCGCCTAAAGGTTGCAACACGTGCAAAGCAGTTTGTGGCTAATCACTTCGACGCGATCGATTTCGATACGCTCGGTAGGTTTGCCAGATTTTGGTCGGTCAGCCGAGATGTTGACTTGAAGGCGTCACTTGGCGGACTTCGCATGACCTTGGTCCACAGCGCCCCGCCGCCAGACTCAGCCCCAGTGCCGATGCATACCATCTCTGCAATACTCTTGCCAGGCGTCTTCTGGGAAGGAAACAAGGCAAAATGGATCTGGAAAATAAAATCGCAAAGCAAAATTCATGTAAGCCTACTATTGTTTGACATAGTGCCTATTGTAGTCAGACAATTCTCCGAGTCCGGGGCTGCTCAAAATTTTGCCGCGTGTCTCCATTATCTGTTGTGGTCGTGTGATCATTTTTTCTGCATCTCTTCCAGCACTGCGTTCGATCTCCGACGCTATGCTGAGGCATGCGGTTACCCTTCGATCCCAGAGAGTAAAACGCAAATTTGCAAGCTTGGCCCCGCACGGTTTGTCCTTGATAGCGGTGAGTCAGGGGAGCACATTCGCATTCCCGGCATGGACGCGATTGCTCCAGGGAAGTTTGTGCTTTTTGTAAGTACTATAGAGTCGCGAAAAAATCACGACTTCGCTTACCTTCTGTGGCGGCGCCTTGCGTTGAAGCACGGTGCCAATCTGTTCCCGTTGGTTTTGGCCGGCAAACAAGGCTGGGACACCGAGAGTCTCATGAGGAGAATCTCTCACGATCCCGTCATCGGGGGGCACCATATCGTCCACTTGGATAACGTTAGCGATGTTCAACTGCGTTGGCTGTATGCCAATTGCGCTTTTACAATATTTCCGTCTCACTACGAGGGTTTCGGCATGACAGTGGCGGAAAGTTTGGCCTTTGGAAAGCCCTGCGTAGCTTCGACGGGGTCGTCTGTAGAAGAAGCAGGTCAAGGACTTGCCGATCATCTGGATACACTCGATGGCGTGGGGTGGATTAGGAAGATCGAAGAATACATGTTTGATGAGGATTGTTTACGAAAGCGATCGAGTTTTATTTTGGAAAACTACAAACAATACACCTGGAAAAATTTCACAGCGCCGATCATAGGTCACATTCTTGCGGCTGGCGGGATTCAGTTAGCCAACGAGGCATGAATAGATCATTACTGTTGGGAAGTTCCGAAATGCCCTATGATGTTTCATACATCGGTATATATCCCATCAGCAAGCCATATCATGGAGGGCAGAGAAGGGTCAGAGCACTTGTCGACGCGCTCGTCGATAGCGGGCTCCAGGTAGATTACATACCGATTTTTTCGGGGGTCTCTTACCCCGAGTATGACAGGGCTGAAGGGGAATTTGCCTTTGGTAGGGAAATTCATACGGCGCTTTTTTCTGACGGAAGAAAGCTAGATCTTCATGCGAACTCGATTTTTGATGCAGAACCATCGTACAGGCGCAGCCTCTTGGCGAGGATCAGGCGATGCTCGCCTAAGATAATAGTCTTCGAACAACCGTGGCATTCGGCCTTGCTGTCCGACCTTCGCCGAAGCGGCCTGGATGGCGTGAAGATTGTTTACTCGAGCCAGAATGTCGAGTCGGAACTTATGCCGTCTCTGCTCGATCGAAAGACGACCGAGAAACTGGAGCGAGATTTGGTGGAAGCGGCGGATTTGGTAGTCGCGTGCACACGGCGCGATGCCGACGTCTATGCCAAATGGGGCGCCCGGAAGGTTCGCGTATTTGGCAATGGTCACATTCCTCGCAACGCATCCGAGAGTTTATTACGCGCTTGGCGGCATGAACTCCGGTACCAGAAAATTGCGATCTTTACCGGAAGCGCCCATCCGCCCAACGCTGAAGGATTTTTTCGGATGTTCCTTCCCGCCCCGGGATGTATACCTCCGGACGCTAAGCTCGTCATCGTCGGCGGGGTTTGTGACCTCATCATGTCTTCGCCCTTGTATTCTGCGAATCGTTCCATATTTGCCGAAACAACGATGCTAATTGGACGTCAAGAGGAAGATGCGCTGAACGCGCTGTTTGGGTTGGCTGAAGTTGTGGTGTTGCCGGTAACGTCCGGCGGTGGGTCTAACCTGAAAACGGCTGAAGCTCTCCTCTCCTTAAAACCAATTGTGGGTACGTCCAAGAGTTTTGATGGTTTCGACGAATACACTACCCTTCCCGGCGTTAATATTGCCGATGACCCAACCGAATTCAAAAAGCGAATTAGGGATATACTTTTATTCGGGACGAATAGTACAAGATCGTTCGACGAGGTCCGCAATTTGACCTGGGGGAAAATTCTCTCCGAATATCCATCCGCAATAAGTAATCTCATCTCTGCGTGAGGGTGAATTGCGGTTCGAACGCCTCTATCCTCTGTGCAAATGTCTGGAATCCTCAATTCCAATGCATTTCCGAGGAAACCATTGAAAATCGGGATCGACGGCAGGAACCTCTTATCGGGGACCGATGGCATCGGTCGGTTCGTTCACAATGCGATCAAGGCTCTGGCCGCGCTTGGCGCCGATGTGGTTGTCTATGCGCCGGACGAGATAAGCGTGGATTACGACATTCCGCCGGGCGTTTCCCTTCATGCCTCCGGCTTCAGGGGGGCTCTCGCCCGAACCATCTGGGGCCAGACCGTTCTGCCCTCCCTGGCGCGGCGCCGCCGCGCGGAGGTTTTCTGGGGGCCCGCGCATCGCCTGCCGCTCGTTCTGGACAGCGGCATGGCGCGCGTGATCACCATCCACGACCTCGTCTGGCTGCACGCGCCGGAGACCATGCGTGCCCGGACCTTCATTGGCGAGCGCCTGCTGATGAAGCCCGCTTTGAAGACTGCCGATGTCGTCGTCACGGATTCGAGCGCCACGACGAGCGCGTTGACAAGCGCATTCCCCTGGCTGAAATCGCCGGTCAGGACAATTTTTCCGGGTACCGCCACGCTGCCGGCCCCCGGCGATGTTTCGAGCCTCGGGCCGCTCGGCATCACTTGGCCCTACGCGCTTTTTGTCGGCACGCTCGAGCCTCGCAAGAACCTCGCCAATCTGATCAAGGCCTATGGCCTGCTGCCAGCCGGCACCCGCGCGGGCTGCGACCTAGTCATCGTCGGTGGCAAGGGATGGAAACAGACGGGGCTGGCCGATCTCGTGCGCAGCAGCGGGCTCGAGACAAATATCAGGTTTACTGGTTTCGTCGACGACAGTGTGCTCGCCACGCTATATGCGAATTGCCTGTTCCTGGCGATGCCCTCCCTCTATGAGGGATTCGGCTTGCCGATCGTCGAGGCCCACTCCTTCGGCAAGCCGGTGCTGACGTCGAACACATCGTCGATGCCTGAAGTCGCCGGAGACAATGCCGTCCTTGTCGACCCGAACGACCCGGCGGCGATCGCCGCGGCATTCGGCCGGCTCTCGATGGATGCTGAGTTTCGCAGCCGGATTGCCGCCGGCGCGCGCGACAATGCCGGGCGATTCACCTGGGAGAATCACGCCAGGGACATGCTACGGATCTTCGAGCAGGCCGTCCGGCAAAGACGGAAGACCCTCGCGTGAAAGTCCTGCATTTCTTCAAGACATACTGGCCCGATACCTTCGGCGGGGTGGAGCGGACCATCCATGCCATCGCCGAGAGCACGGCTCGGCACGGCGTCGAAACACAGGTGCTCTCGTTGAGCCGCACGCCGGAAGAAAACACGCAACGTCTTGACGGCCATGTTGCCCGCAAAGCCAGGCTGGATTTCGAGCTTGCGTCCACCGGATTTTCGCGCGAGGCCTTTCGCAAGTTCGGTACGCTCGCCAGACAAGCCGATCTGGTCCACTACCACTTTCCATGGCCGTTCATGGACGTCGTGCATTTTCACTCCCGCCACGGCAAGCCGGCTGTTGTCACCTATCATTCCGACATCGTCAAACAGAGGCTTATCCTGCCTTTTTACCGGCCCTTGATGATGCGATTCCTCGGGGCTGTCGACGCTATCGTGGCGACATCGCCGAACTATCTCGACTCGAGTCCTGTTCTCAGAACATTCAGGGCCAAATCGAAGATCATCCCCATCGGCATCGACGAAGGCGCCTATCCAACGCCAAGCGCGGCCGACGACGTCTGGTGCCGATCGACGGTCGCGGAGCCTTTCGTACTGTTCGTCGGCGTTCTGCGCTACTATAAGGGGCTGGATGTCCTGATCCATGCCGCCGGCCAGGCGCGGTGCAAGATTGTCATCGCCGGCTCGGGACCGGTCGAGCGCGAGCTCAGGCAACAGGCCGAGACGCTGGGCCGCGATAATGTGATTTTCCTTGGCGAGGTAGCCGAACCCCGCAAGATGGCTCTGCTACGCACCTGCCTCGGCTTCGTTTTCCCGTCGAATCAGAGGTCCGAAGCTTACGGTCTTTCACTCGCCGAGGCAGCCATGTGCGGCAAACCGTTGATTTCTTGCGAAATCGGAACGGGCACAAGCTATGTTAATGAAGCCGGCCGGACCGGGCTCGTTGTTCCGCCATCGGACCCGATACGCCTCGCCGAGGCCATCAACCGGCTGGTCGATGGGCCGACCGAGGCCGCAAGCTGGGGACGAGCCGCGCGCGATCGCTACGTTCGCCTGTTCACGGCGGAGAGGATGGGGAAATCCTATGCCGAGCTCTACCGCGAGCTCGGTGGCCGCAAAGGCTGAACAACAAGGCCGTGCACCATCCTGTTCGGTTTCAATGAAGAGTCTGTCATTTTACTTACCGCTGAGTTCATGACACTTGGCGGATCGGTGCTCGCCCAAAAAAACCCTAGCTCTCCCCCCAAGTCCGCGCTAATGCGATAACAGGGTGACGGGGTTGGGGATTTGCAATCTGGAGTAGCGGTGGACGGTGTTCTGTCCCGCGCCGCTCTGATAGTATTCCCGCGCCTGGAGTTCAGTACTACCCAATGACCGCCTATGTAGAAGCCGTATCGGGCCTGCGACCGAAGATGCGGCGCGCCATCATCATGGTCCAGGACCTCGTCATGGTCCTGATCGCGGTGGCGCTCAGCCTCACGCTCTCGCAGTCGCGGCTTTCCTTCGATGCGTTCTCCTCCGGCGGGCTGGCCTGCTGGGCGCTGATCGTGCTCCTTGCCCATCTCCTGTTTCGCACCTGCGGCCTCTACAGCACCGTCTGGCGCTTTGCCTCGACGCCCGACTTTTTCAACATCCTGAAGGGCTGCGGCAGCCTGACGGTGGTTCTCTATCTGGCTTCGATTGCCTACCGCTCCTTTTTCCAGCCGGTCGCCGGCCTCAACGAGCGCCAGTTCATCGTCTTCTTCCTGGTCTCCTTCACCATCATTTCGGCACCCAGGCTCTACTATCGCTTCCTGCGCGACGGCGCGTCCTGGCGCATCCTGCGCCGCGCCGCCGGCGATGCGTCGATCAAGCAGGCGCTGTTCATCGGCCGGCTGAGCGAGGCCGACGTGATCGTCCGCTTCACCCGCACGGCGGTGCCGGCCGAATATGCCATTGCCGGCATCATGGCCACGGAGGCCGGCGCGCCGCTCGGCACGCAGATCCAGGGCGTTCCGGTCGTGGCGCTGCGGCCGCGTCTGGTCGAGGTGCTGGAAGAATATGTCAAGGGCACGGAAAACCTCGACCTCCTGATCTTCGGCAAGGGGGTCGAGCGCGAGATCGAGGACTATGCCGAGCTGGTGCGCGTCGCCCGCCATAGCGGCATCGCCGTCGTCCAGTTCTCCGGTCTTTCGGAGCTGGGGCAGGGCGGCAAGCTGGTTCTCGATGCCGTCGAGATGGAAACCATCATGCGCCGTTCGGCGGTCGCCACCGACATCGCGCGCATCGGCGCCTTCGTCGGCGGCAAGCGCGTGCTGGTCACCGGCGGAGCCGGCTCCATCGGCCGTGTGCTGGTCAAGCGCGCGCTGGAGCTCGGCGCCGAGGCGGTGCTGGTGGCCGACAATTCCGAGTTCGGCATCTTCCAGCTCGATCAGATCATCGACGAGAAAGACCGCGACCGGCTGGCAAGCCGCATCGTCGATGTCACCGACCGGCCGCACATGATGCGCCTCGTCAGCGAGTTCAAACCCGCCATCATCTTTCACGCCGCAGCTCTCAAGCACGTGCCGCTGCTGGAAGAGAACTGGGAAGCGGCGATCGAGACCAATGTCTTCGGCACGCTCGCCTGCGCCGAGGTCGCGGCCGAATGCGGGGTGCCGCAGTTCCTGCTGATTTCCAGCGACAAGGCCGTCGACCCGAGCTCGGTGCTTGGCGTCACCAAGCGCGCGGCCGAGCAGATCGTCTCCTCGCTGCATGAAACCCACGCCGCGCCGTCGCCTTTCCCTGCCGGCGG
This sequence comes from Mesorhizobium sp. WSM4989, assembly GCF_029625795.1. NCBI lineage: Bacteria > Pseudomonadati > Pseudomonadota > Alphaproteobacteria > Hyphomicrobiales > Phyllobacteriaceae > Mesorhizobium > Mesorhizobium sp. WSM4989. The sequence continues at coordinate 930,666 of NZ_JARTVN010000001.1, read as the reverse complement.
GCTGAACGGCCACCATGCCGGCACCCCAACTGTGCGTCGTCCCGGCACCAAATTCATCGCCGTGCGCTTCGGCAATGTCTTCGGCTCCAACGGCTCGGTGGCGACCATCTTCCAGGCGCAGATCGAGGCCGGCGGGCCTGTCACCATCACCGACCGGCGCATGACGCGCTATTTCATGACGGTGGCCGAGGCCGTCGATCTCGTCATCATGTCGGCCGCCGATGCCGAGCGGCGCCAGGGCAGGGACGACTACGCCATCTACATGCTCGACATGGGCAAGCCCGTGCCGATCCTCGAAGTCGCCGAAACCATGATCCGCATGGCCGGCAAAAGCCCCTATACCGACATTCCGATCCGCTTCACCGGCATCAGGCCCGGCGAGAAGCTGCACGAGGCGCTGCATGGCGAAAGCGAGGAGGTCGTCAAGCTCGACATCGCCAAGATCTTCGGCCTCAGGACCGACGTCGTCGAGTGGCCGAGGATCGAGGCCGCGCTGCCGGCGCTGGTGGCCGCGATACGGGAGCAGGACAAGGCCGCGGCGCTCGCGATCCTGGCCGGGCTCCACCGGGCAGGGCAAGGCATTGGCGGCGCGCCCGAGCGGGCGGTGCCGAAAGCGGCTGGACAGATCGGTTAGGCCTGTGCCGCCCTCCCGCAATTGGCTATTGAAGCCTGTTCGAATGCCCTGCGGGTTCTGAAGCAGTGACCGGAAAAGATCAGCGCGTGGCCGTTCTCATGGGCACGAGGGATGGCGCCGCCTATATCGGCGAGCAGTTGCAATCCTTGCTCGCCCAATCATGGCCCCATGTCGATCTCTGGGTTTCCGACGACGGCTCGACGGACGCCACGCTCGCGATCCTCGAGGCGTGGCGGTCCCGCTGGAACAAGGGCTCCCTTACCGTGGTGCAGGGCCCGCGAAACGGCTTCGCAGCCAACTTCCGCTCGATGATCATCGAGCCGCGCGTCGATGCCGATTACTACGCCTTTTGCGACCAGGACGATGTCTGGGAGCCGGACCGGCTGGAGAGCGCCATTCGCTGGATGGAGACACAGGATATGGCAATGCCGCTCCTGTTCTGCTCGCGTACGGCGACCATTTCGGGGACCGGCGTCCCGGCCGGCCATTCGCCGCTGTTCCACCGCCCGCCATCCTTTCGCAACGCCCTTGTGCAGAGCATCGCCGGCGGCAACACCATGCTCTTCAACCGCGCGGCGCGTGACCTTCTGGCGAAGGCCTCGGCAAGAACCGAATTCGTCAGCCATGACTGGTGGGCCTATCTCGTCGTCACCGCCGCCGGCAAGGTCCGCTACGAGCCGCGGCCGCTGGTCAGATACCGGCAGCACGGGGCGAACCTGGTCGGCGCCAACGTCTCCTGGAAGGCGAGGCTTTCGAGGCTCGGGCGGCTGTTCCAGGGCCAGTTCGCCGCCTGGACGGACAGCAATCTCAGAGGCCTTGCCGTCAACCGCGACCTCGTACACGCGATGCAGCACGTTGCCTTCGCCTCTTCATCAGGGCGCGCAAGGGCAATGCTCTCAGGCGCTTCCGCCTGCTCGGCAAAAGCGGCGTCTACCGGCAGACCCTGATGGGCACGCTCGGCCTCTACCTTGCCTTTCTTTGGCGGAGGATCTGAGCCGTGACGGCTAAGCGGGCTTTCGACCTGACTATCGCGGCCGTCATGCTGGCGGTTACGTCTCCCGTTGTGCTGATCGCCATGCTGGCGGTCAGGGCGACGTCATCCGGACCGGCCATCTTTTCGCAGCCGCGCGTCGGGCGCGGCGGCGCTGTCTTTGCCTGCCACAAGCTGCGCACCATGCATCGCAACACCCCGTCCTTGCCCACGCACGAGGCGCCTGCTGGGTCGGTCACCGCGGTGGGCAGGGTGCTGCGCTCGACCAAGATCGATGAACTGCCGCAGCTCTGGAACGTGCTCAAGGGCGAGATGAGCCTTGTCGGTCCCCGTCCATGCCTGCCGACGCAAACGGAGCTGATCGGCTACCGGCAGCGGCTGGGCGTGCTATCGGCGCTTCCGGGCATCACCGGGCTGGCGCAGATCAAGGACATCGACATGTCCGATCCGAAACTCTGCGCCGAGACCGACGCTGCCTATCTGAAGGCCGCTTCGATCGGCCTCGACCTCAGAATATTGCTGGGGACATTCTACCGGGCCTGAGCGGCCTGCTTTCGCGCCAGTTCCTCAAGCCGGCCGAGCGTATCGGCTTCCGGTATCCAACCTTCCGCGACCAGCAGCGACGGATCGCAGATCTGGGTCGCGGTCAAGGCTTGCCATGATGCCTGCCTGCCGAGCAGCCTTGCCGCCAGCCGCAGCGCCATCGCAGGCATGGGAGCAAGCCGCGGCGGACGGCCGAAACCACGCCGGAACGCGGCAATGATTTCGGACATCGCCAGCGGAGCTGCGTTGCCCGCGACATAGGCCGGGTGGAGCGGTCCCGGACGGCTGACAAGGTGCAGCACCGCGCCCGCCGCCGTGTCGGACGCGATCAGCGAACGCACACCTGCCAGCACGCCGGCCGGCAGCGGCAGGGCGGTGTCGGCAAGCCGCATCATCAATGCCATGTTGCCCCTCATGCCCTCGCCATAGACGGGCGGCAGGCGCAGTGCCGTGGCATCCGGGCGCCCGGCGTAAACCCCGATCAGCCTGATCTCGCCTTCGCGTTTGGAGCGGCCATAGGCGCATTGCGGGGCAGGGGCCATCGCCTCGTTGATCGTGCCGCTGAAGCCGGGACCCGCCACGGCCCGGATCGAGGAAAGATAGATGAAGCGCCCGCCGCAACCTGCAGCCGCGGCCTTGGCCAGCCGCGCGGTCAGTGTCGCATTGGCGGCCTGGTGGTCGGCGTCGCTGAAGGTCCGATCGTTGTTCAGCGCCGCGCAGTGGACGACATGGCTCACCTCGCGCATCAGCGCCAGGAAGGCGTCGTCCGGCGCATCGGCGCCGGGCAGCGCAAAGACATCGCCCGCAGCCTGCAGTCGTTCTGGCCGGCGGGACGCAATGCGTATGTCGAAGCCGGCCTGACGCAGCCGGCCGGTCACCTGGCGCCCGATCAGCCCCGTCGCCCCGGTGACCAGGACCTTCATGTTCGCCGGCCGGCGGCCGAAGGAATGGCTGCGCTCTTGCCGGTCGGCGGCACCGTTCGTCCGCAAGCCAGATAGGTTCCCGAAACCAGGAACACCATCAGCGTCGAATCGAGAAGGTCCTGGCCGACTAGGATACCGGTCAGCCCGCCTATGAGATAGGTGACGACCGTGACGATGATCATCGTTGCGCCGAACCGTTCCGCTGGGCCGGCGCTGCGGCGCAGCGCCCTTGCCGCGTTCCAGGCCGCGACGACGAAGATCGCCGCCAAGGCGAACGCCCCTAACAAACCGGCCTGCACCGCCGCGGTCAGAAAACCGTTGTGGTAATGGTTGTAGCCTGCGTCCATGCCGAATTGATCGTGAAAACCCTGTTTCATCAGCGCCCGGCTGCCTGTGATGCCATGTCCGAAAATCGGAGCCTCGTGAAACGCCTTCGTGCCGATCTCCCACATCGCCACCCGCAGCCCAAGCGCCGTCGTATGGTCGTTCTTGGTGGTCAGCGCATCCAAGTCGCTGAAAAGGAAGTCAGCGCGATTGGCAATGACGGGAAACGCGATCGCGGCGAGCAGCAGGCAGGCGCCGCCGGCAATCAGCGCAATGCGCGCGAGTTTCAACCCGCTGAGCCGGCGCCGGTTGATCGAGAGCACGGCGATGCCCGCAAGCAGCAGCGCCAGCCAGATGATGCGGGAGCCCGAATAAAGCACCGCCAAGCTGCCCGACAGCGCAGCGAGAGTCAGCAGCTTCCAGCGCTTCTCGATCCCCGACAGCGCGCCTGCGAGGCTCATCGCCGCGGCCAGGCAGGTCACCGTCGCGAATACGATGGCATTCCCGGCACCGCCTTCGGCCCTGGTGCCGAGCCAGTAATACTGAACCACGGCGAGCAGCAGCGCGCCGAAACATGCCGCGGCGCTCGCCAGCACGACGATGCGCACAAGCACGGTCTTTTCCGTGATGCTCCAGGTCGAATAGGAGATCGGAAAGAAGAGGAAAGTGATCAGCGGCAGGAACAACCGCAGATCCGCCGCCAGCGTGCCGTTGACGATCGAAGCAAGGACGATGGCCGCGCAATAGGCACAGATCGCCACCGTCATGGCCAGCATCGGCCGGTCGATGTTGAACTGCCGCCGTTTGATGGCGAGCAGGAACACGGACCAAAGCGCGCCACCGTTGAAAACGAAGCTGACCACCGATCCCAGCACCGGCGGCGAGAAGAAGCAGACGATCGAGAAGTAGATGTTGATCTGTGTCGGCGTGAGATGCCGCCGAAGCGATGTAAACGGGTTCAATGCCTTGCTTCGCAATCTTCCAGGTTGTGCGCAGACCCGCCGGGGTACCGAACAATTGGCCCTGACCGATCCCGTTCTGCCGCGCCTCGCCCGCTCCCGCGCCGGTATAGCGGCTGGCTCCGATCTCCGATAGGGCGACCGAAGGATGTCCAGCCAAAAATCGGCGGCGTGGACGAAAGCTCTTGGAAGTCAACCTAGCCGATCGAAGCAAATAGGTTTGTTCGGCCCCTTTCAATTGCTCGGCTTGTCTGGGAGAATTTTCCGACTTATCAAGCTCACTTGGAAAATTCATTCCCAAAGCGCTGTGCCCGGCGCGGGTCTTGCATTGTTATGGGCGATGGCGATCTGCTAGAACGCCCGCGACAAGTGTCCAGGGCTTGACGGGCTGTTTTAGCAAACCGCGCCAATCGCCTGCTGCAAGGCCTGGCCGGCACGAAAGAACGCTCAATAGCTTATGAATATCGCGCTTACCCATTTGCAGCGGCTAGAGGCCGAATCCATCCACATCTTCCGTGAGGTTGCGGCCTCTTTCGCCAAGCCGGTGATGCTCTATTCGGTCGGCAAGGATTCCTCGGTGCTGATGCATTTGGCGATGAAGGCCTTCTATCCCGCCAAGCCGCCATTTCCCTTCCTGCATGTCGACACGACCTGGAAATTCCGTGAGATGATCGCCTTTCGCGATCAGATGGCGCAGAAGCTCGGCTTCGACCTGCTTGTCCATGTCAACGAAGACGGCGTGCGCGACGGCATCAACCCCTTCGATCACGGCTCGAACACCCACACCCATGTCATGAAGACGGTGGCGCTGCGCCAGGCGCTCGACAAATACGGCTTCGACGCGGCCTTCGGCGGCGCCCGTCGCGACGAGGAGAAGTCGCGCGCCAAGGAGCGCATCTTTTCCTTCCGCAATGCCCAGCATGCTTGGGACCCCAAGAACCAGCGGCCGGAAATGTGGAAGATCTTCAACACCCGGATCGCGCCGGGTGAATCGATCCGCGTCTTTCCCCTGTCCAATTGGACCGAGCTCGACATCTGGCAGTATATCTTGCAGGAGAACATCCCCATCGTGCCGCTCTATTTCGCCAAGGAGCGGCCGGTCGTCGAACGCGACGGCATGCTCATCATGAAGGACGATGACCGCATGCAACTGCGCCCCGGCGAGAAAATCGAGAACCGTCTCGTGCGCTTCCGCACGCTGGGCTGCTATCCGCTGACGGGCGCCATAGAATCTGATGCCGACACGCTCGAAGCCATCGTCGGCGAGATGCTGACCGCCCGCACCTCCGAGCGCCAGGGCCGCCTCATCGACCGCGACGAGGCAGGTTCCATGGAAAAGAAGAAGCGCGAGGGGTATTTCTGAGCATGCGCCACATCCTGGCCAAGAGCCTCGCCCCGACCGATTCGATCCGCGACTACATGGCCGCGCAGGAGAAGAAATCGCTGCTGCGCTTTCTCACCTGCGGCTCGGTCGACGACGGCAAGTCGACGCTGATCGGCCGGCTGCTGTCCGATACCAAGCAGATTTTCGAGGACCAGCTCGCCGCGTTGGAGAACGATTCTCGCAAGCACGGCACCACCGGCGACGACATCGACTTCGCGCTGCTCGTCGACGGGCTGGAGGCCGAGCGCGAGCAGGGCATCACAATCGACGTCGCCTACCGCTTCTTCGCCACCCCAAAGCGCAAGTTCATCGTCGCCGACACGCCCGGCCATGAGCAATACACGCGCAACATGGCGACGGGCGCTTCGACCGCCGACGTCGCCATCGTGCTGATCGATGCGCGCCAGGGCGTGCTGCGCCAGACCCGGCGCCATTCGGTCATCGCCTCGCTGCTCGGCATCCGCCACATCGTTCTTGCCGTCAACAAGATCGACCTCGTCGGCTTCGACAAGACCGTGTTCGACCGGATCGTCGCCGACTACGGCGAATTCGCGCAAAGCCTGGGCTTCAACAGTATCGTGCCGATTCCGATGTCGGCGCGCTTCGGCGACAATGTCACCAGCCGCTCGGAGCGAACGCCCTGGTATTCCGGGCCGTCGCTTATCGAGCATCTGGAAACCGTGTCTGTCGACGAGGCGGCGATCGAATTGCCGTTCCGCTTCCCCGTCCAGTATGTGAACCGTCCCAATCTCGATTTTCGCGGCTTTGCCGGAACCATTGCATCCGGTTCCGTTTCCAAAGGCGACGAGGTCGTGGTCGCCAAATCGGGCAGGGCCTCCCGGGTCAAGCGCATCGTCGCGCATGGCGGCGACCTTGAGCAGGCTGTTGCCGGCCAGGCCATCACGCTCGTCCTCGAGGACGAGGTCGAGGTTTCGCGCGGCAACATGCTGGTATCGCCGGCCGCACGTCCGCAGGTCGCCGACCAGTTCGCCGCCAATCTGGTCTGGTTCGACGAGCAGGCCCTGCTGCCCGGCCGGTCCTATATCCTGCGCACCGAAACCGATCAGGTGAGCGCGACCGTCACCGATCTGAAATACCGCGTCAACGTCAACGATTTCGCGCATGAAGCGGCGAAGTCCCTCGACCTCAACGAGGTCGGGGTGTGCAACCTGTCGACCCGGGCGCCGATCGCCTTCGATCCCTTCGCCGAGAACCGCACGACCGGCGCCTTCATCCTGATCGACCGCATCAGCAACGCCACCGTCGGCGCCGGGATGATCCTGCATTCGCTGCGCCGCGCCGAGAACATCCATTGGCAATCGCTCGACGTCGGCAAGCGCGGCCGCTCTGACCTCAAGAACCAGCGCCCGGCGGTGTTCTGGTTCACCGGTCTGTCCGGTTCCGGCAAGTCGACCATCGCAAATCTTTTCGAGAGGAAGCTGTTCGCGTCCGGCCGCCACACCTACATCCTCGACGGCGACAATGTCCGCCACGGCCTCAACCGCGATCTCGGCTTCACCGACGCGGATCGGGTCGAAAACATCCGCCGCGTCGCCGAAGTGGCCAAGCTGATGGCCGATGCGGGCCTGATCGTCATCGTCTCGTTCATCTCGCCCTTCAGCGCCGAGCGGCGCATGGCGCGCGAGCTGATGGGCGAGGGGGAATTCGTAGAGGTGTTCGTCGACACGCCGTTCGAGGAATGCGCCCGCCGCGACCCGAAGGGCCTTTACGCCCGCGCCTTGAGCGGCGAAATCAAGAACTTCACCGGCGTCGATTCTCCCTACGAGACGCCGGAGAACCCCGAGATCCACCTCGAGACTCTCGGCAGGACGCCCGAGGAGATGGCGGAAGCCCTGGAACACTGGCTGACGGAGCGCGACGTTGCCGAAGAGCAGTATGACGATGGCGGCGGCATCTGACGACGCGGCAATGCTTGGCGTGTTCGAGCGCCTCGCGCTCGATGCCGGCCGCGCGGTGATGCGCGTTTTCCACGAAGGCTGCGCCGTCGACAGCAAGTCCGACTCTTCGCCGGTGACGGAAGCCGATCGCGAAAGCGAAAAGATTATCCTGGCCGGCCTGCGCGCCGCTTATCCGGACATCCCTTGCGTCGCCGAGGAGGAGGTTGCGGCGGGTATTGCCACGCCCGACCTCGACTGTGCCTTCTTCCTCGTCGATCCGCTCGACGGCACCAAGGAATTCGTCAACCGCCGCACCGATTTCACCGTCAACATTGCGCTGGTGCGCCACGGCGTGCCGGAAGTCGGCGTCGTGTTCGCGCCTTGCACAGGACGTTTCTTCTCCGGTCGGGCGGGGACGGCGGAAGCGATCGACGTTGACGGCGACTATCGTATCGCCGGCCGTCGGCCAATCACCGTGCGGGCAGGCGGCACGCCGCTCGCCGTCGTCGCCAGCCGCTCGCACAACACGCCGGAAACCGAAGCCTTCATCCGCGATCTCGGCGCCACCGAAATCGTCTCGATAGGCTCGTCGCTGAAATTCTGCCTGCTCGCCGCCGCCGAGGCTGACGTTTATCCGCGCTTCGGCCGCACCATGGAGTGGGACACGGCCGCTGGCGATGCGGTGCTGCGCGCCGCCGGCGGCATGACCCGCACGCTGGACGGCCAGCCGCTCGTCTACGGCAAACGCAACCAGGCCACTGACACGGATTTCGCCAACCCGTATTTCATTGCGACGGGGAAGGGCGTGGAGGTTTAATCTCCCGCTCAAGGGCCGAGATTAGGCAGCCGCGACCTGCGCCGAGTTGGAGCCGATATAATTGCGGATCGTCTCGACGATCTTGTCTTGGTCGGCTTCGCTGAGATAGGCGTGCATCGGCAGACAGAGGATCTGCTTCGGCAGCTTCTCCGAAACCGCAAGACCGGTCGGCGTACGCGGATAATCGCGGTAGGCGATTTGTTCGTGCAGCGGCTTCACGTAATAGATGACCGACGGGATGCCTTGTTCGCCGAGATGGGCCTTCAACCCGTCGCGTTTCGGCGTCTCGATGGCATATTGCGCCCAGGCCGAGCGGCCGTGGCCGAGATTGCGTGATGCCTTGACGATGTCGCCAAGCCCATTGGCGTAACGGTCGGCGACCGCCTGGCGGGCCACCATCTCCTCCTCGAGGATGGCGAGCTTCTCGATCAGGATCGCCGCCTGCAGCGTGTCGAGGCGGGAATTGATGCCGACGCGGATGTTGTCGTACTGCGTCTCGCCCTTGCCGTGGAAGGCGAAGGAGCGCAGCTTGTCGGCGAGCGCAGCATCGTTGGTGAACATCGCGCCGCCATCGCCGTAGCAGCCGAGCGGCTTGGCCGGATAGAAGCTGGTCGAGCCGACATGGCCGAAGGCGCCGCACATCGTGCCGTCGGCCGAGCCGCCCATCGACTGGGCGGCGTCCTCGATCACCAGCAGGCTCTCGCGCTTTGCGATCGCCATGATCGCCTCGTAGTCGGCGGCAAGTCCGAACAGGTCGACCGGGATGATCGCCTTCGGCTTCAGCCTTCCTTGCTTCTTGATCATGTCGATCGCCGCCTCGAGGCTGGCGATATCGATGTTGTAGGTGTCGGGATCGACGTCGACGAAGACAGGCTCGGCCTTGGCGAGCGCCACCACTTCGGCCGTCGCGGCGAAGGTGAAGCTTGGCACGAACACGGCATCGCCCGGACCGATGCCGGCCGCAAACAGCGGCAGAAGCAGCGCATCGGTGCCGTTGGCGCAGGCCACCACATGCTTGACGCCGATGTAAGCCGCGAGCTTGTTCTCGAATTCTGCGACTTGCGGGCCGAGGATGTAACGGCCGTCTTCGACCACCGTGTCGATCGCGGCCTTCAGCCGGTCGCGGATTCGTTCGCGCTGCGCGCCAAGATCGATGAACTGCATGTCGGCCTCAGAAGCTGCCAGTAAACCGGCCCGCTGGTACCAGACTTGCCACGGCTGAAAAAGCCGCCCATGGCCAGGGCGAATTGCGCAAGTGTCGCAGCCTGTTACCGTTTTTTGCCTGCGCATTGCCAGAAGAAGCCGGAAATCCGGGCTTCCAAGCGTATTCGAAGCGGCTCTTGTCGCGCTGTTCCGGCCCTTCGAAACATAAAGTGATCGCTCGGGCACGGATCGCCGGCGGGACCGGTCAGCCGATCAGGCGATTTCGTGCCGCCATGGCGGGTTGGCGCCGGCCCGAGATACCGTCACGGCGGCCGCCTTGGCGCCAAGCTCCAGCGCGCTGCGGATGGCTTCCTCCGAGAGGCCGCCGATCGCTGCTTTGGTGAGCAGACCCTGCTCGTGCAGCGAGGCAAGGATGCCGGCATTGAAGGTGTCGCCCGCGCCGACGGTGTCGACCACCTTCACTTTCCGCGGCACCACCGTGACCTTGTGCTCCCTGCTGTAGCCGACGGCGCCTTCGCTGCCATGGGTGACGACGATCAGGCTGGGACCGCGGTCAAGCCAGTTGCGCACGACCTCCTCGTGCGAGCCCGCTTCGTCGAACCAGTTGAGGTCTTCGTCCGACAGTTTGACGATGTCGGCCATCGCCATCATCTCGCGGATGCGCCTCAGATGCTTGGCCTTGTCCGGAATGAAGTTCGGCCGGATGTTGGGGTCGAGCATCATCACCCGGCTGTTGTGCTCGCGCCGCATGAACTCCTCATAGGCCGATCCCGCCGGTTCCGAGATCAGGCTGATCGCGCCGAACAGCATCGCCTCGATCTCGGCGCCGAGCTTCGGCAGGTCCTCGATGGCGAGCATGCGCCCGGCGGTGTTCTCGTCGTAGAACGTATAGCTCGCCTGGCCATCGGTGAGCCGCACGAAGGCGAGCGTGGTCGGCTTGGGCGAGGTGTGCGCATAGGTCGAGCTCACCTTGCTGGCTCCCAGCGCCTCGCGGAGCTGGCCGCCGAACAGGTCGGAGGAGAGACCTGAGAAGAAGCCTGCCGGAGCGCCCAGCCGTCCGAGCGCGACCGCCGTGTTGAACACCGCTCCGCCGACATAAGGCGCGAAGGCCGCTTCGCCTTCCGCTGTCGTGCGCGGCAGCATGTCGATCAGGGCTTCGCCACAGCAGAGGATCATTGTGTCTCGGTCTCCGGCGGATGGATCACGCCCTTACGGATGATGATGTTGGCATAAAGCCTGGGTTCGCTGGTCGCGACGATCGCATGCGCGGCCTTGACGCGTGCATAGAAGTCGGCCCCCGCCAGCGCAATCACCTTGTGCCCCGGCGCGCGTTTGGCGCAGACCGCTTCCATCTCGTGATGCACGGGATCGGCGAGCGCCGGATCGCCTTTGACCGAGGCGCGGAACAGGGCCTCCGGCACCGCCGCATCCACCGGCAGCACGCTCAAAACGGCGTCCAGCACCGGAATGACGGCATGGCCGTCGGCGCGGATCAGCCTGCGCGCCTGTTCCTCGGCCGGATAATTGCCGTCGACGATGGCGATCTCGTCGCCATGGCCCATGGCCCTGAGCGTCGCCAGAAGCTGCGGGCCGAGCAGCGACGGAATGCCGATCAGCATGGTCAGGCGCTCCTGGAAATCGTCGTCGGTCCGATCAGGAAGCGTTCGGAAAGCGGCAGGCTGGCGCCGCCAAGCGCCCGCGCATGGATGCCGACCGTTCCTTCGCGTACGACCGGCAGCTTCAGCCCCTCGGCGTCGATACCGGTGATCGCGTCCGTCACCGCATCGACAAGCCTCCGCCGCACGTCGAGGGGCATCCAGCCGTCGATCACCGCGGCCTCGAAATCGATGACCGACGAGGCGGCAACGATCGCATAGGCCAGCGCTTGTGCAGCACTTGCGATCCAGTCGTCGAGCTCGGCGCCGATCTCGCCCCATTCCTGCGGCGAGGTCCACAGATAGGAGCCGTCGATGCCCTTGGCGCTCAGCGCCTTTTCCAGCATGGCGATCGAGGCGACATCGATAAGCTGTGTCGGCTTGCCGTCCGGCCCGGGCACCGGCATCGAACCCAGGGCGCCGGCATTGCCGGTCGGCCCGCCGAACAGGCGGCCGTTGAGCACGATGCCGCCGCCGGCAAAGGCACCGATATAGAAATAGACGAAGTCGCGCGCCGCGCCTGCCTGGCCGAAGACGAGCTCTGCCCCGCAAGCGGACGTGGCATCGTTCTGCAGATAGACCGGAAAGTCGCATTGGGACTGGATGTCGGCGCGGATGTCGCGATGGCGCCATTCATCCATGATCTCGCGCGGCGCGCCGGCTGTGTCGGCCCAGCTCCAAAGCTCGAACGGCATGGCGATCCCGAGCCCGGCGATGCGCTTGTCCTGCGCCGGTGTCAGCTCGCCGCGCATTTGTTTGATCCCAGCGCCGACGAACTCCACCGTCTCGCGCGGCGCCGGATAACGATAGGAATTCTGCAGCATCGATCGCACATTGCCGAGGAAGTCGATCAGCACCAGCTCGGCGCTGCGGCGGCCGATCTTGAGACCGATGAAGAAAGCTCCTTCCGGATTGAGCGCCATCGGGATCGACGGCTGGCCGATCTTGCCGCGCAGCGGCGCCTGGCGCACGAGCAGCTTGTCCTCTTCCAGCTCCCGCATGATGACGGATACCGTCTGGGCCGACAGCCCGGTCATGCGCGCGATGTCGGATTTGGCGAGGCTGCCATGCTGGCGCACCAGTGACAGCACCAGCCTTTCATTGTGGTCGCGCATGCCGCTCTGGTTCGTGCCGCGATGCAGCCGGCTCTCCAGAGCCTCGGGCGAACCGTGCCTCGCAATGCCGGTCTCCACCCTGTTCCTCCCGTCGGTTTCCCCACACTGGCTTTTCGTTCAGAATGAGTGAACAGCGCAAGTCTGTCAATAATAAATAAGAGTGATTTAATTATTGACAGATGATGCGGACTGGTGTCTTTTGGGGTGGCGTCCACGCTGGGAAAAATGGTTGGATGCGCTCGAGGCGCCGGGTTGGCCGGCGTCCGGAATGGTTCCATTGGGAGGAAATCGTGACCAAGAAATCGCTGCTGAAGTCCACCGTATTCGCGGCGGCCGGGCTGGGCCTGCTCGCATTCGCCTCGTCCGCATCGGCTGCGGGCGTCGGCGCCTGCCTGATCACCAAGACCGACACCAATCCCTTCTTCGTGAAGATGAAGGAAGGCGCCACCGCCAAGGCCAAGGAACTCGGCGTCGACCTGAAGACCTATGCCGGCAAGATCGACGGCGACAGCGAGAGCCAGGTCGCGGCGATCGAGAGCTGCATTGCCGACGGCGCCAAGGGCATCCTGATCACCGCCTCTGACACCAAGGGCATCGTGCCGACGGTGAAGAAGGCGCGTGACGCCGGCCTGCTGGTGATCGCCCTCGACACGCCGCTCGATCCGATCGACGCTGCCGATGCGACCTTCGCCACCGACAATCTGGAGGCCGGCAAGCTGATCGGCGCCTGGGCCGCCGCCACGCTCGGCGACAAGGCCAAGGACGCCAAGATCGGCTTCCTCGACCTCACTCCCTCCCAGCCGACCGTCGACGTTCTGCGCGACCAGGGCTTCATGATGGGCTACGGCATCGACGTGAAGGATCCCAACAAGATCGGCGACGAAGACGATCCGCGCATCGTCGGCCACGACGTGACCAACGGCAACGAGGAAGGCGGCCGCAAGGCGATGGAGAACCTCCTGCAAAAGGACAACACCATCAACGTCATCCACACCATCAACGAGCCGGCCGCAGTCGGTGCCTACCAGGCGCTCAAGGCCGTCGGTCTGGAAAAGCAGGTGCTGATCGTTTCGGTCGACGGCGGCTGCCCGGGCGTCAAGTCGGTTGCCGAGGGCGTTATCGGCGCCACCTCGCAGCAGTACCCGCTGCAGATGGCGGCGCTCGGCATCGAGGCGATCGCCAAATTTGCCAGGGACGGAACGAAGCCGAAGCCGACCGAAGGGAAGAACTTCTTCGACACCGGCGTCAATCTCGTCACCGACAAGCCGGCCAACGGCGTCAAGTCGATCGACACCAAGGAAGGCCTCGCCAAGTGCTGGGGCTGACGCTCTGACGGTTCACAAAGCTTGCGGCTGGGGGCTTGATCCCCGGCCGCATCGGGTGGACGATGCGCCTTCGTCAAGCGCGGACAATCCTGGCGACAGACCGGAAGAGGCGTCGACGGCGCGCGCAGCAATGAGAAGGCTGTGCGCATACGGGAGGATACATGTCTCAGATTCAGGAATTCGAGAAGGTACTTTCGGGCAGCGACAGCAGCGTCGCGGCCTTCGACGAGCACGGCAAGTCGTTCGTCAAGCGCGCCCAGCATTTCCTGCACTCCACGCCGGCGGCGGTGCCGCTGATCGTGCTGGTGCTGTCGGTCATCATCTTTGGCGTTGCCATCGGCGGCCGCTTCTTTTCGTCCTACACGCTGACGCTGATCCTGCAGCAGATCGCCATCGTCGGCATCCTGGGCGCTGCCCAGACGCTGGTCATCCTGACCGCCGGCATCGATCTTTCGATCGGCGTGGTGATGGTCATCTCGGCGGTGGTCATGGGCAACTGCGCCATCACCTATGGCATGCCGACAATCCTGGCCGTGGTGCTTGGGCTTGGCGCAGGCGCGGTTTGCGGCATGCTCAACGGCTTGTTGGTCGCCTATATGAAATTGCCGCCCTTCATCGTGACACTGGGCACCTGGAACATCGTCATGGCCACCAATTTCATCTACTCGGCCAATGAGACGATCCGCGACGCCGATGTCGACGCTCAGGCGCCGCTGCTGCATCTCTTCGCGCTGAGCTTCAGGATCGGCTCCGCCGTGCTGACGGCCGGCGTCATCGCCATGGTCCTGTTGGTGCTGCTCTTGTGGTATGTGCTCAACCACACGGCGTGGGGCCGCCATGTCTATGCCGTCGGCGACGACCCGGAAGCGGCGAAACTCTCCGGTATCCAGACCAAGTCTGTGCTGATGGCCGTCTATACGCTTGCCGGTCTGATCGCCGCCTTCGCTGCCTGGGTGTCGATCGGCCGCAACGGCTCGATCTCGCCGTCCGCCGCCGTCACCGACTACAATCTGCAAGCGATCACCGCGACCGTGATCGGGGGCATCTCGCTCTTTGGCGGCCGCGGCTCCATCCTCGGCACGCTGTTCGGCGCCATGATCGTCGGCGTCGTCTCGATGGGCCTCAACATGCTGGGCGCTGACCCGCAATGGAAAGTGCTGCTCACCGGTGTCCTGATTATCGGCGCCGTGGCGATCGACCAGTGGATCAGAAAGGTTTCGGTGTAACCATGACCCAGCAGGCTGTTCTCACCGCGCGCGGTCTAACCAAGCGCTACGGCCGCGTGACCGCGCTCAACAACTGCGACTTCGATCTCTACCCGGGTGAAATCCTGGCCGTGATCGGCGACAACGGCGCCGGCAAGTCGACGCTCATCAAGGCGATCTCCGGCGCCGTGCATCCCGATGAAGGGGTGATTGAGCTGGACGGCAAGCAGGTCCAGTTCAAATCGCCCATCGAGGCCCGCGAGGCGGGGATCGAGACCGTCTACCAGAACCTGGCATTGTCGCCGGCGCTGTCGATCGCCGACAACATGTTTCTCGGCCGCGAGATCCGCAAACCGGGTCCGCTCGGCAGCTGGTTCCGCATGCTGGATCGTCCGGCGATGGAAAAGCGCGCCCGCGACAAGCTGACCGAACTCGGCCTGATGACCATCCAGAACATCAGCCAGGCGGTGGAGACGCTTTCGGGCGGCCAGCGCCAAGGCGTCGCCGTGGCTCGCGCCGCCGCCTTCGGATCGAAGGTGGTGATCATGGACGAACCGACGGCGGCGCTCGGTGTCAAGGAAAGTCGCCGCGTCCTCGAGCTGATCCTCGACGTCAAGAAGCGCGGCCTGCCGATCGTGCTCATCTCGCACAACATGCCGCATGTCTTCGAGGTCGCCGATCGCATCCACATCCACCGGCTTGGACGGCGTCTATGCGTCGTCGATCCGAAGCAGATTTCGATGTCGGATGCCGTCGCGCTCATGACCGGCGCCAAGAAGCCGCCGGAGGACGCGCTGGCGGCCTGATCTCCGCCCCACCATGGTAATTGGCCGCAGGTGCATCGGATGGACACTCCGTCCTAAATCGATTTAACATTATATGCTGCAGCGCGGCAAACTGGGGTAGGAGAAACGGTGAAAGCCGCTATGATCAGGCCAACCGAACGAGAGGCGATATGAAACCCGCCATGACGATCGAAGCCCCCGCTCTCGACCACCCCGATCCCAGGACGCTCGCCGAGGAAGTCCTGATGTCGCTCAAGTACCGGGTCGGCAAGGACACCACCGTCGCAACGCCCTATGACTGGCTGACCGCCTCGATCAAGGTGGTGCGCGACCGCGTCGTCGATCACTGGATCCAGGCGACCAAGGAAGCCTACGACCAGCAGGAAAAGCGCGTCTACTATCTCTCGCTCGAATTCCTGATCGGGCGCCTGATGCGCGACGCCTTCTCCAATCTCGGCCTGATGGAGAACATGCGCGAGGCGCTGGCATCGCTCGGCGTGGATCTCGACTTGATCGCCGGCCTTGAACCGGACGCAGCCCTCGGCAATGGCGGTCTCGGCCGGCTGGCCGCCTGCTTCATGGAAAGCATGGCCACGGTCGATATCCCCGCCCACGGCTACGGCATCCGCTACGCCAACGGCATGTTCCGGCAGGAGATTCATGACGGCTGGCAGGTCGAGTTGCCGGAAACCTGGCTCGACCATGGCAACCCATGGGAGTTCGAGCGGCGCGAACGTTCCTTCGAGGTCGGCTTCGGCGGTTCGGTGGAATCGATCACCTCAAAGGACGGCCGCCTGGAGCGCCATGTCTGGAGGCCCAACGAGCATGTGCTGGCGGTCGCTTATGACACGCCGGTCGCGGGCTGGCGCGCCAAGCGCGTCAACACGCTGCGGCTGTGGTCCGGCATGCCGATCGACCCGATTCTGCTCGACAAGTTCAATGCCGGCGACCACATCGGCGCGCTCGCCGAAAGCAACAAGGCCGACGCGCTGTCGCGCGTTCTCTATCCGGCCGACTCGCACATGGCCGGGCAGGAGCTCCGGCTGCGCCAGGAATATTTCTTCTCGACTGCTTCGCTGCAGGACATCGTCCAGCGCCACCTCAGCCAGTACGGCGACCTGAAGTCGCTGCCCGACAAGGCCGCGATCCACCTGAACGACACCCATCCGGCCGTCGCCGTGCCGGAGCTGATGCGGCTTCTGATGGACGTTCACGGCATGGATTTCGACCTTGCCTGGGACATCACCAAGCGTACCTTCGCCTACACCAACCACACGTTGCTGCCGGAGGCGTTGGAAAGCTGGCCGGTGCCGCTGTTCGAGCGTCTGTTGCCGCGCCACATGCAGATCGTCTACGCCATCAATGCCCAGGTTCTCCTGGAGGCGCGGGCCACCGGAAAGTTCTCGGGCGAGCAGATCGCCCGCATCTCGCTGATCCAGGAAAATGGCGACCGCCGCGTGCGCATGGGCAATCTCGCTTTCGTCGGCTCGCATTCGATCAACGGCGTCTCGGCGCTGCACACCGATCTGATGAAGGAGACGGTGTTTGCCGATCTCCACAAGCTCTATCCCGACCGCATCAACAACAAGACCAACGGCATCACGCCCAGGCGCTGGCTGATCCAGTGCAATCCGGGCCTGACCGCGCTTGCCCGCGAAGCGATCGGGAACCGCTTCATGGACGACATCGAAGCCATCAAGGACCTCGATCCTCTTGCCGGCGACTCCGCTTTCCGCGAGAAGTTTGCCGCCGTGAAGCGCCAGAACAAGGTGAGGCTTGCAAACCTAGTCGCCGACCGGCTCGGCATCAGGCTCGATCCTTCAGCGCTGTTCGACATCCAGGTCAAGCGCATCCACGAATACAAGCGCCAATTGCTCAACATTCTGGAGGCGATCGCGCTCTACGACCAGATCCGCTCGCATCCCGAGCGGGACTGGATGCCGCGGGTTAAATTCTTCGGCGGCAAGGCGGCGCCGAGCTACCACAACGCCAAGCTCATCATCAAACTGGCCAACGACGTCGCCCGGGTGATCAACGGCGATCCCTCGACGCGCGGCCTGCTCAAGGCTGTGTTTGTCCCGAACTACAATGTCAGCCTCGCCGAGGTGATGATGCCGGCGGCCGATCTTTCCGAGCAGATCTCGACCGCCGGCATGGAGGCTTCCGGCACCGGCAACATGAAGTTTGCCCTCAACGGCGCCTTGACCATCGGCACGCTCGACGGCGCCAATGTCGAGATCAAGGAGCGCGTCGGCGACGACAACATCTTCATCTTCGGCCTCACCACCGCCGAGGTCGCCGAACGCCGCGACAACGGCTACAATCCGCGCGGCGTGATCGCGTCCTCGCCGGAGTTGTCGCAGGCGGTGTCGGCGATCTCCTCCGGCGTCTTCTCGCCTGACGATCCCAACCGCTACCGCGACCTCATGAACGGCCTTTATCAGAGCGACTGGTTCATGGTGGCGGCCGATTTCGACTCCTACGCCGCCTGCCAGCGCGAGGTCGACGATGTCTGGCGCAACAGTCCCGACTGGTACGCGCGCGCCATCCGCAATGTCGCCCGCGTCGGCTGGTTCTCGTCCGATCGCACCATTCGCCAATACGCGAAAGAAATCTGGAACGTACCTGTCTGATGTGATTGCATGAGGCCGCCGACAACGTGGACGTGCATGTCGCCCAAAAGTGCCTAGCCGTTTGGGCCCAACATATGCACAAACCAGAATAGTTCCCAGGGAGGGATGCCGCCTGATGAGGAAGCCGCGCGCGACCGCTGCAACAAGCGGGCCGGACGGACTGGCGCCAGCCGGCGATGTCGCGGCCATTGTCGCCGGAACGCATGGCGATCCCTTTGCAATTCTGGGTGTGCACGCGGCCGGCAAGGGCTTTGTCGCCCGCTGCTTCGTACCCAATGCCGAATGCGTCACCGCCTATACGCTCACCGGCAAGGAAGCCGGGGAACTCGTGCGCAGCAACGATGCCGGCTTCTTCGAGGGCAAGCTTTCGATCCGCAAGCGTCAGCCGTTGCGCTATCACGCGAGGAATGCCGGCGGCGACTGGTGGCTGACCGACCCTTATTCCTTCGGCCCGGTGCTAGGCCCGATGGACGACTACTACATGGCGGAGGGCTCGCACCTGAGGCTCTTCGACAAGCTCGGCGCCCATATCATCGAGCATGAAAGCGCCACCGGCGTGCATTTCGCGGTATGGGCGCCCAACGCCCGGCGCGTCTCGGTGGTTGGCGCCTTCAACGACTGGGACGGCCGCCGGCACACCATGCGCGACCGCAAGGACACCGGCATCTGGGAGCTGTTCATTCCGGACCTCGGCGCCGGCCAGCCTTACAAGTTCGAGATCATCGGTCCCGACGGCGTGCGCCTGCCCCTCAAGGCCGATCCGTTCGCCTTCGAGTCCGAGCTGCGCCCGGCGACCGCTTCGGTGACGGCGCCGCCGATCGCGCATCAATGGGGCGACGAGGCCCATCGCAGCTTCTGGCAGAAGGCCGATCCGCGGCGCGAGGCGATCTCGATCTACGAGGTCCATGCCGGCTCGTGGCAGCGCCGCGATGACGGCACCTTCCTCACCTGGGACGAGCTCGCCGCGCAGCTGATCCCCTACGTGGTCGAAACCGGCTTCACCCATATCGAGTTCCTTCCGATCTCGGAGCACCCCTACGATCCGTCCTGGGGCTACCAGACGACCGGCCTTTATGCGCCGACCGCGCGCTTCGGCGATCCCGATGGCTTCGCCCGCTTCGTCGACGGTGCGCATCGTGCCGGCGTCGGCGTCATCCTCGACTGGGTGCCGGCGCATTTCCCCGTCGACGAGCATGGGCTGGTGAAGTTCGACGGCACCGCGCTCTACGAGCATGCCGACCCGCGCCAGGGTTTTCACCCCGACTGGAATACCGCCATCTACAATTTCGGCCGCCGCGAGGTGGTGTCGTTCCTCGTCAACAACGCGCTGTTCTGGGCCGAAAAATACCATGTCGACGGTTTGCGCGTCGACGCTGTCGCCTCGATGCTCTACCTCGATTATTCGCGCAGGTCAGGCGAGTGGATCCCCAACGAGAAAGGCGGGCGCGAGAATTTGCAGGCGGTCAGCTTCCTGCAGAAGATGAACAAGGAGCTTTACGGCCATCATCCCGGGGTGATGACGATCGCCGAAGAATCGACCTCATGGCCGAAGGTATCGCAGCCGGTGCATGAAGGCGGGCTCGGCTTCGGCTTCAAATGGAACATGGGCTTCATGCACGACACGCTGGAGTATTTCTCCAAGGAGCCGATCTACCGCAAGCACCATCACAACGACATCACCTTCGGCCTGGTCTACGCTTTTTCCGAGAATTTCGTGCTGCCGCTCTCTCATGACGAGGTCGTGCACGGCAAGGGCACGCTGCTCCACAAGATGGCAGGCGACGACTGGCAGAAATTCGCCACGCTGCGCGCTTACTACGCCTTCATGTGGGGTTATCCCGGCAAGAAGCTCCTGTTCATGGGCCAGGAATTCGCCCAGCGCCGCGAGTGGAGCGAGGAACGCGCGCTCGACTGGAATCTGCTGGAGCACGCCCCGCACCGCGGCGTCCGGCAGGCGGTGCGGGACTTGAACTACCTCTATCGTTCGCGCCCGGCGCTGCATGCGCGCGACTGCGAGCCGGAAGGCTTCTCCTGGCTGATCGTCGACGATCGCGACAATTCGGTCTTTGCCTGGCTGCGCAGCGCGCCGGACGGCAACCCGATAGCCGTCATTTCCAACTTCACGCCGGTGCCGCGCGAGAACTATCGCGTGCCGCTGCCGAAGGCGGGCGAGTGGCGCGAGATCATCAACACTGACGCCGCCGAGTATGGCGGCTCCGGCATGGGCAATGGCGGCATGATCGTGGCGAGCGGGGAAGGGGGCGGCACGTCGGCGACGATGCTCTTGCCGCCGCTGTCGACGATCATGCTGGAATTCGTCGCGGACGAAGCAAAGGTCCGGACAGCTTAGGAGGGAGGCAAACGATGGCAGAGATCAAGAGAACCCAGCCGCTGGCGCGCGATGCCATGGCCTATGTGCTGGCCGGCGGCCGCGGCAGCCGCCTCAAGGAGCTGACCGACCGGCGCGCCAAGCCCGCCGTCTATTTCGGCGGCAAGACGCGCATCATCGATTTTGCGCTGTCCAATGCGCTCAACTCCGGCATTCGCCGTCTCGGCGTCGCCACCCAATACAAGGCGCACTCGCTGATCCGCCACCTGCAGCGTGGCTGGAACTTCCTGCGCCCCGAACGAAACGAGAGCTTCGACATCCTGCCCGCCTCGCAGCGCGTCTCGGAAACGCAGTGGTACGAGGGCACGGCGGATGCGGTCTACCAGAACATCGATATCATCGAGGCCTATGGCCCCGAATACATGGTCATCTTAGCCGGCGACCACATCTACAAGATGGATTACGAGCTGATGCTGCGCCAGCACGTCGATGCCGGCGCCGATGTCACCGTCGGCTGCCTCGAAGTGCCGCGCATGGAGGCGACCGGCTTCGGCGTCATGCATGTCGACAAGAAGGACACCATCATCTCCTTCATCGAGAAACCCGCCGACCCGCCCGGCATACCGGACAAGCCGGACCATGCGCTGGCCTCGATGGGCATCTATGTCTTCAAGACCAAGTTCCTGATGGAGCAGTTGCGCCGCGACGCGGCCGAGCCAGGATCCAGCCGCGACTTCGGCAAGGACATCATCCCCTACATCGTCCAGCACGGTAAGGCGATCGCCCACCGCTTCGCCAAATCCTGCGTCCGCTCCTCGCACGAGTCGGAGCCTTACTGGCGCGACGTCGGGACGGTGGACGCCTATTGGGAAGCCAATATCGACCTGACCGATGTCACGCCCGAACTCGATCTCTACGACCGGGATTGGCCGATCTGGACCTATGCCGAATTGAAGCCGCCGGCCAAATTCGTGCATGACGAGGACGGCCGTCGCGGCGAGGCGATCTCCTCGCTGGTGTCCGGCGACTGCATCGTTTCCGGCGCATCGCTGCGCCGCAGCCTGATCTTCACCGGCGCGCGCATCAATTCCTATTCGAAGCTCGAGGAAGTGGTGATGCTGCCCGACGTTCAGGTTGGGCGCAACGCGCGCCTCAAGCGCGTCGTCATCGACCATGGCGTCCACATCCCGGAGGGGCTGGTGGTCGGCGAGGATGCGGCACTCGACGCCAAGCGCTTCCGCGTTTCGGAAAAGGGCATCTGCCTGATCACTCAGGATATGATCAACAAGCTGTCAACCTGATAGGGTTGATCGGCAAGTTGTCAGTCTGATCAACAAAGCTGTCACTTTAGCCGTGGATCTTAGGCGCATGCAGGTTCTGTCCGTCACGCCCGAAATCTTCCCGCTGATCAAGACCGGCGGGCTTGCCGACGTGACCGGTGCCCTGCCGATCGCGCTCGCCAGCAAGGGCGTGGCGATGCGCACGCTCATCCCCGGCTACCCGGTGGTGATGGACGCTTTCAAGAAAAAGAAGGCCGTCTATCAGTACCCGCTGCTGCAGGGCGGCAAGGCTTCGGTTCACGCCGTCAAGATCGGCGAGCTCGAGCTCTTCGTGCTCGACGCGCCGCATCTTTTCGACCGCCAGGGCGGGCCCTATGGTACCGCCTCCGGCTCCGACTGGCCCGACAACTGGCGGCGCTTCGCGGCGCTGAGCCAGGTCGGCGGCGACATCGCCGGCGGCGCGATCTCCGGCTACCAGCCAGACCTCGTGCATGCCCATGACTGGCAGTCGGCAATGACGCTCGCCTATATGCGCTACGGCAACGCGATCGGCGTGCCGTCGCTGATCACCGTGCACAACCTTGCTTTTCAGGGACAGTTCGGCTCCGGCATTTTCGGCGAGCTCGGCCTGCCGGGCGTGGCGATGCAGCTCGATGGCGTCGAATATTATGGCGGCGTCGGCTTCCTCAAGGCCGGCCTGCAGGCCGCCTGGGCGATCACCACGGTGAGCCCGACCTACGCGCAGGAAATCCGCTCGCCGGAATTCGGCATGGGCCTCGACGGCCTGATCAACATGCGCGCCGTCGACCTCTACGGCATCGTCAACGGCATCGATGTCGACATCTGGAACCCGGCGACCGACAAGCACCTGGTCGCCAACTATTCGGCCGAGACGCTGGAAGCGCGCGCCCTGAACCGCAAGGCCGTGGAGGACCGCTTCAGCCTCGAGCCTGACGACAGCCCGATCGTCTGCGTGGTCAGCCGTCTAACCTGGCAGAAGGGCATGGACATTTTGGCTGCCGTGGTCGACGGCGTCGTTCAGCGCGGAGCACGACTGGCGGTTCTGGGCTCGGGCGATGCCGGCCTCGAAGGCTCGCTGCTTGCCGGGGCCGCGCGGCATCGCGGCCGCGTCGGCGTCGTCATCGGCTATGATGAGGCGCTCTCCCACATCATGCAGGGCGGTTGCGACGCGATCGTCATCCCTTCACGCTTCGAGCCTTGCGGGCTGACCCAGCTCTATGGATTGCGCTATGGCTGCGTGCCGGTCGTCGCCCGCACCGGCGGCCTCGCCGACACCATCATCGACGCCAACGAGGCGGCGCTTTCGGCAGGCGTCGCCACCGGTTTCCAATTCGCGCCGAACAATGGCGGCGCCCTCCTGCACGCCATCCGCCGCCTGGTCGAAGCGCATGCCAGACCCGCCGCCTGGGCCTCGATCCAGCGCCAGGGCATGAAGGCCGACGTTTCCTGGGACAAGAGCGCCGAGAAATATGTCGAACTCTATCGCTTGCTGCTTTCAAAAAGGGCTGCCTGAGGCATGATCAAAACCGTCCCTACCAAACCCTATACCGACCAGAAGCCCGGCACCTCCGGCCTGCGCAAGAAGGTGCCCGTCTTCCAGCAGGAGCACTATGCCGAGAACTTCATCCAGTCGATCTTCGACGCGCTGGAAGGTTTTCAGGGCAAGACGCTGGTGATCGGCGGCGACGGCCGTTTCTACAACCGCGAGGTCATCCAGACGGCCATCGCCATGGCCGCTGCGAACGGCTTCGGCAAGGTGATGGTCGGGCAGGGCGGCATCCTGTCGACGCCGGCCGCGTCCAACATCATCCGCAAATACAAGACCTTTGGCGGCATCATCCTGTCGGCCAGCCACAATCCGGGTGGCCCGCACGAGGACTTCGGCATCAAATACAATGCCGGCAACGGCGGCCCTGCGCCGGAGAAGATCACCGACGCGATCTTCGAAAAGTCCAAGACGATCTCGAGCTTCAAGATCGCCGACATCGGCACCGTCGACATCGACACGATCGGCACCTTCCAAGCCGGCGGCATGACGGTCGAGGTGTTCGACCCGGTCAAGGACTATGCCGAGCTGATGGAGAGCCTGTTCGACTTCGACGCCATCCGCGCGAATTTCAAATATGGCTTCCGCATGCGCTTCGACGCCATGCACGCGGTGACCGGCCCCTATGCCAAGGAGATCCTCGAGCGTAGGCTCGGCGCCCCGGCCGGGACCTGCCGCAATTTCAAGCCGCTGCCCGATTTCGGCGGCCATCACCCCGATCCGAACCTGGTCCATGCCAAACATCTCTATGACGAGATGATGGGGCCGGACGCGCCGGATTTCGGCGCCGCTTCCGACGGTGACGGCGACCGCAACCTGATCATCGGCAAGGGCATCTTCGTAACGCCCTCGGATTCTCTGGCGATGCTGGCCGCCAATGCGCATCTGGCGCCCGGCTACAAGGAAGGCCTGAAGGGCATCGCCCGCTCGATGCCGACCAGCGGAGCGGCCGATCGCGTCGCCGAGAAGCTCGGCGTCGGCATCTACGAGACGCCGACCGGCTGGAAGTTTTTCGGCAATCTGCTCGACGCCGGCATGGCGACGATCTGCGGCGAGGAAAGCGCCGGCACCGGTTCCAACCATGTGCGCGAGAAGGACGGGCTGTGGGCCGTGCTTCTGTGGCTCAACATCCTCGCTGTGCGGGGCGAGAGCTGCAAGGACATCGTCACCAAGCACTGGGAAAGCTACGGCCGCAACTATTATTCGCGCCACGACTATGAGGAGGTCGAGACAGACCGCGCCAACGCACTGGTCGACGTATTGCGCGCCAAGCTCGGCTCGCTGCCCGGCACCAGCGTGCGCGGCATGAAGATCGCCAGCGCCGACGACTTCGCCTATCACGACCCGGTCGACGGCTCGGTGAGCAAAAACCAGGGCATCAGGATCCTGTTCGAGGGCGGCTCGCGCGTCGTGTTCCGGCTCTCCGGCACCGGCACTTCCGGCGCCACGCTGCGCGTCTATATCGAGCGTTACGAGCCCGACAAGGCGAGGCATGACCTCGACACGCAGGAAGCGCTCGCCGACCTCATCGCCGCCGCCGACGACATCGCCGGCATCAAGAGCCACACCGGTCGCAACAAGCCGAGCGTGATTACTTGAAAGTGGTGAGGATTTCCCCTTCTCCCCTTGTGGGAGAAGGTGGCCGAGCGAAGTTCAGACGGTTGAGGGGTGCTCCAGCTTGGCGCAAACCCGTGTCCAGAACATCGACGCCTCATTCCTTCCAACGCCCCTCATCCGTCTCGGCGCTGCGCGCCGATCCACCTTCTCCCACAAGGGGAGAAGGGGAGAGGCCCGCATGACCCTCGGCGCCAGCATCACTCCCGAAGGCATCCGCTTTGCCGTTTGCTCCTCATCGGCCAGACGTCTTTGGGTCTCGCTCTTCGACGACAGCGGCGCGCGCGAGATCGACCGGCTGGAACTCAACCCGGAAGGCGAGGGCGTGCATGCACTCCTTGTCCCCGGCCTTGGGAACGGCACGCGTTACGGTTTTCGCGCCGACGGCGACTATGCGCCGGAGCGCGGCCTCTGGTTCGATCCGAACAAGCTTCTCATCGATCCGTATGCCGTCGAGGTCGATCGTCCATACCAATATCACTGGAGGCTGGCCGCCAAACGCAATGAAGGCGCCGACACTGCGCCGCTCATGCCGAAGGCAATTGCTCATTCCCTGCCCAAACCGCAGCCGCCCCAGCCGCCGCTGTTCCGGCCCGGCGGCCTGATTTACGAACTCAACGTCCGCTCCTTCACCAGGCTGCATCCGGACGTCCCTGACGTGCAGCGCGGCACCATCGCGGCGCTTGCCCATCCGGCTGTCGTCGAGCATCTGAAGCGTCTCGGCGTTTCCGCCGTCGAGTTGATGCCGATCACGGCCTCGATCGACGAGCGCCATTTGCCGCCGCTGGGGCTGAACAATGCCTGGGGCTACAACCCCGTCACCTTCATGGCGCTCGATCCCCGCCTGGCACCGGGCGGCCTGAGCGAATTGCGCGATACCGTCGCGGCGCTGAGTGAAGCGGGTATCGGCACGATCCTCGACCTCGTCTTCAACCACACCGGCGAAAGCGACCGGCTCGGGCCGACACTGTCGCTGCGCGGCCTCGACGCCCGGACCTATTACCGGCACATGCCGGACGGCCGACTGGCCAATGACACCGGCACCGGCAACACCGTCGCCTGCGACCACCCGGTCGTGCAGAGGATGGTGCTCGACACGCTGCGCCATTTCGTCCGCCATGCCGGCGTCGACGGCTTCCGCTTCGATCTGGCGCCGGTGCTCGGCCGCGTTGACGGCACGTTCGATCCGGAGGCGCCGCTTCTCGAAGCCATCGCCGGCGACCCCGTGCTCGCCGACCGCGTGCTGATCGCCGAGCCATGGGATATTGGCGCGACCGGCTACCAGCTCGGCAATTTCCGGCCGCCATACCTTGAATGGAACGACCGCTATCGCGATGACGTCCGGCGTTTTTGGCGCGGCGACACGGGCGCGATCGGCGCTTTAGCCACGCGGCTTGCCGGCTCCTCCGATGTCTTCGGCAGGGCGGGCCAGCCGGTGAGCCGCAGCGTCAATTTCATCGCCGCGCATGACGGCATGACGCTGGCCGACATCGTTGCCTATGAGAAGAAGCACAATGCGGCCAATGGCGAGCACAATCGCGACGGCCACAATGACAATCTGTCGTGGAACAACGGTGTCGAGGGCGAGACCGATGACGCCGAAATCGCCAAGGCCCGCTTCGGTGACCAGCGCGCGCTGCTTGCGACGCTCTTTGCCTCGCGCGGCACCATCATGCTGACCGCCGGCGACGAGTTCGGCCGCACACAGAAGGGCAACAACAACGCCTATGCGCAGGACAACGCCATCACCTGGCTCGACTGGGCCGGCCGCGACCGGGCGCTGGAGCGGTACACAGCAGCGCTTGCGCAACTGCGCCGTGCCTTTCCGCCGTTATCCGACACGAATTTCCTGACCGGCAAAGCTGCAGACGGAATGGAAATCCCGGACGTCGAGTGGTTGACCGAAACCGGCGCACCGCTCGGCGAGGCCGACTGGAACGATCCCGGCCGTCACCGCCTCGTCATGATCCTCGGCGATAGCCAGCGCGGTCGCCTTGCCGTCATGGTCAATGGCGACCGCCGCCAATGCGTCTTCACCTTGCCGCCGCGAGATGGCTACGAGTGGCGTTCGGCGATCGAGACGCAGGCGATCGACCTTGCGCAGCCGCTGCCCGGCCGCACCATCAATTTTATGATCGAGCGCAGGGCGGCCGGAAACGCCCACGCCGGGAAGGGTTCGTAATGGCTGGTGGGAATGCCGAATGGTGGCGCGGCTGCGTGGTCTACCAGATCTATCCGCGCTCCTTCCAGGATACGAACGGCGACGGCAGCGGCGATCTCAAGGGGGTAACGTCGCGTCTTGCCCATGTCGCTTCGCTCGGCGTCGACGCCGTCTGGCTCTCGCCCTTCTTCAAGTCGCCGATGGCCGACATGGGCTATGACGTGTCGGACTATCGCGATGTCGATCCGATGTTCGGCACACTGGAGGATTTCGACGCGCTGGTCGCCGAGGCGCACCGGCTCGGCCTCAAGCTCATCATCGACCAGGTGATCTCGCATTCGTCCGACAAGCACGAATGGTTTGTCGAGAGCCGCGCCAGCCGTGACAACGCCAAGGCGGACTGGTATGTCTGGGCCGACGCCAAGCCGGATGGCAGTGCGCCCAACAACTGGCAGTCGCTGTTCGGCGGGCCGGCCTGGGAGTGGGACGCCACCCGCCGGCAATACTACATGCACAATTTTCTGGCCGCGCAGCCGGATCTGAATTTCCACAATCCGGAGGTGCAGGATGCGGTGCTTGACACCCTGCGCTTCTGGCTGGAGCGCGGCGTTGACGGGTTCCGGCTGGATACCGTGAACTACTATGTCCACGACCGCTGGCTGCGCGACAACCCGCCGCTGGCTTCAAGCGTCGCCGGCACCAACGTCGCCACCACCACCTACGCCTTCCAGGAGCATCTCTTCGACAAGACGCGCCCCGAGAATCTCGATTTCCTGAAGCGCTTCCGCGCGTTGCTCGACGAATATCCGGACCGTGCCGCCGTCGGCGAAGTGGGCGATGAGGAGCGCTCGCTGCAGACGCTCGCCGCCTACACCTCCGGCGGCGACAAATTGCAGATGTGCTACACCTTCGACCTGCTCGGCCCGCAATTCTCGGCCGCCCATGTGCGCGGCTGCGTCGAGGCGTTCGAGAACGCGGTTGCCGACGGCTGGGTCTGCTGGGCCTTCTCCAACCACGACGTCATGCGCCATGTCAGCCGCTGGACGCAGCCGGGCGAAAATCCTGATGCGGTAGCGAAATTCGCGATCGCGCTGCTGTCCTGCCTGCGCGGCTCGATCTGCCTCTACCAGGGCGAGGAGCTTGGGCTGGAGGAAGCCGAGCTTGCCTATGAGGACCTGCGCGATCCGCTGGGCGTCCGTTTTTGGCCGGGCGTGAAGGGCAGGGACGGCTGCCGCACTCCGATGGTTTGGGAGGCCGGGGCCGAAAATGGTGGCTTCTCCGCGGCCAAGCCCTGGCTGCCGGTACCGCCGTCGCATCGCGCCCGCGCGGTCGATGTGCAGGAGGGCGAGGACGGTTCTGTCCTTGCCGCCTATCGCTCGATGCTGGCCTTGCGCAAGCGCCATCCGGCGCTGATCGCCGGCTCGATCCGGTTCCTAGAGGCTGAGGGCGATGTGCTTGCTTTCATCCGTCAGCACGAAAACGAGAACTTGCTATGCGTCTTCAACTTCGCTGGTGAGCCGGCGAACTGGACGCTGCCGGCCGAGATCAGCGATGTCGAGATAACGGTTCTTGCCGTAGACGTCGCCGGCGTGCTTGGCGGTGCTCTCGGAGAAATTGCGCTGGCGCTGCCGCCTGTAGGGTGCTTCGTCGGGAGAATTGGCTGACGGTCGCTACTGCACCAGCACCGAGCGTCCGCAAGTCGCGCCGGTGACCCGCACATCGGCCTCGCCGACATGCACGCCAAGCACCGCAAGCACATTGTAGACGAGGTTGTCGACCGGCGCGGTGACGCCGTTGAGCAGCGTCGTCACTGCCAGCTTCACCGTGCCGAGCAGGGTGGTCGCGTCGAGACCGAGGCCGAGCGCGTTGACCGTCAGCGACAGGTTGTTCACCAGCGAGGTGGTGAGCGACTGCGTCAGGTTCTTGGTCGACACTGTCTTGATCGCCTTGTTGGCGATCTCGGTGGCGCTGAAGGTCAGGTTCGTCGGCGCCATGCTGGTGACCGAGAAGCCCGACGATCCCTTGATCTGCAGCAGATTGACGTTGACCAGCAGCATCTTGAGGCTGACGTCGGCGATGTCGGCGTCGCTGAAGGATTGCGGCTTGCCGAAATCCGCGAAGCCGCTGGCGTTGCTGTCGGCGAGATGGGCCGCGACGACGCCCGGCTGCGCGGCGATGGAGACCTTGATGCTGGAGGGCCCTGTCGGGCAGCTGATGTCGGTCAGCTTGGCTTCGGCATAGGCGACCTCGATATTGAGCGGCAGGTTGACGGCAAGCAGCTTGACGCCGCCCCCCAAATTCATTCCGGCTGTGCCATTTCCGGTGCCGTTGCCAAAGCCATTGCCGTTGTTCCCGTTCCCAATCCCGACGCTGGCATTGAGCTTGATGCGCGTCTGCGCCGTGCGCACCACCGTGCCCAATTCTCCCACCGCCAGCCATGGCGACGATTGCATGGGTTCGCCGACGGCGACCTGGAGCGTCGTCGATGTCAGTCCCGGTATCGTCGCCCCGAGGTCGACCGTAACCTTGTTCGTGCCGTTGGCGAGCCCCGCGGCTGCGCTCAGCATGCTCATGGCGCTGGCGCTGACCGAAAGCCCGGCGGGCTTCTGTCCGAGCGCCAGACTGCCTACCGAGCCGAGGTCGACGAGATGGCCAAGCGGGACCTTGACCGAGTTGGTGGCGCTCGAGGCCATAGTCTGCAGCGCGAGCTTGGCGGTGCGGTCGAGCCCGGGCACGTTGGCCATCGCGGTGGCGATCTGGCCGACCGTTGCCTTCGAGCCGAGCACGTCCGAATAGGTAACACCGGTCAGACGCAGCTGCGTCGCCAGCGCATCGGTGAAGGAGAGCACGTCGACATCGGCCGAGATCAGCGAATTGTAGTCCATCACGCTGAGCGAGAGGTTGCCGCCCAGAAGCGCGCCGAGCAGCGCGTTGAGGACGCCGCCATTGACGCTGGCGAGGCGCGATCCGACCGAGAATGCTGCTGCGGGCTGGGCGCTTGCGGTGGCTGTCGTGCCGATCACCGGCGGAGCCATCACCGAAGCGGCGAAATAGAGCGTGCCGAGCTTCTTCATCGACACCTGGACGGCATTGTAGGGCAGCTTGCCCGCTTCGAAGCGGCTGCCGGCCGCGATGGAACTGACCCCCGAATAGCGTCCGGGCACGACCTCGACGACCGCCTTGCTGCCGGTCGGCTCGATTTTGGTGCCCTGCTGCTGCACGGCGACGGACGTGATTCCGTTGTCCCTCAGCGTCGTCAGCACGGCTTGCTGGGCTTTGTTGATGTTGGCGGCGGCGGTGATCGCGGCGAGGTCGACGATCGACTGCGCGGCGCGGCGTTCGTTATAGAGCGAGCCCTCATCGATCGCGAACGCGGTCAGCGTCAGCGCCACTGGCGTGCAGAGCGCGGTCATAACCGCGAAATTGGCGCGCCGGTCGGCGATCAGCCGTCGCGCAGCGTCCATCACTCTCCCCGCGGAGTAGCGCATCATATGCCTCCGACCCGGATCGTCGACTGGCGCTGGATCGTGGTGCCCGGCAACGGCAGCGTCCGGAACAGGCTCCAGATCGGCAGGTCGCGCGCGTCATAGCTGACTGAGACGATGAACTGGCTGCCGTCGACGGTACTGTCCTTGGCGTCGACCGTCAGCTTTTTCGGGTCGACAAAAGCATAGCCCGCGACGTCATGGCTGATGAAATCGGTGACCAGCGCCTGGCGCTCCGTCTGGTTGAGGCCGGCGATCGCCGTTCGCGCCGCGTCCGCGGCGATCTGCTGGACCGAATGGCTGGCGCCGAAATAGATTCCGTATGCAACCATTCCTAGCAACAACAGGATGAAGATCGGCGCCAGCATGGCGAACTCGACCGCCGACGTGCCCGCGGCGTCAGCCCGGAAACGGAACCAAGGAGCAAGGAAATTTCGGTTCTTCAGCATGGGCCGGAGAATGCCAAAACCTGCTTGCAAAAACAGAAAACGGCTGGAACAACCGAAAGGTGCACACAGTTGAACGGGGACGCCTAAGCTTTAGAGTTCGCTGTTTTAGCGAAACGCTGCTCACTCAACGTCAAGCAGCGGGCAGTTGAAATAAGATATTCCTCTGTCTAGTCTCCCGCCACCAGCCGCCGGAAGGGAACCGGCGGCGCGCTCAAAAGGGACCCGTTGACGGTTCCGGGGCGTCAACACTCAAGGCGTGGTTGAGGGGCCGCGCCAACAAGGGAGAGACTTCATGCTCAAAAACCTGCTGAAGGCGACCGTGTTCGCCACCACGATGGTTTTGGCGACCGGTGCTTTCTACACGCCCGCCTTTGCCGAGACCGTCTACAATCGCGGATCCGCTGCCGAGGCGGAGACGGTCGATCCGCACAAGACGTCGACGGTCTACGAGGCCGATATTATACGCGACCTGTTCCAGGGCCTCGTCATGCATGACCCGAAGACGAACCTCATTCCGGGCGCCGCCGAAAGCTGGACGGTGTCCGACGACGGCACTGTCTACACCTTCAAGCTGCGCAAGGACGGCCTCTGGTCGGATGGCAGCCCGGTGACGGCGGACGACTTCGTCTATTCGTTCCATCGGCTGGAAGACCCGGCCACCGCTGCAGAATACGCCTCAATGCTGTATCCGGTGAAAGGCGCCGAGGACTTCAATACCAAGAAAGGCAAGGCCGAGGATATGGGCGTGAAGGCGATCGACGCCAACACCCTGCAAGTCACACTGAAGGCTCCGACGCCCTACTTCCTGGAGATGCTGACCCACCAGGCGACCTATCCGGTCAACAAGGCTTCGATCGACAAGCTCGGCGCGGACTGGATCAAACCGGGCAAGCTGGTCTCCAACGGCGCCTATACGCTGGCGGAGTGGGTTCCCAACGACCACATGAAACTGGTCAAGAACCCGAAGTTCTGGGACGCCGCGAGCGTCAAGCTCGACGTGGTCAACTACATCCCGACCGAGGATCGCTCGTCCGCGATGAAGCGCTTCGAGGCCGGCGAACTCGATAGCTATGGCGACCTGCCGACCGAACAGCTCGCCGATCTCAAAACCAAATTCGGTGACCAGATCCGTGTGGGGCCATATCTCGGCACCTATTATTATGCGGTCAAGACCGACAAGGCGCCTTGGGACAACGTCGAGCTGCGCAACGCCATCTCGATGGCGATCGATCGCGACTTCCTCGCCGAGAAGGTCTGGCAGAACTCTATGCTGCCCGGCTATTCGATGGTGCCTCCGGGCATCGACGGCTACACGCCGGCACTGGCCAAATACGCCGACATGTCTCAGATCGACCGCGAGGATGCGGCCAAGAAAGTGCTGGAAAAGCTTGGCTATACACCCGAGCATCCGTTGAAGATGGAGATCCGCTACAACACCTCGGAGAACCACAAGAACACGGCGGTCGCCATCCAGGAACAGCTGAAGCCGCTCGGCATCGAGGTGACGCTGCTCAACACCGACACCAAGACCCACTATGGCTTCCTCGAGCAGAAGGGCAACTACGACGTCGCCCGCGCCGCCTGGATCGCCGACTACAAGGATCCGGAGACCTTCCTCGGCATCTCGCGCAAGGCGAGCGGCAACAACTACTCGAACTACAACAGCCCTGCCTATGAAGCCGCCATGGACAAGGCAGCCGCCGCCGGCGGCAAGCCTGAGGAGCGCATGAAGGACCTCGCCGCAGCCGAGCGCATCCTCGTCGACGATGTCGGCCAGATCCCGCTGCTCTACTACAGCTACCACGATATCGTTTCCTCCAAGCTGCATGGCTTCGAGGACAATGTCATGGACATTCATCCGTCTCGCTTCATCTCCAAGGACTGACAAGGAACCTTGGCCGTGCCGCCGCTCTCTTTCAGGGAGTGGCGGCCGCGGTCTGTCGTCGTGCCGGGCCGAAAGTCGGATTGGATTTTCGGCGACGCCGGTGCGAAGATCAGAGATGCCAGCGCGCCACGATCTCGTCTGGAGAGCCGTCGCCCTGGCTGAAGCGGGGCGCCGATGCTGCGTTATGTCTTCCGGCGGCTATTGACCGCCATCCCGACGCTGTTCGTCATCGTGACGGTGGCGTTCTTCCTGATCCGCGTCGCGCCAGGCGGCCCGTTCAATCAGGAGCGGGGCTTGAGCCCCGAGATCAGGGCCAATCTCGAAGCCCAGTTCGGCCTCGACGATCCGCTCTGGCTGCAATATCTCCACTATCTCGGCAATCTTTTGCGCGGCAGTTTCGGACCGAGCTACAACCTGCCGGATTTCACCGTCACCGAACTCTTCGCCAAAGGCCTGCCGATCTCGGTGCAGATCGGTACCTCGGCGCTGGTGCTGGCGCTGCTGCTGGGCTCGATCCTCGGCACGATCGCGGCGCTCAACCAGAATAAAATAGCCGACTATTCGGTGATCGCTCTAGCCACCGCCGGCAGCACCATCCCCACCTTCGTCACCGCGCCGGTGATCCAGCTCGTCTTCGGCCTTTCCTGGAAGCTGTTGCCGATCGGCGGCTGGGGCGACGGCGCCTTAATCAACAAGGTCGGGCCGGTGCTGACGCTCGCCCTGCCGCAGATCGCCATCGTCGCCCGCCTGATGCGCGGCTCGATGATCGAGAGCCTGCGCTCGCACCACATCCGCACCGCCCGCGCGCTCGGCCTCTCCGACTGGTCGGTGGTGGTCAAGCACGCGCTGCGCGGCGCCGTGCTGCCGATCGTCTCCTTCACCGGTCCGGCGGCGGCGGCGCTGCTCACCGGCTCGATCATCGTCGAGACCATCTTCTCCATTCCAGGCGTCGGCCGCTACTTCGTCGACGCCGCGCTCAACCGCGACTACACGCTGGTCATGGGAACCGTGGTGGTGATCGCGCTCTTCACCATCGTTTTCAACCTGATCGTCGATCTTCTCTATGCGGTCGTCGATCCGAGGGTGCGCTATGACTGAGCTTGCCGTAGCCGCTCCGGAGCCGATCGTCGGCCGCTCGCTCTGGGGCAATGCCTGGGCGCGGCTGAAGCGCAACCGCGCCGCCATGTTCAGCCTCTACTATCTGGCATTCATTGCCGTCATCAGCGTATTCGGCCCTATGGTCGTGCCGCATGAATACACGACCATCTACGGCGACTATGTGCGCACGCCGCCGAGCCTGTCGGCCTATCCGAAGCCCGACATGATCCAGGGTGCGCTGAGCGACGCGATCAAACGCATGCGCGTCGACATCAAGGAGTGGCACCAGGACGGCAGCCGCGTCGTCGTCACCGTCACCTCCAAGAAGCCGATCGACGACCGCAATATCCGCTATCTCGACCGCTCCGACGCCTTCGACGACACGAAGATCGAGAGCAAGTCGCCCGATGGGCTCGAAATGACCATGAGCTCGGCCGTCAAGCAGCAGTATTTCTTCTTCGGCACCGACAACACCGGGCGCGATCTCTTGTCTCGCACGCTGATGGCCGGGCGCATTTCGCTCGCGATCGGCCTGCTTGCCGGTGTCGTCGCCGGCGTCATCGGCGTGATCTACGGCGCGACGGCCGGCTTTGCCGGCGGCAGGGTCGACGAGGTGATGATGCGCATCGTCGACGTGCTTTACTCGCTGCCCTTCATCTTCTTCGTCATCATGCTGGTGGTGTTCTTCGGCCGCAACTTCGTGCTGATGTTCCTGGCGGTGGGGGCGGTGCTGTGGCTCGACATGGCGCGCATCGTGCGCGGCCAGGCGCTGTCGATCCGCAGGCAAGAATACGTTCAGGCGGCGGAAGCGATGGGCGTCGGCCAGCGCGGCATCCTCGTGCGCCACGTCATCCCCAACCTGCTCGGGCCGGTGGTGATCTACATGACGCTGCTGGTGCCGCAGGTCATCATCCTGGAAAGCTTCCTGTCCTTCCTCGGGCTTGGCGTGCAGGAGCCGATGACCAGTTGGGGCGTGCTGATTTCGGTCGGTGCCAAGAACATCGGCTATGCCAACTGGCTGCTGTTGTTCCCGGCCTTCTTCCTCGTTTCGACGCTGTTCGCGCTGAACTTTGTCGGCGACGGCCTGCGCGACGCGCTCGACCCCAAAGATCGATAAGGATGGGGATCGCTGACATGGCTTCCGAAACGATCCTCAGCGTCAAGGACCTGCGCGTCCGCTTCCAGACCCTCGACGGCACGGTCGAGGCGGTGAAGGGCATCAGCATAAAGGTCAATGCCGGCGAGACCGTCGCCGTCGTCGGCGAATCCGGATCCGGCAAGAGCCAGACGATGATGGCCGCGATGAGCCTGCTTTCCTCCAATGGCGAAGCGACCGGCCAGGTCGACTACCGCGGCCGCAACCTCCTGGAGATGACCAAGAGCGAGCTCAACAAGGTTCGCGGCCGCAAGATCAGCATGATCTTCCAGGAGCCGATGACCTCGCTCGATCCGCTCTACACCATCGGCAACCAGCTCATCGAGCCGATCCGCCGCCATCGCGGCCTGAGCGCCCAGGCCGCGCGTGAAGAGGCGCTGAAGCTGTTGAGACTGGTGCACATCCCCGATCCCGAGCGGCGGATGAAATCCTATCCGCACGAAATGTCGGGCGGCCAGCGCCAGCGCGTCATGATCGCGATGGCTTTGGCGAACGATCCCGATATTCTGATCGCCGACGAGCCGACGACGGCGCTGGACGTCACCATTCAGGCGCAGATCCTGATGCTGCTTGCCGAACTGCAGCGCAAGCTCGGCATGGCGATCGTCTTCATCACCCATGATCTCGGCATCGTCCGCCGTTTCGCCGACCGCGTCTATGTCATGCGCCAGGGCGAGGTGGTGGAAGAGGGCGAGGCGGAAGCGCTTTTCGCCAATCCGCAGCACGCCTACACCAAGATGCTGCTCGCCGCCGAGCCGACCGGCACCAAGGCGGCCGCGCCCGCCAATTCGCCCGTGCTGCTCGAAGGCCGCAACGTCGAGGTCGTCTTCAAGATCGGCGGTGGTTTTCTCGGCGGCGAGCCGCTGATGTTGCGGGCCGTCGACAAGATATCGATCCGGCTGAAGCGCAACCAGACGATCGGCATCGTCGGCGAGTCCGGCTCCGGCAAATCGACGCTCGGCCGCGCGCTGCTGCGGCTGCTCCCCAGCGACGGCGTCATCCGCTTTGGCGACCGCGACATCTCAGAGGCCGACCGCCACGCGATGCGGCCGCTGCGGCGCGAATTGCAGCTCGTCTTCCAGGATCCGTTTGGCTCGCTGTCGCCGCGCATGACGGTTGGCCAGGTCATCACCGAAGGGCTTTTGGTGCACGAGCCTTCGCTGACGGGCAAACAGCGCGACCAGCGTGCCGTCGAGGCGTTGCGCGAGGTCGGCCTCGACCCCAACGCGCGCAACCGCTACCCGCATGAGTTCTCCGGCGGCCAGCGCCAGCGCATCGCCATTGCCCGCGCTATGATCCTGAAGCCGAAAGTGGTGGTGCTTGATGAGCCGACCTCGGCGCTCGACCGCTCGGTGCAGAAGCAGATCGTCGAGCTATTGCGCAAGCTGCAGTCGGACCACGGACTGTCCTACCTCTTCATCAGCCACGACCTCGCAGTGGTGCGCGCCATGGCCGACTACATCATCGTCATGAAGCAGGGAAAGATCGTCGAGGAAGGGCCGGCCGAGGAGATCTTCGGCAATCCGCGGGAAGCCTACACGCAGACACTGATGAAGGCGGCGATCGATACGACCAGGTTCCGCATCAGCGCTTGAGACTTCCGCTGCTCGGCGACGCCCTAGTCACTGCGAGGACGGGCAGCGGCTCTTCCTGGCCGCGATGATCGCCTGCTGCTGTTGCTGCAGCCGCTCGATCCTGGCGGTATCGCGATTGGCCACGACCGTCTTCACGCGCTCGCCGCCGAGCAGCCAAGTCGGCACGCTGGTATTGGCGACCTTGCCGCGGCTGATCGCCGTCCGCGAAATATCGGTGGCGGTGTCGCCGAGCGCGCTGTTGAGCTCGGCGCAGCTCATCCCGTCGTATTTCGCCGGATTGATCGACGCAACACTCGACGAGCAGCCTGCGATCAAGGTCAACGGCAAGAGAGCCCGCAGCGTGAACTTCATACTCTTACCCCGGTCTCGCCGTTCCAAAAATCGTCCAGCAGCTCTCGAATGGGATAGCGGCAACCATTAGGCCAAAGTGAGGGCCTATTGTCGACCATTTATCTGATTGATTGATTGACGGCAGGCTTTTGCGGAAGGCTGGCGGCGTCGAAAGCGCGTGGCTTGATATCGATGCGGATACAGAGCCACAAGAAACGCCGGACAGAGGTCCGTCCGAATCGAGAGCCGTAAAATTGTATTGCGGTCCGTTACCGATCCTTAGGCATGGTTGAAACTGCTCTGCGGCATTAACGCCACGGTTGCGTTGCGTCTGCGATATTGCCGGCTGCACAACGCAAGGTGGGGCCTCCATGATTGACCAGATACGCTCGCTGCTCGAGCAGCATCCGATGATTCCGCTGAATTTCGGCGCGCTCGCCGACGACGCCAATCTCTATGACGCGGGGCTGACCTCCTTCGCCTCAGTGCAGATGATGCTGGCGCTCGAAGAGGAGTTCGACATCGAATTCCCCGAGACGATGCTGACGCGGCGCACCTTCTCTTCGCTGGCCAGCATCGCGGATGCGGTTTCGCAGTTGACGCGCAAGGCGGCGTAGCCATGAACGTGTTGAGAAAGATAGAGGCGGCCTCGCTCGCGGAGGCGCCCGAAGCCGCGACCGAGCGCATGCGCCGCGTCGCCGAGATCGCCGCCGGCCATGCCGACCCCGTCGACAAGGAGGGGCGTTTCCCGGCGGAGACGATCGAGGCGCTGAAGCGCGAGCGCCTGCTCGGCGTGGCGATCCCGATCGAGCATGGCGGCGAGGGGCTCGGCACGTTGCAGATCGCCGACCTCATCGTGCAGCTCGGCCAGGCCTGCGGCTCGAGCGCGATGATCTATGCCATGCATCAGATCAAGACGTCGAGCTTTGTCACTCACGGAGGCGCCAGCGATTGGCACCGCGCTTATATGCGGCGCATCGCCGACGAGCAGCTTCTGATGGCTTCGGCGACTACGGAGGCCGGCATCGGCGGCAATTTGCGCAACTCGATCTGTGCGGTCGAGGTCGCCGGCGGGCGCTTCGCGTTGACCAAGGAAGCCACCGTCATCTCCTATGGCAACTATGCCGACGCCATCCTCGCCACGGCGCGTCGCGCCCCCGATGCGGCCAGCTCCGATCAGGTGATGGTGGTGATCCCGGCCGACGGCAACCGCACGCTTGAGCGCACGTCGGTGTGGGACACGCTCGGCATGCGCGGCACCTGCTCCGACGGCTTTCATCTGGTCGCCACGGGTGACGCGGCGCAGATATTCCCGGAGCCGTTCTCCGAGATCGCGGCGCAGTCGATGCTGGCCAGCTCGCACATCTTCTGGGCGGCGACCTGGTTCGGCATCACCGCCGACGCCTTCAATCGGGCGCAGGCCTTCGTCAAGGCGGCGGCGCGCAAGCAGCCCGACTCCATGCCGCCGGGCGCGCTGAGGCTTGCCGAAGCGGCCGCCCTTTTGCAGGAGATGAAAGGCCACCTTGCGGCCGCCATCCACCGCTTCGAAGCGGCCGCGGGCGACGACGACGCGCTGTCTTCGATCGGCTTCGCCGCCGAGATCAACGCGCTGAAGGTCGCGGCCAGCGAGAAGGCCGGCGCCGTGGTGCGTCTCGCCATGCTGGTCAACGGCATTCTTGGCTACAAGAACGGTACCCCGTTCAGCGTCGGCCGGCACCTGCGCGACGTGACCTCGGCGCCGGTGATGATCTCCAACGACCGCATCCTTTCCAATACCGCGACGCTCATGCTGATGAGCCGCTTCGACACCGGCCTGGGGAGCTGAGATGGACGCCAAGACATTCGACTCCAAGTCGCTGCTCGACAGCCTGTTCGAGAACGGCATCCTGTTCGAATCCGGCGTCGACGGCCTTTATGGCCGTTCGGGCGCGTTCGAGGACGTGATCGAGCGGTTCGAGCGTCTCGTCACCCGGCTCGGCGCGCCCGACAAGGCCACCCGCATCCATTTTCCGCCGGGCATGAGCCGCGCGACGCTGGAGAAGAGCGGCTACATGAAGAGCTTCCCGCAGCTTGCCGGCTGCGTGCATTCCTTCATGGGCGGCGAGCGGGAGCATGCGCAGCTGCTCGGCATGATGGCTGACTGCGGAGACTGGACGGAGCTGCAGAAGGCGACGGACCTCGCGCTGACACCCGCCGCCTGCTATCCGCTCTATCCCACGATAGCTGCGCGCGGCCCGGTGCCGGCGCAGGGCCTTCTTTTCGAACTCTCCTCCTACTGCTTCCGCCACGAGCCGTCGAAGGACCCGGCGCGCATGCAGCTCTTCCGCATGCGCGAGTTCGTCAAGATCGGTACGGCCGAGCAGGTGCGCTCGTTCCGCGAAAGCTGGCTGAAGCGCGGCAGGGCCATGATCGAGTCGCTCGACCTGCCCTGCGAGGTCGATCTTGCCAACGATCCGTTCTTCGGCCGCGGCGGCAGGATGATGGCCAACAACCAGCGCGATCAGGGCCTGAAATTCGAGCTGCTGATTCCGGTGACCAGCATCGAGAAGCCGACCGCCTGCTTGAGCTTCAATTATCATCAGGACCATTTTGGCCAGACCTGGGGCCTGAAGTTCGCCGACGGGGAGTTCTGCCATTCGGCCTGCGTCGGCTTCGGGCTGGAGCGCGTGGCGCTGGCGCTGTTCCGCCACCATGGGCCGGACACGGAAGCCTGGCCGGCGGCGGTCCGCGACGTGCTCTGGAGCGTGTGAGATGCTGAGGGCTATCGCCGGCCTCGATCCGGCCACCTACCGGCCGCACTGGCTGCACGATCCGCAAAGGCGGTGGCCGCAGACCAACTGCTATGTCGACCTTCTGATCGAGGTTCTGCACGCGACCGGGCACGATCCGGTCGCGGCGCTCGGTTTCACCGCGGCGCAGGATTTCGAAGGTGATCAGTTCACGTTCTTCAAGTTCCCGACCGCCGACCTGCAGAGGCTGGCGGGGCTGGACATCCAAGAGCTGGCGGTCTTCGACCGGCTGGAGACGCATGTGCTGACGCAAGTCGAGCTCGGCCGGCTGCCGCTGGTCGAGGTCGATGCCTTCTACCTGCCCGACACCAAAGGCCTCACCTACCGCAGCGGCCATTCCAAGACCACAGTCGGCATCAATGCGCTCGATCCCGAGTCGCGGCAGATGCGCTACTTCCACAATGACGGCTACTTCGCGCTCGAGGGCCAAGACTATGACGGCATCTTCGGCCAATGGGATGGTGTGTCGGCGGGCGACCTGCCGCTGTTTCCTTACGCGGAATTCGTGAAGCTCGACGCCACGCGCCCGGCCCGCGACGCGGTCGGGACCGCGGCGGCGCTGCTCGCGCATCACCTGAAGCGGCGGCCGAAGCGCAATCCGCTCGCCGCCTATGCGGCCGCGTTCGGCCGCCACGCTGAAAGGCTGGCGACGAAGTCGCCTGCCTATTTCCACACCTATGCCTTCAACACGCTGCGGCAGGTCGGCGCGAATTTCGAACTTCTTGGCAGTCATCTCGAATGGCTGGGGCAGCACGGCGAAACCTGCCTGGCAGAGGCGGTGCAAGCCGCCGGCAGCATTGCCGAGGGCGCCAAGGTCATGCAGTTCAAGCTCGCCCGCGCGATGGCGCGGCAGCGCTTCGACGGCTTGACCGAAGCAATCGCGCCGATGGCGCAGGCCTACGAAACGGTGATGAACGTGCTGGACGCCCGCATGGCCGGTGTCGCCTCCAAGGCGGCCTAGCGGGCCGGCCGACGCGCATTTGATGATGGGTGGGGGAATGGACGCCACGGTGTCGATCGCCGGCACTGCCGGATTGCTGGATCGGGGGTGGCGGATGGCCATCTCGGCGGCAGGTGCCTGGGCTTCGCCGAATGACATAGACGCAAATGCCGAATGGCTGGACGCGGCCTGTCCCGGCACGGCGGCCGCCACGCTGGAAAAGCATGGCCGCTGGGACCGCAAGCAGCCAACCCGGCTGCACGACCGCGATGTCTGGTACAGCCGCAGGCTCGACGCGACCGGTCCGGTGCGGCTGGTGTTCGAGGGGCTGGCGACTGTCGCCGAGGTCTGGCTTGACGATCGGCTGTTGTTCACCTCGACCTCGATGTTCGAGCGCCATGAGGCTGCGGTAAGCCTTTCAGGGGGCGAGCAGCTCGCCATCGTCTTTCGCAGTCTCTACCGCCATCTGGAAACGGCGATCGGTCCGCGCGCCCGCTGGCGCCCTCGCATGATCGACGATCAGCGGCTGCGGCTGGTGCGCACGACCCTGATCGGCCATATGCCGGGCTGGTGCCCGAGCTTCGATGTCGTCGGGCCGTGGCGTCCCGTCAAGCTGATCCACGAAAATGGCGGGCAGCGCATCCTCGATGCCGACATGCGCGCCAGGCTCGACGGCACGACCGGGCATCTTGCCGTTGCGATAACCCTCGCCGAACCCTTCGACAATGCGCAAACGGCGCATGTCCGCTGTGCCGGAGTGCGCGCGCCCCTCAAGTTCGAGACACCCACCCGGCTGACGGCGGAATTGGCCATTGCCGATGTCGCCCCATGGTGGCCGAACAGACATGGCGAGCCGGCGCTGCACGAAGTCATGGCGACGCTGGGCACGGTGCGCAGCCGGCTGGGCCGAGTCGGATTCCGCCGCATCGAGATCGATCGCGGTGCCGACGGAGGCGATTTTCGCCTGGTCGTCAACGGCGTGCCGGTGTTCTGCCGCGGCGCGGTCTGGACGCCCTCCGATCCCGTGCGACTGCCCTGCGAGCGAGCCGAAATCGAGCCCGACCTCGATCTCGCGCGCCAAGCCGGCGTCAACATGCTGCGGCTCGGCGGCACCTTCGCCTATGAAAGCGATGCCTTCCACGAGCTGTGCGATGAGATGGGCATTCTGGTCTGGCAGGACTTGATGCTTGCCAATTTCGACTATCCGGCGAAGAGCGCGGCCTGGCGGGCGGCGCTGTCGCGCGAGGTGGAGAACCTGTTGGGGCGGCTTCGGCATTCGCCGTCGCTGGCGGTGCTGTGCGGCGGCAGCGAGGTGGCGCAGCAGGCCGCGATGCTCGGCATGCCGGTGGCGATGGATCCGACACCCTGGTTCGACGATGTCGTGCGTCCGGCCGCGCAGGCGATCCTGCCCGATCTGGCGCTCGTGTCCTCCTCGCCCTCCGGCGGCAGCCTGCCCTTCGCCGCGGATGGCGGCCCGACGCACTACTATGGCGTCGGCGCCTATTGCCGGCCACTGGAGGACGCGCGCCGCGCGGAGGTGCGTTTCGCCAGCGAATGCCTCGCCTTCGCCAACGTGCCGGAACAGGCGACGCTCGATGAGCATCTGCCCGTTCCGCCCGGCCACGATCCGCGCTGGAAGGCCGGCGTGCCGCGCGATGCAGGTGCGTCGTGGGATTTCGAGGACGTGCGCGAGCATTATCTGGAGACGCTGTTCGGCGTCGACGCTCGCCGGCTGCGCATGGAGGATCCGGCGCGCTACCTCGACCTCTCGCGCGCCGTCATTGCCGAGGTGGTTGAGCGCACGATCGACGAATGGCGCAGACCGGCCTCCCCGACGGCGGGCGCGCTGGTGTTCTTCTGGAAGGATCTGCGCCCGGGAGCAGGGTGGGGCGTCGTCGATTCTGCCGGTCGGCCGAAATCGGTCTGGCATGCGCTGAGACGCGCCTTCGCGCCGCTCCGGCTGACGCTGAGCGATGAGGGCGTCAACGGGCTGAGCGTCCATCTCGTCAATGACACGGCAAGGGCAGTCGAGGCGACGCTATCGCTTGCCTGCCTGCGCGACGGCGTCACCCCGGTGGTGGCGGCGCGCCGGCCGGTCACTCTGCAGGCGCGCGGGACGCAGTCGCTTGCGGCATTCTCGCTGCTCGGCGCCTTCTTTGATCTGTCTTATGCCTATCGCTTCGGCCCAGCGGGGCACGAGGTAACCGTGGCAAGGCTGGAAGACCGCGACGGCGAGATCCTGGCCGAAGCCTTTCATGTGCTTCCCGGCGTCATGACCGCGCGACGCGATGTCGGCCTGTCGGCAGGGCTGATGCGCGGCAGAGACGGCTGGCGCCTGCGGCTCGCTTGCAAGCGCGCCGCCTATCACGTCGCCATCAAGGATGGGCTGTTCTTCCCGCGCGAGAACGGCTTCCACCTGATGCCGGGCGCGGTGAAGGAAATTGGCCTGGATGGGCCGGCCTCTGCCACGCCGGCCGGCGTCGTGACGGCGCTGAATGGCGATCGCGAGGTGGCCTACGATGCGCCGCAAGCCGACAATGTAGAGACCAGGGTGGAGAGCATGCAGTCGTTGCGGCCTGCCGGGAGCGTGGCATGAAGGGGGTCGTCTTCGCCGACACGATCGGCTGGCTTCATGAAGGCAGGGGCACCGGGCGGCGCGGCCGGGGTGTCGTGATCGCCGGGGCGCATGGCCACGAGGACCTGTGCAGCCGGCGTTTCCTGCGGCTTCTGGCTGACAAGCTGGCCGAAAACGGTCTGCCGGCGCTGCAATTCGACTATCCCGGCTGCGGCAATGCCGCCGGGGATCATTCAACGCCCGGTCAGGTGCAACGGTGGACGGCGAGCATAGGCGCAGCAATCGATCGGCTGAAGCAGGATTGCGGCGTGGCGGACGTCATTTTGGTCGGCTTCCGGCTTGGTGCCCTGCTGGTCCCGCTGGCGGCGGCCGGACGCGACGACGTGGCGGGTCTCGTGCTGCTCGCGCCGCCGTCCTCCGGCAA
Source organism: Mesorhizobium sp. WSM4989 (assembly GCF_029625795.1). Lineage (NCBI taxonomy): Bacteria > Pseudomonadati > Pseudomonadota > Alphaproteobacteria > Hyphomicrobiales > Phyllobacteriaceae > Mesorhizobium > Mesorhizobium sp. WSM4989. The sequence continues at coordinate 886,634 of NZ_JARTVN010000001.1, read as the reverse complement.
GGCCTATGTTCGCGAGATCACAGCCATGTCGCGCATGATCGACGCGCCGCTGGCCAGCCGCTCGGCGGGCGAAGGGGTTTTCGCCGAGGGGCGCGAGGCCGCCGGCTTCCGAATTTCGCATGAAACGCTGGCTGATCTCTCGGCGCTCGATTGGCGGCATGCCGCGGCTGGCCTTCCATCCCTGCCGATGCTGGTGCTTACAAACGGCAAGCCGCTGGCTGCCGAAGAGGTGCGCGGCGACTCGGCGGGCGCTGCGGAAATCGCGACGGCCGAGTTCGATGGCTATCCTCTCTTGATGTGCGACCCGACCGCCAACCGGATTCCGGCCGCCGCTCTCGATCGCTGCGCCGCCTGGATCGCCGACCAGGCCGGCGAAGCGGCAGCGGGAAAGGCCATGCCGCGCGATGTATCGCAGATCCTGGACGGTCCGCATTACGCGGAAAGCCCGGTGCTGATCGGACCGGCGCCGATGATCTGCGGTGTGCTTTGCCGACCGCGCGGACGCCAGACCGAGGCCGAGCCGGTGATCTTCCTCAATGCCGGTGGCGTGCCGCATGTCGGCTGGGCGCGCGGCACGGTGGAAGCGGCGCGAGCCCTGGCGGCGGAAGGCGTAGCCTCGCTGCGCGTCGACCTGCCCGGACTTGGCCTGAGCGATCCGACCGAGGAAGGGCGCCTGTTCCTTTATGACCGGCGCACGCGCCATGATGTAAGTCGTGCGATCAACTGGATGGAGCGAGCCGGCTACCCCGGGGTCGGCCTGGTCGGCACCTGCGCAGGCGCATTTCAGGCTTTTCACGCCGCGCGGGCCGATCGGCGGGTACGGATGCTGACCATGATCAACCCGCTCTGCTTCGCCTGGAACGGTTCCTACGCGCTGGAGATGGCGGTCTGGAAGACTTACGAGACGTCCAAGGCCGTGCTCGGGCAGAACGCTGCCGCCAGGCAGGAGAGCCGCGAGCCGGCCGACGCCGCATGGCGCGGGATCGCTTCGCGATGCGCCCGGCTGATCGTCCGGCGCGGGCTGGAGGCGATCAAGTCCACATTGTCGATGCTGCATCCGGCCGCGCTGCTTGGACAGCGGCGGGTGGAACGCTGGATGCGCGACCTATGCGGCCGCGGCGTGCGGGTCCTCCTCGTAACCTCGGAAGGCGATCTGAGCCTCAAGGAGATCGCCCGCCATTTTGGCTCGGAGGAAGAGCGGCTCGATAGCATTCGCGGCGTGACCAGGGTCTCGCTGCCGAATGCCGACCACACGCTGACGCCGTATCACGCACGGCGCGCCGTGATCGCTCGCCTGATCGACCATGGCGGCATCAGGCGTGACGGTTATGCTCGTTCCGAGCCGGTGCGCGCGACGGCAAGCCCTTCCTTCCTGGCGCCGTAGGGGATCATCAGTTCGGCTTGAGTATTGACATGCGGCAAGCGCGTCGCGTCTTGAAGCGTCACGCAGCGATACGGTTCTCCTGCGCGAAGCCGAAAGGTTTGAATAATCAGGGAAACTAAAGATTTTCGGGAGATTTCGTTCTGGTCGGAGTGGCAGGATTTGAACCTGCGACCCCATCGTCCCGAACAAGCTGTCTTGCCAGAAGAAGCCCGGAATTCCGGGCTTTTGCGATTAATGATTGGCCGCTGTTGGGGCCTTTGTTCACGTTTATTTCCGGGGTTTCAGGTGGGTTTCAGGTGGGAGACGCCCGATCGGACGATGTTGCTCTTCTGGCGCGGCGCCGGCGCCTTGGCCGTGATCGCCGCGGCGGCGTCGGCCTGGAAATCGGGGTGATGGTGGTAGTAGTGCTTGCGCAGCACGGCTTCCGTCATGCCGCAGAAGTCGGCTGCCTTGGAAAGCTCGACGCCGTTCTGCATCAGCCACGTCGCAGCTGTATGGCGCAGCGTGTGCGGGGTGACATCTGTGACGAACACTTGCGTCTCGACGCCCTTGACGATCCGCGCCTCGTACCAGCCGAGGCCAGCGATCTCGCAGGCCGACTTGAACGCCTTGCGCACGGAGCGAACCGGGCCGCCTTCCCATTCGACGATGAAATCGTGCGCGATCATGCGGCCGATCGTGCGGCTTTTGCCGCGTCCCTTGGTCTTGATGTCAACCGGGGTGCGCGCCCAGCGGCGCATGTGCGCCAGCAGCCGGTCCGGCAGCCTGACCGGCGGCTGTCGCTTCCTGGTCTCGACCATGTCGGCGGCTCGCCTGAAGAAGACGCCGCGCTCAAGGTCGACGAAGCCGCGCCCCACTGTGGGCCGTGTCGCGGCCCCGCAGATGGCGGCGGATCGCGTGCCGGTGTAGAGCCCGGTCAGGATGAAGCGCGCCACGTGGCGGCCGGTCCGGCGATCGCTCTCTTGCCCCTTCCAGGTCTGCCGCATCTGCCAGGCTGCCCAGAGCAGCCTCGCCGCCTCAGATCGCGTCAGCGCGCGCTTGGCCTTCTCGGAGCGCGCCGGCAACACGATCTTCGGCACGGCCGTGATGTATTTTTCGGCGTGATAGTGGTTGATGGCCGCGCGCAGATCCTCCAGCTGCCGGCGTCCCATCGCTGGCGTCGGCAGGATCCGGCCGTTCTTGGCCGGGCCGTTGACATATTCGCGGCAGAGTGCGCCTGAGATGTCGGCGACGGTGCCGGTGAAGAAGGTCAGAATGGCGAGCAGCCGCGCGGCCGTTTCCTTGCGATAGCTTTGCGACGGGTTGAGCGCGACGACGTCTTCCGCATAGACGTTGATGACGTCGGCGATCTTTACTTGGTCGGGGTCGCGGTTGCGCTGGCGCGTCGGCTGATGCTTTTCGCTGATGTAGTCGGCGAGCTGCCTTTGAGCTTCAACAAGCTCGCTCTTGCCGCAGCCAGTGGGATGTCGTCGTCCGGCGTCCTCGATGTACCAGCCGGCCTTGCTGCGCAGGCTGCCGTCGGCCTTTCGGCTCTCGGACCGCCAGACGAGTCGAATTCCCTTGCTTGGACGCGGCATAGTTTTCTCATTCTCCCGATTGCTGCGAGTGTGGTGTATTCCTTGCCGGCGATGATTTCCGTCTCTAACCGCCCACGGTCGCGCTCCTTGCGCAAACCGGCTGGGCCCATCGAGCCATCAGGGAAAGCAATCCGGGCCGCGATGTCCAGCCGCAGCGGCGCGTTTTCCGTGTACTCATCGGACCCGTTCATGGAGTGCCGTTGCCGCTGGTGTTCCTGACGAAAACTGCACGTTCAGCCTCGCGCCGCGATACCAAGATAGCGCTGCAGGCGGTCGATGAAGGCAAGCTCTGCTTTCATCGCGCCCCACGGCCCGATTGCGCCGACAAGCTTTGGCGGAGGCAGCGAAACGCGCGGCAGACAAGCGCTGTTCGGCCTGGCTCCGAACAGGGCCGCGGCCTCGGCAACCAGCATGCGATTATCCATGTCGCGGATCTGACGGCCATAGGCCGGCACGGTGTCGATATTGGGCAATTCAGCCGCCTGGTAGATCGCAAGGTCGATGCTGCGCTTGGCCGACGCGATCGCGCGGTGGGCGAGCTGGTCGATGAAATCTGCAGCCAATCCCGCGTCGCTCGCCAGTCGACAGATGTGATGCTGGATCAGATCGACTGCCGGCCTGGTGATGTCGCCGAGCGCGTATTCATGCCCGTCATGAAGAAGGAAATAGCCGGCGGCCAAGCCGTCGCCGGTTTCGCGGAACAGCGCGTCGGCACCCATCACGCAATGCTGCGCCACGGAGTAGGCCGGGCAGCGATAGAGACCATTGAACCGCGCGAGCTTGGACAACGTGTTGGCCATATCGGCGAAGCTGATGTCGGACGCCTTCGGTTCGAGGAGGTCGAAGGCCGACCCATCCGGCTTGAACGTTGGGATCATGGCGGGTCTGCCGCCAAGCGCCTTGCTTGCGGGCCTCATTGGTGCACCTGCGGCATGGCTGCTTCGACGGCGTTGATAACGCTCTTGCGAATGGCCGGGAAGATCGGCAGCCGGTCGAGGTAGCCCGACAGCACCGAAATGCAGCGTTCGCGTTGACCCGACCAGGGGTCGAGCAGCAGGGCGCCGTGAGCCGCACAATACTGGCCCCAAGCCAGGATAAGGCTCTGTGTAGGCTGCGCGTCGCCGGGCAGCGGTGGCCGATTGGGCGCGGCGTGCCGGGCCTTCTCAATCATGTCCGCAAGCAGATCCGGGCGAATGGTGATCTGCTTGGTGCTGGCGAGCAAAGCCAGACGTGCGGCGCTGTCCTGAAATTCGATGATTTCGGCGCTTGTGAAGCCGGCCCCGATCAAGTCCTCAAGCCGGACGCCGCCGCCAACAGCAAACAGATCGCGCATAGCCTCTGACATTTCCAAGCAGCGCGGATGGGTGTCCAACCCGGCTTCCGGAAACTCGCGGCGGGTTTGCGATGAACGTTGAACTTTATCGAGCAAGACGGGTCTCCTTAAACGGAAATCAGAGGGCGCCGACGGTGACAGCGGCGCAGAACAGGGTGGCGGCAATGAAGGCAATAGCAGCGAGCCGCTTCGCGACGGCTTCATCCTTGTGATAGCGTTCAAACCGTGCGCTACGGGCAGGGGGGATCGGATGAGAAAGTCGGTGCGAGCTGTCGTCTCGCTGTTCGTCATGCCCGGTCCAGCCTTTGCCTACAGCGATGGGCAAATGGCGATTATGTCCCATGTCGGGCAGGCAATCGCCGGCACCAAGATCTGTCCGAAACTGGAAATCAACGAAGGCGCCATGGCGCTGATGCTGGCCGCCGAGGACGTCAAGCTCGACGACCCGACGGTTGCCGCGGTCATTCGGAGCAAGGTCAAAGAAACCGTCCGGGCTTGGGAGGGCAAAAGCGAAGACCTCGCCTGCGCGGCAGTGCTGATGCTCTACGGGCCGAGCGGAAGGATCGCGGGACTGCTGCGCTTCAGAGATCGATTTCACCGCCCGGCTCCAATTGGTAATTTCCAAGAGTAGGTATTACCTACCTACCTTGTCAAGGCCGGGTAGGTTTGTTTGCAGCCTTGGGCTGTGGATTTGTCGCACCGGCCCGTCGGGTTTGTACTTGTTTTGTTCCGAAGGCTGAGTCAGATTGACGCGGCTAAGGAGGCGGCGTTGCTGACGTATTTTGTAGTTCAGAGATTCAATTTCACGCCCAAGGGAGCGATCGCCGCTGGAGCGGCGCTGGAAGTACAGGACATCGAGCATGCTTTGCGACTGGCAGAGAAACTGGCGGAATGTTCGGCCGGCGTCGTGGCATTCAGCCGTACGGGTGATCCTTCGAGCGGCGAGTTCGAAGATGCCATCATCCTCTACGCCAACGGGATCGTTCCAGCGCTTGAGGCTGAAATACCAGTAGCCTGTTGAACGTCAGCAAACACCGCTGCGAAATGCGACGGTGTTTTCTAATGCTTAGGCAAGCTGGCGGAGCTGAAGCCCGCTCTCTCCCTCCTCGGCGGCCGCAAGCTGACCTTCTGGCCCAACACTGCTTATCTGGAAAGCGCCGCATGTCCGCCGCCGATGGCTCCTCGTCGTTTCCCGAAAGCAGGCGTTCGGCTCAGGCGGCATGGCGTCTGGATTTGACCCAAACGGGTCATTCGGAACCCGGTTCTAGACAGGCTGTCCCCCTTGGTGGATCATGCGTGGGTTGGCAAGCCAGGGGCGCAGCCATGGACGTCGGAGGTTGGCTGCGGAGGCTTGGCCTCGAACAGTATGAGGCCTCCTTCCGCGAGAATAAAATCGACGACACGGTCCTGCCGAGGTTGACGGCCGAGGACTTGAAGGATCTGGGTGTCGGACTTGTCGGACATCGTCGTAAGCTGCTCGACGCCATCGCAGCCTTGCGCGCTGAAGCAAGCACGCTGCTGTCCGATGCGCCTCTTGCGGCCGACAACGCCGCGAAGGACACCGCTGAACGCCGCCAGGTCACCGTGATGTTCTCGGACCTTGTCGGCTCGACAGCGCTCTCCGCGCAAATGGATCCCGAGGATTTGCGTGAGGTGATTGCGGCCTATCAGAACTGCGTTGCCGAGGCCGTGCGTGGCTTCGGCGGGTTTGTGGCTAAATACATGGGCGACGGTGTGCTGGTGTATTTTGGCTATCCGAAGGCGCATGAGGACGACGCGGAGCGAGCCGTGCGGGCGGGGCTGGCGGTCGTTGATGAGATCGCAAGGCTCGCGACCCCGGCACCAGGGGCGCTGGCGATACGCGTCGGCATCGCAACCGGGCTGGTGGTGGTGGGCGACCTCATCGGCGAAGGAGTGGCGCAAGAGGAAGCGGTGGTCGGAGAATCGCCGAACCTGGCGGCGCGGCTGCAAGCTTTGGCGGCGCCCGGCCAGATCGTGATCCCGCTCGCGACGCGCCGACTGCTCGGCGGACTGTTCGAGTTCGCCGACCTCGGCCTGCACGACCTGAAAGGGTTCGACGCCCCGATCCGCGCGTGGTGCGTGCTTCGCGAGAGTGCCGCCGAGACCCGATTCGAAGCGCGCGCGACGAGCGGCCTAGCGCCCACGGTCGGGCGTGACGACGAGCTTGCTTTGCTCGCGGAGCTCTGGAGCAAGGCCGCGTCCGGCGAGGGCCAGGTGGTCCTGCTCTCCGGCGAGCCCGGCATCGGCAAATCGCATCTGGTTCAGGCGCTCCGCGGGCGGCTGGGGGACCGGCCGCACATCCGCATACGCTGCCAGTGCTCGCCGTTCCACGCAAATAGCGCCCTTCGCCCGTCGATTGTCCAACTCACCCGCGCGGCTGGCTTCCATCCGGACGATTCACCGAGCGCAAAACTCGACAAGCTGGAGCGCCTCTTGGCGCGGTCCACAGACAAGGTCCGGGACGTCGCCCCTTTGTTGTCGGCCCTTCTCTCGCTCCCGGCAGGCAGCCGCTATGCACCCCTGAACCTCAGCCCTCAGCGTCGGAAGGAACTGACCCTCGAGGCTCTGGCCGGGCAGCTAATTGGCTTGGCGGCCCGTCAGCCCGTGCTGATGGTTTTCGAGGATATCCACTGGATTGATCCAACATCGCTGGAGCTTCTCGACCGATTGGTCCCGCAGATCCCGCGCCTTGCAGTACTGGCGATCTTTAGTTTCCGCCCTGAGTTCGAGCCGCGGTGGACCGGCCACCCGCGGGTCACCTCGCTCGCGCTGAACCGCCTGAGCCGCCGGCAGGGCGCAACCCTGGTGGAGCGGTTGACCGGGGGCAAGGCGCTGCCGGGCGGATTGCTCGAGCAGATGGTGGCCAAGACAGACGGCGTGCCCCTGTTCCTCGAGGAGGTGACCAAGGCCGTCATTGAATCTGACGCGCTGACCGATGAAGGCGACCGTTACGCACTCTCGGGCCCGCTGCCACCGTTGGCGATCCCTGCAACCCTGCAGGATTCTCTGGTGGCGCGGCTCGATCGGCTGATGACGCCAGCGCGGGAGGTCGCGCAGATTGGCGCCGCCATCGGCCGCGAATTCTCTTACGAACTGCTGGCGGCGGTGGCGCAGCGCGAGGAACGGGAACTCCAGGACGCCCTCGACCAACTGATCGGCGCCGAGCTCGTGATCGCGCGCGGTCGGCCGCCGCACGCGACCTGCATCTTCAAGCACGCATTGGTGGGGGATGCCGCCTATGCCACCTTGCTGCGCAGTCGCCGCCAGCAGCTGCACACCCGGATCGCCCACGCGCTCGAGCAGCATTTCGGCGACGTCGTCGAGCACGAGCCCGAGATCGTGGCTCAGCACTATACGGCTGCAGGCCTCTCGATTCAGGCCATCAGCTATTGGCAGCGCGCGGGAGAGAGCGCCAACGACCGTTCGGCCAACGATGAGGCCCAAAACCATCTGCGGAAAGCGCTGAACTTGATCGAAACGCTGCCTGCGGGCCCGGAGCGCCAGCGGCGCGAGCTCGCAGCGCTAACGGTGCTGGGCCGCGTGCTCACCGCCAAGAATGGCTACGCAAATGCCGAGGTCGAGCGGGTCTATTCCCGCGCGCGCCGCCTTTGCGAGCTGATGCCAGAAGATGCGGCTGTCTTCCCGGTTCTGCTCGGCCTGGCCATCTACTCGGCCACGGGCGCCCAACTCACGTCGGCGCACGACCTGAGCGGACGGCTTCTCGACCTTGCTCTGCAGAGTAACGATCCCGTGTGGGTGGTCGAAGCCCATTATGCTCGGGGGGTCAGCTCTTCTTGGCGCGGCGACTTCAGGGACGCACGCAAACATCTGGAGCTGGCCTCCGAAGCCTATCGCCCACAGCGACATCGAGCTCATCTCGCCCTATACGGCCAGGATCCCGGACCGATTTGCCTATGTCGTGGGTCAGCGGTGCTTTGGCACCTCGGCTACCCCGACCAGGCGCTGACCCGGATGGAAGACGCCCTTGTCTTGGCCGAGCGATTGGCGCACCCCTTCAGCCGCGCTTACGTGCTGGTATGGGCAGCGTGGTTACGAATATTCCGACGCGAGGTGGCCGAAGCCGAGGAGCGGAACGACCGTGCGCTCACCTTCGCGACCGAGCAGGCGTATCCGTTCTGGATTGCCATGGCCGCCCAGCAAAAGGGATGGCTCTTGGCGAAGCAGGGCCAGAAGGAGCGAGCGATCGCGCAAATTGAGGATGGGCTGGTGCGGATGCAGGCCGTCGGAACGCAAGTGACGCAGGCCTACACGATGGGATTCCTCGGCGAGGTGCTCGGGAGTGTCGATCGCGCGTCGGACGGCGTGCGCCTGATCGATTGTGCTCTCGACCAGGTGAACCGGACCCGCGAGCGGTGGTGCGATGCCGAATTGCTGCGGCTCCGCGGTGCCATATGCGCTGCCGCGGAACCAAGAGGTTGGAACGAGGCTGAAATCTCGTTCCGCCAAGCGATCGAACGGTCTCGTGAGCAAGGTGCCAAATCCTGGGAGCTCCGCGCCGCCACATCGCTTGCGCGCCTTTTGGCCGAACAGGGCAAGCGCGCCGAGGCCCACGACCTGCTCGCGCCGACCTACGGCTGGTTCACCGAGGGCTTCGACACGCCCGATCTGAAAGAGGCCAAGACCTTGCTCGACAAGCTCGGGGCATGATGACCCACATGCCAGCCATGCAATGTCCGGTCCTTGGCGCAAAACAGCCGCCAATGTGCTGGGCGCGAAGGCCAGCTTTTCAGTTCAATCATCCCATCAGCGGTTCTTCCCCTTCCGGCCCAAAATCGGCTTAACAGCGCTTTTTCGCGAATGCCCACACCATGACCGGGTACTCCTCGTCATTGCTGAGATCCCGCCACAGGCCGTAGGCCCGCACCGGCCCGCCGATGTGCGCCCTCGCGCAGGCCTTGTTGCCCCAGCCGAAGACCTGCACGTCATTTTCCGCAAAGCCGCCCTCGACCATGACCTGCTTCAATCCCGCCGGCGTCCAGCGGTTGTAGTCGTGCGGGCGAGCGTGCACCCGGAACAGGAAAGGCGTGGCGACCATTGCCCAACCGCCTTGTTTGGTCATTGCATGGATGTTGGCGGCGGCGGCGAGCGGCCGCTGAACGTGCTCGAGCACCTGGTCGGCAATGACAATGGAAAATTGCTCGTCAGTGCGGTCGCGGCAGATGTCGAACTCGGGGAAATCAACCGAGCGGTAGTTCGGGCACATCGCGCGCCAGTAGCGGTTCCAGCCGGGTGAGATTTCGATGACGTCGCGGGATTTGCGATTGGCCGCTTCGAGGAAGGCGGTAAAAGCCTCGATCTGGCGAATGCGCAGCCAGTTGCGGGAATCATAGCCGATCAGCCGTTTCACCGCGCGCTTGCCACGGTCCTTCAGCTCGCCGGCAAGGGTCGTCGTCATTTCGACCTCCTCCTTAGCCCGCCGCAGCGGCGGTTTTACAGCGAGAAGCGTACAAAAGGATGACGGAAGAGGGGAGCCGGCGCAGAAAACGCCGTCTCCCAGTCACTCAAAGGATCAATAGTCGCCGTTGTAATAGCGATCGTCGCAAGGCGCGGTGTAGATCTGGCCGTAGCGGTCCCGATAGCGGCAGAGCTGCTCGCCGCGGCGCTGCGGGGTCGTGGCGCTGCCGACGACGGCGCCGAGCAGCGCTCCGCTCGCCGCGCCGATCACCGTCGACTTGGTGTTGCCGCCAATCGCCTGGCCGACCAGTGCGCCGCCGGCGCCGCCGATCAGCGCGCCGGTGGTGGCGCGCTGCTGGCCCTCGGTCTGGGTCTCGCATCCGGCAAGTGCCGCGGTCATCAGCACCGCCACAAAAACCTTCTTGATCATCATCTCCAGAACTCCTTCAAGCCCCAAAGACCAACTAAAACAGGGGCGTACCTGGCCGAAGTGGGCTCGCATTGCGGCGGAACGGCGGCGGAGCCTGCTCACGAAATGAGTCAGGGTTTCCCGGTGGTTGAAGGCCATGGTTGCCAAACGGCAAAGGCGACCCTCTCGGCAGTAACCCTTCAGCGGGTCCTCAATGGAACAATGATGGTCGCGAGCTCCTGATTGTCGGCGTCAGCCATGATCTGTTCAAGAGAGCTAGGTTCTGGGATGGCCTCGCCATCATCAATCAGACCCCCAACATGAAAGGCGAGAGCCTGTTCGGCCAAGTCGCGCGCTTCGCCGAGGCTTGCGCCGGCGGCAACGACGCCGGGGAAGTCAGGAAAGGACACTCCGTAATCGCTGGCGTCTTCTTTGTGGATCAACCCGATGTACTGGCGCATTCCTTCCTCTTGCCGCGCGGCGGGCCGGCCCCTAGCTTAGAAACACCCGCACGACGGTGCAAGCGATGGACAAGTTTCCGGCCACTGACAGGCCCCCTCCAAGGAGGCCGAGGACCCGTGCGGCCCAGTATCTGCGCATGTCCACAGACAGGCAGATCTACTCGATCGACAACCAGAGAGATGCGATCCGCAATTATGCGAGCGTCATGGGTTATGACATTGTTGCGACCTATGAGGATCCCGGGCGAAGTGGCCTCAGCCTCGTGGGGCGCCCAGGCTTGCGGCGGCTGTTGGAAGATGTGGAAAGCCGGCGAGCCGATTTCGAAACCGTCGTTGTCTACGATGTGAGCCGTTGGGGGCGCTTCCAGAATACCGATGAAAGCGCCACCTATGGCCGGAGTGCGGATCGAGTTCTGCGCCGAGCTATTCGTCAACGATGGGAGCATCGGGTCCGACGTCCTGAAGGCGATCAAACGCAGCATGGCCGCGGAGTACAGCCGCATGCTGTCGAACAGGGTCTTCGCCGGTCAAAGCCGCATCGTCAAACTGGGTTTCAGCGGCGGTGGCCCCGCCGGCTATGGCTTCAGGCGCCTTCTTGTTGATGGCTCCGGAAATCCCAAGGCAATGCTTGGTCGCGATGAGCGAAAAGGGCTGGCAAGCGATCGCGTCATTCTAGTGCCGGGGCCGAAAGAGGAGGTCTCCACCGTACGATGGATGTTCAATCAATTCGTGACGAAGGGAAAAACGGAAGCCGAAATTGCGACTGCATTAAACGCTCGCGGCCTTGTTACTGAACGCGGCCGACCATGGACCAAAGCATGCGTGGGCACGATACTGACGAGCGAGAAGTACATCGGCAACAATGTCTGGAATCGAATATCCCATAGGCTTCTACACGACCGGGTAAGAAATCCGCCAAGCGCATTTGTTCGCGCCGACAATGTCATCGAGCCGCTCGTGACTCGGGCGCTTTTCGATCGTGCGCAAGCTATCAGGCGCGCGCGCGCTTACCTCAGGCCCGATGAGGAGCTGCTTGCCGATCTGACCAAGCTCTTAAAAGAGCGGGGGAAGCTGTCGAGCCCAATCATCGACGCCGCCCCCTTCTGTCATTCAGCCTCCATTTACGCGCACCGATTTGGAAGCATGAAGGCCGCCTACCAGTTGATCGGATACGACGCCTCGGCGAATTATCGGAAACTCGATGTCAGCAACCGGCTCAAACAGATCCGGCAGCAAGTCGTCGAGGAATTGATGTCGAACATTGACAAGGTCGGTGGTTCGGCACTGTACGATCCCAAAACAAAGCTTTTGCGCGTCAATGACGAATTCTCCATCGCGATATGGATCGCGCGCTATCGGATTATCGTCACCGGCTATCCACGCTGGATTTTTTGGAACCGCGGTCTCGTTGGGCCAGATGTGACGATTTTGATCAGAATGGAGCCCGATCATCAAACTGTTCGTGACTTCCTCATTGCGCCCGCGCATGAAGCGCAATCCGCCCTTCGCATGCTCAACGCAAACAACGGCGTGCGCCTTGATGCCTTCCTCTTCGCTTCGCTCGATCCTGTCGTGGAGATGGCGAGACGAGAATCGATTTCGGCGATCCCGTGACAGTAACCAAGGCCGAGCTTCGTCGCTTCGTCGAAAACAACCGGCATGCCACCCGTCTTACGAGCAATTTGCAGCCGCCGCAGAATCCATTGCGTGGCCCGGCATTCTTGCGGACCTATAAACGCCAATTCGATCTGATGCAGGATTTCATCAGAGAAGCCGTCGCAGCGCGGCATCAACTGGAAGTCGTCGTCTATGCCACCGGTCAGATCCTGGCCAACGCGGTGTTCCCCGCCTTGCTGCAGGCGCATGATCTCGCAACGCTGCCTTGGATCTTGACGCAAGTTTCGCCAACCGGACCCGATATCCGTTCTGAAGAACAGCACGGCCCGTCGTGCTTCACAGCCGAGCCGCAGCTTGTCGGCGGTGTCTGTCTCGAGGCTCTCGACCTCCTGAACGATTTCGGCGCCCCCTTGAAGATTTTCCCCTTGTTGCGAGAGGTCGTGCCGAGCCGGCAGGTTGAAATCGTGCGTCTCATGCTAGCGTTGGACCGGGTGCAATTTCGAGTGGCGAGAGTGTTGATCGCGCTCACACCACGATCGCAGCTCACCGATCCCTTTGCGCCCGGAAAGCAATATGAGGGCATCTCCCCGACGCAATTGGCTGACATGCAAACTGACCTGGCCAAGGTCAGCCATGAATATCTGAGCGCCGCCAGCACCCATGGCGCAACAGTGCTCAACCTGATCGCCGTTACCGGTTATATTGACAAATTGCTGAACAACCCCGCGCTAGTGCGGTTTATGGCGCGCAATTTTGCCGGGCACCTTGAGGTGTATCAGGAATTGCTCGACTTTCGCGAAAGTGGGTTTCAGAAACGTGCACCGATCGCTGAACGAAGCGCGTGGATTTGAGCTCTCCCTCTTGCCGTCGAACTCGTTGTCTTGATCACGGGCTGGCGCTGCACTGAGCCGTGTGCCCTGCGCCAGATCCCAGGAAGCAATCCGGGGCTCTTGCTTAACTGATTGTCTGGCCGCATCTTTCTCTTGGGGAGAGAGGGCTTGGACAAGGCTCGATATAACAATCGCTCTGACCGGTGGCGAGGGCGGCGCGCAGGCGCGAAACGCTCGCGCGCCAGGCGATGGGCAAGCGTGCCGCTTCGTCTTGTGCTCGTGACGGTGGCTGCGTTTTCTGCCTTGCTCACGCAGTTCGTCATGCACAACAGCGGATCGCTTCCGGAAATCAGCCTGCAGAACATCATCAAGCCGAGGCCGGCATCAATCGCCGGCGTCGCCTCGGTCATCGACGGTGACACAATCGAGATCCACGGCCAGCATGTGCGCTTCAACGGCATCGACGCGCCGGAGAGCCGCCAATATTGCGACGATGTGAAGGGCTTCGAATATCCCTGCGGCCGCCGCTCCGCCGAAGCGCTGGACAAATTCCTGGCAGCCTCAAGGCCGGTGCAATCCGCATTCGTGACCTGGGACCGCTACGGGCGCTTTGTCGGCAACTGCACACGAGCCGACGGGGCTGATATCGCCGCCTGGATGGTCGAGTACGGGCAAGCGCTCGACTGGCCGAAATACAGCAATGGCGCCTTTGCAGCGCAACAGGCCAAAGCGCAGGCGGCAAGGCTCGGCCTGTGGGTGGGCAATTTCCAACTGCCCTGGGATTGGCGAGCGCAGCACAGCGATGATGTGCAAGCGCCGTCGACACCAACTTTCGCGCTCGGCAGCTGCAACGCCGGCTGCACAATCAAAGGCAACATCTCGGCCGAAGGCGAGCGGATCTATCACTTGCCCGGGCAGAAATACTACATAGTCACCGTCATCAATCCGGCCAAAGGGGAGAGGTGGTTCTGCTCGGAAGCTGAAGCCGTTGCGGCGGGGTGGCGGCGGTCGAAGCGAATGTGCCGCCTTAGCTCAGCTGGTAGAGCAGTAGTTTTGTTAACTATTGGTCGGGGGTTCGAGTCCCTCAGGCGGCACCAGCCTAACCCACGACCGGCTGTCCCCACTAGGATGTGACTGCATCTGCGCCGGAGCTTGCCAGAAGCATTCCGTTGAGTGCGATCGCCAATCCCGTGCCGTTCCACCGAATTGCAGCCTTATGAAGCTTACCCTGCTCGATACCGGTCATGTCGAAATCGAGTACATGATGGCCGCTCTCTTCATGCCAAACCTCCAACCTAGATCGATCGAAAAAATCTTGCCACAGATTCAATTGACGGCGACCGTCACCAGAGCAGTACTGGATGATATAACGGCCCGCCTGCTGCGACATATCTTTAGTTATTTCGAAGTTTATGCATATTACTCCGGTTGGTGGCAATTCGAAGGGATCGACTACGTTCCCTCCCACGGTTGTCATTTTATGACTGCCAAGAATTAAAAAGGCATCCGGTAATTTCAACTCGGCAGCGTAATTAGGTATTACTGAGTGGAATGTCGTTATGGGATCGCTGCCGTTTTCTCTGTAATGGTCTAGAAAACGACCGGTGATCACTATCGCGCAGATATGCTTTCGCCTATTGAGATCATTAATAAGAGTATCTCTACAGTCATCGAGCGACTTTTGGAATTGGCGGGTATTCCTGTAAGGAATTTGGAAATGAACTATGCCTGGATGATCCTTAGGAAGCTGTTTTTTGGCCGCTCGAAATAACTCCCTCATCCGAGTCACTTGATTAAATTTTGAAAAAGCTTTCGTCTTGATCATCCATATCTTTGTAGCGTCAGCCTCCCTACTTTCGTAGCCAAAAACCATGCTATAGTCGGCGTCAGCACTGAAATTGATTGGAAGCTGCATAACCTTTCCGTCGTCCATTAGCAGCCGCTTGCTCACAACGTAATCCTTCCCATCGACGCGAATTTCGTTTTCAGGATCGTCAATCGTTCGGAACGCTTCACTGACTATTTCGGCAGCGTCTCTCGGCTCTATCGACCGTCTTGCCACAATCGCAATTTCTATACTTCTTTTACCTGCCTCAAGTCTCCTTGTAACCGCCTCTCTAATCCTATTCCAAGTCCTCTCCTCTAGGCGCACGTCGTCCAAAAGGCTCTTACATTCAAGATATACCTTTCCCTCGTCGCCAAAATCCGAAACCAGATCCGGCTGCTTGCCGTTACCCGGCGACACGAAAGCAATGGGCAATTTGAATTCGTGAGCGTACATATGGAATACAAAGGCCTCAAAAGCGGCTGAAAAAAATTCGTCGTCGCCTTTGAGCCGATTGAGAAGCTTGGGAAACTCCGGATCGGCCGCTGCCGACATAAGGGAGAAGCGCATATCGAGCAAAAAGAAGGGTGCTTCGGACAGCTGAATGGAAGCTGCCTCGACAGATTCCTGCAGTTCGGACCAAGCCACTGCGAAGGGATGAGCGCGAGCAAGGCGCTCGAAATACTGCGGGAGAGTTTTGGCGGATGATAGCTCTTTGAACCCACGGGTGAGTTGAGCAAAGACATCCTCGGTTACCAGTATTTTCAGTGCCTCAGCGTGTTCGCCAATATTGTCACGGGTGAGCCGATTTGCTGGGACATTCTTGTGATCTGAAGCCATAGTGACCGACCCTCAAGCATCGAACGTCTAACTGGCAGTTTCGTTTGATCGATCGAACCCGGGCGAGCCGTAGATACGGATTTCGCGCCCTTCCAGCGCGGGTCTGATATCAGCGACGCCCAATGTGAGGTGGCTTTGGTTGATCTCTCGTTCGAAGTCAGCCTGCATTTGTTGATCTAGCCCCTCGCCCGTCCCGGCATAGCTCTCAACGATGCGTGGATCGCCGAGTTCAAATCTCCTTTGCAGCCCCGTCGCGTCCTCGCTGATCACCCGTCTCTCAACGATTGCAAAGAAGGTGACGGTACCAACAGCCACTTGAGCAGCATATAGCAACCGTTCCGCACCAGCGGGCACTCTTTCAACGTCCGTAAACTCGAGACTACAGGTAACCCCTTTGACTGCTACGATTTCTCGGAGGCGCGCCAGTTCCGCCGCCGCCGCCACGACGTCCGCGATCGATAACTCTAGATCATCCTCGGAAAGCGAACTAAGGAACGTCAGCAGGGCATGCAGCTGATGCCAGCGACCATCCGCAGCCTTTCGGGCTCGGCCTCCGTAGACACGCCTGCCTCCTACCCATATCTGAATGTCAGTATCGGTCGTTGTGAAAAGCGACAACAGCCTGACATGCGTCAACAATGCGATCAAGCTTCGGCGTTGGTCGATGGAAATCTTGCTATTGAATGTAACGCCGTTATCGCTGGTGGACCAAACTAGATCCACATACTCAGACGTAAAACGTGCATAACCTCTAGGAAACGACGTAAACGCCGCCTTGCCCGGCATCACGATTTGGCTGTCTTCGTTCTTAGCCCTCACCTTGATTCGGCAACTGTACCATGTCGACGGCGAGGCCGTGATGGTGGCGGTGCCGGCCAATAGCTGACCCCGTGGGTCTGGCAGACCAAACCGATGCGGAACCATCTCGAAATCTTGTATTTGCACACTGCCAATGCCCAAGAAGGCCTTGGCAACTGCGTCTGCATTTTCGGATTGGAAGCTGAATTTGACGGAGGCTTGGCCACCTTCGTACCCAACGGACTTGTAAGCGCTGGTTTTCTGTCCGCGATAGTCGCCGACTTCTGCAATCGTCTTCTCCATCCATGGCATCAAGTCGTCTGTGTGATCGTCGTTTTCATCGAATGAAATTGTCAGCGTTTTTTTGTGAAGTTTCTCGCCGGCCAGATCGGCCTTTCGTACCGCCCTCAAACTCTCGGTGATCAGGTCAATCCAAAAGTGCTTCGCATAGATTCGAGTCTCGCCGGATGGCAGCCTGTGGAAAAGCACCACGAACCAAGGATGGCTTTGTTGCGCCATTCGACGAGCATTTGACAACGTGATCGACGTGCGGACGATGCGGCCAGTCGTCGATTTGATTTGGGAATATGCTGAAAGGGCCGCTGGCTGCGCGTCCGCGGGTGTGAAATCCGGGTCGGGAGGAAATTCAACGAGATAATCCCAACCTGTCTCGTCCTCGCTGACCTGTTGCGGATGCACGCCGGCATTCGCACAAATGGTGGCAAACGCGTACTCGCTGGCTTTATCTACGCGCGGCCTTCTAGACACTGAAATCTACCCCCGAGAGTACCCCATCCGGCGCGGGCTGGGCTGATCGACCGTCGTAGCCTCTGAATTTATTGTAATTTCTCTACGGTTCAACTGAGGCAGCGTCTGTTTGAATGTTTGCTGCTCTCGACCTTATTAGAGTGGCTGGCGACGCAATGGGACGTGCCGAGCACATGCGCGGCGAGTAAACTGCGCCGCGCATCGCTGCAAGATTTCAGGGAAGCGCGGACTTGTCTTTCTTCAAAGCCGTAAGGCGCGTCAGGAGCGAAGTGTACTGATAAACGGCCTTCAGAAGCTCTTTTGCCAGTTCAATTGCAAGCTCTGCCTCTTCCTCTCCAATCTTGTCATAGTCCTTCGCTTCAATGTGGGCGGCGTCATTCCCCAGAATCCGCAATTCATCCGCTGCATTCAGCAATTCGGTCGGAATTATCGCTACCGCGTTCAACGCAGCTATCCTGGCCTTTAGGTTTGCGCCAAACGCCTTTTTGTCCTCGCACAATTCCTCAAGCGTGCGGCGTATCATGAGCGCCGAAGCCCGATAACAGCCGGACGAATGGCATTTCACAGCCTCTTCAAGCGATGCCAGAATACTCGGCGGCAAATTGCTAGCGTCAAAATCGATCACTTCGGCTGGGAATGTCACTGCCGCTCCACCCGGCGTTTGCCGGGCAAAAAACAGCACAGAATTGCATTCAGTGTTTGGGCAAACCCGGATTCCAAACGTCTTCGTGCCAATCGGCGTGAACCGTCCATTAGCCTGCTTTTCGACTACGGCGCTGGTTACATCGTTCACGCCGACGTGGGAAAAACTCCCAACGTGCCGGCAGGCCGGACACCGGACGTTGATCGCCGGCGGATCAGCCATCGTAAAATGCCCGGTGGTTTTCAGATACAAGACCGCATCCCCCAACGACGACTTACATTCGCGCACTCACGGCGAGATTCGCGCACAAAGTATTGTATTGTAAGCGGTCGATCTAGGCATTGCCTTTCGCTTGGGCTCTTGTCGTCAACGAGAGTCCAAGTGCGAAGTAGCCCAGCTGCGATCGACCCGATTGGACAACAAATGGCAGATGACGCACAATCGCATTTAGTGTCGGGGGATACTTCATGAGATGGCAATTCGCATTTCTGTAGCTGGAGCGCTGATAGGGCGCGATGACCGTTTCCAAGGCATCAGACTTGAACAATCCTATCGCCAAGGAACTTTTCGCTGCCCTTGACGTGAGCGATCCCTCAAAGCCGTTGGATGCCTTTGCCCGCAAACGCATCGCGGCAGCCTCTTTCGCTTACTGGCAGGCAATCGACGCAATCGTTCCTCGACCGTCACCGGCAGAGTCGCAGTGGCTCCAGCAAGAGCTTTCCACCTCTGACGGCACTCGCCTGTCGCGTGCCCTATCGACCCCTGTCTACGCCCTCCAAGAGTTGTCTTACACCACGAACAACTGCAAGGAGATTTCAAAGGCTTTGGAGGGCGCTGCTGGCGGAGCGAAAACATTGGAACTCTACCTTTGGCTCAAGTTGACCCAATGCTATGCCTATCCGGACGACATCAAAACTTTCGAAAACAATGCCGGCCTAAAGCTCGAATTATATCATTCCGTTCCCCGTGGCCTTGTTTTCAAGGTGATCACCGGGAAATTGGCGAACAGCATCAATGTCGAGCAGTAGGTAAATTCATACCCCTGCGTTTCCCCCAGCCGCCTTTTTTGCTTCACAAAATCTGGTAACTCGCTGTATTTATTTCTATTTCTAGCTCAACTGGTCAAGTTGGCGTCAGTTCGGGTATTTGGTGCTCAGGCAGCAACTCGCCTCCGTTCACCGCGCGTTGTATTTCCCCACCACCCGATGGCAAATCGGCCAGTCCACGCGGCTCTCCGTAAACGTCTTCGCCGGCCGATACTGCTCCAGCGTCCATTCGCGGTCGTTCATGCCGAGCAGGCGCTTGATGATGGCCTCCTCGTCGCCGCGCTCCTTGGGCGGCGTGTGGAAGAACACGGCGTCCGAATCGCGTGCTGGCTGCAAATGCGGGTTCACCAGCGCCGTGTCGCCGGGCCAATAGGCGGGGATCATGGATTCGCCGCGCACCAGGATGCCGTAGCCCCCGCGCACATTCTGCAGCACCGCCGGCCGCTTCACCCAGTCGATCGCCTCGAAGGTGACGATCATATGGCCTTCGCCGCCCATGGCCGCAGCATAGATCGGCAGGTCGCGGCCGCCGACCAGCTCGTCGCCGGGGATGATCGGCGTGCGCGACGCTTTCGGCTTCGGCTCGCGCACAATCGGCACAGGTGCGGCGCCTGAGGCGTCGAGCAGCCAGGCGACATCGGTCTTGAGCAGCGCGGCGAGCTCGGGCAGGCGCTCCATCGAGGGGCGGGTGGTATCCGCCTCCCATTGCGTGACCGAGACGCGCTTGATGCCAAAATGGTCAGCGACGTCGTTCTGCGTCAGGCGGGCAGCCTCCCGCGCCTGGCGCAGGCGCTGGCCGAGTGTCGTCGAGTCGATGCGTATCGTCGCGATCATGGCGCAGCATAGTAACTATTGCTTACTTTTTTGCAAGAGATTGCCTGTTGACATAGTAGGTAGGTAATACCTACCATCATGCCATGATCGAAATCGTCAGAATCGCAGCCGCCAAGGTTGGCGGATTGGGCGCGCTTGCCTCGCATCTGGGCATCCGCCACCAGGCCTTCTACTCCTGGAAGCGGGTGCCGGCCGAACGCGTGCTCGACATCGAGCGCGCCACCGGCATCTCGCGCCATGCGCAGCGCCCCGACCTCTTCGGTCCCGATATTCTTGCCGGTCGCGCATCCTCCCAAGCCGGGACCGGCAGCAGCGAGGAGGCGCCGCGATGAGCCGCGCCTCCTCGATAAAAGTGCCGGAAAATGGCCGGGAAAGCCGGAAATCGCCGGTGGATTTCACGCTCTTCGCACTCTTTCTGGAAGCCCGGCGCATCCATCGCGGCAAGTCGCCGACGCGCGTGGCGAGAGAGGCGGACGTCGAGGTCGACGCCGTCTTTCGCGCCGCGCGCGGCCGCGATCCGGGCGCCGACGAGTTCCTCGCGCTCTGCGCCTGGATCGGCGAGGAACCTGCGCTGTTTCTCAAAAAGGAGGCCAGGCATGGTTAGGCTCGCTGCCTATGATTATCGCGAGCTCGGCAAGCTCTTGCGGGCGACGCTCAAGGAAGACGGCCGCGGCTGGCGCGTTTGCGCCGCCGACATCGGGTTAAGCGCTTCCGACCTTTCGCGCGTCTGCAACGGCCAGAGCGTCTCGGCGCCCAAGGTCATCGCCGTGTGCGATTGGCTGAAATTTTCCTTCCGAGCCTTTTACCTGCCGCCCCCGCGTGACACCGGCGCGATGTTTCACGGGAAGAGCACTGAAACAGGGAGCACCGGCGATGCTGGATAGACCCGCAAAAGCAATCTTCGGGAACCCTAGCAGCATCGACGCGACGGCGCTCTTCAAGCTCCCTTTGCCGATGCAGGCCGAAGGCGTGCGGCTGCTGTTCGAAATGGGCCAGAGCCTCGATCAGGTGAGGGCGCGGCTGGGGCTATCCGCCCGGCAGGTGCGGGCGCTGGCTGAAACCGAGGGTGTGTTCTCGCGCGGCGGCGAGGGGATCGGAAAAGAGTTCGAATGAACCATCGTGAAGAGATCATAGGCGCCTGCCGTTTGATCTTAGGGGATTGCCGGAAGGTGTTGTCGACGCTTTTCGGCATCAAAGCAATCCTCACTGACCCGCCGTACGGAATCGGCATTGCATCGAATCCGGTGAGGCAAAAGCATGAGCGCAAGGACTGGGACGCAAGCGCGCCAAGTGAAAGTACTTTCGATTTAATGCGGAGGGTCTCGGATCAACAGATTATCTGGGGCGGCAATTACTTCCCGCTGCCGCCCTCCCAGTGCTTTTTGGTGTGGGACAAGGTCCAACCAGAGGACTTCAGTCTTGCGATGTGTGAGCAGGCTTGGGCCTCGTTTCAAAGCCCCGCAAAGCTCTACCGTCGCCGGGTCGTCGGCTATGCCAAGACCCACCCGACCCAAAAGCCGGTAGAATTGATGGAGTGGTGCCTTCGGTTTTTCGCGGCAGGTACAGTTTGCGACCCCTTCATGGGATCGGGCACGACTGCGTCGCATGCGTGAAGCAGGGCCGCCCCTTCATCGGCATCGAAATTGATGCCCTCTATTTCGAGATCGCATGCGAGCGGATCCGAAAGGCCTATGCGCAGCCAGACATGTTTGTCGAAGCCCCAGCTGAGCCGAAACAGGAGTCGCTGTTTTGAGCGAGCAGTCTGGTGGCTCCGTTATCGGACATTTCGTCGAAGAGGCGCGCGCCGTCTCGATCGACGACGCCGCCAAACGGCTCGGCCTGAAATTCACCGGCCGCCGTCACGAGCACCCGCAGCCATGCCCGCATTGCGGAGGCACGGACACCTTTGCGTTCAACACCGCCAAGAACAAATGGAACTGCCGGGCTGGTGGCGCCGGCGGAAATGACGGCATCGGTATGGCTGCCCACTGCGAGGGCCTCGACCTGCATCGTCGCGCGGCCTTGCTGGAGGCATGCTCCATTGTGCTCCAGCAGCCGGTACCTTGCGAGGCGGGCCAGGAAGACGCGGCCGAGGCTATCGCTCGCCGCAGCCGCCTTGAAGAGCGCCGGCAGCTGAATGAAGTTCGGGCGGCTGAACGCGCCGAACGGCGGGTCGACTATCGCGAGCGCGAACGGCAAAAGGCCAGGTCCATCTACGAAGCCGCCGCGCGCGTCGGCCGCTTCGGGCGGCTGGTCATCGATTATCTCGAGGCACGCGGCTGCGGGCGCATTCGCGCCCCGCAATGGCTGCGCTGCGCATCGGAGCTGGCTTACTGGCACGGCAGCGATCAGCGCGGTCGGCCGAGTGAGCTCCATTCTGGGCCGGCGATGGTCGCGCCCTTCATCAATTCCGACCTGAATGCGATCGGCTGCCACATCACCTGGATCGATCTCGCGCGTCCGCCGAAGTGCCGGCCGCTGCTCACCGATCCGGCGACGGGCGAGGCCCTACCGACCAAGAAAATGCGCGGCTCGAAGAAGGGCGGGCTGATCCCGCTTTTCGGCGATCCTTCAGCGGCACGTTGGGTCGGCGGGGAGGGTATCGAGAACGGGGCGGCCTTTGCGTGTTGGGAGAGCTGGCGCGAGGACACGTTCTATTTCGCCGCCGGCGATCTCGGCAATCTTGCCGGCCCGGCCGATCCCGCCTCGCGGTTCGCCCATCCGGAATTGAAGAAGCCGGATTCGAAAGGCGTGCCGCGACCGGTGATGATTGCCGGCCCGATTCCTCGACCTGGTCAGGAACCCGAGGACGCCATCTGGGTGGGCGAGCAGGTCACTGAGCTCGTGCTGCTCGCCGACGGCGACTCCGAGCGCGTTATGACGGCGGCTGCCATGGCGCGCGCCCGCGCCAGGCATGCGAGGCCGGGCAGGGCGATCCCGATCGTCTGGCCGCGGCCTGGAAGCGATTTCGCCTCCATGGCTGCCGAAGCCGCGAAGAGGGTGGCGTGAGCAGGAAGAAGCCCGCCATGCCGGACCAGGTGGCCGCCGTCCTCGAGGAAGCCCAGCGCCAGGCTGCCGCCTATGGGATAGAGCCCCGATCCCCCTTGCCTGGCGCGGGTGAAACGCGGCGGCGGCTTCCCGAACAGCCCGACGAGCAGTCGGTGCTGAGCGACTGCGCCTCGGAGCCCGAGACGGATATCGGCAATGGTCGCCGTTTTCTGATCCGCTACGGCTCGCGGGTGCTGCATGTGGCCCGCGTCGGCTGGCATGGCTTCGACGGCACACGCTGGAAAGAGGACGAAGGTGGTTCGGTGGTCCGGCCGCTGGCCCAGAAAACCGCCGAATTGATCTCGGCCGAGGCCGCGCTGCTGACCGCGACCGAGGATGAGGAGAGGGCCCTGGAGGCCGGCCGGAACGCCCGCCTGGAGCGCAAGCGCTTAGGCGCGCCGAAGAAGGGCTGGGACGCCGGGAAGCTCGGCCGGCTGATGGAACTGGAAGACATGATCGACGCGGCCGATGAGGCGCGGAAGAGCGCCAACGCGAGGAAGTCGTCACGGCATCGTCATGCGAAAAGCTCGGCCGGTTCCTCGAAGCTGGACAACATGATGAAGGAGGCGCTGCCGCATGTAGCCAGGATGGTGGGCGACCTCAACAGGGACGTCTACGCCTTCAACTGCCGCTCCGGCACGCTGCGCTTTGTGCGGATGGAGCACGAGGAGTCTGATCCGCAGGATCCAGTCTTTGAGTGGCGGCCGCGCCTCGACCTTCACAATCCCGTCGACCTGATCTCGAAAAGCGGCGAGGCCGAGTACCGGCCGGAAGCGCAAGCGCCGGTGTTCGACGCCTTCCTGAAGGAAGTGCAGCCCGACCCGGAGATCAGGAGCTTCCTGCAGCGGTTTGCGGGCTATTGCCTTCTCGGCCTCACCGTCGAGCAATGCCTGGTGTTCTTCTACGGCGCCGGTTCGAACGGCAAGTCGACCTTCGTCGACCTGCTCTGCTCGATCCTCGGCGACTTTGCGGTGACGCTGTCGATCGACAGTTTCGCCGGCGACAGCAGGCGAGGGGGCAACGAGGCGACGCCCGACCTCGCGCGCCTGCCCGGGGCGCGGCTGGTCGCGGCATCGGAACCCGAAATGGGCGTGAAGCTGAAGGATGCGCTGATCAAGACGCTGACCGGCGGCGAGAAGATCGCGGTGCGGCGGCTGCACCAGGATTTCTTCGAGGTGCTGCCGCAGTTCAAGATCCTGCTTTCGGGTAACCACAAGCCGCGCATCGACGACACCTCCGACGGCATCTGGCGCCGCGTCTACCTCGTACCCTGGGAAGTCCAGATCTCGAAGGACAGGATCGATCGTGACCTGCCCAAGAAGCTGCGCGCCGAAGCCGACGGCGTCTTCGCCTGGCTGGTACGGGGAACGCTGGACTACCTGAACTATGGGTTGCGACCACCGGAAAGCGTGCTCGCCGCGACCCGCGAATATCGGGAAGAGAGCGATCCGATTGGCGCCTTCCTGCGCAACGCCTGCGTCGTGACGGGCAAGGAGGATGACGAGACCTCGCCCGGCGATTTGCATCTCGGCTACGCCAACTGGGCAGTCCGCGAGGGTGCGGCCGAGTTCAAAGCCTCTACGTTCTCGCGCAAGCTTCCCGACTACACCCGGCTGACATGGCGATCGCCTGAAGGCGCGATGAAGCGCTTCTGGAAGGCGAAAAGCGGCACCACGATTTACCGGGGCATCAGGGTCAAGGACGAGTTCGTCAGGCCGCCCGGCCGCGATCCAGGCCCTTCGCCGGAGCCATACGGCTTTGAGGGCTGACCCTTTCCCCATTTTGGCGCCAAGGCCGCGAGGGACGGTAGATTGCGAGTTGGGGAAGGGAGCCGGACTGAAAGGGTTTGGGAAAGCAGCAGGTTAGGAAGCAAGGGACGCTAGGGTCGATTTTTCTCGGTTCGTCCGTGCGCGGATGAGATCAAACGAAGGACAAAGAGGGATGGCGGGTGTTTCATGTATGGCGCGGATTTCATCGTCCCTTGCGACCTTCCCGTCCCGACATCCCGGCTATCCTGCTGCTTTTGTTCGCTTTGTTACCTTTTCGATTTGGGACGAAGAGCAGCGAGTTGGGTCGATAAGAGAAAAATTGGGACGAAGGAGTGCCAGCACATGAAGACGGTGAACATAGAAGAGCTGTTGACCTGGGCCTTCGTCCATGAGCTGCCGAAGGGCGGTGGCGTGGAAGGTCTGGAAAATCCGCATTCGGCTTGGCGCATGTTGCAGGCTTCCTCATGGGGCAAGATCACCAGCTTTGGCGAGCTTGGCGCGCTGATAGACGCCGGCCGCAAAGACTATGATAATTTTTGGATCGAGCAGGGCGAGCCGCATGAGGATGCGGTGACCGTTGGCCGGGCGGTGGCCGCGCTGGCCGCTTGCGAGGTCATCAAACCGCAGGGCTGGAATGGCTTGGCCGATTGGCCGGATACGCACGGTTTGGCCGAGCTGTACGTTGCGCGGGCGGTTGAGCGCTATAGCGCCCGTTCGCACGCGCAACGCGGCGAAGGCATTGTTAGCCTGGTCGTCGGAACCGCGATCCTCGGGCGGGAGCCGGACTGGACCGCGGAGCCTGCCAGGGTTCGGCTGGCGGAGCGCGGCGGCAAGCCGGCCTGGTTCGTCATGAAGCGCGTCATCGACAATAACGGCCAGGCCTACGATATCGAGGTGCATGGCTATGACGAGCGCCTCAAGCGGCCGGCGAAGGGCGCTTACCGAAAGTACGAGTTCGCGACCGATCCGAGCGGCGACATCATGGGCCGGCTCGACTACCAGATCTGGGTCGCGGCGTTGCGCTGGCTCGAGGCCGAGCTCGGGCCGCAGCTGATCGCGCATCGGCTGGTGTCTTCCGACCGCTCGATGACGCCCTGGCTCGAGGAGGACAGGGCGGGTATTTGGCTGGCGGAAGGCGCCGCAGACCGGGGAGCGAAAAAAACTGCCTCCGTCCGTTGACGCGCGGCAGAAACTTGACATAGACCTGATCACGGTAAGAAAGAACTCGCCCCGGCGCTCCTCGCGACCGGGGCTTTTCATTTTCGGAGTGCGAGCGTGAACGGCCTGCTGACGATCAGGTGGGCCGATCTGTCCGGGCTCAGGCGGCTCGACAATGCGCTGGGCCGCTTGAGCGAGATGCAGCGCAGCTTGGTGCTGGCGCGAGCCGTGAATCATGTCGGCGATCGGTTGCGCACCAAGCTGACGCGGACGCTCGCGAACCAGACGGGCCTGCCGTACCGGACGATCCGCAGGGCGATCAAGGTCGAGCGGGCCAACTATGGCGAGCTCGCCTATGCCATGCGCACGCAGGGCGGCGACGTCTCGCTCAAATACTTCCAGCCGCGCGAGACGCGGGCTGGCGTGACCGCTTCGCCTTTCGGCGCGCGGCGGCTGTTTGCCGGAGACTTCACCAAGGCAGGCCGGTTTCCAAATCGCGTCGCAGCCAATGGCTTGGGCGGCCACGTCTACGCGCCGGACCGCTCCTCGACGAGGTGGGGCAGGCCCGTCTCACTCGTGGATTCAGGCGTCATCATCCCGGCCGAGATGGTCAAGGGCGACACGGCTCAAGAGTTCACAACCTTCGCCAACCGCGAGCTGCCGCCGAGGGTCATGCATGAGATCAGCTTCATGCTCCCCGGCTTCTTCGACTGACCGGGCAAGACAGCCACTCCGCTGCCCAAAGCTATAGGGACCGTATCCCGAGCCTCGACCTAGGACGGGCAGACCCGCCCCTGAATTTTTGCCAGTCGCACCATCCAAAAAGTTGAGTTGTCAGGGTTGTCAGCGGCTCGAAGGAAGTTGTCTGAATGCCGTCTGAAGAAACCATCATGGCGACGCCTGCCGAGATTGCGGCGCGCGATGGCGTCACGAAGCAGGCCGTCACCAAACTCGTGCGGCGGCTGGTCGAGGAGCACGACCTTCCGGTCGAGCGCGACGCGCGCGATCGGATCATGCGGTTCTCGCTGGCGCACTACGATCACTACCGCGGCGAGTTCGCCAGCTCCGAGAAGATTGCGGCCGCTCGCAAGGACGCGACGTCAGCCCCGCCGGCCAACTCCAGCACGTCGCGCGACGAAGCGCTTCGGCAAGAAGCCTGGCTCAAAGTCGGACGCGAGAAGCTGCGTCGGCAGGAGCATATCGGCCAGTTGGTTCGTGCCGACCGGATGCGTGAAGCCCTGACCGTCTGCGGCCGGGAGATCCAGTCGAGCATCGCCCGCCTGCAGAACAAGGCCGACGACATGGCTTTGGCAGTTTCCAGAGAAGGCGCTCATGGCCTGCGCGTGCTGTTGCGTAGCATCGCTTTCGAGTTGAACACCGAAATCGCCGATCGGCTCGGCGCCATCGTCGAGAAAGCTGCCGAGCATGACGACGTGCTCGAGGACGAAGAGATTTGAGCATCCATGTCGGGCCTGGCCATCCGGGGGCGCTCCGCCTGGCCGGCGTAGCACTGGCGGAGGCGATCAGGCCTCGCCCGCCGGCGCGCTTTCGCGAGTGGCTGCCCGACAACATCGTGCTCGTCGACGGGCCTAAGAAAGGAGAACTCTGGGCGCTTGAGGATGCGCCGTATCTCGGCGAGATCGCCGACTGCCTGTCGCTCGAGCATCCCTGCAATCTGGTGACGGTGCGCAAGTCGCAGCAGACCGGCGTCTCGATCCTCGCCCTTGCCTGGTCGCTCTACATCGCCGACACGGCGCCAGACAATACCATCTATGGCCTGCCGTCGATCGACTTCCTGCAGGACATGAACAGCCAGAAGCTGCAGCCGCTTATCGAGGCGTGGCAGGCGAAGACTGGCAAGCAGGTGATCTTCCCGGCCGTGAGCCGGTCCGGCTCGGGCTCCACCATCTACGAGAAGCGCTTCGCCGGCGGATCGCTAATGCTCGCCAACGCCAACGTCGCGACCGATCTCTCGGGCAAGACGACGCGCTACGGCGTCAAGGACGAGGTCTCCAAGTGGCAGACCCATGTCAGCGGCGACGATCCGGAAACGCTCTTCTTCGGTCGCTTCACCGCCTTCCGGCGCACAAAGGCCTTCAAGATCTTCGAGCTGTCGACGCCCGAGATCGACACCGGCGACGAACTCGGCGATCTGCCGGGGCACTGCCGGATCGACCGTTCCTTCAAGCGCTCCGACCAGCGTTTCTGGAACATTGCCTGTGTTGAATGTGGCGGCGAGTTCGTCCAGGCCCACGAGGGCTTTCACCTCGATCGCCTGCATCCGCACAAGAGCTTCTATGTCTGCCCGCATTGCGGGCACATCATCACCGAAACCGAGCGGGTCATCGGCGTCCGCAATGGACGCTACATCGCCACCCTGACCGGTCCTGACCGGCACCCCGGCTTCCACGTCGATGCCTTCATCTCGCTGATGATGAGCTACGAAGCGATCGCCGAGGACATACTCAACCACTCCAAGGCCGGCGGTCTCGGCGACAAGGGCATTTTCAATCTGGTGTACGGCCTTCCCGCAAAGGTGAAGGGCAACGCGCCGGAATACGAGCGGCTGATGGAGCGCCGCGAACCCTTCGCGGAAATGAAGATCCCTGCCGAGGGGCTTATTCTCGTCGCCGGCGCCGACGTGCAGCACAATGGCATCTGGACCGTCGTCGTCGCCTTTGGCGAAGACCGGCAGTGCTGGGTGCTGGGCGTCCGCTTCTTCGAGGGTGCGACGGACAATGCAGGCGAAGGCGCCTGGACGAAGCTCGGTGAGTTCTTCGCCAAGCCGCTCCACGACGCTTTCGGTAGCTGGCGGCGGATCGAGGCACTGGCCGTGGACGGCGGCGACGGCGGCCGCACCAATCAGGTCCTGGAATGGTGCCGGCGGCGCCCCAATGCCTATGCTGTCAAGGGCGTCGGCGGACGCGGTATGCCGGCAATCAGCGTCCCGGCCAAGAAGTCGGTCACCAAGCGCGGCAAGCGCAAGCGTTTCGGCAGCGCCATGCTGTGGCCGGTCGGCACATGGGGCTTGAAGTCCGAGCTGTTCGCCAATCTGCACAAGCCCGGCCTGCGTTCCGGCGAGCCGGCCGATCCGCCTGGCTACGTGCATTTCGGCGACTTCCTGCCGAAGGAATATTTCCTGCAGCTTACGGCGGAGGCCTTCGTCGCCGAGGTCGTGCGCGGCAAGTTCCACGAGGAATGGAAACGCCTGCGGCCGGACAACCACTGCCTGGACGCGCAGGTCTACGCCATGGCGATGGCGGAAATGCTCGGGCTGTCGACCAACAGGGCGGACGACTGGGCGGCGCTGCGCGAGCGCCTGAGACCGGCTTCGGAGCCGGATCTGCTTCACGGCCTGCGCCATGCCCCGAAGCCTGAACCCACGGACCCGACGGAATCGACGACGGACGAGGCCTCGCAAGCCCGTCGCGAGAAATGGAAAAGGCGCGCATGAAGTTGCTGGAGCGGATATTGGGCAGGGGAGGCGCCGCTCCGCGCCCGCCTGCAAATGCCGGGTATCTGCGCGACAGCCGTTCGCGGATCCTGTCGACGCGCGGCACCGCGCTGCGCGACCACCGCGACGAGGTCCGCACCGCCTGGCGCCGCGCGGCCGGCCTTGCCATGGACATCATCCAGAATTCCGGCCGTCTGAGAGGTGCGGTCGACCAGGTCATCGCCGACACCGTCGGGGTCGAGCTCATCCTCAATCCGATGCCGGACCTGGCAAAGCTTGGTTACGACAGGAAGGAGACGGACGATTTCATCAAGCTGTTGAAGGCCGAGTGGAAGCGCTGGGCGTGGAACGCGCGCGAATGCGACCTTAAGGGCAAATTCATCGTGCCGCAAAAGGTCGACATCGCTCTGCGCCATGACGTTGTCTTTGGCGAGGCGCTGATGCTGATGGACTATATGTCCGCCGGCGACCGCCGCCGCTACGGCATCACGTCCGGAACCAAGATGTGCCTGACGACGCCTACCGCTTTGGTGCAGGACACCAGTGAGTTCGAGGGGCTGTATCAAGGCGTCATCCACGATCCGAACGGCCGTCCTGTGGCTTACCGTCTCGCCGAGAAAGAAACCGGCATCGTCGTCAAGCGCGACCATCGGGCCTATGACGCGCAAGGGCGGCAGATGGTCGCTCATGTGTTCGATCCGGTCGACGGCAACGACGTGCGCGGCATTTCTCGGCTCGTCGCGGCCTTTCGCGAATACCTGCAATGGGAGACGCTGGTCGACGTGACGATCCAGACAGGCATCCTGCAGACCGTCTTTGCCCAGGTGCTGACCAGCGAAAAGCCTTCGGCAGAGGCCTTCGAGGCTCTTGAGGCGCTCGGCGAGAGCCAGGACGGCAAGGAGCTGCGCGCCCAGTTCCGCGACTATTTCCTTGCCGTCATGGACAAGGCGGCCGAAAGCGAAATCTCGGTCGGCAGCGATCCGAAAATCTCGCATTTGGCGCCCGGAGAGAAACTCGACCTGATGTCGACCGGCATTCCGGGGCCGCAATTCCTGCCCGTATCCAACGAGCTGCAGCGCGGCATGGCGCGCGCGATCGGCATCAGCGTTGCCAGCTACACGATGAACTACGAGGGCGCGACCTATTCCTCGACCCGAATGGAAGGGGCGTCCCTGCACCCGGTTGTCACCCGCCGTCGCGATCGCATCGCTTCGCCGATCTGCCAGATCGGCTTCGAGCATCTGGTGGACGAGCTGATCGGTACCGGCCGGCTGCCGTTCAAGGGTGGCTACGAGGCTTTCTCCGCAAACCGCGACAGGGTGCTTTGGGCAATGTGGCAAGGCCCGGCCAAGGCCACTGCCGACGACCAGAAGAGCGCCAAGGCCGCGAGCGAGCGGCTGCTCAACGGGACGTCGACGCTTGACATGGAATGCGCCGAGATCGGCGCCGACGCGGAGGAGGTCTTCGAGCGCCGGCTCTACTGGCACAAGCGCTATGTCGAAGCGGGCATGCCGTCGCCGTTCGGTCAGGGGCCGGGCGACGCGAAGGACGACGTCATCCAGGACGAGAAGGCATCGAAGAAAAAGGAGGATGCCTGATGCCGACCCTCGTCACCATCAACGGCGTTGCCGTCGACCAGGATGACCCCTGCGCGCTCTATCAGGCGCTCTATGCGGTCAAGCTGCGCGCGCTCGCCGGCGAGCATGTCGAGGAACTGTCTATCCAGTCCCCGGTGACGCGAGAGCAGCTTCGTTTTTCCGGCGCCGACATCAAGGCGCTCGACGCCGAACTGATGCGCCTTGCGGCCGCCTGCTCGGCAAAGAACGGAAAGCGTTCGCGCTACGCCAAGACGATGCGGTTCATCCGCTAGGAGCTTCCATGACATCGCTGATCCATATCGCCGACCGGGTGCTGAACCGGCCGCTGCTGATCACGCGTGACAAGGCCGAGGTGGTGCTTTCCGTCCTTGCCGGCAGGCTCGGCGTCAATGGGCCCGAGAGTTCCCGATTCGAGGGGGGATCGGTCGTCGAGGACGAGAACGGTGCCCGTCGCGCCGTGCCGTATCGCGTCACCCGCGACGGGGTTGGCATCATCACGGTCACCGGCTCCCTGGTGAACCGCGGCGCCTGGGTCGGTGCCAGCTCCGGTCTGACTTCCTACGAAGGGATCGGCTTCCAGCTGAAATCGGCAGCTGCCGACCCGGCTGTCAGGTCTGTCATCCTTGACATGCATTCGCCAGGCGGCGAAGCCGTGGGCGCCTTCGAAACCGCGGCCCTCGTGCACGATCTTGCCGCAAGGAAGCGGACCGTCGCGGTTGTCAACGGCATGGCGGCTTCGGCCATGTACGCCATCGCGTCCGGCGCCAACGAGATCGTCACCACGGAAACCGGCATAGCGGGCTCGATCGGCGTCGTTCTTCTGCACGCCGACTTCAGCCGGCAGCTGGACCGCGACGGCATCACGCCGACGCTCATCCACGCCGGCGCCCACAAGGTCGACGCCAACCCTTTCGAGCCGCTTTCCGACGCCGTCCGCGAGGACCTGCAGGCCGAAGTTGACGCCTTCTACGGCGCCTTCCTCGCCACGGTAGCCAAAGGCCGGGGCTCCAGGCTCACCGCAGCCGCCGCGCGCAAGACGGAAGCACGCACGTTCATTGGCAAGGCTGCGGTCGACGCCGGCATCGCCGACCGGGTCGGTTCGTTCGAAAGCGTGCTTGCCGAACTTTCCCGCGCCTCCACGCCGAACGGCGGGCGCTCAACCCCGCAGAAAGGGAGCACATCCATGAGCGAGAACCCCGGCGCGCCCGCAGCCATTGGAGTTGCCGGCATTCCGAAAGCCGATCACGACGCGGCCGTCGCGGCTGCCGAGACCAAAGGCCATGCCGCCGGCGTGG
Source organism: Mesorhizobium sp. WSM4989 (assembly GCF_029625795.1). Taxonomy (NCBI): domain Bacteria; kingdom Pseudomonadati; phylum Pseudomonadota; class Alphaproteobacteria; order Hyphomicrobiales; family Phyllobacteriaceae; genus Mesorhizobium; species Mesorhizobium sp. WSM4989. The sequence goes on along the minus strand of NZ_JARTVN010000001.1, from coordinate 854,511 downwards.
CGGCCGAGAACAAGCGCCTGACGACCGCCCTTGGCGCCGAGGGCGTCAAGGGAGACGGCGGTCGCATGGCGGCGGCGCTCGACCTGGCGACCAAGTCGCCTGCCATGACCGGTGAAGATGTCGCCGCGTTCGTCGTCGCGAACGTCGCGGCGTTCAAGCCGGTAGACGCAGGCGCCGAGGTCTATGAGAAATCGCGCCTTGCCGCGGCCGGCCTCGCACAGCCCGGCGCTGGAAAGTCCGCGGCGGCATCGCAGGAAGCGGCCAACCGGATCCTGGCCAATTACCGCGCCTCGACGGGAGCGCCGGCCCGGCAGGGCTGATGCCTCGCACCATCCAATCGCAACTCCTCACCTGAAAGGGTCGATCATGACCAGCATTCCCTTTGCGCAGCCGGGCATGGCGGCACGGGACGTTTCCGAGACGTTCACCTCCGCCGAAATCTTCAATTCGGCCATACCGCACCCTGTCACCGAGGACTTTCCCGTGGCAGCGGATGTAGCGCTGCCGGCTTTCTCGGTTGTCGGCCTCGCGGCCACGGACACCGTGGCCATGGCGACTTTTGTCCATGCGCCCGGCAGCAAGGCGACCGGCCGGCTGGTGCTCTCCGGTGCCGGGGCTGTCGACGACACCATCACCCTCGGCGCGACGGTCTATACCTTGAAGGCTGCGCCGACGACTGTCGCCGGTCAGATCAAGATCGGTGCGACGGCGGCGGAGACCGCCAGCAATTTGATCGCGGCGATCAATGGCGGAGCTGGTGCCGGCACCGCATACGGTTCGCTCACCACGCCCCATCCCGATGTCAGCGCTCAGTCCGATGCCGCCGGGATCGTCGGTATCGCCGCCAAGACCGCGGGAGCGCCCGGCAACGCGATCGCAACCACCGAGACCGGCGCAGCCATCGCATTTTCGAACACCACCCTCGTCGGCGGGGCGGATCAGATCGGTGTGGCGCCCCTCGGCATCACGACTGCCCCGGTGGTCGACACCGATGTCGCGCAGCGCGTCGCGATCTACCGGGCCGGCAATTTCAATCCGGATGCGCTCAATTGGGATGCCTCGTTCAACACGGATGACAAGCGCGAGGCCGCTTTCCGGGGCGCGCCGGCGCCCACCAACATCCTCGTCCGCAAGCGGCTCTGAGCGCAAGGCGCAAACTCTTAACGCAATCGCGGCGTCGGCCGCATCTTCACAAGGGCCACGACCATGGCGGATTTCGACAACTACGAACTTTGGGACACGCACACCCTGCTCGGTGTGTTCCGCGAGCTCGACATCGTGCCGAGCTACTGGCTCGATCTTCTCTTCCCCCACCAGATGTCATCGACCGACGAATATATCGACCTGGAGAAGATTCCGCGTTCGGGCCGCAAGCTCGCGCCCTTCGTCGCCCCGATGGCGCAGGGGCGGGCGATCTACGAGGAAGGCGCGCGCGTCGAGCGCTTCAAGCCGGGTTACGTCAAGGCCAGCGACCCTGTATCGCCGCTGCGGGCTCTCACCCGCCGCCCAGGGACGTTGCTTGGTCCCAATGCGCAGAGCCCCGCGGCCCGCTACGATGCGGTCAAGGCCGACATCCTGCAGTTCCATCGCGTCGCGGTCGAAAGGCTCTGGGAATGGATGGCCGCCAAGGCCGTCATCGACGGCCAGGTCGTCATCGAAGGCAAGGATATGCCGCAGCGGCTGGTCGACTTCGGTCGAGCGGCCGGACACACCGTGGTGCTCGGCGCCGGCGCGCGCTGGGGTGATCCCGGGGTGTCCATCCTCGACGACATCCAGGGCTGGGCGGACACGATGCATTCGGCCGAATTCGGCGGCGCGCCGAACCGCATCACCGTCGGCACGGATGCCTGGGGCGTCATGCGGCGCGACAGCGAGATCCTCGCCGAGATGGACTTGACCAGGCGCGGCAATGCCGACCTGACGATCAAGACCGGCCTCATGACCACCGGCGAGGTCCGCTATGGCGGCACGCTCGGTGGCGGTATCGAAGTCTGGGTCTATAAGGACTATTACACCGTCAACGGCTCGGTCACTCCGTTCATGTCGCCCAAGGATGTCGTGCTGACCGGTCCGAACGTGCAGGGCTATCGCTGCTTCGGAACGATCGTCGACGTGCATGCGCAGTTCGAGGCGCTGGCGATCTTCCCGCGCAACTACATTCCCGAAGGCGATGTGGCGATCGAGCAGATCCTCACCCAGTCGGCGCCGCTGATGGTGCCCGTCAATCCGAACGCGACGCTGAAGGCGACCGTCCTCGGCTGATTGCCCCGGTCCGACATCGTTTCTCGGCAATTCAACACAATTGGAGAAAGCATCATGGTCAAAGCCGTTGCTTTGAGCACCGTTCACCTGTGCAAGTCGCCGGGCGAGAAGAGCCTGGAAGGCAAGACAATCAAGCGCGCAGAAATCGAGGTGAAGGCGCCTGGATCAATCATCGACGTCGACAAGAAGCAGCTCGACGATCTTGTCGCAAAGGGTGCCGCGCGCCCGGCCAGCAAGGTTGACCTCGTGAAGGCGGACGAGGCCAGCCAGATGGACCTCGGCCAGGCCTGAGGCCTCACCTTTTCGGAGCCTTTCATGGATATTCGTGCAGCCCGCTCGCGCCTTGTCCATGAGACGCGCTCCCGCCTCGGCGATCTCATCACCATCCGCGCCAAGGTCCGGGGCGAGATGTCGGTAGCCGACGATCCGTCGCGCCCGGCCATGCTCGGCCTGAAAGGCCGGTTCGACATCGATCCGGACCTGGAATTCCTCGGCGGCCGCGATCGCGGCATGGCCCCGACCCGCTACGCCGGCCGGCTGTGCACCGCTTCGATCCCGCGCGCCGATATGGCCTGGCTGCCGAAGACCGGCGATCAGTGCGAGGTCACCAGCCGCCCGGCCGAGCCGATCTATTCGATCGAGCGCGTCGTCGATGACCTGCCCGAGGTGATCGTGTTCTATCTGTCGAACCTGAAGGCGGCGCCGTGATCTCCGCCAAAGGCGGCAACCGCGCGTCGGGCACGTTTGCCCGGCCGTCCGCAGCGAGCGGCGAAGCCGCGGCGAGCGAAGGACAGAACGGATGAGCCTGGTCAACGCCATGCTGCGCATGCTTGCAGTGCAGGCGCTGCGCGGCAACACCATCGCCGCCGACGGCGTCACCGATTCCTCGATCGAGGCGCTGTCTTCGATCATGAGCGACCGACAGACGCCGGTCATCCTCGTTCGCATCGACGAGAGCAAGTATGCCGGCCAGAACGAGGGTTTCTTCGTCACCTCCGGCACCGTGACCTTCGCGCTCGACCTGATCGTTGCCAGCAGCGTCACCTATCAGACGACCGACGGCCAGGCGGTCAACCAGATCGAGATCGCGCCGACCGATGCCGGTCTTGAATTCTCGCTCGACATGCTCGACCGGCAGTGGCGGCGCGTGCTGTCCGATCCCAACAATGCCTTCGCGGAATGCTTCCGCTCGCTTGTCGCCGCGATCGGGCCGGTGAAGGCCGCTCGCGGCGTCGATCCGGAAGGCGGCCGCAAGCACGCCATCCGCATGGTCGAGATTGAGATCGAGCCGGTCTGCGATCCCGCTCCGGGCGCCGAGCTGCCTCCCGTCATTGACGCGGCACTGACCAAACTGGCGACGGTCCCGGACTACCAGTCTGCGGTCGTCATCATGCGCGGCGAGTTCGCCAAGGGCTTCGACCTGATGAGCTGGCAGAAGATCCAGTCGACCCTGATGACCACGGCCGCGGTGCCGGCCATGCTGGGCGTCGCACCGCCCGATGCCGGCGAAGTCGTCGGGTTCGACCAGGTCGGCACCGTCATCAACGGCGAGCAGACCGAACTGACGGACGATATCCTGCCCGATCCCGATCTCGGCGGGTCCGCCTGATGCATGACACGGAACTGGTGAAGGTCATCCTCGGCCTCCAGGCCGATATCGCCGCGCTAAAGCGCATGGTCGCCGGCAACCTGCGGTTCGGCACGGTGAAGAAGGTCGATCACGACGCCAAGCGCGTGCAGCTCTTGCTGTCGGACGCCAATGGCCGCGAATTCCTGTCGCCGCTGCGGCCGTGGGGCGAGATCGCCGGCACCGAAAAGTCCTGGCGGCCGCCGACGCAAGGCCAGCAGATGATGCTGGTCGCGCCGCATGGCGACATGCGCCAGGCGGTCGCGCTGCCGATGACCTATTCGGACCAGAACGCATCCCCGTCGTCCGATCCGGGGACGCGGATCCTGTCGACCTTCGGCGGGGCGACGATGCTGTTCGACGGCGGCGGCTACCGCGCGGAACTGTCGGCATCCCGCGTCGACCTCGGCGCGGCCGAGGGCAAGAAGGTCGCCCGCATCGGCGATCGCGTCCATGTCATGTCGGGATCTTCGACCGGCCTTTGGCCGATCGTCGAGGGCTCCTCGAAAGTATTCGCCGCCGACTAGGAGGCCTCCATGAAACTCGTTGTCACCAAGCGCGCGCCGCACCTTGGCGTGGCCGGCACCGCCGTCGAAATGACGCCGTCGCAGGCGGCCTATGAGCGGCTGCGCGGCCATGTCGTCGAGCCGGCGCAGCCGAAGGCTGATGGATCGGCCGACGCTCCGGCGAAGGGCAGACGCGGGAAGCGCAAGTGACGCAATTCGGCATGGACCGCTCGACCGGGCTGCGGCAGAGCGGCTGGGACAACGTCATCCAGGCGATCGAGATCCTGCTGACGACACGCTATTTCGAGCGCGTCTTGCGTGAATATGTCGGCAGTCCGGTCCCGGCGCTGCTCGGCGAGCTCGCCAACGTCCAGACCGTCATCCGCTTCGAGTGGTCGGTCGCGGCCGTGATCCTGCTTTTCGAGCCGCGCCTCACGCCGACGCGCATCTCGCCGCTGACACTCGACCGCGCCGGCGCTTCCGCCTGGGTCATCGAAGGCATTTACCGGCCGCGCGCCCATCTCGGCGACTTCACGCCGGCCGGCACCGTCTCGCTGCGCCTCGGTCAGGCCGGCGGCCAACTGATCGTAACTTCTTCATAGCCTCACGCCGCGCACGGCTTCGCCGCCTGCGGCTCCGGTGGGGCGCGGCATCAGCCGCGACGGCCAGTCGGCCTTGCGGGCTTCGCCCGGAAACAGGAACCGCCATGCTCGATCTGTCCACGCTCGAGGGCCTGCCGGCGCCGCAGGCGATCTCCGTCACGTCGGAGGTCGACGCGCTCGCCGCGATCAAGGCGGTCTTCGTCGACCTGGCCACCGCCTATGGGCTAGACGTCACCGGCATCATCGATCTCGAGGGAGAGCCCGGCAACATCCAGCTGCAGGTCGGCGCCTTTCGCGAGGTGCTCTACAGGGCGGGGATCAACGACGCGGTCAAAGCCAACCTGCTGGCCTTCGCGGCCGGCGCCGATCTCGATCACCTGGCTGCGTTCTATGACGTCATCCGCCTGACCGGCGAAACTGATGCCAGGCTGCGCGCCCGCACTGTGGTCGCCATTTCCGGCCGCTCAACAGCCGGCTCCGAAGACTGGTACAAAAGCGCCGCCTTCCGGGCCAGCATCCGGGTCAAGGATGTCGCCGTCTATCGCGTCGGCACCGGACCGGACATCCGCATCGCCGTGCTTGCGACCGACAATTTCGGCGAGCCCGACGCAGCGCTTCTGGCGGGCGTGAACAACGAGGTGCAGAAGAACAGCGTCCGCGTCATTTCTGACCGCGTCACCGTGGTTTCCGCCACCAGCGCCACGGTCAATGTGGCGGCCGACATCTGGCTTCTGCCGACGACGCCGATCACAGTGTTCGACAGTCTCGAAACCCTGCTTCGGCAGGCGATGGCCGAGGAGGGCGGTCTCGGCTTCAACGTCACGCGCTCCTGGCTGACAGCCAAGCTGCAGGCGCCGGGCGTGCAGAGAGTGTCGCTGACCGCTCCGGTGACCGACACGACCGTGGATGACGGCGCCGCGGTGAAGCTTGGCACGGTGACGCTCACCTTCAAGGGCCGCGACCGGTGAGCGAACGGCAGAACCTGCTGCCGCAGAACGCGACGGCCTTCGAGCGCGCGCTCGCGGAATCGCTCGACCGGCTGCCGGAGCTTGAGCCCGGTTTCGACGAGCTGCGCGGCTTCAAATTCGCGCCGGTGCAGCCCTCGATCCTGCCCTGGCTCGTCGTCGAATACGGGCTTGGCGCGATCTCGCAATATCTGCCCGACCTTGCCTCGGTGGTCGAATACGGTCTCCGCTGGCAGCGCGTGAAAGGCACGCCGCAGGGTTTGGCCGAAAGCCTGACATGGGTCGGCTACGCCTTCTCGACCTTCTACGAGGCGCCGGTGCGCCGCACGCGCTGGCACCTCTATGAGCTCGAGCTCGACCGTTTTCGCGACAACGAGGACGATCTCGGCACGATCGAGGCCGTGGTGCGCCTGTCGGACCCGGTCCGCTCCGAGTTCTACCGCGCCTGGAACGGCTACAATGTGCGCGAGCACGACTGGGCCTACACCAGGTGGGGCGACGGCATCTGGGGCGACAACTCCGGCGTGTTCCTCCACGCCGGTGGCGTCAAATGGTCCTTCGGCCGCACCTTCGATGCCGGCCAGCACGATCTGACGGAAGCCGAGCTGACCGCGCTTGGCGCCTGGATCGAGCCGGTCGAGGGCGGGTCGATCGGCTGGGGACCGTTCCCCTGGAACACGCCCGGCCTGAAATGGGTCTCGGACGCCGCTCTGTCCCGGGCGCAGATCATCGCCACCGCGCTGCTCGCCAAGTCGTGCTGGATCGGCGTCTATCGTGAGGACGGCTCGCCGATCGGTTTCCGCAGGGCGCGAGTCTATAGGCCGGTCAGCGCTTCCTTCGGCGGCTACTACCATGCCGCCGGGCAAAGCTGGGTCGTGGCAAGTGGCGCCGGTCCGAACCTTTATGTCGAAGCCATGATGGATTTCGGCGAAGGCGAGGGCGAGACCATCCAATCCTGGAGCGTCACGCTCGGCGGCGCGCCCGTCGGCGCACACCCCGCCGGTATCCGGTGGCTGCCCGGCGCCGCAATCGCGGGTGGCGCCATGGTCGGCGGCTTCGATATCGCGCTGGCGCTTCTCGGCAAAACCTCGCGCGAACGCTTTCGTGCGCTCTTGAAAATCAGCTGAGGCAAAATGGCTTACGAGCACGAGTCGAACCTGACCGGCGCCTATGACCGCGCACCGCAGTTTCCGCTGTGGGACAGCGTGCTCAACCGTGAAGGCAAGATTGGTCAGGCGGCCGAGATGGTCGAGGCCCAGACCATCCTTCAGCGGAAGATCCGTTCGATCGGCAATCTGGTCGCGCGCGACGGCGACCGCCTCGAAGGCGCCGACATCATCATCGACGTTGAGGCGCAAACCGTCACGCTGATCGCCGGCAAGCTCTATGTGGCGGGCCGCGTTCTCGACGCGCCGGCGGCGGTGCTGACAGACGTGCCGATGACAGGTGCCGTGCACATCGGGGTGCGCCTGCTCAAAACCTATGTGACCGAACTGGAGGAGCCCGCTCTGCTGGGCCTGATGCCTGGCTCGCTCTCCGAGGGGGAAGCCGGCGCCGCCCGCGTCGTGTACGCGCTCGCCTGGGGCTTCTCCGGTGACGGCGGCGTGGGCGACCTCTACTCGGTCTACCTGCTCAAGGATGGCGTCGCGATAGACCAGACGCCGCCGCCGAACCTGACGGGCATCAACGCGCAGCTCGCGATCTACGACTTCGACGCCAACGGCAACTACATCGTCTCGGGCTGCTCGGTCTCCGCGCTTGGCAAGGATGGAACGGACCAGGTCTTCTCGATCGCCGAGGGCGTCGCCAACATCAAGGGCCAGAAGCGGACCCGCTATGCGGCGCTGCGCCACCGCGAGACGGAAACCTTCGATCTGTTCCGCATCCCGACCGAGGTGCATACATTCGGCGCGAACCCGACGATCGTCACCCTCAATCACGGGCCGATCGCCACGATCCGCGAAGTCCAGGTCGAGAAGGAAGTCACCGAGACAGTCGTGCGCGGCGGCACGCCGAACGGCTCCGACGCTCTGGTCAACACGGGCGTGACGTCGATCCTCGAGGTGAAGCAGGGCGCCACGACCTATGCGACGCCGGCCGATTACACCAAGGCCGGCGACCTGGTGTCCTGGGCGGCCGGCGGCGCCGAGCCCGCGACCGGGTCGAGCTACACCGTCAAATACCGCTATCTAGGCATCGTCTCGGCAACGGATATCACCGCAACCACCATCACCGTCGCCGGCGGCGTCAATAGCGGGCAAATCCAGGTCGACTATGACTTCAAGCTGCCGCGCGTCGACGTGCTCGGCTTGGATAGCGACGGCAATTCAGTCTACCTGAAGGGCGTTTCGAGCCGCACCAACGCGCTGCCGCCGACGGTGCCCGCCGACGTGCTCCCGCTCGCTTTGGTCGAGAACATCTGGACTGGCACGCCGAACGTCACCAACATCGGTGTGCGCGCCTATACCATGGCCAAGATCGACCGGATGTATAACAGCCTGGTCGATGCGCTTGATCTGATCGCCCTCGAGCGCCTGCAACGCGACATCGACAGCCGCGAGCCGATCTCGAAGAACGGCGTCTTCGTCGATCCCTTCACCTCCGATCGCTACCGTGACGAGGGCGAGCCGCAGACCGCGGCCGTGTTCGGCGGCCTGCTGCGCCTAGCGATCGATCCCACCTTCCATGCGATCAACTTGGCCGGCGTCACGCTGCTGAACTGGACAGAAGAGGTTGCGGTCGAGCAGGCTTTGGCCACGCGCTGCACCAAGATCAACCCATACCAGAACTTCACGCCGCTGCCGGCGTCAATGACGATCAACCCGCCGGTCGACTACTGGACCGAGAGCGCCACCGAATGGGCCTCCGACAGCGCGGCGGCCTTGTCGTCGCCCGTGGTCATCACCACGTCGAGGTCGATCACCGGCCGCACCACGACGACGACCACGACGACGCAGAAGGAGACGATCGAGAGCTCGACGCGCGAGGAGCGGCTTTCCTATCTCAGGCAGATATCGCTGCAGTTCACTATTCATGGCTTCGGTGCCGGCGAGAACCTGACCATGCTCGAATTCGACGGCATCGACGTCAATCCTGGCGGCCTTTCCGCCGACGGCGCCGGCCAGATCGTCAACAGCTTCACCGTCCCGGCCAATGTGCCGGCCGGCGCGAAGGGCCTCGTCGCCGATGGCGCCGGCGGCTCGAAGGCTGCCGCCATCTTCGTCGGGCAGGGCACGATCGACATCGAGACGCTGCGTCGCGTCGTCACCACGACCGTGCAGCAGACCTCGGTGACAGCGCCGCGCGAGACCGGAGGTGCCGGCGGCGGTGGCGGCGGCAATGGCGGCAGCCGGTCCGACCCGCTGGCGCAGACCTTCACGCTGACCGAGGGGCGGCACATTGCCGGCGTCAACCTGAAGGTCTGCCTGGTCGGCGATCCCGACAATCCGATCGTGCTCGAGCTGGTCGAGGTCGCCAACGGCATTCCGACCGTCAACGTCATCGCCCAGGCGTTCTACGACATGAACGCAGCGGTGATCGGCCAGTGGACCGAGATCCGCTTCCCCTATCCGATCTGGCTCGCGGGCGGCATCGAATACGCCTTCGTCGTCAAGACCAATGACGGCGACCATTCGATCAAGACGGCCAAGCTCGGCGACTTCGATGCCGACCTGCAGCAGCCGGTCGCCGCGCAGCCCTATTCGGTCGGCGTGATGCTGTCGTCGTCGAACGCCGTCACCTGGACGCCGCACCAGGACGAGGACATCTGCTTCCAGCTGGTCGCGGCTAAATTCGCGCCGGCGACGAAGATGGTCGATGTCGGCACCTTCGCCGCCGCCAACATGAGCGACCTGCTTATTCGAGCCGAGGTCGAGCTGCCGACCGCCGCGGCCGCGATGCATTTCGAGGTCGAGCTCGACGACGGTTCGGTCACCCTGCTCAACCCGGACCAGGCCTGGGAACTGCAAGCCTTCTACACCGGCAATGTCGAGGTCCGCGCCGTGCTCACCGGCTCGGCCAAGGTCTCGCCGGTGGTGTTCCCGGTGATCCTGGCGATCGAGGGTGAGCTGCAGACGACGGGCACCTATGTCACCCGCGCCTTCGACATGGGGACCGGCGTCGACATCCTGTCCTACCTGAAGACCAAGATCCCGACCGGCGCGACGATCGCGCTGCATGCTGACGCCGCCAACGATGTCTGGACACCGGTTCCGCAGGTGACGCAGACGCCGCTGCAGGACGCCGGCTGGGTCGAGCGCAAATACAGCGTCATTGGCTTCAACGCCAATCCCGTTGGGCGCATCCGCATCACGCTCACCGGCACCCCGGCGGCGCGGCCGATGGCCTACGACTTCCGGGCGATCTCGACCCCGTAACCCTCGCTTAGGACCGCCAATGCCTGTTGAAAACAGCACGCCGAACCGCGGCTATCAGCTTCCGGACGGCAGCAACAATCTCGAAGACGACGTTCTGCGGCTGATCGCGGCGCTCTCAGCGATCGACGTTGATGTCGCGGGTATCCTGGTCTCAGTCGCGAACCGGGCGCTCCTGGTGCATCAACACACGATCTCAGACACGACCGGGCTGCAGGCCGCTCTCGACAGCAAGCAGGACGCATTCGAAAAGGGCAACGCGAACGGCTATGCCGCTCTCGACGCTACCGGCAAGGTTCCGGCAGCTCAACTGCCGGCGGCGCTCTTTGGTGCCATGTCCTACCAAGGCACTTGGAACGCCAATACGAACTCCCCGACGATTCCGGCGGCGTCAAGCGCCAACAAGGGCCAGTACTATAAAGTGGACACGCCCGGCGCGACAAACGTTAGCGGCATCACCGACTGGAAGGTCGGGGACTGGATCGTTTCGAACGGCACCTCTTGGGACAAGATCGACAATACCGACCAGGTTTCGAGCGTAGCCGGTAAGAGCGGAGCAGTGACGCTTCAGGTCGCCGACATCATCGACATGAGCGCTAGCGGCCGTTCCCTGGTGCAGGCGGCAAGCAATGCGGCAATGAAGGCGCTGCTCGCGGTGACCGCTGCAGACATCACCGATGCGTCCGCCAACGCTCGCTCGTTGATTACCGCGGCCGACTACTCGGCGATGCGGTCGCTCCTCGGCTTGGTAATTGGCACGCACGTTCAAGCCTATTCGGCCGTGCTTGCCGGAACTACCGCGAGCTTCACGACGGCGCTGTTGGCCAAGCTGAACGGCCTACCCGGCACCGTCGACTATGGCGCTGGCAACGCAGGTTTAACTTACGGCGCCGTTGGAACCTATGTCTTTGGCTACAGTCTAAACGGCACCGGCATCGTGGACGGATCCACATACGCCGGGTCTGCGATACAGCCCTCCGGCGTTAGCGAGAACAGTACCACAGACGCCACGGACGATACGGTGTTCGGGTCCGGCTCAATGACTGGCGTTAAGGGCGGCGCCGCTCTTTCAGGGACGTGGAGGGCTATGGGGCGCGTGAACAATAGTGCCGGGTCCAACCGTCGCCGGCAAACGCTCTTCTTGAGGATCTCGTAATGGACTATCGCAACCCCGTTTATAACCAGTTCGGCGCAATTGATGTCGAGATTGAGCATCCTGCATTTGGCTGGATACCATTCACGGCGTCTCCTGATGATCCGGAGGAACTGGGCCGGGCTATGTTCGCCGAAGCAGCTGGGACGGCAACGGCCTACTCGCGGACTGTTCCAACGCTAGAGGAAACCCGTGCCGCCAAGCTCAGCGCCCTTTCGGATCAGCGGTGGAAGGTCGAGATTGGTGGGATTCTCGTGAACGGGGCGCCAGTTCGCACTGATGCAAACAGTCAAGCTAAGATCACGGGCGCCGTAGCCCTTTTCAAGAACGACCCCGAGCTTCAGGCGATCGATTGGGAGGCGCAGCCGGGCATATGGGTCACGCTCGATGCTGTAACGATGACCGCAATCGCCATCGCAGTCGGGAGGCATGTGCAAGCGTGTTTCAGTCGGGCGAGGGCATTGTCTGCAGAAATTGGCGCCGCGTCTGATTTCGCGGCGCTCGAGGCAGTCGACATCGAAACCGGATGGCCTCGCTAACCTACCAGAGACGCCAGAGCAGTAGACAAAGGACGGCGAAACAAAGCCATAGCGACAGGCGGATTTCGAATAGCGCTTGCGCGATAGCGTTCGGCGCGACCTCTTTGAAGTCGTCCTGCTCAAAGCGTTCCTGCGCTTCGATGATTAGGCGTTCCGCTTTTTTTGGCCTGTCTCCAGTCACTGCCGGCTCTCTTCTGAGGCTGTTGAGCGCCAGTTCCATAGCTTGACAGTCCGGTGGTGTCCAGTTCGACCAATATTACTTGTCTCTAAAGTACATCGCTCAACCCGATCAGCCGGGTTGTCTTTCAGCCCCACAGGAGAGACTGTCATGACCGACCCCGTTTTCGGGATCACAATCCGTCGCGACGCCAACGAGGCGGCCGTGCCGTCGAATGCGCTGATGAGCGTCGTCGGCATCTGCATGCCTTTCGGCAAGGCCGCGACGGCAACGCAAGCCGCCTTCGACGCGGCGTTCCCGGCCGGTGTCGCCGTCCGTCTGAACTCCAATGACACGGCCAAGCTGGCGCTCTGCGATCCCGATTCGCTGTTCGTCGACGCCGTCGAGGGCATCAATGCACAGCTCGGCCCCTACCAAGTCGCCGCGCAGCTCGTCGTCAACCGCGTCGCGGAAGGCGAGGACATCGGCGAGACGATGGCCAATATCATCGGCTCGTCGGTCGCCGGCACCGGCATCAATGCCTTCGTCAATGCCGGCGCCGATCTCGGCGTCTATCCGCGCCTGATCCTGGTGCCCGGCTACACGACCCAGCAATTCGGTGCCATGACCGGCCTGACGCTTACCACTCAAGGAACCAACATGACGGTGGCGCCGGCCGTCGCGTTCACCGGTGGCGGTGCCGATCCGGACAAGGTGCTGCCGACCGCGCATGCCGTGATGGGCACCGGCCCCGACGCGCAGAAGGTCGCCTCGCTGGTCATCGACACGCCCGGAAACTATCTGTCCGGCGCGCTCACCGTCACCTTCAGCGGCGGCGGGGTCGATGCCGGCAAGGTACTGCCGACCGCGACCGCGACGGTCGAGGAACTCGCCAACGCCGTCTGCGCGGCCCTGCCGGAGGTGCTGCACAAAATCCTCGCCGTGGCGATCGTCGACGGCCCCAACGGCCTGATGAACTTCACCCAGTGGCGCGAGACCCTGTCCTCCGACCGGCTGATCCCGGTGACGCCCGGCATCAAGCGCCTCGACGCGTCCGGCGATGTCGTCACCCGCCCCGCCGCGCCTCGTATCGCCGGCGTTGCCGTGCGCCGCGACTATGAGAATGACGGCCGGCCGTTCCGCTCCTGGGCCAACCAGGCGCTCTACGGCATTGTGGGGCCGGAGCAGAACTATCGCTTCTCGCTCACCGACGGCTCGACCGAGGGGCAGGAAATCTTGGCCGCCCAAGGCGGGATCATCGTGCGCGGCGACAGCGGCGACGATTTCGCTATCGCCGATGGCGGCTTCGTCTATATCGGCACCGACAACCTGTCGGACCAGACGATCTGGCAGCAATATCACAAGGTGCGCGGCCGCGACTTCATCGAGCTCACCTGCCTGCGTACGCTGCGCCAGTTCCTGGGCAAGTTCAACCTGACGACGCAGACCATCCAATCCGTCGTCAACACCGTGCACGACATCCTCGCCAAGGCGGAAGCCAACGGCGACATACTCGGCTTCAAATGCCGCTTCGACCCGCAGCTGAACAACGCGCAGGATCTGCGCTCCGGTCATATCTATATCGACGCGCAATTCGAGGAAGCGCCGGTGTTCCGCCGCCTGACCATGACCAGCCGTCCCTACGCGCCTGCGCTCCAGGCGACGATCGACGAGCTGATTGCTCGCCAGAACCTGATCTCCTGATCACGTCGGCGCGTCGGCGCCGGCCCACACCTCAACTCCTGCCTGAAAGGAACGCCAGCCATGGCCGAGAAACTGCTGCTGCTCGAACAGGTCAACCTCTTCGTCGGCGACCAAGACCCGGAAGATTCGAACCACATCAAGCTCCAGTCGCTCGGGCTCCCGACGCTGGAGCAGGTGACCGTCGCCCATCTCGGCGGCGGCGCGCCGGGCGAGGTTGAGTTCGGCATGAACGCTATCAAGGCGCTGCAGCCGACCTTCAAATTCGCCGGCTTCGCCAAGTCGAGCTATCGCGCCATGGGCGTCGGCACCAATCAGCCGCTGAACTTCACCGGCTACGGCGTTCTGAAGAACAAGCAGACCGGCGACGCCTTCCAGGCGAAGACGGTCATCCGCGGCATCGTCAGCCGCATCGCGCCGGATGCCTTCGACCGCTCCTCGGCCTTCGGCCACGATCACCAGATCGGCGAGGTGACCCATTACGAGCTTTCGGTCGACAACGAGGAATGGTTCTACTGGGACTATTTCACCACCCGGCGCCGGCAGTTCGGCGTTGACGAGTTGACCAAGGCGCGCGTCCTCCTGGGCATTGAATGATGCCTGGAAAGAACGCGATAGAGGACTTCATGACGGGCGCCGACGAAACGCCCGTCACGGCCGCCGAGCCGTCGGCGGAAGCCGTCGCCGACGATGAAGTCTCGCTCGACCTGTCTGATGCCTATTACCGGTATCTGACGCTGCGCCGCGCCATCACGCGCGGCAGCGAGAAGATCGCGCGGATCAGGATGCGGCCGGCCATGCTCGAGGATATCGACGACTGGTCGAATGCCGAGATCAGCAATCGCGAGCTGCTCGCCCGGCTCTGTGATCTCCCGCCTGAGGTTCTGAAGAAGCTCGCCTGGGACGATGCCGAAGCCTTGATGGAAATTTTCCACCAGGTCGTGCCGGAATTCGTCTTCGCCGCTGCAAAGGATGATGCCTGATGGCGAGGATGTCGGCGGAGCTCATCGTCAGCCTGCTAGATCGCGTTTCGGGCCCGGCCGCCAAGGCACGCACCAGCCTGACGGCGCTGCAGCGTGCCGAGCGCGATGTCTACCTGGCGCGCAACAACACCCGCCTGACGCGCACGCAGGTGGCCGAGGAGCGGCTGCTGGCGGCGCAAGATGCCGAACGGCAGAAGCGGCTGGCGCAATGGGCGACCTTCGGCAAGGTAGCCGGCGTTGCCACCGCCGCTGCCGGTTATGTCGCGATCCGCACGGCGCGCGACTACGCGCAGCTCGAGCGCACGATTGGCCGCATCATCATCAATGCCGACAAGCCGGCGACCGCGATCAGGCCGACGATCGCCGTGCTGCAGGAGCTGGCCGATAAATCGAAGATGCCGTTCGACAATGTCGTGCAGGGGCTTGAGACGCTTATTGCTTCCGGCCGGTCGCTTGAGGACGGCCTCGCATTCCTGCCGGCTGTCGCCCGCACCTCGCAGGCATCCGGCGCCGAGATCTCCGACATCGCGCTCACAGCCGATGCGCTCTCCAATTCGCTTGGCATAACCGCCGACAAGATGCAGGAGGCCTTTGACATCCTCGCCGCCGAAGGCAAGGCCGGCAAATTCGAACTGCGGGACATGGCGGCGGAACTTCCGGCAATCACGCCCGCTTTCGCCGCGGTCGGTTACAAAGGCACGGAAGGCCTGAAGCAGCTTGCCGCGATGCTGGAGATCGTGCGCAACCAGACAGGATCCTCGTCTGAGGCGGCGACAAACTTTTCGAACATCCTGCAGAAGGCCTATGGCAACGAGGTCGCCAAGAACTTCAAGAAGTATCATATCGACATCCGCCGCGAGATGGACCAGACGCGGAAGGAGGGCGGCAACGTCATCATGACGCTGGTCGAAGCGACGCAGAAAGCCCTCAAGCGCGACCTGTCGAAGCTGCCGCTGATCTTCACCGACATCCAGATGCAGCAAGGCATGCGCGCGCTGCTGACGCAGATGCCGGAGCTGAAGAAGCATCTGGATGCGCTTGGCAGTGCGTCCGGCACCGTCGCGAAGGATTTCGCTCAGATCACCGGCGATTCCGAAGGCAACTGGCAGCAGCTGATCAACAACATCCAAAAGGCCGCGACCGCGCTCGGCGATCTGTCCGGCAGGGCGCTCAATCCGGCACTCGAGAAGGTGAACGACCGGCTGTCCGACATGATGGCCGTCGACAAGGGCTACGAGGCTTTGCGCGGCAGCGGTCGCGACCCCCTGGCCTATGCCGCCGAATTCAAGGACCGCTACAACAGGCAGCATTCCGATCTGGGGTTCTTCGATCGCTTCACAGGCGCCTCCGCCGAGAAGGCATTCCGCGATGCGCTGGCGCAGCTCGGCCGCGGCGAGATCAAGAGTGTCTTCGATGCGCTGCAGACGAAGATCCTCGAAGATCGCCAGACGCGCGAGCCGAACACCGGCATGCCGGCCTCGAGCACGCCGATCCCCACGCCACGTCCGAGGAACTGGGCAGAGATGACCCCTGCCGAGCGGCAGTACCAGGTGTACGCCGAAGGGCGTCATGCGGCTGCCAGGGGTGGCCAGGCCTATGTGCCGCCGGCACCAGGTCTCCCGGGCATCGGCCCGAACGTCGCCGGCTTCGATGCTGACGAATTCGAGCGTCGGCTGCAATCCGGCGGCGCCGACGCCGGCAGCAAGATCGCCGAGGGCGGCACGCAGGCGGGCCAAAACGCCGCGCAGACCTTTACGTCTGGCGTCGCGGGCGCGGGATCGTCGTTCGGCAAGAACGCCGCGGCTGCCTTCATCGCCGGCGTCAGCGGCTTCCTGTCTTCTGCCAGGGCCGATCTGATGCGGCCGGTCGGCTCGCTCGGCGGCAGGACGACCGGCCAGCAGGTGCAGGCCGATACACGCGGGCAGGCGATCGATTTCGGAGGGCCGCGCTGATGCTGATGAAGATCGGTCTGGTCGAGTGCGATCTCTCCTTCAACATCGATACGCATGGCCGGGAGACGACGCACGACTATGCGGAAAAGCCGGTGGTCGGCGCGATGCCGCCCCTCGAGGATGTGGGCGTCGGGTCGGAAACGCTCACCGTCTCCGGCCGCCTGATTCCCTCGAAGCTCGGCGGCCTTGGTACCTTGAACATCCTGCGCAACGCGCAGCTCGCCGGCACGCCGCAGCTGGTCACACGTGGCGACGGCAGCGTGTTCGGCTTCTATGTCGTCCAGTCGATCAGCGACGAGCACGCATTCCTCGATCGCGACGGGGTCGGCCAGATCGTCGATATCACAGTCAAGATGCAGAAATCGGCGGCGCCGGCGGCGAGCGATTTCTTCGCATCGCTGTTTTCGCTGCTCGGCTAAAGGCGACGAAAACGATTACTTTCGTTGGAACCGAACCGCTGTCGAGAGCGTAGTAGACCAAATGAGGGAAGGGACCTTATGGGCGGCGGCAAGATTCTGGTCGTTGAGGACGAACCTCTCATCCTCTTGGAAATCGAAACCGCATTGGAGGAAGCGGGCTTCACCGTGCTTAGCAGCAGGAATGCTGAAGAAGCTCTCAACGCCTTAGATGCCAAGCCCGAAAGGTTCAAGGCGCTCATCACCGATATTCGGCTGGGACCGGGCAAATCGGGGTGGGATTTGGCGCGACTCGTTCGCGAAGCCAGTCCAACCATGCCAGTAATTTATGTGAGCGGTGACAGCGCCATTCACTGGCCTGCAGAAGGCGTTCCCAACAGCATTATGATCGCTAAGCCTTTTTTCATGCCGCAGGTCATAACCGCTCTGGCTACGTTGCTTAATGAGCAGCCGCCGGTAGCCAAGAACTAGAGCAACTACCAATCTTGGAAGATATCGTCATGACAGAGACCGTCACCGTCAAGACGGAGGGCACCAGTCTGTCGACGTTGCTGGCACGCCACTATCGCATGGTCTTCGTCGGCATGGTGGCGAAGACCTTCGCCCTAAACCAGGATCTCGCCCGGTCCGGTCCATATCTCCCCGTGGGTCGAACCGTGACCCTGATGACACCGGTAGAAATGGCGGCTGAGGGCGCGGCCGCCAGGCCAGTGATCGATCTCTTCACGTGAGAAAAGGTCATTTCCGCGTCGTGGTCGGTGGGCAGGATGTCACCTCCCGTTTCGTGCCGCTGCTGATCTCGCTGTTCATCACCAAGAGCGGCACCGAGGCGACGCATTCGGCGACGTTCACGCTCGACGATAAAGATGCGACGGTCCGGTTTCCCAAGACGGGCACGCCTGTCTCGATCGAGCTCGGCTGGGAAGGCGGCGCGATGCGCCGCTTCGAGGGCGAGGTCGACACCTGCGACTGGTCGCTTGATCGCGGATCCGGCAGCGTGCTGTTGGTCACGGCGCGCTCGGCCAGCCTGAAGGGCAAGGTCAAGCAGCCGGCCGACCGGCACTGGGAGAAGAAAACGCTGCGGCAGGTCCTCGAGGATGCTGCCGGCGACGCCGGCCTGTCGATCAAGGTGCATCCGTCCCTCGCCAGCCGCGAGCTGGAATATGAGGCGCAGGACAATGAGAGCTTCCTCGCCTTCGCCGACCGGCTTGCGCGCGAGCACGGCGCGACGTTTGCCATCAAGGGATCGCAGGCTGGCTTCGTGCCTCGTAACCAGGGCGTCTCGGCGACCGGCCAGCCGCTGCCGACCATCGTCATTAACCGCGGCATGGTGATATCGGCGAGCGGCTTGACGCCGGTGACCGACCGGCCGCGTTTCAAGAAGAAGAAGGGCCGCTGGTACGACATCAAGCGCGCAAAGCAGGTCATCGAAGAGGTCGAGACCGGCGACGATGTCGAGCCGGAAGACGTGCTGCGCTTCATGGAGCCGGACGAGGCCTCGGCGAAGACACGCGCCGATTCCGATCGTGTCGACGGCGCGCGCAGCAAGGGCTCCGGCTCGGTCACGATTGAGGGCGAGCCGACGGCCGAGCCGGAAGGCACTGCCATCATCCAGCTGCGCGCCGGCGTCGACGGCAGCTACACAATCGCATCCATCACCGACACGCTCGATCGAGGCAGCGGCTACACCACGCAGATCTCGCTCGGCAACCCGCAAGGCTCGGCCGGAGCGGACAGCCGCTAGGCCGAGAGCAGCTTCACCATCGTCAGGCGCATGCGTTCGAGCCTCCGGGCCGCACCATGGAATGCTTCCCGCTCGGCTTCGAGCAGGAAATCGAGTGTCATCATGTCGAGCAGGAATTCGTCCACGGCTTTGGCAAGTTCGTGAGATTTGCCTTTGATGTGAGCGAGCAGCGCGCGCGCCTCTTCGACGAGGTTGGCGCCGCCCGCGTCGATCAGCGTCTCAAGCTTCGTGAAGCAATCCAATTCTGAAATCCCCAGCCGCGGCCCTCAATCGCCGGCGAGCCGGAAAGTTCCCAACCGAAAGGAAAATCGATGACCGCGTCCCGCGAGCAGGAATCGCTCGCCCGCGTGCTTGGGCACGAGGGCGGCTACAGCAATCACCCGGCCGACCCGGGCGGCGCCACGATGAAGGGGGTCACCCAGCGGGTCTATGATGCCTACCGCCGCAGCAAGGGTCTCGCTGTGCGTTCGGTGAAGAGCACCACCAGCCAGGAGCTCTTCGAGATCTACGACCGGCAATATTGGGACGCCGTGAAGGGCGACCAGCTGCCGGCCGGCGTCGACTATGTCCTCTTCGACGGTGCCGTGAACTCAGGGCCGAAGCAGTCCATCATGTGGCTACAGCGCGCCCTTGGGCCGCTCTATCAGGGCCGTGTGGACGGCGTCATGGGACTCGGCACCATCGCCGCCGTGCAAGCCTGCAACAACCACGATGCACTGATCGACCACATCTGCGACCAGAGGCTCGCATTCCTGCAGCATTTGAAGACGTGGCGGGTGTTCGGGACCGGCTGGGGCTCTCGCGTCGCCGAGGTCCGCTCGATCGGCCAGGCGTGGGCCACCGGGGCGATGCCGCAGATCGCGAACTTCGTCGATGGCGGCCAAGCGAAAGCCTTCGTCGAGGATGCAAAAGCCGCCCCCTCCATCGCTCCGGCCGACGCCGCGGCAGGCGGGGGTGTGGCGGGCATTGGAGTGTCGGGCACACTGGCCGAGCTGCAGAACCAGCTTTCGCCCTTCTCCTACGCCAGCGAGTGGATCGGCAAGGTCGTCGTCATCCTCGCTCTTGTGAGCGCGGTCATGGCGATCGGCGGCCTCGCCTACGGCTGGTATGCCCGCCGCAAGGCGGCGCGCATCGCCGACGCGCTCGGCACGGCGAGCTGACCCATGGAGAACCTGAAAGCCGTTCTCACCCAGGTGATCGAACAGGTGCTCCCGGCGCTCGCTGGCTTCGCGGCCGGCGTGCCGGTCGGCGGCGCGCTGGTGTGGTGGATCTTCCTATGAGCCTCCTCATCACCTTCATTGTCGGCCGGCTGGGCGTCTCGCGCCTGGCTGCCGGCGCGATCCTGTGGGCTGTCATCGCCCTCCTTGCCTCGGGCGCGGCTCTCACCGTCTACGAGGTCATCAAGCGCCGCGGCGCCGACGAGGTCCGCGCTCAAATCGAGAAGGAGAACCAGCATGCGCTACAAAAGGGCATTGATGCTCGCATGTCTTTTGACGACTGCATCGACGCTGGCGGCGTGTACGACTTCCGCCGTCAGCGGTGCGCCGGCGCTGCGCTCGGCCATCGGTAACAGCCTCGCGGGCGCTCAGGGCAAGACACTGGCCGATCAGAACAAGATCGACAAGACGATCGCGCCGGGCTGCGCGCTCGGCCTCTACACGCCGATTGAATGCGACCGCCACACCAAGGCGAGCGCTGATCGGCGAGCCGAAATAGCATCCTAGCAGTACGTTCTTGAACGGCGGGGCAATGGACGAGGACATCGGTATGCGGAACGCTTCTCAACAGATTGCGAAAAACGTCTTGTTGCTGGCGATCGCCAGGCTCTCGACGGCGTTGGCTCTGCCGACGATCGGCCTGCTGTTCTGGCTCTATTCCCAGTGGCAGGACACGCGCCTGATGACGATGCAAGGTCAGATCGCGGAAGCGGAACAATCAGCTTCCGACGCGACGTCAAAGGTCACGAAGGTTTCGGAGCGGCTCTATGTCGTAGAGACGAAACAGACGCAGGATGCGGCGTCCAGCGACAAGTTCCAGAGCGCTACCCTCACGCGGCTCGACAGGGTGCAGGACTCGATTGTCGGCCTGTCCAACGCCGTTGCTGCGCTGACTGCAACGCTTCAGGGCCTGGTCGATGAGCGGAAGGCAAAGCCCCCTTGAGATCCGCTGCGGTATCGGGTCAATTCTGATCGGACCGAGGAATGTATCGCGCTTCGCCGGATGGGACCTTGGCACCGAACTGAAGCGTGAACAGGAGCCGGCTTTCCTCGTCCGTCACGTGCATGTACCAAGGGGTCATGTGTTCCCAGAACGACTCCTGCGAGTCGTCTATCATTCCGCCGGCGGCTCGAACGGCCTCTCGCCGCGCGGCGTTTAGGTCGGGCAACTCGGTTCCTGACTCGTCCGGAATGAACTCACCGTTATCGACATGGAAAAAGAAGCGGGGCATCCGGTAGGCTCCTGACAACCTACTTCAACGATGACAGTCTGAATTTGTTTCCAAGGCCGACCAGCAGAGCGGGTTCGCAGCATCAAGCCCCGTGGGAGATTGTTGTCGAATCCAGCAATGCGGCGAGAACTTCGGCCGGAGCTTCAACGCCTACGAAGCTGCGAACAAGGTCACCTGCGCGGGTTTCCCATTGTTCTCGCGGGAGACAATCCTCTACGACCGAACGCCGGAAGGCTTCTCGGATGACGTCAAAATCAAAAGCGCAAATGAAAGAGCGCTTGCTCATGGCTTCCTCCCTGCGGAATTGGGCGAAAGCACCTGAGTTGACTTCCAAGCGCCCGTTTGCCGTCAGAGGTGCGGGCGACGACAGTACCTAACACCCGCACCATGACGTGGTCACTCTCATTTGTTGTATCACTCTGGAAGAAGAAGACGACCGCCGAGCGGGGCGGGGGACCTGGGTGTGTCGACGGTCGTCGGAGGACAAGGGGCCATAGAGTCAGCAAACTGTCGCTGCGAGCGGCCCTAGCTCATCATGTGATCGATTCGGCTGGGGCGTATATAACAAATGTAAGTGTAGGATCCCACAAGGCCCGTTCGGCTCAAGAGCCCCTTCTTTCGCCCGGCGTTTCGAAGGCTGCAACAGCATCATGATCTGAACTGCCCAGGTTTCGGGGTCCGGGTTGCTTGGCGTCAGGTGTCCCCGACTTCATTCAGCGCTTCAGCAAGGATCGCAAGTTGTTCCGGCGTTGCAGAACATTTCGGCTACGGCTGCAGTCCGACCGGCAGGCATTTCGCGCCATGAGAGATGCGGTTGAGAGCGCCAGGCTGCGAAACACACGTATCACTACCCACGGGCGGCGGACTTGATTATTCTGAGCGGGGGTGTCCGGACGGAGGCAAAGTCATGCCTATGGGGCGGTTGACAAAGGGCGTATTCAATCCCGACGAAATAGAGGTCCTGAGCCGAGTTTTTGCGGCCACCTCTGCAGCCAACGAGACAGAGGAGCAGAAGGAGCACCGAGCCTCGCGCATTATCGCAAACTACATGGCGGGCATCACCGACGAGCGCGAGCTGATTGAGCTCTCCCGCAAGCCGCTGGGCAGATAGCAGGCCGCCACGAGCCAGCGGCCGACGCATACTGCTGGGGGGCGGGGGTTACATGAAAGCGTCGGCCGCCAGCTGGCGGGGCGCGTCATATGACGCAGGGGTAGACTAGGGGCTTTGGCCGCCCCTTCAATCACGATGCCCTGATGTGGTGAATAAGAGGTTACTATCCACAGCCGAGCGGCCGGTCCGAGCGGCTGCACAGGTCAATGCAAGCGTCCAGAAGCATCACGAATCGGCTCTGACGGCGACGGTCATTGTTCCGGCTATTGCCTACACTGATCGTCTGCATTGCTCGAAGAGCGGCCGGAAGGAATCGTTTCCAGTACGCATTTCAGCAATCGCTAACGGAACGCTTCCGGCTGTGCGATATTGAATCAAATTTCCAGTGTTGCGTTGGGGTTCGTATGCGTAAGCCTGCCGGCGGCGCCCGGCTATCCTTCATTAGGCCCCTGGACCCGATCCAGGTTGAAACACCGCCGGTCAGCGATGATTGGCTGCACGAGATCAAATACGACGGCTACCGAACCCAGCTGATCCTCGATTGGGCCGGCGCCCGTGCATTCTCTCGGAATGGGCACGATTGGTCGAAGCGGTATTGGCCGATAGTCGCCGCGGCGGAAAAGCTTCCTGCTGAATCTTTCATTCTCGACGGGGAGATGATCGCGCCGGAAACGGATGGCCGGCCGAACTTCCAGCGGATGCACTCCCGCATGACATGGAACGCGGAGCAGCTAGCATTCGTAGCCTTCGACATCTTGTACATCGATGGCGAGGATCTGCGCTCGTTGCCGGTTATCGAGCGGAAGGCGAAGCTCTGGAATCTGGTCAAGCCGGCCAGGGACATCATCCAATACAGCGACCATGTTGAGGGCGGTGGCGCCGCATTCTTCGAAGCCGTTGAGCGGATGGGCCTGGAAGGCATGGTCTCGAAACGACGCGAAAGTCCCTATCGAAGCGGGAAGGTCGATTCCTGGGTGAAGACGAAGTGCTGGGATGTCGGCGACTTCGAACTTCTCGGCATCAAGCGAGAGCCAGGGAAGCCCGCTGCCGCGATCATGGCGCGCGGTGGCCGATATGCCGGCACCGCGTTCATAACGCTGCCCAGCGGCCTCAGGGAACGGCTGTGGAAGCGTGTCGAAGCGGCCAAGGCGTCGAAGCCAGCGCAGCGGGTGCCGAGCGCCTTCGCCGATGATGTGGAGTGGGTTAAGCCCGGCATCACGGGGAGGGTTAAGTTCCTTCGCGGGGAGCATACGCTACGCCATGCGACGCTGCAGGATTTTGGGGACGGAACCTAAGACAGCCGGCCAGCTTGACTAAGGCGCGGATCGTCCGGCGCAGATGACGATCGATCAGGGAGGAATGCCATGCGCGCAATCGCACTTTTCATCGCCTCGGCGGCCACGATCTTCATTGCAAGCCCTTCGCGGGCGCAGGATGCAGCCGCAGGCGAGAAGGTCTTCACCAAGTGCAAGGTCTGCCACATTGCAGACCAGGACCAGAACAAGGTCGGCCCGTCTCTGCACGGCGTCATCGGGCGCACGGCGGGCACGCATCCCGGTTTCACCTATTCCATGGCCATGACCGAGGCCGGAAAATCCGGCATCAAATGGGATGAACCCACGCTGACGAAGTATCTTCAAGACCCCAGGGGGATGGTCAAAGGGACGAAGATGGCGTTTCCCGGCCTCAAGAACGATCAGGACGTAGCCAACGTCATCGCTTACCTGAAACAGTTTTCCAAGTAAGGCCCGTCGGCTTCACGCTCATGAGCTGCGGCGGGCTTTCGTCACGCACTCCGATTCGCACGCCACACTCCATACAATTTACCGCCGCGAGGCGTCGTCTCGCGAACGGCGCGTCGTCCCGATAAGACGATGCCCGTCACCCCAGGCAACGGGATGGCGGGCATCTATTCACTCGGCACTGCCGACGATGAAGGGACATTGCTCGCCGGCTCTATCAAATGATCGAGCGCGGCGAAGGTTTCAGTGCAGGGACCAAAGCGTTAGCTCCTCCGACTTCGGTCGCATCGGCGCAAGGGAACATTCCACAAATCGGCAGGTTGGGGCTCGCGGCGCGACGCTTGCGAGGCCCGCGCCGCTGGGTTGCACAGCCCCGGAGCCCGCTCGTCCCCCCTCAAGGCGGGCGGGCTTTTGCCGTTGAAATTTCGGCTGCCGCGATCGCTTCGGCGCCGATGCTCCTGCTATGGAATGGGATCTCCGGCCGAAGATGAAATGCGCCGTTTGCGGCGGCAAGCGTATCACGCTCACCTATTCGCCAGATACTAGCCCAAAAGGCCTTCACCGCAAAGGAGTGTGAGGTTGCTAGAGCGTGCGTTTCGTCTGCCGCCGCCGCCACATTCGATTGTCCGTCTGGCGATGATCATTCGAACCTTCGGAGCGAGGTAGCACTGGCCCTTCAGCGCTAAAGAAGATTCCCGCGTCCTCCAGGGCCTGGCGGATAGCGGCAACATGGCGTGGATTCGGGCTCCTCGACCCGTTCTCAAAATCGAGGATCGTTGGTTCGCTAATATGCGCTCTGGCAGCGAGCCGCACTCGCGACCAGCTCAACAGAGCTCGTGCGGCTTTTGATTGTTCCCCCGACAGTAGGGCTCGTCTGGGCATAGGCGTTGAGCATTCAACGTCCCTAAAATATGCCGTCGGCTTCGTAAGGGGTCCTCAAATGTTCGTGAGCCCGGAACTCAGTTCGCGGGCGGGGCGGGTCACCCTAGGTGTGGATCAGATTGGGTGGGCCTCCAATGTCGATGCGCGATGTGGTGAACGAGCGGCTGATATGTAGGGCTTTAAGTGCGTTCAATGAAATGGCGGCGGCTCTGCGTTGATTTGCGATTTCCTGATTATTCGACAATAGCAACCGACTGCGCCGACGGGATGTCCTTCATCCCGAGACTCGAGCAGTTCTGTTTGATGGTCGTGCTGCCGGACCACTGTATCTTGTCGGCGACGACCTGGGTGCAGCCGCCGCTCCCGGAGAAGTTGCCTAGATAGTTGACCTGCTGCTTGGGGAAATAGATGGCACCGGTCAAAAGCGAGCTCGCAGTGCCGTTAAAGGTACTTGATGTGCTGGTGCCGGTCCGGTCGCCGTAGAACAGCACGCCGGAATAGGTGCCCGAGGTCGGCGCGCTCGTCACAGTGGCGTTGCCATTCATGCTGACGGTGTTGCTGCCGGACATGAAGATGGTCACACCGGTTCCGGAGACGGCCGCATTGGCGTTGATCTTCAGACTGCCCTGGACGACATAGGTGCCGGGCTGGAGCGTGACATTGCCCTTGAGGTCCATGCCGCTGCAGTAAGTTCCGGGCTGCAGTGTTTGCGACGTTTTGCTGCCGTTGACTGTCTTGCACGGGTTGCCAGCCGCAGGTGCCGGAAGGCTGGAGAAGGGGTCCGACGCGGGCAAAGCCTGGGTGATCGGAGACTTGCAGACGGTGGTCACCGGGTTGCTGAGCGAAATGCCGCCGACCGCGATCAGGCAATCGGCCTGAAGCGCCGCCGACCCCTGCACCTTGACGGCATCGGACTGCACCGAATTCGACATGACCGAGCAGCCCGTCAGCTTGACGCTGGTGTTGCCGGAGAAGAGCGCTGCCTGATAGGCCGACGGATTGAGCGCCAATACGCATGCCTTGGAGGTGTCAGTGATCAGCGCCACCGCCCTGGCCCGCTCCGGCACTTTGCTCTCGGAGAAGATCGCCGTGAACATCCGGTCGAGGCTCTGATTGAGGATCACCTCGACCGCCTTGTTGGTCATGTGCGACCCCGAGGTGGGCGGCGTGTGGACGGTGATTGTTACATTGGCGAGGCTGTTGTCGGTCGCCGACTGGGTGGCGGCCGCCGTGATCGTCGCCGTGTCGGATCCAGCGATCTTCTCCAGCGCGCCTGCATAGGCGGCGGCGTCGGCTGTCGCCTGGAGTTTCAGGTCCTCATAGTACCAATAGGACGTCTCGACGCCGAGTCCGGCAGCGCCGACGATAATGGGCAGGCTAAGCGCAAAGATAGTGGCGACGTTCGCCCCGGCGTCCCGGCCGAATTCGCGCACTGAGTCCCAAATGTCTTTTTTTGTTGCCACGAAGCATTAGTACGCGCGCATATATGAACGAAACGTGAAAATGTAGTCGGGCAGATACCCGGCACCGGCCAGCCGGCGCGTATCACCCAGGAACATTAGCAGAGCATTTCCGTTGGAGGTCGCGGCACATGGTAAGACTGGAACAATTACTTGGCGTGCCGCCGTTGGGGTAAACCTGACAGCCCGCCCGAGCGCTAAGTTTGGGCGGGCATTGGGGCCGAACCAAACAACGGCGGACTCATTTTGAATAGCGCCATTCTTCAAAAGGCGTAAGATCGCAAGCGTCGTCCGTACCGAGTTGAGGCAAGCGGACGTTTGGAAGCGATTATCATGCTTTCGCCCCGACAAGGGAGGTTGGCATGCTAGCGCATCGGCAAGGTGTGGCAGATTCGGACGAACTGGTCGTCCTCACCAAAGCTCTCAACGATTACTGCAAAAAGCACGGGATAGCCGACGGCAACGAGCGCGACGAAATCGCCAAACATATTATGACTCTATTTATGGAAGGCATCATCAAGCCCGCCGAGCTTGCCGATGGTTTGGACAACTGGCTAGCGGAAGCCTTCAAGAGAAGGCGTTAAGCTTGGCCCGTGCGGCTGCCCAAGGCTGGTTTGGAACCCAACACCGGAGACGTAGGACGGCACTTCATTAGCTACGCCTAAAGTCCCGATGCCAGACCGCCCTAAAGGTGGCGCATAGTAAAGACTTGCCCCCTTGCTCACTTGGGGCAAAAAGGCCCGGCCTGTAGCGCCAACGTCCCCCGCCTCGCCGCAGGCCGGGCACCCACCGGTGTAACTAACGCTGACCAGCTATTGAAGATAAGGTAGGCTGAAGCGAGCCCTGGTGCCCTCGCTGGACAAGATCTTCCGGGGCGAAGTTCGTAGACGGCCCTAATGCAAAAATGAGCGCCGGCGGCCGATCTGGTGCGTTGGAACAGATCCAGCCACAGTTGCCGGCGCGAAGAGCCGTGCTAGGACGAGGCCGCGCAGTCAGGCTCGTTCCTCGCCAGCACTAATTGGGATCGCCTACTTCGAGCCCCCGTGGGGTCCGCCGCCATAGCCGTTCCCGTTGTCGGATTTAAAAAGCTTTCCGTTACCGGATTTAAAAAGCTTTGGCTTGTAACCCGAGCCGGAGCCGAGGTGAATGTGGTTCTTGTCGCCCCAGCCATTGCCCGGGCGTGTTCCTCCCGATTTGGCAATTGCCCTGGAGTTCAAGCTTGTACCGAGCAGTATCGTAATGGCCGGTGGCGTCACCGCCGCAAAGCGTCCAGCCTGCTTGAGAAAATCGCGGCGCGCCTGGGCCTCTGAAACAAGCTTT
Source organism: Mesorhizobium sp. WSM4989 (assembly GCF_029625795.1). Lineage (NCBI taxonomy): Bacteria > Pseudomonadati > Pseudomonadota > Alphaproteobacteria > Hyphomicrobiales > Phyllobacteriaceae > Mesorhizobium > Mesorhizobium sp. WSM4989. The sequence continues at coordinate 826,567 of NZ_JARTVN010000001.1, read as the reverse complement.
TCGGAACCGTTTTCCGTAGGCCTTGTGCTCTCATTTGCCATATCAGCACTCCTTCCTAGAGAATACCCTAGTTGCGGGATGCAAAGAAAGTAGTTCGCCAAAAGGCGTACATGTCGCGCCGAATGTGCGGAGCTCGGGAGCGGCCCGGCTTCCTGGCCGAGACAGAGGCCAGCGTTGAGGCGGGCCTAACCGGCGGGGGCTCGGAATCGAAACACGGCACCGGCTGACCGCGGAGCATATACCCCTGCCGATATGGCCGAAACGCACCCATAAGGAAAAAGCTCAGGCGCATCACGCTGACGTATTCGCCAGACACCAGCCCGAAAGCCCTTCACCGCAAAAGCGCGTAGGGGTTCACGGCGAGTGTTTTGTCTGCCGGCGCCGCCACGTTCTATTGTCCTTCCGGCGACCACTCTTTTGACCTTGAGAGCGAGGTAGCGCTGGCCCTTCAACAGTAAAGACAATCCCCGCGTCCTCCAAAGCCTGGCGTATGGCGGCGACCAAGCGGGGATTCGATCGCCCGAACCCCTTCTCAAATTCGATAATTGTCGGTTCGCTAATATTGGCCCTGGCGGCGAGCCGCACTCGCGACCATTTCAACAATGCTCGTGCGGCTTTTGATTGTTCCCCTGACAGTAGGTCTCGGCTCTGCATAACGGGTTGAACGATGTCGCTAAAACGTTCCGGCTACCTCACGTAGCCTTGCGCGATGGAGCGACCCGACTGCTTGCCGGGCGTTCGGCCGGGTTCATTGTCCTGTGGCGTATCAAGCTCAAGCCCGAGCCTCCCGCGTTCGCTGTTGGCGAAGGCTTTTGCATCTGCCTCAGAATCGAAACCCTTGATGCTAACCACACCGTCCTCGATGACCCGCACATAATTCTTATGTGCAAGTTCCTCGATCTCAACCGACCACTTCCACCATTGTTTTTTCATCACAACCCCCATTCGTCCGCGCCTCATTGAACATCGTCGCCAGTCAAAATTCAGCCTAACGTGCGCCTACGAATTCTGCCACCAGAGCGGCCCACGGAGGCAAACAAGCTGGCCACGCGATCCGCAGGGCGCTGCTTCGTCGAGAACCTGCGACCGGAGATCGTGGCCATCCACCTCGGCTGGAGCATGAACTTACCGCACCGGCTGCTCGGGCTTAGGCCTGCGGAGCGCATCTACAGCTATCGCAAGGCCGAGGCTGCCGCGGTTCTTTCCGAGCAGGAGGAAACGGTCCTAGGAGCTTGAATGGCGCACCCGGCAGATCAGGCAAGCAGCCAGTCATTCACATGAAATTCATAGATCTTGCCGTCGTTCTCGGTTGGATTCGAGTCGTTGTCCACGCCGCGATCGACCACATAGAGGCTCATTTGGTGGCTCGGATCGTCGCTGCTCGGCGCCAGGGCAAGTCCCGCCGGCTTTTTCGAGTTGGCGGCGGAGATGTCGAGCGTGCCCAGCAGATTCCCGGTTGGCGTCACCATTGCCACGGAGGTGCGTGACACGAGGACATAAAGCAGGTCGTGGGTCGGATCATACGCGATGCCCCCGTCAGAAGGGGCTCCGAGCGATGCTACAGAAAAACTCGTCACGACATCATCGCCGCCCGTGCTTGGGACGCCGTCGAATTTGCCGTTCTGGCCCGGAGCGATGGTGTAAATGCTGTGCGTTGAGCCGTCCAAGAGATAGAGCACGCCGCGGTTTGTGTCGTAGGCGATACTCTCCGAATCCGTACTGCCGAACGCGGCGGTCCTGAATGAGGTCACGATATCGTCGGACGTGTTGTAAAGCCCATCGTTGCCCGGGTTCAACTCGTAGACGCTCTTCGTGCCGGTATCGTCCGAGAAGAAGAGATGGTGGTTCGCCGGATTATAGGTGACCCCGGCCGGCTCATCCGAGAAATTGATGGTGGTGAGCGTGCCCGTCAGGGTGCCGTTCAGATTCATCTGGAAGAGATTCTTGCCGGTGAAAATCGACATCTCCTCGACCTCACTATCGGCCACCAGCAGCGTGCCGAGGTGGGAGATATAGACGATATCGGTTGGGTCGGGGCTCGGCGGCGACCACTGCGAAGTCAGGATGGTGTGCGCCAAGGTCACCGATGTCGGCAACTGGGTGGCCGTGACGGCGACGGTGAAGGCATGAGTGTCGGTGCTGCCGTCGGACGAGGTCGCTGTCACGTGGAGATCGACCGTCGGTTCGGACTGAGCGTTGAGCGTGCCGGTCCCCGAGCGGGTGATGACGCCGGTGCTGGAATTGATGGCAAAGCGCGAGTCGTCGATCGTGTAGGTGACCGTCGAACCGGCATCGGGATCCTTGGCCGAGGCGGTGATGCCGACGGCAGTACCGGCGGCAGCGTTCTGGAAAATCTGATTGGCCGCGGTGTTGGCATCGGGCGAAGTGCTGAATTTTACCGGCTCCGGGCTGTCGAGGACGGCGAGAGTGAAGCTCTTGTTGGCGGTGCTGCCGTCGGAGGAGGTTGCCGTCACCGTCAAGTTGATCGATGGCTGGGTTTCGAAGTCGAGCGTGCCGGTGCCAGAGCGCGTGATGACGCCCGTGCTGGAATTGATGGCAAAGCGCGTGTCGTTGATGCTGTAGGTGACCATCGAGCCGGCATCGGGATCCGAGGCCGAAGCGGTGATCCCTGTCGGTGCCCCCGCCGCGGCGAGCTCGGCGATCTGGTTGGCGGCTGAATTGTTATCGGCGGGTGTGTTGAAAGCCACCGGCTGTTGGCCGGCCGTGACGCCGACAGTGAAGGTGCTCGTGGCGCTGCTGCCGTCGGACGACGTCGCTGTCACCTGGAGATTGATCGTCGGTTCGGACTGGGCGTTGAGCGTGCCGTTGCCCGAGCGGGTGATGACTCCGGTGCTGGAATTGATGGCAAAGCGCGGGTCGTCGATCGTGTAGGTGACCGTCGAGCCGGCATCGGGATCCTTGGCCGAGGCGGTGATGCCGACGGCAGTACCGGCGGCAGCGTTCTGGCCGATCTGGTTGGCCGCGGAGTTGGCATCCGGCGGCGTGTTGAACGCGATCGGCTCCGGGCTGTCGAGGACAGCGAGAGTGAAGCCCTGGTTGGCGGTGCTGCCGTCGGAAGAGGTCGCTGTCACCGTCAGGTTGATGGACGACTGGGTCTCGAAGTCGAGCGTGCCGACGGCCGAGCGCGTGATGACGCCGGCATTGGAGATGGCGAAGCGTGCATCGTTGAGGCTGTAGGTGACGGTCGAGCCGGCATCGGGATCCGTGGCCGAAGCGGTGATGCCGGTAGGGGCACCCGCCGCGGCGAGCTCGGCGATCTGGTTGGCAGTGGGATCGGCATCGGCGGGTGTGTTGAAGGCCACCGGATTGCCGGATCCCGGCAAGATATATTCGATGTGCAGCAGCGGCGCGCTGGCGGGATTGTACTCGTAGGAATCGGCCGTGCGGGTTCCGGTGCCGGTGATCAGGAACGCTATGTCGTTGAGCGCCGCCCAGCCCGAGCGGTTGACGATCTCCTGGACGATAGCCGTAAGGTCTGGCGTGCGCTCGGCCAAGCCGTGTTCGCCCACCGTGGTCCACGGCTCCGGCGTCCAAGCCGTCGACGCCTTCGTCCGGGGAAGCGAGGACACGTTGAAGTTGGCGGTGGTGAAAGGGCTGGCGTCGTCGACATTGTCGCCCTGGATCAGCAGCGAGGCCGCGCCGGTCTTCACCTCGTTGGCCTGGAACTGGATGTATGCGTTGGTGATGATGGCGCCTTTCGGGATGTCGATGCCGGTGAAGCGGATGCCGACTGTCTGGCGGGTGCTGCTGTCAAAACCCAACTCCAGGTCGCTGATGTTGGTCGAAATCGCACCGGAGCCTTTCTCTTCGACGTCGTCGCCGGCGCTCGCCACCCTCGTTTCGAACACTGGGTCGGCCCCGAGGGCACTGGTCACGGTAAACGCTGACATATTAAGTCTCCTTCACCGCTCATGATAAGGCCCCAGCCTCAGCCTGAATCGCTGCAGCCTCGAACCGGTCGGATTCCACCGCGCCTGCGCCATTCACGATGACCCGAACAGATTGGTGCGGAAGACTCGTGCCGACAGCGAGCGAAGAACGAGAAATCATCCAAATACAAAGGCGGGAGCCGCGTCCCACCCAACGCGCGTTCAATGCCACCTTCCGGTATTGCTGCTAGCCTCGGCACGGTCTGATAGGTCACAGGACTGGCCTCGCGAGTAGCCTCGACCAAGACGGCGTACGTGGAAAGCTGACAAAACCATGAGCTCCGAACCTGCTCCGTCCTGCCGGCCAATGACCCCGACCTATTCGAAGCTGCCGCACCGAGGTCTGGGGCCTCGGGCGCTCCTTGGAGTGATATAAGGATGGCACGACTTCAGCTAAAATGCTGCATATTTCGAGTATTAATTCAGGCGAGTCTGCCCCATCACAAGGGCTAACTGGTCAGACAAAGGGCTTAGAAACGCGCGCTGTCGCCGGATAAGCAACTTCCTGTGGTGTAGTTCTCAGTTGAGACCATTCGACCCGAGAGCTCATAATTCGTCCAAGCACGGCCCCCTCATGGCAGCTATCCGTCGTCAGGATAACAGGCTAAGGGGCTTTTATGGTTCTCGGATCCGCGCGGGAGCCTCGCGCCTCTTCTTACGCAAGTGCCTGCACTGTTCGAGCGCGACCTTGAATGCCGCGGCAGTGAGATCGCATTTGTGCTTAGATGGGCCGTTGCTCTGGATCACAATTTCGGCCTGTCTGATTGTCAGACCGTGTCTCCCCGCAAACTCATCTAGGTCGTAGGCTTCCTCAACACGACCGCTTCAAACCTTGCATCTTCGTTTCCGTGATATCGAGGGTGACGAGGCAACGCCAAACCGCTGATTAGGTTTCAGACTGGCGAACATAAAACGGTGCCCGGCGCGTCTGACCCTTGATCCTTGCCGCTTACAGGTGACGCTCCCCTTCGCCGCGGTGCTCGAAACAAAACCAGTGCGAAGGCTGTCTCGGGCGAGCAAAGCCCCAGCCCGCATCTTTCCCCCGGCCGCGAAGGCGTCGGCTTGCGCATCCGGCGCCTGGTGGCGATTAAGATCAACCGGGTGCCGATTTGGAAGGAGGAAGGTCCGAAATGACGAACGACCAATTCGAACGCGCGCTTGAGGCTCTGCTCGTGGCCGACCCCGGGCCGGTGTCGATCAAGGCCGGCGTAGCCGCGCTGCGCGCGATCGGGAGCGAGGAGCCGGATGGCGAGCTGCAGTCGCTGGTCGGAACGTTCGCGGCCGAGCGCCGCAGGGCGATACGCTTTGACCTCTGAAGCCAGCGGGGCGACGACCGTCATCGGCCTGACCCTGAGTTTCAGGTGGGATATCAGGTGGGAGGTAAAATCGGGAGGAAGCTAACGCATTGTTTTTTCTGGTCGGAGTGGCAGGATTTGAACCTGCGACCCCATCGTCCCGAACGATGTGCGCTACCAGACTGCGCTACACTCCGTGACCAGACGGCGGGCTTATAGCCGCCACTTTCCGATCCTGCAAGCGTCAATGGCTGCACTTGTGTCGCATTTCTCGGCTTTCACCCAGCTTGCCCGGATGGCATGCGATTTAGCCGTCGGATAAAGACCGGCTTAAAGGCTTTCGTGATAAGCCGCGCCCTTTACAGATCGGCATTCCGGCTCTCTGGAGTTTCGACCATTGACCTTCACCATTGTTGGCGAAGCCCGGCCCAACAGCTTCGAATTCGAGACCTCGGCGCTGATCAAGGCGTCGGGCTTTCGCGAGTACGACGCGCGCTGGTGGGTCGGCCATCCCGGCTCGACCAAGGCGCCGGAGCTCAATTTGATCGGCGTCCAGGCGCTCGGCATGGGTCTGGGCACGCTGATCCGGCGCTTGGGCGTTGGGCCGGATATCGTCACCGGCCATGATTTCCGCTCCTATTCGCTGTCGATCAAGCTGGCGCTGGTCTCCGGCCTGATGGCGGCGGGCGCCCGGGTGAAGGATATCGGCCTGGCTTTGTCCCCCATGGCCTATTTCGCGCAGTTCGCGCTCGATACACCCTCGGTCGCCATGGTCACCGCCTCGCATAACGAGAATGGCTGGACCGGCGTCAAGATGGGGGCGGCGCGGCCGCTCACCTTCGGTCCGGAAGAGATGGGCGCGTTGAAGAAGATCGTGCTCGAAGCCGACTTCGACCTCCGCGGCGACGGTGCCTACGAGTTCATGTCCGGTTTCCGGGAGCTCTATGTCGATGATCTTACCAAGGGCAAACACATCTCGAGAAAACTCAAGGTCGTTTGCGCCTGCGGCAACGGCACGGCTGGCGCCTTCGCGCCGGAAGCGCTGGCGCGTGTCGGCTGCGAGGTGATCCCGCTCGACGTCGAGCTCGACCATACGTTCCCGCGCTACAATCCCAATCCCGAGGACATGCAGATGCTGCGTGCCATCAGCGAGAAGGTGCTGGAGACGGGCGCAGATGTCGGACTGGGCTTCGATGGCGACGGCGACCGCTGCGGCGTCGTCGACAACGAGGGCAACGAGATCTTCGCCGACAAGGTCGGGCTTATGCTCGCGCGCGATACTTCATCGTTCCATCCGGGCTCGGCCTTCGTCGTCGACGTCAAGTCGACGGGGCTTTTTGCCACCGATCATGTGCTCAGGGCGAACGGCGCCACAACTGACTATTGGAAGACCGGCCATTCCTATATCAAGCGCCGCGTTGCCGGGCTCGGTGCCGTCGCCGGCTTCGAGAAATCCGGGCATTTCTTCTTCAACCCGCCTATCGGCCGCGGCTATGACGACGGGCTGATCACCGCGATCGTCGTCTGCCAGATGCTCGACCGCAATCCGCGGAGCTCGATGGCCGATCTCTGCCGCGCGTTGCCGCTGACCTACGGTACGCCGACCATGTCATCGCAATGCCCCGACGAGGTGAAGTACGGCGTGGTCGACCGCGTCGTGGCGGATTTTCAGACGATGCACCGCGAAGGTGCTGACTTTGCCGGCCAGAAGATCGTAACGCTCATCACCGTCAACGGTGTGCGCGTCGTTGCGGAGGACGGCACCTGGGGCCTTGTGCGCGCCTCCTCGAACAAGCCCGAGCTTGTCGTGGTGGTGGAGAGCCCGGTATCGTCCGAGCGGCGCCGGCAGATGTTCGAAGCCGTCGACGCCGTGCTGCGCCGCAGTCCCGAAGTCGGCGCCTACAACCAGACCTTCTGACAGGGCAGCCATGAGCCAGCGCATCGTCAGTTTCGTCATGAGCGGCGGCGTCGGCTCGCGGTTATGGCCCCTGTCGCGCGAGGACAATCCCAAGCAATTCCACGACCTTTCCGGCGACGGCTCGATGCTGGCCAAGACCTTGCGCCGGCTGGCCGCGCGGCCTGAAGGGCAGACGCCGATCTTTCCCATCGCATCGGAGCGCCATGCCGACCGCGTCCATGCCGATCTTGCCGGCATTGATCTCGCCGGCGGCGGCGCATTGTTCGAGCCCACGGGGCGCAACACCGCCGCTGCGTGGCGCTTGCCAGCCTGTGCACCCTGTCCGAATTTGGCGATGAGCTTGTTCTCGTGGTGCCTTCCGACCACGAAATCTCCACCGCGCGGCAGTTCTGGCAGAGCGTTGAGGCGGGTGCTGCGGCGGCGAGAGCCGGTCGCCTGGTGGTGTTCGGGATCAGGCCGACGCAGCCCGAAACCGGCTACGGCTATATCGAGGTCGCGGCCGACCGCGACGGCATGTTCGACGTCTCGCGCTTCGTCGAGAAGCCCGACCTCGCCACCGCGCGGGCTTATCTCGACGCCGGCAGCTTCTATTGGAATACCGGCATTTTCCTGTTTCGCGCCAGCGCCATGCGCGCTGCCTTCGCCGCCTTCGAGCCCAGGATCTGGCAGGCGACGGAAGCCGCTTATCACGCGGCGACCAACGATCTTTCCGGGCTCTACATGCCGCTGGAACTTTACTCGGCGATCCCGTCGACCTCGATCGACTACGCTATCATGGAGCGGGCCAAGGACATCGCCATGGTGGCGGCCGGATTCCGCTGGAACGATCTCGGTTCGTGGCAGTCGCTGCTCGATGTCGGCCCGTCCGACAGCCACGGTAACGTCATCCTCGGCGATGTCGTCGCCATCGATTGCGAGAACTCCTACATCCGCGGCGACGGCCGGCTGCTGTCGGCCATCGGCATGAAGGACGTGGCCATCGTCTCGACGGCAGACGCCACCTTCGTGGCGCCGGTCAGCCACAGCCAGCACGTCAAGAAGATCGTCGAGCAGCTGGAGAAATCCGGCCGGCTGGAGACGAGGTTCACGCCGGCGCATGACCGCGTCATCGAGAGCGGCGCCTGGCGGCGCCGCGTTCGGCGCTGGCTGTTCGAGGAGACGCTGCCGCTGTGGTCGAGGTCATGCGTCGATGAGCGCCATGGCGGCTTCCACGAGGCGCTGGGCTTCGACGCCGCGCCGTTGATGAAGCCGAAACGCATGCGCACCCAGGCGCGCCAGATCTATGCCTTCGCCGTCGCCAAGGAGCGCGGCTGGGACGGCCCGGCGGATCGGCTGATCGCTCATGGCCTTGACTTCATGGCAGGCCGGGGCCGCACCGACAAAGGCGGCTGGGTGCGCACGCTCAATGTCGACGGCTCGGTCGCCGATCCGGTCGAGGACGCCTACGACCATTCCTGCGTGCTTCTAGCGCTGGCGCACGCCCATATTTCGGGCCATTCCGACGCCTTGCGGCTCGGCGAGGAGACCTTTGCCTTCCTCGACGCCCATCTCGAGGACAGCCGCATGACCGGCTTCCTCGACACGTCTGGCGGCGAAGGCGAGCGGCGCTCCAATCCGCACATGCATCTGCTCGAGGCTTTTCTGGCCTGGCACCAGGCGACCGGGGAGCGCGCCTATCTGCGCCGCGCCTCGCGCATCATCGACCTCTTCCGCAGCCATTTCTTCGACGCCGAGAGCTGGACGCTGGGTGAATATTTCGACGATAGCTGGAAGCCAGTGGCGGGCGAGAAGGGCAGCTGGACCGAGCCCGGCCATCATTTCGAATGGGCCTCGCTGCTGATCGATTTCGCCGCGCGCAGCGGCCAGACCGACCTCAATGGTTTCGCCCGCAAGCTTTATGCATCGGCCGTCGCCAACGGCCTCAACCGTGCCACCGGTCTTTCCTATGGCGCGGTCTCGCGCCAGGGCCTCCCGCTCGACACGGTCTCGCGCAGCTGGCCGCAGGCCGAAGCGGTGAAGGCGGCGATCGCGCTCAATGGCGCGGGAGGGCCCGACCTCAAGCCCGAGATCGAGGCGCGCGTCGGCCGGCTGTTCCGCTGGCACATCGACCCGGCGCCGCTCGGCCTCTGGATCGACCGCATCGACGAGCGCGGCCGCTCGATGGCGACCGATGTGCCGGCCAGCATTTTTTATCACCTCGTTTGCGCGCTGATGCAGTATCTGGATGGGACGGCGGAGAAGAGGTGAGGCTTGAGAGAAGCGGACACCGGCGAATTTGTAGAAGTTCCGGGCGATACAACTCTCTGGAAGACGCAGGGCGTTGCGCCGCGAAGGATAGACCTTCCCTTAGAGGCCCGTGGCCGCTTTAGTTGGTACGCTCCCCTTTTCGGGATCGCCGCCGCGTTGGCACTGTCTTCCTCAGTGAAGTACTATTCTTCTGCCGTCCAAAACTGGCAAGCTGGAAATTCGCTCGATCGAGTGGCGTGGGCTGCTGAAGTATTCGGATGCCTCTTTGTCAGCGTCCTGTTCGTCGGAATGTTTGTAAGGGTGGTTTTGGATGCGGCGAATCCGGTCCCATTGCTCATTCTCACCAGGGAAACGTTGTGGGATAGGCGTCAATTGCATGAGCCGGTGCCGTGGAGCGCAATTGAATCCATTAGGGTCCAATCATTCAGGGGTACGCTCCTAGTTTACCTGCGACTTGCGCAACCTGTGCCAGTTAGAAGCGGACTGTTTCGACTGGGCGGGGCGCTGAGAGGCGGGTTGAAATCAAATATTCGAGTGTTGATTTCTCACCTCGATCAGAACGACGAAACCATTGCCAAAGTGCTTGCCGCTCTTGTCAGGAAGAATGGCGGAAAGGTCGAAGGATATTCAGCTTACGCATCCTACCAGCCATGAATCTTTCACGATCGAAAGCCGACTTCAGTAAGGCGCCGCCACATCCCCGGTCTCGACATAGACAGCCTTCAGCTGCGAATAGTGCGCCAGCGCCGCCAGCGAGTTTTCCCGCCCGATGCCGGACTGCTTGACGCCGCCGAAGGGCATTTCCACCGGCGTCAGATTGTAGGCGTTGATCCAGCAGGTGCCGGCTTGCAGCTCGGCGATCACACGATGCGCGCGCGGCAGGTCGCGGGTGAACACGCCCGCCGCCAGGCCGAAGTCGGTGTCGTTGGCGCGTTCGATCACCTCGTCCTCGCTGTCGAATTTGAGCACGCTCATCACCGGCCCGAAGATCTCCTCGCGCGCGATCCGCATGCCGTCGGTCACGCCGGTGAACACCGTCGGCTCGATGAAGAAGCCGCCTTCGAAGCCTTGCAGCGAGGGCACATTGCCGCCGCTGGCGAGCGTCGCCCCTTCCTCTCTGCCGGCGGCGATGTAGGAAACGACCTTGTCCTGCTGCGCCTTGTTGACCAGCGGCCCCATCTGCGTTTCCGGATCGAGCGGATCGCCGATGCGGATCTTTTTGGTGCGCTCGACCAGCCGCTCGACGAAGCGGTCATGCAGGCCCCTCTGCACGAAGACGCGCGTGCCGTTGGAGCAGATCTGGCCGGTCGAATAGAAATTCCCGAGCATGGCGCCGCCGATGGCATTTTCGAGATCGGCATCGTCGAAGACGATCAGCGGCGACTTGCCGCCGAGCTCCATCGTGGCGTGCTTCATCTTCGAGCCGGCAAGCGACAGCACCTTGCGGCCGGTCGGTACCGAGCCGGTCACCGAAACCTTTGCCACGACATCATGGCCGACGAGGCCGGCGCCGACGTCGCCATAGCCCTGCACGACGTTGAACAGTCCGTCGGGCAGCCCGGCCTCGCTGTAGATCTCGGCCAGCGCCAGGGCCGAAAGCGGCGTGTTCTCCGACGGTTTGAACACCATGGCGTTGCCCATGGCTAAAGCCGGCGCCGACTTCCAGCCGGCGATCTGGATCGGATAGTTCCAGGCGCCGATGCCGACGCACACGCCGAGCGGCTCGCGCCTTGTATAGGCAAACGGTCCGCCGAGATCGATCATCTCGCCGTTGAAGGCCGCCACTGCGCCGGCGAAATATTCGAGGCAATCGGCGGCCGAAGGCGCGTCCGCCACCAGCGTCTCCTGGATCGCCTTGCCGGTGTCCAGGGTCTCGATGCGCGCCAGGTCGGCATTGCGGGCGCGCAGGATGTCAGCGGCGCGGCGCAGGACGCGGCCGCGCTCGACCGGCTTCATCCGTGCCCAGGCCGGCTGCGCCGCGCGCGCGGCCTCGATCGCCAACTCCAGCACGTTCGGCGTCGCCGAATGCAGCGAGGCGATGGTCTCGCCCGTCGCCGGATAGATCACCGGCAGTGGCGCGCCGCCTTCATCCTCGATGTAGCGGCCGTTGACGTAGTGCGATGCCGTTGGCTGGGCGCGCATGGTCTTCTCCGTTCGTAATCGCCGGGGCGGGGAGGGCGCCCGCCGGATCATGCGCTATCTGTCTGCCACCTGCCAGCGCGGATTGATCCAGGGTTCCTGGTTGGAAGGCGCCAGCGGCGTGCGGCCAAGGATGTGGTCGGACGCCTTCTCGCCTGTCATGATCGAAGGCGCGTTGAGATTGCCGTTGGTCACCCGCGGGAAGATCGAGGAGTCGGCGACGCGCAGGCCCTCGACGCCGATGACCCGGCATTCCGGATCGACGACGGCGGTCAGATCGTCGGCGCGGCCCATCCTGCAGGTGCCGCAAGGGTGATAGGCGCTCTCGGCGTGCTCGCGGATGAATGCGTCGAGCTCGTCGTCGGTCCGCACATGGGCGCCCGGCGAAATCTCCTTGCCGCGGAAGCCGTCGAAGGCCTTCTGGCCAAAAATCTCGCGCGTCAGCCGGATGCAGTGGCGGAACTCGCTCCAGTCGTCGGGATGCGACATGTAGTTGAAGCGGATCACCGGCTTCGCCTTCGGGTCGGGGGAGCGCAAAGTTACCGAGCCGCGCGACTTGGAGCGCATCGGCCCGACATGCGCCTGGAAGCCATGCGACTTCGCCGCCGCCTTGCCGTCGTAACGCACCGCCGCCGGGATGAAGTGGTACTGGATATCTGGGTAGTCGACGCCGGCCTGCGAGCGCACGAAGGCCGCGGCTTCGAAATGGTTGGTGGCGCCGAGGCCGGTCTTGAAGAACAGCCACTGCGCGCCGATCATCGCCTTGGAGAAGGGGTTGAGCACCGAGTTCAGCGTGATCGGCTTGGTCGCTTCCTGCTGGATATAGAGCTCCAGATGGTCCTGCAGATTGGCCCCGACGCCCGCCCGGTCGGCGATCACCTTTATGCCGTTTTCCTGCAGATGTGCGCCCGGACCGATGCCGGACAGCATAAGGATCTTCGGCGAATTGATCGACGAGGCCGCGACGATCACCTCACGTCGCGCCTTAACGACCTGAATCTGTTTGTGAGCTTCGATCTCGACGCCGACGGCACGTTGATTCTCGATCACCACGCGCCGCGCGAAACCTTTGAGCAGGCTAACATTTTTTCGTTTGAGCGCCGGCTTCAGATAGGCATTGGCCGCGGACCAGCGGCGGCCGCGCCAGATGGTCTGCTCCATCGGCCCGAAGCCTTCCTGCTTCGATCCGTTATAGTCGTCGGTGAGCTCGAAGCCGGCCTGCCGGCCCGCCTCGAGGAAGGCGCCGTAAAGCGGGTTCTTGCGCGTGCCGCGCTGCACATGCAGCGGGCCGCCCTGACCGCGCCAGCCGTCCTCGCCGCCGTCGGAATCCTCCATGCGCTTGAAATAGGGAAGCACGTCGGCGAAGCCCCATCCGGCAGCACCCTGTTCGGCCCAATGGTCGAAGTCGCGCGCATGGCCGCGAACATAGACCATGCCGTTGATGGAGGACGAACCGCCGATCACCTTGCCGCGCGGGGTGGCGAGGACGCGGCCGCCGAGATGCGGCTCCGGCTCGCTGGCGAAGCCCCAGTCGTAAAGGCTCATATTGAGCGGGATCGACAGCGCCGACGGCATCTGGATCAGCGGCCCCATATCGGTGCCGCCGAACTCGATGACGATCACCGAATGCTTGCCGTCTTCCGACAGCCGGTAGGCCATGGCCGAGCCGGCGGAGCCCGATCCGATGATGACGAAATCCGCTTCAAGCATTGTTCATATGCGCCATAAAGTCGGCGAGCGAGACATTGCCGCCGGTAGCCACCACAAGGACGGTTTTGCCCGCCACATCCACCTTGCCGCCGAGCAGCGCGGCAAGCGAGGCCGCGCCCGAAGGCTCCAGCACCAGCTTCAGCCGCTCGAAGGCGATCTTCATTGCATTCCGCACCGCGGCATCCTCGACGGTGACGCCGCGAACGCCGGCAGCACTCACCGCCGCGAAGGGCGCCTCGCCTGGCTTGCGCGCCATCAGCCCGTCGCAGATCGATCTCGGTCCGATCGGCATCGTCTCGATGGCGCCATGCGCCAGCGACGAGCCCATGCCGTTGAAGCCTTCCGGCTCGACGGCGATGATCTCGGTTTTCGGCGACAGATAATGGAAGGCGAGCGACACGCCGCCGATCAGGCCGCCGCCGCCGGCCGAGCAGAACACCAGGTCGGCGTGGGCCTTCTTCGCTGCCAACTGGTCGAGCGCTTCCAGCCCGGCCCCTGCCTGGCCGGCGACGATCTCGGGATCGTCGAAGGGATGCAGCAAGGTGAGCTGCTCGGTCTCGGCGATCTCGCGCGCCTTGGCGGCGGCGACTTCCTCGCGGGCACGCTCGCCATGATCGGTCAGCACCACGCGCGCGCCATAGCCGGCGGTCGCGTCGCGCTTGGCGGCAGGCGCGTCGATCGGCATGACGATGGTGACGGGAATGCCGAGCGCCTGGCCGGCAGCCGCAAGCCCTTGCGCGAAATTGCCGGAGGAATAGGCGACCACGCCCTTCCTCGCTTCGTCCGGTGACAGCCGCTTAAGGCGCCAATAGGCGCCGCGCACCTTGAAGGACCCCGCCCATTGCAGCGATTCCGGCTTGACGAACACCCGCGCGGCGCCGGCTTCCCTCGCAAGTGCGGCCGAGTCCAACAGCGGCGTGACTTGCGTCGCCGTCGAGGTCACCGCATAGGCCTGCTTCAGGCGGTCGAGGGTGGGAACCAGAACGTCTGCCATCATTCGCCTCGCGGATATCGTTTGCTCTCTTCGAGGTTGTCGAGATTCATGTGATTGCGCATGTAGCGCTCCGAGGCTTTCTGCAGCGGCTGGAAATCCCAGGGGTAATAGGCGCCGTTGCGCAGCGCCGGGTAGACGACCCAGCGGCGTGCCTGGCTTTCGCGCACCGCGGCATCGAACGCGGCCATGTCCCAGCGCGCCCGGACCTTTTCCATGAACGCCGCCACCAGGGCAGCGTTCGCCGGCTCGTCAGCGAGGTTGTTCCGTTCGAGCGGGTCGGCCTCCAGGTCGAACAGCTGCGGCGCGTCGAGCTCGCAATGGACGAATTTGTATTTGCCGTCGCGGATCGCGGCCAGCGGCGCATAGGAGCCTTCGGCGGCATATTCCATGACAACGGGTGCGGTGCGCGGCTTGCCGCCGAGCAGCGGCAGCAGCGACTGGCCGTCGGTCCACGGCGCGATTGCAGCGATATCAATGCCGGCGAGGTCACAGAGCGTCGGCGTCACGTCGAGATTGGAGACGGGCGCCTCGATGAGGCCGGCTGGCACGCCGTTGCCGGCGATCATCAGCGGCACGCGCGCCGAGCCCTCGAAGAAGCTCATTTTGAACCACAGGCCGCGCTCGCCCAGCATGTCGCCGTGATCCGAGCAGAACAGGATGATGGTGTCGTCAAGCATGCGAGTGCGCTTGAGGACGTCCAGAAGCTCGCCGAGCTTATCGTCGACATAGGAAATGTTGGCGAAATAGCCGCGCCGGGAACGGCGCACCTGCTCGAGCGTGATCTCGAAGGACTGATAGTCGCTTGCCCGGTAAAGGCGCTGCGAATGCGTGTCCTGTTCGTCATGCGGGATGAACGGCGTCTCGGGATCGAGCGTCTGGCAGTTCTCGTAAAGATCCCAGTACTGCCTGCGCGCGACATAGGGATCGTGCGGGTGCGATAGCGAAACGGTAAGGCACCAGGGCCGATGTCCCGCATCGTCCTGCTCGCGCGAAAGCTGGTACAGCTTTTGCTCGGCCAGAAACACCACCTCGTCGTCATACTCCATCTGGTTGGTGGTCTCGGCAACGCCGGCGCCGGTGACCGAGCCGAGATTGTGATACCACCAGTCGATGCGCTCGCCGGGCTTGCGGTAATCCGGCGTCCAGCCGAAATCGGCCGGATAGATATCGGTGGTCAGCCGCTCCTCGAAGCCGTGCAACTGGTCCGGTCCGACGAAATGCATCTTGCCGGACAGGCAGGTGTAATAGCCGGCGGAGCGCAGATGATGCGCGAAGGTCGGGATCGAGGAGGAGAATTCGGCGGCGTTGTCATAGACCCCGGTGCGCGACGGCAGCTGGCCGCTCATGAACGAGGCCCGGCCGGGCGCGCAAAGCGGCGAGGCGGTGTAGTTGTTGGCGAAACGCGCCGAGCGGGCGGCGAGCGCCTTGAGATGCGGCACGTGCAGGAAATCCGCCGGGCCGTCGGGGAAGAGCGTGCCGTTGAGCTGATCGACCATGACGATCAGGAAATTGGGTCGTTCGGTGGTCAAGGCAGGCTCCGTCCGCTGAGCTTGGTTTCGAGATAATCTTCGACGAGCGCGATCGCTGTCTGCGCATCGGGCACGCCGTCCTTCAGCGCGCGCCGAATGTAGAGTCCGTCGATCAGCGCCGCCGTCGCTTCCGCAGCGCGGTCCGCTTCGGCCCTCGGCAGAATGCCGGTCAGCCCGCTCATCAGGTTGGAATTGAGCCGCCGCGCATAGATACGAAGCAGCCGCCGCAACTCGGTCGATTTCTGCGCCTCGACATAGAAGGCGAGCCAGGCCGCGATGATCTCCGGCTGGAACTGCTCGTCGGAGAAACTGACCGCAACGACGGCCGAGACGCGCTGGCGCGGTGTCGCGGCGACGCGAAGCGCTCGTCTTGTATCGATGTTGAGCTCGGCAAGGATGTGCCGCATCGTGGCGAAGAGCAGCTCGTCCTTGGCGCCGAAATAGTGATGGGCGAGCGCCGACGACACGCCGGCGCGGCCGGCGATCTCCGACATGGTGACGTCCAGCGAACCGCGCTCGCCGATTGCCGAGATCGTCGCGTCGATCAGCGCCTTGCGGCGCAGCCGTTCCATTCCGATTTTCGGCATGCGAGGGGTCCGGTTCGAAGCGAGATTATTTTTTATTGACGCATCAATCAATAAAAAATCGGCATCGGATCAATCGATCGTATCGCTCTGGCCCCATCCCTTCGGCTGGAAAACGGTTCACTATTGAACAATATTGAATGTCATGCCGCGATCGGACGTGCTAGGCTGCGCGGCAGATGGAGGCTGTCATGACCGCATGCATCGTCGGCTGGGCGCATTCGCGTTTCGGCAAGCTCGAAGGCGAGACGCTGGAGGGCTTGATCACCAGGGTCGCCGTGGACGCGCTCGATCATGCCGGCATCGGCCCTGACGATGTCGACGAGATCGTGCTCGGCCATTTCAACGCCGGCTTCTCACCGCAGGATTTCACCGCGAGCCTGGTGCTGCAGGCCGACGACCGGCTGCGCTTCAAGCCGGCGACGCGCGTGGAGAATGCCTGCGCCACCGGTTCGGCTGCGGTGAGACAAGGCGTCCGCGCCATCGATTCCAACGCCGCCCGCGTCGTGTTGGTGGTCGGCGCCGAGCAGATGACCACCACGCCTGGGCCCGAGATCGGCAAGAACCTGCTGAAAGCCTCCTACCTGCCCGAGGATGGCGAAACGCCGGCCGGCTTTGCCGGCGTCTTCGGCAAGATCGCGCAGGCCTATTTTCAGCGCTATGGCGACCAGTCGGATGCGCTCGCCATGATTGCCGCCAAGAACCACAAAAACGGCGTCGACAATCCCTATGCCCAAATGCGCAAGGATTTCGGCTACGAGTTCTGCCGTCAGGAAAGTGAGAAGAACCCCTTCGTCGCCGGTCCGCTGAAGCGCACCGACTGCTCGCTGGTCTCGGATGGCGCCGCCGCGCTCGTGCTCACCGACACCGCGACGGCGCTGAAGATGCGCCGCGCCGTGACCTTCCGCGCCAATGAGCACGTCCAGGATTTCCTGCCGATGTCGAAGCGCGACATCCTTTCCTTCGAGGGCTGCGAGCGAGCTTGGGGCCAGGCGCTGAAGAAGGCCGGCGTCACGCTCGACGACCTCTCCTTCGTCGAGACGCATGACTGCTTCACCATCGCCGAGCTTATCGAATACGAGGCGATGGGCCTGGCGAAGCCCGGCGAGGGCGCGAAGCTCGCCCTGGAAGGCGTCACGGCCAAGGACGGCCGGCTGCCGGTCAATCCGTCCGGCGGGCTGAAGGCCAAGGGCCATCCGATCGGCGCCACCGGCGTCTCCATGCATGTCCTCACCGCCATGCAGCTGACCGGCGAGGCCGGCGGCATTCAGGTGCCTGGGGCAAAACTCGGCGGCATCTTCAACATGGGCGGTGCTGCGGTGGCCAACTACGTTTCCATCCTCGATCGGATCAGGTAGAAGCGACCCGCATCAAAGCGACGCCGCCGGCGCGCGCGTGCGGGAGGCAGCATGGCAAATCCGGTTCTGGTCGAAGTCACGCGGGGCGCGGTGGTCGAAAGCGCTCATCGCGGCGCGGTTTCTGTCTTCGACGCCGACGGCAAGCCTGTCTGGGAGATCGGCGATACGGCGCGACCGGTGTTTCCACGCTCGGCGTTGAAGGCGATCCAGGCGCTGCCGCTGCTCGAATCCGGTGCTGCCGACGCCTACGGCTTCGGCGATCGCGAATTGGCGCTGGCCTGCGCCTCGCATTCAGGCGAGCCGGCGCATGTCGAACTGGCGCAAGCAATGCTCGCCAAGGCCGGTCTCGATAAGACGGCGCTCGAATGCGGCGCGCACTGGCCGTCGAGCCACGTTGCGACGATCGCGCTGGCCCGCGCCGGCAGCGCGCCCAACCCGCTCCACAACAATTGCTCCGGCAAGCATGCCGGTTTCCTCTGTACCTGCGTGCATTCCGGCATTGCCCATGGCGGCTACGTCAAGGCCGGCCATGCGCTGCAGGAGATGGTGCGCGACGCGATGCAATCGGTGACCGGCGCCGCGCATGATGTCGACCATTGCGGCACCGACGGCTGCTCGATCCCGACCTATGCCGTGCCGCTGAAGAGCTTTGCGCTGGGCTTTGCGCGTATGGCGACGGGCAGGGGCTTTGCGCCCGAACGCGCCAAGGCGGCGAAGCGCCTGCTCTCGGCCTGCATGGCCGAACCGTTCCTGGTGGCCGGCACCGGTAAGGCGGACCTCGCGCTGATGCGGGCCGCGCCCGGCCGCATCTTCGCCAAGACCGGCGCCGAGGGCGTCTATTGCGCGGCCTTGCCCGAGCTCGGTCTCGGCATCGCCTTGAAATGCGATGACGGCGCCAGCCGCGCCTCCGAGGTGATGATCGCCGCCGTGCTGGCCAAGCTGCTTCGCAGCGACGAAGCGCTCGCGGCAAAGCTTGCCGAACTCGCCAATCCGCCGGTCGAAAGCCGTATCGGCGCCAAGGTGGGCTTGCTGCGGCCGACGGCGGCGCTGGCCTAACTGACCTTGTTCCGCTCGACGGTCAGATGCGCGTAGCCGGTAAAGGTTGATCTT
The DNA here is from genome assembly GCF_029625795.1 of Mesorhizobium sp. WSM4989. Classification (NCBI taxonomy): domain Bacteria; kingdom Pseudomonadati; phylum Pseudomonadota; class Alphaproteobacteria; order Hyphomicrobiales; family Phyllobacteriaceae; genus Mesorhizobium; species Mesorhizobium sp. WSM4989. Next base: position 807,733 of record NZ_JARTVN010000001.1, on the reverse strand, counting down.
GCCAGATCGCCCGTCACCGGATTGGCCCAGCGCTGGCCGATGATGGCGCCGTTCTGCGCGGCGTCGATGATATTGTCCGAAATGACGGCGCTGCCGGAACCCTCGACGACGCTGACGACGATGCCCGTGCCGGACTTGCGGATGATGTTGCCCGTTGCAACCACATTGCGCAGATAAGGTCCCCAGCCGAGCTGCATGCCGTAGAGGGGCGCGTTCTCCACGACATTGCCGCAGACGGAGGTTTCGGCCTCGGCGCTGATGCCGACGCCGAAGCCCGGCGGGTCGGCGGTGTAGGGGCCGACCGTCGAGAGGTTGCGCACGATATTGTTCGAGCACACGGCCATGCGGCCGCCTTCGTTGAAGTTTACGATCGAGATGCCGTTGGCGGCACCGTCGACCAGATTGTTGCTGAGGATCGCGCCCTCGAAGGAGAATTCCGAATAAATCCCCGTCTCGCCCGAGCGCGAGCAGGTGTTGCCGGTGATCTGCAAATTGCTGGAGCTGTTGGCGCGGATCGCCGAGAAGGCGCAGTCCGACACGACGTTGGCGGAGATAATGACATTGCCGGCGCGGAAGGCGTTGATACCGTTGCCGTTCTGGCCGGTGCCGCCGCTCCTCGCGCCGATGCGCTGCACGCGGTTGCCGCTGACGATGGTGCCGTCCTCCGCCTGTTGCCAGCGATGCACCAGAATGCCGCCATTGGCGCAATCTGAGATGGTATTGCCCGAGATCTCCAGCCCGCCGGCCTCGACCGAATAGATGCCGGCGTCTGCCGCACCCGAAAAATCGCAGCGCCCGATGCGGCCTGAAACATGTTCCAGCGCCAGCCCGTTCTTGCCGCTGCCTGTGACCTGGCAATTGTCGATGGCGAGATGCGCGACGCGGCGCAGATCGAGCAGCCCTTGCGTATAGTCGGCCAGCCAGCGGTTGCTGCCGTCCAGCACCAGCCCGCTGAGTTCGATATGCTCGGCCTGTTCCGCCATCATCAGGTGGCCGTTGCCGCCATAGACGATGCGGGTCGCCCCCGGGACGCCCGAAAGGCGCACGCGGGCAGGCAGTTTCAGGTTGGAGACAAGATAGGTGCCGGGCGGCAGAAACACCGGCGCATCGCGGTCGCTGGCGTCGCTGAGCATCTTGGCGAAGGCCTTGCTCTGGTCGTCCAGCGCGCCCGGCTGCACGCCGATTTCGATGGCGTTGATCGAGCCGCGCATCGTGGCCTTCTCGATGCCGGGCAGCATCTTCGCCGACGCCTTGCCGGCAAGGAGGCCGGCAGCGGCGAGGCCGGTGGTGCGGGCAAGCAGCGTTCGTCTGTTCAACATCGGCACAGGTCCTGGCGTTTCAACCGCTCCGTCGCAGGATTCGTGCCAAGGCAGGCTCGCAGGCAAACAGCTTGTGCAGTTGCCTCACCAAGCTTAAGTTCATGTTATGAGTAGAGCTTTCACCCGCGAGGAAGACAGCGAAAACGCCATTGCCGGTGTCGGCGAACGGCCGATCAGTCCGCACCGCAATCTGGTAACGGAGCGGGGACTCGCGATGATCGAAGAGAATCTCTCCGAATTGCGAGATCAGATGGCCAAGGCCGAAAGACGCGGCGATCGCGAGCGCCTCGCAATAGTGTCCCGCGACCTGCGCTACTGGACCGCGCGGCGCGAGAGCGCGGAGCTTTCGGTGCCGGAGTCCGGCAGCAATGTGGTCCGCTTCGGCATGGGCGTCACGCTGGAAAACGGCGACGGCAAGAAGGTCCACTGGCGCATCGTCGGCGAGGACGAGGCCAACCCCTCGAAAGGCAGCATCTCCCATGTCTCGCCGATGGCGATGGCCCTGTTCGGCAAGAAGGTCGGCGAGGTCGTTGCCGTCAACGGCAAGGAGTGGGAGATCGTCAAGCTTTCGGACAAGGCCGAGAACTAGGTCTTAGGCTTGACCGTATGGTCGCGGAAAAACGCCGCGGCTCCGATCTCATCGATTTCACCTGCGGCGACCATCATCACCAACTGGATAACATCCTGCTGTTCGGCTTCTACGCTTAACCCGTTGAAATAGAGAAACAAATCGGCCGCGGCAAAAGCCGTGCGCTTGTTCCCGTCAACGAAGGGGTGGTTCTTCGCACTGCCGAAGAGGTAGGCCGCCGCGAGTTCACAAAGATCGGGCTCACCGCACGCTTCCTTCTGTTGGGGGCGGGCGAGGGCAGATTCCAGCATGCCCTGGTCGCGTATACCGGAGGCTCCGCCGTGGAGGCGCAACTGCTCAGCGTGCATCGCCTCCACGAATTCTCGCGAATGATGCTCGGTCATTTAGCGAGCGCGCGGTAGGCAACCTCGTATTTCTTCATCCGTTCGCGCGCGATCTTCATCTTACGCTCGAATTCTTCGGCAGAGTCTTCAAGACGGCGCAAGCGCAGCTCCTGGCCCTCCTGAACGACGATGACGTTGTCGCCCGCCTTCAGGTTTAGCCGGTCGAGAAGCTCTTTCGGCAAAATCAGACCTTCGGAGTTGCCAATCTTTCGAATGGTTGATGTTCATGGTAGGTCGTCCTGTTGCAACGGCAATTATAACTGGAGGGCCTGTTGTCGCAACGGAAATTATAACAACCGATTGGGAACTACTGACATGGTCGCCATCAAGAAGCGGGTTGAGGACGGGATCCTCTTCCTCTCTCGATTGGCGCATTAGCTGTGCCGATAAGCCTTAGCAACGAGTTGCGTTTGACCAGTTCCCGACACAGGCTGTTCACTCAACCGACAGCAGCCTGTCCATCAGCCTGTCCGCCGCTTGCGGGATGACGGTCCCCGGCGGGAAGATTTCGGCCGCCCCAGCCTTCAGCACCGCGTCGTAATCCTGTGGCGGGATGACGCCGCCGGCGACGATCAGCATGTCGCCATGGCCGAGCTTCCTCAGCGCCTCCTTGAGCTCGGGGATCAGCGTCAGATGTCCGGCCGCGAGCGAGGACGCGCCGATGATGTCGACATCATGCTGCACCGCCAGCTTTGCGATCTCCTCCGGCGTCTGGAACATCGGTCCGACGGTGACCTCGAAGCCGAGATCGGCAAAGGCGCTGGCGATCACCTTCTGGCCGCGATCATGGCCGTCCTGGCCCATCTTGGCGACCAGGATGCGCGGCTTTGCACCGGATTTCTTTTCGAAGGTTTCGAGCTTGTCCTTGAGCCGATCGACCGCCGGATTGTCGCCGAGCGCGTCGCGATAGACGCCGGAGATGGTCTGCACGGTGGCTGCATGGCGCCCGAACACTTTCTCCAACGCCAGCGAGATCTCGCCGACGGTCGCATTGGCCCGCGCCGCGCGGATCGCGAATTCGAGCAGGTTCTCGCCGCTTTCAGCCGCGCGGGTGAGGGCGGTTAGCGCATCCTCCAGGGCCGCGACGTCGCGCGTGCCTTTGAGCCGCTGCAGCTTCGCCAATTGCCGGGCCTTGACCTCGGCATTATCGATCTTCAGCACATCGACCTCGATGTCGGCTTCCGGGCGATGCGCATTGACTCCGACCAGCACCTGCTCGCCGGAATCGATGCGTGCCTGGGTGCGCGCCGCCGCTTCCTCGATGCGCAGCTTCGGAATGCCTTTCTCGATCGCCGCCGCCATGCCGCCGAGGTTTTCGACCTCCTCGATATGGGCGAGCGCGCGGGCCGCCAGATCATGTGTCAGCCGCTCGACATAGGCCGAGCCGCCCCACGGGTCGATCATGCGCGTGGTGCCGGATTCCTTTTGCAGGATGAGCTGCGTGTTGCGGGCAATGCGGGCCGAATGGTCGGTCGGCAGCGCCATCGCCTCGTCGAAGGAATTGGTGTGCAGCGACTGCGTATGCCCCTGCGTTGCCGCCATCGCCTCGATCATCGTGCGCGTGATGTTGTTGTAGGGATCCTGCGCCGTCAGCGACCAGCCCGATGTCTGGCAATGGGTGCGCAGCGACAGCGAGCGCTCGTCCTTCGGCGCAAAATTCTTCTTCATCAGGCTCGACCAGAGCAGCCGCGCGGCCCTGAGCTTGGCGACCTCCATGAAGAAGTTCATGCCGATCGCCCAAAAGAAGGAAAGGCGCGGCGCGAACCGGTCGATATCGAGACCCGCGGCGACGCCGGCGCGCGCATATTCGATACCGTCGGCAATCGTGTAGGCGAGTTCGAGGTCGGCCGTCGCGCCCGCCTCCTGCATATGATAGCCGGAGATCGAGATTGAATTGAATTTCGGCATGTGCCGCGAGGTATAGGCGAAGATGTCCGACACGATCCGCATCGAAGGCTTCGGCGGATAGATGTAGGTGTTGCGGACCATGAACTCCTTCAGAATATCGTTCTGAATGGTCCCGGCGAGGTCCTTCTGCGCGACACCCTGTTCCTCCGCCGCCACGATATAGAGCGCCATGATCGGCAGCACGGCGCCGTTCATGGTCATCGACACCGTCATCTCGTTGAGCGGAATGCCGTCGAACAGCTGGCGCATGTCGAGGATGGAATCGATCGCCACGCCCGCCATGCCGACATCGCCGGCGACGCGCGGATGGTCGCTGTCATAGCCGCGATGGGTCGCGAGGTCGAAGGCGACCGACAGGCCCTTCTGGCCGGCCGCGAGGTTGCGCCGGTAGAAAGCGTTGGATTCCTCCGCCGTCGAGAAGCCGGCATATTGCCGGATCGTCCAGGGCTGCTGGACATACATGGTCGGGTAGGGGCCGCGCACGAAGGGCGGCAGGCCCGGATAGGTGTCGAGATTGGCCAGGCCCTTGAGGTCGCCCTGCGTGTAGAGGTGTTTCACGGCGATGCCTTCCGGCGTCATCCGCTGGCCCTTGAGCTCGACCGGCCCGCGGCGCGGCGCCGACCAGCCGATCTGGCTGAAATCCGGGATCATGAGCCGGCTCCGATCGACTGATCGATGCGAACTGGAAACAGCGGCTCACAGGTCGCCACGCCCTCTGTCAGCGCGGGCCGGCGTTCGGCTTTCAATGTCTCGACGCGGCGCTCGCTGCCGGTGCGGAACAAGGTGGTGCCGATGATGCCGCGTTCACCGGCCCGATAGGCGACATTGCGCTTCGCGGCGGCCGTCTGCACACGGTTCTGGATATAGCCCTGCTGCAGGCTGTTGAGCACGCCGCCCTCGGCCTCGATGCGCTGAAATTCTTCCCAGGCCGCCGCGCAAAGACCGTCGGTCAGCGCCTCGACCGCTCCGGAGCCGCTGGCCGGATCGGCCACGTGATGGAGATGGCTCTCATGCGCCAGGATCAGCTGCGCGTTGCGGGCGACGCGGCGCGCAAAACCGGCCGGCAGTCCATGCGCGATGGTATGCGGCAGGATCGAGACGGAATCAGCGCCGCCGGTCGCGGCGGCAAAAGCGGCAATCGCGGTGCGCAGAATGTTGGTTTCCGGATCCGCCATCGCCATCATGCGATAGGAGGTCTCGGCGTGGACGTTCGCCGTCGAGGCCGGGATCGAGCAGGCTTCCTGGATCCGCGCCCAGAGCTTGCGCAACGCCCGCACCTTGGCCATCGACAGGAACTGGTCCTGGTCGACGCTGAGGGCAAAGCCGATATAGGGCGCGGCATAGACCAGCGGCTGACGCGCCTTCTCGAACATCCTGAGATAGGACACGGCGGAAGCCATCATCGTGCCGAGCTCCTGCGCCTCGGTGGCGCCGGCATTGTGGAAGACGCGGCCGTCCGCTTCGAGCAGCACGCCGGGCACGCCCATCGAGAAGAAATGCGCCAGCGATTGCGGCATTGACTCCTGCAGCGCCTCGATCGAGGTGCGCAGCCGTCCGGTGCCGGCGAAGATCGCCGCCGGGTCGATGCCGAAGGAAAGGTTGAGCTTCGCCGGATCGGAGCGGCGCCGGGTCAGGAAGGCGAGCAGCCAATCCGCCACGGCGCGGCTCCACGGATGCGCATCGATGCGCACCTGGACCCGGTTGAGCGGCACGCCGTCGAGCACCGTTTCCAGCGCCTCCGCGGTTCTCGGCAGCCCGTAGCCGAACGCATTCGGCGCACCCTCGAAAACCAGCGACAGGCCGGTCGCGCCCTCAGCGATGTCCTGCAGCGCCTGGGCGCTGGCGCGGGCGATATCGGGATCGTCGATGCGCTGGCTGACGATCCATGGCGACTTCGGATTGGTGCGCACCAGCGGCTCGGCTGTCGTCGAACGCTCGCTGAGCGGCTCGATGCGGATGCCGTCATCGGTGTGCGAAACAAGCTTCTGTTCGAAAGCGCCGCCGGCAAGCACTTTTTCCGCCAGCGCCAGCCAGCGCTTGGTTTCCGGGTTGGGAAGGTCGACATCCCTAGTCAAGGCGCCGGCGCCCATCGCACTCCTCGTCTCTCGGCCGCATCAGCCACCAGTCTATGGTCCCCCGCCGCATATCACAATGCGACATCCGTCGCGGTTGTTCCGGCAGCCGCTAACCGATTGCCAAACATGCGCAAAATCCGCAAGCTAAGTAAGGTGGTTTCGCTGCCAGGGTCAAATTCGAATAGCGCCAAATTTGATGGTGGGCATTGTCGCCCGCCGATCGCGTTATTATCCTCCATGAGACCGGGCGTTTTTGGCGGAAGAGATTGCGGAGACCGGACATATGGCTGACCACACCAGCATCTTCATCGGCGCCAGCCGCAAGCCTGATGATTCCTACCAGCGCGCCGAGGAACTCCTGCTGCGCTACGGCAACCGCCACGGCCTGATTACCGGCGCCACAGGCACCGGCAAGACGGTCAGCCTGCAGGTCTTGGCCGAGGGCTTTTCAAATGCCGGCGTCCCGGTCTTCTGCGCCGACATCAAGGGCGACCTTTCCGGCATCGCCATGATGGGCGAGGCCAAGGATTTCCTTGTCAAGCGTGCAGAGCAGGTGAAGCTCGATCCCTATCAGTTTCAGGAATACCCGGTCATCTTCTGGGATCTGTTCGGCGAGCAGGGTCACCCGATCCGTGCCACCATCTCGGAAATGGGGCCGCTGCTTTTGTCGCGGCTGATGAACCTCACCGAAGCGCAGGAAGGTGTCATGAACATCGCCTTCCGCATCGCTGACGAAGAGGGCCTGCTGCTGCTTGATCTCAAAGATCTTCAGGCGCTGCTCGCCAACATCGCCGAGCGAGCCGACGAGCTCAGCGCACGCTACGGCAATGTCACCAAGCCTTCCGTCGGCGCCATCCAGCGCACGCTTCTGGTGCTTGAGCAGCAGGGCGCCGCGAACTTCTTCGGCGAGCCGGCGCTGCGCATCGCCGATTTGATGCGCACCACCCGCGACGGCCGCGGCGCGATCAGTGTTCTGGCCGCCGACAAGCTGATGATGAATCCCAGGCTCTACGCCACTTTCCTGCTCTGGCTGATGTCGGAGCTGTTTGAGGAACTGCCCGAGGTCGGCGATCTCGAGCGGCCGAAGCTGGTCTTCTTCTTCGACGAGGCGCATCTTTTGTTCGAGGACGCGCCGAAGGTGCTGGTTGATCGCGTCGAGCAGGTGGTGCGGCTGATCCGCTCCAAGGGTGTCGGCGTCTATTTCGTCACCCAGAACCCGCTCGACATTCCGGAAAAGGTTTTGGCCCAGCTCGGCAACCGCGTGCAGCACGCGTTGCGCGCCTATACGCCGCGCGAGCAGCAGGCGGTGCGGACGGCGGCCGATACCTTCCGGCCCAACCCGGATTTCGACTGCGCCACCGCGATTACCCAGCTCGCCACCGGCGAGGCGCTGGTCTCGATGCTGGAGGATAAGGGCGTGCCGGCCATGGTACAGCGCACATTGATTCGCCCGCCGTCGTCGCGGCTCGGGCCGATCACACCCGACGAGCGCCGCAAGGTCCTTGCCGAGAGCCCGGTCGCCGGGCAGTACGATCAAGCGGTCGATCGCGACTCGGCCTTCGAGATACTGCAGAAGAAGACCAGGGAGGCGCAGGAAGCCGAAGCGCAGGCGCAGCAGGCGGGCACCGGCGGCTCGCGCTGGACAATTCCGGGCTTCGACGATGTGTTGGGAGGGTCGGGCCGCCGGTCCTCCAACCGTCAGACAGTGGCCGAAGCCGCGATCAAGTCGGTGGTGCGTTCGGTGGGCTCTTCCGTCGGCCGCGCGATAGTGCGCGGGATACTAGGCAGCCTGGCGCGCGGGCGGTAGCGCCCAACTGAGGCGCGGCAATCAGAGGGCAGGGCGCTTGGCTACGGCAAGGCCGATGCCCAGCGCGATCATCGCGCCGCCGGACGCCTCCCGGAGCCGACGTATCATGCCGGACCGGCCTGCCGCGCCTTCCCTGATGCGGCCGGCCGCGAATGCCACCACGACATCGGCCAGCGTGTTGAGCGTCACCGACACGAAGCCGAGCACCATGAACTGCAAGGCGACGTGGCCGGCGCCGAGATCCAGGAATTGCGGAATGAAGGCCAGGAAGAAGGCGGCCGTCTTCGGATTCAACGCCTCGACCAGCACCCCTTCGCGAAACGCGCGGCCAACGCCGACCGCAGGCGTCGGCGCGCCACCTTCCAGTTTTGTCTTTGCCTCGCGGCGGGCGGACTGGAAGGTGCGCAAGCCGAGCCAGACGAGGTAGACGGCGCCGATCAACTTCAGCGCCGTAAAGAGTTCGGCGCTCGCGAGCACGAGGGCTGAAACGCCCAGGCTTCCGGCAAGCACATGAACCATGCCGCCCAGGCCCGTCCCGAAACTGGAGGCGACGCCTTCAGCGCGGCCTCCGGCCAGGGTGCGCGCGGCGACATAGAAGATGCCCGGTCCGGGCGTGATGGCAAGCAGCAGCGCCGCGGCGAAGTACAAGGCGAATAGTGTCAGGTCCGGCATGATCGGCTCGCTGGCAATTGGACTGGGTCGGATGTCAAGACGGGATCAGTTGGGCGACGTCGCGATCCGAAGGCCGGTCGCTCGCTGCTAGACCAGTGACAACACCGGCGCGATCGGCCGCGTTGCGGTTCTGGCTCATCTTGCGCTTGCCTTGGAGCCGCGTGATCGGCATGCGCAAGCCGACAATGCCTTTGAGTTGCGCCTGGATGAAATCCGGCGGCGCATCCGATACGGACCAAGGCGAGGGGCGTCCGCCTTCGTGGAGATTGGTCAGGCGCGTGACGATCTCGAGCAGCCTGTCGGCGTCCTCGAAGAATTCGATCGGCCCATAGGCATGAACGGCCAGGTAGTTCCAAGTCGGCACTACCTTTCCGGTCTCCTGCTTGGTCTGATACCAAGCCGGCGCCACATAGGCGTCGGGCCCCATGAAGATCGCCAGGCCATCGCCCAGAACCGGTGCGCGCCACTGCGGATTTGCCTTCGCGACATGGCCGTAGATCGTGCCATGCTCGCCCTCGCTCTCGTTTAGCAAAAGCGGCAATGGCGTCGCCTGCGGTCCTTCCGCCGTGGCGGTGACCAGCGTCGCCAGCCGTGCCGCGCGGATCGTCGCCATGAGGCTCTCCCTGTCGTCATCGCGGAAGGCGGGCGGAATGTACATGGCGAAAACTCCTTGCATTGCATGGAAAGATGCAGGAAAGCTGGCTTGCTTGGAACATCCAGTTTTGCAGGTTTTCGATGGTCCAGTTGGAGCAGGAAGGTGTGGCGCGCCGGATCATCGCGGCGATCAAGGCGCAGATCCACAGCGGCGTTTACCGGCCCGGCGATCGCCTGCCGTCGTCGCGGGCCTTTGCCGCCGAATGGGGCGCGTCGCGAACCACGGTGACGGCGGCCTACAACCAGCTCGACGCCGAAGGTTATCTGATCATCCGGCAGGGCTCGCGTGCCACTGTGGCTCCGGGACTGGAGCGGCCGTCGGGGGCGGCCCCCATCGCGGCTGCCTCGCCACGCAACCTATCGACGTTCGCGCGCAGGCTGCTGGCTTTGCCTCCGCCGGCGGAACAGCAGCCGGCCAAGGTCGCGGATTTCCGCTATGGCGACCTGTCCGGGGCGGACTTCCCGGTGCTGGCTTGGCGACGGGCCTCGAACAAAGCCATTCTGCGGCGCGGCGCACGGTTGCGCTATGGCGACCCACAGGGCTCGCTTGCTCTTCGCAGCGCCCTGTAAACCTATCTCTGGCGCGCACGCGGCATCAACTGCGCGCCGGACCAGATCGCCATCGTCAACGGCTCCCAGCAAGGGCTCGACCTCTGCGCGCGGCTGCTGCTCGACTCCGGCGACCCGTTCGTGATCGAGAATCCGGGCTATCTGCTGGCCCGCCATGCCTTCACGGCCGCGGGCGGCGTCGCCGTGCCAGTTGCGGTCGACGCTGACGGGCTAAGGACGGATGCGCTGCCGCCGGCCCGTCTGGCTTACGTCACGCCATCGCACCAGTTTCCGCTCGGCGGCGTGCTTTCGGCGACGCGGCGGCATTCCCTCCTGGCCTGGGCCACGGCATCAGGCGCCTATGTCGTCGAAGACGATTACGACGGCGAATACCGCCACGACATCGCCCCCATCCCGCCTCTGCAGACGCTCGATCCAGGCTCCGTCATTTATGTCGGCACGCTGTCCAAAACGCTCTCGCCCACCTTGCGGCTCGGTTATCTGGTCGTCCCCGCCGGCCTGCGTCGGGCCTTCAGCGAGGCAAAGCGCCTGACCGACCGGCATGCTCCGATGCTGGAGCAGGACGTGTTGGCCGACCTGCTGACGAGCGGCGCTTACGAGCGCCACGTCCGCAGCATCCGCAGGAAAAATGCCGAGCGCCGAGAAGTCCTGCTGCGGGCGCTCGCCGATCATATCGGGCCAAAGGTGACTGTTGCTGGGGCCGACACGGGCCTGCACGTCGTGGCCTGGTTGAACGGCATCGATTCTGGATGCGAGCCGGCGATCATCGCCGACGCACGCGCTGCGGGGATCGGCCTCTATCCGGTATCGCCGCTCTATGATCCGGCCGAGCCGCGGCCCGAAACGGCGGGCTTCATCATGGGATATGCTGGTCTCGACGCGGAGGCGTTGCGCCGCGGCGTTGCGGTGCTGGCGGACATCCTCGCCAAGCACCGCTGACGAACGCCGGATCAAAAGATCTCGTCACTCTCCTGCGGCACCGGCCCCAGCAGGACAGAGTCGTCCGGCACGCCGTTGTCGATCGGAATGGCCCGGCGCTCGGGCATATCGGCCATCGGCTGGCCAACATCTGCTGTGACCACGACCGGCGTCTTGTTGGGCACGCGGTCATAGAGGTCGATGATGTCCTGATTGATCAGGCGCACGCAGCCCGACGAGACCGACTTGCCGATCGACCACCACTCCGGCGACCCGTGCAGACGATAGAGCGTATCCTGGTTGCCTTTGAAGAGGTAGAGCGCACGCGCCCCGAGCGGGTTCTTGAGCCCGCCGGGCATACCGCCGTTCTTGGCGCTGTATTCCGTCAGTTCCGGCTGGCGCGCGACCATCTCGTCCGGCGGCGTCCATTTCGGCCACTTCTGCTTCCATTGCACCACCGCATCGCCCGACCATTCGAAGCCGGCGCGGCCGAGACCGACGCCGTAGCGGATCGCCTGGCCACCCTCACGCACCAGATAGAGGAAGTGGTTGGTGGTATCGACGACGATGGTGCCCGGGCGCTGTCCGGTCGGATCTGGAACGATCTGGCGCAAATATCTGTGATCGATCTTGTTTACCGGGATGGCCGGCAGGTCGAAGCCGTTGTCGGACATCGGCCCATACATGGTGGCGTAGTCGCCGAGCGGCGGCTCGACGGAGGCCGGCGGTGGCGGCTGCACGGCTGCCGGGCGAGGACCGGTGGTGGAGCAGGCGGAAATCGCCGAAGCAGCGCCAAGGGCCGTGAGATTGAGGAAGCCACGGCGGCTGATGCGGAAGGAAGCGTCTGACATGGTTGCCTTTTCTAGGTCTTGAATTCGCAAGAATGCATGAATCCGCTGGCCGGCGCCGACAGCTGCAATAACAGTCGGCGGTGATAGGCGGTTCCAATTCTGGCCTCAGGGTGGACAAACAATGGCCAAGCTGTGACCCCGACACATCTGTTGCGCTGCAGCAACAGCACCCTCAAACCCCTGCCAGAAGGCCTTCGAGCGAGGGCAGGATCAGCCCCGGCGGAAAATCCCGGTATTCGTCGGGCTGATTGGCGCGATTGATCCAGACGGTGCGGAAGCCGAACCTGGCGGCGCCCGCGACGTCCCAGCGGTTGGAGGACTGGAACGACACCGCCCCCGGATAGAGCCGCCAGCCAGTGACCACCATGTCGTAGACCGAAGGATCGGTCTTGAAGCGCTTGATCTCGTCGACCGAGAAGACGTCGTCCAGGATCTGGTCGAGGGCGGCCGATTTCACCGCCGCCCGCAGCATTTCCGGCGAGCCGTTGGACAGGATCGCGAGCTTCGCTCCCGCTGCTTTCAGCGCCTTCAATACCGCCGGCACTTCCGGATAGCAGTCGAGCCGCCAGTACGCTTCCAGCAGCCTTGCCCTGAGCGCCGGATCGGCCGACGGCACCTTGCGCAGCGCGAAGTCCAGCGCCTGCTCGGTCAGTTGCCAGAAATCGGCATAGGCGCCCATCAGCGTCCGCACCCAGGAATATTCGAGCTGCTTGGCGCGCCAGATTTCGGAGAGAAGCTGGCCGTCCGGCCCGATCTCGCCCGCATGGCGGCGCACCGCGGCGTGCACGTCGAACAACGTGCCATAGGCGTCGAAGACATAGGCTGCATGGTGCATAGGAAGAGTTTTGCGGCGCCCGGCCCTGCCGCGCAAGCGCTGATTGCGGTTAATGCATGTCGCCCAAAAGTGGGCAGCGGTTTTCGGAAAGGATCGCATAACACAAAAACCCAACACACATGGCCCATCCCTTTCCGTGCGCCGTGCTTTAAGTGCCTCTGGCCTCAAGGATTTTTTCCGATGTCGGTTGACGCCGGCCGTCAAAGCGTCGTCCTATGGAGGCCGGAACTCATCCATACGGACGGCAAACGATGACACTGGCGGCGGCGGCGCAGTCCGCGACATGGACCTATGTGGACGGCGACTGGTACGAGGGCAATGTTGCCATTCTGGGACCGCGCAGCCACGCCATGTGGCTGGGCACCAGCGTCTTCGACGGCGCCCGCTGGTTCGAAGGCGTGGCGCCCGATCTCGATCGTCACGCCGCGCGCGTCAACGCCTCGGCGATCGCGCTCGGCCTGAAGCCTTCCATGACGACGGAGCAGATCGTCGGGCTGACATGGGACGGCCTGAAGAAATTCGACGGCAAGACCGCCGTCTATATCAGGCCGATGTACTGGGCCGAGCATGGCGGCTATATGGGCGTGCCGGCCGACCCGTCCTCGACCCGCTTCTGTCTCTGCCTCTACGAAGCGCCGATGATTCCGCCTTCGGGCTTTTCGATCGGCGTCTCGCCGTTCCGGCGGCCGACGATCGAGACCATGCCGACCAACGCCAAGGCAGGCTGCCTCTATCCCAACAACGGCCGCGCCATCCTCGAGGCCAAGATGCGCGGCTTCGACAACGCGCTGGTGCTCGATATGCTGGGCAATGTCGCCGAGACTGGCACCTCCAACATCTTCCTGGTCAAGGACGGCCATGTGATGACGCCCGCCGCGAACGGCACCTTCCTCTCCGGCATCACCCGCTCGCGCACGATCAACCTGCTCGGCGACTATGGTTTCAGGACCACCGAGAAGACGCTGTCGATCCGCGATTTCCTCGAGGCGGACGAGATCTTCTCGACCGGCAACCATTCGAAGGTGGTGCCGATCACGCGCATCGAGGACCGTAGCATTCAGCCTGGACCGGTCGCCAAGAAGGCGCGCGAGCTCTATTGGGATTGGGCGCATTCGACTTCCGCCGCCTGAGCGGATAAAAAGGCGTTCGGCGCTTCGTTCCGGAGTTGTCCCAACCCATTCCAGACCTATCTTAGTCCGGTAGTTTCACCGGACTTTTCCTGAGGGAGTACCATCCATGGCTTTTGAGTTGCCCGCTTTGCCCTACGACTACGAGGCCTTGCAGCCTTACATGTCGAAGGAGACGCTGGAGTATCACCACGACAAGCACCACAAAGCCTATGTCGACAACGGCAACAAGCTGGCCGCCGAGGCCGGAATGGGCGACCTGTCGGTCGAAGAGGTCGTGAAACAGTCCTTCGGCAAGAATGCCGGGCTCTTCAACAATGCCGCCCAGCACTACAACCATATCCATTTCTGGAAATGGATGAAGAAGGGCGGCGGCGGCAACAAGCTGCCGGGCGCGCTGCAGAAGGCCGTCGATGCCGATCTCGGCGGCTACGACAAGTTCAAGGCGGACTTCGTCGCCGCCGGCACGACCCAGTTCGGCTCCGGCTGGGCATGGCTTTCGGTCAAGGACGGCAAGCTCGCGATCTCGAAGACCCCCAATGGCGAGAACCCGCTGGTTCATGGCGCTTCGCCGATCCTCGGCGTCGACGTGTGGGAGCACTCCTATTACATCGACTACCGCAACGCGCGGCCGAAATATCTCGAAGCCTTCGTCGACAGCCTGATCAACTGGGATTATGTCCTGGAACTCTACGAGAAGGCGAAAGCTTGATCGACCCTTCCGAAAAGCCCCGGCATGACCGGGGCTTTTCTTTTGCCGGCGCAGGAGGGCAATTCCAGTCAAGAAAATCGTTGCGGCGCGGAGGGAATAATTCCACTGCATCGCCCGTTAACGTCTAGTCGCGAACTCTCTTCACCATGGAGCCAATTGAATGAGAAAGCTTGTCATCGCCATCTCTTTGCTCGCTTTTGCCGGCTCGGCCGCTTATGCCGACCCGATCAAGGATCGCCAGGCCCTGATGAAGGAACGCGGCAAGCTCGCCGGCCAGTTGTCCAAGGTCGTCAAAGGCGAGGAGGCTTTCGACGCCGCCGCTGTGCTGACGGCGCTAAAGGCGCTGGAGGCGAACGCCGAAAAATTCGATGCCGAGAAACTTTTCCCGGCCGGCAGCGACAAGGGCGACACCACGGCGGCGCCGAAGATCTGGGAAGACATGCCAGGCTTCAAGGCGGCCGGGGACAAGTTCCTGGCCGACGTCAAGGCGGCAGTGGCTTCGCCGCCGGCCGATGTCGATGCGCTCAAGGCGCAGCTCAACACCATCGGCGGCGACTGCGGCACCTGTCATGAGACCTACAGGATCAAGAAGGGCTGATCGCCTGATATGGCGTGGCTGAAGAAGCTCGTCGGCGCTGTCATCGTGCTGGGCGGCGCCGGCGCGGTCGCCGGCTGGGCGTTGTCAGCGCCCGTCAGGCTTGATGCCGCGACGGTCGCGCAGCTTGGCCCCGGTGATGCTGCGAAAGGCAAGCGCATCTTCTTTGCTGGCGGCTGCACATCCTGCCACGCCAAACCGGGATCCAAGGGTGATGCCCGCCTGGAGCTTGCCGGCGGGCTGGAGCTGAAGACGCCGTTCGGCACCTTCGTACCGCCCAACATCTCGCAGGATCAAAAGGACGGCATCGGCGCCTGGAGCGAGGAGGACTTCGCCAATGCGATGCTGAAAGGCGTTTCGCCCTCCGGCGAGCATTTTTATCCGGCCTTCCCTTATGCCTCTTATGCTCGCATGAAGCCGGCCGATATCGCCGACCTCTATGCTTTTATGAAGACGCTGCCGGCGGTCGCCGGCAAGGCGCCCGGCCACAAACTCTCCTTCCCCTTCAACATCCGTCGCGGCATTGGTCTTTGGAAGCGGCTCTATGTCAGCCCTGAACCGGTCATTGCCTTGCCCGGGGGCGCGCCCGACAAGGTGCTGGCCGGCCGCTATCTGGTCGAGGGCCCCGGGCATTGCGGCGAATGCCACACGCCGCGCGACTTTGCCGGCGGCGTCAAGAAGGCCGAATGGCTGGCGGGAGCCGTGGCCGCCGAGGGCTCGGGCGTGGTGCCCAATATCACCCCGCAGGGCGGCACGAAGGACTGGTCGGAGGCCGACATCGCCAACTATCTCGAAACCGGCTTCACGCCGGATTTCGATTCCGTCGGCGGTGCCATGGTCGACGTGCAGCGCAACATAGCTCAGTTGACGGCCGATGACCGCGCCGCGATCGCGGCCTATCTGAAGGCCGTCCCGCCGCATCCCAACGGCTATCCGGCGCGCAAGCCGGCGAGCTGACCGATGCATATCGGCTGCGCGACACCATCGATGCGATCTGCCTGTGATGTCTCAAGTCCATATTAGTTGACTTTAATAGTCATGTATCATACGCGCTTCGGCCAGTTTCCAGGCGGACCGAAGCCTTGCCCATGCACTCTCTCGACCTTGTGTCTGAATTCGCCTGTGGCGAGCAGCGCGCAGCACTTCTCTTCGCCGATGGGCGCAGCCTGTCTTATGCGGAGCTCGACGACCTTGCGCAGCACTTCGCCACACGGCTGGGGGATGAGGGAAAGCAGCTCGTCGCTATCTCAGCGGAACCCTCCGAGCATGCGGTCGTCGCCTATCTTGGAGCCCTGCGGGCGGGTCATGCGGTGGCCATGCTGCCGCCTTGCGACAAAAGGGTCTGGGACGACTTCCTGGCGGCCTTCCAGCCGGATTTCACCTATCGCCGAGCCGATGGCCGCTGGCGTCTCGTGAAGGAAGCTTGGCCCGCGAGGGACATTGAGCCGCTGCATCCCGATCTCGCGCTGCTGCTGATGACGTCCGGCAGCTCGGGCGCCGCCAAGGCGGTCAGGCTCTCCTATGCCAATCTCGAAGCCAATGCGCGCGCGATAACGACCTATCTCGAACTCTTGTCCGCCGACCGGGCCGCTCTCATGCTGCCGCTGCATTATTCCTACGGACTGTCGGTTCTCAATTCGCATCTGATTGCCGGCGGCAGCATCCTCTTCCCCGGTGTTTCCGCCATGGACGGCGATTTCCTCCAGATAATCGCCGACGGTGGCTGCACCAATCTGTCCGGCGTCCCGTATTCCTACGAACTCCTGGAACGGATGCGTTTCCGCGACGCTAAGCTCAAGGGTTTGCGCATGATGACGGTGGCGGGTGGACAGCTCAGCCCCGACGTCATCCGCCTGTACAGGGATCATTTGCGCGCCGTGGGCGGGCGTTTCTTCGTCATGTATGGTCAAACCGAGGCGACGGCGCGTATCGCTTTCGTGCCGCCGGAGAGCCTGTCCGACCGGGAGGAGCGGATCGGCGTCGCGATCCCAGGCGGCAGCCTCGGCCTTGTCGACGACAAGGGGGAGCCGGTCAGCCGCTCGGGCATCCCGGGAGAACTTGTCTATCGCGGCCCGAACGTCATGATGGGTTACGCCGAGCAGCGTTGTGATCTGGCGCGCGGGGCTGAGGTCGAGACACTGAACACCGGCGATATTGCCGTCCAGGACGAGCAAGGTTTCTTCCGCATCGTCGGGCGCAAGAGCCGCTTTTCCAAGATTGCCGGCCTCAGGATCGGCTTCGATATCATGGAGCAGGCCCTGGAGCGGGCGGGCATTGCGGCCGCGGTGCTCGGCGACGATCGAGGCCTACAGGCCTATGTGACCGGCCCCGGCTCGGCAGGCAGGGCACAGCGTATCCTGGCCGAAGTCAGCCGCTTGCCCGCCAATCTGGTTCGAGTTTCGACGCGCGGCGACTTTCCCAGGCTAGCCTCGGGCAAGATCGACTATAGCTGCCTGCAACGCGAGATGTTGCTGGGACGGGCGGAAATCCGCTCCGAACGTGGCGGCGTGCCTGGAGCCTATGCCCGCGTGTTCTATCCGCTTCCGGTCGGCCGCGCTGACAGCTTTGTCTCCCTCGGCGGAGATTCCCTTCGCTTTTTGCAATTGGCTCTGGAACTCGAACGGCTCGGCTTGGAACTGCCTGACGGCTGGGAACGGCTAAGCGTTGGAGACCTGACAAATCTTCATACGGCGAAACGGTCTTTCATGCGGGACCAGGCAAACGAGACGCCTGTCGATATCGTGCTGAGGGCCTTCGCCATCCTGCTGGTGGTCGTGCATCACGAGACGCTGTGGCCTATCCCGGGCGGCTCCGGCATCATGATGCTGCTTGTCGGCTACAGCCTTGCGCGTTTTCAGTCGGTCCATTTGCTTGCCGGTCGGATCCGGCACGCGCTGAAACCTGCGATTAGCGTCCTGATCCCTTATTTTCTCATAGTCGCCGCTTACTCCCTCGCCTGGCAGGCGATCCCTTGGGCCTCGATGACCCTTACCGGCAACTTCGGCTATGCCGAACCGGAACGTCACGAGATGATCCCGTATCTCTACTGGTTCATCGAGGCCTATGCGCAGACGCTGTTTGTCTTCGCCCTCGCCTTTGCCGTTCCGGTTCTACGCAAGCTCGCCCAGGCTCGACCCTTTGCCTTCTCGATCGGACTATTGGCGTTTGCCGCCGCTGCGCGCTTTGCAGTTCCATTGTTCGTGGACTTAGGCAGCCGCCAGATCTTCGCGATCTACTGGGTCTTCCACCTTGCGGTCTTCGGCTGGTGCGCCGGTTTGGCCGACACTCCCGCCAGAAAACTCCTCGTGACCGCATTTGCCACTGCCGTATTGGGGTATCTAGCCTTTTGGGAGTCGGTCTGGCTGGGGACGACGGTCAAGTATTTGACGATCTTCGCGGCGCTCTCGGCTCTTCTTTACCTGCCGCGTGTTCGCCTGCCTGCTGGGGTGGGGCGGGCGGTTACGCAGGTCGCCGTCGCGGCTTTCCCGATCTACTTGGTCCATCGCTTCGTCCCGGAGCTTTTGATGGCACCTGTCGCAGGCTGGCTGCCGGCTCCAGGCTTCCAACTGCTTGCGATCGCCGGCGGCGCCGCTTTAGGCGTCATCGCCGGCAAAACCTTGGCCGCCATTCGACACCTGCGCGGCAGATTGGCCATGGAGCGCTTGCCGGAATTGCTCTCGGCGTGAGACGCTTCGACCGCGGTCGCTCCGATTACGCGTGGCGGTCGCCCAAAAAATCGAAGCCGTTTTCGAAGAAGTGGTTGTAGTCGCAGGTCAGTTCCTCGCCGGGCGCGATGTCGCGCAGCGCGTAGGTTTCCTCCGGCGAGGAGACGTCGCAGTTCGGCTCGTCGGCATGGTTCATGTAGCGCGCATCGTCCGCCTCGAAGACGATATAATTCCGGTCGCGCCTGTCCGGATAGGAGTACCGATCGAGGTAGGACTTCACCGGGCCGCTTTCGTTCTCATAGGTGTCGACCGAAATGCGGCGGTCGAATCTTGGATCGAGCTTCCAGATCAACGTGCCCTTTGGAATGCGGTGTTTGGCGAAGACACCGATGCCCTGGATGGGCGATTTGTCGAGATAGACGTCGACGAGCAGCATGACGAACCCTGCGAATGACGGATGGCGCGGCCCGAACCGGCCGCGACCAAAAACGAGGCGCATTGCGTAGCGCGAGGTGCTCGCGATTGCGAGGGAAAAATCAGGCCTTGCCGGTCACTTTCAACGCAAAGGCGTAGATATACGCGATCTCCTCCAGGCGCGAGAACCGGCCCGAGGCGCCGGCATGGCCGGACTCCATGTTGATCTTGAACAGCACCGGATTGTCGCCCGCCTTGCGGTCGCGCAGCCGCGCCACCCATTTGGCCGGCTCCCAATAAGTGACGCGTGGGTCGGTCAGACCTGCCAGCGCCAGGATCGGCGGATAGTCGAGCGCCGCGACATTGTCGTAGGGCGAATAGGCAGCGATCGTCTCGTAGTCCTCGGCCGAGGCGATCGGATTGCCCCATTCGGGCCATTCCGGCGGCGTCAGCGGCAGGCTGGCGTCGAGCATGGTGGTGAGCACGTCGACGAACGGCACCTCGGCGACGATGGCGCCGAAGCTTTCGGGTGCCATGTTGGCGATCGCCCCCATCAGCATGCCGCCGGCCGAGCCGCCCTGCGCGACGATGCGATCGTGCGACGTGTAGCGCTCGGCCACGAGATGGCGCGCTGAGGCGATGAAATCGGTGAAGGTGTTCATCTTGTGCCGACGCTTGCCGTCGTCATACCAGCCGTAGCCCTTGTCCTTGCCGCCGCGCACATGGGCAATGGCGTAGACGAAGCCGCGGTCGACCAGCGACAGGCAATTGGTGTTGAATGCGGCGGGAACCGTGATGCCATAGGAGCCGTAGCCGTAGAGCAGGCAGGGCGCCGACCCATCAAGCGGCGTGTCGCGATGGTGGATCAGCGAGATCGGCACCAGCTCGCCGTCGGCAGCCGGCGCCATCAGCCGGCGCGTGACATAATGCTCCGGATCGTGGCCCGATGGCACCTCCTGCGTCTTCAAGAGAACGCGCTCGCGGCTGCGCATGTTGTAGTCGAACACCTGTGCCGGTGTCGTCATCGACGAATAGGTGAAGCGCATGACTTCGGTGTCGTATTCGTAGGAGCCGGAAAGGCCGAGCGAGAAGGCCTCCTCGTCGAAGGCAATGAGGTGCTCCTCGCCGTTTGCCCGATCGCGCACCACGATGCGCGGCAGGCCCTCCTTGCGTTCCAGCCTGACCATGTGGTGCCTGAAGCCGAGCACCGACAGGATCAGCCGGCCGGGCTCGTGCGGCACCAGTTCCTTCCAGTTGGCCTGCACCGGATCTTCGACCGGCGCGGTCATGATCTTGAAGTCCTTGGCGCCGTCGGCATTGGTGAGGATGAAAAAGACGTCACCACCTTCCTCCAGGTCATATTGCAGGCCGGTCTCGCGCGCCGCCACCAGCTTCGGCTCGGCGAACGGCTCGTCGGCGCGCAGAAGCCGGTATTCGGAGGTTTCATGATCGTTGATGCCGATCATGATCCAGTCGTTGGAACGCGTGCCGCTGACGTCCATGAAGAAGCCGGCATCCGTCTCTTCGTAAATCAGCCGATCGTTCTCCGGATTGTCGCCAAGCGCGTGGAAGAACACTTTTGACGGGCGGTGGCTGTCGTCGAGGCGGGTGTAGAAAAAGCCGTCGTCTCCGGCATTCCACACGCCGCCGCCACCTGTATCCGGAATCTGATCGGTGAGTTCCTTTCCGCTGGCGATGTCCCGCACGCGCAGCGCGAAGAACTCCGAGCCCTTGTCGTCGAAAGCCCAGAGCAGCTTGCGATGGTCAGCCGAATGGTCGAATCCGCCAAGACGGAAATAGGGCTTGCCTTCGGCTTCCGCATCGCCGTCGAGCAGGATCTCCTCAATGCCGCCATCACGCGGCGTGCGGAAGTAGCGCGGTTGCTCGCCGCCGAGCTTGAACGACGAGCCATAGGCGTAGGGACCGTCCTTCATCGGCACGGTGGAGTCGTCCTCCTTGATGCGCCCCTTCATCTCGGCGAACAATTTGCGGCGCAGCTCGGCCGTGTCGGCCATCAGCGTTGCCTGGTAGGCATTCTCGGCCTCGAGATGAGCGCGGATCGCGCCGTCGAGCAGTGCAGGGTCCCTGAACATCGCCTGCCAGTTGGCGGCCCGCATCCAGGCGTAGTCGTCGGTGCGGGTGATGCCGTGATGAACGTCGAAGATGGGGCGTTTCTCGGGCCGCGGCGGGATGGCGGTCGGGAAGACGGAGGTTCTGGTCATTGCGTCTCGCTGTGGAATTGCCTGAAATTTGCTTGAATGGCGAATGAACGCGTCGCTCAGCAGCGGTTCAAAGGGCGGGGTTCAAGGTGGTCTACACAAAGTAAGTCGAAAGGGGAAAAGATGAAATCCTATGTTCGAGCCGCCGTGGCTTTCGCTGTCGCTTCGGCGGTCCTGGCCTTTTCCGGCCAGTCTCATGCAACCGTGTTCGCGGCCTGGCAAGTGGCTGGCGTGCCGTTCGGCGACACGCTCAACGCGCGCAAGTATCCGTCAAACACATCGCAAAGACAGGCGGCCTATCCGAATGGCACCGTCTTGCAGATGACCGGCCGTTGCACGGGCGGGATAGATCTGCTCGACATTGCCGGCCAACCGCACTGGAAGCAGCGGCAGGCGATCCGCTACCGCTGGTGCGAGGTCTGGCACGATCCGGCGCAGAACGGTCATTTTGTTACCAGCTGGGTCTACGGCAAGTACATCAAACCCCACTGAGAGGTTCGTCGAGGCGACTTGGCTGTTCGACGCGAGGATGAATGTCCGCGCCATGATCCATAGGATTCTTCGCTCACCGGGCGGCCAAACATTAGTTTAGCCAAGCATAAAGAACCTGTTTTGACGCGACCAGAGGTGTAAAAGCGTGCTTGGCGCCACGTCAGGCTGCACTGGTCCGGCCAGAAAAATCTCGCTAAGTTACACGGCACACGAATTTTTGAAGCTGAATCGGCAATATTTGATGAATATCGCCGAATATAATTCAGTAGGTGAATTGACTTACTTGCAGCACAGGGTCATTAAGATGACGCGACGCGAATCGCAGGGCTTGCCTGCATGAATTTCGCGCGATGCCCGATCCAGAAAAAGGGCGCAGTCTAGAAAACAAACTCTCGTTGGGGCTGAGCACAATGGATATCGTCGAAACACCTTCAAGGAATGGGGACGCGCTAATCGAGCTGACTGCCGATGTCGTCGCGGCCTATGTCAGCAACAACCCGGTGCCGGTCGGCGAACTGCCGAACCTGATTGCCGACGTCCATGCCGCGCTCGGCCGCGTCGGCGGCACGACGGAGCAGCCTTCGGCCGAGAAGCAGAAGCCGGCCGTCAACCCGAAGCGCTCCGTGCATGACGACTACATCGTCTGTCTCGAAGACGGCAAGAAGTTCAAGTCGCTGAAGCGCCACCTTATGACACATTACAATCTCACCCCGGAAGAATACCGCGAGAAGTGGGGCCTGGACGCCAACTATCCGATGGTTGCTCCCAACTACGCAGCCGCCCGTTCGCAGTTGGCCAAGAAGATGGGCCTCGGCCGCAAGCCCAAGGGTCGCCGGTAGCAGCTTCCGCAAGTCGGCAAAAGCGACGGCGCCCGCGGGGCGCCGTTTTGCTTTTGAGGTATTTCAGGGATGTCTTGCTGCGAACGGGTGAACCCGCCGCAGTGCGGCTTGTGGCCGGGCTTGGGGCAGAGTCAGGCGGTTTGCTTCAAGGCGGCTTCGGCGTCGCGCTTGATGCGCTTGACCATCGAGCGAAGGCCGTTGGCGCGCTGCGGCGACAGATGCTCGTCGAGGCCGAGCTCTTTCAGCGTCACTTCCGCATCGGTGTTCTGGATTTCACTGGCCGGCCGGCCCGAGAACAGCGCCAGCATGATGGCGACAAGGCCGCGCACGATGTGGGCGTCCGAATCGCCGCGGAAGCTGACCACCGGATCCACGCCTTCTCCTTGCTCGGTGGTCAGCCACACCTGGCTGACGCAGCCCGGCACCTTGTTGGCCGGTGTGCGTTCCGCCTCGGGAAACGGAGGCAGCGCCTCGCCCAGCTCGATCACATAGCGGTAGCGGTCCTCCCACTCGTCGAGCAGGGAGAAATCGTCGCGGATCGTTTCGATCGAGGTCGTCATTGCCCGCATATAGTGACCCGGCGCCGCCACGTCACGGAAAAAGAAAGACGCCGCGGGCGTCGAGAGGTCGGGCGGGCCCGCGGCGTTAGAGCATTTCCAGAAAAAGCAATCTCAGTTCTTCGCCGTCAGCATCGCCGGAATGTTGACCTTGGCGGGCAGCACGATGTCCTCGGCGACGCTGCCGGTGGTCTCGCCAGACGTCTCCGCTACCTTCGCAGCGGGCGCGGCCGTCTTTTCCGACTGCTGGTCATCAAGCATGGCGGCGGCGATCTTGGCTGTCTCCTTGGCGCGCACGGTGATGGTGTGCATGGCCGATTTGCCGGTCTCGCAAACATCCGGCTTGCGCTCGCAGATGCCGGCGATGTCGCCGACCGCCTCGCGCGCCGCAAACAACGCCTGGATCGGCCCGACCGCCTCGCGGCCATCCTCGTCGGGGCCGACGCTGAGCGGCAGCGCCAAGAGCACCAGCGAAAACCAGAAAGCCATCCTGATCAGAAAGCCCATCTCGATGCCTCGTCGTGATCGGATCATGCATCCATCGGCATGATCTCTTTTTATGGACATGACAATGGCACGAAGGCGCGAAGCGTGGCTTGCGCCGAAGCCGCGAATTTTCTTCAAATTTTAGATGAATTCGAAAGGATTGATTTTCGCAACCGATTTAACTCAAATCTCATCGACTGTAATTAACTTCAGAACAACCATCTATGTGGCTGTTTCAAAAGAAAAATTTTGGAAGGGGCGAGCATCGGCACTGGGTTTTCGGGAGGCCAGGCGAGCCGCGCTGTGGCTAACGCTCCATTTACCATGGCGGCAGATCGACGGGCTTTGGGGTGCCGGCGTCCCGATATTTGCCGCGGGCGGGGCGCTCGCCTTCCCTGCCTTATCCATTCCTTAAACGCTGGATGCGACTTTCAGTCCAATCAAGAGTCACCTGCAGAAGCAGGGCAATTCACGACCGGGTCCGAGTGCGTTGAGTTCGATTACGGCCAGATACGTTCCTCTGCCTGGCGCGGTTGCCGCCGGCTGCGAACGCATGGTTCATCCGACCGTCACGGACGAGGCTGAGCGCCAGCGCCAGCGCCGCTTCATCGGCGTCATGCTCGCCGCTCCCTTCCTCGCCGCGGGTGCGGCGGTGACGCTGGTCACCTCAAGCCTGGGTGCCGCCGTTACAGTGGCTGCGATCTTCGGCGCTTTCGGTCTGTGCTGGTTCGCAGCGCTTCTGGTTGCCGCCACCGGCCGCATGACGCTCGCCGGCCGTGCCTCGGTGGCGACGGGTGGCCTCGCGCTTGCCGGCGCAATTGCCGCGGCGGGTGGTCTGGCGTCGCCGGTCGCGCTGCTTGCAGTGGCTTTGCCGGTCGAGTCTTGCTGGATCGCCGGGTCGAGCCGCGCAGCAGTTTCGGGCGCGCTGGCGGCATTCGGCGCCATCCTGCTGCAGCCTTTCGCAAACCAGTTCCTGCCGCTCGGCGAGGCTGCGATCGCCGGTTGGCACTGGCTGCTGCCGCTTGCCTGGGCGCTTACGCTCCTGCCGCGCGCGGCGGCCTTCGCCAATCCCGCCGACGCGCGTCAGGCTGAGCCTGCGGTGGACCGTCTCGAAGAGACGATCGATGCCGTCGTGCTGCGCGTCGGCCGCCAGGGCGAGGTGCTCGACGCTTCGGCCAAGGCGCGTTCCATTCTGAAGTTGGCGCCGGAGCTCCTGCTCGGCGCGGGCTTGTTCGAGCGCGTCCATCTTTCCGATCGCGTCGCCTATCTCACCGCGCTCGCGGACATGCGCGAGGGCGCGCCGAAGCGCCGGCTCGACCTGCGCATCCGCTTGCCGCGCGACGGTGGCGGCTCGGCCGACAATTTCCGCCCGTTCCGCCTTGAATTGCTGCGCGGCGCGCGGGAGCAGGACATCTTCACCTTCGTCCTTCGTGAGAATGACGAGATCGCCGCGCTCCGCGAAGAGCTTGCCACGGCGAGGGAGGCTGCGGCTGCCGCCGAAGTGGCCAAGGGGCGTTTCCTGGCGGTGGTCAGCCACGAGCTGCGCACGCCGCTCAATGCCATCATCGGCTTCTCCGACATGCTGCTGCACGAGATGTTCGGCGCCTTCCGCGATCCGCGCCAGAAGGAATATGTCGCCCTGGTCAGGGAGTCCGGCCAGCATCTTTTGTCCGTCGTCACCTCGATCCTCGATGTCTCGCGCGTAGAGGCAGGCGCCTATGCCACCGAGCTCGAGCCGTTCCGCTTCGCCGATGCCGCCGACATGTGCCGCTCGATGATGCGGCCCCTGGCGGAGGCCAAGAGCATCGCGCTTGGCGCGCAGATCGCGCCTGACGCCGGCGAGATCAATGCCGATCGCCGCGCCGTGCAGCAGATCCTGATCAATCTCGTTTCGAACGCCGTGAAGTTCACGCCTGATGGCGGCAGCGTGGTGATCGGCGCCAAGCGGGTCGGCTCGCGGCTGCATTTCTGGGTGAGTGACACCGGCATCGGCATCGCCGACGAGGATATGGCCAACCTCGGCAAGCCGTTCATGCAGATCCAGAACGACTATACGCGCCGCTTCGAGGGAACCGGGCTCGGCCTGTCGCTGGTCAAGGGGCTGGTGGCGCTGCATGAGGGCACGATGTCGATCGAGAGCGCCCCGGGCGAAGGCACGACGGTGACGATCAGCCTGCCGGTGAATGGACCGAAGCGGCGCTCGGGCGCGCCGGCCGACGTGCTGCCGGTGCCGATTGCAAAGCCGAAGGGGGATGCAAATGGGGACAGCAATGGCTCGCTCCGCAAGACGGCCTAAAGTGGTCGAACTCGAGCGCGGCTTGCTTGCCGAGAGCGCTGCGGCGGTCGGCCAGATGATCTCGCGCAATCCGGTTCTGGTCGGCGGCTCGACCGCCTTCCTGGTGACGCTCTTCTACGTTTCGGCCAACGCGCTCTGGTACCAGCCTTTTCCGCACACGGGCGCCTTCTTCGCCACCAGGAGCATCGAGAATTTCCCGCATGCCGTCTCGGATGAGCCGGAGACCACCATCAACATCGTGCGGCAGGCGCAGCCCGCTCCCAAGCCCGATCCGGTCGTCCAGCAGGTGCAGGGCATATTGAAGGACCTCAATTTCTACGACGGCACCGTCGACGGCCTCACGGGCCCAGCCACGCGCAAGGCCATCCAGGCCTATCAGCTCAAGGTCGGGCTGCCCGCCTCCGGCGATGTCGACGGCGCGCTGCTCGATCAGCTTGGCGCCAGGCAAACGACTGCGGCCATTCCGCATCCGGCCCCGAGACCGGCCGACAGGGCTGCGGCCCAGGCCGCCGGACCGGCGGCCATTCCGGTCTCCTCTCCGGCCAACGGCGCAGCGCAGGCCCCCGACGCCCGCATCGTCAAGATCCAGGCTGGCCTGAAGGCCTTCGGCAATGACGATATGCAGCTCGACGGCGTCGTAGGCGCCCGGACCAAGTCTGCGATCAAGGAGTTCCAGGCGCTGTTCGGCCTGCCCGAAACCGGTGAGCCGGACGAAGTGGTCTATGCCAAGATGCGCGAGATCGGCCTGACAAACTGAGGGAGCGGCGGCATCGGGCGTCGGTTCATTCGAGCCAATGTTCGGGGTTTCGCATCCCGTGGACTATTGCCACAACTAGAATGCCGTAGCTCGTCGGTTCGTAAATAACGATATATCGGCCTTCCACCAGAACACGGGCTGTGTCGCTCAACTCGGGCCGAGCGACACCTATACTGGCATGGCTGCAAGCGAGTTCCAGCTTGTCGAAAATGCGTCCCACGAGCCTGTCAGCAGCTCTTTCGCTGTCAGCCGCGATATGTTCCCAAATCTCGCTTAGATCCCGTTGCGCGCGAGGAGTAAGTCGATAGTTAGCCACGTCCGGCGCGCTCGGCCTTCAGAGCACGCAGAAAGGCGGCGCGGTCAACCTCTTGGCCCTTACCGCTCGCCATGCCTTCTTCATAAGCTTGCTTTAGCTGTGCCAGTTCCAGGGCGCGAAGTTCCTCGCGGTGTTCCCACAGCCTGAGGGCTTCCCTGACGATTTCGCTATTCGAAGCATAGCTGCCGCTGTCCACCGCGTCCTGCAGACGCGCGGCCTGCTTCGGTGTGAGGGATATGGTGAGAGTACGCATGGCTTGAGTTTTCATGGTTATTGTTTTTAACGCCTCTAATAAATTTTAACAAGATTTGTTAGAAGCGGATGTTCCGTTCTTGACATCCTGGCCGCTCGCGAACACGCGGGAATCTCGCTAAAAAGGTCGGCATGCCATCCGGAACCCTGCCATGCGCGTGACTACCGATCTGTGGGTATCGGCCCTTCTGCGCCGTGTCTTCACCGCCGGCGGTTTTGCTGCCGTGGTCAAGCGCGGCGCGACCGAGGCCGGCGCCGTCTTCGTGTTGTCGCGCGACCGGCTCGGCGAAGTGGCTCTGTACGGACCGGCGCCGCAAACGAGCTACGATTCGGCCAAGCCCGACGAGCGCTTCTTCACCTTGCTCGATTCTGGCGACGATAGCTCGGCATTCGATGCAAGGCTGGAAAAGGAAAAGAGATTCGATCCCGACATCTGGGTGGTCGAGATCGAGGCCGGCTCCGTTCCGGTCGAGGAGCTTGTTTCCGTGAAGGCGGAATAGAGGCGGCGGCCCAGCGTCGCGTCCAGCCACGGAAAACCGCTGAGCACCTTCCCTGGAATTGGTTCAGGACGCTTTGCGGCCGGCGGCCTTGTCATCGCTGTTCGATGCGTGGCGCCCTGTCTCGATGGCGTTGCCGCGGATCGCCCGAGACAGCGTTTCGGCTTTCCAGGCCCGCACCTTGTCGAGCGCTGCCTCGCGATGCAGCAGCCGATAGCGGTCGAGGAACAGACGGATTGCCTGGGGATGCGGGAATTCGCCGGGATAGATCGCGACCGCGATCAGGAAGGCCCTGTCTTCGCTGAGGTCGAGCGCCTTGAGTGCCGCAAGCAGCGCTGCGTAGCCCGATTGCTCGGTAATTGAGCGGGCCGCGGCAAAATCGATGTCGAGCGCATCGGCAAGCGCCGTCTGGAAGAAAGCAAGGTTGCCCGTCAGCGCCGTCTCGCGCAGCTTTAGATAAGTCGGCTGTCCGAGGAACGGGTTGACAGCGGCACTTTCGCCGGCGGGCCGCATCATCGAGCGCAGGCGTCGCCGCGCGCTTTCCTCAGACACGCCGGGATCCGGGCGGTTGTCTTCTGTTGCGGAAGCGGCCGGTTTCACCGGCGCGATCTTCGTGACCGTCTCCGGCGGCCGCGTGTTGACCAGCGTCGGCTTCTCCAGCGCGCGGATCAGGTGGGCGATGGTTGCGTTGAGTTCCTTGCGGCGAGCGATTGCGCGCGCGTGCGGCAGGCCATGGCGGCCGATCAGCGCGATGAGGTCGATGTCGCTCAGCGCGTTCGAGCGGGTAAGCAGCGGCGCCGCGATCTCGACCGGCTCCTCGGCCAGCCGCCGCACCAACGCGGCCGGCGCATATTCGCATTCGGAAAGGGCGGCGGCGACATAGCGGCGCGATTCGACCGACACTTCGTCGAACAGCGGCAGCGTCAGATCCTCGAGTTGGGCGATTTCGCGCCGCGACGGGCGCGTCAGCGAGCAGAAGGCCGACACGGCGGCGCGGAACAGCCTTTCGGCTTTTCCCGCTTCGGTCCGGATAGCGATGTGCCTGAAATCCGAAGAAGACACGGAGGATACGCCCGATACTCGACACAGACCCGGCCCCGCGCCTCCGGCCGGGCCGGTTTCGCGTCTCCAGGGAACAAACATCAAATTAGCCGCGATCCGTTAGCGCTCCGTTAACCCTCTGCCCGCCTTAATCGACTTTGGAGGCGTTGCGTTGTGCTCCGGTCAAACCGAGAGGAATACGCGAACCATGGGCATGGTCTTGTCTTTCGTGCCGCGAGCGGCACCCGTCAATCGAGTAACCCACGACACCGACACGGCAGCGGCTGTCATCATCTTCCCCGGCGTCCGCTATGAGCCACAGCCGCAGGTCGGCGCGGCGCGTCCGGACGGCCCGGACAAGCCTGGGTCGCCACGGCCACTAGTGCCGCATCACTGAGCTGACTCTTCAGTATTCCTGCAGCTCGCAGGCACTCTGTTCGAGAAAGCGCGACACGATCGGCTTCCAGCTATCGTCCGGCACGAAGGCGCGGACGACAAAGATTCCCTCCTCGATCGGCGCCTCGACAAAGATCGCGCCCTGCAAGTCCTCGGGAAGATCGCGCCGCACGTCGATCATCTGCGCCGGTGTCAGCACCACGGCATCGAGCTTTTCGCTGTTCGCATTGTGGTCGTTGAAGGAATAGATGTTATGGCCGCTGCGGTCATAGACCGAAGCCGACCAGAACGGCACGTTGCCGGGCGCCCGGATCCGCACCAGCCCGTCGGCGAGATTGAAGCGGCAGGCGGCCGCGTAGAACATGGGGTCGACCGACTTCACCACAGGTGCACCGCCGGCCTCCGCGTCCAGGCGCGTCATCTTGTAGAGGTCGGAGGCCATTGCCAGCCGCGACCAGGCATCGCGCTCGGAAAATTCCGGCACCAGAAACAGCACCGCGATATGCACGATGCCGGCGCCGAGCAGACCGAGGACCAGGGCGTGCAGCAGGCTACGCATGGCAGCCCGCCTTCAAAATGCGCGGCAGCGTCACGTCGGAAAGCCCGGTGCTGCTCGCGATCGGCGTGTCGTAGAAGGTCAGCACGAAATACATCTTGCCGAAGCCGGCCGTCAGCAGCCAGTTGCCCGGGGCAGGGCGGTCGCCGACGGAGATGACGACCGAATTGTCGGGCCGGCGCAGCACTTCGTAGGATTGCAGGGCCGCCTGTCTCGCCTTGCCGGTGTCGATGACGCCGAGCGACTGGTCGGCGGCATAAAGCGTCCAGAACCGGGCCGTCGGGTAGCCGCCTTCGATCGAATAGGCGCATTCCCGCTTCAGCGGCTGGCCGGCTGCGTCGCGCTCGGCGACGAAGGACAACCCCTCCGCCCGGCCGAGCGCCAGCACGCCCTCACGCGCCACGCGCGCCTTGGAGTAGGGGTCGGAGCCTTCCGTGCCGATTTCAGGAAAAGCTGTCCATTGGCCGATGCGGATCGCGCCGACGCCGTCCGGCGCGTTGAGCGCGTACCAGACGCTGCCGCCGCCAAGGCCGATGGCCATGGCAAGCGAAAGCAGCGTGAGGGAGACGGTCTTGAGCATGGAAGGCCGGAACTGAGGAGGTTGCCCGGGATATCGCGGCGCGGGGCCTCGTGGCAAGCCGGCTTGCCTTGGGCATGGCGATATTCAGGTGGTTGCGGCCTGCAGTAGTATGACGTTCCCATGTCGGCGACCGGCCTGTCATGGACAAGTCCGCACCGCGCCCCTTCTGATTCTCGGCGGCGCTGCACGTAGCCATCCAATCACTGACTTGTCAGGCGCCGATCCGATGCCTGTGCTTGAAGCCGCCGCCATTTCGTTCCACATCGGTCGGGATGAAGGGCGAGACCGGAGAGCGGCGTCGGAATTTGGCGTGGGCTTTGCCCGCATCGCTGATGCTGCATGCGCTGATCGCAGCGTTTCTGGTCTATACCTTGCCCAAGCCCGCCCAACAGCCGGATCAGGAACAGCCGGTCAATGTCGCGCTTGTGCCTCCGCCCGAGCAACCTAAGCCGAAGCCTCCGCCCGCACCGCAGCCGAAGCAACTCAAGGCCGAGAAGCCCCCGGAACCGAAAGCCGAAAAACCGCCCGAGCAAAAAGTGGAAAAGCCTCCAGTGCCGGAAAAGCAGCCGCCGAAGCCACCGCCGATCGCGGTGCTAAAGCCCGTTTTCCAGTATGGCAACAAGGACACCGGCCCCAGGAAATCCCTGGATGGAGCCGGCAACCGGGACAACACGCCGTCGCCGGCCAAGGATAGCGATAGCAAGCCGCCCGCCGTGGCGAAGCCTGCACAGAAGCAATCTGCCGCGCCGGCAGATGCCGATCAGCCGGCGGATCAAAGCACGGCTGACGAGAAGCCGGTAATCGCCGCGACGGACGCCGAGCCCACGCAAAGTGAGGAGAAGGCAGCCCAGGACACGGATAAACAGCAGGCTGCCGAGCAAGAGGCAGGAGCGCCAACCGCCGAAAAGCAAACAGCCGCGGCGCCGACGCCGACGGATGCCAAGAGCGGCGATAAGGTCGATCTTCCGGCCGTGACCGAAAAGCAAAAGCCCAAGCAAGCAAATGCGCTGAAGTTCAGGCCTGCAAAGATCTCGAAGTTCCGAAGCAAGAGCGCCGGGACGCCAAGTTCTACCAACGCCGCCGTTGCTGCGTCGCCGATCTATTCCGGCCTTCCGGGTGTTCGAAAGCTCTATTCGCAGGGCGCTACCGGCGACGCGCTGGCCACAAGCTCTATGAGCGAGGTGCCTCGCGACCAGCGGGTTGCCAATCTTTGCGGCAGCGTTTTGAACGAGGAATTGCAGGGCGCCTCCTATTCTCCCAAATGGCTGCCATCCATTCCGCTGAAGGTGGGCAATGTCCTTAACCCTCCGGTGGCCGCCTTCAGCACGGCAACCACATGGTACCGCCTGAGCTTCCGGTGCGAGGTCGACGCCGATGCGACAAGGGTCTTGTCGTTCAACTTCCGTGTCGGGGCTGAGATCCCACCCGGCGAATGGGCCGGGCTGAGATTGCCTAGTCTCCGCTAAGTATTTCACTCGAAAGTGGGACCGGTTTCGGGGCAAGCGCATGCGTCGAACGAAGGTTCAAAGCGCGGACAGCGTCTCCGGCAGGGTAGGTGCGTTGAGAGCGGGTGCCGCCTGGAAGGCTTTGGTCATTGCCCTCAGCGTCTGCGTGGTGCGGCTGGAAAGCACTGGCGGGCGCTCGGCCTCTGCCTGCGCCGCGGCATCGGCGGCCTCCTTCTTCGCCTCTTCCTCGGCCTTGGCCGCGACCTCCGGGTCGACCCAGGGATGATCGAGGCCAGGGATCGGCTTCAGATCGATGTTCTGGTGTGCATAGGCCATCAGCCGCTGCCAGACCATCGCCGGCAGCGACCCGCCGGTCATGTTGTTGGTCGGCGTGAAATCGTCATTGCCGAGCCAGACCGCGGCCGTGTAGTTGCCGGTGAAACCGACGAACCAGGCGTCTCGGTAGGACTGCGTGGTGCCGGTCTTGCCCGCGACGACGATGTTGGGAAGCTGCGCGCGCCGCGCCGTGCCGATCGCCGGCACCGCGGCCAGCATGGTGTTCATGTATTTCAGAGCTTTTTCCGACAGCACACGGTGCGGCGGCGGCGCGTCCTTGGCCCAGTCATAGACGACGTCGCCGGTGCGGGTAACGAGCTGCGTGATGCCGTGCCGGGAACCGACGAAGCCGTTCTGCGCGAAGACGCTGTAGCCTGTCGCCTGGTCCATCACCGTCATGAGGGACGTGCCGAGCACCATGGTCTTGTGCGATTCCAGCGGCGATTCGACACCCATGGATTCGGCCATCGCCTTGATCGGCCCGATACCGAGATAGTCCTTGGCGAGCCGCACCGGCACGGTGTTGATCGACTTGGCGATAGCCGTGAGCAGCGTGACGTTGCCGGCCGAGCCGCCATTGTAATTGTGTGGCGACCAACTGCCCCAACTGACGGCGCCGCCGGAAACCACCGAGTCCGGCGTGAAGCCGTGCTCCATCGCGGTGGCATAGACATAAGGCTTGAACGACGACCCGGTCTGCCGCAGCGCCTTGGTGGCGCGGTTGAACTGGCTGGCGCCATAGTCGCGGCCGCCGACAATGGCGCGCACCGCGCCGTTGGTCTCGATCACCACCACCGCGCCCTCGGTAACGTTGTATTCCTTGCCGAACTGGCGGAGATGGAATTCGACCGACTCTTCGGCCGCTTTTTGGATATTGGCGTCGAAGGTCGTATGGGCGACCAGCGAGTGTTGGCCGGGCTTGGCGATCTTCTTGACCTCGTCGAAGGCCCAGTCGAGGAAATAATCGGGGCTCTTCTGCTCGCCGCGGTCGACGACATCTGCCGGATGCAGCCGCGCCTGCAGCACCTGGCCCTCGGTCATGAAGCCGGCGTCGACAAGGTTGGAGAGCACCACATTGGCGCGCGCACGGGCGGCCGGCAGGTTGATGTGCGGGGCGTATTTGGTGGGCGCCTTGAACAGGCCGGCCAGCATTGCCGCCTCGGCGAGGTTCAGGTCCTTGACGCTCTTGCCGAAATAGAAATCCGCCGCCGCCTCGATGCCGAACGTGCCGCCGCCCATATAGGCGCGGTCGAGATAGAGCTGGAGGATCTCCTTCTTGGAGAGATTGGCCTCCAGCCAGAGCGACAGGAAAGCTTCCTTGATCTTGCGCTCCAAGGTGCGCTCGTTGGACAGGAACAGGTTCTTGGCCAGCTGCTGGGTGATGCTGGAGCCGCCCTGGACCACCGAATTGGCGCGCACATTCTCGAAGATCGCGCGCGACAGGCCGAGAACGTCGATGCCGTAGTGATCGAAGAAGCGGCGGTCCTCGGTCGCCAGCACCGCCTTGATGACGATATCCGGCATCTCGTCGACCGGCACGGAATCGCGCTGAATGATGCCGCGCTGGCCGATCTCGTTGCCGTAGCGGTCGAGGAAGGTGACGGCGAAATCGCCCTGGTTGCGCCAATCGCCGGCGGTGATCTCAAACGCCGGCATGGCCAGCGCCAACAGCACCACGAAGCCGCCGGCTCCCATGGTGAACCCTTCACTCAGCACCTCGATGATGGCGCGCCGCCAGCCATGCAGGCGGAAGCGGCGGGAAAAGATGGTTGCGGCCTCCCAGAATTCGCGCGCTTTGAAGCTGATCTCGTAGAGCGAGGAATCGAGCCACGCATCGACGGCAAGAGCCGCCGAGGCGATCCGGCCTCTTCTCTTGCGTGGTTTCGAAGGAGTTGGCATTCCAGACTTCCGCCCCAATGCGCTTTCGCCCGAAAACAGCATGCGGGCAGTTTCAGGTGGCACCCTGCCAAACTATTCGACCATTTTATCACTGCTCACAAGGGCAGCGAAGCCACAGCACAAGCTTTGTTGAATGGAGGTCAATCGGCCGTGAACGGCGGGTAGTCATCAGCGCGCCGCGATGAAGCGCATGAAATGCGCCACATCCGCTTCGGTCGGCTCCTGGCCGGTGAAGGAGCGCAGATAGGCGGCGAGATGGCTGACGCGGGCCTCGACCGGTTCCTTGAGGTCGAGCACGTAATAGCCGATCTGCATGTAGTAGAGCACACGCGCTCGGATGAAGGCGTCCTCGTCGTCGTAGCCGTGCCGGCGGTACATGTCGCGGATGGCGCTGAGGCGCTCGTCGTCGGCCTGGTCGATCATCTGCCGCACGTCTGCCGAGCGCCTCGCCCATTCGCGCACGGCGAAATCGAGCCTCGGGTCGAAGAGGCGCTCGTCGGCCCAGCATTCGAATACGTTCATCACGCCCATGATGATGGTTTCGGCGGGGCGCCGGGCGCGCTCGACGATCGCAGTGGTGTTGGTGTCGTGCCAATGCTTGAGCAACTGGTCGAGCAGATCCTGCCGGCTTTCGAAATACCAGTAGAAGCTTGAGCGCGACACGCCGAGCTTCTGGCCGAGGGTGAGCACGCGCACGCTCTCGATACCGTCTGAAACCAGCGTCTCAAGCGCCAGATTGATCCAGTCTGAGCGCGTGACCTTGATGTTGCCGAGAACCGGTTCGGCCTGCGGGGCGGTCATGATCATGGCCGCACAATAGGCATGGCGGGAAGCGGCGCGCAAGCGATCTGTACACTTGTGTCTAGACACTCCTGTACAGGACGTGTATCGTAAGGCTCTCCAACGAGAGGGAGAGGCTCGTGAAATCGCATTACCGGGCAGTCGTCATCGGGGGAGGCGTGGTCGGCGCCTCGGTGCTCTATCACCTGACGCGCTTCGGCTGGAGCGACGTGGCGCTTATCGAGCGCGCCGAGCTGACGGCCGGCTCGACTTGGCACGCGGCGGCCGGCTTCCATGCGCTGAACGCCGATCCCAATGTCGCGGCGCTGCAGGACTACACGATCAAGCTCTACCGCGAGATCGAGGCCGAGTCCGGCCAGGATGCCGGGTTGCACATGACCGGTGGCGTCAACATGGCAAGCGATCCGCAGCGCTGGGAATGGCTGAAATCGGCCTGGGCGGTGTTCCAGTCGGTCGGCATCGAGACGGCCCGCCTGGTGACGCCCGAGGAGATCAAGGAGATCTGCCCGATCGTCGACGTCAGCGATGTGCTGGGTGGCCTTTACGATTCCAACGAAGGCCATCTCGACCCTTACGGCACGACGCACGCCTATGCGGGCGCCGCAAAGAAGCGCGGCGCCGATGTGATCCTGCGCAACCGCGTGATCGAGCTCAGCCAGCGCGCCGACGGCGGCTGGGATGTGGTTACGGAGAAGGGCGCGATTGTCGCCGAGCATGTCGTCAACGCCGGCGGCCTGTGGGCCAAGCAGGTCGGCCTCATGGCAGGCGTCGACCTGCCGGTGACGCCGATGGAGCACCATTATTTCGTCACCGAGGACATTCCGGAGGTCGCTGCCCTGGACAACGAGCTCGGCCTTGCCGTCGATCTCGACGGCTTCTCCTATCTTCGGCAGGAGCGCAAAGGCGTGCTGCTAGGTGTCTACGAGCAGAATCCAAAACATTGGAACATGGACGGTGCGCCCTGGGACTACGGCATCGAGCTGATCCCCGAGGACATCGACCGCATCAGCCCGGAGCTTTCGAAGGCGTATCAGCGCTTCCCCTGCCTGGCCAAGGCGGGCATCCGCAAATGGGTCAATGGCGCCTTCACCTTCACCCCCGACGGCAATCCGCTGGTTGGCCCGGTGCGTGGCTTGAAGAACTACTGGGTCGCCTGCGGCGTCATGGCCGGCTTCAGCCAGGGTGGCGGCGTCGGCAAGTCGCTGGCCGAATGGATGATCTACGGCGAGCCGCAGGCCGACATCTTCGGCATGGACATCGCCCGCTACGGCGCCTTCGCCGCCAACCGCGAGTATCTCAGGCAAACCACGCGCCAGTTCTACGCCCGTCGCTTCGTCATGACCTTCCCCAACGAGCGGCTGCCGGCGGGCCGGCCGCTGAAGCGGCCCGGCGCCTATGACGGCATGAGCGCGGCCGGCGCCGAGTGGACGGCCTCATGGGGGCTGGAAATCCCGGCCTATTTCGCGCCGATGGGTTTTCGCGAGGAGACGACGCTGAAGCGCTCCAACGCCTTCGACATCGTCGGCGATGAGGTGCTGCAGGTGCGCCGCGCCGCCGGCCTCGTCGACACCACGGCCTTCTCGCGCTACGCCGTGTCCGGTCCCGGCGCCGAGGCCTGGCTCGACCGGCTGCTCGCCTGCAAACTGCCGAAGCCTGGGCGCGCGAAGCTTGCCCCGATGCTCGGCCATGACGGCAGGCTGAAGGGCGACCTTACCGTGCTCAACTGGGGCGGCGGCGACTACTGGATCATGGGCTCCTATTACCTGCGCGAATTCCACATGCGCTGGTTCGAGGCGCACATGGCGGACGGCGTCTCGGTTAACGACATCTCGGACGCGATGTCCGGCTTCCTGGTGACCGGGCCGAATGCAAGGAAGGTCGTCGAACGCACCACGCACCAGGACGTCTCCGCCAAAACCCTGCCGTTCATGGCCTGCGCCGAGTTCGACATCGGCATGGTTCGCGCCCGGGTCGCCCGGCTGTCGATCGCCGGCGAGCTCGGCTTCGAAATCAATTGCCCGGCCACCCTGCACGGGACGCTGCGCGAGACGCTGCTCGCCGCCGGCGAAGATCTTGGTCTCGCCGAGATCGGCTACTACGCGCTCAACGCGCTGCGGCTGGAGAAGAGTTTCGGCATCTGGTCGCGCGAGTTTACCCAAGGCTACACGCCCGGTCAGACCGGGCTCGATCGGTTCGTCGCCTTCGAAAAGGGCGATTTTGTCGGCCGCGAAGCAGCTCTCAAGGAGCGCAAGGCGGGCGTCGCCCGGCGGATCGTGACCCTGGAAGTCGATGCCGTCGACGCCGACGCCAGCGGTTTCGAGCCTGTCTGGCACAAGGGCCGGCGCGTCGGCTTCGTCACTTCCGGCGGCTACGGCTACACGGTTGGCAAGAGCGTCGCCCTGGCGTTGCTCGATGACGATTTCGCCGGGGAGGGGACGCAACTTTCCGTACACATTGTCGGCGTCGAACGGCCGGCGCGCGTCATCGCGGCCTCGCCCTATGACCCCAAGGGCGAGGCAATGCGGCAATAGGGAGGATTGGGCATGATTGATGAGGCCGCACGCGATCAGAGGCGCGAACGCCGGCGCGGACGCACCGGCGAGGCCGGTAGCGAGTCCAGCCGCCGCCCGAACTATCGTTCGCTGAAGAACCCCTTCCTGCCGCAGCCGGTCTTTTCCGACGATCAGGTCGCCGCAATCCACGACACGGCGCTGCGCGTGCTGGAAGAACTCGGCATCAAGGTGCTGCTGCCGGAGGCGCGCGCCATTCTTGCCAAGGCCGGCGCCCTGGTCGACGAGGACAGCCAGATGGTGCGGATCGGCCGCGACATGGTCGAGGCAGCCTTGGCGTCCGCGCCGCGCTCGATCCCCGCCTATGGCGGCGCCCGCTCCCGTGACCTTATCCTCGAGCTTGGGTCCATGACATTCCTCGCCGGCTCCGGCGCGCCCAACGTCACCGATCTCGAGCGCGGAAGGCGGCCGGGCACGCTCGCCGCCTTCGAGGAATTCATGAAGCTCCTGCAGCATTTCGACGTGCTGCATATGCTCGGCCCTTGCATCGAGCCGCAGGACGTCGACACGCGCTTTCGCCACTTTGCCACCGGCCGCGCGCAGCTCACCTTGTCCGACAAGTTTCCCTTCGTCTTCGCGCGCGGCACGCCGCAGGTCGAGGACAGTTTTGAGATGGTCCGGCTGGCGCGCGGCCTCTCGGAGGACGAATTTCGCAACGGCGCCTTCTGCTACACCGTCATCAACACCAATTCGCCGCGCCAGCTCGATATCCCGATGGCGCAAGGCATCATCGACTTCGCCAGGTTCGGCCAGGTGTCGATCATCACGCCCTTCTGCCTGGCGGGCGCCATGGCGCCGATCACGGTCGCCGGCGCGCTGACCCTGCAGCATGCGGAGGCGCTGGCGGGGCTGACGCTCGCCCAGATCGTGCGCCCCGGCGCTCCGGTGGTCTATGGCTCGTTTTCCTCCAATGTCGACATGAAGTCGGGCGCGCCGGCCTTCGGCACGCCGGAGCACATCAAGGCGACCTTGGGCGCCGGCCAGCTCGCGCGCTTCACCGGCTTGCCTTGGCGTTCCGGCGGCGGCAGCGCCGCCAATGTCTCCGACGCGCAGGCGGCGCATGAGACGCAGTTCGCGCTATGGGGCTCGGTGCTTGCCGGCGCCACCGTCTGCATCCATGCGGCAGGCTGGCTGGAGGGCGGCTTGAGCGTCTCGTTCGAAAAGCTGATTACCGACATCGAGGCGCTGCAGACGGTCGCCGAGCTTTGCGCCACGACACCGGGTGATGCCGACGCCATTGGTTTCGACGCCATTGCCGAGGTGCAGCCCGGCGGCCATTTCTTCTCGGCCGCCCACACCATGGTCCGCTACCGCACCGCCTTTTACGAACCGCTGGTGGCCGACTGGTCGAATTTCGGCAACTGGACGCAATCCGGCGGCAAGACCGCGACGGAGCGCGCCACCGGCATCTGGAAGCGGATTCTTTCCGATTTCCAGCCGCCCGCATCCGCTGCCGCCACCGCCGGCGTGCTCGACGATTTCATCGCACGCCGCACCGAAGAGGGCGGCGCGGCACCGGTGTCGTGAGGTCAAGGCAGCAGGGCAACCGCTGTACGCGAATAGGTCTTGTCGCTGACTTGATCGAGCATGAAGGCCGCCACGTCGGCGCGCGCCAGCGTCGGCAACAAGGATCTGGCCCGGATGCCGTGGCCGTGGCGGAACCGGCCGATGGCTGGACCGTTGCCGAGCTTTGGCGGTCGCACGATCGTCCAGTCGAGGCCGGACTGCGCGATGAGCCTTTCCTTCGCTTCGTGATCCGCCGCTTCATGGCGCAGCACGAGCGGCACGACGATGCCGCCGAGCAGTGGCCCCAATTGCCGCCGGCTGTCGCGGACGCCGAGGAAGGACTGATAAATGAGCCGGGTTGGCCCGCTCCGTTGCATCGCCTCGACGATGAAGCCGATACCGGCAATCACCGCCGCGTCGTGCTTCAGTGGCACGCCGACACCGAGGCAGCTCAACACCGCGTCGTGACCGGCAATCGCGCCCTCCACCGCCTTGCAGTCGGCGACGTCTCCGACGATCACGCTCAGACGGTCGTGGCTGATGGCGAGCTTGCGCGGGGTGCGGACGAAGGCGGTGACCAGATGGCCTTCCGCCAGCGCCGCCGAGACGAGGGCGCGGCCGGTCGCGCCCGAGGCGCCAAAGATCAGAAGTTTCATCTCCGGCCTCCCTGGCCAGTCTGCCCCGCTCGTCAGCCAGGCTTGCGCCCTGCGGCGAAAGCGACCGGCGCCCCAGCCGGGCAGCAGCCTTGTGTAGACGTAGTCGCATTGCTCCACCAGACCCTGCGCGGCGCCTCCCTCAAAAACCGTGTCGCCCCACATCGTGACACGCGTGATGCCCTGCATGCCCGCCGAACCGGAACCGCGCATGGTGCGGCTCGCCCCCGAAACTCTCGGCAGCCGCCCGGTTTTGCTTGTCTATCGCCGCGAGATCGGTGATGAGGCGCCTGTGCGCCGTCATCCGTTTCGTAACTGTGGTGATCAGGGATCAGGCAACGGTGATCAGCGGCAAGGCTTGATGGCATTGCCTCCAGACGCCGTCCGACGATCTGGCGAAACGGGTGTAAGGCGGCTACGCTGCGATGAGGACAAGGCAGGCGAGAGGAACCACATATGACGGCGCCTGGCGATTTGATGCAGGCCTTGTTCCTGCGATTGAAGACCGATGCGTCGCTGTCGGCGCTGCTGGGCGGCGCCGGCCTGCTCGAGCGCGCCGACGCCAAAGCCGCATTTCCGCACGTCACCTACGGCCGCACTAGCGCCTTCGACCTGGACACCGGCGCCGACGACAACGACGACCAACTCATCACGCTCCACATCTGGTCGAAGGCGCAGGGCGAGGCCGAGACGCGGCTCATCATGGACAGCATCAAGGCGCGCCTCGACGGCGCGGCCCTCTCGATCGGCCCGCGTGGCCAGACGCGGCTGTCGCTGGAATTCGCCGAGGCGCGCTATGACGACGACCTCGCGGTGCACCACGGGCTGCTGCGCTTCCGCGCGCTGACGCAAGAAAGTGCCTGAGAGACCAGCTTTTCCTTGTGCAATTCCAGGAAAGTGCGCACCTATTTTCCGTCCGGAAGTGCGAAAAAACAAAGAGTTAGAGCAATTCCGCGTTTCCTTGAAGCGATGAACGTCTCTAGAGCTGGGCCTGGATGGCGGCCTTGTCGATGACGGACCAGACCTCGCGTATCCGCCCGTCCTGGATTTCATAAAAGACGTTCTCCGCGAAGGTGACTCGCCTGCCGTTCACCGCCAGGCCGAACAGCATGCCCTTGGGCCTGCAGTCGAAATGCAGACGGGCCGCCACGCGTGGTGGCTCTGAAACCAGAAGCTCGATGTTGAAACGCAGATCGGGAATGGCCTGAAAATCGCCTTCCAGCATGCGGCGATAGCCCGAAAGCCCCACCGTCTCGCCATTATACTGCACCTCCTCGCCGACAAACTGGCCGAGATTGTCCCAATCCTGTTCGTTGAGGCAGGCAATGTAGCCCTTGTAAAGACTGGCAAGGTCGTCATGGCTCATGGCATTCTCCCCGTCCTCAACTGCTTCACGGCGCAAATTAGAGCATATGCAAGCCGCGAAAACCGTAGCCGCGCCCGTGATTTTCCGGCTATCAATCCATGGCTGGTCCTGATGGGCCCAGGCAGTTGGACTCGCATTTGTTCGTCTCGCGGTCAGGGGGTATGGCGGGCATGGATTTTCGGCCGTTCACCGTTCATTTCATGTTCAGCACAAATGCGTTAGTACCGTGATCATGAAAACGTTCCGCTCCCTTACTCGCGCCGCGACGCTGGCGCTTGCCGCAGCCGGGATTTTTGCGTCGCAGGCGACGGCGATGCCGCTCGTCGAGCCATCGGTCGATCAGCCGCTCGTGCTTGCTGCCAACGACTGCTATGCAATCGGCCAGCAGATCGCCGCGCAGAACGGCGGCACGCTCGCCAAGGCCTCGCAGGCGACGCGCGGCGGACAGCAGGTCTGCGTGATCGTGGTACTGGTCCCGGGCAAGGAGGGCCAGCGGCCGCGCCGTACTGAGATCGTGGTGCCGCTGGACTGACGCCCAATTCCCTTTAACAGGCTTGAGTTTCCTGGCCGGCGGAATCGGCCTATACCTCCACCCTTCAACAGGCTCCGAACCATGCGCGTGCTCGTCGTCGAGGATGACAAGGATCTCAACCGGCAGCTTACGGATGCGCTGGTCGATGCCGGCTATGTCGTCGACCGCGCCTATGACGGCGAAGAGGGGCATTTCCTCGGCGACACCGAGCCTTACGACGCCGTCGTCCTCGACATCGGCCTGCCGCAGATGGACGGCATCAGCGTCGTCGAGCGCTGGCGCCGCGGCGGGCGCAAGATGCCTGTGCTGATCCTGACCGCCCGCGACCGCTGGAGCGACAAGGTTGCCGGCATCGACGCGGGCGCCGACGACTACGTCACCAAGCCTTTTCACATCGAGGAGGTGCTGGCCAGAGTGAGGGCGCTGATCCGCCGCGCCGCCGGCCATGCCTCGTCCGAGCTCACCTGCGGGCCGCTGAGGCTCGACACCAAGGCCTCCAAGGCCGACGTCAACGGCGTGCCGCTGAAGCTCACTTCCCACGAGTTTCGGCTGCTTGCCTATCTGATGCATCATATGGGCGAGGTGGTATCGCGCACCGAATTGGTCGAACATCTCTACGACCAGGACTTCGACCGCGACTCCAACACCATCGAGGTGTTCGTCGGACGGCTTCGCAAGAAGATGGGCATCGACATGATCGAAACCGTGCGAGGCATGGGCTATCGCATGCGAGAGCCGGAGGCGTGACGCGGAACCGCTGAAGCCGACGATGAGAACGTGGCTTTCAAAGCTGCGGCTCTGGCCGCGCTCGCTGACCTTCCGCGTCATCGCCTTTTCCACGATTTGGGCGATCCTGACGCTCGTCGTCATCTTCACGCTCATAACCACGCTCTACCGC
The DNA here is from genome assembly GCF_029625795.1 of Mesorhizobium sp. WSM4989. Lineage (NCBI taxonomy): Bacteria > Pseudomonadati > Pseudomonadota > Alphaproteobacteria > Hyphomicrobiales > Phyllobacteriaceae > Mesorhizobium > Mesorhizobium sp. WSM4989. The sequence goes on along the minus strand of NZ_JARTVN010000001.1, from coordinate 765,349 downwards.
CAGGCCAGCGAGCGCGGCTTCGACAGTCTGCTTTCGGCGCATCTGTTCAACCTGATCGGCTCCGTCGGCATTTCCGACAATGGCGCGCTCATCGGCTCGCCCGACCTTGGCGATCTGCGCTTCTCGGAGCCGAATTCCGGCTGGTACTGGTCGGTCGAGCCGGCCTCCGAAGACGTTCACGGCGAACTCCATTCCTCCTCGATGACCTCCTCGATCCTGTCGCCGAGCGTCGCCGAGGTGCCGTTCAACGCGAACTTCCAGCGCAGCTATTCGACCGAGGGCATCAAGGGCGAGGAGTTAGAGGTTTTCGAGAGCGAGTTCGTGCTCGATGCCAAGAACCGCGCCGCGCGCTTCCGCGTCATGGGCAATCACAGCGAGCTCGAGCAGGAGATCGCGAGCTTCCAGCGCCGGCTGCTCACCTATCTGTCGCTGTTCGGCGTCGGCATGATCGCCATCAACGCCATCGCCATCCTTTTCGGCTTGCAGCCTTTGCGCCGCGTGCGCAATGCTTTGGCGATGGTGCGCGAGGGCACGGCGCAGCGGCTCGACGGGCGCTTCCCGGCCGAGATCGAGCCTCTGGCCAGCGAGACCAATGCGCTGATCGAGAACAACAGGCGCATCGTCGAGCGTTCGCGCACCCAGGTCGGCAACCTCGCCCATTCCCTGAAGACGCCGCTTGCCGTGCTGATCAACGAGGGCCGCGCGCTCGGCGGCGCCAAGGGCGAGCTCATCGCCGAGCAGGCTGCCTCGATGCAAAAGCAGGTCGACCATTATCTGCAGCGCGCCCGCGTCGCCGCCCAGCGCGACAGCGTCGTCTTCCGCACGCCGGTGGCGCCGCTGGTCGAGCGCATGGTGCGCGTGCTGCGCAAGCTCAACCCGCAGACACAGCTTTCGCTGTCGCAGCCTGCCGCCGGGATCGTCTTTGCCGGCGAGCGCGAGGATCTTGAGGAATTGCTCGGCAATCTCCTCGACAATGCCATGAAATGGGCGAAAAGCGCCGTTGCCGTCTCGGTCGCCACCGTTGCGGGAAGCCCCAACCTTTTTGAAATCGTTATAGAGGACGACGGCCCCGGCATTCCCGAGGACAGCGCGCGGGAAGTGTTGAAACGCGGCAAGAGACTCGACGAGACGAAGCCGGGAACGGGGCTTGGATTGGCCATTGTCGCCGACCTCGTCAACGAGTATGGAGGCGCCCTGGCGCTGGAACGGTCCAGCATGGGCGGCTTGAGGGCAGTGGTAAGATTGCGGAGCCTTCAATAATGTTTTTATCGATTTCCGTGCGGCCGCTCGCGGCCAAATTTCCGACAAATATCAATACTATGGGCTCGCTATCCTTCCCGCTGGCGCGGTTCCCGATCCATCTCGCTCCAGAAGTGCTTTTCGCCCAAGAAGCCCATCCCGCTCAAGAGAACCGGTTGCTGGTATGAAGATTCGCGTTGCGCTTGTTTCCGCCCTGATGGCCGTGTCGGGCTGCACCACGCTGGGCAGGACCGGCCCGACCTCTCCGGTCACGCCCGTCGCCACGCCGCCGGCCGCCGGTAAGGTGGGAGCCGGCATCGTCGCGGCCATGAATGGCGGGCTCATCGGCGGCTCGATCGGTTCGGGTCTGAGCGATGCTGAAAAGCGCAAAGGCCTCGAGGCCGAGTACAAGGCGCTGGAATACAACGCCAGCGGCCAGAAGGTGGCGTGGAAGGGCGACAGCTCGACCCATTATGGCGAGGTCGTTGCCGCCCAGCCCTACCGGGTCGGCTCGCAGGACTGCCGCCAATACACCCACACCGTTTACACGAGCGGTTCGGGCGTCACGGCGCGCGGCACCGCCTGCCGCAATGCCGACGGCAGCTGGACGCCGCTGACCTGAATTAGCAACGATCGGCGCAATTTGACATTGATCAAGGACGGCCGGCGCGTCTGCCGCCAAAGCGTCGCAGGGCGTCCGTGTTGGCAGGGCAGGGCTCTGCCTTTATTGGAATAGCCATGCTGTTCTGGGTCATAGCTGCAATCCTTACGCTGGGCGCCAGCCTGGCGGTGCTTTTGCCGCTGGCCGGCGGCACGAAAGCCGCATCGACCGCCGGCGATCACGATCTCGAAGTCTATCGCGACCAGCTTTCGGAACTCGACCGCGACATGGCGCGCGGTCTCATCCAGCCGGGCGAGGCGGAGGAAGCGCGCGCCGAGATCGGCCGCCGCATTCTGCGTCTCGGCTCGCACAGCCAGGCAAGCGCGCGAGCGCCGCGCCCTGCGCGCGCCGCGAAGCTGGTCGCCACCGCCGCCGTGCTGGCGGTGCCGCTGGTTAGCTGGGGACTTTACGGCTCACTCGGCTCGCCGGATCTGCCCTCGCAGCCGCTGGCCGAACGGCTGGCCAAGAACCCTGCCGAGTCCTCGGTCGACGAGCTGGTTGCCCGCGCCGAGGCGCATCTCGCCGCCAATCCCTCGGACGGCAAGGGCTGGGACGTGCTGGCGCCGGTTTATCTGCGCCTGCAGCGCTACGCCGACGCGGTGACCGCCTATCGCAACGCCATCCGCCTCGACGGCGACAGCGCCGTGCGCCAGGCCGGCCTTGGCGAGGCGATCGCCAACGCTGCCGGCGGGATCGTCACGGCCGAGGCTCAGGGCGCCTTCGACGCGGCCTTGAAGCTCGATCCCGCCAACGCCAAGGCCAATTTCTATCTGGCGATGGGCCTGGCCCAGGAAGGCAGGAAGGCGGAAGCCGCCGCCGCTTGGCAAAAGATGCTCGGTCAGCTTGCGCCCGATTCGCCCTGGCGCAGCGCCGTCCAGCAGGCGCTCGCCGAAACGGCCGAGCCGCCGGCGGCGGCAGGCAAGCCGGCGACCGGCCCGGATGCCGGGCAGGTCGAGGCGGCGCGGCAGATGGCGCCGCAGGACCGGCAGGCAATGATCGAGACCATGGTCGCAAGCCTCGACGACCGGCTGAAACAAAATCCGCGCGACGAGGAGGGGTGGATGCGGCTCATTCGTTCCTATGTTGTGCTCGGCAAGGCCGACCGGGCGCGCGACGCGCTCGGCCGCGCGGTTGCCGTCTTCGGCGCCGACAGCGAGCAGGCCAAGAAATTCACCGCCTTTGCCGCCTCCCTCGGCGTGACGGCGACGGAGTAGGCCATGACGCGCAAGCAGAAGCGATTGTCGGTGATCCTCGCAGGGCTGGCCTTCCTCGGCGCTGCTGCCGGTCTTACCTTCTACGCGCTCGGCCAAAAGGCTTCGTATTTCTACATGCCCGCCGACCTCGCCGCCGCAACCGTCCAGCCCGGACAGCGCATTCGCCTTGGCGGGCTCGTCGAAAAAGGCACCATCGTTCGCGGTCAGGGCGCGACCGTCGCGTTCTCGGTCACCGATGAGCAGAAATCGGTCAAGGTCACCTATACCGGCATCTTGCCCGACCTCTTCCGCGAGGAGCAGGGCGTCATCACCGAAGGCGCTTTCGGCCCGGACGGCGTCTTCGTTGCCGATAGCGTTTTAGCCAAGCACGACGAGCGCTATATGCCCAAGGAAGTCGCCGACGGCTTGAAAGCCAAGGGCGTCTGGCAGGAGAGCAAGAGCCAATAATGGTTGAGACCGGACATTTCGCGCTCGTCCTCGCCTTCGCGCTGTCGCTGGTGCAGATGCTGGTGCCATTGGTCGGCGCCCGCGCCGGCAACCAGCGGCTGATGGCGGTCGGCGGCCCGGTCGCGGTCACCGGCTTTGCGCTCACCGCGCTGTCTTTCACCGCTCTTGCCACCGCCTATGCCGGCTCCGATTTCTCGGTGGCGAGCGTCTGGGAAAACTCCCATTCGCTGCAGCCGATGATCTACAAGATCACCGGCACGTGGGGAAACCACGAAGGCTCGATGCTGCTCTGGGTGCTGATCCTGACCTTCTTCGGCGCGCTCGTCGCTGTCTTCGGTTCCAACTTGCCAGCAACGCTCAAAGCCAATGTTCTGGCCGTGCAGGGCATGATCGGCGCCGCCTTCTTCCTGTTTATCCTGGCGACGTCCAATCCCTTCATCCGGCTGAACCCGGCGCCGATCGAGGGCCGCGATCTCAACCCGATCCTGCAGGACCTCGGCCTCGCCATCCATCCGCCGCTGCTCTATCTCGGCTATGTCGGTTTCTCGATCTGCTTCTCCTTCTCGGTCGCAGCCCTGATCGAAGGCCGCATCGATGCCTCTTGGGCGCGCTGGGTGCGGCCCTGGACGCTGGTCGCCTGGATGTTTTTGACCGGCGGCATCGCCATGGGCTCCTATTGGGCCTATTACGAGCTTGGCTGGGGCGGCTTCTGGTTCTGGGACCCGGTCGAGAACGCTTCCTTCATGCCCTGGCTCGCCGGCACGGCGCTCCTCCATTCGGCAATCGTCATGGAAAAGCGCTCGGCGCTGAAGATCTGGACGCTGCTGCTTGCCATCCTCACCTTCTCGCTGTCGCTGCTCGGCACCTTTCTTGTCCGCTCTGGCGTGCTGACTTCCGTGCATGCCTTCGCCACCGATCCGGCGCGCGGCGTCTTTATCCTCTGCATCCTGACGCTGTTCATCGGCGGCTCGCTGGCGCTGTTTGCGCTGCGCGCTTCCACCCTGACCGCAGGTGGCCTGTTCCAGCCGATCTCGCGTGAAGGCGCGCTCGTGCTCAACAATCTGTTCCTGACCACGGCGACCGCGACGGTGCTCGTCGGCACGCTCTACCCGCTGGCGCTTGAGGCCATCACCGGCGCCAAGATCTCGGTCGGCGCGCCCTTCTTCGACCTGACGTTCGGCCCGCTGATGCTGCCGCTGCTCGCCATCGTGCCGTTTGGTCCGCTGCTTGCCTGGAAGCGCGGCGACGTCCTTGCCGCCTCGCAGCGCCTGATGGCGGCCTTCGGGCTGGCGATCGCCGCGATGCTGGTCACCGGCCTGTTTATCGATGGCGCCTCGGTCTTCGCTGCGCTTGGCGTCGGCCTCGCCGTCTGGCTTGTCGCCGGCGCGCTGACCGACCTTGCCGTCAAGTCGGGCATCGGCTCGGTGGCGCCGGCCGACGTGCTGAGACGCTTTGCCGGCCTGCCGCGCTCGGTCTTCGGCACCGCGCTTGCCCATCTCGGCCTCGGGCTCACCTTGCTCGGCATCGTCGGCACGCTTTCGTTTGGCACGGAGAAGATTCTCACCATGCGCCTCGGCGAGACGGTGGAACTTTCCGGCCACACGCTGCGCTTCGAAGGACTGTTTCCTCAGAAAGGCCCAAACTTCACCGAGGAGCGCGGCCGCTTCCTGCTGATTGGCGCCGATGGCAATGCCGATGGCGAGATCACCTCTGCAAAACGCTTCTATCCGGTGCGGCAGACGGTAACGACCGAGTCCGGCATCAGGACGCTGGGTGTGAGCCAGCTCTATCTGTCGCTCGGCGATGAGGGCAAGGACGGCTCGGTCGTCGTGCGCCTGTGGTGGAAGCCGTTGGTGACGCTGATCTGGGGCGGCGGACTGGTGATGATGGCGGGCGCCGCCGTGTCGCTGCTCGACCGCCGCCTGCGCGTTGGCGCCCCCGCGAGGCGCCGCAAGCCGGCTGCCGCTGCCTTACCCGCGAGCCCGACATGAAAGCGAAGTTTTCGCTCGCCTCGCTGATCCTCCTGCTGGCGTTGGTCTTCGCCGGCGCGGCACAGGCGGTGAAGCCCGATGAGGTGCTGCCCGATCCGGCGCTGGAGGCTCGCGCACGCGCGCTTTCCGAAGGCTTGCGCTGCATGGTCTGCCAGAACCAGTCGATCGACGAATCCGACGCCGATCTGGCCCGCGACCTGCGCGTCCTCGTGCGCCAGCGCCTCGTCGCCGGCGATACCGACCAGCAGGTGATGGATTACATCGTGTCGCGCTACGGCGAGTTCGTTCTCTTGAAGCCGCGCTTCAGCCTGCGCAACGCGCTTTTGTGGGGCACCCCGGCGCTTTTGCTTCTGGCCGGCGGCATCTTCATCGTGCTCAGCACCCGTTCACGCCGCGCGCCGGGCAGCACGCTCAGCGCCGAGGAACAGGCGGCGCTGGACAAGCTGCTGCGCGATTAAAGCGCCAACATTACAAAATTTTCATATATCGGAAATGGCGCCGTAATGTGCGCCTCACTAAGTCTCTTTTCCGAGGATGCTCTCCTGAGCGCATCCACTTCGAAAGAGGAAACGAGACCCATGAATATTGCCCCCGATTCATATTCAAGCACCCGCAAGCGCCTGATGGCGGCTGTCGCGTCCCTGGCCGTCATTGGTGCGGTCGGCGCAGGCGCGCTTGCCACCGGCACTGCGCCCGTGCTGGCCGATGCTGTGCGTGTCGAGGCTCCGCAGGTTCCGAGCTTCGCCGACGTCGTCGAGCGCGTCTCGCCGGCGGTGGTCAGCGTCAAGGTGAAGGCCAAGATCCAGCCGACGGCCGATGACGGCTCCGACGATCAGAACGGCTTCGACAACCTGCCCGACAATCCGCAGCTGCGCCGCTTCTTCAAGGAGTTCCGCGGCTTCGGCGATCAGGGCGGCCAGTTCGGCATGCCCCGCTTCAATCACCGCAACCACGGCAATGGCGAGCCGCGCCCCGTGGCTCAAGGTTCGGGCTTTTTCATTTCCGAGGACGGCTACCTCGTCACCAACAATCACGTGGTTTCGGAAGGCTCCGACTTCACCGTCGTCACCAATGACGGCAAGGAGCTCGACGCCAAGCTGATCGGCACCGATCCGCGCACCGACCTCGCCGTGCTGAAGGTCGATGGCGGTGGCAAGTTCACCTATGTCGACTTCGCCGACGACTCCAAGATCCGCATCGGCGACTGGGTCGTGGCGGTCGGCAACCCGTTCGGCCTCGGCGGCACCGTCACCGCAGGCATCGTTTCGGCCCGCGGCCGCGACATCGGCGCCGGCCCCTATGACGACTTCATCCAGATCGACGCCTCGGTCAACCGCGGCAATTCGGGCGGTCCGACCTTCAACCTCAACGGCCAGGTGATCGGCATCAACACCGCCATCTTCTCGCCGTCGGGCGGCAGTGTCGGCATCGCCTTCGACATTCCGGCCTCGACCGCCAAGCAGGTGGTCGAAGACCTGATGAAGAACGGCTCCGTCCAGCGCGGCTGGCTCGGCGTCGAGATCCAGCCGGTCACCTCCGACATCGCCGAGTCGCTCGGCCTGAAGTCGGACAAGGGCGCGCTGGTTTCGAGCGCGCAGGACGCTGGTCCCGGCAAGAAGGCAGGCATCGTCGCCGGCGATGTCATCACCCAGGTCGACGGCAAGGACGTCGCCTCGCCGAAGGAACTCGCCCGCATGATCGGCGCTTATGCGCCGGGCAAGTCGGTTGATGTCACTGTCTGGCGCAACGGCAAGAACGAGACGGTCAAGGTGGACCTCGGCACGTTGCCTTCGAGCGACAAGCAGGCCTCGAACGAAGACGGCAACAAGCAGGCGGCTCCCGCCAAGGCCGATACGCTTGCCGATCTCGGCCTCACCGTCACCAAGTCGGAAAACGGCAAGGGCCTGGTGGTCACCGATGTCGATCCGGACAGCGATGCGGCCGACCGCGGCATCCAGCCCGGCGACGTCATCACCTCGATCAATTCGAACGAGGTGAACACTACCGACGACGTTTCCAAGGCCATGACCGATGCCTCCAAGTCGGGCCGCAAGGCCGTGCTGATGCAGATCACCCGCGACGATAGCAACCGCTTCGTCGCGCTGCCGGTCGGAAAGGGCTGATCTGAGAGAGCGGTTCAATCGCTCCTCGAGAACGCAGAACCGCTCTAACTCTCTGTTTGACGCAATTCCGGACGGAAACCCGCTTCACGCCTTTCCTGGAATTGCTCAGCGACTTTTCCTTGCGGCGGTTTCAACACCCCCGAGCCGCCGCCGGGAAAACATGGGGCCGAGCACGTCAGTCAGTCACCGTGTTTCGCTCCTGCGGCAGCGGGTTTCCCATCACCCGCTGCCGCTTGCCAAGCACGGTGCCCGCAAGTGGGTACCGGTCTGGGATCACGACATGCGGCTGGCGAACGCAAAGGCGCTGAGTCATGGCTGCCCCTCAACCTTCCAGTGAAATCGCGTATAACGGCTCCATGAAGATTCTCGTCATGGAAGACGACCGCGAGGCTGCGGACTACCTGCAGAAAGCCTTCGCCGAGGCGGGCCACACCGCCCATGTCGCCGGGGACGGCGAGACCGGCTTCGCGCTTGCCGACGCCGGCGACTATGACGTGATGGTGGTCGACCGCATGATGCCGCGCCGCGACGGGCTGTCGGTGATCGCAGCGCTCCGCTCGCGCGGCAACACCACGCCGGTGCTGATCCTGTCGGCGCTGGGCGAGGTCGACGACCGCGTCACCGGGCTGCGCGCCGGCGGCGACGATTATCTCACCAAACCCTACGCTTTTTCCGAATTGCTTGCCCGCGTCGAGGTGTTGAACCGTCGCGCCGGCGCCCGGGAAACCGAGACCGTCTACCGCGTCGGCGATCTCGAGCTCGACCGTCTGTCGCATTCGGTCAAGCGCGCCGGCCGCGAGATCACGCTGCAGCCGCGCGAGTTCCGCCTGCTGGAATATCTGATGCGCCACGCCGGCCAGGTGGTGACGCGCACCATGCTGCTGGAAAATGTCTGGGACTATCATTTCGATCCGCAGACCAACGTCATCGACGTTCATGTCTCGCGCCTGCGCGGCAAGATCGAAAAGGGTTTCGACAAACCGATCCTGCACACCATCCGCGGCGCGGGCTACATGCTGAAAGGCGGCTAGAGCATGATCCCAAACCGAAAGTCAGGGAACGTTTCGGAAAAGATGCTGCAACAAGGGGTTACCGTGCAGCCAATCGTCATCCTGATCTAGGCGAACATGGCTCTTTCCCTGCCGGCCATCATGAAGACGACGGCGGCCCGGCTCTCGGCGCTTTACCTTCTGCTTTTCGCTCTCTGCGCCGTGCTGCTCGTCTTTTACATGACGTCGCTCTCGGCGCGCATGCTGACGGCGCAGACCCAGGACACGATCAATGACGAGATCCTCGGCTTGGCTCGCGCATACAAAAATGGCGGCCTGCCGTTGCTGGTGCGCGTGGTTGAAGCCCGCTCGCGCCAGCCTGGCGCCAACCTCTATCTGATCGCCGACGCCAACGGCCAGATCCTGACCGGCAATGTGCAGAGCCTGGAGCCGGGAATCATCGAAACCGAGGGCTGGACGACGGAGCCCTTTTCGTACCATCGCTTCGGTGAGGGCGAACTCGACCGGTTGCGTGGTGGTGGCACCGATCAGAGCGCGCCGTCCCCGGGCGACAGCAGCGCTCGGTCGGAAGGCGAAGAAGGCCACAACGCTATCGCGCTGGTGCTGCGACTGCCCAATCAGATGATCTTGCTGGTCGGCCGCGATCTTGGCGAGCCCGAGCGCTTCCGGGCCGTCATCCGCCGCGCGCTGATGCTGGCGCTGGGCATGATGGGGCTCGGCGGCCTCTTGATCTGGTTCTTCGTCGGGCGCGCCGCGCTGAAACGCATCGACAGCGTCTCCGACGCAAGTCGCCGCATCATGGGCGGCGACCTTAGCGGACGGCTGCCGGTGACCGGCGCCGGTGACGAATTCGACCGCCTGTCCGAAAACCTCAACACGATGCTTGCCCGTATCGCCATGCTGAACGAGGGGCTGAAGCAGGTCTCCGACAACATCGCTCACGATCTGAAGACGCCACTGACCAGGCTGCGCAACCGCGCCGAAGCCACCCTTGCCGGCAAGCGCAAGACGACGGACTACCGTCAGGCGCTGGAGGGAACGATCGCCGAGTCCGACCAGCTCATCAAGACCTTCAACGCCATCCTGATGATCTCGCGGCTGGAGGCCGGCTATTCCTCCGAGACAACCGGCCCGGTCGACCTCGCCGCTACGGTGAGCGATGTCGTCGAGCTCTACGAGCCGGTGGCGGAAGAGGCGGGCGTCGTGCTGGAAACCGCGGTGCCGGAAGCGGTTACCATCAACGGCAATCGCGAACTGATCGGCCAGGCGCTGTCGAACATCGTCGACAACGCCATCAAATACTCGACCGGCGCCGCCGAGAGCCCGAAGGTGCGCGTCACGCTGGAGCGCATCGGCGGCGAGGTCAAGCTCGCCGTTTCCGACAATGGCCTTGGCATTCCCGACGATGCCGACCGCGCCAGGGTCACCGAGCGTTTCGTGCGGCTGGAGAAGAGCCGTTCGCAGCCGGGCTCGGGCCTGGGCCTTAGCCTCGCCAAGGCGATCATGACTTTCCACAACGGCAGGCTTGATCTTCTGCCCGCCAATCCCGGATTGTCCGTAGTCATGAGTTTCCCGGCCCGGGAGACGCATTGATGGCGGCAAGGATGGCAAAAAAGAAGATCGATACGGAATGGCAACTCCGACCGACGCTGGCGCTTCGCCCGCTCGGCGGCGACCATGCCCGGAGGGAATTGTCCGAGATCGCTGACGCGGCCGAGCAAGACGGCCTTCCGCGTCTGGCCGCGTTCCTCGCCGGCCAGGGAGCACTGCAGGAATTGCTCGCCGCCATCTTCGACCTGTCGCCGTTCCTGCGTGATACGGCCCGCCGCCGTCCGGCCATTCTCGACAAGCTGTTCGACCAGACGATCGAAGCGCGTCTCAACGAGATCGGCGAGGCGGTCGATCGCGCTGCACGGGCCGACAATGTTTCGGAATCGAGCCTGATGATGGAACTCAGGCAGTTCAAGGCCGAAGCGCATTTCCTGATCGCGCTGGCCGATCTGTCCGGCGAGGCCGAAACCGCGCTGACGGTGCGCCGTCTGAGCGACCTGGCGGATGCTTGCACACGCGCCGCCGTCGATTTCCTGCTGCTCGACGCGCACGGGCAGGGCAAGCTCAAGCTGCCCCATCCGGAAGACCCGGCTCGCGGCTCGAGCTGGATTGTGCTCGGCATGGGCAAGCTCGGCGCGCATGAGCTGAATTTTTCCTCCGACATAGACCTCGTCGTCTTCTTCGATCCGGAGGCGCCGGCGGTGGTCGATCCGCTCGATGCGACGGAGCTGTTCTCGCGCCTCACCCGCCGTCTCGTGCGCATCCTGCAGGACCGCACCGAGCATGGCTATGTCTTCCGCACCGATCTGAGATTGCGCCCCGATCCCGGCTCGACCCCGCTGGCGATCCCGGTCGAGGCGGCGCTTCGTTATTATGAGGCCCGCGGCCAGAACTGGGAGCGCGCCGCCATGATCAAGGCGCGGCCGGTGGCCGGAGACCTTGCCTCGGGCTCGGCCTTCCTCAAGGAATTGCAGCCCTATGTCTGGCGGAAATACATGGATTACGCCGCGATCGCCGACGTCCATTCGATCAAGCGCCAGATCCATGCCCACAAGGGCCACGGCGAGATCGCGGTGAAAGGCCATAACGTCAAGCTCGGCCGCGGCGGCATCCGCGAGATCGAGTTCTTCGTCCAGACGCAGCAGCTGATTGCCGGCGGCCGCTTCCCGGAACTGCGGGGCCGCGAAACGGTGCCGATGCTGGACGCGCTCGCCGCACGCGGCTGGATCACCGCCGATGCGCGCGATGCGCTCACCCGACAATACTGGTTCCTGCGCCGTGTCGAGCATGCCGTCCAGATGGTGGCCGACGAGCAGACACATGTCCTGCCAGAAGAGGACGAGGAACTGGAGCGTATCGCGCTGATGCTCGGCTTCACCGGCGAGGCGGAATTCGCGGAAGCTTTCCGCGCCTCGCTGCAGCAGGTCGAGCGCCATTATGCGGCGCTGTTCGAGACGGCACCCGAACTGTCGGCCGGCGTCGGCAATCTGGTCTTCACCGGTGATGTCGACGATCCCGACACGCTGCAGACCTTGCATCGCCTCGGCTTTCAGCGGCCGAGCGACATCTGCCGTGTCATTCGCGGCTGGCATTTCGGCCGATACCGCGTCACCCAGTCGGCGGAGGCGCGCGAGCGGCTGACGGAACTGACGCCGGCGCTGCTGAAAGCCTTCGGCCAGACGCGCCGCGCCGACGAGGCGCTGATCCGCTTCGACGAGTTCCTCGCCGGCCTGCCGGCTGGCATCCAGCTCTTCTCGCTTTTGCAGTCCAATCCGGCACTGCTCAAGCTGATGGCGACGATCATGGGCGCCGCTCCGCGGCTCGCCGCCATCATCACGCGCCGCCCGCATGTGTTCGACGGTCTGCTCGATCCGGCGTTGCTCGCGGAACTGCCCGACCGCGCCTACCTCTCGGCGCGGCTTGCGGCCTTCATCGAGGGCGACCGCGCCTATGAGGATGTGCTTGACCGGCTGCGTATCTTCGCCTCCGAGCAGAAATTCCTGATCGGCGTGCGGCTGCTTGCGGGCTCCATCGATCCCGGGCGCGCCGGTCGCGCCTTCTCCGACCTGGCCGACCTCACGATCGAAGCGGCGCTCAACGCAGTCATCGCCGAGTTCGCGTTGCGCCATGGCAGGATTGCCGGGGGCAGGGTCGCGCTCCTCGGCATGGGCAAGCTGGGCAGCCGCGAGCTCACTGCCGGCTCGGATGTCGATCTGATCCTGCTTTATGACCACGATGCGGATGCGGAAGACTCCGATGGCGAGAAGCCGCTGGCGCCCTCACACTACTACACCCGCATGACGCAGCGGCTGATCGCCGCCGTCTCGGCGCCGACGGCCGAAGGCGTCCTGTATGAGCTCGACCTTCGCTTGCGCCCCTCCGGCAACAAGGGGCCCGTCGCCACCCATGTCGACGCCTATAAGAAATATCAGCGGCAGGATGCCTGGACCTGGGAGCATATGGCGCTGGCACGAGCACGCGCCATCGGCGGTGACGCAGCGCTTTGCGCCGAGGTCGAAGACGAGGTTGCGGCGGTTCTTGCCCAGCCGCGCGACGGCGCCAAGGTGAAGGCGGATGCCTCCGAGATGCGGGCGCTGATCGACACGGAAAAGCCGCCGCGCGATCTCTGGGACATCAAGCTGATCCCCGGCGGCCTGATCGACCTTGAATTCATCGCCCAGGTCGCGGTCATCACCGGCGCGGTCGAGGCTGGTAGGCGGGCAACCGCGACGGCGGAAGTGCTGGCGCGGCTGGCCCCCGGTTACGCGGCGCCTGATGTTCGGCAGGAGCTTTGCGAGGCCTGGAGGCTCTATCTCGCGCTGACCCAGATGATCAGGCTCTGCCTTACCGGCGAGTTCCAGCGCGACGATGTTCCGCCTGGGCTTTCTGATCTGCTTCTGGCGGCCACCGACCTGCCGGATTTCGGTGTGCTCGAAGCACATCTCAAGGAGACGTCGCGAAAGATTCGGAAGGATTTCGACCTTCTGCTTCGCGCGGGAGCGTCGATCTCGCGAGGGTAATCCACGCGTCATTCCTTGACGCCGGCGTTTCGAATTTCAGCGCGCCAGCTAAGCCGCCACCTTGACCATGGGCGGCGCCTTCTTCAGCGGGATGCGCACCGAAACGATGGTGCCGACGCCTTCGGTGGAGCGAATCTTCAGCGCGCCCCCCTGCAGTTCGGCGAGCGAACGCGAGATGGCGAGGCCCAGGCCGGAACCGGTGTGGTTCTTGGAGAACTGGTTTTGCACCTGCTCGAACGGCCGCCCGAGCTTGCTCAGCGCCTGCTTCGGGATACCGCAGCCATTGTCCTCGATGGTGAGCACCAGCGCGCCTGAGGCGCTGCGCGCCCTGACCGTGATCTTGCCGCCCTGTCCGGTGAACTTCACCGCGTTGGAGAGCAGATTGATTGCGATCTGCTTGATCGCGCGGCGGTCGGCGTAGAGCCGCATCGCATCGGCGATGCGCGTCTCTACCGTGATCGACTTCTCCGCCGCCTGCAGCGAGATGACGCGAACCGTTTCCCTGATCAGCGGGCAGAGGTCGATTTCCTCGCGGTCAAGCGAGAACTGGCCGGCCTCGATCTTCGACATGTCGAGAATGTCGTTGATGACGCCGAGCAGGTATTTGCCGCTGCCGTTGATGTCGCTGGCATATTCCTCGTAGCGCTCCGAACCCAGCGGTCCGAACAGGCCTTGCTGCATCAGCTCGGAGAAGCCGATTATGGCGTTGAGCGGTGTGCGCAGTTCATGCGACATATTGGCGAGGAATTCGGACTTCGCCCGGTTGGCGGCCTCGGCGCGCTCGGTTTCCTTCATGTATTTGCGATTGAGCTCGACAAGCTCCTTGGCGCGTTCCTCCTCGGCCCGGCGGGCGAGGCTAAGATCGTGGATGGTCGCCATCAGGCGGCGCTCGCTGTCGACCAGCTTTTCCTGATGCAGCTTGATCTGGGTGATGTCGGAGCCGACCGAGACGATGCCGCCGTCTCTGGTCCTGAGCTCGTTGACCTGCAGCCAGCGTCCGTCGGCGAGCTGGCGCTCCAGCGTCACACCGCCATGCGGCCCGTTGGCGTTGGCCAGCCTGCGCTCCGAGGCGAAGGCGAGCATGCGCTCCTCCAGCATGTCGCGGGTTGCGCCCGGCATCACGTCGCGGTCCGAGAGCCCGTTGTCCTGCTGGAATTTGGAGTTGCACATGATCAGCCGTTCGGCGGCATCCCATAGCACGAAGGATTCGTTGATGTTCTCGATCGCCGTGCGCAGCCGCATGTCCGCCGCTTCCGAGCGCAGCGCGAGATGCCGCTGCTCGGTGACGTCGACGGCGATGCCGATCAGCTGGATCTCGGGCGCTTCCGGGTCGATCACCTGGGCGCGGGCGCGCATCCACACCCATTGGCCGTCGGCGTGGCGCATGCGGAACACCTGGTCGATATGGTCGATCTCGCGCTCGACGATGCAGTTGGCGAGCTCGAAGAGGTCGCCGTCCTCGGGATGGATGATCTCGTCGACCTCGCCGAAGGACAGCATTGTGTCGCAAGGCTCGTAGCCTAGCATGTCGTACATCGAGCGCGACCAGTACATCTTGCCGCGCACCATGTCCCAGTCCCACAACCCGCAGCGGCCGCGCACCAGCGCCATGTCGATGCGCTGATGCGCTTCGAGATAGATGCGGTCGGCCGCCTGGGCGCGCGCCGCCTGGCCGAAATAGGCGTAAAGGATGACGATCAGCACGCCGGCCGTCAGCACGAACAACGTGACGTTGAGCGACACCGTCTTGCGCCAGCTGTCGAACAGCGCCTCCTTGGGCACCAGCACCGCCGCGGCGTTGTTGCGGTCGCCGGTGAGGCTGACGGCGGCGAACCAGTCCTTGCCGCCGATGCTGACATCCATAACGCCGGCGCGGTCGCCGAACATGAACAGCGGCTGGCCGCCGAGCACGAGGCTGTCCAGCGAGCGTCCCTGCCAGCCGGTCGACAATGGCGATACCGCGACGATCTTGAAAGCGCCGTCGGTGATGGCCAGCACGTGGCTGCGACCCATGGCGCCCTGGCGGCTGGTCTTCTCCAGAAGGTCCGTCGCATTCACGGCGGCTGCGTTCGGGTCGGCCGTAATCGCCTGTGCCATCTGGCCGGCGGCTAACGCCAGCACCGACTTGGCGTCGCGTTCGACCGCGTCGCGGTCGTTCACCAGCGACAGGAAGCGCAGTGCGGCGATGACGATCAGGAAGATGATGATCAGTGCGGGGATGGAGCGGCGCAGCAGCGGTTCCGCCGCCAGCAGCCGCTGGTAGGCGGGTTCGGCGATCAGACGCGCATTGCCGGCAGGCCCGCCGCTCCTTGCCTCGCGACGCGCAAAAGCTCTCCCTCCGGGCGCGCCCCACGCGTCCGTCTTGGCCATAAATGGCACTCCCCGATTTGCCGCATACTTGACGATCCGGCTACGCCGCACGTCCGAATCGTCAATAAGGAATCAAAGGTGATTCGCCTTGTCCAGAGGCGCGGCCAAAAAAGATTAAAAGTTGATTGAAATTCGTCGAAACTGCTGATCTCCCCCACGAGGGAGATTGCTAATCACACCAGCGTCCGCTCCACGATGTCGCGCAGGTCGGCCGACAGGTTGTCGGCGTTCGCGATCTGCAGCAGTGCCTGCCTTGCCTTGTTCTGTCGGACCGGTTCCAGCGAGCGCCAGGACCTGAGCGCCGTCGCCAGCCGTGCTGCCACTTGCGGGTTGCGCTTCTCGACCTCCAGCACGGTCTCGGCGAAGAAGCGGTAGCCCTGGCCGTCGGCGAGATGGAAGCCGGTCTGGTTGGCGCTGGAGAAGGTGCCGATCAGCGAGCGCACCCGGTTCGGATTCGCGATCGAGAAGGCAGGGTGCTGCATCAGCCCGCGCACGTTTTCGACGGTCAGCGGCCCCGGCACTCCGGCCTGGATCTGGAACCATTTGTCGAGCACCAGCGCATCGCCGCTGTATCTCGTTTCGAAGGCCGACAGCGCCTCCTCGGCTTGCGCGGAGCCGGCATGGCGGTGCGCCAGCACGGTCAGCGCCGCGGCGCGGTCGGTCATGTTGGTGGCGGCGTTGAAATGCCGCGCGGCAAGCGCCGCGCCTTCGGGCAGGAGCGACAGGTAATCGAGCAGGATGTTGCGCAGCGCGCGGCGCCCAGCGCTTGCCGAGTCGGGCGTGAACGGACCGTTGTCGGCCAGGCTGGCGTAAAGGGCCGAGAAGATCTCGCGATTCGCCATGGCAATCGTCCGCGCCAGCGCCTCGCGGGCGACGAAAATGGCGTCGGGATCGATGCCCTGGCCGATGTCGCGCGCAATATCGGCCTCGCCGGGCAGCGACAGAGCCAGCGCCCGGTAGGCCGGCTCCAGCGTCTCGTCGCGGGCAATGCTTCCGGCAAGCTCGGCGAGCTTTGCGTCGAAGGCCGACTCTTTGCCGCCCAGCAGCTGGCGGAACGCCGCTATGAGCGCGTCGGTGAGCAGCGTGTTGAAGGCCTGCCAGCGCGAGAAAGGATCGCTGTCATGGCTGGCCAGGAAGAACTGGTCGTCGGCCTTCTGCTGCACCGAGAGCGTGATCGGCGTCGAGAAGCCGCGGTTGAGCGACACCGAAGGTCGCTCCGAAACCCCCGAGAAGCGCACCGTGTGCCGCCGCTTTCGGACATGGATGATGCCGTCCTCGACGGTGGCGCCATCGACGGCTGCCCAGGCGACAGGCTTGCCGCCGGCGCCGACCAGGCCGAAGGCCAGGGGAATATGCATCAGCCGCTTGCGGCTTTCCGACGGCGTCGGCGGCACCGACTGTTCGATCTCCAGCGTGAATGCCTTGGCCGCCGCATTGTAGGAGGAACTCACCGTCAGGTTCGGCGTACCGGCCTGATGGTACCAGAGCGCGAACTGCGTGAGGTCTCGGCCAGAAACGTCCTCGAACACTCTGAGGAAGTCCTCGATCGTCGCCGCTTCGCCGTCATGCCGCTCGAAATAGAGGTCCATGCCGGCGCGGAAGGTCTCCGCGCCGAGGATGGTGCGGATCATGCGCACCACTTCCGAGCCCTTCTCGTAGACTGTTGCCGTGTAGAAGTTGTTGATCTCGCGGTAGCGGCGCGGCCTGACCGGATGCGCCAATGGCCCCTGGTCCTCGGGGAACTGATGCGCGCGCAGCGTGCGCACCTCGGCGATGCGCTTTACCGCGCGCGAGCGCTGGTCGGCCGAGAATTCGTGGTCGCGGTAAACCGTCAGCCCTTCCTTCAGGCAGAGCTGGAACCAGTCGCGGCAAGTGATTCTGTTGCCGGTCCAATTATGGAAATATTCATGCGCGATGATCGCCTCGATGTTGGCGAAATCGGCATCGGTCGCCGTCTCCTCGTCGGCAAGCACATATTTGTCGTTGAAGATGTTGAGGCCCTTGTTCTCCATGGCGCCCATGTTGAAGTCGGACACGGCGACGATGTTGAAGACGTCGAGGTCGTATTCGCGGCCGAAGACCTCCTCGTCCCATTTCATCGAGCGCTTCAGCGCATCCATCGCGTAGCCGGCGAGCCGCTCCTTGCCGGGCTCGACATAGATGCCGAGCTCGACCTTGCGGCCGGATAGGGTGGTGAAGCTGCCCGCGACCTTGCCGAGCGCGCCAGCCACTAGCGCAAAGAGATAGGAAGGTTTCGGGTAGGGGTCGTGCCAGACGGCATAGTGCCGGCCATCCGCGAGCGCCCCGCTTTCTACGGGGTTGCCGTTGGACAGCAGCAGCGGCGCCTCGTTGTGCGGCGCCTCGATGCGCACGGTATAGACCGAGAGGACGTCTGGACGGTCGAGGAAATAGGTGATGCGGCGAAACCCCTCCGCCTCGCATTGGGTACAATAGACATTGTTGGAGCGATAAAGGCCCATCAGCGACTCGTTGCTGGACGGCGCGATCTCGGTCTCGAGACGAAGCTCGAAGCGCCGTGCCGCCGGCGGCGTCGGAACGGTCAGCTGGTCGGGCGTAGCCTGATAATCGACTTCCGAGAGTAGCTGCCCGTCGATGGCAACGCCGAGCAGCTTCAGCCCGTCGCCGTCGAGCATCAGTGGCGCGGAAGCGGCGACCCCCTGGCGTCGCTCGACGGTGAGCACGGCAGTGACGCGGGTGGCATCCGGAGACAGACGGAAATCGAGGCTGGTCCGCGGAATGAGATAGTCGCTGGGGCGGTAGTCTTCGAGCTTGAAGACATGGCCGGTATCTGTGCGCATTCCGTCGTTTTTCCTATCAATTCGGGTGGGCAGCAGGCTTTGCTGGTGAGGGAATTCTAAAGTCCGCGCTCTTTACACCAAACGATCACTCGACAAAACTGCGCCAGGGTCTATTTCTGGGCTTCGTTTTCCGACCATCGTCACGAGGCAAGATGACCGTCGATCATCCCGTCGGCCACAATACGCTGCGCGGCATTGCGCTGAAGATCGTCTCCGTGGCGGTCTTTGTCGGCATGCAGACCTGTATCAAGGCGGCCGGCGCCGTGCCCGCCGGACAGATCGTCTTCTTCCGCTCCTTCTTCGCCATCTTGCCGATCATCGCCTTCCTGGCCTTCAAGGGACAGCTGGCCACCGCATTCGCCACGAAACGGCCGTTCAACCACATCGCGCGCGGCGTCGTCGGCGTCGGTGCCATGGGGCTCGGCTTCTTCGCGCTGACCAGGTTGCCACTTCCCGAAGCGATCACGCTGAATTACGCCCAGCCGCTGCTGGTCGTGGTGTTCTCTTCGATCTTCCTGGGCGAGACGATCCGCGTCTATCGCTGGAGCGCGGTCGCCTTCGGCCTCGTCGGCGTGTTAGTCGTTTCCTGGCCGGAACTGACGCTGTTGAATTCCGACGAGGCGCTCCACGACCAGGAGGTGCTTGGCGTCATGGCGGCGCTGATCGCCGCGACGATCTCGGCCGTCGCCATGCTTCTGGTGCGCAATCTCGTGCAGACCGAGAAGACGGCGACCATCGTGCTGTGGTTTTCCTCGACGGCGAGCGTGCTGGCGCTGCTCACCCTGCCTTTCGGCTGGCAGATGCTGACGCCGATGCAAGCCGCGCTGCTTGTCATGGCAGGCTTCTGCGGCGGGCTCGGCCAGATCCTGATGACGGCCGCCTACCGCCACGCCGAGGCTTCGGTCGTGGCGCCTTTCGAATATTGCTCGATGATTCTCGGCGTCGTCATCGGCTATCTTGTGTTCGGCGATGTGACGTCGCTCAACACGCTGATCGGCGGCGTGATTGTGGTTGCCGCCGGCATCTTCATCATCTGGCGCGAAAGGCAACTTGGCCTCGAGCGCACGCGCACCCGAAGGGCGACGCCGCCGCAGGGGTAAGCCTACGAAGCGGCCGTCCGCTCCTTCGCCAGCCGCACCAGCACGGTCCGCGTCTGGTCGTCGGCGGGGAAGAAGGATTCGATCGCCAGCTCCGACAGCGTCACGTCGAGCGGCGTACCGAAGACGGTGATCGTGCTGATGAAGGACAGCACCTGATCGCCATGCGCGAGCCTGAGCGGATGGACGATGCCGCTTGGCTCGACCGGCGCCGGCCGGCTGCTCCTCAGCCCGGACGGATAGCCGCGCAATTCCTTCTCCAACTCGATCAGCATGGAGTCGCCGGTGGCGTCGTTCTGGTGCTTGAGGCGCTCGAGCAGATGCGCGCGCCATTCCGCGAGGTTGACGATGCGCGGCGCGACGCCACCGGGATGCAGGCTGAGCCTCAGCACATTGACCGGCGGCTTGAGCAGCCACGGCTCCGAGACGTCGGCCAGGAACGGGCCGATCGCCGCGTTGGCGCAAACGAGGTTCCAGTGCCGGTCGACCGCCAGCGCCGGGAAGGGCTCGTGGCCCTTGAGCACCGTCTCGACCGCAGCCATCGCCGGCGCCAGCGTCGTATCGGTCAGCGGCCTTTCGCTGAAGCTCGGCGCGAAGCCGGCCGCGAGCAAAAGCTGGTTGCGCTGGCGTAGAGGAATGGCAAGCTGCTCGGCCAGATGCAGCACCATCTCGCGCGAAGGCTGGGCGCGGCCGCTTTCGACGAAGGAGAGATGCCGCTGCGAGATATCGGCTTCCATGGCGAGGTCGAGCTGGCTCATGCGCCGGCGCGTGCGCCACTCGCGAATGAGGCTGCCGGCGGAGACGTCGGGTGTTGTCATGGGGGATGAGTAGGCCGGCGAGGGGAGTAATTCAATTACCTGAGAGGTTATCGCTCCCCTTCTCCCTTGTTGTGGGAGAAGGGAAGGTGCTTCACCCCAACGCCCTCAGTTTCGCCTTCACCTCGAGAAAATCCCGCCACGCCAGCTTCTTGTGTGCAGGCGTGCGAAGCAGATACGCCGGATGCAGCGTCGGCATCGCTGGAATGGCAATGCCCGACTGGGTGGTGTGGACGCGCCAATTGCCGCGCAGGCGCAGGATGCCCTCGGTCGTGTTGAGCAGCGTCTTGGCGGAAGGGCCGCCGAGATTGACCAGCACCTTCGGATTGACCAGCTCGATCTGCCTTTCGATGAACGGGCGGCAGATCTCGGTCTCGTGCGGCGTCGGCGTTCGGTTGCCCGGCGGGCGCCACGGGATGACGTTGGCAATATAGGCCGATGTCCGGTCGAGGCCGATCGCTGCCAGCATGCTGTCGAGCAGCCGTCCGGAGCGGCCGACGAAGGGCAGCCCTTCGAGGTCCTCGTCGCGGCCCGGCGCCTCGCCGACGAGCATCAGGTCGGCATTCGGGTTGCCGTCGGCGAAGACCAGGTTCTTGGCGGTGAATTTGAGATTGCAGCCGTCGAACGCCGCCATCTGCTGGCGCAGTTCGTCAAGCGTCGAGGCGCTCGCCGCCAGCTGCCGCGCGAGCTTGATCTGCCCCTCGTCGGGGACCGTGGCGGTGGTGAGCGTCGGGCGCCGCGGCGCATCGGGCACTTGGCTTGCGTCAAGTCCCGTCGATGCCGCCGGCCGTTCCGCCGCCCGGCCTGCCTCCAATCCGGGCTCCGATGCCGGCCGCTCCAGGGGCATGCTTTCACGCGCGGTCGCCGCCTGCGCCGGCGCGCGCTCGGCTTGCTTCGGCTTGGCCTCGGCGAAGCGGTTGACAGGCGTGTCTTCCAGCGCCTCGTCAACGCCGGCGCTGGCATAGAAGGCCAGCAGCTCTGCGATATCGATCGGGTTGTTGGGGGAGGCGGCAGTCATGGCGCCACCATCGTCCGCGCGGCAAAGATTTGCAACCGCCGGGAATTCGCCATTCAGCGCAATGTCTGTCAGCCCGTCGGTATGCGCGGATCCTGCACCAGGAAGAATGTCCAGCGCGGCGTGTAGTCGGTGATCAGGAACTCGAACGTCGCCGTCTTCAGCGGGTCGACCTTGCCGTTCTTGAACAAGAGCCGGTCATAGGGTTCGAACTGGCGGTCGAAATCGGCGAAGTTGCTCGAGACGATGTTGTCGGGATTCTTGTTGCGCTGGTCGAAGGAGAGACCGTCGCCGAACACGCTCGGCTGGTCGAGGATTTCCTGCAGCTCGAACTGGAACTCGACCCAGGGCAGGGAGCTGTTGTTGAGCACGTCGATGCGCATGTACATAACCCCATTGGCCACGTTGCCGGCCCTGCCGAAGGCTTCGATCGGCCGGATCGCGCGGATGGTCAGCGTCACTGGCGTCGCCGAATTCAGCTCCTCGGTGATGACCAGCGGGTCATCCTTGGTGCCAATTCCGGAAGCGCCGGTGATGCGGAAGCCGCCGAGCTCGTCGGAAAAGGAGTAGGCGCCGGCCGCCCAGACTTTCTGCGGATCGGCCTGGGCGGCGCCGAGCGAAAAGAGGAGCGGAAGAACCGCGCGGCAGAGCACGCCGAGCGTGAAGAGTAAGCGCTTCAATGAAAAGCCGATTGGCTCGGGAGTGCGCATGGGGCCAAGTATTGCCGATAAGCAAGCCGTCGAACAATTAAAAACGTGCCGGACAGGCCTGGCCTTCCAACTGCATGGCCCTGGCCTATGCTTCGCCGTCGCCTGTCCGATGGCCGTTTCGCATGGAACACCGCGACTTTTTGTCGAAATCGGCTTTGTCACGTCAGCGCCGGTTTCGCGTCGCGAATTGATGCGCTATGCAGCGCGTGAGCCAGCAAAATGCGAGAATAGGGCAAGCCAGCGAGGGGCAGATGAGCGAAATCGAACGCGAGAGCATGGAATTCGACGTGGTCATCGTCGGCGCCGGTCCGGCCGGCCTTGCCGCGGCGATCCGTCTGAAGCAGCTCAACCCCGACCTTTCCGTCGTCGTGCTGGAAAAGGGCGGCGAGGTCGGCGCCCATATCCTATCCGGCGCCGTCGTCGACCCGATCGGCATCGACCGCCTTTTGCCGGGCTGGCGCGAGGAGGAAGGGCACCCTTTCAAGACGCCTGTCACCGACGATCATTTCCTGGTGCTCGGCCCCGCCGGGTCCTTCCGCCTGCCCAACTTCCTGATGCCGCCACTGATGAACAATCACGGCAACTACATCGTCTCGCTCGGCAATGTCTGCCGCTGGCTGGCGACCAAGGCCGAGGCGCTCGGCGTCGAGATTTATCCGGGCTTTGCCGCGGCGAGCCTTGTCTACAACGAAGCCGGCGCCGTGACCGGCGTGATCACTGGCGACATGGGCGTCGAGAAGGACGGCACGCATGGCCCGGCCTACGCTCCGGGCATGGCGCTGATGGGCAAATACGTGCTGATCGGCGAGGGCGCGCGCGGCTCTTTGGCCAAGCAACTGATCGACAAATACCAGCTTGCCGACGGCCGCGAGCCCGCCAAGTTCGGCATCGGTCTCAAGGAACTCTGGCAGGTCAAGCCTGAGAACCACAAGCCGGGGCTGGTGCAGCACTCCTTCGGCTGGCCGCTCGACATGAAAACCGGCGGCGGCTCCTTCCTCTACCATCTCGAAGACAACCAGGTGGCGGTCGGCTTCGTCGTCCATCTGAACTATAAGAACCCCTGGCTCTCGCCCTTCGAGGAATTCCAGCGCTTCAAGACTCATCCGGCGATCAGAGGCACCTTCGAGGGCGCCAAGCGGATCGGCTATGGCGCTCGCGCCATCACCGAGGGGGGCTGGCAATCGGTGCCGAAGCTTTCATTCCCGGGCGGCGTGCTGATGGGCTGCGCGGCCGGCTTCGTCAACGTGCCCCGCATCAAGGGCTCGCACAATGCGGTGCTGTCGGGCATGCTGGCGGCCGAGCATGTCGCGGACGCCATTGCCGCCGGCCGGGCCAATGACGAGCTCGCCTCCTATGAAGACGCCTGGCGCGGCAGCGACATCGGCAGGGACCTGAAGAAGGTGCGCAACGTCAAGCCGCTGTGGTCGCGCTTCGGCACCATCGTCGGTGTCGGCATCGGTGGTCTCGACATGTGGCTGAACACGCTGTTCGGCTTCTCGCCCTTCGGCACGCTGAAGCACGGCAAGGCCGACTATGCGACGCTCGAGCCCGCCTCCAAGCACCAGAAAATCGCTTATCCGAAGGCGGATGGCGTCTTGACCTTCGACCGGCTCTCCTCGGTGTTTTTGTCCAACACCAACCATGAGGAAAATGAGCCCGTGCACCTCATCGTCGGCGACATGGCGCTGCAGCAGCGTTCCGAGCACGACGTGTTCGCCGGGCCATCGACCCGCTACTGCCCGGCCGGCGTCTATGAGTGGGTGGACAAGGACGGCAATGCCGCTGCCGACCCGTCCGCCAAGGACGTGCGCTTCGTCATCAACGCGCAGAACTGCGTCCACTGCAAGACTTGCGACATCAAGGACCCGAACCGGAACATCAATTGGGTGCCCCCGCAAGGCGGAGAGGGGCCGGTCTACCAAGGCATGTGAGCCCCACGTCTGGCCGCACCGGCTCGCCAGCCGCCATCCTGCGGCTGGCGAGAGCCGGGTAACAGGCGGCACCTACGAGCAATACCGGTTGCGACGGCGCAACCTCAAGGCTGTTGAATCCGCTGCCTGCTTGTGTTCCCTTTCCCTAAGGATAGGGAGGAGACGGTTATGCGCATGGCGGTTCTGACATGCCTTGTCGCTCTCGGCGCGCTCTGCGCGCCGCAGGCTTCGGCCGGCACCAGGGTGCTGGTCCAGACGCGCACCTATGACATTGCCGGCAATTCGGGCGCGGCGCTCATCGAGGCGATGGGCAGCAAAGGTCCCAAGCACGGCTTCATGACGCATGCCATCGCCCAGACCGCCTATACGGCCGACTGGGAGCTTGGCGTTATCCAGGACAAGGGCTCGTGCCGGATACGGCAGGCAAACGGAACGCTCAGTCTCTTTTACACTTTCCCCCGCTTGGCGTCGCCAGCCACGCCTGCATTGAAGAAGCGCTGGAACCGGTTCTTCGCCGGCGTGCGCGCCCACGAGGGAACCCATGGCCGCATTGCCCGGGAAATGATGCGCGTCACCGATCGCTCGATCACCGGTCTTAGGGTCGCTAACGACCCTTATTGCTACAAGGCGCGCAGCGAGGCGCGCCGGCGCATCCAGGCCGTCTATGCCGAATACGAGGCCAGGCAAAATGCCTTCGATGCCCGCGAGCACCGCGAAGGCGGTCATGTCGAGCACCTCGTCGCTGCTTTGATCAGGCCTTAGCGGCACAAGCAGAAACCGGCGATGCGGCGGGAAGCAATGCGACGCTAACCGCCCGTGTTGCCAAGTTGTGCGTTTGCCGCCAGCGCCGACTGATGCTCGTCCTCGGGCTGTCGGCCGTCGGACCGCAACGAGAACTCGATCAGCACCGGCAAGTGGTCGGAACCGGCGTCTTCCAGCCGCGTCGCCGAGTGGATGGTCACGGCGCCCTTGCTGAACACCTGGTCGATCGGCAGGCCGGCGAAGCGCCGGATGAAATCCGGTAGCTTCCGATGGATCCAGGTCGGCCCGGCCGACGGCATAACGCTCAGTCCGCCGAGCGAGGCGACACGACGCACCGCAGCGCTCCACGGCACGGCGTTGCAGTCGCCGGCCATGATGGCGGTTTCGCCGAGCGCGGCAAGCGGCCCCGCCAGCTCGCCGATCTGCCAGTACTGCTCGCGCGGCCACGGCCAGCTCAAATGGATTGCCGCGACATCGACGCCGGTGCCGCCGAAATCGACCGTGGCGGTAGCCATCGCGCCGCGCGGCTCGCAATGCGGCGCCGTGCCGGCGGCAAAAGGCCGTCGCGAGAGCAGCGCGACGCCGAACACGCCGTTGGGGTAGGGGCAGAGGATGCGGTACGGATAGGCGCCGGTGATATAGCCGAGCTCTCTCGTCCACATTCCCGACACCTCGTCGAGGGTGATCACATCAGGGTTGGTGCGGCCGATCAGCGACAGCACCTTCTTGGGCGTCGGATTGTCGAAGCGAAGATTGATCTGCAGCAGGCTGTAGACGATACGGTCGGCAGGTTTGGCGACCGCCTGCTGCGGCCACAACCTGGGCAGCGCGCTGGCCGTCGTGGCGAGGCAGGCGAGGGCGAAGAGCAGCGCTGCTGCCGCCTGCAGCCGGTAGGAACTGGCAAGCAGCGCCACCGCCAGCAGCGCCGTGAGCACGCTCAGATGAATACGAAAATGCGAGAACGAATCGAGGGCCGGATGCAGCGCGCCGAGGAATCCGGCCAGCAGCGCGGCCGTGAGTGCCGTCATCGCCAGGAATGCCACCCCAGCCGTCATGTTTGAGCGCGCGCCGCCTGTTGTCATGGTCAGTCGTGTTCTGCCGAATGTCGCCGGCATCTTTTTGCAGCGACATACTCTCGCTCAGGCCTGCTTATCGGCAAAATTGCGGCCCGGGCAAGACGATGAGTTGCCTCGGCTACTGGAAAGCAGTCTCGGAGAAGCTTCTCAACTTGCGCGAATGCAGCCGCTCCATCGGCATTTCGGCCAGCTTCTCCATCGCCCTGATGCCGATGGTGAGGTGCTGCGCCACCTGCCGCTTGTAGAATTCCGTCGCCATGCCGGGCAGTTTCAGTTCGCCATGCAAAGGCTTGTCGGAGACGCACAGCAGCGTGCCGTAGGGCACGCGGAAGCGGAAGCCGTTGGCGGCGATCGTCGCCGATTCCATGTCGAGCGCAATGGCGCGCGACTGCGAAAGGCGCTGCACCGGTCCGCGCTGGTCACGCAGTTCCCAGTTGCGGTTGTCGATGGTGGCGACGGTGCCGGTGCGCATAATGCGCTTGAGATCGTAGCCGGAAAGTCCCGTTACCTCGGCGACCGCTTCCTGCAGCGCCACCTGGATCTCGGCCAGCGGCGGGATCGGCACCCAGACCGGCAGGTCGTCGTCGAGCACATGATCCTCGCGCACATAAGCATGGGCCAGCACATAGTCGCCCAGTGCCTGCGTATTGCGCAGGCCGGCGCAGTGGCCGAGCATCACCCAGGCATGTGGCCGAAGCACCGCGATATGGTCGGTGATGGTCTTGGCGTTGGACGGGCCGACGCCGATATTGACCATGGTGATGCCGCCATGGCCCGACTTCTTCAGGTGGTAGGCCGGCATTTGCGGCAGGCGCTGTGGCGGGGTGCCTTCGCTCGCCGCGCCGGCCCCGGCCTTAGTCACGAGGTTGCCCGGCTCGACGAATTCGCTGTAACCGCCGCCGCCGCTCTCCATCAGCTCGCGGGCCCGCGCCACGAACTCGTCGATGTAAAACTGGTAATTGGTGAACAGCACGAAATTCTGGAAATGCTGCGGGCTGGTCGCCGTGTAGTGCGTCATGCGGTGCAGCGAATAGTCGATGCGCTGGGCCGTGAACGGCGCCAGCGGCCTCGGCTCGCCGAACGCCACCTCGAAAGTGCCGTTGGCGATCTGGTCGTCCGTGCCGTCGAGATCCGGCACGTCGAACAGGTCGCGGATCGGCCGCCTGATCCGCTCGGCAGCCGTGCCATCGACATAGGTGCCCTCCAGGAAGGCGAAATGCAGCGGGATCGGCGTCGTCGATTCCGACACCGTGACCTGGACGCCGTGATTGCGCATGATGAGCCGAAGCTGCTCGACGAGATAGTTCTCGAACAGCTTTGGCTGGGTGATGGTGGTGGCAAAATGCCCGGGCGTCGGCATATGGCCGTAGGCCTGGCGCGAGTCGATCTGCGTGAACGAGGTGGTGGTGACGCCGATCTGCGGATAGAAGGCCCGGTAGCGCCTGCTCTCGTCGCCGCCGGCGGCGAGCTTGGCGAAGGAATCGCGCAGGAATTTGGTGTTGCGGTCGTAGAGCGCCTCCAGCGCCGCGACCGCCTTCTTGGCGTCGTCAAAACTCTGCCTGCCGAAAGGCTCCGGCATGACGACCGATTCGATGGCTTGGGGGTAGATTCGCTTTTCCATGGCCCAATATAGGGATTTGGAAGAGCGCTTGGGAGGGGGAGGCGGGCGCGAAGCCCGCCTTGCGGAGTATTTTTCTCTGGCCGTGTCAGCCACGCTGCAGGCTGACCAGCAGCACGAAGCCGATGCCTGCCTTCTTCGGCGTTGGCGCCTCGATGACCGAACCGGCGTCGGCGCGCATCATCGGCACCGCCAGCACAGGAGCGGCAAGCACCATCAGGATGAGCATCGCCCGCGGCAGGAGCCGAAGAGCTTTGAGGGTGGAGGCAGCGATGCGGTTCATGGTGTCGTTCCGGTTTCGAGTATTGGTCGTTTCAGCGGCCGAAATGGTTCATGCAGTCCAGCCGGCAGGTATCGGCCATTCGCGGTGAGCGCGCCGGACGGCCGGCTTCGGCCACGAGGATGGCGAAGAACATGCCGAACAGGCTCATCAGCAGGCAGACGATGGTGAAGCGGCGGACAAGCATTGGTCTCTCCTTCAATGGCGAGGAGAATGCCCGAACGCCTCTGAACCGGTTCTGAGACCGGTATTCATCTGCGGTTCAAATTGGCTGATGGGGTCATGACCCGGCCAAGGCCTGCGAAATGCCTTGTCCAGCGTTGCGCTCAGAAACGGCGCTCAAAAAGAAAACGGGGCGCCGGGCCCCGTTTTTGTATCGTCATCCGTTCGACTGTCAGAGCTTGTGCCAGGTCTGGGTCTTGCAGATCAGTCCGCCCAGAACGCAGCCGCTCATCTTTAGCGAGGTGCCGGAAAGCGTCGCCTTGCCGGAATAGGTCTTGTCGGTTTCGGGGTCCGTTATGGTGCCGGTGTACTTGTTGTCGCCGGCCGCCTTGAAGGAGCCGATCGTCTTGCCGGCATATTTGCCGGACTTGAGCGTGATGGAAAACGCCCCGCCGCCGGCGATCGCCGCCGTCGATCCGGCCTGCGTCTTCCAATTGCCCTCGATCGGGTCGGCCGACGCGGCGCCTGCCATCATCAAGGTGGCCGCCAGGGCCAGGCTGACTTTTCGAAACATGCTTGTCCTCCCTTTAGGGTTCCGGCGGGCCTCGTTCCGCCTCTCTGTCCCTTACGCAAACGTAAAGCTAATCCAGCCATCGCCAAAACGAAAGCGGTGCCGCGACGGAAGCTTGTAAGGATTTCGGCCGCGTCGGTCGCTGGAAATGAACGGATGGCGAAAAAGGCTTCGGTTTCCGTGGTTAGCGAAGTCTTGATTCCCGCGCCTCAAATTTTCGACGAATTTGGCGCAGATCGGCTGAATTGCTGGATTCCTATGCTTAACGGTTCTTCGCGTTTACCTCTTGTTTTAGCTTTGTTTTCTTCAAATTAAGCAAGCCATTTAACGACGGATTCAAGGCGAGCCGTCATCCTCGAAAGCATCGAAAGAGCGGCCCGCCCAGGGGAATTCCAGGGACAGAAGGAGGCAGCTCTCGGGAGCAGACAGGGGATTGAAATGGCACGCTTTGAAATGCTTGAAGCCGGCTTCGGCGCCATGGGGGCAACTGCCCAGGCCGACATTCTTTTCGAACTGGGCATGATGTATGCGACCGGCCGCGATTGCGAGACCGACGTCATTGCCGCCCACAAATGGTTCAACATCGCCGCGATCAAGGGATCGCTCCGCGCCGCCGAGCTGCGCTCGGAATTGTCGGCATCGATGTCGAAGGCCGAGATCGCCAAGGCGCTGCGCGAAGCGCGCGAATGGATGACGATGCACTGATCTTGCGGGGTAAGGGCCGGAAGCTCTTAAGGGACAAGGCCGCAGAAGGCCGGTTAACCAGACCAAGAACGCGGCAGGTCAACGAACTCAAGCCGTGCGACAATACAGGGAAGCGAGCGGGTTCAGGTGCGCGGGGCGCCGGGAAGCTCGACTGCAAAAGCCGCGACCGGCCGGGACAAGGCCGGCGCGGCTTTTGCATTTGCGCAGTCTCCGGCTGTATGGGAACGGCGGCTTGGCCCAAGAACTCCCCGTCGGAATGAACCAAATCCCGATACATTGTGCTCTCGACAGTTCCGGCGAAGGGTGAAATTGTCCCGGCTCTCTGGAAGAAGCGTGGCCGGAACGGCCGCGCGCAAGTGGAGGAGTTCTATTGTCATGAAAAGATTGGGTATTTTGAGCGCGGCCGCATTGGGCCTGACGATGAGCGCATCGGTTGCCTTCGCCGACGACATCACGATTTCGGTGGTCGGCCCGATGACCGGGCAGCTCGCCAACATCGGCGACCAGTTCAAGCAGGGCGCGCAGGCCGCGGCGGATGCCATCAATGCCGCCGGAGGTGTCAACGGCAACAAGATCAAGATCGACATCCAGGACGACCAATGCGATCCGAAGCAGGCCGTGTCGGTCGCCAACCGTATCGTTGCCAACGGCGTCAAGTTCGTCGACGGCCATGCCTGCTCGGGCTCGAGCATTCCCGCTTCCGCCGTCTACGCCGAAGCCGGCACCCTGATGATGAGCCCGGCCTCGTCGAATCCGGAACTGACCGACGCCGCGGCCAAGGCCGGCTGGCCGACGATCATGCGACTCTACACGCGTGACGATGCGCAGGGCGCTTTCATCGGTCCATGGATCGCCAAGAAATATGCCGGCAAGAACGTCGTCGTCCTGCACGACAAGAGCGCCTACGGTCAGGGCGTTGCCGATGCTGTCAAGGCGACCATGAATGCCGGCGGCCTCAAGGAGGTCGACTATGAAGGCATCAATGCCGGCGAGAAGGACTATTCGGCTTTGGTCACCAAGCTGAAAGAGCTCAAGGCCGACGTCGTCTATTTCGGCGGCTACCATCCGGAGGCCGGCTTGATCCTGCGCCAGGCAGCGGAGCAGAACGTCAAGTTCCAGCTGATCATGCCGGACTCGATCGCCTCGCCGGAATTCTGGCAGATCGCCGGCCCGGCCGGTGAAGGCACAATGTTCGTCTTCCCCTCGGATCCGCAGTCGAAGCCGGAAGCGAAGGAGGCCGTGGCCAAGATCAAGCAAGGCGGCTTCACACCGGAAGGTTTCACGCTGTTCTCCTATGCAGTGATCCAGGCGGTGGCCGAAGGCGTCAAGCGCGCCGGCACCGACGACCCGGCCAAGGTCGCCGAGGCGCTGAAGGACGGCAAGCCGATCAGCACCGTGGTCGGCGACGTGATCTTCGACGAGAAGGGCGACCTGAAGAACGCCAGCTACGACATCAACCAGTGGCACGACGGCAAATACGCGCCGATCAAGCCGTAATTCGTTCTGCAGATCGATTGGAAATGGCCGGGATTTGTCCCGGCCGTTTTCGTATGTGCCTTGGCACTGATTTGGAGGCCAGTTCGGCGCTCTACGGCGCCCCCCTGGAGTCCTGCCGCCCCAGCCAGTTTGTCCCGTTGCCGATCCAAGGCGACCGGCAGCTCAGCCCCGTGCGTCCTCGAACCGCACCAGCACCGTGCCGTCGCTCACTTGCGCGCCTTCGGCCGCGATCTCGGCAATCACCCCATCATGGGGTGCGGCGATCGTGTGCTCCATCTTCATCGCTTCGAGGATTAGGAGCGGCTGGCCCTTGATAACGGTATCGCCCGCTGCCGCGCGCACCAGCTTGACCAATCCCGGCATCGGCGCGCGCAGGCTGTCCGACGCGGCCGCGGCCTCATCCGCCTTGGCCAGCGGATCCGGCACCGTGAATGTATATCCGACCGCTCCTACGAACACCGTGACATGGCCCGGCCAGCGCGCGCTGCGCGGCATGCTCCTGAGGTCGTGCGCGTTGATTGCGTCATGCGGCGCCTCCAGCGCCACCTGGAAGCGGCCGTCAGGCCGCGCCGATACCCGGGCCAGGATGTTCTCCTCGCCGTAACGCAACCGGGTGCGGCGCGCCAGCGTACGGAAATGCGCATAGCCGGCGAGCGAGGACCACGGATCGGCGGCCGGACCCGCCGTGCTTGCGTCGGTCGCTGCCAGCGCCGCCGCGGCGATCGCTTCATCGCTTGGCGGGGGAACAGCGACGAGAGCATCCTGATGCCGGCCGATCAGGCCGGTGTCGATATCGCCCGCCGCGAAATCGGCGTCGGCGGCGAGTGCTGCAAGGAAGGCGGTGTTGACCGTCGAGCCGGCAACTTCGGTTCGGGCCAGCGCCTTGCGCAGCGCGCCAAGCGCGGTGGTTCTGTCCCTAGCCTGCACCACCAGCTTGGCGATCATCGGATCGTAGAAGGGCGAGATCGCATCGCCGGACCGCACGCCGGTCTCGATGCGCATGGCGGCATCCTCCGGCGGTGTGTCGGGGAATTTGAGATGATAAAGCGTGCCCGTCGCCGGCAGGAATCCCTTGGCCGCGTCCTCGGCGTAGATGCGCGCCTCGAAGGCATGTCCGGCAAGGGCGATCTCGTTCTGCGCCTTCGGCAGTTTTTCGCCGGCGGCGACACGAAGCTGCCATTCGACCAGATCGACGCCGGTGACCATCTCGGTGACGGGATGCTCGACCTGCAGCCGTGTGTTCATCTCCATGAACCAGAAGCGGTCGGCTTTGAGGGCCTCGGAAGCATCGACGATGAATTCGATCGTGCCGGCGCCCGAATAGCTGATTGCCTTGGCGGCCTTCACCGCCGCTTCCGTCATCGCCTTGCGCAGCGCCGGCGTCATGCCGGGGGCGGGCGCCTCCTCGATCACCTTCTGGTGGCGGCGCTGCGCCGAGCAGTCGCGCTCGAAAAGATGCACGACATTGCCGAAATTGTCGCCGAACACCTGGACTTCGATGTGTCGCGGCTTGTCGACATATTTTTCGACCAGAACGCGGTCGTCGCCGAAGGCAGCCTTGGCCTCGCGCCGCGCTCCGGACAGCGCCTCGGAGAAGTCGTCCGGATGGTCGACGCGCCGCATGCCCTTGCCGCCGCCGCCGGCGCGCGCCTTGATCAGCACCGGGTAGCCGATCTCGCGCGCTTTTGTGGCAAGCAGCACAATCTCCTGCGCTTCGCCGTGATAGCCGGGCACCACCGGAACGCCGGCCTTTTCCATCAACCGCTTGGCGGCATCCTTCAGCCCCATGGCGCGGATCGAGGCGGCGGACGGGCCGATGAAGATGAGGCCCGCCGCCGTCACCTGGTCGACGAAGTCGGGGTTCTCCGACAGGAAGCCGTAGCCGGGGTGGATTGCCTCGGCGCCTGTGGCAAGCGCCGCGGCAATGATCCTGTCGCCGCGCAGATAGCTGTCACCGACCGGCGAGGGGCCGATATGCACCGCCTCGTCGGCCATCTCGACATGCAGCGCTCGCACGTCGGCATCCGAATAGACGGCGACTGTTCGCACGCCGAGCTTGCGCGCGGTGCGGATGACGCGGCAAGCGATCTCGCCGCGATTGGCGATCAGGATCTTGCCGAACATGGAGCATCCCGAGTTTGCGACGGGCAGCGCCAATTCGGCAGGCGCGGGCCTACTTCGATGCGGCGATCTCGCAGGCGCCGCCCGTAGTCACCTTGTAGTGCGCGCGCGTGGCCAGGCAGGATTTCATCGCCAGCTCTTCCGCAACCTTTTGGGACGGCGCATTCAGGTGTCCACCACAGATGATGTAAGACGACATGATCCGGGCATAAGGCGTGGTCGCGTAGGCTGAATGGCCGCTCGCCGCCAGATAGGCCTTGTATGCCCTGTTGCACGGATCCTTGGGATTGCGTGGGATGTAGGGTGGAAAGCGCTTGTCCCCCTCGCTTCCAGCCAGCGACCCGGCGACGACAGCGCCGCACGAGGCGCATATAAGCATTCCTGCAAGTATCGACGCGGATGCTTTCCGCAGATATTCTCGTATCATTTTTACCCCATCCCCATGAGACAATGCAGGATGAGCAATATCGAATATTTGCCGGCGTCGCTAGATGGTCACTCAAGAATCTCGATCTCGTGAACGGGTGGAACGTCTTTGTCATAAAGTTCAGGCTCCCCCAATTGCAGCAACGGCTGAGCTGTATAGTCTGGCAGTCAGATCGTCGAAGCAGCAGAAAGTGACCGTCTTGGGGGTGTTTTCGCCTAGAAAAACAGCAACCGTGCCGACGGCTACTTCGGTAGCCTGATCTTTCGGATAGCCGTAGATGCCGGTCGAGATCGCCGGAAATGCTATCGTTCGACAGTCCTTACCGGTGGCAATCTCCAGCGAGCGCCGATAGCAGGAGGCGAGCAACTCCGCCTCGGCCTCGCCCCCGCCGTGCCAGACCGGGCCGACAGTGTGAATGACATAGCGCGCCGGCAGCCGGTAGCCTTTCGTCAGTTTGGCATCCCCGGTCCTGCAGCCGTTCAGCGTGCGGCATTCGGCGACCAGCTCCGGCCCGGCGGCGCGGTGGATAGCGCCGTCGACACCACCGCCGCCGAGCAGCGAGGAATTGGCGGCATTGACGATGGCATCGACCTTAAGCCTGGTGATGTCGCCGGTATGCACGCGGATCCTATCGCTGACGCCGCTCATCGTCACATCCTGAACACGCCGAACTTCGTTTCCTCGACCCCGGTATTGAGCGCCGCCGAGAGGCTGAGCGCCAGCACCTCGCGCGTCCTGGCCGGATCGATGATGCCGTCGTCCCAAAGCCTTGCCGAAGAATAGAGCGGGTGACCCTCATGCTCGTATTTCATCAGGATCGGCTTCCTGAATTTCGCTTCCTCTTCGGCGCTCCACTCACCGCCCTTGCGCTCGATGCCCTCGCGCTTGACCATGGCGAGCACCGTCGCCGCCTGCTCGCCGCCCATCACCGAAATGCGCGCATTCGGCCACATCCACAGGAAGCGGGGCGAATAGGCGCGGCCGCACATGCCGTAATTGCCGGCGCCGAACGAACCGCCGATGATCACCGTAAGCTTCGGCACGCGTGCCGTGGCGACCGCCGTGACCAGCTTGGCGCCGTCCTTGGCGATGCCGCCGGCCTCATACTTTCGCCCGACCATGAAGCCGGTGATGTTCTGCAGGAAGATCAGCGGAATGCCGCGCTGGCAGCAGAGCTCGATGAAATGCGCGCCCTTCAGCGCGCTTTCCGAGAACAGCACCCCATTGTTGCCGAGGATGCCGACCGGCATGCCGTGCAGATGCGCAAAACCGGTGACCAAGGTGGTGCCGTAATTCTGCTTGAACTCGTCGAACTCGGAACTGTCGACCAGACGCGCGATCACCTCGCGAACGTCATAGGGCTGGCGCAAATCAGTCGGCACGATGCCGTAGAGTTCATGCGGATCGTGAAGCGGTGATACTGGTTTCTGTAAGTTCAGGCTTACGGCCTTGTTCCGATTCAGGTTCTTGACGATGCGTCGGCAAATGGCCAGCGCGTGCTCGTCATCCATGGCATAGTGGTCGGCGACGCCGGAAAGCCTGGTGTGGACCTCGGCGCCGCCGAGCTCCTCGGCGCTGACGTCCTCGCCGGTGGCAGCCTTCACCAGCGGCGGGCCGCCAAGAAAAATGGTCGCCTGGTTGCGCACCATGATCGTTTCGTCCGACATCGCCGGCACATAGGCCCCGCCCGCCGTGCAGGAGCCCATGACGCAAGCGATCTGCGGGATGCCGGCTGCCGACATGTTGGCCTGGTTGTAGAAGATGCGGCCGAAATGCTCACGGTCGGGGAAGACCTCGTCCTGGTTGGGCAGGTTGGCGCCGCCGCTGTCGACCAGGTAGACGCAAGGCAGCTTGTTCTGCAGCGCGATCTCCTGCGCGCGCAGATGCTTCTTCACCGTCACCGGATAATAGGTGCCGCCTTTCACCGTCGCGTCGTTGACGACGACCATCACCTCCCGGCCTTCGACACGGCCGATGCCGGTGATGATGCCGGCCGACGGAATATCCTCGCCATACATCGACCATGCCGCGAACTGGCCGACCTCGAGAAAAGGCGAGCCGGTGTCGAGCAGTTGCGCCAATCTTTCGCGCGGCAGCAGCTTGCCGCGGCTTTGGTGGCGCTCGCGCGCCTCGTCCGAGCCGCCGCGCTCGATGCCCGCCGCCTTCTCGGCGATATCGTCGACCAGCGCCCGCATGCGCTCGGCATTGGCGCGGAAGCTTTCCGAGGAGGGGGAGATTTGGGTTTGGAGTGTGGCCACGTTATTCCTCACACCTCTTGATGCCGCAACGCAACCAGTGTAACAGCCCGCACCCGGATGCTGCGTGCGCAGCGCGGCATCTTTTGTACGAATGACACCTCAGGAGGCGACGATGAAAGGCATCGATATGCGTTTCACCAAATGTCTCCCCTCGGCCATGGCCTGACGCCGCCGAAGGGCGGCTTTCCACGTCCCGGATTTGAGCAAAAGGAACACGGCGCCTGCAAGCGCTGTGGGTGTCACTATGTATGTGCGGTTTGTAACGCCGCTGATCCATCCGAAGAGCCGGGTAGAGAGCGGCTTTTTCCATGCGTCCTGGTACTTGTACCGGAATGGCTGCCCGGACTGGATCCATGGCGAACTGGAGGATCAGTTCGCCTGGTTCAATCGGCATTTGCCCATTCCTGGCCGGGTTGGGCGGCATTTCAAGCGCCGTGAGCCGATTTGGGGCGTCTGCTGGTTCCACCCGAACGCCAAGGAAGCCATCAGCCGTGCGCGCTATTGCGCCTGGCTGATCGAGGAGGGCGGCTTGCCTGTGCGCTCGATCACGTCCCGGCGCCAGCGTGAGGTTCTGTGGCGCGATGAGCATCAGATCGTCGCCAAGCCGACCGACGACCTGCCTAAGGGGTTCGGCTGAGGTGACGGAGGGAGACATCACACTCCCTCCGCCATGATCTCGCGGCCGATCAGCCAGCGGCGGATCTCGCTGGTGCCGGCGCCGATCTCGTAGAGCTTGGCGTCGCGCAGAAGCCGCCCGGTCGGATAATCGTTGATATAGCCGTTGCCGCCGAGCAGCTGGATGGCATCGAGCGCCATCTGCGTCGCCTTTTCGGCCGCGAAGAGCACGCAGCCGGCGGCGTCCTTGCGCGTGGTCTCGCCGCGGTCGCAGGCACCGGCCACGGCGTAGACATAGGCGCGCGCCGCGTTCATCGTCGAATACATGTCGGCAAGCTTGCCCTGCACCAGCTGAAAACTGCCGATCGGCTGGCCGAACTGCTTGCGCTCATGCACGTAAGGCACCGCCACGTCGAGGCAGGCCGCCATCAGCCCGATCGGCCCGCCGGAGAGCACGGCGCGCTCATAGTCGAGGCCCGACATCAGCACCTCGACGCCGCGCCCTTCCTCATGCAGCACATTCTCGAACGGCACCTCGACATTCTCGAAGACGAGCTCGCCGGTGTTCGAGCCGCGCATGCCGAGCTTGTCCAGTTTTTGGGCCACCGAAAACCCGGCAAAGGTTTTTTCGATGATGAAGGCGGTGATGCCGCGCGAATTGCGCTCCGGATCGGTCTTGGCATAGACCACCAAGGTCTCGGCATCGGGTCCGTTGGTGATCCACATTTTCGAACCGTTGAGCACATAGCGGTCGTTGCGCTTTTCGGCGCGCAGCCGCAGCGACACGACGTCCGAGCCTGATCCGGATTCCGACATGGCCAGCGCGCCGACCTTTTCGCCCGAGCAGAGCGCAGGGAGGTATTTCTCCTTCTGTGCCGGCGTTGCCCAGCGGTTGATCTGGTTGACGCAGAGATTGGAATGCGCGCCGTAGGAGAGGCCGACCGAGGCGGATGCGCGGGAAATCTCCTCCATCGCCACGACATGCGCGAGATAGCCCATACCGCTGCCGCCGAACTCGGGATCGGCGGTGATGCCGAGCAGGCCGAGCGCGCCGAGCTCCCCCCACAGATGTGCCGGGAATTCGTTGGAGCGGTCGATATCGGCCGCGATCGGCGCGAGCCTGTCTTGTGCGAAGCGCCTTACGGTATCGCGCAACGCCTCGATGTCGGCATCAAGCCCGAAGTTCAGCGTATTCGTGTACATGGCGTTCCTCCCGGCGCATGACCCCGAAATCGACTTCGATAAGGATAATGCGCGAAATCAAAGTGCCGCGGCCTCCTTTGCGCGTCGGACGGGACGCGTTGCGCTGCCGGCGCCGATCTTCGCGCCGACGAGCCGCCTTGTCATCGAAAGATATGTCTCCGTGACTTCAGAGATCGACAGCCGCTCGCCCGGACGGAACCAGACGATGACGCCGGTCATCATCTGGATCAGCGCCATGGCGGTCAGGCCGACATCGTCGATCTCGAAGATGCCGGCGTCGGCGCCGTCGCGCAGGATCGCGCGCAATTCCTTCTCATAGGCCGTGCGCATCTTGAGGATCTGCGTCAGCCGCTCATGCGAGAGGCTGCGCAATTCCATGTTGGAGACATGGGTGGCGCGGCGCCGCTCGATATGGAAGGCAATGTGGTTCTCGACATAGGCGGCGAGCCGCGCCGCCGGATCGGCCGCTGCCGGGCGCGCGTCATCCCAGGCCTTGAGCAGGCCTTCCATATGCTCGCGCATCAGCGTGAACAGCAGATCCTCCTTGGTGGGAAAATAGCGATAGAGCGCGGCGGCCTGCACGCCGACTTCGGTCGCCAGCTGGCGCATCGACATCGCCTCATAGCCGAGCCGCGCGATCAGGCCGACCGCCGCCTCGCGAACGGCCGCCTCGGTTTTTTCGCCATCTGAACCCGTGGTGCGTGCCATGTTTGCCTCTGCGAAGCAGATAATAAAACGAACGTTCAATTAATTCAAGCGGGCAAGCGAAGGTGTTCAGGCCGAAGGGCAATGGCCTGCAATCGGTCTGACGCAAGCCTCGGCTGGATCTGTAGAGCGGAGCGACTTAGTCGCCGCGGAAAGCGCGGCTCGCCTGATCGGTCAGGGGCTTAAGCAGATAGGAAAGCACCGTGCGGTCGCCGGTTCTCAGGAACACCTCCGCCGGCATTCCCGGCTTCAGTTCCAGCGATCCCGCCTGTTTGAGGCTGCTTTGCGTCAGCACGATGCGCACCGCGTAATAGGCGACCCCGGCTTTCTGGTCCTCGATGAGGTCGGGCGAGATACGGTCAACCTGGCCCTCGACTTCCGGCGTGATCTGCTGGCTGAAGGCCGAAAGGCGAAGCGTGGCGTTCTGTCCGATGCGCACCTGGTCGATGTCCTGCGGCGCGACGCGCGCCTCGACCACCAGCGCGTCGGCGCTCGGCACGATCTGCATGATCGCCTCGCCGGGCGCGATCACGCCGCCGATCGTGTGCACGGCCAGCTGATGCACCCGGCCCGATTGCGGGGCGCGGATATCGATCTGCTTCAGCGTTTGCTCGGCCGCGATCTGACGCTCGCGCAGTTCGCTCATCTTGCCGTCGATCTCCCTCAGTTCGCCCGCCACTTCGCTGCGCAGGTCCTGATCGATCTGGATGATCGCCAGTTCCATCTCGCTGATGCGCCCGCGCGTCTGCGCCGCGGCGGCGATCAACTGCCCGTTTTCGCCGTCGAGCCTTGCCTCGGCGCGTTCGCGATCGGCCAGACGCGAGATCGGCACCAGCTTCTTTTTCCAGAGGTCCCGCATGCCCTCGAGCTCGATCTTGGTAAGGGATATCTCCTGCTGCTTGCTCCTGAGCTGGGCCTCGATACCCGCGATCTCCTGACGGAACTGCACGATGCGCTCGCGTAGCTGTGAAATCTTGCCCTCGCGCGCCTGCCGCCGCAGCGCGAACAGCCTGTTCTCGCCGTCGATGAGATGACCGATCTGAGGGGCATGCGCGTTTCCCGACAGCTGCTCGGGATAGAGCACCGCCTGGGCGCCGTCGCGTTCGGCAATCAGCCGGGCGCGGCGGGCAGAGAGCTCGTCGAGACCGTTGTCGACGATGGCGAGATTGGCACGCGCCACCGTGTCGTCCAGCCGCACCAGGACGTCGCCCGCCTCGACCGTGCTGCCGTTCTGCACGTTGAGAGCGCCGACGACGCCGCCTTGCGGATGCTGGACGGACTTCACGTTCGAGCCGACGACCAGATGGCCGCCTGCGACCACGGCTCCGGCAAGACTGCTTGATGCCGCCCAAAGGCCGAGCCCGCCGACAAGCAGCGCCGCTGCGATCGCTCCCGCCCGGACGTTCCTGCGAATGGCCTGACGCAAGCGCTGCTGCTGGGGCGAAGCACCTTCGATCGGCTTCGAACCGCGGTCGAGCAGCGCGATCGCGCGCGCCCTGGCGGACAATGCGATGTCGCGCACCACGCGCAACGCATCGGCTTTGAAATAGGGAGTTGCCGACCTCATCTCAGCCCGCCGATCCGACCGCATGCAGCGGTTTCGTCACCGGCTGCAAAGCCTGCCGTGCGATCTCGCTCTTCAGCCCGAATGCCTGCTGTCTGCCGCCATTCAGCACCAGCAAGTGGTCGAGCGCGGCGAGGGCGCTGGGACGATGCGCGACCACGATGACGATGCCGCCGCGCGCTTTGATGCCTTCGATGGCACGCGTCAGCGCTTGGTCGCCCGCGGCATCGAGGTTGGAATTCGGCTCGTCGAGCACGACGAGGAACGGATTGCCGAACAGCGCGCGCGCCAGGCCTACACGCTGACGCTGTCCGGCGGAAAGTGCCGCGCCGCTCTCGCCGATCTCGGTTTGATAGCCTTCGGGCAGGCGGAGGATCATGTCGTGCACGCCGGCAGCCTGGGAGGCCTCGATGATCGCCTCCGGCATGGCGTTCTCGTCGAAGCGGCTGATGTTCTGGGCGACCGTACCGGCGAACAATTCGACATCCTGCGGCAGATAGCCGATATGGCGGCCAAGCGCCTGCGCCGGCCACTGCTCGATTGCAGCGCCGTCGAGACGGATCTTGCCGCGCATCGTGGGCCATACGCCGACGAGCGCGCGCACGAGCGAGGATTTTCCGGAGCCGCTCGGGCCGATCAGGCCCATGCCGGAGCCGGCGTCGAGCGAAAAGTCGATATCCTCCAGCAGGATGCGCCGTCCACCAGGCGCCGTCACCCCGACGGTTTCCACAGCGAGTGTCGCGTTTGGCGCCGGAAGCTCCATGCCGCCATCGTCGACCGGAAAGGCGGCAAACAGATCGACCAGCCTCTGCCAGCTCTGGCGCGTGCTGAGGAAGTGCTTCCAATACGCGGTGGCGAGCTCGATCGGCGCCAGCGCCCGCGATGTCAGGATTGAACTGGCGATGATGATGCCGGGCGTGGCCTGCTGGTAAATGACCAGATAGGCGCCGAGCGCCAGGACCATCGACTGCAGCATCATGCGCATGATGCGCGAAGCCGCACCCAATCCGCTCGTCAGGTCGCTCGCCTGCGCCTGCGCCTCGCGGAAGGCGTTGTTTGCTTGGCTCCAGCGCCCGGCCAGCCTCTCGCCCATGCCCATGGCGGCCAGCACTTCGGCGTTGCGGGCGCTCGCCTGCGCGATCGCGCCGCGCCTTGTGCCGAAGCCCGACATTGCCTTGGTCGGGGCGCGGACCAGGCGATCGGTGAGCCCCGTCAGCGCGATCAGCAGCAGCGCGCCGATGAGCGCCGCGACGCCGATCCAGGGATGGAAAAGAAAGCAGATCACAACATAGAGCGGCATCCATGGCAGATCGAACAGCGCACCCGGGCCGGGGCTGGAAAGGAAGCCGCTGACCTGGTCGAGATCGCGTAGCGCCTGCAGGCCTTCGCCGCGATCAGGCGTTCTGAGCGGCAGCCGCACGAGGCAGTTGAAGACGCGGCCGGCGATGAGCTCGTCGATGCCGGCGCCGATGCGTGTCAGCACGCGCGCACGGATCGCTTCGAGGACGCCCTGGAAGGCATAAAGCACGGCGACCAGAATGATCAGCGCCACCAGCGTCGGCACGCTGCGGCTAGGCAGAACGCGGTCATAGACCTGCAGCATGAACAGCGAACCGGACAGCATCAGCACGTTGATGAGGCCGCTGAGGCCGGCGACGGCCGCATACGGGCCGCGGAAGGAGGCGAGCGCCTTGCGAAGCTCGGAAGGTTTCAGGTCAGCTAAAGGCGAGCGTGTCAGATGGTTACCCCCGAAAAAACCGCGCCCGGCTTGAGGCGGGTTGGCGGGCCGCGATCGAGGCGCGGCCCGCGGTCAAGATCAGCCGACGAGTGCCGTCGTTTGATGGTCGGAATGGCCGGCAATCTGCGCCAGGATCTTGGTGATCGCGGACTGCGCCGCATCGGCCGCGTTGGCAAAGACCGGATTGTCGGCCGGCAGGTGGTCGTGCAGCCCCGCTGCCGCCCGTTCCACAGCCTGCTGGACATGGTCCGACGGATCCGGCGCGTTGTCCGGATTGGCGTGCGAGGCGTGACGGAACAAGAATTGGTCGCCGTCCAAGGCCACCGCATCATGCTTGGGCGCGTCGGTGGAGTCGGTGAGACCAGGCGTGCCCCGGTCGCCAATAGGATGCTTACCGAAGAAGTCGGCGAGCCAATTTTTGGTGCCGTTGCCCGTGTTCGATCCGCTGGTCTGCGCGGCCGGGGTGTGGCTTGAATCGGATCCTGAATCTTCTGCCGATGCCGTCGCCGCGAGCGTGCCCGATTTCATTGCCGGGTCGATCAGGTCGCGCTTGACGTTCTTGGTGCCGATTGTCGCCGTCTGCGTCGAAGTGGCGATATTGGCACCCGAAAAAGTGACGCTATAGGTGCCGGGCTTCAGCGCTAGATCATAGCCGCCGGCGGCCGAGGTCGTGGTCTTGAAGGTCTGGCCGGCTGAGTTTCTGGCGGTCACCGTGATGGTGCCCAGCCCTTCGCCCGGATCGTAGAAACGGTCGCCGTCCTTGTCGTCGAAAGCGACGCCGGTGAGGAAGAGATCCGTGCCGCTCTTGGCGAAATCCTCGGTGACGAAGGCGCTGCTGCGGCCCTTGTAGTCGCCGACCTCGAAGGCGAGCCCAACTTCACGGAAGTTGGAATTGAGGGTGTTGGCCCGGTGCCCGGGAGAATTCATCAGATTGGTGTGGAGAAGCTTGACCTCGTCGACATAGCCGGTCGGCGCGCGGGTCGTTGCCCAGGCGATGTTCTCGCCCGTGGCCCATGAGCCGCTCAGCGTATAGCCGGCATTCGTCATGCGCGTCGTCGGCGACGAACCTCCGGAACCGGTGTGGGAGAATGTGTCGGTGGCCAGCATCCACTTGTCGTGGCCCTCGGCGGCTTCGCTGAGATCGTTGTCGAAGGCCAGGGGCTGGGCGCCGGTCTTGGCGCGCTCAGCATTGATGAGCTCGAGCAGATACTGCACTGTGCTGCGGCATCGGATATCCCCGTTGATACTGTTTGGTGAGCCCCCTGATCTCCGTCACCCGCCTTTCCGGCTATGGAGCAAATATGTTCATCATGCGGCG
This sequence comes from Mesorhizobium sp. WSM4989, assembly GCF_029625795.1. Taxonomy (NCBI): domain Bacteria; kingdom Pseudomonadati; phylum Pseudomonadota; class Alphaproteobacteria; order Hyphomicrobiales; family Phyllobacteriaceae; genus Mesorhizobium; species Mesorhizobium sp. WSM4989. Next base: position 722,716 of record NZ_JARTVN010000001.1, on the reverse strand, counting down.
CTAAAGTAACAAATCGGAATATACGCACATATATCGTGTGCGTATCGCACCAGAAGCAATGTCGGACGGTTTGCCGATCGGTGGATGGAAGCTGATTTCGGCGGACTTGCCTAGGCGATGATCCTGAAGTCGATAGGTGCACTATCGTCCGTGCGTTCTTCGACCTCGACCCTGATGACCGTCGCGCCCCTAGGCCCCCGCCACAGCCGATCGACCATCGAGTCGATCGCTGCGTCGGCGCCGGCGATGAGCGCCGTGACCGAACCGTCGTGCTCGTTTCGCACCCAGCCCGTCAGTCCGAGGCGCACGGCTTCGTCCCGCGCCCAAACCCGGTAGCTGACCCCTTGCACCTTGCCGGAGATGCGCGCCCGAACGGTTCTCTTCTGCTCGACCATGCTCGTCTCCGCCTTCGAAGCCTTACGGAATCCGGCTCGGCGCCGCGCAAACGCAACGGCTGTGGATCGCCGTTAGTTCCCCCGCGCCGTCGCCAGCGCGCCAGGCAATTCCTCGGCGAAGATGTCGAGCTCATGGTCGAGGCCGACGCTGACCCGGATGCAGCGGTCGAGCCGCGGCGCCATCGGCTTGCGGATGAAGACGTCGCGCGAGAGCAGCGCCTGCATCACCTTCAGCGCGAAGGCGCCGTCGCGGCCGCAGTCTATGGTGACGAAATTGGTCGCCGAGGGCAGCGGCTTCAGCCCGTTTTCCTCGGCGATGGCCGCAATGCGCCGGCGCCCCGCGGCCACGCGCGCCACCACCGAATTCAGATAGTCCTGATCGGCCATCGCCTCGAGCCCGGCGATCTGCGCCATGCGGCTGACGCCGTAATGGTTGCGGATCTTTTCGAAGTCGCGGATCACTTCCCGTTCGGCCACCGCATAGCCGCAGCGGATGCCGGCAAGCCCATACGCCTTGGAGAAGGTGCGCATGCGCACGACGTTCGGCCGCGCGACGTCGATCGGCGGCAGCGCCGATGCCGGTCCGAGCTCGCCATAGGCCTCGTCCAGCACCAGCATGGTGGTTTCCGGCAGGGCCTCGATGAAGCCGACGACGTCCGGCGCCTCCCACCAGCTTCCCATCGGATTGTCCGGATTGGAGAGATAGACGAGCGGCGCTCGTTCCCGGGCGACAGCGGCAAGCAGTCCGTCGAGGTCCTCCTTGTCGTCGGCGTAGGGAACCGTCACCAGCCGGCCGCCGACGCCGGCGATGTGGAAGTTGAAGGTGGGATAGGCGCCAAGCGAGGTCACCACCGCGTCGCCCGGCGCGACATACATGCGCGCCACAAGGCCGAGCAGCCCGTCAATGCCTTCGCCGACCACCACGTTCTCGACGCCGACATTGTGATGCGCGGCCGCCGCGACCTTCAGCTCGAAATTGTCGGGGTCGCAATACATCCACTGGTCGCGCGCGACGCTCTCCATGCGGGCAATCACGCGCGGCGAGGGGCCAAAGCTGCTCTCATTGGCGCCGATGCGGGCGCGGAAAGGCCGGCCGCGCTCGCGCTCCTGCGCCTCCGGCCCGACGAACGGCACCGTGGTGGGAAGCGCGCCGACGATCGGCGTAAGGGAAGGGCGCTGGCGCATGGCAAAGGCTCGGTTGAGAAAGGTGGCTTCTTGCTAACGTGAGCGATGGAAGGACGCAAGCTGCGCCAGAACCATATCGATTGCGCGGCTCAGGCTGGATTCCGCCGCTTGTTTTTGGTAGCGAGGCACCATGAACAATCGACTGCCGCCTGCTTGGTCAAAGCACCTTAGATCCGGCCCTGCGCCGCAAACCAAGTTGCCGCAAGCCAGTTTGCTGAAAACAAATTTGCGCGCGCGAGAGAGAGCCGACGACGAGCTCCTGAAGCAAGCCTATGAACACCAGCAAGCCAAACGGCTGGAGGAGGCTCAGGACATATGCCTCCAAGTCCTTGCGCGCACGCCAAATCATCCTCTTGCTATGTACATCCTGGGGACGGTGTATGTGGGCTACGACGATGAAAAGGCTTTGCGATATTTCGCGCGAGCTGTCGGCGAGGAGCCTAAAAATCCTTACTACCATCTAAGTCTCGGCGACGTCTATGTAAAACTCAGCGAGTTTTCGTCAGCGATCAAGCACATAGAGTATGCACTGGACTTGCAGCCTGATCTTGTAGAAGCGCTTTGTTCTCTTGGCCGTGTTTATTTGGCGTTTGATAAACCAGAGATGGCATTGCCGCTCTTCGAGAAGGCGTTGAGAATCAATCGCGACCATCCGAAGGTACGCATAGGGCTTGCTAACGCGCTCAGCAGCCTCGGGCGGATGGATGAAGCCGCTACCTACCTGAAGGAAGCGATCGATCGGCGGATTGAAGTGCCAACTGCCTATAACGATCTTGTACACACCCGCAAATTCGCGGAGGAGCCCGCGGAACTCCAATCCATTCTGCGCGAACTCGACAATTCAAAGCTGGGCGGCCAGTGCGCGGGGCAACTCCATCACGCGGCCGGCAAGGTTCTGAACGACCTCAAACGCTACGAACAGGCTTTTTTTCACTTTAACAAGGCGAAAGAGGCCTTGGGTTACAGGTTCGATGTCGACCAGTACCGGCGCTGGGTCGATTCGATGATCGAGATATTCACCCCAGACCTGCTAGCCGAAAGAGCGGGCTATGGAAATTCGTCTGAAGTGCCTGTTTTTGTTGTTGGCATGCCACGTTCGGGGACCACGCTTACTGAACAAATTTGCGCCAGCCATCCGTATGCGCACGGCGCGGGCGAACTTAGCAAGCTGAGGCGAGTTGCGAACGCAACCGGCCTACTAGATCGCTCTTCGGGCGACATGGCCCAATCGATCATGTCAATCACACCCGATCTTTCAAAAATGCTGGCGGATGAACACTTGGCTTATCTACGGGAGAGGGCACCCCATGCGGCGCGCGTCATCGATAAGATGCCGCACAATTTCGAAGTGGTAGGCCTCATCTGGCTTCTCTTCCCCAACGCGCGGGTCATTCATTGCCGTCGCGACGCCATCGATAATTGTGTTTCTTGCTTCATGCTGGCCTTTAGCGAAGGTCATAGCTACAATTGCGATTTGCGCACACTTGGACTTTACTATCGCGAGTATGATCGCTTGATGCGCCATTGGAACAGAGTTTTCCCGGGTCGTATTCTCGAAAATCGTTATGAGACGCTGATTGAAAACCAGGAGGAGCAGTCGCGCCGTCTGATAAACTATCTTGGGCTATCATGGGACGATGCATGCCTTCGCTTCTTCGAGAGGGATGGTGCGGTAAACACGTACAGTCGCTGGCAGGTTCGCCAGCCGATCTACAAATCTTCGGTGAAGCGCTGGAAGAACTATGAGCGCGAAATCCAGCCCCTGATCGAAGCGTTGGGTGACTTGGCGGAGATTTGACTGCCACTGGCTAGGCTGCCCCATATCTCAATTTGGCCTCTGGCGCACCTGGGTTGACAGAGTACGACCAAAACACCTTGGGCGACCTGGCGAGCTGTAATGCGCGCCGAAATTGATGTGTCAGCGCAAATAATCTCCTCTGAAACGATGCCGCTTGCGGAAAGGGGACATCCGATCGGTGTAGAGGCAAGGTGCAGATGCGTGCCAAGGCTGGCAGTACTGTGGGCCGATCAGACGGGGATGGGTTGGGGCGCTGAATATCTATTCCGCGGACCCGCATCGCATTGTGTTTACTGGATTTCGCCCGCCCCCTTTGCTAGCCAAAGGCATGAATAACCGACTGCCACCTGCCTGGTCCAAACACCTCAAATCCGGCGTTATGCCGAAGCCCAGATGGCCCCAGGCAAGTCCGCCACAGCCGAGCCTCCAGAATTCGCTTGCCCGCGCACAGGCCGACGACGCTTTGCTGAAGAAAGCTTATGAGTGTCAACAGGCCAAACGCCTGGATGAAGCACAGGATTTATGCTTCCAGGTGCTGGCTCGAACGCCAAATCATCCGCTGGCCCTGTACATCATGGGCACCGTCTGTCTGGGTTACGATCATGAGGCGGCCTTGCGCTATTTCGCGCGTGCAGTCGGCGAGGAGCCTAGAAACCCCTACTACCATCTTAGCCTCGGCGAGGCCTATGGGAAGCTGAGTGAATTCTCAGCGGCCGTCAAACACATCCAATACGCCTTGGAAGTGCAGCCCGATCTGGTAGAGGCGCTTTGTGCCTTGGGGGGCGTCTACACCCAGTTCGATAAACCTGATCTGGCCTTGCCGCTGTATGAGCAGGCGCTGAGGATCAAGCGCGACCATCCCAAGGCGCGGATCGGAATAGCAGCCGCGCTCACAGGCCTTGGGCGCATGGATGAGGCCGCTTCCTATCTCAAGGAGGCGATCGAACGCCGCATCGACGTGGCGGCCGCCTACTACGACCTTGTGCAAACCCGAAAATTCACTGAGGAGCCCGCCGAATTCCAGTCGATCCTTCGCGAGTTGAACAGGCCGGGGCTTAAGCCGGAGGCTAAAGCGAGTCTCAACTACGCCGCCGGTAAGGTGGGGAACGACCTCAAGCGCTATGCGCAAGCCTTCGACCACTTCAGGAAGGCGAAGCAAGCGGAAGGTCACAAATTCGACATCGATCAGTACCGTCGTTTCATAGACCTGACGATTGAAACCTTCACGCCGGATTTCTTTGCGGCAAGGTCCGGTTATGGCAATTCTTCCGAAGCGCCTGTGTTCGTGGTGGGCATGCCGCGCTCGGGCACCACGCTTACCGAACAAATATGCGCCAGTCATCCCGAGGCTCACGGGGCGGGAGAGTTGAGCAAGCTAAGGCGGGTGGCGAATGCAATCGGTCTGCAAGCCTCGGCCTCCGATTTCAGCAAACCGATCTCGACAATCACCGAAGGCTTGTCGAAGACGTTGGCCCATGAACACCATTCCTATCTGCGCGAGCGCGCTCCGACGGCGCAGCGCATCATAGATAAGATGCCGCACAACTTCGAATTGATCGGCCTTCTCAGCCTTCTCTTTCCCAAGGCGCGCATCATTCACTGTCGCCGCGATGCTATCGACAACTGCGTATCGTGCTACGTCCTGCCGTTCAACTCGACGCACGGCTACAATGCGGACCTGCAGGCGCTCGGCCTCTACTATCGCGAGTACGACCGCTTGATGCGTCACTGGAACGAGGTGTTCCCAGGCCGCATCTTCGAGAATCGATATGAGACACTTGTGGAGAACCAAGAGGCGGAGTCGCGCCGGCTCATCGATTATCTCGGGCTCCCGTGGGATGATGCCTGCTTGCGCTTCTTCGATAGGGAAGGGGCGGTTACCACCCCCAGCCGTTGGCAGGTTCGTCAGCCGATCTACAAATCCTCCGTGAGGCGCTGGAAGAATTTCGAAGCCGAGATCACCCCCCTGATTGAAGCCCTGGGTGACCTGGCCGAGGTTTGAATTCGATCGCCGGGCGCAGCCGCTCCGGCGAGCCAGTTGCTCGATCCGGAGATTCTGACGGCTTGGAGTTGGGTTTAGGAATTGCGGCGACGCAAAGCCAGATCGGTTATGACCGTTCGCGCCGCCTTTGTCCTGCCGGACGTTCGGCAGCAACTGCGGGCCGGACTGAATATCTCCCCACAAGTCGCGAGATTGGCAGCTTCGGCATCCCGTTCCATGCTGCGACCAGGAGCGGCTGTCCCCCGGATTTTAGGAGCTCTCCACAGCCGCTACGCCGATATCGTGTCGAACGCCAAAGGCGGCTCGGACATTTGCTGCAACACCCAAACTGCGCAGCGATTGGGGACCTCGACATGCACTTAAAACAAAAAAAAGCCCGGCGGTTGCCCGCCGGGTTTTCCTGTCTCCCCAGAAAATATCTGGTTCTAGAAGTCGCGCTGGAAACGGATGATACCGCCGACGCTGTTCTTCTTGGTGGCACCGGTCCAGTTGGAATTGTCCAGATCGCCGAACCTGCCATTGTGGAGGAAGTCAACTTCGGGCGTGATGGTGAGGCCGGGAACGACGGTGTAGGCAACGTTAGCTGCAATGCCGTAGTTCTTGAACTGATCGCCCGACACCTGAAGGTTGAAGGAGGCCTTGTCGCTGAACTTGTAAGTGCCGCCGGCCCAGAAGGCCCAATGGCCGCCCCATGGCTTGTAGAAGGAGCGAGCTAGTCCAACATCGCCAAGCTTGCCGTCGCTGCCGTAACCGAACATGCCGAACAGCGACAGTTCGTTGGTCACGTTCACATCCAGGCGAACCTTGCCGGATACGTTTTCGTAGTTGCTGTCGTAGGCAACGACACCGACGATGTCGCCCCAGCCCTGCGTGTACTTCACGCCGCCGACGACATGCGGAACATAGCTGTCGATCGTGCCAATTGCCCCGTCATATCGACCCGAACCCTCTTCCAGCGAGACCACTGCCGAGAAGCCGTTGCCGGCATCGAAGTAGTACTGGATTTCATTGGTCTGGAAGCCGCCGTAGGGGACCAGCGTGTCGTTGATGACGTTGCCGGCGTAACCGACGAAGGTGTCGAAAGCCGATTCGTCGAGACCGACGCGCAGTCCACCGAGCTGAACCCAGGCGAAGTGCAGGTCGAAGGTCTTGTTGCCGGCTTCATTGTACTCAAAGTCCCCGTTGCGGTTGCCGAAATTCATGCGCATTTCGGTGTAGGTCTTCAACGTGCCGAGCTCGGTTTCCTGGCCGGTCCAGGTCTTGAGCGTGAAGCGGGTGTTTTTGAACCATGTGCCCTGGTCCTTGCCGATTACGACGTCGCTCGTGCGGGCGCCGTCGAACGAGCCGATGTCGCCACCAGCGGCGTCGTAGCGGACATAGCCGCCGATGCGCAGGCAGGTCTCGGTGCCGGGGATATAGAAGTAGCCGGCGCCGTACACGTCGCAGATCTTGACGTATTCAGCCGGTTCCGGCTCGGCGACGGTCACCGCGTCGGCAGCGCGAGCACCGGAAACTGCGATCAGGGCCGCAGCTGAGCCGAGAAGAAGGCTCTTGATGTTCATTTTCTGACCTCCAGTCAGAATCGAACGGCAGCGTCGATTTCACTCGACTGTCACCGGTGTCAGTGCTTTGTTATTGTTGTATTTTTTCCGAGTGGCCGCTACCACAGACGTTTGCTGGCGAACGCGTGCCCGGATCCCGATTTGAGATAGCGCTCGAACGAAGTCGCCTTTGCTCGGCTTGAAAAGGCCATGTAGGTCACGATTCGCCACGGGAGAAATTTGGAAGTGTGACTGGACTTTCCGGCGTTATGCTCAGCAATTCGTCGCCGATGTTATGCCGAAATAACGCTCGCCTACGAAAGCCTCGCTCTCAATCAGGTATACGCACCACACGGACCGGCCCTCCTTCGCCAAGGCTTCGGAGGGCATCCTCTCCGCCATCCTGCTTCGCACGAACTGTAGGGCTTGTCCTGCGAAGCGCGCAGCGCGAAGCAGGATGGCGGAGAGGATGGGATTCGAACCCACGAGAAGCTTTTGACCTCTACTCCCTTAGCAGGGGAGCGCCTTCGACCACTCGGCCACCTCTCCGTCGCGCCGCTGGATAAAGAAAAGCGGCGGCACAATCAACAAGCCCGTGCCGTAATCGCTGAAAATTCGACGCCGGCAGCAGGATGAGTGTTCCCATGCGGCGATTCCATGGCGATTCCCTGCCCGGCGACTCGCACGCTGGCGCCGCAATTTCGGCCGCTCATCGCCGGATTCGACCGGCCGCAAGGCCTTAATGGTTAATGAGAACTTTCGGAGTGAGGCCAAATCGTGTCATTTGTGCAACAACGTTCGGGGATAGCGTCCGGACTGGGCTTCTGCCGATACGATCATGGTTGAACGCCGCCGCCGCCTGGGTAAAGGTCACGTTCGAAGGAGCGGCGCGGTGCGCATCTTTTTCGGTAAGTGGGGATGGGGCAGGGAACGCTGTCCTTCAGCAAAAAATACCCAGACCCGTTTTTTAACTTTTGACTGGAGGTCAGAAAATGAACATCAAGAGCCTTCTTCTCGGCTCAGCTGCGGCCCTGATCGCAGTTTCCGGTGCTCGCGCCGCCGACGCGGTGACCGTCGCCGAGCCGGAACCGGCTGAATACGTCAAGATCTGCGACGTGTACGGTTCGGGCTACTTCTACATCCCCGGCACCGAGACCTGCCTGCGCATCGGCGGCTATGTTCGATACGACATTGGCTTCGGCGATGTTGGCTCGTTCGATGGTGCCAAGGCTCTCGACAAGATCGATGGCGACGAGAACGGCACGTGGAAGAAAAATGCTCGCTTTACGCTGAAGACCTGGACCGGCCAGGAAACCGAGCTCGGCACGTTGAAGACCTACACCGAGACCCGCTTCAACTTCGGCAATGGTAGCGGCAGGGATGGCCTCGTCACCACCACCAATCCGGCTGGCAACAAAGACGTGTCGCTGAACTTCGCCTGGATCCAGCTCGGCGGTCTCCGCGTCGGTAAGGACGAATCGGCCTTCGATACGTTCATCGGCTATGCCGGCAACGTCATCCAGGACACGATCGTTCCTTACGGTGGCTTCGACACCAACGTCGTGCAGTACTATTTCGACGCCGGCAACGGCTTCTCGGCTGTGGTCTCTCTCGAAGAGGGCTACGGCGACGTTTACACCATCGACAGCTATGTTCCGCATGTCGTCGGCGGTGTGAAGTGGACGCAGGGCTGGGGCGCCGTCACCGGTGTTTTGGCTTATGACAGCAATTACGAACAGGTGACCGGCAAGGTTCGCTTGGACGTCAACGTCAATGACCAGATCTCGCTGTTCGGCATGTTTGGCTATGGCAACGACGGCAAGCTCAACGATGATAATTTCATCGACGCTAATGGTCGCGGCTTCTACAAGATCTGGGGCGGTAACTGGGCTTGGTGGGCTGGCGGCACCTATAAGTTCAACGAGAAGACCTCGTTCAACCTCCAGGTGTCGGGTGACGACGACAAGAATTACGGCGTCGCGGCAAACGTTGCCTACGACGTTGTCCCCGGCTTCACGGTCACGGCCGAAGTTGACTGGAACCATTATGGGAACTTCGATACCCCGACCATTTATGGTAACTGGACCAACGCTGACAAGAAGAACAGCGTCGGCGGTATCCTCCGCTTCCAGCGCTCCTTCTAAGGGCTGGACTGCAACAACATGAAATCCGGCCCGGGCATCTCTATGCCCGGGCCGTCTTGCTTTTCGCGATGGATCAACGCAACGAAAGGATGGGGGTGATACGGTAAGCTGATCGGGTCTGTAGAGCGACTTTGTGGGATCCGCCGTGGCGGATGGGGTCGGAGGCCAGACTCGAAAACTCTTGAAAGGATGCTCCCGAGCGGTTAGGGCTGGTCCCTTAACCACAGGGGGTGTGGCTAAAAATGTCGAATGAAGCGATTCAAGAGGGGGAGCCCTCTGGTCATTTTGCGGTATTTTCTTCTCAGAATTCGAAGTTTAGGTACACCTATAACAAGATCCGGGAAGTAAAATCGTACAGGGTCAGTGAGCTCTTTACAGCATACCGGGATATACTCTGGGATGATGGGCGGCATAAATACAATGTCAGCTCATTCATTGGTGAAATAGACGAGATCCTTCTGGGAGAGCGTTTCAGCACCTTTGACCAGAACACCCTGGACAGTCTTATCGGTACCTTGCGCCAGCGCGGGAACAGCAACGCAACCATCAATCGCAAGATGGCTGCACTCAGCAAGCTGCTGCGCAAGGCTCATAAGATGGGAGATATCCACAGCCTGCCCGAGTTCCGCCGCCAGAAGGAGCGGGCGGGACGGATTCGTTTCCTCGAAAGGGACGAAGAGACAAGGCTGTTCGCCGCCATCAAGAGCCGCAGCGAGGATGCTTACAGGCTTTCCGTCTTCCTAGTCGACACCGGCTGCCGTCTCGGCGAGGCGCTCGGCCTGATCTGGAACGACATCCAGGAACACCGCGTCAGCTTCTGGATCACAAAGTCGGGCCGCAGCCGCACCATCCCGATGACCGAACGGGTCAAGGAGGTGATCAAGCTGCCGCCGACCACCGAAGGCCGCCGGCCAAAGGGTCCGTTCACCAAGCTCACGCAGGCACAGTACCGCGCCATCTGGAACGAGGCGAAGGCCGAAGTCGGTCTTGGCGCCGATGAGCAGGTGGTGCCGCATATCCTGCGCCACACCTGCGCTTCGCGACTCGTCCAGGGCGGCATCGATATCCGGCGCGTGCAGATGTGGCTCGGCCACCAGACGCTTTCGATGACCATGCGTTACGCGCACCTCGCCACCAACGACCTCGATGGGTGCGTCGTGGTGCTCGAGAAGCCGCGCGCCGAAGAGGCGCCGCGGCCGGCAGAGAACTCGGTGTTTGCGTCTCCGTTGACCACGCCTTCATCCGCCAAAGCCGCCCGCAAGGAGAGCGGCTCGGTGCCGGCGAAGGCACGCCGCAAGAGCTCGAAGGGCAAATAGGCGGCACGCCACGCGCCGGGAATCTATATTTCAAAAACAGCCCCGGGGCGGAGTTAGTCTCGGGCTTTACTTTACGTGGACTTGACTTCGGCGCGATCGAGGAAATCCGCAATCTTCTTCGGCAGGTTGCCGGTTTCCAGCAAGGGCGCGTGTCCCTGGCCTTCCACCGTGATCGTCTCCATGCCGGGATGACGCTTTGCCATCTCCTCGATCGTCGCGGTGGAGAGAAGCGTCGAATTGCCGCCGCGTATGGCGAGCAACGGCACGGCGGCAAGCGCGTTGAACTGTGGCCAAAGATCCGGCAGTGGCTTGCTGAAGTCGACATTGGCCAGGGTCTCGACCAGGGCAGGATCGAAATCGGGCACCAGCCCGGCATCCGTGTCGCGGCAGATGGCGCCAACCATACGCGCCCAGTCGGCATCGGTGAGCGCAGGGAAGCCGGCACCATGCACGCGCCGCTGCGTGTCGACCGCCTCGGCGAATGTCTTCGGCCTCGGCGCGCGATCGAGATATGAGCGGATATGGGCCAGACCTTCCGCCTCGATCACCGGGCCAATATCGTTGAGGACAATGGCTTTCAACGCGGCCGGCTTCAGCGCGCCGAGCACATGGATGATCAGTCCGCCGCGCGAGGTGCCGATGAAGCCAGCCTCTTCGATACCCAGCGCTGACAAGCCAGCGAGCACGTCGCCGGCTTCGACGCCGACATTGTAGTGGCTGATGTCGGGATCGTAGTCGGATCGGCCACGGCCGCGATAGTCGAAAGCGACGACCTTGCGCGGCGTCTTCGCCTTGCCGGAGAGGTAAAGCGCGAGCTCATGGAAGTCGCGCGCATTGCGGGTGAGGCCGGGCAGGCAAACGATCGGCCAGCCACCGTTCGCCTCGCCATAAATGCGGGCATGCAGTTTCAGCCCATCGGGTGCGGCATAGAAGAAGTCGGAGAAACCGTCGCACGCCATCGGTATGCTGCTCCTCGCTGAGGTGACCGACAGCTACAGGCGAGGGCGGCCGCGGTCAAATGATGGGAAGGCACGTTACACAACCTTGCCACGCTGGCGGGACAGCATCTCCTCTGTTCTGTCGGACATCTCCCCGCAAGGGGATTTGACTGTCATCTAAGCTTTTACCCATCGCCAAAGCGGCATGAACGAGCCGGCAGCGAAACTGCCAATCTCCAAGTGCGGGAGGTGTCCGGCAGGACAGAGGGGCGCGAAGGATCGCCAACCTGAGGCTTGCATACGCCCCACGGCGATCAACTCCGCCCGTTCACCAGATCCCCGACGATGTCGTATCTGCCGGAAATACGCATCTTGTAGACTTCATAATTCTCCATCACGCGCTGCACGTAACTTCTTGTTTCCGTGTAGGGGATCCGCTCGACCCAGTCGACGACGGCGTCCACGTCCTTGCCGCGCGGATCACCGTATTTCGCCACCCACTGGGCGGCGCGGTTTGGGCCGGCATTGTACCCCGCGAAAGTCAGCACATAGGAGCCGTTGAAGCGGTCGAGCTGCTCGCCGAGAAAAGCTGACCCCAGCGTCGCGTTGTAACCGGCATCGGTCGTCAGCCGCGTTTGCGAGAAGGTCATGCCGGCCTTCTTCGCCAGTTGCTTGGCGGTACCCGGCATCAACTGCAAGAGGCCGCGCGCGCCCGCGCTGGAAATCGCCGCGACATTGAACTCGCTCTCCTGGCGGGCGATGGCATAGGCCAGCGCCTTGCCGGAGCCGGAGATATCGGCCGAATCGGGAATGACACCCAACGGATGCGAAAGCGCACCCACATCGATGCCGCGCTGGGCGGCGATCTTGCCGACCTTCAGCGCCATGAAATGGTTGCCCTGTTTTTCGGCAAGCCCCGCCAGCAGCGCAAGCTCGCCGGGGCTGGTCAGCTGCCCCGCGAGGTCGCGGTAGAGCGTCTCGGCATAGCGGTCATACCCTGCCTCCTGCAGCCGCTTGATCGCTTTCACCGCCTCGCGGCCCTCGAAGCTTTGGCGGTCGGCCGCGCTGGGCGTGGGATGGACGATGCTCAAGGTTCTGAGGCCCACACGCTCGCCGGCAAGCTGGCCGTAGAAGGTGGTGCCGTAGCTGGCGGCCCGGGTGAAATAGTCCTTGGCGCTGCCCGGGCCGCCGACTTCCGCGGCGCGGCCAAGCCAGTAATAGGCGCGCGACAGCGACACCGGTCCCTGGGCGAGCTCGGCGATGCGTGAAAAATGCGAGGCGGCTGCTGCCGGGTCGTTGAGACCGCGCAATGCATACCAGCCGGCATGGAACTCGGCTTCCGCGGCGCTGGCCGCGCTTTCGGCCGCATGCATGGAGGCGATCTTGTAGGCGGTCTTTATGTCGCCCTGATCGACCAGCTCGCGCGAAAGAACGCGCCGCTCCACCCACCAGGCATCGGGATCGACCAGCGCGTCGCGATTGGTCGGCGCCTTCATCACGACTGCCGCGGCATCGGCAAGTTTTTGCTGCTTGCGCAGATATTCTGCCTCGGCGAAGAAATAGCCGGCCGAACGCTGCGCCGCCGGCACCGCCTTCAACAGTTTCGCCGCGTTTTTTTCGCCTTTATCGACCGCCACCCAGGCATCCGCCAGTTGCTGGGCGCCGGCAATGCCGGCGACGCGCAGCGCCGAGGACGGCCGGTCGGCATAGAACATGCGCTCCATGCGATAGCGATGATCGGCCGCAGGGATCAGCGTGCCGAATTCCTTGATGATGGAAGTTTCGTCCTGGGCATCCAGCTTCTCCGTGCGCCAGAAGGGCACCAGCACCGCGCGCGCCGCCGCTTGATCGCCCAGCGCCACCTGCGAGCGGGCAAGGATGATCACGCCTTCCGGCGTCAGCGGCTGGCTGCGGCCGAAGGCCCGCACCACCACTTGCGGCGGCGGGTTCTCGCGATAGAGCGCGCGCTCGCTGTTCCTGCGCAGCGCGATCGTGCCCGGCCATCCAGGCAGCATCTTGGCGGCATCGGCGATTTCGCCGCTCGGCACCTGGTCGCCGCCATAGAGCGCGATCGCCCAGGCCAGAATGTGCCGGTCGAGCGAGGTGGCGGGCAGCGTGTCGCGAGCATTGCGCGCCGCGGCGATGTTGTTCACCGCGAGCGCGTCGAGACCGCTCTTCAATTGCGCGATGCTGGCCGGGGGCTGAGGCTGCTGCGCCTGGTCCGCGGCCGACGGCGAGCCCGGCGCGGCAATCGCCGCCGTCACGCGCACGTCCACGCTGCCGCCGATCGCCATACCCGGTATCAGCGCGACGACCGCGCTCAAAAGCGCGAACAGATGAGGCCGATTTGTCGGCATGTTCCACCCCGGCACATTGTCAGCAGGCAGGGCCTTCGAGGCCGACCCGGAGCCTAAACTTAGGTCGTGAAAGGCTCGTAAACAAAAGGTTATCGAGGCCGTTCGAATTACGCTTGCTGGCACTACAGCAATGCTTGCCGCTGAACCGTGTCGAGACTATGGTGCGCGGCTTCGCTTTCGATTAGAAGGCGCGGGAATTTACGCATCGACAAAACGCTGATGCATGTCGCCCAAAGTGGGCACCCGGCTTTGGGAGAACGACATGCTTGGACCAACAAAGTCCCAAGGAGTTTGGACAATATGCTGAGAGGCTCGCTGACTGCGCTCGTGACACCGTTCGAAAAGAGCGGGCGTTTCGACGAGAAAGCCTTTCGCGCGTTTGTCGAATGGCAGATCGCCGAGGGCACCAAGGGCCTCGTGCCCGTCGGCACCACCGGCGAGTCGCCGACGCTGTCGCATGACGAGCACCGCAATGTCGTCAAGGTCTGCATCGAGGTCGCCAGGGGCAGGGTTCCAGTTGTGGCCGGTGCCGGCTCCAACAACACCGAGGAAGCCGTCGGCCTGGTGCAGTATGCCGAAAAGGCAGGCGCCGATGCAGCCCTGGTCGTCACGCCTTACTACAACAAGCCGACCCAGCGCGGCCTCTACGAGCATTTCGCAGCCGTTGCCAGGGCAACCAAGCTGCCGATCATCATCTACAACATCCCGCCGCGCTCGGTGATCGACATGACCCCGGAGACGATGGGCAGGCTGCGCCACGACTTCAAGAACATCGCCGGCGTAAAGGATGCGACCGGCAAGGTCGAGCGCGTCTCGGAACAGCGCATGACCTGCGGCAAGGATTTCATCCAGCTTTCCGGTGAGGATGCGTCCGCGCTCGGCTTCAATGCGCATGGCGGCGTCGGCTGCATCTCGGTGACGTCGAATGTCGCGCCGCGCCTTTGCGCCGAGTTCCAGGAAGCCACGCTCTCCGGCGACAGCGCCAAGGCGCTAGAACTGCAGGATCGTCTCCTGCCGCTGCATAAAGCAATTTTCGTGGAGCCCGGCGTATCCGGCGCCAAATACGCCCTGTCGAAGCTGGGCAAGGTCGAGAACGTGGTCCGCTCGCCGCTGGTGACGGTCGAAGCTTCGACCGCCGAGAAGCTCGACGCGGCGCTGAAGCACGCCGGCTTGATTAATTAGGGATGAGGCGCCACCTCTCCGCATTATGAATCAAGTCAAGAAAGCCGACCCCAACAACAGGACGGTCGCCGAAAACCGCAAGGCGCGCTTTTCCTACGAGGTGCTCGACACGATCGAGACCGGCTTGGTGCTGACCGGCACCGAGGTCAAGTCGCTGCGCCAGGGCCAGGCGAACATCCAGGAGAGCTACGCCTCCGCCGAAGGCGGCGAGATCTGGCTGATCAATTCCTATCTGCCGGAATATCTCCAGGCCAACCGCTTCAACCACGAGCCGCGCCGGCGCCGTAAGCTGCTCGTCAGCAAGCGCGAGATGGCTAAGCTTGCCCAGAGCGTGGAGCGCGAAGGCATGACGCTGGTGCCGCTGAAAATCTATTTCAACGATCGCGGCCGCGCCAAGCTCCTGCTCGCCATCGCCCGCGGCAAGAAGCTGCACGACAAGCGCGAGACCGAAAAGCAGCGCGACTGGTCGCGCGAGAAGGGACGGCTCCTTAAGGAGCGCGGATAAAGCCACCTTCGATATGCGGGCAAGGCGAGCAGGGAGCCAAGGCTTGAGGAACGGCTTGATTGCCCTGGCCCTGGCTTTCGTCTTTCTGGCGCTTGCCACATGGGCAGAGGGCTTCTTCCGGCACCGTGCTTTCCCGCCGGATCGCGGCAAATTCCCCTTAAGGGGCATCGATGTTTCGCATCACCAGGGCAGGATCGACTGGCCGCGCGTCGCGGCCGACGATGTCGTTTTCGCCATCATCAAGGCGACGGAAGGTGGTGATTATGTCGATGATGCCTTTGCTGAGAATTTACGCCAGGCCCGCGCGGCGGGCCTCGCTGTGGGCGCCTATCATTTCTTCACCTTCTGCCGCCCGGGTGCCGACCAGGCCAGGAATTTCATCTCGGTCGTGCCGCGCGGCGAGCAGCTCTTGCCGCCGGTAGTCGACATCGAGTTCCACGGCAATTGTCCGCGACGCCCTTCGCCCGCCGAGCTGAACGCCGAACTGCTGGCATTCCTTGGCCCGGTCGAGGCGGCTTACGGCAAGCCGGCCATTCTCTATATTACCGATGAGACGGCACCGACCTATGCCGCTCATATCGCGGTTCGCCAGCGCTGGCTGCGCTCTGTGCGGGGGCCGCTGAACGACGACGACTGGGTCTATTGGCAATATCTCGACACAGGCCGTGTCGACGGCATCGACGGCGACGTGGACCTGAATGTGCTGAAGGGCGGGCCGGCGAGGCTGTCGGAGTTGTTTGCCGCGGCGCCGGACCCTAGCTCTTCAGGAAGGCTGCTATCTCCTTGAAGACATCGACGAACATCGCTTCCGTCAGGACACCGGTGTTGGTGTTGTAGCGCGAGCAGTGATAGCTGGAGAACAGCGTGATGCCGCCGGCCTGCTGGCGTCCGCCGTGGCGGAACGGAAGGGTGGCGACTCGCCCGCCCAGCGCCCGCACCGTCGATTGATGCGCGATCGAGCCCAGCGTCAGGATGGCCCGCAGGTTGGCAAAGCGCGCGATCGTCGGTTTGAGGAAGGTGCGGCAGGTGGCGATCTCGGCGCCCACCGGCTTGTTTTCCGGCGGCACGCATCGCACCGCATTGGTGATCGCGGTGCCGACGAGCTCCAGCCCGTCATCGGGCCTGGCCTTGAATTCCCCGCGCGCCAACCCTTGGGCGATCAAAGTTGCGTAGAGCAGGTCGCCGGCATAGTCGCCGGTGAAGGGACGCCCGGTGCGGTTGGCGCCGCGCAGGCCGGGCGCCAGCCCGACGATGAGGAGCCTGACCGAGTCCTCGCCCTCCGGCGGCAGGAAGGTCGGCACCGGTGCATTGAACCAGCCCGGCTCGCGCTGGCGCCAGGCGGCGATGAAGTCGTGCAGCCGCGGGCAAAGCGGACAATCGCGGTCAGGCTCGGGGGAGGGCGCGGCGCTCAAGGCTGCCGCGCTCAATAATCGTCCTCGTCGGCTTCAGCAGGCTCAGGCCGGCGGACCGGCCGTTCCGATGGATCGCGGCCGACTTCGTTCTTCAGCGTCATGAGGTCGATGAAGTGGTCGGCCTGGCGGCGCAAGTCGTCGGAGATCATCGGCGGCTGCGAGGCCATGGTCGAGATGATCGAAACCTTGCGGCCACGCCGCTGCAGCGCCTCGACCAACGTGCGGAAGTCGCCGTCGCCGGAGAAGATGACATAGTGGTCGACGACATCGGCAAGCTCCAGCGCATCGACGGTGAGCTCGATGTCCATGTTGCCCTTGATCTTGCGCCGGCCGGTCGAGTCGGTGAACTCCTTGGCTGGCTTGGTCACCACCTTGAAGCCGTTATAGTCCAGCCAGTCGATCAGCGGCCGGATCGAGGAATATTCCTGATCCTCGACCAGCGCGGTGTAGTAATAGGCCCTGAGCAGGTAGCCGCGTTTCTGAAAGCTCGACAGAAGCTTGCGGTAGTCTATGTCGAAGCCCAGCGCCCGCGAGGTGGCGTAGAGGTTGGCGCCGTCGATGAAAAGAGCGATCTTTTCACGGGGATCGAACATTGAAAAATATCCCTTTTCAAAAATTTCTGTCGTCTAAAAGGACGTGACGGGTAGGCCCGATAATGGTCCCTCTTCCCGCCCCTTTCGAGATAACGCCAGATTTATGGATATCCAAGGGCAGGGCGCGCATTGCAAGCAATTGTGATCGGCACCAGGTAAGCAAGGCGAAGTCCGATATTGAGCCGGGCAGGGGCTCGTGCTTCGGCGGTGCCCGCCATAAAGCTTGTATTTCGGCGGCGTCCTTGTTATGGAGCCCGCCAGTTTTCCATCAAATCCACGCATGAAAGGGGCAGTCCATGGCCCGCGTAACCGTTGAAGATTGCATCGACAAGGTCGACAACCGTTTCGAGCTCGTGCTGCTCGCCGGCCACCGTGCCCGCCAGATCAGCCAGGGCGCGCAGATCACCGTTCCTCGCGACAATGACAAGAATCCGGTCATTGCGCTGCGCGAGATCGCCGACGAGACGCTGTCGCCGGACGACCTCAAGGAAGACCTGATCCACTCGCTGCAGAAGCATGTGGAGGTCGACGAGCCGGAGGCCGAGGGCGAGGCCATCGCCGACCAGACCGGCGCTGCCACCGCTGGTGCCGACACCGACGATGCCGAAGAGAACATCGCCTTCGACCGCATGAGCGAGGAAGACCTGCTCGCCGGCATCGAGGGTCTGGTGCCGCCGGAAAAGAGCGACGACTACTAAGCTCTTGGACACGGGCCTGGATCAAGCATCCGGGACTTCCGTATCGTCAGTTTCGTGGCTATCTATGGGATGCGTCGCACGCCGGTGCGGCGCATCAATCATTTCATCACCGCGAGATTTCGCCCATGATGCGTCAGTATGAGCTTGTCGAGCGCGTGCAGCGCTACAAGCCTGACGTCAACGAGGCGCTGCTCAACAAGGCCTATGTCTACGCCATGCAAAAGCATGGCCACCAGAAGCGCGCCTCGGGCGATCCCTATTTCTCGCATCCGCTGGAAGTGGCGGCCATCCTCACCGAGATGCATATGGATGAGGCGACCATCGCCGTTGCCCTGCTGCACGACACGATCGAGGACACGACCGCCACTAGGGCCGAGATCGATGAATTGTTCGGCCCCGAGATGGGCAAGCTGGTCGAGGGACTGACCAAGCTGAAGAAGCTCGACCTCGTCTCCAAGAAGGCCGAGCAGGCGGAGAACCTGCGCAAGCTGCTGCTGGCGATCTCCGAGGATATTCGCGTTCTGCTGGTCAAGCTCGCCGATCGCCTGCACAACATGCGCACGCTCGACCATATGCCCGAGTCCAAGCGCCTGCGCATCGCCGAGGAGACGATGGACATCTATGCGCCGCTCGCCGGCCGCATGGGCATGCAAGGCATGCGCGAGGAACTTGAGGAGATCGCCTTCCGCTACATCAATCCGGAAGCCTATCGCGCCGTCACCGCGCGGCTCGCCGAGATCTTCGAGCGCAACAAGGGGGTGCTGGACGAGATCGAGAAGGCGCTGTCCGGCCTGTTCGAAAAACACGCGATCAAAGCCGGCGTCAAGAGCCGGCAGAAAAAGCCGTGGTCGGTGTTCCGCAAGATGGAGGCCAAGGCGCTCTCCTTCGAGCAGCTCTCCGACATCTTCGGCTTCCGTGTGGTCGTCGACACCGTCGAGGACTGCTACCGCGCGCTTGGCGCCATCCACACCACCTGGTCGATGGTGCCCGGGCGCTTCAAGGATTACATCTCGACGCCGAAGCAGAACGACTACCGCTCGATCCACACCACCATTGTCGGCCCCTCGCGCCAGCGCGTCGAACTGCAGATCCGCACCCGCGAGATGAACAAGATCGCCGAATACGGCGTTGCCGCGCATTCGATCTACAAGGACAGCGGCGGCAAGCCGAACGGCGCAGCGCACGCGATCTCCAAGGAGACCAACGCCTATGCCTGGCTGCGCCGCACCATCGAGCAACTGGCCGAGGGCGACAATCCCGAGGATTTCCTGGAAAACACCAAGCTCGAGCTGTTCCAGGACCAGGTGTTCTGCTTCACGCCCAAGGGCATGCTGATCGCCCTGCCGCGCGGCGCCACCCCCATCGACTTCGCCTATGCCGTCCACACCGATGTCGGCGACACCTGTGTCGGCGCCAAGGTCAACGGCCGCATCATGCCGCTGATGACGGAGTTGAAGAACGGCGACGAGGTCGAGATCATCCGCTCCAAGGCGCAGGTGCCGCCGGCAGCCTGGGAATCGGTCGTCGTCACCGGCAAGGCGCGCGCCGCCATCCGCCGCGCCACCAAGAATGCCATCCGCAAGCAATACTCCGGGCTCGGCGCCCGCATCCTCGAACGCGCCTTCGAGCGCGCCGGCAAGAACTTCACCAAGGAAAGCCTGAAGCCGGTTCTGCATCGCCTGGCGCGCAAGGATATAGAGGACGTGCTGGCCTCTGTCGGCCGCGGCGAGCTTGCCTCGACCGATGTCATGAAAGCAGTCTTCCCCGACTACAAGGACGAGCGCGTCACGGTCGCGGCGCCCAAGCAGCGCGAGGAAGGCTGGTCCAAGATCCGCAACGCCGCGGGCATGCTGTTCCAGATGCCCGGCCGCGCCGCGCGCAAGGGCAAGGACCAGCAGCGCGACGGTGCGGTGCCCATCCGCGGCGTGCGCGGCGACCTGCCGGTGCGCTTCGCGCCGGAAGGGGCGGTGCCCGGCGACCGCATCGTCGGCATCATTCAGCCAGGAACCGGTATCACCATTTATCCTATCCAGTCGCCGGCCCTGCAGGCTTTCGACGACCAGCCCGAGCGCTGGATCGATGTGCGCTGGGACATCGACGAGCGTACCAAGGAGCGCTTCCCGGCCCGCATCTCGGTCACAGCCATCAATGCGCCGGGCTCGCTCGCCGACATCGCGCAGGTCGTCGCGTCTAACGATGCCAACATCCACACGCTGTCGATGGTGCGCACCGCGCCCGATTTCACCGAGATGCTGATCGACCTCGAGGTTTGGGACCTGAAGCACCTCAACCGGCTGCTGTCGCAGCTCAAGGATAATTCGAGCGTCAGCGACGCACGGCGTGTGAATGGGTGAATAGTAAATAGTGAATAGTGAATTAGGTTGCCTATCACTACCATTCACCATTCACTCATCGCTATTCTATTCACTACTCATTACTCACCACTCGCCAAGAGCATGGAGCGAACAATGAACACCGATGAAGTGCTGGGCATTTTCCGCGAGGCCGGCGCGGTTCTCGAGGGGCACTTCATCCTGACGTCCGGACTGCGCAGCCCGATCTTCCTGCAGAAGGCGCGCGTCTTCATGCATGCCGACAAGACCGAGCGCCTGTGCAAGGCGCTGGCCGAGAAGATTCGTGAGGCGGTGCCGGGCAGGATCGACTATGTCGTCGGCCCGGCGATCGGCGGCCTGATCCCGGCCTACGAGACCTCGCGCCATCTCGGCGCGCCGGCGGTCTGGGTCGAGCGGGAAGGGGGCGAGTTCCGACTGCGTCGCTTCGAGATCGCAAAGGGATCGCGCGTCGTCATTGTCGAGGACATCGTCACCACGGGTCTCTCGATTCGCGAGACCATCGACTGCCTGCGCCAGCTCGGCGCCGAGGTGGTGGCGGCCGCCTGCATCATCGACCGCTCGGCCGGCAAGACCGATGTCGGCGTGCCGCTGATTGCGCTCGCCGAATATGAGGTGCCGGCCTACCCGCCCGACCGCCTGCCGCCGGAACTTGCCGCCATCCCTGCCGTTAAGCCGGGAAGCCGAAATATCTGACCTGGCGATGAATGAAAACAAGCACCTGAGGGTGCCGGTTGAATCTCTTTGCCAGCGAAGCGCGCAGAGGCCCCATGATAGCCGGCATCGATCATTTCGTCCTGACGGTCCGGTCTGTCGAAGCGACTTGCGACTTCTATCAGCGCGTGCTGGGCATGCGGCGGCTGGACGAGCCGAGCCGGCCGACCGCGCTTCTGTTCGGATCGCAGAAGATCAATCTGCACGAGGTCGCTCGCACCTTTGAGCCGAAGGCGAAGGCGCCGACGCCGGGCTCCGGCGATTTCTGCCTCATTGCTGCGGTGCCTCTTGCCGACATCCGCGCCAGCCTCGCAGCCAACGGTGTGGCGGTCGAAGTCGGTCCGGTCGAGCGCACCGGTGCTCGCGGCAGGATGATGTCGGTCTATTTCCGCGATCCCGACGACAACCTGGTCGAGGTCAGCGAATATCGAACTTAGCTGAAAAGCCCAGGCTGACCGCGTCCGATACCTCGGCGCCGCGGTCGCGCAAGGACGAATGGCCAAACATGCTTTGCCCAGTCTTCCTCAGTTTCGCCGGAATGGCGCTCATGGAAGAGCCTGCGGCAGACCATCGCGGCGACGTTTCGCTGTTCCGTGGTCTGGCAATCGCCGCTATAGCAAAGTTTTGTTGCCTTCCTGCGCCGGTGAAGCGCAAGATAATGTTGGCGCGACCCGGCTGGCAGGGAAGCGTGTGTTGGACCAGGAACCGAAACAGAGTGCTTTTTCGACGCCGAGAGCCTGATGGCCTCCTGGAGCGGGTGCGTACTTACCTATGGCCGCGCCGCTCGTTCTCGCGCTCCGTTCAGTATTTCTCCAAGCGCATTCTGCGGCTGAAAGCGACGCCCCATTCGGTGGCCGCCGGAGTCGCGGCAGGCGTTTTCGCCTCCTTCTTCCCGCTGGGCTTCCACTTCATCATCGCCGCCGTGCTCTGCTGGGTGATCGCCGGCAATCTGGTGGCGGCAGCCCTCGGTGCGGTGTTCTTCGGCAATCCGCTGTCCTTCCCGCTGCTCTGGGGCGCGTCCTGGGAGACTGGCAAGCTCATCCTGCATGAACATCTGCCCAGGCATGGGCCGCCGGAGCATCTCGGGGAAATGATGCACACGCTTTCCTTCGCCAAGCTGTGGCACCCGATCCTGGAGCCGATGCTTCTCGGCGCGGTGCCCCTCGGCTTGGTCTTTGGGCTCGTCTTCTATGGTGTCACGCGGTGGGGCATGACCGCTTTTCGCGCGCAACGGCAGCGGCGAATGACCGAGCGAGCCAGGAAGGCCCGGCAGGGCGGACGGGAAGTTCCCGCGGAATGATCATCGGCATCGGCAGTGACCTGATCGACATCAGACGTATCGAGAAGTCCCTGGAACGGCACGGCCAGCGCTTTATCCAGCGTATCTACACCGAGGTCGAGCAGGCCAAGTCGGAGAAGCGCGCGGCCCGTGCCGCTTCCTACGCCAAGCGCTTCGCCGCCAAGGAGGCCTGCGCCAAGGCGCTTGGCACCGGCATGGCCGAGGGCGTCTTCTGGCGCGACATGGGCGTGGTCAACCTGCCCAGCGGAGCGCCCACCATGGCGCTCACCGGCGGCGCTGCCGCCAGGCTGGAAAAAATCCTGCCCAAGGGCCACCATGCGCTGATCCACCTCACCATCACCGACGATTTTCCACTTGCTCAAGCCTTTGTGATCATCGAGGCAGTGCCCGCCGAACAAGCGCCACATTGATTCCATCTGACCACGGGCGGCATGACGTTGCCCAGCGCGCGCCGAGACTCTATACCAACCAACGCACAATCGAGGACGACATGAGCGTGGCTGAAAAATCGCAGAAGAAATCCGGCGGGCTTGGGGAAACCTTTTCCGTCATCATCCAGGCTCTGCTGCTCGCGCTTGTCATCCGCACGCTGCTGTTCCAGCCCTTCTCCATCCCCTCCGGCTCGATGCGGCCGACGCTGCTCGAAGGCGACTATCTGTTCGTCACCAAATGGGCCTATGGCTATTCGCGCTACTCGCTGCCCTTCGGCCCCAACATTTTCTCCGGCCGCATCTGGGGCTCTGAGCCCAAGCGCGGCGACGTGGTCGTGTTCAAGTTCCCGCCGGATCCGTCCGTCGACTACATCAAGCGCGTCGTCGGCCTGCCCGGCGACAAGATCCAGGTCAAGGACGGCCAGCTCTTCATCAACGGCACCGCGGTGCCGCGCGAAAAGGTCGGCCAGATCGACAACCCCGACATCACCGAGGTCGACCGTCCCGTCGACGTCTATCGCGAGACGCTGCCCAACGGCGTCACTTATGACACGCTCGATCTGACGCCCAATTCGATCGGCGACAACACGCGCGAGTTCGACGTGCCGCCCGGCCACTATTTCATGATGGGCGACAATCGCGACAATTCCTCCGACAGCCGCTTCACCGTCGGTTTCGTGCCGGCCGAGAACCTCGTCGGCCGCGCCAACGTCATCTTCTTCTCGATCGCCGATGGCGCAAGCCCGTTGGAAATCTGGAAGTGGCCGTCGCTGATGCGTGCCGGCCGCCTGTTCCATCTCGTCCACTAAGGTCATGGCGGCGACCAAGCGTTTGACCGCCGATGCCCTTGCCGAAGCGCTTGTCGAGCGCACCGGCCACGCCTTCGCCGACCGCCAGCGTCTGCAGCGCGCGCTGACCCATGCCAGCGCGCGTTCGACGCATGCCGGCGTCGACTACGAACGCTTCGAATTTTTGGGCGACCGCGTTCTCGGCCTGATCGTGGCCGACATGCTGCTCGCTGCCTTTCCGGATGCCGCCGAGGGCGAGCTGTCGCTTCGCCTCAACGCGCTGGTCAATGCCGAGGCGCTCTCCGAGATCGCCGAGGAGATCGGCCTGCCGGAGCTGATCCGCGCCGGCTCCGACGTGCGCAATCTCGAAGGCCGCAAGCGAACCAATCTGCGTGCCGACGCGCTGGAGTCGCTGATCGCCGTGCTTTATCTGGATGGTGGCCTTGAGACCGCCCGCGCGTTTATCCATCGCTACTGGCAGCCGCGCTCGCAGGCGATCGGTGCTGCCCGCCGCGACGCCAAGACCGAGCTGCAGGAGTGGGCGCACCAGGCGGCGTCGGGCGCGGTGCCGGCCTACCGGGTGGATGCTCGCGAGGGGCCCGACCACGACCCGCTGTTCACCGTCAGCGTCAAGGTTGGCTCTTTCGCGCCGGCGATCGGCAGCGGCCGTTCCAAGCGCGAAGCGGAGCAGGCGGCGGCGGCCGCGTTGCTGCTGCGCGAAGGCGTATGGAGCGCTGCATGACCGTCACCCAAACCTCCGAAACGCCTGCCACGCGCTCCGGCTTCGTCGCGCTGATCGGCGCGCCCAATGCCGGCAAGTCGACGCTGGTCAACGAGCTGGTCGGCGCGAAAGTGTCGATCGTCACCCACAAGGTGCAGACCACCCGAGCCATCGTGCGCGGCATCGCCACGCATGACAACGCGCAGATCGTCTTCGTCGACACGCCCGGCATCTTCAAGCCGAGGCGGCGGCTGGACACGGCAATGGTCACCACCGCCTGGGGCGGCGCCAAGGATGCCGATGTCGTGGTGCTGCTGATCGATGCCGAACGCGGCATCAAAGGCGATGCCGACGCGATCCTCGACCGGCTGAAGGACGTCAAGCAGCCGATGCTGCTCGTCCTCAACAAGGTCGACCGGGTCAAGCCGGATACGCTGCTTGCTTTGGCCGCGGCAGCGAACGAAAGAGTGCCGTTCAAGCGCACCTTCATGGTCTCGGCGCTCACCGGCTCCGGCTGCAAGGACCTGCTCGATTATCTTGCCGAGACGCTTCCAGCCGGTCCCTGGTACTATCCGGAAGACCAGATATCCGACCTGCCGATGCGCCAGCTCGCGGCCGAGATCACGCGTGAAAAGCTTTATCTGAGGCTTCATCAGGAGCTTCCCTATTCCTCGCATGTCGAGACCGAGAAGTGGGAGGAGAAGAAGGACGGCTCGGTGCGCATCGAGCAGGTCATCTATGTCGAGCGCGAGAGCCAGAAGAAGATCGTGCTTGGCCACAAGGGCGAGACGATCCGCGCCATCGGCCAGGCCGCGCGCGCCGAGATCGCCGAGATCCTCGAGCAGAAGGTGCATCTCTTCCTGTTCGTCAAGGTGCGCGAGAACTGGGGCGACGACCCGGAGCGCTATCGGGAGATGGGATTGGAGTTTCCCAACTGATCCATGTCGACCAAAGCGACGCGGTTTTGGGATAACGACATGCACAGCCCGAAGATAGATATCGACACCGCTCTCGTGCGGCGGCTCGTCGACGCGCAGTTTCCCGAATGGCGGCATCTGCCTGTGAAGCCGGTCGCGTTCGGCGGCTGGGACAACCGCACCTTCCATCTCGGCGACACGATGGCGGTCAGGCTGCCAAGTGCTGCTCCCTATGCGCTGCAGGTCGAGAAGGAGCATCGCTGGCTGCCCAAGCTCGCGCCGCTTCTGCCGCTGCCGATTCCCGAGCCGCTCGCCATGGGCGAGCCGGCGGCGGGCTATCCCTGGCACTGGTCCGTCTACCGCTGGATCGAAGGCGAGACGGCGAAAACCGGGCACATCGCCGACCTTCGCGCGTTCGCGGTCTCGCTGGCTGAGTTCCTCGTTGCCCTGAAACGGATTGATCCGACCGCCGGCCCGGCACCTGGCCAGCACAATTTTTATCGCGGCGGCCCGCTGGCCGTCTATAACGGCGAGGCGAGACAGGCCATCGCTGCGCTTGAAGGCCGGATCGATACGCAAGCCGCCACTGCCGTCTGGAAGGCGGCGCTTGCTGCCGGCTGGCACGGCTCGCCCGTCTGGTTCCACGGCGATGTCGCCTCCGGCAACCTGCTGGTCGAGGGCGGCCGTCTGAGCGCTGTCATCGACTTCGGCACGTCGGGCGTCGGCGATCCCTCCTGCGATCTGGCGATTGCCTGGACGCTGTTCGAGGGCGAGAGCCGCGAGGCATTCCGCGCGCGCATCGCCGTCGATGACGCGACCTGGGCGCGCGGACGCGGCTGGACGCTGTGGAAGGCGCTCATCACCGTTGCCGGTCACGACGCCAACCAGGCCGAGGTCGGGAGGCAGCGCCGGGTGATCGACGAAGTGCTCGCCGATCATCGCAAATGGGGATGACGGCGCCGAGCAGGCGCCCTCACCGGTCGAGTATCCATGCAGTGGCAAGTCGCTTCGCAGGCCGCCGTACAAAGCTTTCCGTGCCGTAATAGGCAACGATCGCGACCGCGATGACCGCCCAGATCGCGACGCCGAGCCATTGCTGCTGGATATAGTCGCCGTCGACGAACACCTTGGCGAGGAAGCGTACGCTGTTCTGGTGTGAGACATGCATCAGGATGGCCAGCAATACGCTGCCCGTGTTCTGGTAAAGCCAGGTGAAGACGATCCCGGCCAGCACGACGTTGATCGTGCTGTAGAGGCTGAGATCGCCGAGCAGGCCGAGCGGCAAGTGCCAGATTGCCCATATCACGCCGAGGATCAGGCTGCCGGCGAGCGCGGGGCGACGGCCAAGAAGATGCGGGGTCGCGAAGCCGCGCCAGCCGGGTTCCTCGCCCAGCGGACCGCTGAACACGGCATAGAGCGCGATCATGGGCGCCACCTCGGAGAAGGTAGGAATGTTCCCCCACGACGGCTCCGCCGAACCGAGGAACGGATTGATCAGGATCGAGGCGAGCTGTGTCCCGAACGGCAGGCCGACCGCCACCAGATACCAGATCGGGCGAACGCGCCATTTCACCATCGAGGCGAGGATGGTCTTCACCGCGCCCCAGCTGCCGGCGAGTGCCGCGACGGTGAAGCCCGAGATTGCCGGTCCGAAGGTGAACCAGGGAATGCTCTCGCCATGCGACAGATAGAAGGGAATGAACGCCAGCCATGTCAGGCCGAGCGCCAGCGAAAAGAAGATGGTCAACTGGTGCCCGCGCACCACGCCCAGGAAGGAGCTCATATCGATCCTCTCATCGGGCCGTTGTAGCGAGTGGTCGCCTGCCCGAGAGGTCGACGCTTCGGGAAATAGCCAGCCGAGCCGCTCGGCGGTCTGCGCCGGTTCACCCGGTCAACGCGCCGATATTTGGCGCTGGCGGGGCCGAAAAATCCCGAACGGTTTCTGAGAATTTTCCGATATTGCCGCCGCCGCGGCAGCGGCGGATGTTGCCTGCCATCACTGTCGGAACAGATTATGGGTCACGGGCGGCAATCTTGATTTCGCCGCCCAACAGGTGAAAAGCTCGACGTATGGAATGGCGCGACGAGGGAATCATTCTCGGCACCCGCAAGCATGGCGAAACCAGCGCCATCCTCGAGGTGATGACGCGCGCCCATGGCCGGCATCTCGGCCTGGTGCGGGGCGGCCGCTCGCGCAAGCAGCAGCCGGTGCTGCAGCCCGGCAATCGCATCGATCTTTTGTGGCGGGCGCGTCTCGACGAGCATCTCGGCATCTTCCAGGCCGAGGCGATCGAGATGAACGCCGCTCGGCTGATGGACAGCGCAGTCGCCCTCTACGGCCTGCAGACCATGGCCGCGCATCTCAGGCTTCTGCCCGAACGCGATCCCCATGGCGGCCTCTACGAGGCTCTTGCGGTGATGATCTCCCATCTGGGCGATGCCGATGCCGCGGGCGAGCTGGTGGCGCGCTTCGAATTGCTGATCCTGGATGAGCTCGGCTTCGGCCTCGACCTCAGCCAGTGCGCGGCGACCGGATCGCGGCAGGATCTCGCCTATGTGTCGCCCAAATCCGGACGCGCCGTCTCGCGCGCCGCGGGCGCGGCATGGCACGACAAGATGCTGGCGCTGCCCGCCTTCCTGCAGCGCGGCTCCGGCGTGCGCGCCGATGCCGCGGCGCTGGAGGACGCCTTCCGGCTGACCGGCTTCTTCTTCACTCGCCACATCTATGAGCCGCGCGGCATCGAGCCGCCCGACGCCCGCGCTGGATTCCTCGCGGCGCTGCGCCGGCATCAGGTGGCGGTGAAGGTGATTGCCGGCGAATGAGGCGAGGATCTAGTCGGCTCTCCGTCGTTCCAGAAAATCGTCGAGGATGGGACGCTGGCCTTTCAGGATCTTGAGACCTGCCTCTGGGAGCGAGAACCAGCCGGCTTTGTCCACTTCGGGAAATTCCTTCATGGCGCCCGACCTTGGCGGCCATTCCATGGTGAACATGTTGCTCCTGACGGCATTCACATCGATGTCCGCTTCGACGCTCCAGGCGATCACGATTTTACCGCCCGGCTGCTTGTAGCTGCCGACTGGCTGGAAATCGCCGCCGATCGCGACGCCTAGCTCCTCCTCGGCCTCACGCCGAGCGGCCACGAGATCGTCCTCGCCATCGTCGATCAGCCCCTTCGGGATCGACCAGGCCCCTTCATCTTTCCTTGCCCAGAACGGTCCGCCGGGATGGACCAGCAGGAACTCGAGCACACCGGCGGTTTGCCTGAAGATCAGCAGGCCCGCGCTTCGTTGCGGCATCGGTCATCCTCTTGGTAATTCTTTTGAGAATAGCACGAGTATTTCGCGGCCAGCGGCCGGCAATTTGCGACCCGAGCCTCAGCCGCTTCGACGTATCGCCGTTGGATAAAGCCTGCGGTCGCTGGCAATCGGCGCCGAAACATGCTCGATCTTTGCAAGGCCGGCAGGGCGCTGATTGGGTAGCCGTCTCATCGCCGCATTTGTCGGCCACGACTGGCACGGTTTTGAGGGGAAACCGCCATGTTTTTCGGCCTGATCGCCATTGCCGCCGTCATCGCTCTATTCGTTATCATTTCACGCCAGCAGACGCGCATCGGCCTGATCGAGCGCGAGCTTGGCGCGCTGCGCAGCCTGGTGCTTTCGGGTGTCCCGCAGCCCGCGCCCCGAACTGGCGAGGCCGCGGAAGCTGCTGCAGGCCAAGCTACCGCCGTGATTGCCGCAGCGGCCGCGCCGTCGGCAGGTGAAGCAGCCCCGCAGGCCACAGCCGCCGCGACGCCCGACGAGCCAAGAGCCGAAGCGCCAGCTCAAGCGGGCGAGGGGACTCCGTCCGAACCCGCCGGAGAGGGACAATTGACGCAACCTGCCGCGCCGGCCGAAGCGGCAGTACCTGCAAGGGCCGCCCGCGATGTCGAGACGGCCCTCGGCACACGTTGGGCGGTCTGGGTCGGCGGCATCGCGCTGGCGCTGGGTGGCCTGTTCCTGATCCGCTACACGATCGAGGCCGGCATTTTCGGCCCCGGCGTGCGACTGACCATGGCCGGCGTTCTCGGTCTTGTGCTGCTTGCCGGCGCCGAGTTCATCCGCCGCACCGGCTTCCGGGTGCCGGTGCAGGGAGCTGCCGGCGCCTACATCCCGGCGATTCTGACGGGCGCCGGCGCCTTCATCCTGTTCGGCACCGTCTATGCAGCCTATGGCATCTACGGCTTTATCGGCCCGGCGCTCGCCTTCACGCTGCTCGGCGCGATCGGCGTCGCCACCATTGCCGTCTCGCTGGTCCACGGCCTGGCGCTGGCCGGCATCGGCCTCGTCGGTGCCATGGTGACGCCGGCCCTCGTCGCCTCGGAGGCGCCGAACCCGTGGGCGCTGTTCGTCTATTTGGCGATCGTGCTTGCCGCCACGGCGGCTATCGCCCGCATCCGCGATTGGAAGGCGCTTGTGGCGGCAGCCTTTGCCGGCACCGGCATCTGGACCATCGTCTACATGACCAATGCACCGGAGGTGAATCTCTCGACGGTGCTGTTCATCAGCCTGGCCTCGCTTGCCGTGCTCGCCTTCGTCTGGCTAGCCGATTTCTTGACTGCTGGCCGCGACGACGCGGAGCCCGGCTTCGACTGGCCATCAATCGCGCCCGGCTTCTTCGTTGCGCTGACCGCGCTCGGGCTGTCGGTCGATCCGGTGTTTGCCAAGGCGGGTTATGCCTTGCACGGCGCGGTGCTGCTCGCCGCGCTGCTGGCAGTGGCGCTCTACCGGCCGCGCGCCTTGCCGCTCCTCTTCGCCGCCGGCCTGGCGACCGCGCTGATCTATCTCGGCATCATCCCGCCCGCCACCATCGGCGCCGATGCGCTGGATGTCGGCCTGGGCGCCGAGCCGCTGGCCGCATCCGACACGCTGACCTTCCGCCTCGGCATCGCGCTTGCCCTGGTCTTCATCGCAGCCGGATTCTGGGCCGCGCGCCGCTTTGCGGCTGCTGCGCCTATCCGCGCCGCGTCCTGGGCGGCATGGGGTGTCATTGTGCCGCTGGTCGTGCTCACCGCGCTCTGGCTCACCTTCGGCGACATCGACCGCGATTTTGGCTACGCACTGCCGGCCCTGCTTCTGGTGCTCGTCTTTGCCGCCGGCGGCGAGTGGATCGCGCGCGCCGAGGAACCGCCGCTCCGCGGCGGCCCCGCCGTCTCCTTCGCGCTCGGCGGCGCCGGCGTCGCAGGCTTGTTGATGCTGCACATGGCCTTCGGCTCCGGCTGGACGACGGTGCTGCTCGGCGACGCCGCCGTCGTGCCGGCGCTCGCGACGCGCTGGCGCAGCTTCCCGGTGCTGGGCTGGATCGCGGTCGGCGCGGCTGTCGCCGTGCTTGGTCGCGTCGCCTTCGATCCGACCATCGTCGGCGCGGCGGCACTGTCGACGACGCCGGTCTTCAATTGGCTCTTGCCGGGCTATGGCGTTCCGGCGCTCGCCTTCGGCTTCGCCGCCTGGCAACTCGCGCGCACCACCAACGGACGGCCGCGTCTTGCCATGGAAGCGGCCTCGGCGCTGTTCGGCCTGCTCACGATTGCGATGCTGGTGCGCCATGCCATGCATGGCGGCGTCATCGACACCGGCCCCGTCACCCTTGCCGAGCAGGCGATCTACACGCTGATCGCGCTCGGTGCCGGCGCCATACTGGTCGCCATCGACCTGCGCTCGCCGAGCCCGGTGCTGCGCTATGGCTCGATGGCCGCCGGCGTGCTCTCGGTCGCCTTCATCGTCATCCGGCATTTCGTGGTGCTGAACCCGCTGCTGACGGATGAATCGACCGGCGCCGTCCCGTTCTTCAACCTGTTGTTGCTCGCCTATCTGCTGCCGGCGGTCGCAGCAGGAGCATCGGCGCTTTACGTCCGGGAGAGGCGCCCGAGATGGTATGCCGCGATGCTGGCGCTGGTCGCTTCGCTGCTTGGCTTCGCCTACGCCACGCTGTCGGTCCGGCGCCTGTTCAAGGGCGAGTTCATCGGCCTGTGGAGCGGCCTCGGCCAGCTCGAGACCTATACCTATTCGGCGCTCTGGCTGATCATCGGCGTGGCGCTGCTGACAGCCGGCGTCTGGCTGAGGTCGCAGGTGCTGCGCATTGCCTCGGCCGTGCTGATCGCGGTCGCCGTGCTGAAGGTCTTCCTCTTCGACATGTCGGAGCTGGAAGGCGTGCTGCGCGCGCTCTCCTTCATCGGTCTGGGCGCCGTGCTGATCGGTATCGGACTTTTCTATCAGCGTCTGCTGACAAGGGCGGCGAGGTTAGGAGCCGACTAAAGGTCAGGCCAGATCGGTCTGCGAGAAGTCGTTGCCTTTGTAGAGCAGAGGTACGCGATAGGCTTTGGCGCATGCGTAGCTGAAGCAATCGCCGAAATTCAGTTTGGCTGGGTGGCCCACATATCGACCATAATCTTGCGCGGCCCTTACAGCGAGTTCTCGGATCCGCGTGTCCAGCGGGACCTCAACGGCCTTGAGTTCGGCCAGGAAACCCAAGACGATCATTTTACATCGTTCGATCAGGGCGGGTGGTGTCGGAAGCTGGTCGCCGTTTTCCGCTACGGACTTCCTGCGAGCTATCCCAACAATCGCCTCGAATGCGGAACTCGGCGAGAAATAAAGCTTCTCGGCGGCTTCCATTTTCCTAAGAAGGCGGTTCGCATCCGGCTCTTCCGATATGATAGCGATGATAGCGGAAGCATCGAGGAACATCAGAGGTCATCCCATCCTTCGTCCATGAATTTCTTCATGTCGAAGTCCGGGTCGTCCGGACCGAGCGCCCTCGCTGCGTCCTGATACTTTCTAATGCGCTCGCTTAGTGGGAGGACGGCATGTGCCCGTTCGAGCTCACGCTTGAGCGCGATCCGCACAGCTTCAGTCTTCGTGGGCGCCTTGATCGCGGACTGCAGCTGACGAGCCAGCGCGTCAACCTCGTCATCGCGGATATACAAAGACATTGTCGAATTCCTCCGGCGTATATTCTAAGATGAATATGCAAGATATTCAATGACGAATATACGATGGCCAGAACCGGTATTCAACCTTGGTTCCGCTTCCGCTCGCGCCGGGAATAAACCGGCATCCGCCGGCGTTATCCAGGTGCTTGGGTACCGGAGCGGGTGGTCCGCTTCGTGCTGGCTGCTTGCGCCGCGCCGGGAAGGCGCGTTCAATCGAGATGGAAGACGACCACGAAACAAGCGGTCATGGACGACAAGAAGGCAGCGATCCTGAGCGAGATACCGCGTCTGCGCCGCTACGCGCGCTCGTTGCTGCGCGACCGCGATTCCGCCGACGATCTCGTCCAGGACTGCCTCGAGCGGGCGCTTGTGCGGCTCGACAACTGGCAAACTGGAGAAAGCCCGAGGAGGTGGCTGTTTACGATCATGCATCATCTGTTCATCGACCAGATGCGCAAGGGTAACCGGCGAGGCGAGGCGGCAATGTTGCCTCTGGAAGCCGGCGAGGCCCAGGCCGCGCCCGCCGATCAGGTCGAAAGCATAGCCTCGCGCGAGATCATGGATGCCCTGCAGGCGATCGGCCCCGATCGCCGCGCGGCATTGGTCATGGTCGCTATCGAAGGCTTTTCCTATGCCGAGGCCGCCAACATCCTGGGCGTGCCGGCCGGCACGCTGATGTCGCGCATCGCGCGCGGCCGCGAGGAACTGCGCGGCCTGCTGGACGACTCCTCGCGCCGCCGCTCGATAAGGATCGTCGAGCGATGACCCGGCGCGATTTCACCGAACGCGATATCCACATGGCCCTCGATGGCGAGCTGCCGGGCGAGGAGCGCATGGCCTATGACGCCTGGCTCGAAGCCAATCCCGAAATGAAGGCGAAGAGCGCCCGTTACATAGCCGACCGTGCGGCGCTCCGCGCCGCCCTGGCCGGCGTGATGGACGAACCGGTGCCGGCAAGGCTACGGCACGCGGTGCTTGGCGAAGCGCCGGCGCGGACGCCTGCCTGGCGCTCGCGCTGGTGGCTTTCGGCGGCGGCGGCAGCCGTGCTGATGGTCGGCGGGTTCGGTGGCTATCTCGCCGGCATCGACGGCATTGGCCGCAGCGGTGAGAGCGACGACCAACTCGCGGAGCAGGCGATTTCCGCCCATCTCATCTACGCCGCCGAGAAGCGTCACGCGGTTGAGGTGCCGGCAAGCGACAAGGACCATCTGCAGACCTGGCTGTCCAACCGGGTAGGGCTGAAGCTGGTGGCGCCCGATCTCGCGGCCGAGGGCTTCGCACTCGTCGGCGGCCGGCTGCTGCCGGCGGGCGAGCGTGGCAAGGCCGCGATGTTGCTTTACGAGGACGCCAAGGGCGAGCGCATCTCGCTCTTCGTCACCGCCGAATCATCGCAGACCACCAAGGGAACCTATACGGCCGAGGCTGACGGTCCGGAAGCGGTGTATTGGCTGGACAAGGGCTATGGCTGCGCCGTCGTCGGCACATTGCCGCCGGAGCGTCTGTCGGAGGTCGCCAAGAGCGCCTATGGCCAGCTTCTGGCCGGTATTTCGAGCTGAGGAGGCGGCTGTTTTCAACGGCCTACGCTGTTTCGAATTAGTGGTTCAGTTCAAAGCCGTGGTGCTTTTCTGCCGCCGCGGAACCTGTCACAATTCGGCCCTAATCAAGGAGCGATAGCGCTTGATGAAGACCGGCGCTTCGGCCGGGGTGCTGCTTTTGACCGGGGCCGTTTCCTTTAATCCAATCGAGGTTCTCCCAAACCCCGCATGCCTGCCGAGATCCGCAAGGCCCGCGCGTC
Organism: Mesorhizobium sp. WSM4989; assembly: GCF_029625795.1. Taxonomy (NCBI): domain Bacteria; kingdom Pseudomonadati; phylum Pseudomonadota; class Alphaproteobacteria; order Hyphomicrobiales; family Phyllobacteriaceae; genus Mesorhizobium; species Mesorhizobium sp. WSM4989. The sequence continues at coordinate 688,665 of NZ_JARTVN010000001.1, read as the reverse complement.
GGACGTCGATGACCTCGCCGCCATCGAGAAGGCTGGTTTCTCAAGCGATCGCCTGTCGCGCCGCTCTTTTCGCCAGTTGATCGAGCGTGAGACCGCCGAGATGCTGGTGGCCGAGAATGACGGCCATGTCGCCGGCTACGCGGTGGTCTTGTTTCGCAAGGGCAGCGGCGTGGCCCGGCTCTATTCCATCGCCGTCGGTCCGTTCTTCGGCAATCTCGGCATCGGCCGCCAACTGCTGGCCGCGGCCGAAGAGGCGGCTTATGAACACGATCGCATGATGCTGCGGCTCGAGGTTCGCGAGGACAATCAGCGCGCCATCGGCATCTACGAGCAGGCAGGCTACCGAAAAATCGGCCGCGAGCCCGACTATTACGAGGACGGCGCCACCGCGCTGCGTTACGAAAAGACGCTGCGCGGCGATGTCCCGACCAGCACCGGGGTGCCGTTTTACCAGCAGACCTGCGAGTTCACCTGCGGTCCGTGCTGCCTGATGATGGCAATGGCCAATTTCGATTCCGGCTTCGTGCCCGATCCGGTCATGGAAATACGCCTGTGGCGCGAGGCGACCACGGTATTCATGATGTCGGGGCCGGGCGGCTGCGAGCCTTTCGGCCTGGCGGTTGCCGGCTATGAAAGCGGGCTTGCCGCCGAGATCTTCGTATCCTTTCACGGCGCGCTGTTCCTGCAGTCGGTGCGCAGCGAGGAAAAGCGCCGGGTGATGGAGCTCGCCCAGGTCGACTTCCGCCGGCGAGCGGAACTTTACGGCATCCCGGTGAATTACCGTCCGTTCGGCATCGACGACATCCGCGCCGCCCTTGCCGAGGGCAAGCTGGTGCTGGTGTTGATCAGCGGCTTCCTGATGTTCGGCAAGAAGGTGCCGCATTGGGTGCTGGCCATCGGCGACGACGGCGACCATATCCTCATCCACGATCCTTGGGTCGAAGACGAAAGGCAGGAAACCATCCTCGACGCCGCCAACATTCCCGTGCCCTATGGCATCTTCATGAACATGGCACAGTTCGGCCGCGACGGGTTGCGCGCCGCCATCAACCTGGGAAAACGCTGACACAATGACCTGGGTCATCCTTACAGGCAGGCAGAACGATCTCGACCAGGTGGCGACGCCGCACAAGATCATCACCAACCGCGACTATCTCGCGCATCCGGCGCTGTTTCGCGGCCAGCGCCCTAAGGTGATCAACCTGTCGAACAACTACGGCTATCAGAGCCGCGGCTATTATGCCTCGCTGCTCGCCGGATCGCGCGGCCACAAAGTGATCCCGACCGTCGAGACCATGATCGATCTGTCGGAGCGCAAGCTCTATGAGCATGCGTTGCCGGAACTCGAGCTCGCTCTCAACAAATGCCGCAAGGATCTCGACGGAACCTTTCCGACGAAGGTCGCAGTCTTTTTTGGCATCGGGCCCTCGAAAGTTTGGGACCGGTTCACCAAGCTCTTGTTCGACTGGTTTCGCGCGCCGGCGCTCGAGGTCCACATCAAGGACAGCGCCGAATGGGCTTCGATCCGCAAGATCGGCTTCCTGCCGCTCGCGCGCATGAGCGAGGAGCAAGAAGAAGTCTTCCTGCAATGCCTGGAGACCTACACCAACCGCGAGTGGCGCGACACCAAGGGGCGCACGCCGGCGCGCTACACGTTCGCGACGCTCGTCGATCCGCATGAGGAATTGCCGCCTTCGGAGATTTCGTCCCTGCGCTACTGGGCGAGGATCGCGGAGAAGATCGGCGTCGAGGTCGAGCCGATCACCAGGAAGGATTTGGCCAAGCTCGCCAATTACGACGCGCTGTTCATCCGCGAGACGACATCCATCTCCAACCACACCTACCGCTTCGCGCGCCGCGCCCAGCAGGAGGGCATGCCGGTGATCGACGACCCGCTGTCGATGATCCGCTGCACCAACAAGGTCTATCTCAACGAGCTGATGACCTACAACAAGGTGCCGGTACCGCCGACGGTGATGATTGCCGGCACCTCCGATCTGGAGCTCGCCGCCCAGACGCTGGGCTTTCCGCTGGTGCTGAAAATCCCGGACTCATCCTTCTCGCGCGGGGTCAAGAAATGCGAGAACCTTGCCGATCTGACAAAGCTGGCGACCGAGTGGCTGGAGGATTCCGACCTCCTCATCGCGCAGAAATTCATCCCCACCGAATATGATTGGCGCGTCGGCGTGCTCGGCGGCCAACCGCTGTTTGCCGTGCATTACCTGATGGCCAAAAAACACTGGCAGATCGTCAACCACAAGGCCAACGGCAAGCCCGATCAGGGCGGCATCAAGACCTTCACGCTGAAGCAGACGCCGCCGCACGTGGTCGAGACGGCGGTCAAGGCGGCGCGCTGCATCGGCGACGGGCTCTACGGCGTCGACCTCAAGGAAACCAAGGACGGCGTCTTCGTCATCGAGGTCAACGATAACCCCAATCTCGACCATGGCTGGGAGGATTCCGGCGAGAAGGACGAGCTCTGGGTGCGGCTTACGCAATGGTTCCTGGAGCGGCTGGAGCGCACTGGTCGCTAAAGCATTTTGCATCCGGACGGGATCGCCTGGCGTCGCTGAATCCGGCTAAGACAATCAACTGAATGGGGGCAAGATGCTGTTTTTCGTTGTCGAGGATTTTCGCGGCTGCGACCGCAAGGAAATCTACCGGCGGTTCCGCGATCGGGGCCGGCTGAAACCGGACGCGCTTGTCGTTCACCATAGCTGGATCGCAGGCGACATGAGCCGCTGCTTCCTGCTTGTCGAGGCCGATGACGTCACGCTGCTGCAGCGTTGGGTCATCGAATGGGCCGATCTGGTGGAGTTCGAGATCGTTCCGGTAGCCACCAGCAAGGACATGGTCGCGGCCCTGGCCGGGCATCTCTGACTGCTAGGCACCGAGCGCCGGCGACCTGACCGCGCGCACGCATTCCGCGATCAGCCACTCGCGAAACGCCGCCACCACATCGCGCCTTGCGCTGCGTTCAGGGATCGTCAGGCAATAAGGCTGGCGCAATTCCAGCGCTCGGGCAACCGGCCGGACCAGCCTGCCGTCTTCCAGCGCCCGGGCGCAGTAGATGCCTTGCGCCAGCGCCACGCCCAATCCCGACATGGCGAGATCGAGTGCGGCCCGCGACGAGTTGGCCGAAAGGCCGCGCTGGGCCGACCGGCCCGGCGCGATGCCCCCCGCCTCGAGCCAGTTGCGCCAGGACGGAAAGGCGGCACCGGTCGGGCCCCAGTCGGTGTGGATCAACGGCAGGCCGGCGAGAGTTTCCGGCTTGGCTGCACCGGCAAGGCTGGGCGCGCAGACCGGATAGACCGCATCCCGCGCGATCTCCTCGGTCGGATGCTCGCGATAGTGCGGGCCGTAGGATAGCCGAATGTCGACCATCTCATGGTCGAACGGCACAGGGTCGTCCTCGCCTCTCAGCGAAATATCCGCGGCGCCGTGGCTGGCGACAAAGCCGGCGAGGCGTTCGGAAAGCCAGCCCATCGCCATCGAAGGCGGCACCGAGATGACGAGCCTCGGCCGGAACGCATCGCCGCCTACATCCCGCGCGACGCTGCCGATTTCCTGGAAGGCCATGGTAAGCCTCGGCAACATCTCGACGCCGGCTTCGGTGAGCAGGACGCGCCGGTTGACGCGGTGGAACAACTTGCGGCCCATCTGTTCTTCCACGGTGCGGATGAGCTGGCTGACCGCCGCCGCCGAAATCGACAGCTCTTCCGCCGCTGCGGCAAAGCTGCCGCTGCGCGCCGCCGCCTCGAAGGCTTGAAGTCCGCGTAGGGAGGGAAGTGCGACCATGGCGACCCGAAAAGATAAGCTAAGCTTATCTATTTTGCAGAATTCCTCGTTTTTCGAAAGCTTTCTTTCTGCAGTACGGTAGCGCTCATGAGCGCCATCGACCACACCATCGACCACCGCGACGTCATCGCCTCGCTGACCAATGAGGAGCGCAGCCGGCTGACCTGCAAGTCCGATCTGCCGGGCATCATCCAATTCGTCGTTCATCTCGGCGCCATCGTCGCTCTCGGCGCGCTGATCGCGGCCAAGGTGCCGTACTGGCCGGTTCTGATGCTGCCGCAGGGCATCCTGATCGTGTTCCTGTTCACGCTGCTGCATGAGACCGTGCACAGGACGGCCTTCGAGACGCAGTGGCTGAACGATGCCGTCGCGCGGCTCTGCAGCCTGGCGATCGCGCTGCCCGCCGACTGGTTCCGCTATTTCCATTTCGCCCATCATCGCTTCACTCAGGACCCGCAGAACGATCCGGAGCTGGCTTTCCCGAAGCCCGAGACCTTGCGACAGTACATCGTCCATGTGTCTGGCCTGCCGGTGTGGTGGGGTCATTTCAAGACGCTCTACAGAAATGCCAGCGGCCGCTGCCGGGACAGCTATGTGCCCCCGAAAGGCTTGCCGAAAGTCCAGGCCGAGGCACGGGCGATGATCGCCTTCTACCTCGTCGTGCTGACGCTTGCGATCTGGCTCGAGGCGACCGTGCTCCTCTACGTTTGGCTCGTACCGGCGCTGCTCGGGCAGCCCTTTCTCAGGCTTTATCTGCTGGCCGAGCATGGCCGCTGCTCCTTCGTCGCCAATATGCTGGAAAACACCAGGACGACGCTGACCAACTGGTTCGTGCGCAAGCTCGCCTGGAACATGCCCTACCATGCCGAGCACCACGCCTATCCGGGTGTGCCGTTCCATCAATTGCCGGCTTTTCATCGGCTGATCGCGCGGCATCTCAAAGTGGTAGAACCCGGCTATGTGAGCTTCCACGAGAAATATTTCGAGACGCTGCGCTGACCGGTGCCCCGGCATCAACCGGATCGGCGCAGCTTTTCCTGCGAGCGCAGCAGGCGGCTCATCTCCGAGGCCCTGGCCGGCGCGCCGATCAGAAAACCTTGCGCCTCGCCGCAGCCGGCCTTGCGCAGCATGTCGAGCTGCGCTTCGGCCTCGACGCCTTCGGCGGTGACGGTGATGCCGAGCTCGGCGCCGAGCCCGATAACCGTGCGCACGATCGCCGCCGTGTCGCGCTTGTCGAGATCGTGGATGAAGGAGCGGTCGATCTTGATCTTGTCGACCGGGAAGCGCCGCAGATAACCGAGCGAAGAATAGCCGGTGCCGAAATCGTCGAGCGCGATGCGCACGCCGAGCCCGCGCAATTGCCCGAGCGTCCTCAGCACGCTGTCGCTCTCGTCCATCATCACCGTTTCGGTGATTTCGAGTTCCAGCCGGCTTGCTGGCAGGCCGGAAAAGGCGAGCGCCGCAATCACGCTGCGGGCGAAGCCGCCGCTCTTGATCTGGGCCGCCGAGACGTTGACCGCCATGCGCACGTCCTGCGGCCAGCCCGCCGCCACGCCGCAGGCCTTGCGCAGCGCCCAGTCGCCGAGCTGCACGATCAGCCCGGTTTCTTCGGCCGCGGCGATGAAGTCTTGCGGCGGCACCAGCCCGCGCGACGGCGAGCGCCAGCGCATCAGCGCTTCGGCGCCGACGATCTCACCGGAGGCGATGTCGAGAATCGGCTGGAAATCCAGTTCGAACTCGCGCCTCGGGAGTGCAGCTTCGAGGTCGGCCTCGAGCGCCAGGCGCTCCCGCACCATGGCATCCATGCCCGGCTCGAAGAAACGGTAGATGTTGCGCCCCTCGCTCTTGCCCCGGTAGAGCGCCATGTCGGCATTGGTGAGCAGCGTATCCGCATCCTGCCCGTCGCTGGGATAAAGCGCGATGCCGAGGCTCACCCCGACATGCATTTCGCGGCCCTTGTCGCGATAAGGCTTGCCGATCACCTCGATAATGCGCTTGGCCAGCTTTTCGGCGTCGACCGCGTTTCTGATATTGGATTGAATGATGGCGAATTCGTCGCCGCCGAAACGCGCCACCACGTCCTTGTCGCTGCGCAGGCAGCGCTGCAGGCGCTCGGCCACCCTTTTCAGCAGCCAGTCGCCGGCCGGATGCCCGAACGTATCGTTGACGGCCTTGAAGCGGTCGAGGTCGAGCGAGAAGATCGCCACCGGCGCGGCCTTGGCCTCGCTCAATGCCTGGTCCAGGCGCTCGCGGAACATCGAGCGGTTGGGCAGGTTGGTCAGCGTGTCGTGATGCGCAAGATGCGTCATGCGCTCTTCGGCGCGGCGACGCTCGGTAACATCGTCGAAGGTCACGACCCAGCCGCCGCCGCTCATCGGCTGCCGAACCACCAGAAAAGTCCTGCCGTCGGCAAGATAGCGGTAAGCCGACTGCATTTTCCCTGCTCGCAGGCAGGCTTCGGTCCTGGTGACTTCGCTGTCGACGTCGATCTTGGTGTAGATGCCGAGTTCCAGCAGTCGTTTGAGCGCGTCGCGGTGTGTCGTTCCAAAAGGGAAATCTGTCGCGGCGACGTTGTAGAGCTCGAGAAAGCGCTGATTGCGCACGATCATCTTGCCGTCGGCGTCATACATCAGCAGGCCTTGCGACATGTTGGCCAAAGCGGCGTCGAAGCGGCGATGCTGCTCCTTCAGTTCCTCTTCGGAGCGCCGCTGCACGGTCACGTCCTCGTAGATCGACACCCAGCCGCCGGAGGCCAGCGGCCGATGCGAGATGACGATGATGCGCCCGTCCGCCAGCGTCTCCTCATAAGTCGAGGGCTTGGCGCCGTCGATATAGGGTTTGCGGACGGCGTAGAGCTGCTCGGCGGTTTGCGAGGCGATGCCGATTTCGACGCTGTGCTGCAAGATGTCGAAGAAGCGAATGCCGGGCTTCGTGACTTTGGCGTCGAGGCGGAAGAGGTCGATGTAGTTTCGGTTGCAGATGATCATGCGCTCGTCGGCGTCGAACATGCACAGGCCATGCGACATGTTCTCGACGGCGGCCGAAAAGCGCTCGTTTTGTGCGCGAAGTTCCTCCGCTATTCGTCGAACCGGGCCAATACCGGTTGCCTTCCGCCTGACTGCGGCCGAACCAGCCTTGACATGAGCAACGGGCATGAACGCGCCTGCCGACCGTGACTGAACAGTTTACTGTCGTGGCCGTCGGTTAATTTAGCGTTCTTTTATTTGACGGAATTGGCAGCGAGAAAAGGCTGGCGTTTAGCTTCCAGCGCCGCGAATCGTTTCAGAAATGCCGCCTGCGCCCAGGTCACCGAGCGTGGAGTGAAGTCGAAATGGTCGGCGGAAAAGCTGCGCGGCCGGCCGAAATACTCCGTCGCCTCCGCGGTCGAGAAGCCGGCAAGCAGCGTCGCTTCGTAATAGGCGGCGATCTGGTCGGCGCGCTTGATGTCCTTGCGCAAGGTGGAACCGAGCTCGGCCGGCAGCGAGAAACGTTGATGGATGGCGCGCTGCAGCCTGAGCTCGCAGTCCTTGTAGGAGCCGCCCATCACCGATTTGAAGGGGGAGATCATGTCGCCGATGACATATTCGGGCGCGTCGTGCAGCAGCGCCGCGAGCCGCGCCTCGGCGGAGGCGGCCGGCACCAGCTCACCATAGAGTGCCTCGACCAGCAGCGAATGCTGAGCCACCGAAAAGGCGTGCTCGCCGCTGGTCTGGCCGTTCCAGCGGGCGACGCGGGCGAGGCCATGCGCGATGTCGGCGATCTCGATGTCGAGCGGCGAGGGGTCGAGCAGGTCGAGCCGCCGGCCGGACAGCATGCGCTGCCAGGCGCGCGGCGGCGCTCCCGCCCTGTCGGCCGCCATCAGGCCTCCTCCGCGCTGACGGTGTCTTGCGGGAAGGAGAATTTCGCCCAGCCCGGGATGGCGAGCGTCACCGGGACGTCGCCGGCCATGATCGGGTCGCGGGCATCGAGCGCTGCCTTGACGCGGTCGATGCGGGCGATGGCGAGGCCGCGTCCGCCGCTTACCGAACCCAGCGTGCCGACCGGCCGGCCGGCGACGGTGAGCTCGGTACCGGTCGCAGGCAGGGAACCCTCGGCTGTGGCGACCAGCACGCGGCGTCGCGCGGTGCCGCGATGCTGCATGCGCGAGACGACTTCCTGGCCGACATAGCAGCCTTTCTTGAAGCCGACGCCGCCGGTCTCGTCGAGCAGAACGTCATGTGGGAAAGCGTCACCGAGCTGGTAGTCGCTGCCGCTTTCGGCGATGCCGTTGGCGATACGCAGGGCCTGCCATGCGCCGGCATCGCCGCTGTCCTGAACTGCGCCCTCATATGTGCGCCTGACCTCCACCTCGCGGAAGCGCGTGTCGGCGAGCGAAGTTGAATCGGCAAATGAGGCGGTTGAATCATCGCCCCATGCAACCGTGACAAGCGCCTGATCCTGCTTGGCAATCTCGGCCTTTGCCCTCAGCCGGTAAAGCATCAGCCGGCGCACGAAGTCATCGGCTATGTCGGTCCGGCATTCCAGCCGGAAGCCGTTCTCGCCGGCGCGAGAGATGAGAAAATCGAACAGGATCTTGCCTTGCGGCGAAAGCAGCGCGCCAGGCTTTGCCTCGCCGGCGCCGAGCGCATCGAGATCGGTGGTGAGGATGTTTTGCAAAAAATGTTCGGCATCCTGGCCTGACACGGAAATGAGCGCGCGGTCTTTCAGCAGGGCAAAGGGCATGGGCGTGAAGTCGGCCTGATCTTGCAAAAATGATGGTCATTACGTAAGCCGGCCACACTCCCCCCGCAAGAGATTGGACCAGTCCATGGCAACCACCTTCGACCTCATCCTGACAGGCGGCACGGTAGTCAACCATGACGGTGAAGGCCGGCGCGATGTCGGCGTGAAGGCCGGGCGTATTGCCGCGATAGGGGATCTCGGCCAAGCGTCGGCCGGCGAGACGATCGATTGCACGGGCCTGCACATCCTGCCCGGCGTCGTCGACAGCCAGGTGCATTTCCGCGAGCCGGGACTGGAGCACAAGGAAGATCTGGAAACCGGGTCTCGCGCCGCGGTTTTGGGCGGCGTCACCGCGGTCTTCGAGATGCCCAACACCAATCCGCTGACCACCAGCGAGGCGGCCCTTGCCGACAAGGTGCGGCGCGCCACCGGCCGCATGCATTGCGACTTCGCTTTCTGGGTTGGCGGCACGCGCGACAATGCCGGCGATGTCGGCGAGCTCGAGCGGCTGCCAGGAGCTGCCGGCATAAAAGTCTTCATGGGCTCGTCCACCGGCGACCTGCTGGTCGAGGACGACGAAGGCGTCGCCTCCATCCTGCGCAACACCCGCCGCCGCGCCGCTTTCCACTCCGAGGACGAGTTCCGTCTGCGCGAGCGGCTCGGTCTGCGCGTCGAGGGCGATCCCTCGTCGCATCCTGTCTGGCGCGACGAGATCGCGGCGCAACGCTGCACCGAGCGCCTGGTGCGCATCGCGAGACAGACGCGCGCGCGCATCCATGTGCTGCACATCTCGACGGCCGAGGAGATCGTTTTCCTCGAGCAGCATAAAGACGTCGCTACATGCGAGGCGACGCCGCATCACCTGACGCTCTCAGCTGACGACTATGCGCGGCTCGGCACGCTGATCCAGATGAACCCGCCGGTGCGCGCGGCGCGCCACCGCGACGGCGTCTGGCACGGCATTGCGCAAGGGATCGTCGATGTGCTGGGGTCCGACCACGCGCCGCACACGCTGGCCGAGAAGGCGAAGCCTTATCCTGCCTCGCCTTCGGGCATGACGGGAGTGCAGACGCTGGTGCCGATCATGCTCGACCATGTCAACGCCGGCCGGCTCACTTTGCAGCGTTTCGTCGATCTCTCCAGTCATGGTCCGCAGCGCATCTTCGGCATGGCGGGAAAGGGCCGCATCGCCGCCGGCTACGACGCCGATTTCACCGTCGTAGACCTGAAGCGCCGCGAGACCATCACCAACGCGCAGGCTGGCTCCAAGGCGGGCTGGACGCCCTATGACGGCAAAGAGGTCACCGGCTGGCCGGTCGGCACCATCGTGCGCGGCAACCGGGTAATGTGGGACGGCGAGATCGTCACGCCCGGCCAGGGCAGGGCGGTGGAGTTTTCCGAGGCGCTGGCGGCTTAGGCCACGTTGGATTTCTTAAGCGCGCCCTGCATTATGAGTGCCTGCAGCTGCGGGAACTTGCCCTGGTCGATTTTCTTTCTTGCAAATGCCGACGGTGGGAGCCGATGCGATTCCGGCTCTGCGAGAGGAGGCAAACCGCATATGGCCGCAGACCAAAATTGGCAAGGGATGAGCTTCTGGCTCAATCCCCGGCGACGAAGAACAGCCACTGGCCGGCGGGCGTAATGCCGACGCGATAGAAGATATAGGCGCCGAACTGCTTCATGTCGTCATAGTCGCTTGCGGTGACGAGTTTGAACAGCTCGACGCGCTGCCTGGGATCCAGCTTGTCGAGCGGCAGCGCGAAGAAATACGGCCAGACATAGAGCTCCTGCGGCGTGCCGGTGTCGACATGGACATAGCCGGCGCTGAGCACCTCTTCCAAAATGGCGAGAATCTCTTGGCCGTCGCCGTCGCCGGAGAGTCCCTTGAGGAAAGCGACCGGGTCGCCCTCGATGTCGCCGAGCGATAGCTGCGTCATGGATTCGCCCGAGCCGATCAGCGGCCGAAGTTTCTCGATATCGCCGCTCTTGCAGGCCTCGATGATCAGGCCGTGCATGCGTTTGACCGGCTCGGGAAGCTTGTCGAGGTCGTAGACGACGGGCGGCGGCGGCGAATCCGGGTCGGAGCGCGGGCTGGTGATGCCGCCGCTGCCGGTTGGCGCTTCGGGCGCGCTCTTGTCCGTCTCGTCGGCCGGCTGGCTGTTGTCGGAGGGTTTGGTGCCGGGCGCGGCCGGCATTGGCACGGTGGTCCCCGGAGCGGTCGTTTCGTCACTGGTGGACGGAGTGACCGGCGAAGGCAACTCTTCGCGTTGGATCTCGCTTAGCGCATAGCAAGGCGTGCTGGCGAGGCAGATTGCCAATGGCCCGGCGCAGGAAGCAGTGATCCAGATGCCGAGGGCCAGCCCGCGCGGCCTGCCTGCCAACGAAAATCTCACCCCTTGCCTCTCCATGGTTCCGGGCTCGCTAGGCAATTCCAGAAAACTGTGCAATGGTTTCCGTCCGGAATTGCGAAAAACTAATGGCTAGGCGGCGGGTATGATGCCCAAACGGCGCGTCGCCGTCAAAAGCAGCCAAAGCGGGCGGGCTAGTGCCTGAGCCGTTCCGGCTCGAACGCGCCGGAGATCACCTTTTCGCGCATGCGGTCGAGCAGGGCCAGCGCTGAGGTCTCACCATTGGCGCGCAGCATCTCGCCGAAGGCGGTTTCCAGCGCAGCCTCGGCGATGATTTCGGGCTCGATGCCGGCCGACAATCCTTCCGCCCAGGCTTCACTGTGGCTCTCCACGGCGGTCAGGCGCTTTTCTTCCCTGACCAACGCGTCGATGTCGCTGACGCCATGTTCCATATGCGATGTCCACCTTTTCAAGCGTCGGTCCGGCAAGGCACCGGGCTTGACTTGCCAGTTCATGCGCTGCTCGTACAAGTGCTTGTAAATACGACATTTCTGCAGTCGCAATCTACATATCGAGTAAGGCTGCGATCAATTCCGACCGAGCTTAGCCGATTAGACCAGCTTGCGGCATTAAAACCTTCAGTTTGAGTTAATTCCGCATTTGTCCACTAACGTTTCATTAACATTGTTGCACAAGCGCAACAGATGATTGCACCAAGGCGCAGCCTGATACAATAAGGCCGGCCACATTGGAGCGATTTGTCGGTGGATAGTCGCGATCGATGCCGGTCCTCAATTCCCGTAGCGGGAAGCGATATCGCGCGACAGCGTCTCGCCTTCCTTCATGTAGCGGGCAATGGCCTCGGTGGCCGAAGGCGTGCACTGCGTGTAGGTGCCGCTGAAGGAGCGGTAGCCGCGATTGAAGGAGGCGATGAAGCGGGCGCGCCGGTTGGGATCGGGATTTTCCGACTCGAGCAGCTTTTCCATCTCCAGCCGCCACTGGTCGCCTTTCTCGCCGCAGAGGTTGCGCAGGAAATGCAGCGAACCCAGCACCTCGGCGAGGCGCATCAGCCCGGGCTCGAACGGCGCCTCGGCCGCCGATGCCGGCTGCACCGTGACGGCCATGCTGATAGCGAGGCTTGCGGCGAGAAAGGGGGAGGCGCGGGTCATCAGGGCCTTGCGATGGAAGAGCAAGGCTTTGTGGCGAAACATTTTGTCGCCCGCAAGGCCATTCTGGGGTCACCGCTCGGCGGCTTGCGCAGGACCAAGCAACTCCTCGGCAACTTCAAACACATCGCCCGCCAGCGGCATCGCCGCCATTTCCGCCAGCGTGTAGAACGCCGCCGTCTCGGCGTCATCGCTCGCTGCCGGCTCGCCGCCGACATAGGCCGCGCCGAACACCGTCAGCAAATAGTCGACCGCGTGGTGCTCAGCGCGGCCGTCGATATGGATGTCGCGCAGCGGGCGGTAATCCTTCGCCTGGAGCCCCGTTTCCTCCTTGAGTTCGCGCCCCGCGGCTTGCGCCAGCGTCTCGCCCGGCTCGACCTTGCCGCCGGGATACGCGTAGAGCCCTTGCGAAGGCGGCCGCGCCCGCTTGACAAGCAGCACCGTCTTGCCGCGCACGACGGCGACGGAGACTGCCGGGATAATCTTGCGAACCTTGTTCATGCGTTGCGAATCGCGCCGGCTGCCGGCTTGGTTGTGGACCGGACAGCTTTAGCGGTTGCGGCGCGGCGGTTCCATCGCCACTTTCATGGCGATCCCGACCGAAAAGCCAATCCATGTGCGGACGCTTTGCCCTGACCGCCTCGCCGGACCAGACCGCCGCCATTCTTGGCCTGGCGGAGCTGGAGGCGTTTCCGGCCCGCTACAATATCGCTCCGACGCAGCCGGTGCTGATGGCGTTCGCCAGTCCGCCAAGAGCGCCAGGCTCCAACCTGCCAGACCGCCAGGCGATGCTGGTGCGCTGGGGCCTGATCCCGACTTGGGTCAAGGATACGAAGGAATTTCCGCTGCTCTTCAACGCGCGCTCGGAAGGCGTGCTGCAAAAGGCCTCGTTCAAGACCGCCATGCGCCATCGCCGGGCCCTTGTGCCGGCCTCCGGCTTTTATGAATGGCAGCAGTCGGGTAGCGCCAAGGGCCAGCCCTACTGGATCCAGCCGCGGCGGGGCGGGGTGATCGCCTTCGCCGGTCTGATCGAGACCTATGCCGAGCCGGGCGGTTCCGAGATGGACACCGGCGCGATCCTCACCACGCGGGCCAACGCCGGCACCGCCCATATCCACGACCGCATGCCGGTGGTGATCGAGGAACGCGATTTCGCCCGCTGGTTGGATTGCCGCACGCAGGAGCCGCGCGACGTGCTCAACCTCCTCAAGCCCGCCGAGCCCGATTTCTTCGAGGCGATTCCGGTTTCCGACCTCGTCAACAAGGTCGCCAACACCGGGCCGGAGATTCAGGAGCGGGGCATGGTCGGGCCTCAGCCCGACAAGGTCAGGCGCCAGAAACCCGGCGCGGACGAAAACCAGATGACCCTGTTTTAGCGAGGGCTGCTAGCGGAGGCCTTCATCTCCAGGGCGAGCATTGGCGTCGCCCTCATTGCCGGCACCCCGATCATCGGAGACTGCGCCGGTCCTGCCGTTTCAAGCGGCGCGCGGCGAGATGATCTTCTGCGCCGGCTTCTTCTTCTTCGCGGTGTGAAGAAGGGCTGCGACGATGGCCGCAGGGCCGATCGCGCGGTAGTGGCTGGCGAGCGGCTGTTGCGCCGGTCGACTTTGTTCTTGCTTACTTCGAGGCATTGTTCTCTTCCCTGGTAACGTTTTCGTGTCTGGGTTTGGTGGTCGATTCGGACCAAATCGTGACGTTTGGCGGTCTAGTCCGATAATGTTTCATCACTGTGCCGAGATGCTTAATAAAATGTTTCGGCCCGTTTTTACCTGTGATGGAACGACAGCTTTCCCGAGTTGAGCGACTTGACGGCAACACCTGCGGACGCGATAAAGCCGGGCATGAAAACGTCTTTCGCCATTTGTGGCATTTGCATTATTGGCTAGCCTCGCGCTGGTCCGGACGTTTTCGCCTTATCTTCCCCTAGATTGGACAAACGCCCCGGCCAGCAGGCTGGAGCCCGATTTGCGCCCGCGCGCGGGGAGGCTCCGTCCAACATAAGGGATCGGAAGGGCACGCATGTCTGACACATCGAAGGGCCTCAGCCTTTACAACACGCTGACGCGGACAAAGGAGCGTTTCGTTCCGATCGATCCGCAAAACGTGCGCATGTATGTTTGCGGCCCGACCGTCTACGACTTTGCCCATATCGGCAACGCGCGGCCGGCGATCGTCTTCGACGTGCTGTTCCGTTTGCTGCGCCAACTCTATGGCGAAAAGCACGTCACGTATGTGCGCAACATCACGGATGTCGACGACAAGATAAATGCGCGCGCCCTGCGCGATTTCGGCGCCGAGATCGAAGCCGGGAAGCTTTCGCTGAACGACGCGATCCGGCGCGTCACCGAAAAGACCGCCGACCAGTACCACAAGGATGTCGCAGCACTCGGCTGCCTGGAGCCGACCTACGAGCCGCGGGCGACCGAGTTCGTCGCGCCCCGCGCCGACGGCAAGGCCGACATGCTGTCGCTGATCGCGCAGCTGATCGAGCGCGGCCACGCCTATGTCGCCGGCGGCGAGGTGCTCTTCGACACCGCCTCGATGCCCGATTATGGCGAGCTTTCGAAGCGCAATCTCGACGAGCAGCAGGCCGGCGCCCGCATCGCGGTCGACGCCCACAAGAAGAACCCCGGCGATTTCGTTTTATGGAAACTCTCGACGCCGGAAGAGCCCGGCTGGGAAAGCCCTTGGGGCAGGGGCCGTCCGGGCTGGCACATCGAATGCTCGGCCATGTCGGCCGCCTATCTCGGCGAGATCTTCGACATCCATGGCGGCGGCCTCGACCTGATCTTCCCGCATCACGAGAACGAGATCGCCCAGTCGCGCTGCGCCCACGGCACCAAAGTCATGGCGAATGTCTGGATGCACAACGGCTTCCTTCAGGTCGAGGGCCAGAAAATGTCGAAGAGCCTCGGCAATTTCTATTCGATCCATGAGCTCTTGGAGACCGAGACTTTCGGCGGCAGGAAATGGCCGGGCGAAGTGCTGCGGCTGGCGATGCTGATGACGCATTACCGCGAGCCGATCGACTTTTCCGTGCGCAAGTTGGAGGAGGCGGAAAACACGCTGCGCAAATGGAAGCGAGCGGCCGACCTTGCGCCCGCGGCGGCGAAGGACCAGCCGGCAGACGTGCTGGAAGCGCTGTCCGACGACCTCGCCACCTACGCTGCCTTCCAGCGATTGACACAGCTTGCCGGCGAGGCGGTGGAGTTCACTGGCGCCGGCGAGGACGCCGCCGCGGCTTCGCTGAAAGCGGCGCTTGTCTTTCTGGGTTTCGATGTCGGCGCAGCGAAGGTGGACGAAACCGTGACCGCTGAGGTGATCGCCAGGCGCCTGAAGTTCATCGCCGACAAGAATTGGGCTGAGGCCGACCGCATCCGCGACGAGCTTCTGGCGCAAGGCGTTCAGCTCAAGGACGGCAAGGATCCGGTCACCGGCCAGCGCGTGACGACCTGGGAGATCAAGCGGTGAGGGTGGCGCAGGGGATCGTTTCAGGACTGGCGGAGGCGCCGGTGACGTCCAATCTCCCCC
>NZ_JARTVN010000001.1:452020-673000 GCF_029625795.1 Mesorhizobium sp. WSM4989 | reverse complement strand
GGGGGAGATTAGCTCGGGCGTGCGATTTCGTTAATCGCAAACGTGAGGCGTGTAGCTATGGGCCACGACCTCGTTCCATCCCGTCAGCGCAATAACGCCAAGTCCATGCGGCGTGCCATGACGGATGCCGAGCTGAAACTTTGGAACGAGTTGCGTGCCCACCGCTTGATGGGCATGAGCTTCCGGCGGCAGGTGCCGATCGGACCTTATATCGTTGGTTTCGCGTGCTCGGCCCATCGCCTCATAGTCGAGGTCGATGGCAGCCAGCATGGCGATGCGGAACACTTAAACCGTGACGAGGCAAGAAGTGGCTATCTAGCTGCAAGCGGCTGGACCATGCTGCGCTTCTGGAACGACGACGTGATCCGCGATATCGACAATGTCTGCCAGCACATCGTCATTGCGGCCGGCCTGGCCGGCGCCGAAGTGCCGGAGACCGCAACGCAGGAGCTCGTTCCATGATCGATCATCTCGGCATCAGCGTTTCCGATTTCGAAAAGTCCAAGGCGTTCTACGACAAGGCGATGGCGCCGCTTGGCGCTTCGCTGCTCTACATGGTGCCGGAGGAATATACCGGCGGCGCCAAGGTCGGCGGCTATGGCCGCGACCGGCCGGTGTTCTGGCTGAGCGCGGGCAAGGAGAAGCCGAAGGACCATCAGCATGTCGCCTTCACCGCGCGCAGCCGCGCCGAGGTCGACGCCTTCCATGCCGCGGCCCTTGCGGCCGGCGGCAAGGACAATGGCGGGCCGGGGCTGCGTCCGCATTACCACCCCAATTATTACGGCGCCTTCGTCTTCGATCCCGACGGCAACAATGTCGAGGCGGTCTGCCATGATCCGGAGTGAGCTCGATGGGAGGGATCGATGAGCCTTGATAACCGGCCGGTCTATACGGGCGGGTGCCAGTGCGGCGCCGTACGTTTCCGCGTTGAGGGCGCGCTGGGCGATGCCTCGGTCTGCCATTGCCGCATGTGCCAGAAGGCGAGCGGCAATTTCTATCTGCCGCTGGTCTCGGTGCGCGGCGCCAGGCTCGACTGGACGCGCGGCGAGCCGAAGCGCTTCCGCTCGTCCAGCGCGGCATGGCGCGGCTTCTGCGCCGAATGCGGCACGCCGCTGACCTTCGAGGCGCCGGACGGCGTGGCGCTGGCGATCGCCGCCTTCGACGACCCGGCCGGCATCGCGCCAACCATCCAGTGGGGCGTCGAAGCGAAGCTTCCCTATGTCGACGGCGTTTCGAAACTGCCCTCCGAGGAGACGATGGGCGATGTTTCGTCGGCGCCTTATCTCGCCGAGCTCGTCTCCTATCAACATCCCGATCACGACACGGACCAATGGCCGCCGGAGGAAAAACCATGACCGATGAAATTCGAACCGGCGGCTGCCAGTGCGGCGCCGTGCGCTTCCGCGTCCACGGCAAGCTCGGGCGCCCGTCCATCTGCCATTGCCGCATGTGCCAGAAACAGTTCGGCAATTTCTTCGGCGCCCTGGTGACGGTGCCGAAGGATGGCGTCGAATGGACCCATGAGGAGCCGAGCTATTTCCAGTCCTCGGTCAACATCGATCGCGGCTTCTGCCGCCGCTGCGGCACGCCGCTCACCTACCGCCAGCCGGGCGGGCTGGAGATCGCCATCGGTGCCTTCGACGATCGTTCGGACTTGGCGCCGCAGATCCAGGTCAACTACGCGGTGCGGCTGCCCTGGGTGGAGAAGATCTTCGAGGCGCCGGTCCACGACGACCCCGACTACTATCGACGGCAGGAGCAGATCATCTCCTTCCAGCATCCCGATCACGAGACGGCCAACTGGCCGCAGCAGGGACTGAAACTATGACGATCCACAGCAGCTCCTTGCGCACGCTCTATCTCGAGATCGAGCCGTTCGAAACAGGCATGCTCGATGTCGGTGATGGCCACACCATCTATTGGGAGCGCTGCGGCACCAAAGGCGCCAAGCCAGCCGTGTTCCTGCATGGCGGCCCCGGAGGCACGATCTCGCCGAAACACCGGCGGCTGTTCGACCCGAAACTCTACGACGTCATCCTGTTCGACCAGCGCGGCTGCGGCAAGTCGACGCCCAACGCCTCGTTGGAAGCCAACACCACCTGGCATCTCGTCGCCGACATCGAACGCCTGCGCGAGATGGCGGGCTTCGACAAATGGCTGGTGTTCGGCGGCTCGTGGGGCTCGACGCTGGCGCTGGCCTATGCCGAAACGCATCCCGAGCGCGTCAGCGAGCTCGTCGTGCGCGGCATCTATACGCTCACCCGCGCCGAGCTCGAATGGTACTATCAGTTCGGCGTCTCCGAGATGTTTCCCGACAAGTGGGAACGTTTTTTGGCGCCGATCCCCGAGGCCGAGCGCGGCGACATGATGGCGGCCTACCGCAAGCGGCTGGTGGGCACCGACCGCAAGGCGAAGGTCGAGGCGGCGCTTGCCTGGAGTCTGTGGGAAGGCGAGACGATCACGCTTTTGCCGGAGCCGGAAACCAGCACGCCTTTCGGCCAGGACGACTATGCCATCGCCTTCGCCCGCATCGAGAACCACTATTTCGTCCATGCCGGCTGGCTGGAAGAAGGACAGCTGCTGCGCGATGCCTGGAAGCTGAAGGACATCCCCGGCACCATCGTCCACGGCCGCTACGACATGCCGTGCCCGGCGCGCTATGCCTGGGCGCTGCACAAGGCCTGGCCGAAGGCGGATTTCCACCTCATCGAAGGCGCCGGCCACTCGTATTCGGAGCCGGGGATTCTGGACCGGCTGATTCGGGCGACGGATAAATACGCCGGCAAATAACCATGCAGGTTTGTGCTCTACGGCGCCCCCGGCGCGAAGGATCGCGACTTTTCGAGCTACAGCCATGATGAAGCAACGCCTCTACCTCTTCGACACCACGCTGCGCGACGGCCAGCAGACGCCGGGCATCGACTTTTCCGTCGAGGACAAGATCGCGATCGCCAAGCTGCTTGACGAATTCGGCATCGACTATGTCGAGGGCGGGTATCCCGGCGCCAACCCGACCGACACCGCCTTCTTCCATCAGAAGCGCACGGAAAGCGCGAAATTCGTCGCCTTCGGCATGACCAAGCGGGCAGGGGTTTCGGCCTCCAACGATCCGGGGCTGGCGGCGCTGGTGCAATCGAAGTCGGACGCGATCTGCTTCGTCGCCAAGAGCTGGGACTATCACGTGCGCGTGGCGCTCGGCTGCACCAACGAGGAGAACCTTGAGTCGATAAAGGTCTCGGTCCAGGCGGCGGTCGCCGCCGGCAAGGAGGCGATGGTCGACTGCGAGCATTTCTTCGACGGCTTCAAGGCCAATCCGGCTTACGCGCTGGCCTGCGCCAAGACTGCCTATGATGCCGGGGCGCGCTGGGTGGTGCTATGCGACACCAATGGCGGCACGCAGCCTTCGGAAGTGCGGGCCATCGTCGAGAAGGTGATCGCAGGCGGCATCCCTGGCGACCATCTCGGCATTCATGCCCATGATGACACCGGCCAGGCGGTGGCGAATTCCCTTGCCGCCGTCGAGGCCGGTGTGCGCCAGATCCAGGGCACGCTGAACGGCATCGGCGAGCGCTGCGGCAACGCCAATCTGGTCACAATCATCCCGACGCTCGCGCTCAAGCCGGCCTTCGCCGATCGCTTCGAGACAGGCATTTCGGCCGAAGCACTGACCGGCATTTCGCGGCTCTCCCGCGCTTTCGACGAGTTGCTCAACCGCGCGCCGGAAGCTCAGGCGCCCTATGTCGGCTCATCCGCCTTCGCCACCAAGGCGGGTATCCATGCCTCGGCGCTGGCCAAAGAGCCGGCGACTTACGAGCATGTGCCGCCGGAAGCCGTGGGCAACCGCCGCCGTGTCATGGTCTCCGACCAGGGCGGCAAGGCCAATTTCCTCGCGGAATTGAAGCGGCGCGGCATCGACGTGCCGAAGGACGACAGCCGGCTCGACGCGCTCATCGCCGTCGTCAAGGAGCGCGAGGCCGAAGGCTACGCCTATGAGGGCGCCGACGCCTCCTTCGAGCTCTTGGCCCGCAAGATGCTGCACGGCCTGCCGGAGTTCTTCAACGTCACCTCGTTCCGCTGCATGGTCGAGCGCCGCTTCGATGCCAACGGCAACCTGAAGACCGTGTCCGAGGCGATCGTGAAGGTGATGGTCGACGGCGAGGAGAAGATGTCGGTGGCCGAAGGCCACGGCCCGGTCAACGCGCTCGACATCGCGCTGCGCAAGGATCTCGGCAAGTATCAGAACGAGATCGTCGACCTCGAGCTCGCCGACTTCAAGGTGCGCATTCTCAACGGCGGCACCGAAGCCATCACCCGAGTGCTGATCGAATCGCACGATTCCACCGGCGCCCGCTGGTGGACGGTCGGCGTATCGGAAAACATCATCGACGCCTCCTTCCAGGCGCTGATGGATTCAATCATCTACAAGCTGATGAAGAACCGCGAGATGGCAGGACTGGTCGCGGCGGAGTAGGTTGAACCATCATCAAAAGTCCATTGATCCATCAGAATTTTGCGATGGTCTTGGACGATCCGCTGGGCCATAGCGTTGGGCCATGGTCACCGCAACAGCCGATCTCGATCAAGATGCCAAGGCCCGCCGCGGCTTCCTTTTGGCGCTCGGCGCCTATTTCCTCTGGGGGCTGTTGCCCTTCTACATGAAAGCGGTGGCGCACCTGCCTCTGATCGAGGTGATCTCGCACCGGATCGTTTGGTCGGTGCCGATCGCCGCTGCCGTGCTGGTTTGGGCCGGCCGCACCGCCGACTTCAAGGCCGCGATCCGCTCGCCAAAAAGCCTCGCCATGGCGGCGCTGACGGCGACGCTCATCTCGGTCAACTGGGGCATCTATGTCTGGGCGATCGCAGTCGACCGCACGGTCGAGACGGCGCTCGGCTACTATATCAACCCGCTGGTCAGCGTGGTGGTCGGCGCCGTTCTCCTCGGCGAACGGCTCGACCGGCTGCAGATCGCGGCGGTGGCGCTGGCCGCCATTGCGGTGACCGTGCTTACTGTCGAGGCCGGCAAATTACCCTGGGTATCGCTGGCATTGGCCTTCTCCTTCGCCGCCTACGGCTTCTTCCGCAAGACGCTGCCGATCGGGCCGAGCCAGGGCTTTCTGCTTGAAGTTCTTTTGCTGTCGGTGCCGGCGCTTTGCTACATTGCCTACCTGATCGCCGCGGGACAGGACCATTTCATCTCCAGCACCGGCGCCGACACCGCGCTGCTGATCGGCTGCGGCCCGGTGACCGCGGTGCCGCTTCTGCTCTTTGCCTTCGGCGCCAGGCTTTTGCGCCTCTCTACCATCGGCATCATGCAATATATCGCGCCGACCATGGTGTTCCTGATCGCCGTCTTGATCTTCGATGAGCCGTTCGGCACCACGCAGGCCATAGCTTTCGCCCTTATCTGGACTGCGCTGGCCATGTACAGCTGGTCGATGTTCAGAGGGCGCGAGGTCCGCCAGGCGGGTCCCGCGACGAGGTGAGGGCGGTAAAATGTACCTGCTTTATATCGGCAACAAGAACTATTCGTCCTGGTCGCTACGGCCGTGGGTGCTGATGCGGACTCTCGACATTCGCTTCGAAGAGCGGCTGACGCCGTTCCCGACCGGATCGAGTTTTGGCCTCTTCCGGTCATTCTCGCCGAATGGCCGCGTGCCCTGCCTGGTCGACGATGGCTGGGCGGTGTGGGACTCGCTCTCGATCGTCGAATATCTGGCAGAGCGGCATCAGGGCGTTTGGCCGGCCGATGGGAAAGCGCGCGCCTGGGCGCGCTCCGCCGCCGCCGAAATGCATTCGAGCTTTGCCGCGCTGCGCAATGACTGCCCGATGAGCTGTGGCGTGCGCGTCAAGCTGGCATCGATGTCCGATGCGCTGAAGCACGATCTCTTCCGCCTGGGCGACTTGTGGAACGACGGCCTTGCGCGATTCGGCGGACCGTTCCTTGCCGGAGACCACTTCACCGCGGTCGATGCCTTCTTCGCTCCGGTCGCTTTCCGGGCACAGTCCTATGGACTGGCATTCGAGGGCGCCGCCGCTGCTTATCCCAAGCGGTTGCTCGATCTCGCTGCCATGCGCGAATGGTATGCGGCCGGTCTCGCCGAGACATGGCGCGAGCCGGACCATGAGGCGGAAGTCCGCGCGGCCGGTACGGTCGTCGAGGATCTGCGCGCAAGCGCATAGGACGCTAAACCCGGCCCAGCCGCCGCACGACCATGTAGACGATGCCGGCGACGACGACCGCTATCGCCGTCACCACCCAGAAGCCGAGCGCCGTGTCGACCAGCGGGAGCCCGCCGACATTCATGCTGAACAGGCCGGAGATGATGGTCATCGGCAGCAGCACCGCGGTCATGACGGAGAGGATGTAGAGCAGCTGGTTCGACCGCTCGGTCAGCTTCGCCATCAGTTCGGGTTCGCGCCTGCAGCTGCTCGCCGTCGTGATGCAGCGTATGCGCGCGGTGCGAGAGCCTTGCCGCCATGTCGCCGGTCGCTTCCGCTATAAAAACACGACTGAACAGTCCTACTCCTGCTGTCCCGCCAACGCCGCCTGAACGGCCGCCATTCCGGGATCGCGACCCTTGAGCAGATCGTCGATTGACCATGGCGCGGCAATGTCGGGCTCCAGCGTCTTGAGCGCAACCGGCTTGCGGCCCTTGCCTTTGTCGATGGTGGCGACAAGCACGGGCGTCGTGCCCGTGGCGGAACTCGGTTGCGCCATGCCGACGAAACAATCGGCGTAGGCCTTGCAGCCGTTTTGAAGGTCATAGCGCTGCGTCGCGGACTGCAGCATGAGGCCCGAATGCGGCAGCGTCACCTGCTGCTGATCGGCGAAGAACATCATGCGGTCGCCGGGCGCTTCGCCGACCAGTGTGACCCTGTCCCCGCCAGCCTGCTTGAGATAGGCGACGTCGACAATTCCCGCCGAAAAGGTAATCGGGCTTTCCAGCACGAACAGCCGTCCCGGCGGTTTGACGCGGGACGGCCAGGAACTGAGGACATCGCGGGTCAGCATCAAGTTGCCGCCGGTGTTGAAGCGCATGTCGAGGACGAGGTTCTTGCGGCCGAGACGGACCCGGGCGGCTTCGACCTCAGCCAGGAAATCGGCGATCTTCCCGGTCTTGCCGTCGACGTTGCGCCTGACCTCGGCGACGACGCCATCGAGTTCGGGCGCATCGCGCCAGCGGAAAGGCTGTTCCTGATCCTGCAGGGGCCAGGGCGCGCTTCCCTTGGGAAAAATCTTCACCCAGTCGCGGCGCTGCGGCTCCGGGGCGAGCTTGCGGTCGATGATGCGGCCGTCGGGCGCCTGGAAACGAAAGGTCGCGTCGCCGGCGGCATTGGCGAGCCCGAGCGCATGCAGCAGGTCGGGCCGGACGATCGCGTCGGTCGCCTCGATGTCTCGCCATGCCGCCACGCCGCCATGCAGGCTGCGCAGCGCCGAGGAGACTTCAGCAGCCGGATGGCCGTCGATGCCGGCGAGCCGGCTGCCCAGCAGATCGCTGTTTTGCGGGCTGGCCGCTATGACGTAGAAGGCGCCGTCGATGGGCAGCAAAGACATCGCCACACCATTGGCGCGCGGCAACTTGCAGGTCGTGTGACCATTGTCGGCCAGTGCCGCGATCTGGCAGAGATCGACAGCGAAGACGGTCGCGTCGGTCGGACCTGCCGCGGTTTCGAGCGCCTGCAGCCGCGATGCCGCTTCCACGCGGGCGGCGCTGGAAAAAGACTTGTCGACATCGAGGAAGTCGTGACGGAAGACTTTCAGGTCCTCGACCTGTGCGTCATGCGAGGTGGCCCAGTCCGGACTTTGCGCGGTCGTCTGGCCGAGCGCCAACAGGCTGAGCAGGGGCAAGGCGAGCAGCCGGGCAAAGGTCATGGCTTCCCTCTTCGATCGCGATCCGGCCCGCTGCCGATAAAGCTGAGGAATAGGGCAGCTTCGCACGTGGCTGCGTTCACATCTTTGCGAGCGGGATGGAGTGGGGTCCCGCTCGGAGGCTGCGGTTGCGCCGGGACCGGAACGGGGCCTGACCGTCAAAAGGCGGTCCGCCGCACGGGCCGGGTTCACCCCTTAAAGCCTTGTCATCATTGGCCGGGGCGGCGCGGTCGGTCACTCCCACACGATGGGGGCACGTCCCGAACAGCCCGCCCCGGGCATGCGTTTTTTAAGTGTGGTCTTCAACCTAACCCATTCAATTCTTACGGGAATTTAATGTCGCGCGCAATTGCACAGCCCGGTTCCGGCGTTATGTTCCCGGCCGGACTGCCTCTTGGGCCTGTGACGCTGGCCAATGACGTGGTCGACCTGGCCGCATGCGGTTCGATGGATAGGTGACAAAGTGGACGACGAAGTCGCCAGCCGGCTACAGCCGCTCCGTGAGCCGATGACGGACATCAAGCCGGTGGTCGTGCGCCGCCGGCGCCGCGGCTGGATGGTCGCGCTGCTGCTGGTCGCGGCTGGAGCGGGCGTCGCCTTCTGGCTTCATCCAGCGCCGGTGCAGCAGCAAGGCGCGCGCGGGGGCGGACGCTTCCGGGGCGGCGATCTCGGCGCGCAGCCGGTCGCAGTCGCCTCGGTGACGCAGGCCGACATCCCGATCACGCTGGAGGCGCTGGGCACGGTCACCTCACTGTCGACGGTGACGGTGCGCCCGCAGGTCAGCGGGCAGATCACCGCGATCGCCTTCACCGAAGGGGAGATGATGAAGAAGGGCGATTTTCTTGCCCAGGTCGACGACCGCACTCTCCAAGCCTCGCTGCATCAGCTGCAGGGCCAATTGAAGCACGACCAGGCGCTGCTGAGCGATGCCAGGCTCGACCTCGACCGCGATCTGAAGCTGACCTCCAACGCCATCACGCAGCAGGCGGTCGACCTGCAGCGCGCGACCGTGCAATCCGACGAGGGCACGGTCATGTCCGACCAGGCGCAGATCGAGGCCGTCGAGGTCAATATCGCCAACAGCCATATCGTTGCACCTGCCGATGGCCGCATCGGCCTCAGGCTGGTCGATCAGGGCAATTACGTCACGCCTTCCGACAGCACCGGCATTGCGGTGATCACCGAGATGCAGCCGATTTCGGTGCTGTTCTCGCTGCCCGAAGACACCCTCGCCGAAGTGCTGGAACAGACGCATGGTAATGCCGGGCTCAAGGCCACCTTGTTCGACCGCAACGACACCAAGCAGATCGCCGAAGGCACGCTGCAGACGATCGACAACCAGATCGATCCGACCACCGGCACCGTGAAGCTGCGCGCCGTGTTTGCTAACGCCGACGGCGGGCTTTATCCCAACCAGTTCGTCAACGTGCATCTCCTGGTGCGCACGCTGACCGGCGTGACGGTGCTGCCCAACGCCGCCATCCAGCACGGCGCTCCAGGCACTTTCGTCTATCAGCTCAACGACGACAGCACTGTCTCGTTGAAGACCGTTTCCCTTGGCCCCGGCGACGCCTCGGTCACGCAATTGCTGTCGGGCCTTCCGCCGGGCGCCAAGGTGGTCGTCGATGGCGTCGACCGGCTGAAGGACGGCGCCAAGGTGACCGTGCCTGACAACAGCGCCGCGCCGACCGCCGGCGCTGGATCTCCCGCGCAGCCGCAAGCGGAGGGTAGGGGCAGCGGGGCCGCCGCGACCAGCAATACGTCTGCCGTCAACCCCGGCAACGCGCCCGCGATCTCGAGCAGCCAGCGCCAAGGTTCGGCAGGCGACGGCGCGGACGCATCGGGCGATGCCGGCCGCAAGCACCACCGCCACCATCGTCGCGACGGCAACGGCAATAGCGGCAGCAGCGGAAATGGTGGCGACAGCGGCGAAGCCCAATGAGCACGCCAAGCGGTCTCGTCTCCGGTTGGCTGAACCCGTCGCGGCCTTTCATCCTGCGGCCGGTGGCCACCACGCTGATCATGGCGACCATCCTGATGGTCGGCATGATCGCCTATCTCTTCCTGCCGCTCTCGGCCTTGCCTGAGGTCGACTACCCGACGATCCAGGTGCAGACCTTCTATCCCGGCGCCAGCCCGGAGGTGATGACGACTTCGGTCACCGCGCCCCTGGAGCGCCAGTTCGGCCAGATGCCGGGGCTGGAGCAGATGTCGTCGGGGAGTTCGGCCGGCGCCTCCGTCATCACGCTGCGCTTCAGCCTCGACCTCAGCCTGGACATTGCCGAGCAGGAGGTCCAGGCGGCGATCAACGCAGCCGGCAACCTTCTGCCCGCCGACCTGCCGGCGCCGCCGATCTACGCCAGGGTGAATCCGGCCGACGCGCCGATCCTGACGCTGGCGATCACCTCGAAGACGCTGCCCCTGACCGAAGTCGAGAACTATGGCGAGACGCGGCTGGCGCAAAAGATCTCGCAGCTTCCGGGCGTCGGGCTGGTCAGCATCTCCGGCGGCGAGCGGCCGGCCGTGCGCATCCGCGTAAAGCTCAAGGCGCTGGCCGCCATGGGGCTCAACATCGACGATCTGCGCACCACCATCGGCACGCTCAACGTCAACACGCCGAAAGGCAGCTTCGACGGGCCGGCGCGTTCCTACACCATCAACGCCAACGACCAGATCAGCGACCCCAAGACCTATGCGGATATGGTCGTCGCTTACCGCAACGGGGCGCCGGTCAGGCTGGGCGAGGTCGCCGATATCATAGAGGGGCCGGAGAACTCGAAGCTGGGCGCTTGGGAAAACCGCTCGCCGGCGATCCTGCTCAACATCCAGCGCCAGCCCGGAGCCAATGTCATCCGCGTCGTCGACTCGGTGAAGGCGCTGCTGCCACAGGTTCGCGCCGGCTTGCCGGCGGCGGTCAGCGTCGAGCCGCTGACCGACCGCACGACCACCATCCGTGCCTCAGTCCATGACGTCGAGTTCGAGCTGGCGACGGCGGCGCTTCTGGTCGTGCTCGTCACCTTCCTGTTCCTGCGCAACATTCCGGCGACGATCATTCCGAGCCTGTCGGTGCCGCTGTCGCTGATCGGCACGTTCGCGGTCATGTATCTTTGGGGCTTCAGCCTCGACAATCTGTCGCTGATGGCGCTGACCATCGCCTCCGGCTTCGTCATCGACGACGCCATCGTCATGATCGAAAACATCTCGCGCTTCATCGAGCATGGCGACGATCCGGTCACCGCCGCGCTCGAAGGCTCGGCCCAGATCGGCTTCACCATCATCTCGCTCACCGTCTCGCTAATCGCGGTGCTGATCCCGCTTCTGTTCATGGGCGACGTCGTCGGCCGCCTGTTCCACGAATTCGCCATCACGCTTGCGATCGCCATCGTCATTTCGGCCATCGTCTCGTTGACGCTGGTGCCGATGATGTGCGCCAGGCTGCTCAAGCCGCCGTCCGAACGCAGGCAGGGCGCGCTGGCGCGCGGCGCCGAGGCCGCCTTCGATGCCGTGGCCAACGGCTATGCCGCCGCCTTGCGCTGGGTGCTCGACCGTCAGGCGCTGACGCTGCTGGTCGCCGCAGCCACGCTTGCGCTCACCGTCTATCTCTATGTTGTCATCCCGAAAGGCTTCTTCCCGGTTCAGGACACCGGCGCGATTTCGGCCGTCACCGAGGCCGCGGGCTCGGCGTCCTACGCCGACATGGCAGCGCACCAGCAGGCGCTCGCCGATGTCATCTTGAAGGATCCGGATGTCGCGAGCCTGTCGTCCTTCATCGGCGTCGACGGCCAGAACATGACCGCCAACAGCGGCCACATGCTGATCAATCTCAAGCCGCGCGACGAGCGCGCGGCCGATGCCAGCGCGATCATCCGGCGGCTGGCTCGGGAGACCGACGTCGTGACCGGCATCGCGCTGCACATGCAGCCGGTGCAGGACCTGAGCGTGGACTCCACCTCCAGCGCGTCGCAGTACCAATACGTTCTGCAGGATTCGGATCCGGCCGAGCTGGCGACCTGGACATCAAAGCTCACCGATAGGCTGGCGGCACTTCCCGAACTCGCCGACGTGGCCAGCGACAGCCAGCAGAGCGGGCTTGCGGTCGACATCACCATCGACCGAGCGACGGCGGCACGCTTCGGGATTACGCCAGCGACCGTCGACAACGCGCTCTACGATGCCTTCGGCCAGCGCATCATCTCGACCATCTTCACCCAGTCGAACGAATACCGCGTCATCCTTGAAGCCGATCCTTCGGTCGGACAGACGCCGGCTTCGCTGGGCTCGATCTACCTGCCGTCCTCCGGTTCCGGCCAGGTGCCGCTATCGGCGATCGCCAGCATCACTGTCCGGCAGGCGCCGCTGCTGGTGAACCACCTCGCCCAGTTCCCGGCCACGACCATATCCTTCAATCTCGCGCCCGGCATCTCGCTCGGCGACGCCACCGCGGCGATCAGCAAGGCGGAACATGACATGCAGCCGCCCGCCGGCCTGGTCACCGGCTTCCAAGGCGCCGCGCTTGCCTTGCAAAGCTCGCTCTCCAACGAGCTGCTGCTGGTGCTTGCGGCAGTCGCCACCGTCTATGTCGTGCTTGGCGTGCTCTATGAGAGCTTCATCCACCCGCTGACGATCCTCTCGACGCTGCCCTCGGCAACCGTGGGCGCGCTGGTGGCGCTGATGCTCGCCGGCCACGATCTCGACGTGATCGGCATCATCGGCATCGTGCTCTTGGTCGGCATCGTCAAGAAGAACGCCATCATGATGATCGACTTCGCCCTGCAGGCCGAACGCCTGCAGGGGCTGGACCCGCGCGAGGCGATTTACGAAGCCTGCTTGCTGCGGTTGCGGCCGATCCTGATGACGACGATGGCCGCGCTGTTCGGGGCGCTTCCGCTCCTGCTCGGCGGCCTTGCCGGCTCGGAATTGCACCAGCCGCTCGGCATCACTATCGTTGGCGGGCTGATCGTCAGCCAGGTGCTGACGCTCTTCACCACGCCGGTGATCTACCTTGCCTTCGATAGACTGACGCGGTCGGGGGCACGTGAAGCGAGAGCGCCGGCCGGCGGGCTCACGCCGTGAACCTCTCCGCGCCCTTCATCGCCAGGCCGGTCGCCACGACGCTGCTGGCCATCGGATTGGCGGCGGCGGGCCTGATCGCATACGTCAATCTTCCCGTCGCGCCGCTGCCCAAGGTGGATTTCCCGACCATCTCGGTGCAGGCCTCGATGCCAGGCGCCAGCCCCGACACGATGTCGACCGATGTCGCGGCGCCGCTCGAACGCCATCTCGGCCAGATCGCCGGGGTTTCCGAGATGACGTCGCGCTCCGGCACCGGCTCGACCAATGTTGTGCTGCAATTCGACCTCGATCGCGACATCAACGGCGCCGCGCGCGACGTTCAAGCCGCCATCAACGCCGCGCGCGCCGACCTCCCGTCCGATCTGCGCAGCAACCCGACCTACCGCAAATACAATCCCGCCGACGCGCCGGTGATGATCCTGGCGCTGACCTCGCGCACACTCACACCCGGTCAGCTCTACGATGCCGCCGCGACCGTGCTGCAGCAGCGCCTGTCCCAGGTCGAGGGTGTCGGCAATGTCGACCTCGGCGGCTCGTCGCTGCCCGCCGTTCGGGTGGAGCTCAATCCGGGGGCGCTGTTCCATTACGGCATCGGCCTGGAGGATGTGCGCGCCGCACTTGCCTCGGCCAATGCGCGCAGTCCGAAGGGTTTCGAGGAAGACGGGGCGCTCCGCTACCAGCTCTACACCAACGACCAGGCGAGCCATGCCGCCGACTATCGCGACCTGGTGATCGCCTGGCGCAACAGTGCGGCGGTGCGCCTCGCCGACATCGCAGATGTCGAGGACTCGGTTGAGGACGTGCGCAATCTCGGCCTCGCCAATGGCGTGCCGGCCGTGCTTTTGGTGCTCTATCGCGAGCCCAACGCCAACATCATCGACACGGTCGACCGCGTGCGCGCGCTGATCCCGACGCTGCAGGCTTCGGTGCCGGCGGATGCGCGCCTCAGCATCGCGTCCGACAGCAGCCTCACCATCCGCGGCTCGCTGCGCGACACCGAGCTGACGCTGGTGCTGGCGGTGCTGCTGGTCGTCTTCGTGGTGTTCTTCTTTTTGCGCGACTGGCGCGCGGCGCTGATCCCGAGCGTGGCGCTGGTCGTCTCGATCCTCGGCACCTTCGGAGCGATGTACCTGCTCGGCTACACGCTCGACAATCTGTCCTTGATGGCGCTCACCATCGCCACCGGCTTCGTCGTCGATGACGCCATCGTGGTGCTGGAAAACATCATGCGCCACATCGAGGACGGCATGCCGCGCGGCCGGGCGGCGCTGGTCGGCGCTCAAGAGGTCGGCTTCACCGTGCTGTCGATGAGCGCTTCTCTCGTCGCCGTGTTCCTGCCGATTCTGTTGATGGGCGGCATACTCGGCCGCCTGTTCCAGGAATTCGCCATGACCTTGTCGCTGGCGATCGCCATTTCGCTGGTGCTGTCGCTGACGGTGACCCCGATGATGTGCGCGCATTTTTTGCGCGCGGGTGCAGTCCGATCGGAGCGCCGTTCCATCCTCGCACGCTTCGGCGAAAGCGTCTTCCAGCGCGTCCGCGCCGGCTACGGCCGCTCGCTCGCCTGGTCGCTCGACAATGCCGAGGCGATGCTCATCATCCTGATCGCGGCCGTCGCGCTCAACGTCTACCTCTATACGATCGTGCCGAAGGGCTTCTTCCCGCAGCAGGACACCGGCGAGCTGATCGGCGGCCTGCGCGCCGACCAGGCCATTTCCTTCCAATTGATGCGGCAGAAATTCGAGCGGCTGGAGACGATCCTGAAGAGCGACCCGGCGGTGGCGAACGTCGTCGGCTATATCGGCGGCCGCCAGACCAACTCCGGCTTCGTCTATGTCA
The DNA here is from genome assembly GCF_029625795.1 of Mesorhizobium sp. WSM4989. Classification (NCBI taxonomy): domain Bacteria; kingdom Pseudomonadati; phylum Pseudomonadota; class Alphaproteobacteria; order Hyphomicrobiales; family Phyllobacteriaceae; genus Mesorhizobium; species Mesorhizobium sp. WSM4989. The sequence continues at coordinate 658,218 of NZ_JARTVN010000001.1, read as the reverse complement.
ACCTGAAGCCGAAGGGCGATCGTGCGCCGCTGCAAGCGGTGCTGGGGCGGCTGCGCGCGCAGCTCAGGCAATTGCCCGGCGCGCAGCTCTTCCTCAACCCGCGCCAGGAGATCAGGGTCGGCGGCCGCCAAAGCCTCGCCACCTATCAATACACGCTGCAGGCCGATACGACCGCTGACCTCGACGAATGGGCGCCGAAACTCGTCGAATTGCTGAAACAGGCGCCGGAGCTAACCGACGTCAATTCGGACCGCGACGAGGCCGGGCTCGAAACCAACATCACCGTCGACCGCGAGAGCGCGGCCCGGCTCGGCCTGACGCCGGCGAGCATCGACAACACGCTTTACGACGCCTTCGGCCAGCGCCAGGTGTCGACCATCTTCAACGCCCGCAACCAATATCACGTGGTGATGGAAGTCGCGCCGCGCTATCTGCAGGATCCGAGCGCGCTCAATGGCATCTATGTCAGCACCTCGGGCGCGGCGGCGAGCGGCACGCAGAAGACCAACGCGCTGGCCGGCAGCCTGTCGGGCTCGCTGCAGAATCAGGCGACCAATGCGATCGCCGTCACCGGCCACGGCAGCGCCTCGAGCGGCGCCGCCGTCAGCACCTCGGCCGAGACCATGGTGCCGCTCGCCGCCTTCAGCACCTACGGTCCGGCGACCACGCCGCTTTCGGTCAACCACCAGGGCCACTTCGTCGCCACGACGATCTCGTTCAACCTTGCCGATGGCGCCACGCTCGGCGACGCCTCGGCGGCAATCGACCGCGCCATGGCGGAGCTGAAAATGCCGGTGTCGATCCACGGCTCGCTTGCCGGTACGGCGCTCGCCTTCCGCTCCAACCTGCTCAACGAGCTCCTGCTGATCGCTGCCGCGCTCGCCACGATCTATGTCGTGCTCGGCGTGCTCTACGAAAGCTACGTGCACCCGATCACCATCCTGTCGACGCTGCCTTCGGCCGGCATCGGCGCGCTGCTCGCGCTCATCGTCACCGGCATGGAATTCGACGTGATCTCGCTGATCGGCATCATCCTGTTGATCGGCATCGTCAAGAAGAACGCCATCATGATGATCGACATGGCCTTGCAGGCCGAGCGCCAGGAAGGGCTTGCGCCGCGAGAAGCCATCCACAAGGCGAGCCTCCAGCGCTTCCGGCCGATCATGATGACGACCTTTGCGGCTTTGCTCGGCGCATTGCCGTTGGCGCTCGAGACCGGCACTGGGGCGGAGCTGCGCCAGCCGCTCGGCATCGCGATCGTCGGCGGCCTCATCGTCTCGCAGCTTCTCACGCTCTACACCACGCCGGTCGTCTATCTCTATCTCGACCGGCTCAGCGCCCGCAGACCGATGCTGCGAGTGGCGCCGGCGGAGTGATCGGGCACCGCGACCTTGGACTGTTCGACCGCGCGAAGCGAAACAGTTCGGCCCGGCGCGCCTTCATCTCCCTCAACGCTACCCGAGGCGGTTGATCGTGAGATCTGGGCCATCGCTTGGTGAACTGCAAGATGCTTCATCATCGGATGCGCCCTCGAAGGGCGCGACCAGTTCCTGCTCACCCGGCAATTGCCCAAGCGCTATACAGGGGCGTCGCGGGCGGGCCTTTTGCGTCGCTTCCTTGGTCGCTCATAGGTGCTGCCGGGTGAGCGGCAGCACCTCTCTTCATCCCGGTCTCAACGCTTCGGGCCGAAGCCGGGATAGGGATTGAGCGGCACGATCGCCGCGATGTTCATCATTCCGGCCTCGACCAGCGGCAGGGTGGCGAGATGGCCGCGCACCTCCTTGTCGTCGGCAGCCTCGAACATCATGCCGCTGCCGGGGATGTCACCGCGGTTCCAGACCTGGCGCACGGCGCCTTGCGCATAGAGCGTGCGCCGCTGCTCGGCTTCGCCCGGAAGCAGCGACGCGAAATCGCTATCGCTGAACTTTTCGGTGTTGCGGGTGAGAAGGGCAAAGAACTGCATGGCGGTCTCCTTTGTGGCCGGTTGATGCGGCAGATATCGCGCCGGCTGGTCAGACTGTCCAAGACTGATTATGATAAAGTTCAGACCTTGAAGGACTTAAATCGTAGAGACGCAGAATGCTCGACCTGCGGCAGATCCGCTATTTCATCGCCGTCGCCGAGGCCGGCAATGTCGGCCGCGCCGCCGAGCAGTTGCATATCTCGCAGTCCCCCTTGAGCCGGCAGATCATGCACCTCGAGGAGCAACTCGGCGTCACGCTTTTCGAGCGATCGAAGCAGCGCGTCCGTCTCAACGCCGAGGGCAGGGCTTTCCTTGCCGAGGCGCGCGCTCTGCTCGTCAATGCCGCGCGGCTGGAGGAGCTCGGCCGCAAGCTTGCAAGCGGCGCGACCGGCAGCCTCGCCATCGGCTACGTCGAGGGGGCGGTGCATGCCGGGCTGATCGCCGCGATGCTCAGGGAATTCCGCCGCGAGCGGCCGGATTTTCATCTGCAACTGAGAAGCCGCCGCACGGCCGCGCAGTTCGAGGATCTGCGCCAGCGCGTGCTCGACCTCGGATTCGTCTACGCGCCGGCGCCGCAAGGCGATCCGGATATCGAGAGCATGCTGGTGCGGCGCGAACCGCTGGTGCTGGCGATCCCCGAAGGCGATCCGCTTGTCGATGCGAGCGACATCAGGCCCCGCCATCTTGACGCCCGCGTCTGGATCACCGTCGTGCGCCAACCCGATGACACCAACCGCGCGCAGTTCCTGGCGGCCTGCATGGAGGCCGGTTTCGTGCCCGACATCGCCTACGAGACGGCCGATCCCTTGACCTCGCTCGGCCTGGTCAGCGCCGGGCTGGGCCTAGCGACGGTACAGGAAAGCCTGCAAAGCGCTGCGCCGGCCGGCATCGTCTTTCGCGACCTGCCATGGTTCAAGCGCAGCGTTGAAATCCATCTCGCCTGGCGGCGCAATGACCGGAGGGCGGTGATTGAGGATTTGAGGAGGACGGTGAGCGGTGAATGGTGAATAGCGAATGGTTGCTATCTGGCGGTGGACAGATTTCGGCTCACGCGATCCGCACTATTCACCATTCACCTTACATTTTGTCGATCACCGCCTGCACACCTTCCGTCGGCGCGTCGACCGACGAGCCCGCCACCATGATGGCGGCGACGATGGCCTCGGGGTCGTTGACCACCAGCGGCTTCACCCTATGTGCGGTGTGGATGAAGCCTTCGCCCGACATGTGCTCGATGAGCGCCAGCATCGGGTCCCAGAAGGCCTTGATGTTGGCGAACACGATCGGCTTGCGGTGATGGCCGAGTTGCGCCCAGGTCATGATCTCGACGATCTCCTCGACCGTGCCGATGCCGCCCGGCAGCGCCACGAAGGCGTCGGATTTCTCGAACATCCTGTGCTTGCGCTCGTGCATGTTGTCGGTGATCACCAGCTCGTCGAGCTTGTCGAGAGCGGTCTCGGTCGCCTCCTTGTTGATCAGGAAGCGCGGGATGATGCCGGTCACCTTGCCGCCGGCCTTGAGTGCCCCGTCTGCGACGGCGCCCATGATTCCCTTGGTGCCGCCGCCATAGATCAGGCGCAGGCCGGACTTCGCCAGCGAGCGGCCGAGCAGGTGGCCGGCCTTGACATAGGCCTCGTCGCGGCCCGGAGACGAACCGCAATAGACGCAGACGGATCGAATCGTGTTCATGTCATGATTGGTGATAGGGACGGTTGGCGCGGTCAAGCCCAAGGACGGGCTTTTTCTTGTGAGCTTGGTGAAAACACGCTAGACCGGCGTTAGGTGGCTAAGGGGCAGAAAAGATTATGGCTATCAATTCTTCCAAGGCGTTTTTGTTCGCGGCGGGCGGCGTTGCCGTCGTCGCGGCGGTCGCCTACGGGTCGGGCGCGCTCGACCCATACATCAACAAGCAGAATCCGCCGCAGGTCGCGTCGCTGCCGCAGGCAGGCACGAAGCCGGCCGAATCCTCAAGCACCTCCACCGAGGCGCGCGTACCGCAGGCGCAAGCCCCGGCCAATACAATGGCGCCGGCCAACAACACGATGGCGCCGGCCAACAAGATGGCGCCCGCCAACAATGCAATGGCGCCTGCCAACAACGCGACGGCCCCGGCGGAATCCGCCCCGGCCGCTCAGGCGCCGGCCGCCGCAGGACCCACACTGCCAACCTTCGATGTCGTGCGCGTCGAAGGCAATGGCTCGATTGTCGTCGCCGGCAGCGCGGCGCCCAATGCCAAGGTCGAGGTCCTGAACGGCGGCACGGTGCTCGGCTCGACCGATGCCGGTCCCGATGGTGCCTTCGCCATTGTGCTCGACGATCCGCTGAAGCCCGGCGACTACACGATCACGCTGCGCTCGACCGCTGGCGGCGTCGCCGTCGCCTCGGCGCAGACCGCCGTCGTCTCGGTGCCGCAGAGCCCGACCGGCCAGGTGCTGGCGATGGTCGAGGAGCCGGGCAAGCCGTCCGAATTGCTGACCATTCCGCAGCCCGCGGCCAAGCCAGCGGCACCTGCCGCCACCGGTCAGGCAGCCGACCCGGACGCGCAGGCCCCGGCCGCAACCGCGCCGGCGGCGTCTGCCCCGGCGGCGGCGCCGGCTGCAACGGCACCGGCAGCTACGGATCAGGCTTCGGCTCCCGCGACCCAGAACGCCGCCGCAGACGAACCGAAGATCGCCGTCGAGGCGGTTGAGATCGACGGCGGCAAGATCTTCGTCGCGGGCAGGGCCGATCCCGGCCGCAAGGTGCGCGCCTATGCCGACGATGTACTGCTTGGCGAGGCGAAAACTTCGCCTGACGGCCATTTCCTGATCGAGGCGGCGCGCGACATTCCGGTCGGCAACCACACCATTCATGTCGACGGCCTGGCCGACGACGGCGTCAAGGTCGTCGCCCGCGCCGCTGTCCCGTTCGAACGCGAGCCCGGCGAGTCGATTGCCGCCGTCGCGCCCAACCAAGCCAAGCCCGCCGACAGCAAGCTCGCCCAGGGTGCGGGGTCCAAGCCCGCGGAGGCAAAGTCCGGGGCGGCCAATCCCGCCGAGACGGCGGCGCCGGCCACCGGTACCGCCGAAGCGGGCAAGCCCGCCGCGACGGCCGACACGTCGGCCGAGGTCGCCGAAGCGAATCCTGCGGCCGACGTGCCTGAAACCATGGCGCCGAAGCTCGAACACGTCGATGGCGCGGTCATCATCCGCCGCAACGATACGCTCTGGCGCATCTCGCGGCGCGTCTATGGCCATGGCGTGCGCTACTCGACCATCTATCTCGCCAACCAGGATCAGATCCGCAATCCCGACCGCATCTGGCCCGGTCAGGTCTTCAAGGTCCCCGGCAAGTCGAAGGAAGGCGAGCCGGCCGACATGAAGGCCATGGGTGACCAGATGACGGCGCCAAAGACGGAGTAAGAGCGCAATCCCCCTCGTGGGGATGCCCGGCAGGGCAAAGGGGCGCTGCCCCGCCGGCGTTCGACACTTCCCACCTGCTACCCATCCGCCTGGCTTGCCCTCTCATCCTCCATCGTTTATCGGCGATGAACGATGACCGAATCCCTATCCGTCAACCGCGCCCTCAATAGCCGAGCCCTCGACAGCCGCGGCATCGCCACGCGGTTCGCGGCGCTGTCGCATCCGGCACGCATCGAGATCCTGAAGCATCTCTCGGCCAGTAGCTGCTGCTCCTGCCGCGAGGTGGTCGATCATCTCGATCTCGCCCAGTCGACCGTTTCGCAGCATCTGAAGATCCTGGTCGAAGCAGGGCTCGTCCGCTTCGAGGCGGATCGCCAGCGTTCACGCTACGCGGTGGACCGCGCTACGCTCGCCGAGGTCTCGGCGTCGCTCGCGGCCCTGGTCGATTCCTGCTGCGGCGAAAGCATGAAAGAAAGCTAAGAACAAAATGGCCGACAAGACCGTCTCCGCCGAAACCGGCACCCTCACCACTCTGCGCAATCTGTGGCCCTATATGTGGCCGGCCGACCGTGCCGACTTGAGAGCCCGCGTCACCTGGGCGACGCTGCTTCTCGTCGTCGCCAAGGTCACCCTGGTCGCCGGCCCCTATTTCTTCAAATGGGCAACCGATGCGCTCGCCCACGCCTCGAAGACGCCGCCGCCGCTGCCCGCCTTCATGCTCGCGCCGGTGATGCTGGTCATCGCCTATAATGTGCTGAGGCTGGTCCAGCTCGGCTTCAACCAGCTGCGCGACGCGCTGTTTGCCCGCGTCGGCCAATATGCGGTGCGCCAGCTTGCCTTCCGCACCTTCGTCCACATGCATCAGCTGTCGCTGCGCTTCCATCTTGAGCGCCGCACCGGGGGTCTGTCGCGCATCATCGAGCGCGGCACCAAGGGCATCGAGACGATCGTGCGCTTCGTCATGCTGAACACGGCGCCGACCATTCTCGAATTCGCGCTGACGGCCGGCATTTTCGCCTACACCTATGGCTGGAAATACGTCGCCGTGGTCGCGGTCACCGTGTGGATCTATGTCTGGTTCACGGTCAAGGCCAGCGACTGGCGCATCTCGATCCGCCGCGACATGAACGAAAGCGACACCGACGCCAACACCAAGGCGATCGACTCGCTCTTGAATTTCGAGACGGTCAAATATTTCACCAATGAGCGCATGGAAGCCGAGCGCTTCGACCGCTCGATGGCGCGTTATGAAACCGCCGCCACCAAGACCTGGACCTCGCTCGGCTGGCTTAACTTCGGCCAGGGTCTCATCTTCGGCCTCGGCACGGTCGTCGTCATGTGCATGTCGGCGCTGGAGGTGCAGGCCGGCACGCAGTCGGTCGGCGATTTCGTCTTCATCAACGCCATGCTGATGCAGCTGTCGGTGCCGCTCAACTTCATCGGCTTCATCTATCGCGAAATCCGCCAGGGCTTGACCGATATCGAGCACATGTTCGACCTGCTCGACGTGCCTCAGGAGATCGTCGACAAGCCGGACGCCAGGCCGTTGAAGGTGAGTGCCGGCAAGGTCGAGTTCCGCGACGTGCACTTCTCCTATGATTCAAACCGCAAGATCCTGAAGGGCGTCTCCTTCGAGGTGCCGGCCGGCAAGACGGTCGCCATCGTCGGCCCCTCCGGCGCAGGCAAGTCGACCATCTCCAGGCTTCTGTTCCGCTTCTATGACGTGCAGCGCGGCCAGGTGCTGATCGACGGCCAGGACATCCGCGACGTCACCCAGGAGAGCCTGCGCGCGGTGCTCGGCATGGTGCCGCAGGACACGGTGCTCTTCAACGACACCATCGCCTACAACATCCGCTATGGCCGCATCGGCGCCAGCGAGGAGGAGGTGCGCAAGGCCGCCGAACTCGCCCAGATCGGGCCGTTCATCGAAAAACTCCCCGACGGCTACCGCTCGATGGTCGGCGAGCGCGGCCTGAAACTGTCGGGCGGCGAGAAGCAGCGGGTCGCGATCGCCCGCACGATCCTGAAGGCCCCGCCGATCCTGATGCTGGACGAGGCGACCTCGGCGCTGGACACCCAGACCGAGCAGGAGATCCAGGCGGCGCTGGACCTCGTCAGCAAGGGCCGCACCACCCTTGTGATTGCCCACCGGCTGTCGACGGTGATCTCGGCCGACGAGATCATCGTGCTGAAGGACGGCCAGATCGCCGAGCGCGGCACCCACGCCGCGCTCTTGCGCCAGCAGGGCCTCTATGCCTCGATGTGGGACCGCCAGCGCGAGGCCACCGAAGCCGAGGAGCGCCTGCGCATTGCGCGTGAAAGCGACGAGTTCGGCGTGATCGTACGGAGAAGGACGTCGGAGGTGAGCTAGCGCCTACTTCCCCTTCTCCCGTAAGGGAAAGAGGAAAGGGTAAAAAATTCTATTGACCTCAACCTAGCTTGAGCTTGCAAACCGGCTCCGAACCCCTGCGAAGCAAGCCTTCCAAGAACGGAGACCGATCGATGAATAATAAAGATCAACGCGCTGGCAGCGTGTTCCGGGTCGACAAATTCGTCGTGCCGGCGGAAGCGCGCGACGAGATCCTCGGCAAGGTCAGGATGACGCACGAATTGCTGCGCCAGCAGGACGGCTTCGTGCAGGACTTCCTGCTCGAGCAGTTCTCCGGCCCCGGCGAATTCAACATCGTCACCATGGTCGAATGGGAAAGCCAGGCCGCGGTCGACAACGTCGTGCCGATCGTCAAGGCCGCGCACGAGCGCATCGCCTTCAGCCCTCAGGCAACGATCGCCCGCCTCGGCGTCAAGGCGGATATCGCGCACTATCAGCGCGTGCCGGAGGTGTAAGACGGCCAGCCTGCGCCGGGTGCAGGCGCGGCGACGCCCAGTACCTGGCCGGTGCGGGCGTCGCCGACCATGTTCTCGAAGCCGCGCCATTCGGCGGCGGTGATGAACAGCGTCCTGCCGTCGGCACCGCCCAGCATGCAGGCAAAGCAGCCCCGATCGACCTCGACCTTGTCGATTTCGCACCGCCCTCGCGCACCCTGACACAGTGCCGGCGCTAAAATCACGGCTATGAGTCCCTCGCTATTCGCCTCTCCCATTGTTGCGTTGCGGGGAGGGGGGCTTTCCGCTATTCAGACCGGACTGAAACAGCGACCGCCCCAAGCCCTATGACGCTTCTCGATACGATCAAGAATACGTTCGTTCCGATCCATCGCGAGGGCTATCCCTTTATCGCCGCCTTCGGCGCGGCAACGCTGTTCCTCGGCTATTTCTCCTCGATCCTGTTCTGGCTCGGGCTGATCCTCACCGGCTGGTGCATCTATTTTTACCGTGACCCAGAGCGCGTCACGCCGGTCGACGACCGGCTGGTGGTCAGCCCGGCCGACGGCGTGGTTTCGGCGGTCGGGCCTGCCGTGCCGCCGCGCGAGCTTGGTCTGGGTACGGGCGAAATGATCCGTATCTCGGTGTTCATGAATGTCTTTTCCTGCCATATCAACCGCGCGCCGGTGCGTGGCAGGATCACGCGCATCGAGCATCGTCCCGGCAAATTCCTCAATGCCGAGCTCGACAAGGCAAGCTCGGAGAACGAGCGCAACGGGCTGGTCATCGACAGTCCCAACGGCACCGTTGCCGCCGTGCAGATCGCCGGCCTTGTGGCGCGCCGCATCGTCTGCTGGGCCGAGCAGGGCGGCTCGATCGGCATCGGCGAGCGTTTTGGCCTGATCCGCTTCGGCTCCCGCGTCGACGTCTTCCTGCCGTCGAACGCCGTGCCGCGCGTCGCCGTCGGCCAGACGGCGGTGGGCGGCGAAACGGTGCTTGCCGAGTTCGGCGGCGCGGCGGTCGCCCCGCTGGTCAGGATTTCCTGAGCGGTGGGCGCGCCTTTCAAGAAGTTCGAGGCACACGCCAGCGGCGGCCCTCGCATCCGCGAAATACCGATGCGCATGGTGCTGCCCAATCTGGTGACCGTTCTTGCGATCTGCGCCGGCCTGTCCGGCATCCGCTTCGCCTTCGAGGACCGCTTCGAGCCGGCCGTGGTCATGGTGCTGCTCGCAGCCTTCCTCGACGGCATCGACGGCCGCTTGGCGCGCATGCTGAAGGCGACCTCGAAGTTCGGCGCGCAGATGGATTCGCTGGCCGATATCGTCAATTTCGGCGTCGCGCCGGCGCTGGTGCTCTATGCCTTCCTGCTCGACCGCGCCGGCTCGCCGGGCTGGATCGCGGCACTCCTGTTCACCATCGCCTGCGGCATGCGGCTCGCCCGCTTCAATGTGCTGGCCGACGACACCGACCAGCCGGCCTGGCAGACCGAGTATTTCGTCGGCGTCCCGGCGCCGGCGGGCGCGGTGCTGGTCATGCTGCCTTGCTATCTCTACTTCCTGCGGCTCGGCCTGGAACCGACCCGGGGGGCGGCCTTCGTTGCCTCTGGCTTCACCGTGCTCGTCGCCTTCCTCTTGGTCAGTCGCCTGCCGGTCTATTCGGGCAAGAGCGTCAAGGTGCCGGGAGACAGGGTGCTTCCGGTCATCCTCGGCGTCGTGCTCTACATCCTGCTGTTGATGGCCTATCCCTGGTACACGCTGACCGCCTCGGTCGCCGGCTACCTCGTCTTTCTGCCGTTTTCGGTGCGCGCCTATTCGAAGCGGGCCATGCGCGAAGGCGAGAAGGTGCCGCCTTCGGATATCGGGTAAGCACTGCGCCCTATCTCTCCCGTTGTGGGGGAAATAGCCATTTCAACATCTTAGCAAAGCTGAGCGTTAGAGATCGCAAGAGAGGGGAAAAGCGCTGACATGAGAAGTTGGCGCTCTACGAGATGTAGCCTCCGCGCCCTACGAAATCCCCTCTCCGGTATTTTCCAAGCACTTGCTCGGGGACAAGCCCGCTCGCGAATGCAGGAGAATGCTTTCTCCCCACACGAGGCGAGATAATCGCGCTAGGCCGCCACCCCCAATCCCAGCCGGTCGATCGCCAGCTTCCGCGCCGACACGTAATCCGTCTTGCCGGAACCCAGCACCGGGATTTCTTCCACCTTGATGATGTCATTGGGCACCATCAACTCGGCCGCGCCGGCCTTCTTGCCGAACTGGCGCAGCTCTTCGGCATTGGCATCGTCGGCCGTGGTGACCAGCACGATGCGCTCGCCGCGCCTTTTGTCGGGCACCGCCACCGCGGCATGGCGCTGTTCCGGCCACAGCGACTGCACCAGCATCTCGACCGCACCCAGCGACACCATCTCGCCGGCGATCTTGGCAAAGCGTTTTGCCCGCCCGCGGATGGTGATGAAGCCGTCGCGGTCGACCGAGACGATGTCGCCGGTGTCGTGCCAGCCCTCGAGCGGCTGCAACTCGCCGGGGCGGTCGGCGGTCATGTAGCCCATCATCATGTTCGGCCCGTCGAGCCACAGCCGGCCGCCCTCGCTGATGCCCTCGACCGGCTCAAGCTTCATGCGGATCGCCGGCAGCAGCCGGCCGACCGTGCCGTCGCGATTGTGGATGGCGGTGTTCACCGCCACCACTGGCGCCGCCTCGGTCAGCCCAAAACCTTCGATGATCGATGCCTGGAAACGGTCGCGGTAGGTGCGCCTTGTCTCGGGCTTTACCGCCTCAGCGCCGGCAACAACGAAACGCAGGCTGGAGAAATCGCCGTCCTTGGCAGTGCGGGCATAGTTGGCGAGGAAAGTGTCGGTGCCGAACATGACGGTCGGCTTCACCTTGCGCGCGATCTCCGGAATGATCTTGTAGTGCAGCGGCGAGGGATAGAGGAACAGTTTCACGCCGGTTACCAGCGGCAGGATAGTGCCGCCGGTCAGCCCGAACGAATGGAAGACGGGCAGCACGTTGAGCAGGATATCGGCCGGCGAGATCGTGATGCGCGCCTCGGCCTGCATGGCGTTGGCGAGAAGGTTGCGGTGCGACAGCACCACCGCCTTCGGCGTTCCTTCCGAGCCCGAGGTGAACAGGATCACCGCTGGTTTCGACGCCTGCTGCCGCTGCAGCGGAAAACGCCAGAAAAGCGCCGCCGCGACCTTGTCGAGCAAGGTCACGCTCTCGCGCACATCCTCCAGCCATAGCATCTTGGCGCCGCCCGCCTCGACGGCGGTGACGATGTCGTCGATGGCGGCCTTCTCGATGAACGCGCGAGAAGAGACCACTGTGCGAATGACCGCCGTGCGGATCGCGGCGGTGACGCTCGCCGGGCCGGCGGTGTAGTTGATCATCGCCGCGATGCGGGCCGCCGAGATAAGCCCGACAAAGGAGAGCACAATGCCATTGGCATTGGGCAGGAGCAGGCCGACCGCTTCGCCGGGCGCCGTCACCGCCTCGAAGCGGCGGCCGAGCACGCGCGCGCCGATGAACATCTTGCGATAGCTGAGCGCGCCCGAAATCACGTCCTCGATGATCGGATGCGAGGCACCGACGCGATCCGCCGCGTCGCGCATGGCCAGGAACAGGCCGCGGTCGAGATTGCTGCCGTAGAGCCGCGCCTCGGCAAACCGGTCGAACAGGGCGTTGGTGTTCGACGCCATGTCGGGGTTGCGAGCCACCAGCTCGGCCACGGTCATCGGTTCCAGCACGCTGAGCGACAGGCGCGGGAACCAGTGACGCGGCGCCTTGTCGGCCGGCGTCAGCGACATCGGCAGGTCGCGCGCACCGGCGACGAAGATCGGCACGATGCGGGCGTCGGCCTGCATGGCGATGCGGGTGATGGCGCGGAACAGCCGGAACGACTTGACGTCCGGCTCGACGTCGTCGGGCAGATAGACCGCAAGCCGGCCCTTGCCCTTCAGCACGCGCACCAGCCGCCGGCTGACGAAGAGATGTTCGGCATTGAAGGCGATGGTGCGGGCAAGCTCGCGCCACGGCTCCAGCCAGGGCGAGCGGGCCGAGGCCTCGTCCAGAATGTGCAGCGTGTCGTCAGGCAAGAGCGACAGCATCAGCGCCGGCTCGATGCGCGATTGGTGCGAAACGACATAGATCACCGGCGTGCGGGCATTGCGGGCAATGCGGATGCGGTCGTCGGCAATACGGTAGGCGAGCTTGAACGGCACGTAGAGCAACGCCTGGGTAAAGCGCAGATCGAGCCGGAACCTTTCGATCACGCCAATCAGCAGCCAGGCAAAGACAAGACCGGCAAGCAGCGCCAATGTCAGGATCATGCCGCTCTCTCCCAACGTCCTCCACGGTGCGGCTCTTGCGCGGCCGCTTCGGTGGCAGAAGGTAGCGGAAGTGGGGGCAAGGTCAATGTGGGGCTGGTAGGGCGCTCCCTTCTCCCCTTGCGGGAGAAGGTGGCCGAGCGAAAGCCCGGACGGATGAGGGTATTGGACGGATCGCTTCGCTGGATATGTAAGTGCCTGAAAGCAATCGATTCTTCCAGGCCGTGCTTCTTCCAAAACCTCTCATCCGTCTCGACGCTGCGCGCCGACCCACCGTCTCGCACAGGGGAGCGGGGAAAGGCGTGCCGCTACGCCACCTTCAGTCTCCCGCTGATGAAGCGGAACTCCTGGCTCTTGCCGCCAAAGCCGTAGGCCGCCGCCGGAACCTCATGCACCAGCGCGTAGCTTTCCTCATGGACGCCGCCGAGCAGGCGGCCGAAGGCGTCGAAAATCGCCTTGAGATACGCTTCGAGCTCGAGCTTGGTGTTGGTGCCGTCCACCACCTTGATGTCGAGCCAGAAGGTGCTCGTGCCATGCTCGGCCAGCGACTTGCCGCCGGCGAACCAGTGCTGCGGATCGACGTAGCTGATCGCAACCGCGGTGATGGTCGGGTCCTTGCGCAGTTGCGTGGCCGTAATCTCGGTGATCTCCTTCGCGATCGCGGCGGAACCCTTTGCGTCGGGCTCGCCGGTGACGCTGACATTGATGATCGGCATTTTTCTCTCCTTCGCTCTGACGGCTTCGCGCGGCCGATGAAGGGACCATGCCACTAGCCATGCGTCAAAAAAATCGAATTGTTTTTGACAATTACTTCGATATTATCGAATTATGGAAACTCTCGATCCCGACCTGCTCAAAACCTTCCTCGCCTTCGTCGATGGCGGCTCCCTGGCCAGGGCGGCGTCCGCTGTTGGCCGCTCCCCATCCGCCGTCACGGCGCAGATGCAGCGGCTGGAGGAGATCGTCGGCGAGCCGCTGCTCGCGCCCCAGGGCCGGGGCCGCGGCCTGACGCCTGCCGGCGAGGACCTTGTCGGCCATGCCAGGCGCATCCTTGCCGTCCACACCGAGGCCTGGCTGGCGCTGAAAGGCGCGCGCGTCGGCGGTCGCATCGCCATCGGAACCACGCAGGACTTCGCCGATCATGGCCTGCCGGAGCTGTTGCGCGCCTTCGCCGCCAGCCATCCGCGCGTCAGGATCGAGCTGCGCGTCGGCCGCTCCCTGGAGCTCGGGTCCGCGCTGCAGGCGGGCCAGCTCGATCTCGCGATCACCATGCGCCATGTGCCATCCCCGGATGAAGCGTTCCTGATCAGCGAGCCGATGCTGTGGCTCTGCTCGGAAAAAGGGCTGGCGACGCGGCAGGACGTGGTGCCGCTGGCGCTGCTCGATCCATATTGCGGCTTCAGGGAGGCTGCGCTCAATGCACTCGACGCCGCCGGCCGCCGCTACCGCATCGCTGCCGGCAGCTCCAGCCTTGCCGGCCTGCGCAGCGCGGTCAATGCCGGCATCGCGCTGACGCCGCGCACCCGGCGTCTTGCCCATTCCGGTATCGTGGAAGCGTCCCCCGATCTCGACCTGCCGCCGCTGCCAATGGCCGGCTTCGCCATCCGGCTCGGCCGCGAGGCGGCTCGTCCGCCGCGGGATCTCGCGGAGCTTCTGGGCAACGGCCTGGCGCTGCCGCCCTGAACGGCCAGGAACGCCCAAAGAAAAAGCCGACCTTTTTGCGGGTCGGCTTCTAGTCGGACGGGTCGAGGGGTTTGGGGGGACTTGGGGGGTGACCCGTCGATCTAACAATGCCTGAGTCGGGTGATGGTTCCGTGACCGCGAAAAAAATTTACGAACGCGTCGATTTGGCTCTCGACCAGTCGCGTGCGGCGTGCGCGAAAACCGCGCAAAGCACGATCGCGCCGCCGACGATGCTGGCCAGCGGCGGGAATTCGCCGAGGAACAGCAAGGCGAACAGGATGGCGAACGGCACTTCGGCCGAGCCGAGCAGGCCGGATTCGGCGGCGGGGATAAGCCGCGAACCTTCGGTCCACAGGATCGAGGCCAGCGCGAAGGAGCAGCCGAAGGTGGCAAGCAGCACCATATCGCGGGTCGAAACGGCAACCGGGTCGGTGACGAACCAGCCGAGGACGAAGAGCAGGAAGGCCGACACCGCGCCGGCCCAGACGACGGGCGAGTCGCGAAAGGCGCGCACCATGATCATGTAGAGCGCGCTGCCGGTGGTCATCAAAAGCGCCAGCCCGTCGCCGAACAGGTGGCCGCTGCCAAAGCCGCCGCCCACCATGACGGCGACGCCGCATAGCGACACGGCCGCCGCCAGCATCGTCTGCAGCCGGAATTTTTCCCGCACCAGCAGCAAGGCAAGCAGTGCGGCTATGAAGGGTGAGGTGGCGTAGATCACCGCGACATTGGCGACATAGGTGTATTTGAACGCCGCGATGAAGGCGATGCTGGCGGCAGCCCCCTCGACCGCAAGCAGCCAGCCGCGCCAGCCGAGCCTGAGGCTCTCGCGCCCGCCCGAGCGGCGGCGGCGCCACAGCACGTAAAGAGCAATCAGGATCGAGCCGAAGAAGCCGCGCCAGCAGGTGATGGTCAGCGGATCGGCATGGATCGACTTGGTCAGCACGCCGGTGAGCGCGAAGGCGACGGCCGAGGCCGAGACCAGCACGACACCCAGCATACGCTCGGCTGTGGCGTCGGCGGTGCCCTTGGCAAGCTTTTCAGGCATGTCGACCGTATCCGTCATGGCATCAGACTATGCCGCTCGTGCTGACAGCCTTCTGTCATGAGTCCTCGACCCGTTTGCGGAAATGCTCGTTGCCGACGATCAGCAGGCCGGCGCCGATGATCAAAGCCGCGCCCGTGAAAACTTCGGTTCTCGGCACGTCGCCCCAGATGGCGAAGCCCAGCGCGAACGCCCAGACCAGCGAGGTGTATTCGAATGGCGCCACGATCGACACCGGCGCCCGTTTCATGCCCTCGAACAGCATGTATTGCGCGACGCCGCCGAGCGCGCCGACGCTCATGAGAAGCATGAGTTGCGGCGCGTCGGGCATGCGCCACCAGATCAGCGCCGGCACCGCCGAAAAAAGCAGGAAGTAGAAATTGTTGAGCACCAGCTGGATCGTCGTGCGCTCCTGCATCGCGGTCTTGCGCAAGAGCACCACGGCGATGCCCCACAAAAGCGCTGCCGCCAGCACAAGCAGCACCGGCACGGAGAAGCCGAGACGCGCCGGGTCGCAGGCAATGAAGACGCCAACGAATCCGACGAACACCGCCGCCCAGCGCAAGAGCGGCACGGTCTCGCCCAGCATCACCACTGAAAGCACGGTGACGATGATCGGCGCGGCGTAGTAGATGGTGGTGAGCTCGGCGAGCTGCAGCGAGCGTGCCGCGTTGTAGTAGCAGAGCCAGGCCGCGAGCGTGAACGCGCTGCGCACCAGCATCGGCCGCACGATGGGCGAGTTTACGGTGTCGGCGAACAGCGTCCGTCTGCCGATCGCGCCGCAGGCGGCAAGGACGGTGACCGAGCGGAAGAACATGATCTGCCACACCGTCATGCCGGCCACCAACAGCTTGATCGAGGCGTCCTGCGCCGAAAACAGGAAATAGGCGGCCGCGGTGAACAGGATGCCGGCCAGCACCCTTTCGCGGCTTTCGAGGACGACGACATCGGCCATGCGGTATCGATTTGCCAGCGTGGAGGCGGCTCCGCCCCATCGGATCCACTTCTGCCAGCTATACGGGCGAAAGCTTCCACCGCGCTGTTCCAGCGCGGCGCTTGCGTTGGGGCAGAGCCCTCGTGGCCGATCGAGAAGCGCTTACTGCGTCGCCTGGTAGAGCTCGGAGGCTGCCTCCTTCAGCGCGCGCCTTCCGTCGGGCCTGAGGTACATCATGTGGCCGCCCTCCACGACATCGAGCCGGATCGGTTTGGCGTCGGCGAGCGAGGGAAGCTGGTTCACCAGATAGCGCGAAGCGAGATAGGGCGTCACCAGGTCGGTATAGCCGTTGACGATGACCACGCCGAGCGAGGGGTTGAGCGAACGCGCCCGCTGCAGGTCGTTCATCGCCCCGGCATAGCCTTGCCCCGAGGTGCCGTACTCCCAATTGCGACTGATCTCGCCGTTGAGCAGCCGGTAGCTGACATCCGTGCGATAATTCAGTTCGTTACGGGCGTAAGCGACAAAGGCCGAGGTCAGCACCGGCACACTGCGGTCAAGCACCGGGTCCGGGCCTTCCATGCGGGCGCTGCCCGGCGAGATATCGGCGGTGCTGATCGTGGCATCGTAAGGGCTGAGCACCTTGCCCTTGGCGCGCTGGAACTCGCGGGTGAACAGGCCGGTAGGGACACGGGCGAAATTGCGCTCGACGAGATCGAGCGGCAGGCCGGTGATTTCCGCCACGCGCCCGCTGGCGAGCTTGCCGCCTTGCTCCAGCCCGCTGGCGAGAGCCGTCAGATAGTCGCCAAGCGCATAGCGTTCGACCTCGGCCAGCCTGTCGCGCAGCGCCTCGCCGCTGACGCCGTCGGCGCGAAGCCGCACCGCCGCCAGCGAAGGCAGTTCGAGCGCCCAGTGCAATTGATCGAATTGGTCCGGCCGCACCAGCATGAACTCCAGCGCCGGCGAGATCAGCACGATGCCGGAGGGGCTCAAGCCGACATCCTCCTGCAGCGTCCTGGCGAGCAGCGCGGCGCGAAAGCCGCCATAGCTTTCGCCGGCGAGGAAGAGCGGTGAAGCGGTGCGGCCGTTCTGCGCCAGATAGAGCCGTATGAAAGCGCCGACCGAGCTGGCGTCCTGGTCGACGCCCCAGAACCCTTTCGTGTCCTGGCCCGGCGCTTCGCGGCTGTAGCCGGTGCCGACCGGATCGACGAAGACGAGATCGGTCATGTCGAGCCAACTGTCCGGATTGTCGATGAGCCTTTGTTGCGGCGGCAGGAATTGGCCGTCGGCAGCGGTCGCAACGATGCGCGGGCCAATCGCGCCGAGATGCAGGTAGGCGGAGGCCGCGCCCGGCCCGCCGTTGAAGACGAAGGTGATCGGCCGCTCTTTGGCCGGGGCAGGCGACTGCTGCGTGTAGGCGACGTAGAAGATCTCGGCCGTGACCTCGCCCTTGCCGGAAAGCAGCGACAGCGTGCCGGCCTTGGCCTGGTAGTCGAGCTTGCGCCCGCCAAGGGTGATCGAATGCTCGGTGACCTGCGGCGGCGGCAAAAGCGACAACACGCCGCCGGCCGGCGCCGGCCGTTCAGGTGTTTCGGCGCCGACTGGCTGCGCAAAGGCTGTGAGCGCCAGGAGGATGAAGGGCAGGAGCTTCAACTTGGACCGCATGCGACCTCCGCGGGAATGACCCCCGCAAAGGTATGGCCGGGGCGGCCGAAGTCAAAGGGGATAGGCTTGGCGCTGCGTTGGAACTTCGATCTCTCCCGTCGCGGGGAGATTGGCAGCTTCACCCCCCAAACGCTCGCTCCAGCGCCGCGACATCGATCTTCACCATGCCCAGCATCGCCTCGGTGGCGCGTTTGGCGCGTTCGCGGTCGGGATGTGCGGCCATGTCGCCGAGGATTTTTGGCACGATCTGCCAGGACAGGCCCCAGCGGTCCTTCAGCCAGCCGCATTGCTCGGGCTTGCCGCCATTGCCGAGAAAGGCGTTCCAGATGCGGTCGATCTCGGCCTGGTTATCGAGCTCGACGAGGATCGAGAAGGAATGGTTGAACGGATCGAGCGGACCGGCTTCGAGCGCGACGAAATTCTGGTCGTCGAGCACGAATTCGATGATCTTGACGCTGCCGGCGGGGCCGCTCGGATTGTCCGCCGGCACATCGGTCGTGCGGCCGATCGCTGAATTGGGAACGGTGGCGACATAGAATTCCACCGCTTGCCGCGCGTCCTTTTCGAACCACAGATGCGAGGTCACCTTGGCCATGCTGGATCTCCTTCCTGTCTGGCAACGGCCCAAGGACGATCGAGTTTCGCTCGACCCGACAGGGTATCTCGCTTTCGAGTTTGGAAATCGGCGACGGTGTCGTCCGATGCCCGGCGGGGCAGAGGCGCGCTGTCCCGCCAGCATCTCCGTGCTGTCAAGGCACCGAAAACTGCGGAAGGGATGCAAATGGACGCCACCGCATCTGCAGGCACCGCTGAAGGAGGCTCGACCAGGTCAAGGCGCTGATCACACTCGGGGCCAGAGGCAGGCTCGACGGTCAGTTGATCGCCTGCAAGGTGGAGGCGCTTACGGTGGCGGAACTCCATTCGGCGACAGGAGCCGGCGCGCCACGCGCGACGACCCCTTCCGGCCGCTTCCCGGCCACTTCCTCCTCACAAGGGCTCACGAGGGGGAGATCAGCTGGCGCTACTGTGCCGATGGCACTTCCGCATCCCCTTCGTCGGTGAAAGGCGAGGCGCTCGGCACGCACTGCACGGCCCAACCCTGCGGCGTCGGCTGCTTCTGATATTCGGCAATCGCGTTGGTGCACTGTTCGCGGGTGTCGAAGGTGCTGGGCAGCACCGCCATGCCGCCCTGCGGGCCGGCGATCACAAGATACCAGACCAACGCTACGCTGGGGGTGGCAGCCATGGGAATTCCTCTTTGCTGGATGTCGGAGTCGGGTCGATGCTAGCAACTCCCAGCAAATGGCGAAAGCAGGGCGGCGGCATACGCTCCCCCGCCCTGGTCACAGACCCGTGAACGACCGCTGGCCGGACGCTTATTCGACAGCGAAGCAGTAGAACAGGCCGTCGCCGCCCGTGCCTCTCAGCGCCTCCTGGCTGCAGCCGCCGCGCGAAGCATGTGAGGAATTCCACGACTTGGCCGCGGCCGATTCGTCGAGGCCGACTCGGTCGTGATGGCCCGTCATGGCCGCCCCTTCCGTGCCGCTCATCGTCCAGTCGCCGCAGGTCTGGTCGGCGATCTTGGTGCCATCGGGCTTGGAGCCGGTCAGCACGTCGTGGCGGTTGGGCTTGTCGCCGCGGCCGTTGACGACTTCGCCCTTCTCGGTAAGCGCCGTCTGCTTGCTGATGGCGTTGGCGTCGCTGTGCAGCGAGGCGACGTCGTCGGCGATCTTCTCGCCCTTGGCATTGAACCAGGGACCCTTGCCGATGCGGTCGCGCGCATCCTCGGCGCTGGAGGAGAGATAGGCGTGCCAGGTCTTGCCGGTGACACCGGCCGCTTCTGCCAGCGAGGCGCAATGCGCGTCCGCACCCTTGAGGCCGCCGAGATCGGCGCCCTTGCCGGAGCCGACGCTGGTGACGAAGAAGCTCATCTTGGCGTCTTGCGACAGGGCCGCGCCTGCCGTGGCGGCGAGTGCGGCGGTAATGGCGGTGGCGGCAACGAGAAGAAGTCTGCGCATGTCGGTCCTCCGGTTTCGAATGTTCTACATTCGAAGAACGTAGCGGGAGGCCTGTTTCATCCGCCTTGAGGCAGGTTTATTCCGGTTGCCGATAGGCGACGAAACAATTGCGCCTGGCCTGGAAGATCAGCCCGGTTTCCTTCAAGTCCGGGCTTGCCAGCGGCACGATGCGTTTGGCGATCTCGGACGGATGCGGCAGCGTCTCGGGATCCTCGCCCGGCATGGCCTGAGCGCGCATCGCGGTGCGGGTGGCGCCCGGATCGGCGGCGTTGACCCGAAGCGGCAGGCTCTCGGTCTCATGCGCCCAGGAGCGCATCATCGTCTCCACCGCGGCCTTGGAAGCCGCGTAGGGCGCCCAGAAGGCGCGCGCCGAGTGCGCCGCGTTGGAGGACATGATGATCGCGCGTCCGGCGTCGGAGAGCCGAAGCAACGGATCGACCGAACGGATCAGGCGCCAGGTCGCGGTGACGTTGACGGTCATTACCTTATCGAAGGTTTTTGCTTCGACATGGCCGATCGGCGAGATCACCCCGAGTATACCGGCATTGGCGACCAGGATGTCGAGCTTTCCCCAGCGCTCGTGGATCGCGCCGCCCAGCCGGTCGATGCCCGCCATGTCGGCGAGGTCGAGCGGCACCAGCGTGGCCTGTCCGCGGCCGTCGGCCTTGATCGCATCGTCAAGCTCTTCCAGCCCGCCGACGGTGCGGGCGACCGCGACGACATGCGCGCCGGCGGCGGCCAGTTCCCTGGCGATGAAGTAACCGATGCCGCGCGAGGCGCCTGTGACGACCGCGACGCGGCCGGAAAGGTCGAGGGTCATGTGAGGGATTCCGTGGGGTGGACCGGCTTACGACCCGCCGCTCGCCAGCAGCGACAGCGTGCGCACGTTGTCGTGGCCTTCGAAGTCGAGCAGGCGGGTAGGGTACTGGCCGGTGAAGCAGGCGTCGCAGAATTGCGGCTGGTCGTTGTCGCGGCGCGCCTCGCCGACGGCGCGGTAAAGCCCGTCGATCGACAAAAACCCGAGCGAATCGACGCGGATGAACTCGGCCATCTCCTCGACCGACATGCGCGATGCCAGAAGCTTCGATTTCTCCGGCGTGTCGACGCCGTAGAAGCACGATGCGCTGGTCGGCGGCGATGCGATGCGCATATGCACCTCCTTCGCGCCGGCGTCGCGCACCATCTGCACGATCTTTTGGCTGGTGGTGCCGCGCACGATGGAATCGTCGACCAGCACCACGCGCTTGCCCTCGATCATGCGGCGGTTGGCGTTGTGCTTGAGCTTCACGCCCATGTGGCGGATGGAATCGCCCGGCTGGATGAAGGTGCGGCCGACATAGTGGTTGCGGATGATGCCAAGCTCGAAGGGAATGCCCGCGGCCTGGCTGAAGCCGATCGCGGCCGGCGTGCCGGAATCCGGCACCGGCACGACGATGTCGGCCTCGACCGGGTTCTCCTGCGCCAGCTCCGCGCCGATGCGCTTGCGGACCTCATAGACGTTGCGGCCCTCGACCGAGGAATCCGGCCGCGCGAAATAGACATATTCGAAGATGCAAAAGCGGGTCTTCTGCGGCTCGAACGGGAACAGGCTCTCGATGCCCTTGGAGGTGATGACCACCATCTCGCCCGGCTTGATGTCGCGCACGAAACGAGCGCCGATGATGTCGAGGGCGCAGGTTTCCGAAGCGAGTATCCAGGCGCCGTCGAGGTCGCCGAGCACCAGCGGACGGATGCCGAGCGGATCGCGGCAGCCGATCATCTTCTTGGCCGTCATCGCGACCAGCGAGAAGGCGCCCTCGACCTGACGAACGGCGTCGATGAAACGCGAGTTCAAATCGCGCTCCTTGCTGGTGGCGACCAGATGCAGCAGCGTCTCGGTGTCGGAGGTGGAGGAGAAGATCGAGCCCTGTTTCTGCAATGCGCGCTGGACGGTGAGCGCATTGGTGAGGTTGCCGTTATGGGCGACGGCAAGGCCGCCTTCGGCCAACTCGGCGAAGAAGGGCTGGATGTTGCGCAGGCCCGCGCCGCCGGTGGTGGCGTAGCGGGTGTGGCCGATGGCGCGGTTGCCCTGCAGGCGATCGATGACGTTCTGTTTGGTGAAGGTGTCGCCGATCAGCCCGACATGACGCTCGACGTGGAACTGGGTGCCGTCATAGGAAACGATGCCGGCGGCTTCCTGACCGCGATGCTGGAGCGCGTGAAGCCCGAGTGTGACGATGGCTGCCGCGTCCTGCCGGCCGAAAATGCCGAACACGCCGCATTCGTCATGGAAATGGTCATCGGCCTCGGCGGAAGGGACTTTGCCTGCGTCTGCCGTTGAGTCTGCCATCTGGGGCTCAAGCTCCGCTAAAACCGCCATATAGGGCGATCGCTCATCGAACGCAACGCATGCGATGCCGCATCCATAACATGCCCCAGGCCAGTGACGGAACTGGCCTGGTTTCAGTTTGCCGGCGCCTCAGTTTGCCGGCGCCGGGGTGGCGGGAGCCGGGGCGGGGGCTGGAGCCGGCTCATTGTCGGCCGGCGCTGCGCCTTCGCTGTCGTCGGGCGCCGTCGCGCTGTCGTCGCCGGTCGCCGGCGGTTCGGCCGCGGGCTGGTCGGTGGTCGCCGGCGCGCCGGCCTGGGGCGTGCCCTTACGCGTGTATTTGTTGACCAGCTCTTCCGTGTTCTCGGGCAGCACGCTTTCGAGCTTGGCGCCGATCGTCTCGAGCAGCGGCCGGGACTTGGCGTTGGCAACCCAGGCGGGCGCCTTGGCGCCGGCCAGCCAGTTGAAGAACAATAGCGCCACCGCGACGACCAGGATGCCGCGCGCCGCGCCGTAGAGGAAACCGAGCGTGCGATCGAGCGCGCCGATGCGCGAATCGATGATCCAGTCGGCGATCTTCATGGTGATCACCGAGACGACGATCAGCGCGATGACAAAGACGATGCCGGCCGCCGCGGCCATGGCGATCTTGTCGTTGTCGACATAGGGCTGAACGTAGGGCAGGACCGGCTTGTAGAAGAAGAAGGCCGCCGCCGCCGCCGCTGCCCACGACACCACCGACAATACTTCGCGGGAAAAGCCGCGCACCATGGCAAGCATCGCCGAGACCAGGGTGAAGCCGACGAGAATTCCGTCAAGCAGCGTAATCGGCATGTCTTTCGCCCCACATCATGAGCTGCATCACTCCCCCTCGTCGGCGCGACTGCGCCGTGAGCCGGCTATGCGCGCCACCAGGTCGGCAAGCTCGGTGGGTTGGAAAGCGCCGGCCGCGATTCCCCCGGCCCCATTACCGCCAACGACTTCCTCGCTGCCGAGCGGCAGCACCGCGCTTCCGAAACCCAGCTTTTCGGCCTCTTTAAGGCGCTGCTGCGCATGCGCAACCGGCCTTACCGCGCCCGAAAGGCTGATTTCGCCGAAATAGACGCAATCGGCGGGAAGGGCAAGACCGGTGAGCGACGAAACCAATGCTGCGGCGACCGCGAGATCGGCCGCCGGTTCCGAGATGCGGTAGCCGCCGGCGACATTGAGATAGACGTCGTGCTGGCCGAAGCGGACGCCGCAATGCGCTTCCAGCACCGCCAGCACCATGGAGAGCCGCGCGCCGTCCCAGCCGACGACGGCGCGGCGCGGCGTGCCGAGCGAAGAGGGCGCCACCAGCGCCTGGATCTCGACCAGCACCGGCCTTGTGCCTTCCATGCCGGCGAAGACGGCGGCGCCGGGCGACTTCGCATGCCGCTCGCCGAGGAACAGCTCGGACGGATTGGCGACCTCGCGCAGGCCCTTGTCCGACATCTCGAAGACGCCGATCTCGTCGGTCGGCCCAAAGCGGTTCTTCACCGTGCGCAGGACGCGGAAGTGGTGGTTGCCTTCGCCCTCGAAATAGAGCACGCCGTCGACCATGTGCTCGACGACGCGCGGGCCGGCGATCTGGCCTTCCTTGGTGACATGGCCGACGAGCACGATCGCGGCGCCGGTGGATTTCGCATAGCGGATCATCGCCTGGGCGGCCGCGCGCACCTGGGTGACCGTGCCGGGCGCCGAATCGGCAAGATCGGTCCACAGCGTCTGGATGGAATCGAGGATCACCAGGTCCGGCCGCTTGCCGTCGGCGATTGTCGCGAGGATGTCCTCGACATTGGTCTCGGCGGCGAGTTCGACCGGCGTCGAGGCGACACCGAGGCGCTGAGCACGCAGCCTGATCTGCGCGACAGCTTCCTCACCCGAAACATAGACGATGCGGTGGCCTTTCGAGGCCAAAGCGGCTGCGGCCTGCGTCAGCAGCGTCGACTTGCCGATGCCGGGATCGCCGCCGACCAGAAGGGCGGAGCCGCGCACGAAGCCGCCGCCGGTGGCGCGGTCGAGCTCGCCGATGCCGGAGACGATGCGCGGCGCGTCCTCGATGTCGCCGGCCAGGCTGGTGAGCACCACGGCGCGGCCCTTGCGCACATTGCGGGTGTTGGCCGGCCCCGAGCCGATGCCGCCCGCGGTGCCTTCCTCGACGAGCGTGTTCCACTCGCCGCAGGCGTCGCATTTGCCGGCCCAGCGCTGATGCACCGAGCCGCAATTCTGACAGATGAACTGAACGCGCGATTTGGCCATTAGCGTTGGGCCGATCGCAAATTTTCGAAGGCCGGCGTTCCCGCCCACCCCCCTCTGGCCTGCCGGCCATCTCCCCCGCAAGGGGGGAGATCAGCAGCTTGGCCGCCGGCGCTCTTCTTGCAACGGCGGTGATTGGCGAAGGTCGTGGCAACAGCCAATCTCTCCCCTTGCGGGGGAGATGTCCGGCAGGACAGAGGGGGGTGTGACGGAGCGCTGACGTGGGCCAAAAACTACTCAAACCTCTCCGGCAAATGATGCTCCTCGGCCAGGTCCGAGAACCGCGTGAATTCGCCATGGAAGGCGAGGCTGACGGTGCCGGTCGGTCCGTGACGCTGCTTGGCCACGATGCACTCGGCCTTGCCGCGCGCCTCGTTCATCTCGTTTTCCCACTTGATGTATTCGTCGGTGCCGAGCTTCGGCTCGCGGTTCTTGAGGTAGTATTCCTCGCGGTAGACGAACAGCACCACGTCGGCGTCCTGCTCGATCGAACCGGATTCGCGCAGGTCCGAGAGCTGCGGCCGCTTGTCGTCGCGGCTTTCGACCTGACGCGACAGCTGCGACAGCGCGATGATCGGCACGCCGAGCTCCTTGGCTAGAGCCTTCAGGCCCGTGGTGATCTCGGTGATTTCCTGCACGCGGTTCTGCGAGGCGCGCGCGCTCGAGCCCTGCATCAGCTGGATATAGTCGATGACGATCAGGTCGAGGCCGCGCTGGCGTTTCAGCCGCCGCGCCCGCGCGGAGAGCTGCGCGATCGAGATGCCGCCGGTCTGGTCGATGAACAGCGGGATCTTCTGCATCGTCTGCGAGCAGGCGACCAGCTTCTCGAAATCCATCTCGGAGATCTCGCCGCGGCGGATCTTCGATGACGAGATTTCGGTCTGCTCGGAGATGATGCGGGTGGCGAGCTGTTCCGACGACATTTCGAGCGAGAAGAAGCCGACCACGCCGCCATTGGCCGCCTTGAAGGTGCCGTCGGCCTGCTGCGCCGGTTGATAGGCCTCGGCGATATTGAAGGCGATGTTGGTGGCCAAGGAGGTCTTGCCCATGCCGGGGCGCCCGGCAAGCACGATCAGGTCGGAAGGCTGCAGGCCGCCCATGCGGCGGTCGAGATCGCGCAGCCCCGTGGCGATGCCTGACAGATGGCCGTCGCGCATATAGGCGGCGTTGGCCATGTCGACGGCGGTTTTGACCGCGTCGTTGAAGCTCTCGAAGCCGCCGTCGTAGCGGCCGGTCTCCGCGAGCTCGAACAGGCGCCGCTCGGCGTCCTCGATCTGCTCCGAGGGCGACATGTCGACCGGCGCGTCATAGGCGATGTTGACCATGTCTTCGCCGACGGTGATCAGCGCCCGGCGCGTGGCGAGGTCGTAGATGGCGCGTCCGTAATCGGCGGCGTTGACGACGGTGACCGCCTCGACGGCGAGCCGCACGACATACTGCGCCACCGTCATGTCGCCGACCTTCTCTTCCGCCGGCAGGAAGGTCTTCAGCGTGATCGGCGTCGCGATCTTGCCCATGCGGATGAGCTCGGCCGCGACCTCGAAGATCTTGCGGTGCAGCGGCTCATAGAAATGCGCGGGCTTGAGGAAATCCGAGACGCGGTAGAAGGCGTCGTTGTTGACCAGAATTGCGCCAAGCAGCGCCTGCTCGGCCTCGATGTTGTTCGGTGCCTCGCGGTAGAGCGGTTGCTCCGCCACGCCGAGCTTGCGCGCCGCTTCAGCCATGATGTCCCCGATTTCGATCCCGCTTCCTCGATATCAGAACTGGAAAAGTCGGTGCTGACTTATCTGCAACAGTGAGGTTCCAACCGGCTTCGATGCTCGCGATTCACAACCGAAATTTTTCCGTGGAAAGAATCGTCATTGACTCGAATCGAAGTGCGCAACCCTAGCGGGCCTCGAACGAGAACAAAACAGGAAAATGCGATGCCGGCTATGTCAGTCGTGGCAAGCTTGTCTGCGCCGTGTCGCCTCGCCCCTGAATCACAAGCGGCTCAGCCAAGCGTGTCGCCCCAGTCCGCCCGCCTCGCCGCCTTGAAGACATCGCCGTCGCGCTTGCTGGAGAGGCGCTCGCCGGCATGGCCGTTGGGCTGGCAGAGCTTGAGCACGACTTTGCCCGAACCGCCCTTTGGCGGCGCGATCACCCGTGACGCGCGCGCCGGCGCCGGCAGACGTGAGGCGGCGAGGTAGATGAACTTCTCGTCCTCCCACGGCACGTCGGCGTCCTTGGCGAGCCGATGCAGCCGCGAACGCGCGACGCGGCGCGAGAAATGGCACCAGTCTGGCGGAGCGAGCGGGCAGGGCGCCTCGTGCGGGCAGGGCGCCGAGACATGCGCGCCGGCTTCGATGAGCTGCCGGCGCGCGGCAAGGATACGCTGCCAGCCGGCCGGCGTGCCGGGCTCGACGATCAGCAGCGTGTCGGCAGTCAATCGCCAGAGCCGGTCGACGAGTTTTGGCAGCGAGGCCGGCGCGATCTCGTCGAGCACATAGGCGACGCTGATCAAGTCCGCAGGGTCGAGACCGTCGAGATCGATGGTGGCGTCGCCGGCTACCCAGCTCGCGCGGGCAGCGATCGCGCCGGCGGCCAGCGACTGGCCGACCTTGCGCACCGCGGCGCTTGCCTCGACCAGAACCGCCCGTTCGAGCTCCGGCCAGGTATCGGCCGTGGCCCAAAGCATGGTGCCAGGCCCTGCGCCGATATCGAGCAGGCTTTTCGGCTGGAAGTCCGGACGGGCGTCCGCCAGCGCGTCCAGGCAAGCGCGAACGGCGGCATAGGTGGCGGGCAGCCTGGTCGCCAGGTAAGCCTTCACCGCCATGTCTTCGCCCATATGCAGGCGGCCGTCACGCAACTCGGCGCGATAGCGTTCCGAAAGCGTTCTCGCGGCCTGTTTCAGCGCCGGCAGCGGTACTTTTTCGAGCAGGCTGTCGACGCCTTGCCGGAGCGCGGTGGGCAGTTCCAATTCAGGCTCCTCTTGGCGCGAGCAGGATCACCGAGGCGCCGACGATCGAGAGCGCGGCGCCGGCGAGGTCGAAACGGTCGGGGCGCACGCCTTCGGCTAGCCAAAGCCAGCCGAGCGAAGCGCCAATGTAGATGCCGCCATAGGCGGCGTAAGCGCGACCGGCGGCGCTCGTGTCGACCAGCGCCAAAAGGAAGCCGAACAATGCCAGCGACGCCAGACCTGGCACCAGCCAGAGCGGCGACTTCCCCAGCCGCCACCAGGCCCAGAAGCAAAAGCAGCCGGCGATCTCGGCAAGTGCCGCCGCGATGTAGATCAGGTAGTTCATGAAAAAGGCCTCGCGAACGAGACCTTTTTCGTGGCGTCGGGCCGCAATGGCAAGCGGCAATCGCCGCCGTTCTATTCCACCTTCTTGCGGCGGGTCGGCTTGACGGCGGGCGTCGCCGGCTCCTGATGGCCGAGGTCGCGCAATTCCAGCGCCTTCTCGCATTTGGCCATATAGTCGCGCGTCATCGGCAGCGTGTCGTTCTTCTTGGCGATCTGGAACTGGAAGATCACCAGGTCCTGCCAGCGGAAGGCGGCTTCCGAGGCCGCGAGGTAGAACTCCCACATGCGGCAGAAGCGCTCGTCATAGATAGCCTTAGCCTTGTCGCGGTTGGCGGCAAAGCGCTGGCCCCAATGCTTCAGCGTGTCGGCGTAATGAAGCCTGAGAATCTCGATGTCCGTGACGATAAGGCCTGATTTCTCAATCGCGGGCAGCACTTCCGACATCGACGGGACGTAGCCGCCTGGGAAGATGTATTTGCGGATGAAGGCGCTGGTCGCCCACGGCACGCCGGACCGGCCGATGGTGTGGAGCAGCATCACGCCGTCGGGCTTGAGCAGCGTCGCCGCCTTGTCGAAGAAAGTCCGGTAGTGGTTGACGCCGACATGCTCGAACATGCCGACCGAGACGATGCGGTCGAAGCGTTCGTTGAGCGCGCGATAATCCTTGAGGTCGAAATGCGCGCGGTCCTGCAGGCCCAGTGCATGTGCGCGGTCGGTGGAGACGCCCTGCTGCTCGGTGGATAGCGTCACGCCCTGCACGTCGACGTCGAAGGCCTTGGCGAGATAAAGCCCGAGGCCGCCCCAGCCGGAGCCGATATCGAGCACCGTCTGGCCGGCTTTGAGTCTCAGCTTGGCGGCGATGTGGCGCTTCTTGGCGACCTGCGCTTCGTCTAGCGTCATGTCGGGCTGTTCGAAATAGGCGCAGGAATACTGCATGTCCTCGTCGAGGAAGAGCTTGTAGAGTTCGCCGGAGAGGTCGTAGTGGCGCTGCACGTTGCGGCGAGATCTCGACGCCGTGTTGATCTGCTGCAGGCGGCGGAAGGCATGGCGCAGACCTTCGATGGCCTTCGACCAGGTCACGTCGATGCCGCCGCTGCCCATGTTCTGGAAAGCGATCCGCATCACCCCGAGGACGCCGCCCTCGGGGATGTCCAGTTCGCCATCCATATAGGCTTCGGGCACGGCCAGCATCGGATCGAAGGTGATCGCGCGCTCGGCATGCATGGTCTTGATGTGGATGTGTACCGGTTCGCCGCTGCCGTCGCCGAACTTATGCGTCGTGCCTTTCGGCCCGGTCACTTTGAGGTCGCCGGTCCGCACCAGCCGTTCGAGAACGTGTTTCAACAGGATGTTCATGACCAAATGTCCCCTCAGACGGACCATCCGGCAGTCGGACCGAATGCCAAATCGAAAGTGCCACAGCGCATCGCCCGCGTCCAATCGACGCGCCACGCCGTAATCTGCAACAAGATATAGGGATCAGAAAAGTTCCTATTGGCACAAAAAAGCCCGGGTCGAAGACCCGGGCGTTGGTCCAGTCGGCGCTGGACGCAGGAGGAGCCGGAGCGCGGCTCCTGCCTTGTCGATCAGGCGTTGTCCTCGCCGCCTTCGAATTCGGCGTTCGGATCGAAGAAGTTTTCCGGCCGGGCGTTGTCGTTGATGTCTTCGCCATAGATGGCTTCGGCCGTCGTCAGCGTCTCGCCCTTGGCCTGGCGCTCCGCCTCATCGGCCGAGCGGGCGACGTTGAGCGTCACCGTGACCTCGACTTCAGGATGCAGCGCGATCGCCACGTTGGAGAGGCCGATGGTCTTGATCGGCTGGTTGAGCTCGATCTGGTTGCGGCTGACGGAGAAGCCCTCGGCGGTCAGCAGTTCGGCGATGTCGCGGGTCGACACCGAGCCGTAGAGCTGGCCGGTCTCGCCGGCCGAGCGCACGACGATGAAGCTCTTGCCGTCGAGCTTCTCGGCGATCTGCGCAGCCTCCGACTTGCGCTCGAGGTTGCGGGCTTCGAGCTGGGCGCGCTGGCCCTCGAACTTCTTCTTGTTGGCTTCGTTGGCGCGCAGCGCCTTGCCCTGCGGCAGCAGGAAGTTGCGGGCGAACCCATCCTTGACCTTGACGGTTTCGCCCATCTGGCCGAGGCGGGAAATGCGCTCGAGGAGAATGACTTCCATGGTTTCGTTCCTTTGGTTGGCGCCATCGCGGATGACGGCGGATTCTTTGGGAACAGGTCAGGAAGCAAATGGCGTCTTCGCCGGTGTCGCTGTCCTGCCTGTTTCGGCAGTTAGAGGTTTATGGCCTCAACTCGGGATTTGAGCCTGCCCGTCGCGGCGCCCGTCGCCGTGGGCCGAAGCGGGCGGCAAGCCGCCCACATCAATAGCTTAGCGAACCACGTAGGGCAGCAGGCCGAGGAAGCGGGCGCGCTTGATCGCCTTGGCGAGCTCGCGCTGCTTCTTCTGGCTGACGGCGGTGATGCGCGACGGCACGATCTTGCCGCGCTCAGAAATGTAGCGCTGCAGCAGACGCACGTCCTTGTAGTCGATCTTCGGAGCGTTGGCGCCGGAGAACGGGCAGGTCTTGCGGCGGCGATGGAACGGACGCCGGGTCGGGATCTGGTTGATGTCGACCATTATTCTGCACCCCCTTCAACGTTTTCGCGCGGGCGGCGCGGACCACGGTCGCCGCCATCACGGTCGCCGAACGAGCGCGGGCCACGGTCGCCGCGGTCGCGGTCGCCGAACGAACGCGGGCCACGGTCGCCACGGTCGCGGTCGCCGAAGCCGCCGCGCTCGGAGCGCTCTTCGCGCTTCTGCATCATCGCCGAGGGGCCTTCCTCATGCGCCTCGACCTTGATGGTGAGGAAGCGCAGCACGTCTTCCGACAGGCCCATCTGGCGCTCCATTTCGTTGAGCGCGGCTGGCGGGCAGTTGATGTCCATCAGCGTGTAGTAAGCCTTCCGGTTCTTCTTGACCCGGTAGGTGAGGGACTTCAGTCCCCAGTTCTCGATCCGGCCGACCGATCCGCCATTGGCGGCGATGACGCCCTTGTACTGTTCGACAAGCGCATCAACCTGCTGCTGCGACAGGTCCTGCCGGGCAAGAAACACATGTTCGTAAAGAGCCATTATGTTTTTCTGCCTTTCTTCGTTTCTCTCACCGGCCCTCGCGGCTAAGCCTCTGCAACTTGTCTGACCCGGTCGCAAAGGCGCGCGGGGAAGAAAGGAGCATCACGAGACGGTCGAGAGCGGAGACACGGGAGGCCCAAAGCGCTTCTGGCTTCATGACGCGGCCCTCTAAGGCCACGGCCCTCCGTTCAGCCCCCAGCAAGGACCGGCAGATTGCCGGCGTCTATACAGCAATTCGTGAGGAAGGCAAGGGCGGCAGAGAGGGCCAGCGGCTCCGCAGTGTCGCAGGCCTGGCGGCGCTTGTGGGAATTGGCTGACCCGCCGGCCGCAGGTCAGCCATTTCGTCGGAAGGCGATCCACTCAGCTCATATGCGCGACGAGCGGGACTACCGTCTCGGGGAAGAAGTCGGGCGCGACCCGGCGCTTGCCGAACATCATGTCGTACTGGATCAGCCGGAAATCGTTGATCTTCGGATCGATCTTCTTCTGCCGCGCCCAGTCGGGCGTCGCCTCGCCGGAGGGCGACAGCAAAAGGTTGCGGTCAACCACCCGGTAGTGCTCGCGCAGCGCGCCGAGGAAGCCGGTGTAATAGGGGTGGGTGATCCCGGCCGTGGTAAGGATATGATAGGGCAGGAAGGCGGGGCTCACCGAGCCCAGATTCTCGACCGGACCGGAGCGGTTCGACCAGATGATCAGCGGCGTGTCGTGATGCTCGAGCGCCGCCTCGGGCGTCGGCTCCTTGCGCGGCGCGACATTGTCCTTGAGGAAGCCGGTCTCGACATAGACGGGGCCGAGCGGCGGCAAGTGGTCGCCGAAGAAGGCGATGATGGTCGGCCGCTCGCGCTTCTTCGCCCAGTCGATCAGGCGCTGCAGGCCGCGATCGGCGTCGGCCGACCCTTCGGCGTAGGAGAGCAGCGATTCCCGCGCCCAGGTGCTGATCGGCGCGTCGACGCTATGTGTCGGATTGTAATAGCGGTAGGGCTCGTAGGGCCCGTGGTTCTGCAGGCTGACCGCGAACAGGAATACCGGCCCGTCGCTGGCATCGGCCTCGCGCATGATCTCGTCGGTCATGGCCGCGTCGGAGGCCAGCGGCCCGCGCTTCTCCATCGGCGGCAGCGTCTCTTCCGAGCGGAAGTCGCTGAAGCCGAAATCGGCGTAGACGGCGCCCCGGTTCCAGAACCAGTTGGTGCCCGGGTGGATGGCGCGCGCCCTATAGCCTTCGCTCTTCAGGAAAGTCGCCAGCGACGGCGTCGGCGTGCGCACATATTGCTGATAGGGAATCGAGCCCGCCGGCAGGAAGGCGTTGGAGAAGCCGGTCAGCGCCTCGAACTCGATATTGGCGGTCATGCCGCCGAATTCCGGCGAGAACATCGAGCCCGAGCGCAGCGCGCGCACCGTCGGGATCGGATCGGGCTTGATGCTGACGCCGGGGAGCTCCGTCGGATCCCAGAAGGATTCGCTCATCACCACGATGATATCGGGCTTCTGGTCGGGCACCGAGGCGGCAACCCCGGGACGCGCGATCGCATCCATCGTCTTCTCGGAATAGCCGGGCGGGGCCGAGACATGCGCCATCGGCACGTTGAGCGCGAAGGCGAGCGCGAAGCCGTTGGAGGCATAGTTCTCCTTCTGGTCCCACATGATCGGGATGATCTGCAGCCTGTCGCGCGTCCACGAGAAGGTGGCGTAGTCCATGATCGAGACGAAGAAGGCGAGCAGCGGCACGGCAAGCGTCAAGCGCGCCAGCCGTCCCTTGCGGCTGAGGATCGGCACACGCCGGCGCCAGAGCCGCCAGCCATAGACGAGCAGCGCGAGGCTGGCGACGATCGCCGCCGCAAGCAGCACGGCCGTCCAGGGGCGCTCGCGCACCAGAAGCGGCATCAGCGCCATGATCTGGCGGGCATAGAGGAAATCGGTCGGGTAGAGCGGATCGCCCAGATAGTGCGATTTCTGGTGACCGACAAAGGCCAATGCCAATGTCACCGGCGCGACGATCATCAGGCTTTGATGGCTGCGGCCGAGAATGGCGTCGAGCCCGATCAGCACCAGCGAAAAGACGATGATGGTGGTCCAGCCGGGCTTGAAGGGCTGCAGGAAGAAGTCGACGGTGCCGAAGAAGTCGCCGCGCACGATCCATTCGATGGCGAACACCAGAAGGGCGGAGGCAAGCAGCGTCGCCAGGCCGTAGCGGACAATCGGCCATCTGCGCCCCGGCAGATAGCCGGTGGACGGATCGTCTTCCAAAAATTGCGGCGCGGGTTTGGCCGCGCCTTTCCTGATCCTAGCCACTTTGCTTCCCCGGCCCATGTCACGCGTCTTCCACTCGCGTCACGCCACTGTCATCGAAATGTCACACAAAGCTAGCGCCTGTGGCGGAAATAAGAAGAGCCAGCAAACGATTCGTGAGCGGTTTTCATCAGGTGTGATCGCCAAAAAGCCTTTCAGAACAGGGAACTCGGCCGTTCTCCCGGCTGGAACAGCCGCTGAACTGGTGCTTGCGGGCTTGACTTGGCCGTCCGCCTTGCGCCAGAGGCAGGGAAAAACCAGCCGCTGGAGACGCTAACATGGCCGTCGCATTCACCTTTCCGGGACAGGGCAGCCAGGCCGTCGGCATGGGCAAGGACCTCGCCGATGCCTTTCCCGAGGCGCGCCGCGTCTTCGAGGAAGTCGATGAGGCGCTCGGCGAGAAACTGTCGAAGCTGATCTGGGAAGGGCCGGAAGAAACGCTGACGCTGACGGCCAATGCCCAGCCGGCGCTGATGGCGGTGTCGCTGGCGGCCGTAAGGGCGCTGGAATCGCGCGGTTTTTCGCTGAAGGACAAGGTGGCTTATGTCGCAGGCCATTCCCTCGGCGAATATTCGGCGCTTGCCGCAGCCGGCTTCGTTTCGGTGGCCGATGCCGCGCGACTGCTGCGCACCCGCGGTAACGCCATGCAGGCGGCGGTGCCGGCGGGCGAGGGCGCCATGGCTGCCATCATCGGGCTGGAGCAGGCTGATGTGGAAGCCGCCTGCGCCGAAGCGGCACAAGGCTCTGTCTGTCAGATCGCCAACGACAATGGCGGTGGCCAACTGGTGATTTCCGGCGCCAAGGCGGCCGTCGAACTGGCGGCGAAGCTCTGCACCGAAAGGGGTGCCAAGCGGGCGTTGATGCTGCAGGTCTCGGCACCTTTTCACTCGGCATTGATGATGCCGGCCGCCGATATCATGCGCGAGGCGCTGGCCGGGGTCGCGAAAAGCGCGCCAGTGGTTCCCATCGTCTCAAATGTTTCGGTCACGCCGACCAGCGACCCGGACGAGATCGCCCGCCGCTTGGTCGAGCAGGTCGTTGCCCGCGTGCGCTGGCGCGAGACGGTGGAATGGTTCGGCGCCAAAGGTGTCGCGACGCTTTACGAAGTTGGCGCCGGCAAGGTGCTGTCCGGCTTGGCGCGACGCATCAACCGCGATATCGCGACCGGCGCCATCGGCACGGCGGCGGAAGTCGAGGCGGCGCTGGCAACTTTAGCATAAACAGGGAACTCTTGCTGGCAGGTGCGGCATTCCTACTTCCATCCGTCTTTCTCCCGAAGTCGAGCATCGCCTCGACGATCTCGTGGCGATGACTGGTCGAAGCAAAGCCGAATACCTGCGTGACTTCGTTGAGCGTGGACTCGAAGATCTCGAGGACTATTACCTGGCTGCGGAAGTGCTGGAGCAGATCAGGCTTTGTGAAGAATCGGTCGTGAGCGCCGAGAACTTCTGGTATGGCCTGGACAACATGACAAATGCGGAACGAGGGTCGCTCGCGGGGCGTCCGGAAGAATGAGGTTGAAGCAATGTTCGAACTGACCGGCCGTAAGGCGCTCGTCACCGGCGCATCGGGAGGCATCGGCGAGGCGATCGCCAGGGTGCTGCACAGCCAGGGCGCGATCGTCGGCCTGCACGGCACCCGCGTGGAGAAGCTGGAAACGCTGGCTGGCGAGCTCGGCGACCGCGTAAAGCTCTTCCCGGCGGATCTGACCAACCGCGACGCGGTCAAGGCGCTCGGCCATAAGGCGGAGGCCGATCTCGAAGGCGTCGACATCCTGGTCAACAATGCCGGCATCACCAAGGACGGCCTATTCGTGCGCATGTCGGACGCCGACTGGGATTCCGTGCTCGAGGTGAACCTGACCGCCGTGTTCCGGCTCACTCGTGAGCTCACCCATCCGATGATGCGCCGCCGCCATGGCCGCATCATCAACATCACCTCGGTGGTCGGCCTCACCGGCAATCCCGGCCAGACCAATTACTGCGCCTCCAAGGCCGGCATGATCGGCTTTTCCAAGTCGCTGGCGCAGGAGATCGCCACCCGCAACATCACCGTCAACTGCGTCGCCCCAGGTTTCATCGAATCGGCCATGACCGACAAGCTCAACGACAAGCAGAAAGAAACCATCATGGCGGCGATTCCCACCCGGCGCATGGGCACCAGCGCCGAGGTTGCCTCGGCCGTCGCCTATCTCGCGTCCAATGAGGCGGCTTATGTCACCGGCCAGACCATCCACGTGAATGGCGGCATGGCGATGATCTAGGGTATTTGAGATTCAGGTGATGCCGGCCTGCAAACGGCGGCTTCCTGCGCTTCCGCTCCGGCCCTCGAAAGCCGCCATTTTCGGCTCGGCTTGAGTTGAATCTCACACACCCGGGCGACCGAGCCCCGGGCGCCTGTGAAAACAGCCATTTCGGCTTGGACGCCCGCTGTTTTTCGTGTAATGCGGCCGGCAACCCGGCGGTTCGGGCAAAAACCGGTCCTGTGGCGTTGCGTTTCCCACAAGACCATCTTTCAGCTTGATTAGCGGCATTCCGCCCGCTAACGAAGACAACACAACGTAAGACGAGGCCCCAAATGAGTGACACCGCAGAGCGCGTCAAGAAGATCGTCATCGAGCATCTCGGCGTCGATGCCGACAAAGTGACGGAGCAGGCGAGCTTCATCGACGATCTGGGCGCGGACAGCCTCGATACGGTCGAACTCGTGATGGCGTTCGAAGAAGAGTTCGGCGTCGAGATTCCAGACGACGCCGCCGAGACCATCCTGACTGTCGGCGATGCCGTGAAGTATATCGATAAGGCCTCGGCCTGAGGCTTTCCGCGGGTATCGCCGGGGAGGACCTGCGATGAGGCGAGTCGTCGTCACGGGCCTTGGCCTGCTTTCGCCGTTCGGCATGGGTGTCGAGCACAGCTGGAAGGAACTGCTTTCCGGCCGCAGCGCCGCCTGCCGCATCACCGAATTCGAGGTGGACGACCTTGCCTGCAAGATCGCCCACGTCATTCCGCGCGGCGACGGCTCGAACGGCACCTTCAATCCCGAGGCCGTGCTCGAGCCGAAGGAACTGCGCAAGATCGGCGACTTCATCCTCTACGGCATCGCGGCGGCCGACGAGGCGCTGGCAGATTCCGGCTGGAAGCCCGAGACGCATGAGGACCAGTGCGCCACCGGCGTGCTGATCGGTTCGGGCATCGGCGGCATCGACGGCATCGCCGAGAACGCGATGATCCTGAAGGAGCGCGGCCCGCGCCGCATCAGCCCGTTCTTCATCCCCGGACAGATCATCAACCTGGTCTCCGGCCAGGTTTCCATCCGGCACGGGCTGAAAGGCCCGAACCATGCTGTCGTAACCGCCTGCTCGACGGGCGCGCACGCCATCGGCGATGCCGCGCGGCTGATTATCTGGGGCGATGCCGACGTCATGGTGGCCGGCGGCGCCGAAGCGCCGATCACCCGGCTTTCGATGGCAGGTTTCGCCGCGTGCCGCGCGCTCTCCACCGAGCGCAACGATGCGCCCGAGATCGCTTCGCGCCCCTATGACCGCGACCGCGATGGCTTCGTCATGGGCGAGGGCGCCGGCGTCGTCGTCCTGGAGGAGCTCGAGCACGCCAAGGCACGCGGCGCCAAGATCTATGCCGAGGTCACCGGCTACGGCCTGACCGGCGATGCCTATCACATCACCGCCCCGGCCGAGGACGGCGACGGCGCCTTCCGCTGCATGGCGGCGGCGCTGAATCGGGCGAAGCTCTCGCCCGCCGACATCGACTACATCAATGCGCACGGCACCTCGACCATGGCCGACACGATCGAGCTCGGCGCCGTGGAGCGGCTGGTCGGCAATGCCGCTTCCAAGATCTCGATGTCGTCCACCAAGTCGTCGATCGGTCATCTGCTGGGCGCTGCGGGCGCCGCGGAAGCGATCTTCTCGATCCTCGCAATCCGCGACAACATTGCCCCCGCCACCATCAACCTCGACAATCCGGAACGCGAGACGGCGATCGATCTCGTGCCGAACAAGCCGCGCCAGCGCCAGATCGATGTGGCGCTGTCGAACTCCTTCGGCTTCGGCGGCACCAACGCCTCGCTCGTCTTCCAACGTTACGATGGCTGAACATTCAGCCTACCGGCAGGTCCGCCGCCTGCCGTCATTTTTGCCAAATTTGCCCCTACACTTCGGCTGGGGGATTCGTTGCAAGATCAGACGGTAGGGCGCCATGAATACAAATCCGGGCGGCGGTGGAGAATTCGGACAGCGTCAGGCGCAAGGACCGATCGTGCCCAAGACAGCCGCCGAGGCGCTGCGCCCCGAGGCCGGCACGCCGCCGCCGTCAAAACGCTCGCGCGCGTCGCGCAGCCAGGTCGTCGTATTCCTGAATTTCTTCCTTTCGTTGGTCATCCTGGTCGTGCTTGCCTCGGGTGCCGCACTCTATTTCGGCATGCAGGCCTTCATTGAGCCGGGCCCGTCCGCCAATGGCGACACCTTCATGGTCAAGCCGAACACCGGCGTTCAGGAGATCGCCGACCAGCTGGAGCGGCGCGGCCTGGTCAGCGATGCGCGCATCTTCAGGCTGGGGGTGCGTGCCACAGGCAACGATTCCGCGCTGAAGGCCGGCGAATACGCCATCAAGCCGCGCGCCTCGATGCGCGACATCATGGAGCTGTTCAAGAGCGGCAAGTCGGTAATGTATTCGCTGACCATCCCAGAGGGGCTCACGGTTGAGCAGGCGCTGCAGCGCGTGGCCGAGCAGGAGGCGCTGACCGGCGACATGCCGGCGGCCATGCCGCCCGAGGGCAGCATCGCGACCGACACGCTGCGCTTCACGCGGGGCGCCACCCGGCAGCAGATGGTCGACAAGCTGGTCGCGGACCAAAAGAAGCTGGTCGAGGACGTCTGGACGCATCGCGCGCCCGACCTGCCGATCGCCAATATGGAGGACTTCGTCATCCTGGCCTCGATCGTCGAGAAGGAGACGGGCAGGGGCGACGAGCGCTCGCGCGTGGCCGCGGTCTTCCTCAACCGGCTCGCCAAGGGCATGCGGCTGCAGTCGGATCCGACCATCATCTACGGCCTTTTCGGCGGCAAGGGCAAACCGGCCGACAGGCCGATCTATCAGTCCGACATCGAGAAGCAGACGCCGTATAACACCTATCTGATCAAGGGCCTGCCGCCGACGCCGATCGCCAATCCGGGCCGCGCCGCACTCGAGGCGGTGGCCAATCCGTCGAAGACCGACGACCTTTATTTCGTCGCCGACGGCAATGGCGGCCATGTCTTTGCCGCGACGTTGGAAGAGCACAACCAGAACGTCGCCCGCTATCGGGCGGTGCAGAAGAAGCAGGCCGATGCGGCGGCCAAGGCCTCCGGCCAGACGACGGCGCCGGCCACTCCCGACGACGGTGCCAGTGCAGGCGCCAGCGGCGAAAATGGCGACGCGGCCCAGTAGGCCGCGCTGATTGCCGGATCTGGCCCGCCTCCTTTGACGCCGGGCCGTATTCATGTTTTGAGGGGACATCCGACGCTGGCCAGAGGTCCGGCGTCTTGCTAGGGGCGCATGCTCGGGCAATCGCGCCGGGCCTGCGTCAAGGGGTGACACGCATCATGAACGTGCAGAGCATGACCGGTTTCGCGCGAGCCGTCGCTGAGCTCGACGGCACGTCGATCGCCTGGGAAGTCAAATCGGTCAACGGCAAGAGCGTCGAGGTCAGGCTGAGGCTGCCGCAGGGTTTCGACCGGCTGGAGCCCGCTGTAAGGC
Organism: Mesorhizobium sp. WSM4989; assembly: GCF_029625795.1. Lineage (NCBI taxonomy): Bacteria > Pseudomonadati > Pseudomonadota > Alphaproteobacteria > Hyphomicrobiales > Phyllobacteriaceae > Mesorhizobium > Mesorhizobium sp. WSM4989. The sequence goes on along the minus strand of NZ_JARTVN010000001.1, from coordinate 619,334 downwards.
AGACCGTGCAGAAGCGCTTCGCGCGCGGCAATTTCCAGGCAACGCTGACTGTCGCGCGCGCCGCCGCCCAGCAGGCGCAGCCGGTGGTCAATGAGGCGTTCCTGAAGGACCTGGCGGGACTGGCCAAGCGCCTCCAGGAGCAGTTCGGCACCGCGCCGGCGACGGCTGACGGTCTGCTGGCGCTGCGCGGCGTGCTCGACATCCTGGAGACGGTCGAGACCGAGGAGGAGCGCGCCGCCCTCGACGCGACGATCCTGTCGGCGCTGGACATGGCGCTGGCCGGATTGGAGCAGGCAAGGCAGAGCGAAGGTGCCGCGCTGCGCAAGTTGTTGTCCGGCCATATCGACGCCATCGAGGCGCTGACGCTGAAGGCCGAGGCCGACCCGTCGCGCGAGCCGGCGGCGATCCGCGAGCGCATCACCGAACAGGTCCGCCTGCTGATGGATGCGTCGGCCAATCTCGACGCGGTCCGTCTGCATCAGGAAGCGGCCTTCCTCGCCACCAAGGCCGATATCCGCGAGGAGATCGACCGGCTGAAGACGCATGTCGCATCGGGCCGCGCGCTGCTTTCCAGCGGCGGCGCCGTCGGCCGCAAGCTCGATTTTCTGGCGCAGGAATTCAATCGCGAATCGAATACCTTGTGTTCCAAGTCGAATGCCGCCGCGGTCACCGCGATCGGGCTGGAGCTCAAGGCGGTGGTCGACCAGTTTCGCGAGCAGGTTCAGAATCTGGAGTGACGGGGATGGTTGCCAAGGAGCCTACGGCCGCCAGGGATCTGGGGTCCCGCATCCGCCGCCGCGGGCTGATGCTGGTGCTGTCGTCGCCGTCGGGCGCCGGCAAGTCGACGATTGCGCGCAATCTTCTGGAAAGCGATTCGAGCCTGGAGCTGTCGGTCTCCGTCACCACCAGGCCGCGTCGCGGCTCGGAGATCGAGGGCGTCCATTATCTTTTCCGCACCATGCGCGAGTTCGAACGGCTGCGCGATTCCGACGCGCTGCTCGAATGGGCCGAGGTGCACGGCAATTTCTATGCGACGCCGCGCGAGCCGGCCGAGGCAGCACTTGCCGAAGGCCGCGACATGCTGTTCGACATCGACTGGCAGGGCGCCCAGCAGCTCAAGGAGAAGATGCGCGCCGACATTGTCTCGATCTTCATCCTGCCGCCTTCGATGAAGGAGTTGAAGGCGCGCCTGAAGCGCCGCGCCGAGGACCAGGAGCAGGTCATCGAGACCAGGCTGAAGAATGCCCGCGTCGAGATCGAGCACTGGAAGGAATATGACTTCGTCATCGTCAACGACGATCTCGACCGCGCCTTTGCCGAGGTGCGTGCAATCGTTACAGCCGAGCGCCTGCGCCGCGACCGTCGGCCGGGCCTGTTCGATTTCATCTCGGGCTTGCTGGACGAGAAGACGGAGTGAGAGGCAGTGCCTCCCCTTCTCCCACAAGGGGAGCAGGAGGCCGGCAGGCTACACCGCGTTCGTCAACCTTACGAACTCTTCCACACTCAGCGTCTCGGCCCGGCGCGTCGGGTCGATGCCGGCGCGAGTGAGCAGGGCTTCTCCGCCCAAGCTCTTCACGCTTTGCCGCAGCATCTTGCGGCGCTGGCCGAAGGCGGCTTCGGTGATGCGGCCCAGCCTCTTGCCGTCGGTGGGCAGGGGAGATGCACGCGGCACCAGATGCACCACCGAGGACGTGACCTTCGGCGGCGGAGTGAAAGCCTGCGGCGGCACGTCGAAGACGATCTTTGCCTCGGTGCGCCAGCCGGCAAGCACGCCGAGCCGGCCATAGGCGCCGCTGCCCGGGCTTGCGGTGATGCGCTCGGCCACCTCGCGCTGGAACATCAGCGTCATCGATTGATAGAAGGGCGGCCAGTCTGCCGTCGTCAGCCAGCGGATCAGAAGCTCCGTGCCGATGTTGTAGGGCAGGTTGGCGGCGATCTTCACCGGGCTGCCGTCCGTCGTGCCGGCAAGCGCGGCAAAATCCGTCTTCAGCGCATCGCCGGGAATGACCTCGAGCCGGCCTGGATAATGGCCGGACACCTGCGCCAACGCTTCTAGACAGCGCTCGTCGCGCTCGATGGCGATCACCCGTTTGGCGCCGTTGAAGAGCAGCGCCCGGGTCAGCCCGCCTGGGCCGGGCCCGACCTCGATCACGGTCGTCTCGCTGAGGTCGCCGGCCGCGCGCGCGATCTTGCTCGTCAGATTGAGGTCGAGCAGGAAGTTCTGGCCGAGCGCTTTCTTCGCCTGCAAACCGTGGCGCTCGATCACCTCGCGCAGTGGCGGCAATCCGTCGATGGTCGTGCGCCCCCCGCTCAAATCGAGCCTCATGCCGCCGCAGTCCGGCGGCCGCTGTCGGCGAGGCGGCGCGCCAGCCTCAGCGCCGCGATCAGGCTGTCGGCGCGTGCAATGCCCCTGCCGGCGATGTCGAACGCCGTGCCGTGGTCCGGCGAGGTGCGGATGAAGGGCAGGCCGAGCGTCACATTGACGGCCTCGTCGAAGCCCAGCGTCTTGGCTGGGATCAGCGCCTGGTCGTGATACATGCAAAGGGCTGCGTCATAGCCGGCGCGTGCCTGCGGATGGAACATCGTGTCGGCCGGCAGCGGCCCGACGGCGTCGATGCCCTCGGCCTGAAGCGCCTCAACGGCAGGCAGGACGATCGACAGATCCTCCGCGCCCATCGCGCCGCCTTCGCCGGCATGCGGATTGAGCCCGGCGATGGCGAGCCTGGGCCGCGCGATGCCGAAGCGGCTCTCGAGGTCGGCCGCGGTGATGCGTCCTGTGGCCACGATCAGCTCGCTCGTCAGAACCTTCGGCACCTCGGCAAGCGCGATGTGGATGGTGACCGGAACGGTGCGCAATTCGGGCCCGGCAAGCAGCATCACCGGCGTCACCTCGGCGCCGGTGTGGCGCGAGGCCAGATGCGCCAGGTATTCGGTGTGGCCGGGAAAGCGAAAGCCGGCGTCGTAGAGCGGCTTCTTGGCGATGGGACAGGTGACCACCGCTGCGGCGCGGCCGGCGAGGCAGTCGGCGACGGCGCGGTCGATCGCTTCGATGGTGCCCGCGGCATTGGCCGAATTCGGCTTTCCGGGACTGTCCAGATGCCGGGCGTAGAGTGGCACGACGGGCAATGCGCGGGGAAAGTGGTGTGCCGCTTGCCCCGGCAAGGTCTCCATGATCGCCACGTTGGCCCCGATCTGACGCGCCCGCGCCTTGATCAGGGCAGGGTCGGCGAGCAGGTAGAAGGGCGGCACGCCGGCGCTGTCGCCCGCCTGCCAGGCGGTGATGGCGATCTCGGGCCCGATGCCGGATGGATCGCCGACGCTGAGCGCCAGCGGCGCGTCGGTCCTACTTGCGCTCATGGCGTCACGTGGGGCGCCATACCTGCTTCGAAGCAGGGCGGGTGGCTCGAGCCTTGTTCTGTCATGCGCCGCAACGGCCTATCGCTCGACGATGGTGGCCTTCTTGCGCAGTTCCTCGACATATTTCTTGCTGAGCTCGTCGGCGTCCTTGTCGTTGCTGCCGCCTTCGGCCTGGAACACCATCTGGGCGGCCTTGTCGTCGGAAACCTCGCGCGAGGAACAGATACCGATGAACTCGACGCCGCGTTCGGTCTCGCGCGTCGGCGTCGCCCCTCCGACCTTGGTCGCCTTGATCTGTTCGGCCCAGTCCGACGGCAATTGCGGCGCCAGCACGCGGCCGAGATCGCGCACCGTGACGTCGATCAGCCCTTTGGCGAATTCGCGCGTGGTGTTGCAGCCGTTGAAGCGGGCACGCATGGCGTCGGCCTCGCGCTTGCGCTTGGCAAGCGTGGCCGAGCGCTCGGAAGCGGGCACCACGAAGATGACCTGCTGCAGCATATATTCCGTGGCGCTCGGCTTGGAGCCGCCCTTGTCGAGCATGCGGCGGACCGCATCCTGCTCAGTCACCGAGCCACCCTCGCCGGAGCGGTAGCGCGCGCCAAGCGCCTGGTTCCAGGCCATCTGCGCGCGGATGAACTCCTTGAAATGCTCCTTGGTGACGCCCGACTGCGCCATGACGGCGTCGAGCTTCGCGAGCGGCATCTTGTTGTTGGAGGCAAAACGCTGATAGGCGGCGTCGACCTGCTGGTCGGTGATGCGGATGCCGAGCCGCTTGGCCTCGGCAAGCCGCAGCGTCTGGTCGATCATTTCCTTGGCCGCGTCGCCTTTCTTGCGCTGCAGCTTGAAGAATGCGGCGCGATGGGCGATGTCGCCGGTGGTGATCGGTATGTTGTTGACGACATATTTGATCTGGCTGGCGAATGCCGGCGGCGTCATTGCCGCGATCGAAACCGAGGTCGCCGCCACCAGCAGCGCGAATCCTGCCGAAAACAGGTATTTCCTCATCTCACCTTCCCAATTCCTATCCGCCACGACGGCGCCGCACGTCCTCCGAACGCATGCGCTATGTGGTCGACCCCATGCCCGTCCTATGCGGCGAAACAATGTCGCCGGCGCATGACCCCGAGAATGGGCCCCACTTTCGAAGGATCACGCGCCAAACCAAGCTTCACGCCAGCGACGGCGCACGCCGTGACCGGCGCTGCCTCCGCTTACTGGATCGTGTCGACGCCGCTGGTCGACGAGCCGAAATCGCCGAGCGTGCGGAACGACAGGTTGAAGCCGATATTCTGCGACACCTCCTTGGTGACCGTATCGCGCGTCTGCGAGAACGTCATCACATAGGTGAAGCAGGAATCGTTATAGGCGAAGCCGACGCCGTCCTTAACCAGGACGCTTGTCTCCAGGTCGTAGGTGCCGGTGCCGAAGACCCGCCAGCTCTCGGCCAGGTGCGTAGAGGCTCCGAGCGTGACCTCGTGGCGGTCCGTGGCGAAGCCGTAGAGCGGCTGCGCCTGGATGAAGGCATATTTGGCGCTGAGCGAAACCGGCAGGCCGGAATAGGCCGCCTTGATCTCCGCGCGCCTGACCTCGAATGTCTGCTCGTCGAACCGGCCGCTGAGCGAGCCGGAGAAGCCGCTCGGGCTGTTGAAGCCGATGAGGCCGACATAGTCGGACTTGGCGGTCTGCAGGCCCGAATAGGCGCCGACATTGACGAGGTCCGGCGCGTCGAAGGAGTTCTCGCCGCCCAGTTGGTAGGATTGGCCGAAGATGGCGTTGGTGCCCCAGCCGTTTCCATAGGCGCCGGAGTAGCGGAAGCCGACATTGGCGCGCGTGCCGCCTTCGATGCGATCGTAGCCGGAGAACTTGTCGCGCTCGAACAGGGTCGTGGCGTCGAAGACGAAGCTCTGCGCGTCCTCGTTCGGAATGGCCAGCCCGCCGACATATTGCTCGTTCGGCCGCACGAAGATCTGCGCTGTCGGTTCCAGGACATGACTGGAGTTCGACATCGAGAACAGGAGTGGCCAGCGCATCTCCAGGCCGAGCGTGGCCATGTAGCGGGCGAGCGAGGAGCGCATGTCGACATCCTCGCCGAGATTCGCCGCCATCTGGTTGACCGCCGCCAGCGATTCGGATGTGGTCGACACATAGCCGGCGTCGCCACGGAAGGCGAGCAGCGGCGTCAGCTGCAGTCCGTCATCGGTGGTGAAGGTGCGCTTCCATTCGGCCTCCGCCGTCAACCGGCTGGACTGGCCCTCGAGGCCGCGCACGTTGTTAATGGAAGTGTCGTCGAGCGGATTGGCCAGCACCGCGTCCAGCCGGTCCCGGCTGATGACGCGCGCATTGACATTGAGCGACAACTGCCCGCCCGCCACCGACATGTCGGGAATATAGGCGTAGTCGAACGACGGCAGCACCCAGGGCTGCTTGGCGGAGCGCGCCGTCGGGTCGCTGGACAGCGTGTCTTCCTGCACCTCGAATCGCATTGCCCTGACGTCGAAATAATTACGGTCGCTCAGGCCCGTCAGATAGATCGACGACTGGTGGACGAGGTCGTTGTAGCCGTCGATGTTATAGGTGCGCGAAAAATTCTTGTCGGTCTGCAGCAGCACGTCCCAGCCGAAGTTCCAGCGCTCGTTGATGGCGAACTGGCCTTTGGTGCCCATCATGCCGCGGAACTTGTTGGGATCGTTTGGCTCTCCCGAATCGACGGTAAAGCGATTGCCCGTGCCGATGAAGGCGTCCGGATCCTGCTGATTGATGCCGGCGATTTTCAGGCTGTATTCGCCATTGTTGAAGCGCTGCCGCCATTCGGCCTCGCCGAGGAAGCCCTGCTTGGTGTAGCCGCTGCCGGTGACGGTCAGGTCATAGGTCGGCGAGAGCGCGAAATAGTAGGGTACTTTGAGGCCGACGCCGAGGTTGTTGTTGTAGACGATGCCGGGGATCAGGAAGCCGCTCTTGCGCTTGACCGTCGGGTCGGCGATCTCGAAGGCTGGCAAATAGGCAAGCGGATAGCCGAAGAACTCGAAATTCGCATTCTCGAACCGAACCGTCTTCTTCTCGCCGTTCCAGATGATCTTCCTCGCCTTGACGCGCCATGTCGGCGCCGAGTCGGGCTTGTCCTCGCAAGGCTCGCAAGCGGTGTAGATGCCGTTGTGGAATGTCGTCAGCACGCCGCCCATGCGTTCGGCGCTTTCGGCGGCGAAATAGGCCTTCTCGACCGTCTCGACGCGCAGCGCGTTGACGAAGCCGTCGGCGAAATCGTCGGTGATGTCGATATGCTCGGAATTGATCTTGGTGCCGTCGCTGTTGATGAGCTCGACGGCGCCGCTGGCGACGAGGCGCTTGGTATCGCGGTTGTACACCACTCGCTGGGCGACGAGCTTGTTGCCGCCATAGTCGATCTGCACGCCGCCGACGGCCGTCACCGTGTGCTTGTCGTTGTCATAGACGAGCGTATCGGCGGCCAGCAGCATCTGTGTGCCGGAGGGAACAGGCTTCGCCGTGATGGTCTGCGCCAGCGCCGGCACCGTCGGTACCACGCAAGCGAACAAACATGCCAAGGCTGTCGCCCCATAAAGGCGTGCCAGGCCGGCCTGCCTATGGCTGCGCAAACCAGCCTCCCTCACTAGCCGTCTTCCTTGTATAGCAGAAAAGTCACCCCGAAGAACATAGCCACGACAACCGGAACCCATGCAGCCACCATTGTAGGCACGAATCCGGCGACCCCGAATGCCTTGACCAGTACCGAAACGACATAAAGCAGAAAGCCGGCCAGGACGCCACCCAGAATCATCGTCGCCGACTGCCCCATCCGCGCAAATCGCATCGAAACTGTTGCCGCAATCAGCGTCATGGCGACGAGGAGGAACGGCAGCGCCACCAGCGAATCAAACTGCATGGCGAAGGCATTTGCCTTGAGGCCGAAGGAGCGGGCAACCTCGATCTTTGCCGGCAGATCGTAGAACGGGATGGTTTCCGGGCGCGCCAGGCGTTCCTGCACGAATTCCGGCTTGAGGTTGGTGGCCACGCGGTCGGAGGTCTCGGCACGGATGTTGCCGTCCTTGAACAGCTTGACGTCCTGCAATTCCCAGTAGCCGTCGCGCAGGAAGGCGCGCGCGGCGTCCTTGCGCTCGACGATGTTGCCCTGCTGGTCGAGGACGAAGAATACCGCGTCCGCCATTTCCAGCCCCTGGTTGAGGATGGCGCGGGCGCCGATGATGGTGTCGCCGGAGTTGGTCTTTTGCCTCAGCCAGGGCGTCGTGTCCTCCGTGACGGCGTTAGACTTGCCGGCGCGCAGCTGGTTTTCCATCTGCTCCGACCAGGAAAAGCCGTGCGCGGCGATCGGGTTGAGCACGCCGACCGACAACAGGCCGAACATCAGCGCGCCGACGCAGCACGGGAACAGGAACTGCCAGGCCGAAACCCCGGCCGAGCGCGCGATGACAAGCTCGTAGCGGCGGTTGAGCGACACCAGCGTTGCCATCGCCGAAAACAGCCCGACGAAAGGCACCGTCTGCAGCATGATCATCGGCATCCTGAGCGCCGAAATGGCGAAGGCGGTGCCGTAGGTGAAGCCCGGCAGTCCGGTCGTGCGGCCCGAGAGTTCGGTGAAATCGATCAGGAACACCAGCGCCAAAAGGCCGAGGAAGAACCAGATGGTGATCGACACGTAGCGGAAGAAGAAATAGCGGCCCAGCGTCCAGCCCATCGTCAGGCTCCCTGGCCGGAGGTGCCGCGCCGGGCGAGCCACAGCTTGAGCGCCGTCCAGCCCTCGCTGACGCGGCCGGCGAGATTCGTCATCCAGTCGGCCCAGGCGGCGGGCAGTTCCATGCTCCGCGACGAGACGATAAACCAGGCGGAGACCGCCGACGCCACGATCGGAACGGCGTAGACCATATAAGCGTAGTACCAGACCTTGTCGGCCTTGCCGGCGGCGAAGAAGCCAAGCCAGCGGACGAAAAGGGCGATTGCGATTGCGGTGATCAGCGGATGGATGCGCGCCTCGCGGTGCGAGCGCGCGTCGCCTGCGACCGCAAGCGCGATCAGCGCGAAGACCAGCGAATAGGACCATTCGGAGAAGCGCTGGTTGACCTCGGCCGTATAGCTGCCCGGATTGCGCTGGTACATCTTGTCGTTGGGATCCGGGTCGAGCAGGTATGGCGTCGTCCGGTCCTTGGGCAGCAGCGTGATCTCGTTCGCCGCCGACATGAAGGCCGACAGGTCGAAGGCGTAGGAGGTGAAACGGATGACGGAAAGGTCGCCGGTCACCGATTTGCGGTTGATGACGCCGTCATTCATCATCAGCACCTTCTCGTCGCCTTTTTCGACGATGCTGCCGGTCTTTGCGTAATAGGTGAGGTTGGCGCCTTCCTCGCGCGAATCGGCGACGAAGATGCCACCGAGCTTGTTGTCGGGGAGCCGTTCGCCGATCTGCAGGAACAGGCCGTCGTCGATCTTACGGAAGGTGCCTTCCTGGATGATCAGTGACAGAAGGTCGGCGCGCGAGGCCGCCACCAGCTGCCGGTTCTTCTGCCTGGCATAGGGATCGACGCCGTTATCGACGGCAAAGGAAAAGACGCTGGCCGCCAGCGCCAGCAGAAGGATCGGCCGCGCGATCGCCCAACGCGAGGCGCCCGCGGCGTTGATCACCGCCAGCTCCGAATCCGTGTTCATGGCGCTCAGCGTCTGCGCCACCGCGACCACAAGCGCGAACGGCACCACGATCGGGACGATCGAGGGGATGATCAGGGCTGCGACTTCGAAGAAGGTCAACGCCGACTGGCCGCTGTCGGTGACCAAGTCGATCTTGGCGAGCACCTGCGTCGTCCACACGATCGCCAGTGTCCACGCCAGCGCCGCCAGGAACATCGCGGTAGCGCGACGCATGATGTAGCGTTCAACGACCTTCATGAAGGCTTTTCTCGATTGTGCCGAACGGCATCATGCCCGCCGACAAGGTAGTCATCCGCCGACGCCTGCACAACCGGGTCCATAGGCGGCTCATCTGGTTTGTCCTCTCCACGCCACGCGCCCGGCGCGGCGGAGTCTCCGCGTCAATGAATAAGAAATGCGAAACATTGATGGTTAACAACAGGTTGCGGCATAAAGCTTGCGTTCCGCCGCGACGAATCCTTGGTTGGTTTCGGCGCCGATATAGACAGCGATTTCGGCCAAAGTCTTGCCAAATGGCCGAAAACGACCAAATGTCGCGCACGCTTAAAAGCCGGTTCGCGGCGCCTCACCCCGGAAGCAGGATCTGATGACTTCGAGACCTTCGATTGCCTTCGCCAAATTCGCCGCGCCCAAAAAAGGCAGCGTCTTCGTGCTTGCGGCCGACGGCGGCGGCCTTGGCGATGCCGCGAAGGCCTGCGACCCGGCTGGCGCATTGGCGCGCGCGTTTCCGGTCGCCGATTTCTCCGGCAAGTTCGCGAGCTCGGTGGAAGTGCTGGCACCGGAGGGAACCTCTGTCGACCGGCTGGTGGCCGCCGGCGCCGGCAAGGTCGCAAGCCTCGACGACTACGCCTGGCTGAAGCTCGGCGGCGCGGTTGCCGCCGCGCTGCGCAAGGCTGTGGAAGTCGCTGTCATCCTCGATCTTCCGGACCTCCAGCCGGACGGCAGGCAGGCGGCGCACCTTGCCGCCGGCATCCTCCTGCGCAGCTACGGCTTCGACAAATACAAGACCAGGAAGGACAAGGAAGACGGCCAATCCGACGCGAAGGGGGCGGAGAGCAAAAAGGCCGAAACCGCAAAGCCGGCCAAGATAACCATCCACTGCGCCGACCCTTCCGCCGCCAAGAAGGCCTTCGCCGCGGAAGAGGCGGTTATCGAAGGCGTGCTGCTTGCGCGCGATCTCGTCAACGAGCCGGCCAATACGCTCGGTCCGGTCGAGTTCGCCGCTCGCGCGAAGGAACTGGAAGGGCTCGGCGTCGAGGTCGAGATCCTCACCGAAAAGGAGATGAAAAGGCTCGGCATGGGCTCGCTGCTTGGCGTCGCGCAGGGCTCGCCGCGTGGCGCCCGCATGGCCGTCATGCAATGGAAGGGCGGCAAGGCCAAGGACGCGCCGATCGCCTTCATCGGCAAGGGCGTCACCTTCGACACGGGCGGCAATTCAATGAAGCCGGCCTCCGGCATGGAGGACATGAAGGGCGACATGGGCGGAGCCGCCGCGGTCACCGGGCTGATCCGTGCGTTGGCCGCCCGCAAGGCCAAGGCCAATATCGTCGGCGTCATCGGCCTGGTCGAGAACGCCGTCGACGGCCATGCTCAACGCCCGGGCGACATCGTCACCTCGATGTCGGGCCAGACGATCGAGGTCTTGAACACCGACGCAGAAGGCCGCTTGGTGCTCGCCGATGCGCTCTGGTACACCAACGATCGCTTCAAGCCGAAATTCATGATCAATCTGGCGACGCTGACCGGCGCCATCATGGTCGCGCTTGGCCAGCACTATGCCGGCCTGTTTTCCAACAATGACGAGCTGGCCGGCAGGCTTTTCGGCGCCGGCCAAGCGACGCAGGAGCGGCTGTGGCGCATGCCGCTTGGCGCCGAATACGACAAGCTGATCGAGTCCAAGAACGCCGACATGAAGAACATCGGCGGCCGCTATGGCGGCGCCATCATCGCCGCGCAGTTCCTGCAGCGTTTCGTCAAGGACACGCCCTGGGCGCATCTCGACATCGCCGGCACCGCGATGGGCGCGCCGGCGAGCGAGATCAACCAGTCCTGGGGCTCCGGCTTTGGCGTACGGCTGCTCGACAGGCTGGTGCGCGACCATTACGAAGGATAAGGCTGTCGTGGCCGACATCCTGTTCTACCACCTGACCGAATCGACGCTTGAGGAAGCCCTGCCGGGCCTGCTCGAGCGCAGTGTCGAGCGCGGCTGGCGCGCGGTCGTGCAGACCGGCACGGAGGAACGGCGGGACGCGCTCGACCAGCATTTGTGGACGTTTCGCGACGACTCCTTCCTCGCGCACGCCACCGACCGCGAAGCCTATCCGGCCGAGCAGCCGATCCTGCTCACCACGGGGGAGGGCAACCCCAACGCTGCCCAGATCCGCTTCCTGGTCGATGGTGCGCACCCGCCCGAGCTTTCGGGCTACGAGCGCGCCGTCTTCCTGTTCGACGGCCACGACGCAGCGCAGCTCGAAGGCGCGCGCAGCCACTGGAAGACGATGAAGGAAGCCGGCCACGCGGTGACCTACTGGCAGCAGACGCCCGACCGTCGCTGGGAGCGCAAGGCGTGAGAGTGATCAGCGGTCGCTGATCGTCGTCTTGTTGATTTTCGTGCTGGGCGGAAGGTCCTTCACCTGTCGGTGGATTTGGCCGGCGATATGCACTTTAACCCCGAAGACAAGTCTTCTTGATTTGCTCGACGGACATTCCCCACCGAGCACGGGTGGCGTTTCAAAGTCGTAACATTCGTCGGCGGCAGGCGCGCTACATCAGCGATGCGGTGGCCATGCGATTTTTGGCGGTATTCGGCTTCTTGTCGCCGACATACTCAACATTCGTATCGATGAGGCGGTCGCTGTCGATGCCAATCGCGGTCATGATGTCCATGATCGCCTTGATCCGTTGCTTGGCCAGGTCCTTGTTCGTCTTTGCCGCATTGGCGCCCGTGATCTCCTTGGCGGCCAATGCCGTCAGTTCCACGTTGCAACGCGTATCCTTGATGCTGTTGGCGAACTTCTCGAGGTCGCGTTTGACCGGGGGTGAAATCACCGAGGATCTGCTGTCGAAGAAGAGGGCGACCTGGGCAGGGCTTCGCTTTTCATACTGCCGGCAGGAGATCCCTTGCTTCGGCAAGGTATACAGGATAGCGCTCCGCGCCTGGTTCTTATCGCTGGCGCTATCGTCGACCCAATGAGAAAGCGCCAGCACCATTTCGGGCTTGACGCCCTGCGCTTTCAAAAACGCGCGTGTGGCGTTCAGCCTTTGGCCGGCAATGCCGTCCGCCTTGTCGTACGCGCCTTCCTTGCTGGCCGTCGCGTAGACCCGGTAGCCGCAATCGCGACCGGCGTCCTTGACGAATGCCGCCAGCCCTTTCGCGGTTTCGTCGGAAATCTTGCTGTCGCCCTTTTTGAACAGGACGCGGTACGAGTTCCACTGGGTGCACTTCGGCCCGACGTCGCGCTCCTGGGCGGCGGCTGTGAAAAATGCGGTACTGACGGGAATGATGAAAAGGCCCAGGACAAGGCCGACAATACTTTTCATTTCTTTGGCGCCCTTCCAAACTGACCCGATCTGTTCTTATCGCACTTCGCACCTCTGATTCGCACCCATGAAAGGTCACGTTCGCGCGATTGGCGGGCTCCCGCCTTCAGTCCCAGACGAGCAGCAATTTGCGCCAGAAGGCGTTGGACGGCATCGGCTTCGAACCGCGCGGCAGTTTGATGGCCAGATAGATGGTCAGCCATTTGCGGTCGATCTCCCGGACGGAAACCTTCAAATCGTGCAACTCGAAAGGTTTCGAAATCCGCGTCCATCCGGAGAATGCCAGCGCGCCGACCGGCGTGTCGTTTTTCCAGACCAGTTTTTCTTCCGGCCGGCCCAGCGCCATGGCGAATTCGAACGGCGAGGCATCCTCGTGGGCGATCTCCACCGTGGCGATGACACTGCGGGCAAAGGTCGGGAAAGTCGAATTGAGGGCGGCGACAACCGGGCCATGGATGCTCGGCCGCAAAAAGATACCGCCATTGTCCCCGGCGACCAGCAATGCCGGCAACTCGGACGGATAGTTCGTTACAAGCGCTGCGCGCTTCAGCTCCTCGCCGGTCAGCCGCCGCATGCGTTGACGTTCTTGCGGCGCGTTGAGACGCGGGTGCTTACCACCGGTCGAAACCACATTTCGGACCTGAATGCTTGAAAAGCCCCCGAGCACCCGAGCGTCCGGCCGATTGCCACCGCATCTGACGGCGAGCAGCAGGTCGCGTCTGCCGGGAGCAGGCGAGTGGACGCCCGTTGCGATCTCGCGTGGTTCGTGCGGGCGGCTGACATCGGCCCAACCGTTCCCGTCGCCATCCTCGAGGAGCCGGGCGAGCTGGTCAAAGGTCTGGTTTTCCGCGTCCACGATCGCGATCTGGAACTGCGCCGGTCCGGTCAGTGCCTCATCGAGATAGACCCAGCAGCTGGCGCTGATCGTCCCCGCCGGACAGACGCCCTTCAGCAGCGCCATTGAGACGGTGCCGGCGGTGGCTTGGACAAACAGCTGGTCCGGCGACTGCTCGACATAGCTCAAGAGATCCGCATCGGCAGCCGGATGCGAGCCAACATAGGCGCGGCGCAGGGCTTCGACCGGGAGGTAGCGCTCGCTGTAGAGCGAGGAATGGAGTTCCGGCACTGTTTCTTCAGCGGCGGCGTTGAGCAGTTCGACGACGCCCAGCGTGAAGTCGGACCGTCCGGCGTGAGCGAGCAGCGAAATGGCCGTATCGGCCCTGCCTTCTCGCGCCGCAATCTCGGCCAGCAACTGCACTGCGTCCGCGGAGTTGGGGGAGGCTGCGCTCAGCCGCAGATACCGTTCGTCCTTGACGCGCAGTTCAAGGTTCCAGAGGTTGAGGTCCTTCTCATGATCGGCAGTGTTCGAGCTGATGCCGAGCTGCACGAACATGTCGGTGTGCGCGAACTTGTGCTTTCGAAACACATCGATGATCGGCCGGCGATTCCTCAGCCACTCGGCATTGCGGTTCATGCCGGCCGGCGAAGACCGGTACCAGTACAGCGGCTCCGGCACGGTGGCGATTTCCAGACCCGCGAGATCGGCGCGCAGGAAGAATTCCCAATCGCTCGCCGAAAAGCCGCGCTCCTCGTTGAGGTAGCCAACCTTGTCGAACACCTCGCGCCGGAACATCGCGTTGGCGTCGCCATACGGATTGGTAATCAGCGCGATGTCCGGCGGACCGCCGACCGGAAAGTAGAGCATATAGCCGCTCTTGGTGTCCGGCGGCACGAAAGGCTCGTTGAGCCATTTGGCGAAAGTCGTGCAGATATCGGCGCCGGACTTTTGCATGCCGGCCACGAACGTGCTGACCGCGTTGGGGAAGAGAGCGTTGTCGTCGTCCAGGAACAGGATAAAGGACCCCTTGGCGGCGCGAATACCGGTGTTGCGCGCTTTGCCGAGGAAGCCGTTCTTCTGCCGGATGATCCGCCAGCCGCGCTGCTCGAACTCGGGCTCGATGTCATTGAGCAGCCGAATTGCATCCGGATCCGTGCTGCCGTCATCGACGACGATCAGTTCGATATTGGGGTAGTCCTGGCGCCGGACCGAGGCAATCGCCTGCGGCAACAGCCGCGCCCGATTGTAGTGCGCCGTGATGATGGATACCAGCGGCGGTCGGCTGCGGTTCCGGCTTGGGCCGTCGGCTCTGGCCGGATGTCGGCACAATTTGACGTGCAGTTTGCTCCAGGCCTTCTCGCGCGCTTCCCGGTCAAGCAACGGTTTTGCCGGACCGAACGAGCGGCTCTCGAGCACGGATTGGATCTTGGCCGCGATCGCGGAGGGGGATGCCTCCACCATGACCGCCTCGGCGGACTCCGGCTGAAGCAGCCCGCGCATGCTGCCGACGTCCGTCGTGACGAACGGGATCTTCTCGTCAAGGCAAGTCACCACATCCAGCGGGAGCTGCGCGGCCGAGTGCGTGATTGCCACCAGCGCATGGCTTTGCCGCAGGTAACGAAAGATCTCGGGCTCGTCCCGGATGGGCAGCAGTTTCAGCTTGAAGGGCCAATGCCGGGCGCGCCGCAGGATCATGCCGCCCGAATGTTCGCCGAGCACATGACCAAATGCGCCGACGATCGTCACGGCCAGGTCCGTCACGCCAATCTCGGCCAGGCGATCCAGTGCGTCGCAAAACAGCGTCAGTCCGCTTCGCGTCTTGGTGCCCGAGAAATGAACCACCTCGGCGGCCGGTTTTTCCCGGGGCCGGTAGTGATCGACGGCGAAGTTCGAACGCCACTCCTCCGGCTGCAACGGCGTCGCGATGTGCTGGCTGGCCGGCAGTCTCCACCCCGCCTTGGTCATCCAGTCGAGCAGGAACTGGCCTGTGACGACGAGATGGTCGCAGGTCTCGGCGGAGGTCCTCTCCATATGGGCGACGGTCATCTGCTCCTTGCGTTCGATCGCCCTGGCGTTAGCCTCCAGATCCCACATGAGCGGCCCATGCGCGAGCACCACGAGGATGGGAGGGTCGGCAAAGACACCCGTGCGCTTGGCGACGGTGGGGAAATGCGCCAGCCCGCCTTCAAGCGCGAAATAGACGACATCGAAGGGGTTCTGTTTGAGGTAGTGGTAGACGGCTACGGAATTCTTGTCGCTGGACTCCAGGCCACGCAGCAATTCGGGTGACCGCGGCAGCAGCTCGAGGCGCACCAGGAAATTATCGAAGCTCCATTTGGCGAGCCTGTCGATCTCCTGCTCGTCGGGCTGGCTGCCGAGCGGGCTCGGCACCCATAGCAGCGTGACCGTGTCGCCGATTTTCGCCAGATGCTGCGCCAGCGCATACGTCGCCGACCCTGGATCAGCGGTAACCGTAGAGCCGAACTCGACTTCGGAAACGACACACACCCTGCGGGGTTTGTGGCTTGACTGCCGCTTAGGCGTAGAGATTGCGCCCGTCTTCGAACCAACCTTCAATCGGTCCCCCTCGATCCTCAGCCGCAGCAGTCTTGCCAACAGGTGGATAACACTTTGATAATCGTCTGACCGGGATAATCATCGCAAGCCTGTCCAGGCTCCTCGCGCAAACCGTATTGATTGGCGTTCGCATGCTTGCCCATCGACCTCCAAAACACCTTGAGCGGCTGGACCATAGGCCGCTTGACGTGCGCAAGGACGAGATTCTGTGCTTCGTTGCGCTGCGCAACGAGAGGACGTTGCTGCCGCATCTTCTCGAACATTATCGAAGGCTCGGAGTCGACCGGTTCTTCTTCCTGGACAACGGCTCGACGGACGGGACGCGAGAACTAGTCCTGGAGCAGCCGGACAGCCATTGTTTCCACACGGAGGGGTCGCATTTCGCCGAGAACATCACCCCGCCGCGATGGATCAACACATTGATGCGCGTGTTCGGTTCCGGCCACTGGTGTCTGTCCGTCGATGCCGACGAGCTTCTTGTCTATCCCGATCTCGAGCGCGTGAGCCTGCGCCGGCTTTTCAATTATCTCGAGTCGACCGGCGCCGAAGCTGTGATCGGATCCATGATCGACATGTACGCGGACGGACCGTTGGCGGAGTGCAGCTACGACGGCAGCATCCCTTTGGTGGACGCATCCTCCTATTTCGATCCGGAGCCGGGATGGCTGCGCGCGCGGGATGGACTTTATCCTCCCGAGCAAATGTTCGGCGGGGTGCGCGAGCGCGTTTTCTGGCGCGGCCGCTTCAAGCAGACCTTTCCACCGTGCCTGACCAAGGTGCCGATCGTGCGGTGGAGCAGGGACACACATTATCACGCGGCGCAGCACACCATCAGCAAGGTGCGGTTCAGCGAACTCCGCGTCGCGCTGCTGCACTTCAAATTTGTTTGGGGCTTCCAGCAGAAATCGGCATCCTCGCTAGGCGAGAATGCGCAACTGAAAGAAAAGACGCTCGAAGAGCGCGCCGCCTATATGGAGGCCTTGGAGCGCAATCCGAAACTCTCGCTTCGCAACGACCGGTCCGTGCGCTATAGCGGCGACACTGCCCAGCTCGTGGAACTCGGCTGGATGAAAACCTCGGATCGCTACGCCGAATTCGTCGCGACGGGCTGGCCGCGGTTACAGGAAACCGCGGCCAGCTGATCTGACGATCTATTGGCGAAATGCCGCCGGCAATTATCCGCCGTAGCGGCCGCCGCCATCCCCGCCATTGCCGTTCCCACCGCCCCCGGCAAACTGCGACAAGCTGTTCAAAGCAAGCGCTTTGCAGGCCGTTGGCGCATTCGGATAACGATGCAGGTAGTCCTCTAGCGCCTCGATGGTGCCGATCTTGAGGGCCTGCTCGCAGGCGAGCTCGGCTTCCTTGATTGGAGCAACTTCGATTTGCGCTTGCGCCGCATTCGAAAACGCGACGCTCAACCCGAGCAGACTGAGTCCGCCCAGAAGTAGCGACTGTATCTTACGCATTACGCCCACCCTTGCCACTACATACCCCATAGGCTGTTGATACTATTGATTTGTTAGCAATTTGTCAACCATTTCGGAAGAAATCGGCTTGAGAGATGGTTAACTTTGAGCGGCTGCTTGGGCCTGTGAAGGCTATTTCTCGCCGACGGGGCTGAATCGCGTCGTGGCCGCAGAAATGCGGCGCCGAAAAACAGGCGAACCGGCAGCATGTCGAGTTCAGATTTCGAACGTCCTGCTTTAGTCGCTGAACACCGTCAGCGTCCGAAAGAAGGCGTTGCTCGGAGCACCGTTCGGTCCTTCCACGAAGCGCACCGCGAGCACGATCGAAAGCGGCATCTTGCGCCTGACATTGACCGTCGCCGCCAAGGCGTGGCGCACGAATCTGTCGCGGACCGTCATCCAGCCGGAAAAGCCGATTGTCTGCGCGCCGACATCCTGCTGCCAGTCTATAGGCCGGTCCGGGCGGGCGAGCGCCAGGCCGAACGCGATTGCCGGAGCCTCGGCATGGGCGAGTTCGATGGCGGCCTCTATTCTGCGAAAGAAGGGCGGGAATTGATGATCGATCGATGCTGCGACCGCACCCTCCGCATGCGGGCGCAGGAACACGCCGCCGCCGTCGGGCGCCACCAGCAACAACGGCAG
Organism: Mesorhizobium sp. WSM4989; assembly: GCF_029625795.1. Lineage (NCBI taxonomy): Bacteria > Pseudomonadati > Pseudomonadota > Alphaproteobacteria > Hyphomicrobiales > Phyllobacteriaceae > Mesorhizobium > Mesorhizobium sp. WSM4989. The sequence continues at coordinate 601,241 of NZ_JARTVN010000001.1, read as the reverse complement.
CGCTGCAGTGCGCGGCGTAAGCAGCCTTGCGCTCCTCAGCACGTCGTAAGCGAGCGCGCCTGAAGCGCCGGCCGCCACGGCTCTGCCTGATGCGTCTGGCTGCGGCCTGCCGAGACCGTCTCCAAGCAAGGCGGTGGCAGTATCGTGGCGGCCGACCGAAGCGGCGATGCCGGCGAGCGTCTCGATCGCTGCCTCGCCGTTCGGCTCGAGGTCGCTGAGAGCCAAATATTTGCGATCGGCAGGCTTATATTTCAGGTTCTCGCGCGCGCTGTCGACTTCGGAACGCGCCGTGTTCTGCGCGATGGCCATTTGGTGGAGCAGCCGGGTGTCATCGGATCGCAGCGTCCGCAACGCCTCCAGGACAGGCAAGCGGTTGTCGTACCAATTCGACGTGCGGAACATGCCGTCCGGCTTCGACCGGTACCAGTAGAGCGGCTTTGGAATGGGCCTGAGCTTGAGCCCGGCGAGTGAGGCCCGCGCGAAGAACTCCCAGTCGTGCATGGCATAGCCGGGATCCTCAAGCCAAAATCCGATCTGCGAGAAAACAGACCGGCGCACCATCGCATTGGCGTCGCCATAGACGTTGTGGATCAGGCCCAGCGCGTCGGGGCCGCCAAGCGGCAGATACTGGATCAGGCCGTCGGCCCGGTCCTCGGGCACGAAATCCTCATAGAAGAGCAATTGGAAGGCCGTGCAGATGTCCGCGCCCGATGCCGCCATGCCACGGACGAAATGCTCGACGGCTTCCGGAAAAAGCGCATTGTCGTCGTCGACAAACAGGACCAACTCGCCGCGCGCGGCGCGCACTCCGGCATTGCGGGCGGCGCCAAGATGCTTGTGCGGCCGGCGCAGGATCCTCCATCCGCGCTTACGGAAGCCTGGTTCCAACGTATCCAGCAATTGCCTGGCTTCTTCCAGATCGCTTCCGTCGTCGACCAGCACCAGTTCAAGATTGCCGTAGGTTTGCGCCTCGACCGCTTCGATGGCCTGTTTGAGATAGAGCGGCCGGTTGCGATGCGCCATCACCACCGAAACCAGGGGCGCCGGTTGGGGCCGCTTGCGAATGCGCTTCCGGGCAGCGGGCAGAGGGCGCGTATGCAGCCATGCCTTGCGGCCGGGCCCCGTCATATCGATCCGCCGTGGCCGGGGCGGCTTCTCGAGCGCCGCCAGCATGGCGGCCGCCAATTGCGCCGCGTCGGGCTCGACCAGCGGCGGCTGGCCGGCTTCAGCCTTCCAGGCTTCGGCATTCGCGCCGGCATTGGTTGCGACGAAGGGCAGCCCTGCCGCGGTGCATGCGCCAACGGCCTCGCCGGTCGATGCGGCAAGGCTTGGGACAACGGCCAAGGCGCCGCTGCGTGCGAGGTAGTCGAGCCTCTCCTCGAGGGTCGCGCGCGGCAACAGCTTGAGCCGGAACGGCCAACGTTCGGCGCGCCGCAGAAGCAGTCCGCCGCTGTGCTCGCCCATGATCTTGCCGAATGGACCGAACGCGGTGAGGGTCAGCCCTTCGGGCGCCGATTGCGCGAGGATGTCGAGCGCGTCGCAGAGCAGCGTCAGCCCGTCACGAAAGCGCGATCCGGCCAGGGCGGCAAGCTCACGCGCCTTGCTCGCGATGGGTGGCTGCGGCGCTTCGGTCCGGACGGCCCGAAGCGGTGGCGGCAGCACCGTCGCCTTTCTCACCTTCCAGCCTCTCGACAGCAGCCATTGGCGCAGGGCGGCGGATGCACAGACCGTCCTGTCGGCCATCTCGGCGCAGTACTTTTCCATGTAGGCCGTGGCGATCGCCTCGGTGCTGCCCATGAATGTTTTGTCGGCTTCATGCGCCCATTCTTGCGGAGCGCGGGCAAGGAGGACGATCGGCGGCGTGGCGAAGGCATCGGTCTCAGCCGCGAGCAGGGTGAAGTAGGGCAGGCCACCCTCCAGCGGCGCGTAGACCAGATCGTAACTGCACCGCTCGAGATAATGCAGCAGCGCAGCGGAGCGGCTTTCGGGCGTCGCCAGCGAGGGAAGCAGCTGGTCGGACCGGTCGAGAACCTCCAGTTTGACCGAGGCGGCCCCGAACTCCGCCCGGCGGGCCGCGACCTCGTCCGTGGATGGCACGTCCCGGCCGGCAACCCACAGCAGCGTGACGTCGTCTCCGTCTTCGGCGAAGAGCCTGGCAAGTTCGCCGGGCGCCGAGGCATCGTCTTTATCGGCGTCGCGCCGGATCGCAGGCGTGACCACGCAGATGCGGCGACGACCGCCTTCCGGCTTCGGCTTGCTTGCAGCGGTCATTGAACGTTCCTCTGACCCAAATCGACCGGCAAGGCTTCCACGCTTCTCTGGTCTTTGACCATGCCGGATTTACTTTTCAGTGATCATCCTTCTGCGCCGTTGATAAACCAATGCAATCAAGCGGCCCCTAAAAAGACTGTGCAATCAAGCGATTGTTACAAGTTTATCGACACGGCATAACCAATCTTTACGCGTCCCGGCTAACCGTTCACGGCATAGCAGGAGGCGCGAATGAAAACGATATTGAAGTTTCTCGCTGCGCTCGCCTTGACGGGCGCGATGATCTCGACGAGCTCGGCAGACCAATTGCTGCGTCCGCGCATGAATCTCGGCAAGGGCTACGTCAAGACGATCAGCGGCGACCGCGGCGGCTATGTAATCGACTATGCCATCCGCATGCTGAAGATGCGCCGCAGCGGCGGTTTCGTGCGCTTCAACGGTGCGTGCGATTCGGCCTGCACGCTTTACCTGGCGATGCCCAAGAGCAAGGTCTGCGTCACGCGCAACGCATCGTTCGGCTTCCACCTGCCGTATGGCGCCGGGGTGCGCGGCAACCAGGTCGCGGCCGACTTCATGATGAAGAACTACCCTGGCTGGGTTCGCGGCTGGATCGCCAAGCGCGGCGGCCTGAAGAACTCCGTCACCACCATGACCTATGCGGATGCGAGCCGGTTCCTGCCGACTTGTCCCGCCGAACAGCGTTCGACCATTGCGAGCCTCAGCCCAACGCGCCTGCGCGGCGGTTGAACCCCGCAGCAAGTGCTGGGACACCGACGACGGCGGGTGCTTCAGGGCGCCTGCCGTTGCCGTTTCAAGCGGCCGCTCACATTTGAACGGAGAGGTCGTTTGTGTATGTTCGGGCAAACTCCAACGGGTGTGGCGTGAATGCAGTCTTGTCAGAAGTTCGTGCTGATCGCTTCGCCACGAACCGGTTCTCAAGCGCTCAATCGCCATCTCAACCAGTATGACGGAATGGTGCTGCACGGCGAAATCTTCAATCCGAGCTTCGTCGGCTTGCGCCATGACTATCACGAGAAAATCGATCTGCCGCGCGATCGGGTCGATTTGCGAGATGTCGAGCCGGAGCAGTTCATCGCGCGCATCTTCGACGATCAGTCGGCTCGCTTCATCGGTTTTCATATATTTCCCGACCAGACGCGCGCGGCCATACTCCCCGTGCTGGAAGATGAAAGCGTCAAGAAGCTCTGGCTTGTCAGGAATCCGATCGCGTCCTTCGTCTCGTTGCTCGAAGCGGAAGCATCCGGAGTATGGACAGTCCATGCCGCCGACCGGTTCGCAGCCGACAGCCCCAGAAAGAAAGTGCATTTCGACATAGAACGTTTCAACGCGTTTCTGCGCGAGCTGAATCTGTTTCGCGCAAAGATCAGATCGGTGCTGTTCGAGACCCGACAGCCGTATTTCCCGATCCACTATAGCGACATCGGCGATCCACTGGTTGGCAATGCAATCATTGCCTATCTCGGCGGTTCCCAGCGACTGGACCACTTCGAGACCGAGATCCTGAAGCCGCCGCAGCGGCCTTTCGTCGACCGCATCGAGAACTACTGGGAATTCGTGACCTATTTCAGGGCAGTCTCGACGGACGATCTGTACGCGTTCGGCTGACGTCGGAATGAAGCCGGGCCGGCCCGCACCACGGTCTCAGCCTTCTTCGCTGCCGCAAGTTGGCCGCTTCCATGCCGATCGGCGCTCTGGCAAACCCATCGTCTTTCAATCTTTGCGGTTAACCAGTTCTGAAGAGACGTCGTTAACGCACACTTGATTTTATTGACTCTTTCCTGCCCCGAACCGATTTTGCGCACGGGGTTTGAAAGCTGCCGGCCGTGGTTTCTGGCCGGAGCACAAACTGGCGGTGGGCAATCTCATGAGTATCGGCGGCGGTATGGGCTCGGCGAGCCGGTCCGAGGGCGGCCAGACGGGATCGAGGACGAAACCTGCATTGACGCAGGAACTTCGCTTCACGCGGATGTCCTTGCGCGTCATTTGCACCAGCCTGTGGTTATGGCTTCTGCTGGGCATCTACCGGGCCGTCATCGTCGATCCGCAAACGACATTTCAAGGGGCTCTGGCGTCCATTCCCATGGGATTGGCGGCAAGCTATTACGACCTGATCCTCATCACATCGGCGACGGCGGCAACGCTGATCCTGCTCTTCCTTACAAAGTCAAGCCGGCTCGCATCCGCGGCCGTCGCCTCCCTTTTCTATCTCGTGGTCCTGGTGTCGCTCGGCTGGGGATTTGCCAACATCAATCTCGTCAAGATGCTGGGTGAGCCTTTCACCTTCCAGTGGCTGGTCTATGGCGACTTCCTGCAGAATGCCGACGCCAAGAGCGCGATGGGCGATGCCCTCAACGTGAGGGATGCCGCGATCCTTTTCGGGTCCATCGTTCTGGTGCTGGCCCTCGGCTACGCCGCGGGCAGTTTGTGCCAGCGGCTGAGTTCCGCAGGCCGCAAGAGGTTTCTCATCGCTGTGGTTCTGTGCGTTGGCGCGGCCCTGGTCGGCAGCGGCTATCATGTGCGCGCTCAGTCGCTGCCAGCATCCAAGGTCGACAATCCTATCGTGTATTTCGCTCAGTCGGCGTGGTTCAGTTCGACGCCGGTGACTTTTGCGATGAGCGCCGGCGGCAATGATCCCGATTTCGCCAGCGTCGGGGAGCGTCCGGCGGAAACCTCAAGCTTCAAGGCGCCGACGCCAAATCCCATCAAGAACGTGCTGATTTTCATGATGGAGTCGGTGCCGTCGAAATACATCGAGACCTTTGGCGGCCAGTATCCAATCACGCCGAACATAAAGAGCTATGCCGGAGATTCCATTCGGTTCGACAAGATCTATGCGCATGCGCCGTCCACGCACTACTCGATCTTCTCGCTGCTGACCTCGATGTACAACGACATCTCATTCTACGGGATGACCGCCAAATATCCGTACCTGCCGCTGGAGACGATCTCCAACACCCTGTCCAAGCACAATTTTCGCACCGGGTTCTTCTGGAGCGCCGATTCCCGTTTCCAGCGTGTGGACGAGTTCCTGTTCAACAAGGGACTGGACGTCATCCAGGACTATCGGGGGCAGAAATGCGCCACCCCGACCTTCAAGCTCAGTACCGAGCAGTGGAAGAACATGGACTACAACAGTGACCTCTGCACGGCCCAAACGATCATCGACTGGATGAAGAAGGATCCGCAGAAGCCCTTCTTCGGCATCATGTTCACGGCGATGACGCATTATCCGTACATCACCGGCAGCCCGATGTTCTCGAAGATGGTGCCTTCCGCTAAAGACATCGGGCCGGTGCACTACGTCGATGACGAAAAATTCAATGCCTATCTCAACGCCCTGAAGGTCGGCGACGCAGCGTTCGGTGAAATCCTCGATTCACTGAAGCAGTCCGGCAAGCTCGATTCGACGCTGGTTGTCGTCCTTGGCGATCATGGCGAGGCGTTCGGAGAACATGGCGACTACGTCCATGCCACCGCGATTTACGACGAGAACGTCCACATTCCGCTGATAATGATCAACAAGCACCTTTTCCATGACGAAGTCGCGCATCCGGTCGGCGGCATCGTCGACATCGCTCCGACGATCATGGACATACTGGGACTGCCATTACCCGAGCAGTGGCAGGGCCGCAGCCTGTTCAGCGAGCAACGGCCAAACAGGACCTTCTTCTTCAATCCGTGGGCCGGCTCCTTGCTCGGTTATCGCGATAATGATCGAAAGGTGATTTTCAACGCTACCACCGGCAAGGTCGAGGAATACGACCTTAAGGCCGATCCCGGCGAAAAGACGAACCTATTCGAAGAAGGCTTGAGCGATCGAACGGCGCTGCTGCAGCCGATTGCCGGCTGGGTGCAATCGCAAAAGCGGCGCATAGCCACACTTGTCGCCAACGCGGCCGGAGACGCGGGGCACTGCACAGCCACAAGCTTGGAGATCGACGCGGCCGGCACCGACTACCAGGGTCAGCCTCGCTTCGACGTCTTCGCCGACGGCAAGCGCCTTGGCGAGATCGCCGTCCAGGGCAAGGAGAGCAAGGCCTCGACAGGCGAGCAGCGCGTGGCGGAGCGGAACTGACGGAGGCGGCCGTCGAGGCGCAACCGTTCCACATCGACCTTAGCGGCGTGCCCAATCCAAAGACGATCGAAATTCGTTATGTCAACGACGAGTGGGCCGGAGACGGCCGGCCCGGCGATCGCAACCTTTTCATCAAGAGCATAAAAGTGAACGGGCAGCTTGTGCCCAACAGCAAGCTGCACGTGGACGAGCAATCCCATGGCTACACCGACGACAGCGGAACCGCCATGTATACCAACGGCTCGCTATGGGTCAGCGGTCCGTTTATCGAAGGATGCATGTAGGGCAGCGCATCGGCGGCAGCGCTTCGCTTTACAGCTTACCCTCCGGCCGCCATTCCCGCCGGTACCAGTCGACGAATTTCGCCAGTCCTTCCTCGATCGGCACTTTCGGCTTGAAGCCGATGTCGCGCTCTAGCGCGCTGGTGTCGGCAAAGGTCTTTTCGACATCGCCGGGCTGCATGGGCAGATCCTCACGGATGGCCTTCACGCCGAGCAGCCCTTCCAGCGTCTCGATGAAGCGGCCGAGATGCACCGGCTGGCTGTTGCCGATGTTGTAGATGCGGTGGCGCTCGCGGCCGGCCGCCGGCGGCTTGTCGAGAACCGCAATCACGCCCTCGACAACGTCGTCGACATAGGTGAAATCGCGCCACATCTCGCCATGGTTGAAGACGCGGATCGGCTTGCCGGAGAGCATCGCCTCGGTGAAGATCCAGGCCGCCATGTCCGGTCGTCCCCAGGGGCCATAGACGGTGAAGAAGCGCAGGCCCGTCTGCGGCAGCCCAAAGAGATGCGAATAGGTCGAGCTGATCAGCTCGTCCGCCTTCTTGGTCGCCGCGTAGATCGACACCGGATTGTCGACGCGGTCGCTTTCCACGAACGGCACCTTGGTGTTGCCGCCATAGACCGAGCTCGACGAGGCATAGACCAGATGCTTGATCTCGGGCGATGCACGGCAGAGCTCCAGCACCTCCAGGTGGCCGGCGATGTTGGCGTGGATATAGGCGCGCGGATTTTCGAGCGAATAGCGCACGCCCGCCTGGGCGCCGAGATGCACGATGCCGCTCAGCAGCGTTCCCTTGAGGTTCGCCGCCAGCGCGCCCGACTCGGCTATGTCGAGTTGCTGGAACGAAAATCCGTGCCGGCCGGAAAGCCGGGCGAGCCGTGCCGCCTTCAATGCCGGGTCGTAGTAGGCGTTCATGCTGTCGACGCCGACAACGGCGTCGCCGCGGGCGAGCAGGCGCTCGCAGACATGGCTGCCGATGAAGCCGGCGGCTCCGGTCACAAGGATGGTCATGCGCGGACCTCGGATGAGGGCAGGGGCGGGATCATTTCCGTCTCGGGGCTTTCTTGGCTTGCGCCGGCGGGCTCGGCCAACGCCAGCCATCACCTTCGCCAGGCGCGGGCTGCGGGCGCGCCACATAGGCGAGCGAAACATTGGCCTCGAGATAGACGCGCGACAGCATCTCGGCGAGTACGCCCGACGTTACCATCTGCAGGCCAGCGATGACCAGGAAGAAGCCGGTGAACAGCATCGGGCGCGTTCCAATGTCCTGTCCGAAAAACACCTTCAAGCTGAACAGGTAGGCAAGGATCAGCGAGCCGAGCACGCCGAACACGATGCCGATGCCGCCGAAGAAATGGCCGGGCCTGGTGCGGTAGCGCATGAAGAAGAACATGAAGACCAGGTCGAGCACCACGCGGAAGGTGCGCGAGATGCCGTATTTCGACTGGCCGTGGATGCGGGCGTGATGCGTCACCACCTCCTGGGCGATGCGGCGCGGCGTCGTCACCGTCGCCAGCCAGGCCGGGATGAAGCGGTGCATTTCGCCATAGAGCCTGACGCTGCGGATGACGCTGCCGCGGAACACTTTGAGGCTGCAGCCATAGTCCTTCAGCCGAACCCCGGTGACGCGCGCGATCAGCGAGTTGGCGATGCGTGACGGCAGCCGGCGCATCCAGAAACCCTCCTGACGGTTCTTGCGCCAGCCGGCGACGAGGTCGAGGTCCTCGGTCAGCAGTCGATAGACCATGCGCGGTATGTCGAACGGATCGTTCTGCAGGTCGCCGTCGAGCGTCGCTATGACATCGCCGCGGGCAGCGTCGAGGCCGGCCTGCATGGCCGCCGTCTGCTTGAAGTTGCGCACCAGCTCCACAGCGTGCACATGCGCACCGTATTCGGCCGCCAGGCGGCGAATTTCATTCGGCGTGGCGTCGGTGCTGCCGTCGTCCACCAGCACCACTTCCCAGGGCTGGCTGTAGTTCTCCATCGCCTGGTGGATACGCACGATCAGCGGCTCGACGTTGTCGGCCTCGTTATACATCGGGATGACGATGGAAAGCTGGTGCTCGGGCATGACGGCACCGGCAGGCAGCCCCGACTGAGGAATGGGAAGCGTGTCCATGGCGGTCATTTCCTTGCGGGTCCCGCAGCCGGCGTCTCCGGCAGCGTCGATTTCGAGGGAAACAGCCAGGCGATCGCACCGGTGGCAACGGCCGAGAAGAGGATGAATAGATGCAGCGCCAGCGCCGCCTGCAGCCCGTCCTTCATGGCGATGCCGGAATAAAGCAGTGCGGCCGCGGCTCCCGCCTCGTAGGTACCGAAGCCGGCGACGCCCTGCACCGGCAGGATGGCGGCGGCCTCGGCGCCGACGGCGCCGGGAAAGGCAGTCTGGAAGGAGGTGCCGAGCAGCATGGCGAGCAGCCATCCCTGCACGGCAAGCTTCAGCGTCCAGTTGGCGACCGTCCACCACCAGCCGTAGCGAGAGCGCCCCGTGGCCTCGGTGAAGATATCGCGCAGCTTGCCGAGCTTCGACACGATGCTGCCGCGCCCGGCCCAGTCATGCGGCGCGCGCGCCCAGCGCGGCAGATACCAGGCGGAGGCAATCAGCGCTGCTATTCCCGCGGCCCTGAGCGCCGGGTGAAGACCGGGCCACACCAGGCACGCGAGCACGCCGACGACGAAGGCGTCCTGCAGCCTGAACCACAGGAGCGAAGCGCCGGCGCGCACGATCGAGATGCCGAACACCTGCCGCAACAGCAGCGGGAAGGCGGTCTCGCCGCCGCGGAACGGCACGACGTTGATCATGGCGTTGTGAATCAGGATGACGCGCAGGCAGGCGCCGAAGCGGCCGTTCACCTCGTCGCGGAACTCGTCGCAGACCCGCAGCGCGCGCAGCACATAAGTGACGAACAGCGCCAGCGTCACCGCAGCGAAGGCGCCGGGCGTGATGCTGGCGAAGGCGTCGCCCACCATCTTCCAGCGCGAGTCTGCCGCAAGCCAGGCCAGCAGCGCCAGTGTGACGATTATCGAGAATGCTCTTTTCAACCAGTTCTCCGAATGGCGTCGACCGCCGCATTCCGGGTAATTGCTTCGATTTCCAAATCGGCCGCACGGCAGGGGACCGCTCCAGGCCGCCGGCTCCCTTGCCGGCTTCCAATGGCCTGGCGAGGCGCCAAGATTCCGAGCCCTTCCGTGGTCGCCGGCCCGTTCAACGTTTCTGCTCCATCATAAGCGGCCGATCCTATAACCAGCGGCTTGCCCATCCACAAGCTTTGGCGCGGCCGCAATCACCGTCCGCGGGCGATCTTGGCTCGCTGCGACGGGAAGGTTGACACCATTCCTCGAGCGGCAGTTAATATCACGTGGGGGCGGTAGCTGCGCATTGGGATCGAATACCCAATCTGGGTAGTGACGCCAGATCGAAAGGCGTCGTCGAAATGTTATCGCTCATCATTCCTGCAGTTCGAAAAATATTGCCGTCCAGACCAGCGCGGAGCGTGAGGTGCCGTCGTTCTGCGCGGCGCGCGGACCTGATGCTTCTGCTCTTCTGCGGTGGAGTGGCGCTGTCCGGCGTTGCTCACGCAGCCGGCGCTGGGTCTCCGGCAGCGGCACAAGCAGGCACCACGCCGACGGCATTTGAGTTGCAGTTGTTCTATGCCGACCGCACCTGGAACTGGGAGGACGGAGCCGCCTATTTCGCCCAGGACAGGCGCATGCGTGCCTGGACGTCCAAGCCTGGTTCAACGTCCTTCGCCGAAGGTACATGGCATCTCAGCAATGATGGCAAGATGTGCATGGAGCTCGTCTGGCGGTCCACGGCCTATACGGCACAGCCCATCCGCACCTGTTTCAGCCATCGCGTCCTGAACGGGACCGTCCAGCAACGGAGGGATCCGGATGGCCGGTGGTACAGCTTCAGGCACGCTTCGGACAATTCGGCCGACGAGTTCAAGAAAATTCAGGCGGGCGATACCAGGAGCGTCGATTTCGAAAAGGCCCGCAAGTTGGTCGATCCCAAGAGTTAGTCGCTGCTGGCGCACGTCCAGAAAAATGCCTAGAGCGGCTGGCCGTTTCACGGAAACGCCGACCCGCTCTATCTCTTTGCTCACGCAATTTCCGGACGGAAAACCGCTGCACACGTCCTGGAATTGCTCTAGCAGTTTCCGCTCGGAATTGTCCCGGCGTATCAAATCTAAGAGGCTCGCTGAGACAAGCCGTCAACCCAGCTCAGCGAGCCCACGCCCCGACACAGTACTCACAGGGACGACTGCCAGCCGTGCAGGCTGGCGTTTTTCCGCGGCGTTCATGCCGCGCGGCGCGCGCTCCGCGCGCGAGACGCCGGCGGACGCTTTGAAAACCTTCGGCTTCAGGGCCGGTCGGAGCCCGAAGAAGGGCGCTGCCGTCCTGACGATGGTGTCTAGATCGGAAAGTTCCGCCACAAAGCCCAATTGCTCTTGTGCTAGGCTGGGATCGGCGAACAGCCCGGCCGGGTCGCCGGGCCGGCGCGGTTTATAGGCGACCGGGACCGTCCGGCCGGTGACGCGGCCGACGGCCTCGAGGATCTCCTTTATCGAGATGCCTCGGCCGGTGCCGAGATTGACGGACAGGCTGTCGCCGCCGGCCTCGAGATGCATCAATGCCATGAGATGCGCGCGCGCGAGGTCGCTGACGTGGATGTAGTCGCGCACGCATGTGCCGTCCGCCGTCTCGTAATCGGCGCCGAAGACCTCGATCGCCTCGATCATGCCGGACGCCGCCATCAGCACCCTCGGAATGAGGTGGGTTTCGGGTGTATGCCACTCGCCAAGCTCGCCTTCGGGATCGGCGCCGCAGGCGTTGAAGTAGCGAAGGATCGCGTATCTCGTTCCATAGGCAGCGGCATAGTCCCTGATGATTTCTTCGCCCATCAGCTTGCTGCGGCCATAGGGGCTGATCGGCTTCTGCGGCGAGGCCTCGCTCACCGGCAATGCTTCCGGCACGCCATAGGTCGCGCAGCTCGAGGAAAAGATCACCTTGTCGATGCCGCTTGCCCGCGCGGCGTCCAGTACGGCGATGGTGCCGCCGACATTGGTCGCATAGTAATCCGCCGGCGCGCTGACCGACTCGCCGACATAGGCAAGGGCGGCGAAATGGATGATCGCCTGTGGTCTGTGAGTCTCGATCGCCCGCCGCAACGCTTCGGGGTCGCGGATGTCGCCGACGACCAGCGGCCCCCAGGCGACGGCTTTCTCGTTGCCGCGGCTCAAATTGTCGTAGACCACCGGCAAGTAGCCCGCCGCCGACAGCAGCTTGCAGGCATGGCTACCGATGAAGCCGGCGCCACCCGTCACCAGAACGGGGCGGCGGGTCATCATGCCGTTGCCTCCCTGGCGGTTGATGCCTGGACGGCGCGCGGGGCGATGAACCGGCGTCCGCCCAGGACGGCGTCGAAATAGGCAGTGGTGTGGGCGAGGCCTTCGCTCAGCGCAACCTTCGGCTCCCAGCCGAGATGCTGCCTGGCAAACGAGATATCGGGCTTGCGCTGCCTGGGGTCGTCGACCGGCAGCGGCCGGTGCACGATGCGCGAGCGTGAATTCGTATAGTCGATGACCAGCTCGGCCAATTCCATGACGGTGAACTCGACGGGGTTGCCGAGATTGACCGGGTGCTGGGGGGCCACGTCGGCGTTCATCAGGCGCACGAAGCCTTCGATCAGGTCGTCGACGAAGCAGAAGGAGCGCGTCTGCGCGCCGCTGCCGTAGACGGTGATGTCGTCGCCGCGCAGGGCCTGGACGATGAAGTTCGACACCACGCGGCCGTCGTCGGGCCGCATGCGCGGACCGTAGGTGTTGAAGATGCGCGCGACGCGGACATCGATGCCGTATGTCCGCGAGTAATCGAAGAACAGCGTCTCGGCTGAGCGCTTGCCCTCGTCGTAGCAGGAGCGCGGACCGTGCGTGTTGACATTGCCGAAGTAACCTTCGGGTTGCGGATGCACCAGCGGATCGCCATAGACCTCCGAAGTCGAGGCTTGGAAGATCTTGGCGTTGTGTCGCCGCGCGAGCTCCAGAAGGTTGATCGAGCCGAGCACGCTGGTCTTGAAGGTGTGGATCGGATCGGCCTGATAATGCGGCGGAGAAGCCGGGCAGGCGAGATTGTAGATCTCGTCGACAGCAAGGTCCGTCGGCAGTTCCTCGACGATGTCGTGCCTGATGCAGGTGAAAGTCGCGTCACGCGCTATCGCTGACAGGTTGTAGCGCTTGCCCGTGTGGAAATTGTCCAGCGCGATAACTTCATATCCATCGGCAAGCAGCCTTTGGCACAGATGAGAACCCAGAAATCCTGCTCCGCCGGCGACCAGCGCGCGTCCTTGATCGGCACGCCTCCGTCCCGGCTTGGTGTCCAGCTTCAGAACTTTGATGACCCTACCCATGGCGACCTCATACTCGCACACACCCACGCATCGTCGTTCCGGGCCGGGGCAACAGCGTTGCCCGACCAGGTGAAATCATGGCGATCCCCTCCGCATGCGCGAAGTCGCCAAAAACACGATGTGTTTTGTCTGAGTAAGCGGGGTCGTTGCCGTACGGCTTATGTGCTGCCGCTCAGCGTCCCTTTGCCCCTAAGTCGCGATCCACGAACATGGTTGCCACCACCGCGGACTGCTCGCCCAAATTGCACACCCAACGTATAGAAAGATATACCTGTGCGCGGCATAGTCAACTAATTTAGGGATTCATTAACTTCAGTCTTTTGCGGTTGGTTAACTGTAAGCGTAGGCAGGCGCGCCTTTGAGTCATAGAAGGGGTCGGTTCCGGCCGGTTTTCCCGCGGTAAAGCATCGCGTGCCGCGGCCTACGCAAAGCTTGTCGAGCGTTAGGGGCGGAAGGCTTCAAGGTGAAGACAAGGAACGCGTCTGGCGCCGTCTCTCGGCCTCTGGCATTTCTTGCGGCCGGTCTTTCGGGCTAGAAAATTGCGCAAGTATATCTTAGTTCGCCAACAGGTAGATCTGGCGAGCCTGTAGGCCCTGTCCGCGAAACGCGCTTTCCGAATTGATCGGGGCTAGGCGGCCGTGGTGACGACGGCTCCGCAGCCGTGCTGTCCGGCACGCCGAGATGGCCTCCCGGCATCGCCACCACTCTGAGGTGCTTAAAAAGGGGGAGCACAAGGAGTAGCGCAGGTTGGACAACTGGACGCCGTGCATTCCCGTTTCTACTCCTCATTGCCCTCCTTATTCTCCGCCCATCTCCTTCTTGAACTGGGCGAAGTCGACCTGCATGCCGTTGAAGATGGTGCTCCAGTGGCGGGTCAAGGCGGCCAAGGCGACTGCCTCCTGGATCTCCTCGTCGGTGGCGCCGGCGCGTTTGGCGTTCTCGGTGTCCGACCAAACACAATAATTGCAGGGGATTTGCGCCGCGACCGCCAGCGAGATCAGCGACTTCACCTTCGGCGGCAGCGCCGTCTTGTCGCTGATCTCGATTGCCTTGACCTCTGCCCACGCGCCGGGCAGACCGGCTTTCGGGAACTGCTTCATGAAGCCGGGTACGCCCCCGATGGTCGACTGGATGTCCTTGATGGCGGCGTCATAGTCGTCGGCGCCGGCAGGCACGGTCAAGGCCGCGGTGAACGCGATAGCGGCGAGCAGCGAGGCGGAACGAAGGTAGGAATGCGCGCTTGAGATAATGCGAATGACAGGCATGGTGTTCTCCTCTGGTTTTTGTTAGCCTTACGGTGTAAGGTGATTTGAACATGAACCTTACAGTGTAAGTTGTCAAGCGGCGCCATGGACTCACCGAGCAAGAAAATCCGAACCCGCGGAAAATTGTCCCGCGAGATGATCGAGGACGCGGCCTTTGAGGTAATCGAGCGGGAAGGGCTCTCCGGCTTCTCGATGCGCAAGCTCGCCGCCAGGCTCGGCTGCGAGGCGATGAGCATCTACCATCACTTTCCCTCGCAGGCGCATCTCTACGAGGCGCTGGTCGATCGCCAGATGAGCGGGCTCGTGATCCCCGATCACAGCCTTCCTTGGCGTGAGCGGGCGCGCATCGGTATGCAGGAATTCCGGCGTGTGGCGACCGAGCATCCGGCCTTCGCGCCGTTCATCGTCGTCTATCGCATGAACTCGCCGCCCTGCCTCGCCAAGTTGAACGCCATCATCGGCCTGTTCGACGATGGCGGCTTCGGACCTGAGCTCAGCGCCCGTCTGTTCCGCGCCGCCGGTTATTATCTGATGGGCGCGATCCTCGACGAGACCGCCGGCTACGCCAAGGGGCCGTCGGCGGTCACCACGGTCAGCGACGAAGAATTGCAGCGCGACTATCCCAGTGTCGTGGCGGCCGCGGCTTATTTTGGCACAAGCGGTTTCGACAAGACTTTCGAGCTTGGCCTGGAGATGTTTCTGGACGAGATGGAGCGGATTCGCGACGCTGCCCGGGACGAGGCCGCCAAAAGTGGCGATCGCGCCCGCAAGAAACTCTAACCAGGGCTTTCAATGCGCTTCCTCTCGGTTCTTGTCCTCATCGCCGGCGCTGCCATCGGGGTCTTTTATCCCTGGGCGGTGAGCAATTTCTCCGGCCATGCGATCGGCACCTGGCGCGTCTACGAGGGCGGCCGCTTCCGGCCGGCGACCGTACGGCTCGCTGCGCGCGACGCGCCTGTTCGCGTGCTGGTCGACCTCACCGCGCGTGCCGAGCGCGTCGCCTCGCAGCAGCACACGGTGCTGACGCTGACCGCGGCAAGCGGCGGCCGCACGGCGCTCGCCTCGACGCTCTCCTTCAACCACACCGACAATCCACGCCAGGTGAGCCCGCAGCTGCCCGACAAGATCTTTCGCGACGAGGCCGGTGTGATAGAGACGGTCACGCCGGGCGCTTACGTCTTCACTGTCGGTCCGGGCGATGCGGACGGGATCGACATGCGCGCCGTCGACCTGATCTTGCGTGCGGGCACCGGCTCGGTCGACGAACGCGCGCAGCCGGCCGGTTACACGCTGATGGGAGTCGGCTTGGCTGGACTGGTGCTTTCGCTGGTCTTTGGGCGCGGCAACAAGCCGCCGCAGAATCCCAACTCGCAGCCCCCGCCGCCGCGCTGGGGCCGCGGCGGTTCGCAAAGGTGAAGGCGGCATGAATTATCGCCACGCCTACCACGCCGGCAATTTCGCCGATGTCGTCAAGCACGCGGTGCTCAGCCGGCTGGTCGAGTATCTGAAGCAGAAGGACAAGGCCTTTCGCGCTATCGACACTCACGCCGGCATCGGCCGCTACGATCTCGCGTCGGTGGAGGCCGGCAAGACGGGTGAATGGCAGGGCGGCATCGGCCGGGTGTCCGAGGCCGCGCTCGAGCCTCGGACGGCGGCGCTGCTTCAGCCCTATCTGGAAGCGGTGCGCTTGGAAAATCCCGACGGCGGTCTGCGCCGCTATCCCGGCTCACCGCTGATCGTGCGCCATCTCCTGCGCAAGCAGGATCGGCTTACGGCGATCGAGTTGCATTCCGAGGACGCTGCGCGGCTCAAAGCCGTCTTCGCCGGCGACATCCAGACCAGGGTGATCGAGCTCGACGGCTGGTTGGCGCTCGGCGCGCATCTGCCGCCGAAGGAAAAGCGCGGGCTCGTGCTTGTCGATCCGCCCTTCGAGGAGGAGGGCGAGTTCCAGCGTCTCGTCGAGAACCTGCGCCGAGCGCACCGGCGCTGGCCGGGCGGCATCTACGCGCTCTGGTATCCGATCAAGGATCGCAAGGCGGTCGCCGCCTTCCGCGCCGCGCTGAAGGAGACAGGCATTCCAAAACTGCTCGACATCGGCTTCGAGATCCGGCCTGCCTCGAGCGAACCGAGCCTCGACGGCAGTGGCCTTGTGGTGGTGAACCCGCCCTTCACGCTGGAGGCCGAAATTGCGGCTGATGCTGCCGGCCTTGCATGGAGTGCTTGCCGTCGAACAGCCGTCGCGCTGGACGATCGAATGGCTGGCCGGTGAGTGAGACCGGGACCAGCCGAAGACTGACCTACGCCAGCGCCGAGGGTGTCACGCCGGTCAGCCGCCGGGTTTCGCGGATCAGATGCGCCTGGTCGGCGTAGCCGGCCTCGATGGCGAGCAGCGCGGTCGAGGCATCGCTATGCCGTCGCTGCAGGCGCCGGAAGCGGTGGAAGCGCAGGATGCGGTCGAGCGTCTTCGGACCATAGCCGAAAGCGTCCTCGAAACGCCGGCGCAGCGTCCGCTCGCTCATGTTGAGGCGGTTGAGCAGACAGGGAACCAGCGGCATCTCCGGCGACAGGCCTTCATCAATGAGGTCGAAGGCCCTGCCCATCAGCGCATCGAGCGCATCGCGCCCCTCTGTATGCGCGCCGACTTCATTTTCCAACTGCCGCACCATGCCGGCGAGGTCGGGCGCGGCCTTGACGCGATCCGACAGTTCGCGGGCACGCGTACCCCATAAGTCCTGGAGGCTCAGCCGCCCGCCGACGATTTCGCCGGCCGGCAGGCCGAGCCACCCGGCGGCCGCGCCCGGCCGGAAACGGAAGCCGATGATCACCGACCCGGGGGGAAGGCGCTCGATCTGCGGCTCCTTGTCCGGTCCGGCCACGCGGAAGCGACCTTCGATCCATTGCAGATCGATGGTCGCGTCCGGCGTGACGACGATTGGCGGGACGTCCTGCTTCGCCATGCGATGCACCCAGACGACGGAGAAGGCGCCGGCCAGGCCTCGCGGGACGGGCCGTTCCCGAAAGAAGCCGGTGGTCTGCGCCAGGACCGCTTCCATATCTTCTCCGATCTGCTTCGGCGTCCTCTGGCGGATCCGCTTCGGCCATTTTGGCCGAAATCTTCAATGCGGGTCGCGTCCGCCGTGGCAAAACAGATGCAGCCTCTTGGCGCGTCCAGCGCCTTCACTGCGCCGCATCCGGTCGCGGATGTGGTGACGAATATAGAAGGGAGTGAGAGAAATGAAAGCTCGCATCACCGTCTTCACCCTTGGCGTCGACGATCTGGAGGCGTCGCTCAAATTCTACCGCGACGGCCTGGGCCTGCCGACCGAAGGCATCATCGGCCGCGAGTTCGAGCATGGCGCCGTCGCCTTCTTCGAGCTTGCCGGCGGCTTGAAATTCGCGATCTTCGAGCGCGCGAACATCGCCCTCGACGCCACCGTGCCGCAGAGCGGCCGCAGCCCGACCGAGTTCACCATCGGCCACAACGTGGCGAGCGAGGCCGAGGTCGACGCGACCATGGCCGAGGCCGTCAAGGCCGGCGCGCGCGTCGCCAAGCCGGCGCAAAAGACCTTCTGGGGCGGCTATGCCGGCTATTTCCAGGATCCCGACGATCATCTCTGGGAAGTCGTCTACAACCCCGCTTTCATCCCGAAGGATTGACCCGGAAGCCTGCAGGAGGTCGACATGTCGATCGATACCATTCAGGCGATAGGCGCGCTTCTCATCGGCGGCGTGTTCGTCTTCGCCGGCATCGAGCACTTCCTGAAATTCAAGGCTATGTGCGACTATCTGGCGAGCCGGAAGTTTCCGGCTCCCGTTGTCATGCTGGCAGCCGGCTCAGCCCTCGAAGTCGTCGCCGGCCTGATCCTTGCGCTCGGCCGTGCCGTGCCTTTCGCCGCCGGCGCGCTTGTCCTGTTCACGCTGTCGACGAACGTCGCGCTGCTGCGCTTCTGGGAGTCCGAAGAGCCGGAGCGGCAGGTGCTGCGCAACGCCTTGCTGATCAACCTGGCCGTCGTCGGCGGACTGCTGGTGGCGGGAACCGTCTGACAGCCGGACCGCATCTGGAACGATGATTTGGGAAACCATTGTCTTCACAACCGCTTGACCGCCGCCAAGCGAATCCGCACAGTGCGCGCAACCGACCTTGAGAGGCTGTCATGACTCGCTTCGCCCGTTCCGCCCTTGCCGCGCTGATTTCGCTTCTGACGCCGCTTGGCACGTCGCTTGGTTTCACCCAGGCAGCGCAGGCCGCCGACCTTGCCGTTTACACCGAGGATGACGGCAGCGTCTGCGGCGAGGCCTGGGTGCTGAGCAAGATCACCGACCGCTTCAGCTATCAGGTTCATCATGTGCCGCACCTGCCGGATGTCGCGATCACCGATTTCCATAACATCCGCCTGCATCGTTATCTGCCGTCGAGCGAGAGATGGCCGATCGGCCGGCACTATTGCCGCGCCACCGTCAGCCTGTCGGACGGCCGCGACCGCTCGATCTTCTACCTGATCGAGGAAGGCCAGGGCTTCGCCTCGATCGGCGACAATGTCGAGTTCTGCGTCTCCGGCTTCGACCGCTGGATGGTTTATAACGGCCGCTGCCGCGTGCTTCGGTAAGAAGCCGCCGATCCATTCCCCGGCCTGCGGCCTTCAGGCCCCAGGACACTCAGTGCGGCCCGCCGACCGCATCAGTCCGATCGCGAATATTGTGAGCTTGCCGGCTATCGCCGGAAGCAAATCGGCTAATCGGCCGCCAATTGACAACTGTCGAACTGTCGCCTAAAGAGACAAACCTGTCTCATCACCAGGCAGCAGAATGCCCTCATCGCCCTCCGCCAAACGCCAGCATGTTGTCGACACCGCGTATTCGCTGTTCAAGCGCGACGGCTTCCACGCCACCGGCATCGACCGCATTATCGCCGAGGCCGACATCGCCAAGATGACGATGTACCGCCACTTCCCGGCGAAGGACGATCTGATCGTCGCGGTGCTGGAGCACCGCGCGGCGCGTTTCGAACGCCAGCTCGACCGGCTGGCCGCGGCGGCGGACACGGCGGAAGCGAAGATCTTCACGATACTGGACTGGCACGAACGCTGGTTTCGCGATCCGGCTTTCCACGGCTGCCTGTTCGCGCACGCGCTCGCCGAGTTCGGCGATCCCGATCATCCGGTGTTCAAGGCAGCCAGCCGCCAGAAGAAGGGTTTGCGGGCGCGCCTGCGCGCCATCCTGGAAGAAGAGATGCCGCCGGAGCGGGCCGAGGGCGTCGCCACGGCGCTGCTGATGCTGATCGAGGGCGCGACGCTGATGGCCCAGATGGGGGAGGCTGATGCCGCCGTCGCCAATGCGCGCAAGGCGGCTTCCGCCATCCTCGCCGGCGCGCGGGGCCCCCAATGAACGCGACGGTCGTCGGGCTCGCGCTGTCCGCGGCCATTTTGCATGCCAGCTGGAACGCCTTCCTACGGACCGGGGCCGACAGGCTGTGGACGGTCACAGTCATGAGCTTCTCGAGCACTGCCGCTGCTATTGTCCTGGCGCTCTTCCATCCGCTGCCGGCTGCGGCTGCCTGGCCCTATGTCGTGCTGTCGGCCGTCCTTCAGGTCGGCTACAGCGTGTTCCTGGTTGCGGCCTACCGCCATGGCGAGCTCGGGCAGGTTTATCCGATCGTGCGCGGCAGCGTGCCGCCGTTGGTGGCGCTCGGCGGCTTCCTGTTGGCCGGCCAGCGGCTCGCCGCGCCGGAACTCATCGGCGTCGCGCTGGTCGCCTGCGGCATTATGGCTCTGTCAGTCGGGCGGGGCAGGGCCTCAGTGACATCGATCCTCTACGCATTGGCCACCGGCATCATCATCGCGGTCTATGCGACGGTCGACGCGATCGGCGTGCGCGTCGCCGGCGACAGCGCCGCCTACACCGCCTGGGTGCTGCTGATTTACGGTGCCCTGCTGCCGGCGGCTTTCGTCGGCCTGCGCGGCAGGCTCACTGTCGACCTGCGTGCGCCGGAAACACGCAAGGCCTTGAGCGGCGGTCTATTCGCGCTGCTGGCCTATGGCGCGGTGGTCGCCGCCTTCGCGCTGGGGCCGGCCGGGCCGATCACCGCCATCCGTGAGACCAGTGTCGTCTTCGCGGCCTTCATCGGCCGCTTTTTCCTCGGCGAGCAGTTGACGCCGCGCCGTATCGGAGCCTGTGCCGTCGTCGCGCTGGGCGCGATCTGCCTCGGCTATCGACCCTGACGGCGTCGGTCTCGCGATCGTCACGCTCGCGCGCCCTGGCCGGACAGATAGGCGCAGATCAGCTCGCCGAGCTGCTTCTGCAGCTCCGGCGCATCGAGCATGTTGCGGCGCGCCGCATTGTGGATCACGCCCTCGACGGCTGAGGAGAGCACGCGCGCCACGGTCTCGGTATTTTTCAGGCGCCGGCGGTATTGCGCGACGGCCGCCGCATAGTGCTCGAGATAGTGGGCCTGGAACGAGGCATGCGCGGCGCGCGAGCCGCGGTCGCCCGGCGTCTCGTCGAGCAGCACCTGATGCAGCGTCGGGTGAATGCTGTGCGCGGCGATCATGCCGCGCACCAGTTCGCGCGCGAATTGCCTGAGCGGCTTCTCCTCGGCCGCGGCTTCGCGAATGACGGACAGCACATGGTCGAAGTGGCGGCGTCGGATGGCGTCGACCAGCGCAAGCTTGTCGGGGAAATATTGATAGAGCGACCCGATGCTCACGCCCGCGGTCTCGGCCACCTTGTTGGTGCTGAAGCCCGCCCAGCCGATCTCGCTTAGAACGCGGGCACCTGCTTCGATTATCGCCTCGACGGTGGCGACCGAGCGCGCCTGGCGCGGCTCCTTGCGCATGCGCGGGGCTGGCTTTGCAATGCGAGTAGACATCCCCAACCTGCCTCCCGAGAATATAAGCAGGATACTCACATTTGGCCTGAGAGCAATTCCAGGAAGTGCGAAGCGGTTTTCCGTCCGGAATTGCGACCAAGGAAGAACCGCAATTCCAGGACTATGCGCAACGGTTTTCTCCCCTCCGAACTTGCGAGGAGCATGGAACGGCGGAGTCCTCACGCCGTCTGCAGTGGAGCCTGAGCGGATCAAGCTCTCCAGCGGCAGTTTTTTGAATGTGAGCTGTAAGCTCGCTTTTTGCCGCGCAAGCTTTGCCCCTTCGCCGGTTCGGTTCTGCTCCGCCTTGACTTGTAAATCTTTCCGCTGGACAAGATGAGGTGCTTTGTATGGTGTGCGTTGTCCATTATGAGCAATACGCTCACATCTACGCTCTGCGCGGCATCAAGATGTCTGGATGATCCGGCGATAGAGAGCATCGGGAATTCTCGACGGCGCAATTTCACTTCGACGAGCAAAGATTCTCTGTCGTTTTTTTTGCCGATGCCCTTGTCAACGCGTCTTGCGTAACCAAAATTCAATAACTGAAATTCATTGTGTTGCTTCGCTGGCTAGATAGCCGCGAGTCAGATATGCATGAGCACGCCGGGTCACTCACGACCTTGGGCAAAACGCAAGGGGCATCGCATGGCAAAGACGACAACCAAGGCGCCGGCGGCGAAAGCGCCGGCAAAGAAAGCGGCACCGAAGGCTGCCGCGAAACCTGCAGCAGCGAAGAAGGCAGCGGCACCGAAGGCAGCAGCCAAGGCTCCGGCCAAGGCTCCGGCCAAGGCAGCGGCAAAGCCTGCGGCGAAGGCTGCGGCTAAGCCGGCCGCGAAGGCGGCAGCCAAGCCCGCCGCGAAGGCGGCAGCGAAGCCCGCCGCCAAGAAGCCGGCAGCGAAGGCAGCGGCCAAGCCCGCCGCCAAGGCGCCGATGAAAGCAGCAGCCGCCAAGTCGACGGCAGCCGTGAAGAAGGCAGCGCCTGCCAAGAAGGCGCCGGCCAAGAAGTAATCGCGTAACTTCGCTCGCGAGCCTGAACAGGCGAGGGTGGGTGCCGTCGAGGCGCCCCTCTCGCCAGTTCGGCGTGACAGCGGGCGAAGTGGATCGGTAAAGGCCTGTCCTGAAAGCTCCTGGAAATTTGCCGCCCGGCAAACTTCCGGGAGCTTTTTTATTGCGCGACCGGCTCGCATCGTCACGATCCGTTCTGGTCCGGGCGATGTCGGCTGCTGCCGCACGTCGATCAGGTAGAAAGGGTTGATCATGGCTTTGTGGCTTGGAATTCGACGGGCAGGCGAGGCGATGCCGAAGCGGTAAGCCGGGTCATTGTTGCCGCTCTGCGGAAAAACAACGCCAGGGATTACGGGCCGGAAATCATCGCCCGCGTTGAGCAGAGCTTCAGCCCCTCGGCCGTGCTGCAACTTTTCAAGAAGCGCCAAGTCTTTGTCGCCGTTTGCGGCGACAAAATTGTCGGTACCGCGGGGCTGGACGGAACAATGGTTCGATCTGTGTTCGTCGATCCTGAATTTCAGGGACGCGGCGTCGGCAGCCGGCTGATGCTGGAGATCGAGGAAGCAGCGCGGGCAAACGGCGCGACGGTGCTGACGGTGCCGTCCTCGGTCACCGCGGAGCGATTTTATTTCAGACTTGGCTTCCGCGCGCTCCGGGACTCCTTCCACGACGACGAACGAACCATCATCATGGAGCGGTCCCTGAAGTAGCGGCGGCACGCGCCGCTCGAACAAGGTGCGGCCAATTGGCGGTAGGTTTTGGCGACGCTGGCCGTTGCTCTGGCAAGAGCATTCGGTCAACAGTGCGCGCGGACAATCAGGAACCCGATCCATGCCGAAGCTGCTCTACGCCTCCACCTCTCCCTATAGTTCGAAGGTCCGCATGGCCGCCGCCTATGCCGGCATCGCCATCGACCTCGTGCCGGTCAAGACGGAGGACAAGCCGGCGGAGCTGATCTCGGCCAATCCGCTGGGCAAGATCCCGGTGCTGGTGCTGGAGGACGGCCGCACGATCCACGACAGCCGGGCGATCACCCAGCATCTCAACCGGCTGTCGAAGAACGTGCTGTTCCCGCGCAACCCCGACAAGCGGCTCGAGGCCGAGGTGCTGGAGGCGCTGGCCGACGGCATCTGCGACTGCGCGCTGTCGATGGTCTATGAGCGGCGCACGCGCCCCGACGCCATGGTTTATCAACCCTGGCTCGACCGCCAGTGGGCGAAGATCACCGCCGCGCTCGACCTGCTCAACGCCAACCCGCCGAAACTGCCCAAGAAGATCACCGCCGGCCAGCTGGCGCTGCGTGCCACCCTCGGCTATCTCGCGCTGCGTTTCGGCGGCCAGTGGGAAAAGGGCCGCGGCCGGCTTACACGTTGGGCCGCGCGCTTCGACGAAAAGTTTCCGGAACTGAAGGGCTGCGTGCCGGGGTAAACAGCTCATCTCCACCCTTGTGGGGGAGATCGGCAGCCTCGCCGCCGCGCCTCCCCATATTGAATTGTCGCCCGGATTCGTGATTGCATAGGCCGTGCAATTACGAAGTGGTTCGCATGGCGAAGTCGGTCACCCAAACAATCGTCGCCCCCGACCCGATGGTCGAGCGCTTGCGCGCGGCCCTTGGCCGGCGCGCTTTCACGGAACAGAAAATGTTCGGCGGCACCTGCTTCATGATCAACGGCAATATGCTGGTCGGCACCTCGAAGCGCGGCTTGCTGGTGCGTGTCGGCAAGGACGGGCACGCGGCCGCAGCCGCACGGCCCCATGCGCGGCCGATGGAAATGGGCGGGCGTTCGATGGAAGGCTATATCCACGTCGCGCCGGAAGGCACTGCAACCGAGGCAGATCTCGCCGAGTGGATCGATCGTGCGCTGGCTTTCGTCGAGACACTGCCGCCGAAGGTCAAACCCGCCAAGGTCGCAAAGCGGCCAGCCTGAACAGATCGCGCCGCCTATCCTTCACATCGGCCGTGTCGGCGGGGGTCGGCCCGGGCACGCAGTCGGCGGAGGAAGCGATGGCATCTCTGGCGGGACGTTGCATGTTCGGCGCGGTCACCTGGATCTATTCCGGAGAGCTCACGCGAAATCTTGTCTGTCACTGCGCCGATTGCCAGCGCGCCACGTCCGCTCCCTTCACTGCTTTCCTCGGCATGAGGCCGGAGCAGCTGAACTGGGCCGGCGTCATCAGGCACTATGAAAGCAGCCCGAACACCTTTCGCGGGTTCTGCCCGTCCTGCGGCACCAGGCTCTACTTCCGCTCCGACAGATGGCCCGGCGAGATCCACGTTCACGCCGCGACCATGACCGACCCGGCCGACTACCGTCCGGACGCCCAGGTCTTCTCGCGCTCGCGCGCGAATTGGCTCGACCAGCTGCAGTCGATTTCAGCCCATGAGGCTTTCCAGCAGGCGCCATCCACCGGGTTGCGTTGAAGGCGTGGCCAAACGTGTCGGCCTGGGGCAACGCCAACCACAAAAAAAGCCGGGCGCGCGGCCCGGCTTTTTCCGTGTCGTGGCTTGGACGACTTAGAACTTCATACCGACGCCGAAGAGGACGCGGTTGTCCTTCGACTTGACGTTGCCGACATTGTCGAAATTCTTGTCGCCGTAGTCGGTGTAGCGGTACTCGACACGACCGAACACGTTGTCGGTGATCTTGATGTCGGTGCCGACACCGGCCGTCCAGCCCAGCATCGCCTTGCTGTCGCTGCTGACGCCGTCGTCGATCTTCTGGTTCTTGGCGGCGAGACCGCCGGTGCCATAGAGCAGGATTTCCGGGGTCACGGCATAGCCGAGGCGAGCGCGCAGCGAGCCTTCGAGGCCGCCCTTCGCATCGATGCCCGCGCTGTCGCCCTTGACGCCATTGTAGCCGAGATCGGCTTCAGCGCCGTAGACGAAGTTGTCCTGCTGCCACTGGTAGCCGCCGAAGACGCCGCCGATGAAGCCCTTGGTCTTCACATTGACGCCGATGTCGCGGGCGTCGGCATGGCCGCTGAAGCCGTAGCCGAGGCTGATACCGGCATAGGGGCCGGCCCAGGAAGCGACGGGGAGTTCGGCGACCGGGGCCGGTGCCGGCGGCTCTTCGGTGACGGCGTCTGCGGCATAAGCGGTACCACCGAGGGCGAAGAGCCCGAGCGCAACCGCCAGCGGCCGCGCAAACTTGAGATTAGCTTGCATTGTTGTTTACTCCTTAAGCCACAAGACACGAGGCTTTTTATGTTCATGAATGCCCCCGGCCCGTCCGGGGGGATAAACGGGCCTGGCGTTCAACGGTTCCAAATGTCGTGCTGAAATACGGCTGAAGCGAACCTGAACTTGGGTAATTCCCTGGCGCGAATGAGGCCAAAAGGTGACGTTGCATCTTCGCAACAGCGAATGTCAGCACGCTAGCCATGTTGCGCTGCACACCGCTTGGGTCAAGGGGTTCGGGGACATATATTGCATTATGAAACTTCCGCAATCCGGGTCGGCAGCGTGCGTACGGGCCGCTTCGCCACATTCCTGCCCCAGGTAGAAATGGCATTTAACGCTTGGCCCGTCATATTGTGCCGGCTTCCCGGAATCGTGAAGCCGATAGAGGATTGACGACATGAAAGAAGCCTTTGGCGTGGTGCTGGTGACGGGTGGAGCGAAAAGGATCGGCAAGGCGATCGTCGAGGACCTTGCCGCGCATGGCTTTGCCGTGGCCATCCATGCCAATCGTTCCGGAGCCGAGGCCGAGGCGCTGGCCAGCCGCATCAGGAACCAGGGCGGCCGTGCCGCCGTGCTCGCCGCCGACCTCACCGATATGAAAGCCGTCGGCGATCTGGTTGGCCGCTCCGAAGCTGCCCTTGGCCCGGTCACGCTCCTCGTCAACAACGCCTCCTTGTTCGTCGACGACCGTATCGAGGATTTCGACTGGCAGGCCTGGGACCGCCATTTCGCCATTCATCTGAAGGCGCCGGCGCTGCTGGCGCAGAACTTTGCTCGCGCCTTGCCGGAAGGCGCGGAGGGACTGATCGTCAACGTCATCGACCAGCGTGTCTGGCGGCCGACGCCGCGCTATTTCTCTTACGCGCTGTCGAAATCGGCCCTGTGGACGCAAACCCAGATGCTGGCGCAGGCGCTGGGGCCGCGCATTCGCGTCAATGCCATCGGCCCCGGCCCGACGCTGAAGAACAAGCGCCAGGACGACGATGATTTCGGCAGGCAGGTCGAAGGACTGATTCTGAAGCGCGGCCCGCAATTGCCGGAATTCGGCGCCACCATCCGCTATCTTTGGGAAGCGCGCTCCGTCACCGGCCAGATGATCGCGCTCGACGGCGGCCAGCATCTTGCATGGCAGACGCCCGATGTGACAGGCATGGTGGAATGAGTCCTGCCCATAAACACAGCCCCCTCGGCGCCGCCGATGATTTGCCGCCCGATCTCGACATCGAGGACGAGGCGTCGGAGGAAATCGTCGAGCCGGAGGCGGTTGCCGCCGGTCCCGACGTCGCTTTCACCGCTATCGACTGGACGCCGCATGCCGGCGACGCCGACGGCATGGTCGGCGCCGAGGTGATCCAGACTTTGGTCAAGCGGCTGCCCAACCAGCCGGGCGTCTACCGAATGATGAACGCCGCCGGCGACGTGCTCTATGTCGGCAAGGCGCGCAGCCTGAAGAAGCGCGTCACCAACTATGCGCAGGGGCGCTTCCACACCGCCCGCATCGGCCGCATGGTGCGCGAGACGGCGACGATGGAATTCGTCGTCACCCGCACCGAGATCGAGGCGCTGCTGCTCGAGGCCAACCTCATCAAGCGGCTGAGGCCCCGCTTCAACGTGCTGATGCGGGACGACAAGTCGTTCCCTTACATCCTGGTTACCGGCGACCATGTTTCGCCCGGCATCTACAAGCATCGCGGCGCGCGCTCGCGCAAGGGCGACTATTTTGGGCCCTTCGCTTCCGCCGGCGCGGTCGGGCGCACCATCAATTCGCTGCAGCGCGCCTTCCTGCTGCGAAGCTGCACGGATTCCTTCTACGAGAACCGCACGCGACCTTGCCTGCTCTACCAGATCAAGCGTTGCGCCGGTCCCTGCACCGGCGAGATATCGCATCGTGGCTATGCCGAGCTGGTTGCCGAGGCGAAGGATTTTCTCTCCGGCCGCAGCCAGAAGGTGAAGACCGAGATCTCGGCCGCTATGCAACAAGCCTCCGAAGAGCTCGATTTCGAGCGGGCCGCTATCTACCGGGATCGCCTGGCGGCGCTGTCGCATGTGCAGGCGCATCAGGGCATCAACCCGCAGACTGTGGAAGAGGCGGATGTCTTTGCCATCCACCAGGAAGGCGGCCAGACCTGCATCCAGGTGTTCTTCTTCCGCACCGGCCAGAACTGGGGCAACCGCGCCTATTTTCCCAAGGCCGATCCGGCGCTGGAGCCGGCCGAGGTGCTGGGCTCCTTCCTCGCGCAGTTCTATGACGACAAGCTGCCGGCGCGTACGCTGCTTCTCTCCCAGGCGGTGCAGGAGCAGGAGCTGCTCGCCGAGGCGCTCTCCACCCGTGCCGGGCGCAGGATAGCGATCTCGGTGCCGCAGCGCGGCGAGAAGAAGGATCTCACAGATCACGCGCTGCAGAACGCGCGTGAGGCGCTCGGCCGCAGGCTGGCGGAAACGTCGACGCAGGTGCGGCTATTGCAAGGTTTTGCCGAGACCTTCGGCCTCCCAAGGCCGCCTGTGCGCATCGAGGTCTACGACAACTCGCACATCATGGGCACCAATGCGGTCGGCGCCATGGTCGTCGCCGGGCCGGAAGGTTTTGTGAAGAACCAGTACCGAAAGTTCAACATCCGCTCGACCGAGATCACGCCCGGCGACGATTTCGGCATGATGCGCGAGGTGATGGAGCGCCGCTTCTCGCGGCTGCTCAGGGAGCACGGCGACGTCCAGCCTTCAATCGGAGCGGGCGCGGAGGCCGAGGACGATGCGGCCGAGGATCTTGTCGAGGGAATCGGCAGCTTCCCGGCATGGCCGGACGTCATCCTGATCGACGGCGGCCAGGGGCAAATGACGGCGGTGCGCAAGATCCTGTCCGATCTCGGCATCGAGGACCGGGTCGTCGCCATCGGCATCGCCAAGGGCCAGGACCGCGACGCCGGGCGCGAGCGCTTCTTCGTCAAGGGCAGGGACTCTTTCACGCTGCCGGTGCGCGACCCGGTGCTCTATTTCGTCCAGCGCCTGCGCGACGAGGTGCATCGCTTCGCCATCGGCTCGCACCGCGCCCGCCGCAAGAAGGAGATGGTCAAGAGCCCGCTCGACGAGATCGTCGGCATCGGCCCAGGCCGCAAGCGGGCGCTGCTTCACCATTTCGGCACCGCCAAGGCGGTCAGCCGCGCCGCGGTCGAGGACCTAGTCAAGGTCGATGGCATTTCCGAGCACGTGGCGAAGCTGGTCTACAACCATTTTCATGACAGCTGACCATTCTTGCGCCTATTTTGGGTTGACCAATCGAATCTCGCCTGTTGACCCCCCACATTGGCTTCTGATTTGAGTAGGCAGGCGGAGAGAGATCCCGATCAGATATGGCCCAGCGCGCTTTCAACCTGCCGAACATCCTCACCTACGCCCGCATCATCGCGGTGCCGCTGGTGGTGCTGTGCTTTTTTCTCGAAGGCCATCTGAAGTCCTCCGACTTTGCCCGCTGGTCGGCGCTCGCCATCTTCCTGCTCGCCTCCATCACCGACTATTTCGACGGCTATTTCGCGCGCGCCTGGCAGCAGACCTCCAACATCGGCAAGATGCTGGACCCGATCGCCGACAAGCTCCTGGTCGCCACCTGCCTGCTCTTGCTCGCCGCCGACACCGACCGCCATGCCGGCATTGCCGGTTGGTCGCTATGGGCGGCGATTATCATCCTGTGCCGCGAGATTCTTGTCTCGGGCCTGCGCGAATATTTGGCCGCGCTGAAGGTCTCGGTTCCGGTGACCCAACTCGCCAAATGGAAGACGACCATCCAGATGGTCGCCATCGCCTTCCTGCTCGTCGGCCCGGCCGGCGACAAGATCTTCCCGCTGACCACCCAAATCGGCCTGGTGCTCTTGTGGATCGCGGCACTTGTCACCCTCTACACCGGCTACGACTATTTCCGGGCCGGCCTGAAACACATCATGGACGAGTGAGATGTCGACCAAGCTCATCTATTTCGCCTGGGTGCGCGAGCGGATCGGCAAGCCGGAAGAGCATGTCGAGCTGCCCGCCGGCGTCGAGACCGTCGCCGACCTGTTGCGCTGGCTGAAGTCGCGCGGCGAGGAATACGAAAACGCGCTGCAATATCCGGACGTCATCCGCGTCGCCATCAACCAGGAACATGTCGGCCACCGCGAGAAAATCGCGGGCGCGCGCGAGATCGCGCTGTTTCCGCCGATGACCGGGGGCTGAGATGGCGAGCACGGTCGTGCCGGCCATCCGCGTCCAGCGGGAGGATTTCGACGTCGCCGCCGAGATTGCCGCGCTGACCGAAGGCCGTGCCGACATCGGCGCCGTGGTCACCTTCTCCGGCCTCTGCCGTGACGAGCAAGGCGCGCTCGCCGCCCTCGAGCTCGAGCACTATCCCGGCATGGCCGAGGCCGAGATCGGCCGCATCGCCACTGAGGCCATCGGGCGTTGGCCGCTGCAGGGGCTCACTGTCGTCCACCGCCATGGAAAAATCGCGCCGGGCGAAAACATCGTGCTGGTGGTCGCGGCCTCCGCGCATCGCCAGGCGGCCTTCGAGGCGGCGAATTTCCTGATGGATTACCTGAAGTCGCGCGCGCCCTTCTGGAAGAAGGAGCACCGTGCCGACGGCTCCGAAGGCGGCTGGGTCGAGGCCAAGGAAGCCGACGACGAAGCCGCGGATCGTTGGAAGACCCCGGACAAGTAAGCCAGGACGGCATTGCCTTGGCGATCGCCCCATCCGGCGCGCTTCGCAGCACCTTCTCCCCTTGGGGAGAAGAGGGTCGCCCCGAACTGCTCTTCGCAATTTCGGTTGGCAATCCGCCTGAGGGACAAGCCGGCGAATTTCCTCCCCAAGGCCATCGAACGACCGCAATCCTTCCCGACCTTGCAAATCGGTTTGATTTGCTGGGCGGGAGCAATCTTATGCTGGACAGGATCGCGGAATTTTTCATCTTCGGCCTTGTGCCGCTGGTGGTCGGCGTGCTTGCCGTGCCGGAGTTCACCAGTGCCGCCGAAAAGACGATTGCCGGCGAGGTGACCTATCGCGAGCGCATCGCGCTGCCGCCCAATGCCGTGCTTTCGGTCGAACTCGCCGACATCTCGCTGGCCGGCGCGCCGGCGACGCTCGTCGGCCAGCGCAAGATCGTCGTGGCCGGCCAGGTGCCGATCAAATTCGAGATCGGCTTCGATCCCAAGGCAATCCAGCCCGGCAGGGCCTACGCGCTGCAGGCCCGCATAACGGTCGATGACCGGCTGATCTTCCTCACCGACACTCGCCACCAGGTCGATCCGCTGGACGGCAAGCCGCAGACCATCGTGCTGAAGAAGGTCACGTCGTAGCCTGGTTCGCAAAATTTCCGACACGCCGGAAACGCATAGAGACGAGGGATCGCGGCCGCTTCTGCGTCAGCCCCGGGAGTTCCGGTCTCTCGTCCGCCACCGCGTCCGCCACCATAACGGATTCGGCAAATGTTAACGGGGCGCGAAGAAGCGCGTCGCAACCATAGTGGCCCCGATTGACCGCGACCCCGCGACCACCTAGTTTCCCTCGTCAAATGGGGATGGGGTTCCCCCGAAACCGCCCGAGCTTTTCGCATCTGGGCTGATGACTCCTGCCAGGCGTGCTTTCGCGCGGCAGGATTTCTTTTTCCGCTCGCACACGCCTGTCTTGATGGCGCGATTCCCGCGAGGAATCGCTTTGTGGAAAGGCAAAGAAGCGATGAGCCTTGCGGCCTGCGCCCTGGTCCTGATCGGCGGCTTCCTCGGCGGTGTTTCCCGCTTCTTCCTGTCGGGCCTTTTCGGCCGCAGCGTCGGCGAGACCTTTCCCTGGGGCACGCTGGTGGTCAACGTCTCCGGCGCGCTTGCCATCGGCGCCTTCGCAGGCGCGGCGCGGGCCGTCGGCGGCATCTTTTCCGCCGAACTCGTGCGCGACCTGATCGTGGTCGGTCTGTTCGGCGGCTACACCACGGTTTCGTCCTTCTGCCTGCAGACGCTCAACCTCGCGCTCGACGGCGAGCGGCGGCTCGCCGCTCTCAACATCGTGGCTTCGGCGGCGCTCTGCGTGCTTGCCGTCGCCTTTGGGTTTTGGACCGTCGTGCGGATGGCGGGGTAGGGCGCATGTTTGGAAACGATAGACAGACAGCCATGCGGCTTTATCTGGCGGTGGGCTGCGGCGCGGCCATCGGTTCGCTGGCGCGCTTTTTATGCGGCTACGTCGTCGTCTCGCTGCTGGGCTGGAGCGCGCTGCTTGCAACGGCGTTCGTCAACGTCGTCGGCTCCTGGGTCATCATGTTCTTTTCCACGCTGACCCGGCCGGATGGACGCTTGATGGTCGGCCCGGCCGTCCGCCAGTTCGTGACCGGCGGCTTCTGCGGCGGTCTCACCACCTTTTCGTCGATGAGCCTCGACACCTTCATCCTGCTTCTCGAGGGCGACCTCGGCCTTGCGGCGACCTATCTTGTCAGTGTGGTGGTGCTGTCGCTTGCGTCGGCCTGGCTCGGCTATCTCATGGCGACCAGGTTCAACCGCTTGCCGATCACCAGGTGATCAGGGAGGAGAGCATGGCACTTCTCGCCGGCTCGGAGGCCTCCGGCGCAGCCGCGGGCATCGCCCGTTCCTAAAGCCTGCACGGCCGGCCCGCTCCAACAAAAAGGCGGCCCGAGAGCCGCCTTGCCGGGACCGAAGCGTCTCAGCCGACGATCTCGGTGTCGGAGAACCAGTACCTGATCTCCTGCGCGGCGGTCTCCGGCGCGTCCGAGCCGTGCACCGAATTTTCGCCGATCGACAGCGCATGCACCTTGCGGATGGTGCCCTCGGCCGCATTGGCCGGGTTGGTGGCGCCCATCACTTCGCGGTTCTTGGCGATGGCGTTCTCGCCCTCCAGCACCTGCACGACGGTCGGGCCCGACGACATGAATTCGACCAGCTCGCCGAAGAAAGGACGATCCTTGTGGACGGCGTAGAAGCCTTCGGCCTCGCGGCGGCTCATCCATACGCGACGCGACGCGACGACGCTGAGGCCCGCGTCTTCCAGCATCTTGGTGATGGCGCCGGTCAGATTGCGCTTGGTGGCATCCGGCTTGATCATGGAGAAGGTGCGTTCGATCGCCATTGGGTCGTCCTTGTTCTGGGAATGGAAATTGGAGTGGCGGGCTCTATACAAGCCGCTTGGCGGCTTGCCAAGGGGAGGCGGCTTCTGGTCAAGGCCGGCTGTTTGCGGGATAATTGGACGGCTGAGAGCGCGCTTCGCGTGCAGTCCGGAGCGCCGCGGCAGCGGAGCAGGAGGCGATGAACCGGCTCTACCTCAAACGCGACGATATCGCCGGCATTTTCTTGATGGCCGTGGTCCTTGCCGTGATCGTCTTCGTCCTGCTGTTCTTTCCACAAACCGGACAGCAGAATTTCGGCTTCGGCCCGGAATGGCAATGCGCCCGCATGGGAGAGGGCGATCCGATCTGCGTCAGGCTGGTCGAAAAGGATGAAGCCGGAAAATTCCCGCCTTGAGGGGGAGATGGCCGGCAGCACAGAGCGGGGCGCCGCGCGTGAAACGCCGACTTCTTCTTTCGCAAGTAGGCGCCGCAGCTGTTGAGGCGCCCACTCTGTCACCTTCGGCGACATCTTCCCACAAGAGGAAGATTAGCGCTTACGCCGCCGCGGCGACCTGCCGGCCGATTCCGCCATGCAGGTCGAGGCAGCGTTCGAACCATTCGGCAACGCCGTCGCCCGTCTCGAGCAGCTGGTAGGGCGAGGCGACGCGCGCCCATTGCAGCGCCCCGAACACGATGTAGTCGGCAAACAGCGGCGATGTCCCGCCGATGAAAGGCTGATAGCTGAGCATCGAGCGCAGCGGCTCGAGCGAGGCACGAAAGCCGGCAAGCCCCTCGTCGCGGCCGGCCACCACCTCTTCGAGCCGCTTGCCGAGCCGCTGCTCGCGGCTCTCGCGGAAATAGGCGCGGTTCGCCTCGTCCTGCATGCTGTGCAGATCGGTGAGCAGCACCGTCATGAGGTAAGGATGGATGGTGAGCTGCGACCAGCGTTCGATGAAGCGCGCCGTCGCCTTGCCGCCTTCGCCGCCGAACAACGTCGGCCGCTCGGGGTAGGCTTCGTCGAGATAAAGGGCGATGGCGAAGGAATCGGCCACCACGCGCTCGCCATCGCGGATCACCGGCACCGTCTTCGACGCGCCGCCTTCCACCTTGGGGACTTCCAGAAAGCGCGTCGGCACCTTGGTGGCATCGAGCCCTTTGTGGGCCAGCGCCATCTTCGTCTTCCAGCAATGCGGACTGAAGGGGCGTTTTGCGTCGTGGCCGACGAGATCATAGAACAGAATGGTCATTACGGTTCCTGCGGGTTACGAAGAGCCGGGATTCGTTGCGAGCCGGGTGGAAGAATGAAACAGCATTTCATGATGTTTGCGGCCTACAATCAATGGGCCAACACGCGCATCTATGATGCCGCCGCCGATCTCAGCGAAGAGGAACTCGGCCGCGATGTCGGCGCCTTCTTCGGCTCGACGCTGGGCACGCTCAATCACCTGCTCGTCACCGACCGCGTCTGGATGAAGCGCTTTACGGGCGAGGGGGACGCGCCCTCAAACCTTGCGACGATCCTCTATCGCGCCTTCCCGGGCTTGCGCCTGGCACGCGAGGCCGAGGACAGGAGGATCGTCGACTGGATGGGCGGCATGACCGATAAGGCGCTCACCGGGCGATTTTCCTATATGACCACCGACATGCGCACCGTTTCGCAGCGGCTGGCGCCGGCGCTCAGCCATCTCTTCAATCACCAGACCCACCATCGCGGCCAGGCGCATATGTGCCTTACCGTCCTCGGCAGACCCTCGGTGTCGCTTGACCTGATGCAGTTCCAGCGCTCCGAAGAAGGCCGCGCCTACGCCTGAAGCTTGCAGGGATTCCGGTTGGCCAATTCCGGAAAACAAAAAACACGACAATTTCGTCTATATTTTTAAAGCAGAAGCATCGTTTTTGAAAACTATAATTCGTCATATGCGAAATAGCTAAAGAAACCGAAAGGGCACTCTCGGCCTATTTCTGTCTCAAAAACTACCTCTAGAAAAGCGCAACAAATGATGCAAGGCGGAAATACACAACCACAGGGAGAGTGTCATGGCCAGTATCGTAAAAAGGTTCGCCAGCACATTGGCGAGTGGTGCAATCGTCGTTGCTCTTGCCATGCCGGCGAACGCCCAGAGCGTCGGGGTCGGCGGCCTCGGCGGCGTATCCGTAGGCGGCAACAGCGCCGACGCCAATGCGGGCGGCCCAAATGGGGCTGACGGCAATGCATCCTTCGGCGGCAGCAACAGCAGCGCCAGGGTTTCGATCGGCGGCGCAAGCGGCGGCAGCGGAACCGCCACCATCGGCGGCAGCAGTTCCACGGCCACGGCATCGATCGGCGGGACAAACGGGGCTGGAGCCGATGCGACTTTGGGCAACGGCACCAATAGCGCGCTCAACGTGACGACGGGCGGCGCGAACGGCGCTGGCGTCGCCCTCGGCGCTGGCGCCGCCGTTCCTGGAACCGTCGGCGCGACGCCGGGAACGACGAACCTGTCTTCCGCCGTCGCTCAAATGTCGAGCAGCCAGTTGTCGCGGATGAAGAAGCGCTGCGTCGATGTGCTCAGCAGCGAAGGCACCTATGATCGTGATCTGAGGGCGCTCTGCCTGATGATTTCGCGTCGTTGACGGCGCGCAACGAGCGCCTCTGGCCAATTGCAAAGCCCGCCGCTGCGTCGGCGGGCCTTCTTTCAGCTGGTATCGCGGTGCGGCGTGCTCGACGCCTGGTTAACCACATTCCCATTGAAGCCAGTATATTAGGACTTCGTTTGCGCTCGCGCTCCACAATAGGCCAGTTGTAGTGGGAGCAATGCCATGCGCATCGATTTGTCCCCCACCAGTTGGGGCAGGGTCGCGCTGGTCACCGTTGCCGGCACGGCATTCTTCATTGCCGCGGCCTTCTTCGTCGATTCCTTCAACTTTCCCTCGCTGTCACCCGAAGCGCTGCTCTGGGCCAAGCTCACCGACCTGTTCCTGCCGCTCATCCTTGGCGGCTCCTTCCTGTTCTTCCTGATGTGGAAGATGCGCCAGCTGGCCATCGCCCAGAAGGAGCTCAGCATCATTGCCGCGACCGACAGCCTGACGGCGGTCTTCAACCGCGGCGCTTTCTCGATGCTGGTCGAGGCCTATCTCGACAAGGCTCGCAGCCATGCGGTCGCCGAAGCCGGCGCGCTGCTGATCGTCGATGCCGACCATTTCAAGTCGATCAACGACCGGCTCGGCCACGATTGCGGCGACCAGGCGCTGAAGCTGATCGCGAGCACGATCCGGAGCCAGCTCCACGGCGCCGACATCGTCGGACGCATCGGCGGCGAGGAATTCGCGGTCTTCCTTCCGGGCGCCGACGCGACGCGCTCCTTCCTGGTCGCCGAGTCGATCAGACTGCGTATCCGCGAGGCCGAGTTCGCGCCGGGCGGGCAGCCGTGCCCGCTTTCGGTCAGCATCGGCGGCGTCGCGTTCAGCGGGCCCACCACCTATCACCACATGTTTCGGGTCGCGGACAGGCATCTTTACAAGGCGAAGTCGAACGGACGCGACCAGGTGAGCTTCGAAAGCCCGCGCAGCAGGCTATCCGGCGAGGCCGCCGGCACGTTCCACTGAACGAACCCGCGCAGCAGGGAACGGAGCGCCCTCACCAGCGGTGGGGCTGAGTAGGAGTGTCGTCCCGCCTTTGGGTAGGCGTCTATTTCCACATGCCGCGCATGCGCGCGCCGAGATCGACCTTGACGCCCGGCTTTTGGCGCGGGTCGTCCGTGATCGCCGCGCTCGCCCAGGATGACTGTTCGAAAGCCGAAAGCATCGAGGCCGGGATAAAGCGGGTGCGCGAGGCATAGACGTGACGGTCGCCGCGGGCCGGCTGATTGTGCGGATAAAAGCGCTGCGGCACCACCAGGTGCAGGCTGTCCTTGGCGCGCGTCATCGCCACATAGAGCAGCCGCCGCTCCTCCTCGATATCCTCCTTGGTACCGACGCCGAGATCGGCCGGGATGCAGCCGTCGACCGTGTTGAGCACGAAGACGTTCTTCCACTCCTGGCCCTTGGCCGAATGGATCGTGGACAGGATCAGGTAATCCTCGTCGCGATGCGGCGGGCCGGCCTGGTCGCTGGTGGCGTCGGGCGGGTCGAGCGTCAGCTCGGTCAGGAAACGCTCGCGCGAGGGATAGCCCGACGCGATCTGCTCGAGCTGCAACAGGTCGGCCCGGCGCGTGATCGCGTCCTCGTGGATGCGCTCCAGATGCGGCTCGTACCAGAGCCTGACCCGCTCGAGGTCGGCCGGCCATTTGGCGCCGGCGCGCAGCCCGCTGTAGATGTCGAGGAAGACCGGCCAGTCTTCGGCCGCGCGCTGCGGCGGCCGGAAGCGTGCAAGGCCGAGCGTCTCGTCGAGCGACGTCGCCATCGCCTCGACGATCTGTGAGGCGGCCGAAGGCCCGATGCCGGGCATCAACTGCAGCACCCGGAAGCCGGCGATCCTGTCGCGCGGGTTCTCGGCAAAGCGCAGCATCGCCAGCATGTCTTTCACATGCGCGGCATCGAGGAATTTCAGCCCGCCGAATTTGACGAAGGGGATGTTGCGCCGCGTGAGCTCCACCTCCAGCGGCCCGCTGTGATGCGAGGCGCGGAACAGCACGGCTTGCGCCTTGAGCGCCGTGCCGGCCTCGCGCTCGGCAAGGATCGCCTGGCAGACATAATTGGCCTGCTCAGCCTCGTCGCGCACGCTTACCAGTTGCGGCCTGTGCGACGACCGGCGTTCGGTCCAGAGATTCTTGGTGAAACGCTCGCTTGCCTCGCCGATTACTTTGTTGGCGGCGGCTAGGATCGGCTCGGTCGAGCGGTAATTGCGCTCCAGCATGACGATCTCGGTGCCTTGCGCGAACTGTTTTGGGAAATCGAGAATGTTGCGCACTTCCGCGGCCCGGAAGGAATATATCGACTGTGCGTCATCGCCCACCACGGTCAAGCCCGCGCCGTCCGGCTTCAGCGCCAACAGAATAGAGGCCTGCAGCCGGTTGGTGTCCTGGTATTCGTCGACCAGCACGTGGTCGAAGCGGGAGCCAAGGTGAGCGGCGATCTCCGGCTCGGCCGCCATCTGCGCCCAGTAGAGCAAAAGGTCGTCGTAATCGAGCACGTTCTGCGCCTGCTTGGCCTCGACATATGCCGCGAACAGCTCCTTCAGCTGTTCCGCCCATCCTGAGCACCAGGGAAAGGCCGAGCCCAGCACCTCGCCGAGCGGCGCCTGGGCGTTCACCGCCCGCGAATAGATCTGCAGGCAGGTGGCTTTGGTCGGAAAACGGCTTTCGGTCTTGGAAAAACCGAGCTCGTGCCGGGCAAGGTTCATCAGGTCGGCCGAATCCTCGCGATCGTGGATGGTGAAAGCCGGATCGAGGCCGATCTGCTCGGCATAGTCGCGCAAGAGTCTGGCGCCGATACCGTGGAAAGTACCGGCCCAGGATAGCGCATCGGCGATGATCGCGGCATCGCGGCCCAGCACCTCGCCGGCGATGCGCTCGACGCGCTTCGCCATTTCAGCCGCGGCGCGGCGCGAAAAGGTCATCAAAAGGATGCGGCGCGGATCGGCGCCCTTGACGATGAGGTGCGCCACGCGATGCGCCAGCGTGCTGGTCTTGCCGGAGCCGGCCCCGGCGATCACCAGCAGCGGCGCGGCCACCTTGCCGTCGCCATGCACCACCGCCAGCCGCTGCTCGTCGTTCAGCCGGGCAAGATAGGCAGGAGTTTCGAAGGACGAATCACGGGCGGCGATGTTCATCGCCCATCAAGCATCGTTTCCGCTTTGTTCGCAATACAGCTAATCTCGCCCAAAGGCGGCCAAGTGGGGGGCGATGCCCGGCAGGGCAGAGGGGACGCTGTACGCGCCGGCATGTGCTGGATAGGCCGGCCATCTTCCCAACAAGCGCGAGAACGGCCGATCTACCTTTTCGGCTCGACGCCCATCGCCGCCGACTGGCGCCGCAGCGACCGCCGATCGTCCGGCGGCGCGAGATCGCCGGACGCCTCCTCGATGATCCTCATCGTGACGCGATAGGCCGTGTAGCCGAACAGGCCGACGAGCAGCAGACGGATCATGACATCTCCTCGTGAGTTAACGAGGTTCAACCGGAGACAGGCGCGTTGGTTCCCGCCGGACGGCGCAACCAAACCGCCGCCGCCTCGTTTGCTTCGAAGAAAGGGGCGAACGAGAGGAGGTCGTCATGAAGAAACTTCCTGTGCTGCTGGCTCTCGCGGCAGGGCTCGGGCTCGCCGCCTGCGACAACAGCGTACAGCCCACCAAGGCGCCAAGCGACACCGTCGACAAAAACCCGCAGGTCGACAAGAACCCGGTGCCGCAATCGACCACCGGCGGCGACCAGCCCGGCACGCCGCCGAAGCAATGAGAGCGGACGATGTTGTCGGGAGACGAAGCGGCGGCGCCGCAGAAGAAGGCCGGCGCTGCTTGGGAGGAAGCTGGAAAGCGCCGGCCAAGCGGGAAAATCAGGCCCGCCGCAGGATCAAAGATAGCTGAGTCTCTCCGCCGCGTCATGGGGCGATCGCGCTAGCCGGCTACAGGTATCCGTCCAAACGCTTTGTCGGCCTTCAAAGATCGGAGAATCTCAGGGGTGTGTTTGCGTCGCTTGCGCCGCCGCGTCACGCCATCGCGGCGCGCGCCAGCGGCACGTTGGCGATCTCCAGGTCCAACTGGCGCTGCGTCAGCGCCGCTTCGGCCATGATCCACTGCTTGAACAGCTCCACCTTGCGGGCGCCGAGCGCCTTGATGGGGCTGACGAAATACCAGCCGGCGGTGTTGGGATGGTGGACCGCGAAGGGGGCGACCAGCCGCTCGGCTCGGATGTCGCTTGCCATATAGGCGCGGTTGGCAACGGCAAAGCCCATGCCGGCATTGGCCGCCTCGTAGGACATCATGCAGGAATCGAAATAGATGCTCTTGGTCTCGCCAAGCACGAAACTCGCGCCGGCAAAAGCCAGCCACGACTGCCAGTTCTGGGTGCAGGTGTCGGAGTGGAGCAGGGTGAAGTGCCTGAGGTCCTCCGGCGTCACCTTGGACAGCGGCTTGTCGCCCAGCACCTCGCGGAACAGCTTGCGGCTGCACACCGGCGTCAGGTCCTCCTTGAACAGCAGCACGGAGTTGAGGCCGGGGAAATTGCCGTCGCCATAGCGGATCTCGAGATCGTATTCGGAGGTCGCGAATTCATGCGTGGCATAGGAAGTCGAGACCCGCATCTCGATATCCGGATACTGCCGCTGGAAGGTGGCAAGCCGCGGAAACAGCCAGCGCGCCGCGAAGGTCGGCAAGACGCAGATCTTCAGCACATGCGCCTGGGATTGGCCGGTCGCCTCCATGCTGGCAGCCACGATCCGCTCCAGCGCCTCGCGCACGCGCGCCACGTAGGTCTCGCCTTCCGGCGTCAGCGACACCGCGTTGCCGCCGCGCTGGAAGATCTTGAAGCGCAGCTGGTCCTCCAGGCTCTTCACCCGCTGGCTGACGGCTGAGGCGGTAATGAACTGCTCTTCGCCCGCGCGCGTGAAGTTGCGGTGCCTGGCGGCGCTCTCCACGATTTTCAGCGAGTTTAAGTTGACCTGGCTGAGCAGACGCACGGGGTTCGACCTTTAGCTATGCTTAAAGTAGCACCAGCATTCCTAAATTTACAGGGGCGGGTGCTCAATCGACTGTTTACCAAGTGTTGCCCCCACCTTGGAGAAGTAGAATGAACGCCCATACAATCCCCGAACTGCGCTATGCGATGAGCCGTGAAGCCATCATCGGTCATGATACGGCGTGGAAAGTGTCGAGCTTCGGCGTCGCCCAGTATCTTCACGGCTACGACCCGCAACTGCTCGCCGCGATCGAGGAGGCGGCGCTCAAGCTCAAGGCCAGCCACGCCGTGCACAAGCATCTCGACCTCACCTTCATCACCGGCGCGGACCGCTACATTCCCGAGATCAAGGAACTGCTCAACGACAAGCTGCGGCTGGAACGGCTGTCCGACATGATGGGCACCAAGCTCGAACCCTATCCGCTGTCTATCGTCGGCTCGACCGTCACCTTCATGAACCCCAAGGACGGCGCCGTCGACTGGCACTGCGATGGCGTTCCGGTGACGGAACTCATTCCGCTCTCGATCAGCGATCCTCTGATCGGCGGCCATCTTGAAATCTATTGCGACGATTCCGAGACGGGGCGTGCCATCCTCGAATCCGGCAGCGACCTGCCGCGCAACAGGGTCATGCGCATCGACCACAAGATGAATTACGCCACGCTCGGCCAGTTCCTCGGCGTGCTCCATCGCACCGCGCCGATCCAGCTCGGCTCGCGGGTCACCCTGGTGCTCAACCAGCGTTCGGTGGCGAAGCCCTATGTCGACGACAACCGCATGTTCTACCTCGCCGCCGACAACGACCAGGACCGCGGCTGGGTGAACGAACTGGCCGAGGACGTCTGGACGAACCAGCTGCCGGCCTATCGCCGTCACGCCGA
This sequence comes from Mesorhizobium sp. WSM4989, assembly GCF_029625795.1. Taxonomy (NCBI): domain Bacteria; kingdom Pseudomonadati; phylum Pseudomonadota; class Alphaproteobacteria; order Hyphomicrobiales; family Phyllobacteriaceae; genus Mesorhizobium; species Mesorhizobium sp. WSM4989. The sequence goes on along the minus strand of NZ_JARTVN010000001.1, from coordinate 560,324 downwards.
AGAACATCCCGTGCCGAAGCCGGCTGTCGATCCGGTCTCCGGCGGAGCCAGGGAATCGTGGTAGTGGCTGACGATCCGGCCGGTCGCCAGCCGCCTTCAGCATCGCTGAGCCTTGGCCCGCTCACCGCCGAAAGGCGCAGCGACCGTTCCAGCGCTGCTCCCCCGGTGGCGCTGGCCTTTGCCCTCGGCGCCGTGGCGCTCTGGGCGACTAACGCTTTCGTCGGCAAGACGCTGCTTGCCAATCACCCGGTATCGGAGGTGCAGTTCCTGCAGTTCTCAGGCGCCGCGCTGGTCTTTGCGCTGATCAGGTTCTTCCCTTCTCCCCTTGTGATCAAGGGGGCCGGACGGATCGCCGACGCAGGAGTTTCTTCCAACATCTCTCATCCGTCTCGGCGCTCCGTGCCGATCCACCTTGTTCCCCAAGGGGATAAGGGGAGAACCGTGCGCGCCTGCGCCGTCGGCTTCATCGGCCTGGTCGGCACCATGGCGTTGCAATACATCGCCTTCGCCTCGATGCCGGTCATCGAGGCCAATCTCGTTGCCTACACCTGGCCGCTGATGGTCGCCGCCGCCGTCATCGTGCTCGGCCGCCCGCGACGGCCGCTGCTGCTTGGACTGACCGCCGCGCTGGGCTTCACCGGCGCCGCGCTGGTGATCTCCGGCGGAGGCGCGCATCCCTGGTTCGGAGGTAGCCCCGTCGGTTATTGCGCCGCCTTCGGCTCGGCACTTTGCATGGCCTTCTACTCGCTTGCCGTCGGCCGCCTTGCCGTGTCGCCGGATCGGCTTCTGCTGCCTTCGGCCCTGATCGGCGTGGCGCTGACCTTCGCATGGTGCCTGCATGACGGCGTCGCCGCCCTGGGCGGCTTGGACCTGCTGCTCGGACTCTATCTCGGCGCCGGGCCGATGGGGCTCGGCTATTATTTCTGGTCGCGCGCGCTCAGCCTCGATCAGGGTGGGCGGCTCGCGGTCGTGGCGTATCTCACGCCGATCGCTTCCACGCTTTTGCTGGCGCTGTCGGGCGAAAGCCTGTCGATGACGGCCATGGCTGGCGCCGTCCTTGTCATCGGCAGTTGCATTGCTGTCGGCATCGAACGTCCGGAGGGCTGAAGACCATGCCAGGCATCGTACCAGGAAACATGCCAGGGAGCGGGCTTGACGACGACGAACGCCGGGCCAGACAGGAGGCGCATTGGCTGGTCAAGGAATTCGGCGCCGAGGCGCAGCTCTATGCCGCCATGAAGGCTGAGAAGGCCATCGAGCAGAAGGATTTCGGCCGCTGCGCCCGCTGGAAACGCGTGCTGGAGATTCTGGCCGACGGCCCGACCGATCTCCGGCGCGGCGTTGCCGCGAAATAAGCGACTTGCCCTAACGAATCGGGCATGATCGATTGATCAGAGAGCCAGCGCTGCTCGCAATTATTGGCTTTCCGTCCAGAATTCCAATTTTTGCAGGAATTACTCGTAGAAATTGAAGTGCTGTTGCGTCATTTCCTCGCCCGTGCAGAGCTTCGGTGCTGTAAAGTGTTTGTTGTAGGTATTAGAATTCCTAACTTGCGCGGTCGCGGCCCGCGGTGAAAACATACCTTCGGTATTGAGTCTCGCACGTTTACTGACTCTGGACGTCCGTTGGGGGACAGGTCCAATAAGATACCTAGACTAAAGTCTTAAAAACAGCTGGTCATTTGAGAGCCAGCAGAAGGTGAAAAAATTGTCCAATATCGACGACAAGACTGCAATCGAGCTGACCGCCGACATTGTTTCGGCCTATGTGGGCAACAACCCGCTTCCGGCATCCGGCCTGCCTGATCTGATCGCCAGCGTCAGCGCTTCCGTGCGCAAGCTCGCGGGGGGCGCCCCGGTGAAGGAAAGCGCGCCGCAGACGCCGGCCGTCAATCCGAAGCGTTCGGTATTCCCCGACTACATCGTCTGCCTCGAGGACGGCAAGAAGTTCAAGTCGCTGAAGCGGCACCTGTCGACCGACCATGGGCTGACGCCGGACGAATATCGCGCGAAATGGGGCCTGCCGGCGGACTATCCCATGGTGGCGCCCAGTTATTCGGCCACTCGCTCGGCGCTTGCCAAGTCTTCCGGCCTGGGCCGGAAGCCGGCCGCGGATTCCGGCAGGGGCAAGCGTAAAGCCAAGGCCTGAGCCGAAGGTCATGCTGCCCGTTACGGACGGCGCCACGCCGTCGGCCGACCGCTTTGCCGCGCTCGACGCGTTGCGTCGCAGGGTGGCCATCCAGTCTTGCGCCGATGCCGGCGAGGGGGTCAAGGCGCGGCGCGTCCTGTTTTCATTGGACCTGCCGGCCATCGATCTGCGTACCGCGCTCGACGCGCTCGACAATTTCGAGCGCGCCATCGTCGAGCATGACGACCGGCCGGTCGTCGCTGCGCGACGGCTGAGATGCCTCGCGGTCCTGGACGGCATCGTCGGCGGCTGAAAAGGCGCATGGTCAAGGCGGTTCCGAGACAACCGCGCAGCGGTTTTCCGGAATCCGGGAGGAGCGGTATTCAGCGTTAGTCCCTATCAAAGCCGGACCCGCTCGGGCCGCCTTCAATTGCGCGGCAGCTTGCGCGCCCCGGTGCCTCGATCCTGGTCGGCCGCGAGGCTGTCCGCCTCGACGGCGGTCATTTCCAGCAAATAGACAAGCATTTGATAGCGCGTGCTTGAAAGCATCTTCGCCAGCCTGCGCGTGATCTCCGCCACATATCTTAGCATGCGCAGATCGTTTGCCGCCCCGTCCATCGTGAGTTCCTAAACAAGCCAAGTTATTGTTGTTGTTCTTCTTGATCATTCTTGGCGCTTACGCGCGACTCACAGCGCAATTCCAAATTCGCAGGGTCACGACAAAAACTGAAGTCAATTTTCAGAAAGCATCAGGCCTGGGCCAAAAGCTTCGACGCGCGGCAGCCCAGAGCGGAGCTGCGCCGCCGGCCTATCGGTCATTGCGTAGGCGACGTCTGGGATTGTTTTCCAGGATAAATTTGGATCAGCAGGTGTTTCGTCGCGTCCGCCTCTGGCCTGCCGGTCATCTCCTCCACTTGGGCGGAGACTGGCAGCGTCGGCGCCGCGCTTGCCGGGCCGGTTAAGGAGAGCACTGCAGCCGTCTCGCCCTCAAACAGCACCACTTGTGTCGCCAGCGCGGCGGTCGTGGCGACCTGGAAGAAGATGAAGGCGAGGGCGAAATAGCGGATCACGGGGCTCAGAACGCTTCGGCCGGCAACTGGTTCCCTGATTGGGCTCGGGACCGGCGCCCGGAACACGGCGAGCCGTCCTCCAGGCCTGGCTCTTGCGAAGCGCCGACGTCCGGTGCAAAAGCCAGCCCATGCTTATCATCAACGACCTCTCGCTGCGCATGGCGGGGCGCCTGCTTCTCGATCATGCCTCGCTGACCCTGCCGGCCGGCACCAAGGCCGGTCTCGTCGGCCGCAATGGCACCGGCAAGACGACACTGTTCAAGGCAATCACCGGCGATTTCCCCTCCGAGACCGGCTCGATCAGCCTGCCGAAAAACACCCGCATCGGCCAGGTCGCACAGGAAGCGCCGGGCACCGAGGAGCCGCTGATCGACATCGTGCTGAAAGCCGATGTCGAGCGCCAGGCCTTGCTGGAAGAGGAGAAGACCGCGACCGATCCGCACCGCATCGCGGAAATCCACACACGGCTCGCCGACATCGATGCGCATTCGGCCGAATCCCGCGCCGCCACCATCCTTGCCGGCCTCGGCTTCGACGATGCGGCGCAGAAGCGCCCGGCTTCGTCCTTCTCCGGCGGCTGGCGCATGCGCGTGGCCTTGGCCGCCGTGCTGTTCTCCGAACCCGATCTTCTGTTGCTCGACGAGCCGACCAACTATCTCGACCTCGAAGGCACGCTCTGGCTCGAGAACTATGTCGCAAAGTATCCGCACACGGTTTTGCTCATCTCGCACGATCGCGACCTGCTCAACCGCGCGGTCAATTCGATCGTCCATCTCGACCAGAAGAAGCTGACCTTCTGGCGCGGCGGCTACGACCAGTTCGAGCGCCAGCTCACCGAGCAGCGCGAGCTGCAGGAAAAGAGCCGCGTCAAGCAGGAAGCGCAGCGCAAGCATATGGAATCCTTCGTCGAGCGTTTTCGCGCCAAGGCCTCGAAGGCCAGGCAGGCGCAATCGCGGCTGAAGGCGCTGGAGAAGATGAAGCCGATCGCCGCGGTGGTGAACGACACGGTGCGGCCGTTCTCCTTCCCCGAGCCGGTGAAGACGGTGGCCTCGCCGATCGTGGCGCTCAACGGCGTCAATGTCGGCTACACCGAGGGCAATCCGGTGCTGAAGAAGATGACGCTGCGCATCGATGCCGACGATCGCATCGCGCTGCTCGGCGCCAACGGCAACGGCAAATCGACGTTCGCCAAGATGCTCGCCGGCCGCCTCAAAGCCGAGACCGGCACGATGACGGTGGCGCCGGGCCTGAAGGTGGCGATCTTCGCGCAGCACCAGCTCGACGATCTGCGTCCCGAGGAAAGCGCCTATGAGCATGTGCGCCGGCTGATGCCCGATGCGCCGGAAGCCAAGGTGCGCGCCCGCGTTGCGCAGTTCGGGCTCTCGACCGAGAAGATGAATACCGCGGCGAGAGATCTGTCCGGTGGCGAGAAGGCGCGTCTCCTGATGGGGCTCTCGGCCTTCGAGGGGCCGAACCTGTTCATCCTCGACGAGCCCACCAACCACCTCGACATCGACAGCCGTGAATCGCTGATCCATGCGCTCAATGATTTCCCTGGCGCGGTGATCCTCATCTCGCACGACCGGCATCTTCTGGAGGCGACGGCGGACCGGCTGTGGCTGGTCAAGGACGGCGCGGTCAATCCTTATGACGGCGACCTGGAGGACTACAAAACGCTGGTCACCGGCGTTTCCTCAAATCGTCGGGAACAGAAGGAGGCGGACAAGGCATCCAAGGCCGACCGTCGCCGCGAGGCCGCCGCCCGGCGCTCGGCGCTCGAGCCTCTAGCCAAAGAGATCCGCGCCACCGAGGCGCTGATGGACCGCATCCGCAAGCGCATCGACCTGATCGAGGACGAGCTCGCCAACCCGGCGATCTACGAGAAGGACCCCTCGACCGCGACGCGGCTGGCCAAGGAGCGCTCGCAGCTTGCCCACACACTTGCCCTCAACGAGGACAAGTGGCTGACGATGTCGGCGGAATATGAGGAGGGGATCGCGGAGTAGGGCGGTTCCCCTTCTCCCCTTGTGGGAGAAGGTGGATCGGCGCGAAGCGCCGAGACGGATGAGGGGTGTTGGATGGAGTGACGCGCCGAACAACAGGCGGCTTCGATCGCCCATTTCTTTGTCGTAGCGATCCTTCCAACACCCCTCATCCGACCGAGCTTCGCTCGGCCACCTTCTCCCACAAGGGGAGAAGGAGGAGCCCCATCTGGCCCTACACCTCTCCCGCAAAACCCGCTACACACCCTGGCATGAACCAGCACGCCAAGCTCGGGATCGGCCATTCGGCCTGTCCGCATGACTGTCCTTCCACCTGCGCGCTCGAGGTGGAGCTGCTCGACAATAACCGCATCGGCCGCGTCCACGGCGCGAAAGCGAACAGCTACACGGCAGGAGTCGTTTGCGCCAAGGTCGCGCGATATGCGGACCGCGTCCATCACCCCGACCGGCTGCTGAAGCCGCTGGTGCGCGCGGGCGGCAAGGGGGAGGGCGCCTGGAAGGAAGCCAGTTGGGAAGCGGCGCTCGACCTCGTCGCCGAGAAGTTCATCGCGGCCGAAGAGAAATACGGCTCGGAGACGGTCTGGCCCTATTTTTACGCCGGTACGATGGGATTGGTGCAGCGCGACGGTATCGAGCGGCTGCGGCACGCGAAGAGATATTCGGGCTTCTTCGGCTCGATCTGCACCAATCTCGCCTGGACCGGCTGGATGATGGGAGCGGGCGCTCTGCGCGGCCCCGATCCGCGTGAGATGGCGAAGTCCGACTGCGTGGTGATCTGGGGCACCAATGCCGTTGTTACCCAGGTCAACGTCATGACCCATGCGACGAGGGCGCGAAAAGAGCGCGGCGCCAAGATCGTCGCCATCGACATCTACGACAACGCCACCATGAAGCAGGCCGATCTCGGCCTGGTGTTAAAACCCGGCACCGACGGCGCGCTGGCTTGCGCGGTCATGCATGTCTTGTTTCGCGACGGCATGGCCGACCGCGCCTATCTGGAAAAATACACGGACGATCCGCGCGGGCTGCAAGAACATCTGAGGACGCGCACGCCCGAATGGGCGGCGGCAATCACGGGTCTGACAGTCACCGAGATCGAGACCTTCGCGCATCTGGTCGGCACAACGAAGAAGACCTACTTCCGCCTCGGCTACGGTTTTGCGCGCCAGCGCAACGGCTCGGTCAATATGCATGCCGCCTCATGCATCGCGGCGGTTACCGGCGCCTGGCAATATGAGGGAGGCGGCGCCTTTCACTCCAATTCCGGCATCTTCAAGCTGAATCAGGATGTGCTCGAAGGCACCGCGATGCGCGACCCGAAGGTGCGCTATCTCGACCATTCGCGCATCGGCCCGGTGCTGACCGGTGCCGAGGATGCGCTTTATGGCGGTCCGCCGGTGACGGCGATGCTGATCCAGAACACCAATCCCGCCAATGTCGCGCCCGAGCAGCGGCTGGTCAGAAAAGGTTTCCTGCGGGAGGACCTGTTCACCTGCGTGCACGAGCAGTTCATGACCGATACGGCCAAGCTCGCCGACGTCGTGCTGCCGGCGACGATGTTTCTGGAACATGACGACATCTACAAGGGTGGCGGCAACCAGCACATCACGCTCGGCCCCAAGCTGATCGAGCCGCCGGAGGGGCCGCGCACCAACCACTACCTCAATGAGGAGCTCGGCAAACGGCTGGGCGTCGGCGACCGGCCGGGCTTTGGCCTGACCGAGAAAGAACATATCGACATCATCCTCGGCAAGCGCGGGCTAGGCAGCTTCGACAGCCTGAAGGAACAGAAGTGGGTCGACCTGCAACCCGATTTCGACGACGCGCATTTCATCAACGGCTTCGGCCATGCCGACAAGAAATTCCACTTCCGGCCCAATTGGACCGGGCAGTCAGCGCCCAACCGGCCGCCGAAGAGCATGGGCTTGTTCGGACCGGTCGAGCGTCTGCCCCAATTCCCCGACCATGTCGAGCTGATCGAGGTCGCGGACGAAGAGCATCCGTTCCGGCTGGCAACTTCGCCGGCGCGCAACTTCCTCAATTCCAGTTTTGCCGAGACGCCGGTGTCGAAAGCCAAGGAAGGCAGGCCGGAGCTTTTGCTGCACCCGGAAGATGCCGCGGCGCTTGGCATCGAGGACGGCGGCCGCGTTGAGATCGGCAACCGGCGCGGCGACGTGGTGCTGCATGCCAGGTTCTTCGACGGCGTGAAGCGCGGCGTGGTGATTGCGGAAGGCATCTGGCCGAACAGTGCGCATGAGCGCGGCGAAGGCATCAACGTGCTGACCGGTGCCGACGCCCCGGCGCCCTATGGCGGTGCTGCCCTCCACGACAACAAGGTCTGGCTCAGGGCGCTGTGATGGTCTGTGGCGCGAGCTCGGCAGGTCGCATGCCCGGGAGATTAGCCGAAAACGCCCGTTGCTTCGTCATCCAAGGACGGAGCAAGGAGCGAAGCGACGGGCGAGGTGTCCCTTGCCGCAACAGCCATTGAAAATAGCCATCGCCGGCGCGCTCGGCCGCATGGGCCGGGAGATGACGGAGGCGGTGCAGGTCGATCCGCGGCTGGAGCTTGTCGCCCGCTTCCATCGACCGGGCAGCACGGGCGAGGGGCTGGTCGCGCGCGACGCGGCGCTGGCGCTTGCCGACGTCGTCATCGACTTTACCACGCCGGCGGCGTCGGTCGAACTAGCAAAGGCATGCGCGGCGCGCGGCGGTCCGGCGCTGGTGATCGGCTCCACCGGCTTAGATGGTTCCGAGCTGGAGACGATCGCCGACGCGGCGAAGACGATCGCGATCGTGCGCTCCGGCAGTTACTCGCTGGGTCTCAACATGCTGACCGGGCTGGTGGAGCAGGCGGCGCGGGCGCTTGGGGCTGACGATTGCGACATCGATATCCTGGAAGCGCACCACCGTTTCAAGGTCGATGCGCCGTCCGGAACGGCGCTGATGTTGGGCGAGGCGGCGGCGCGCGGACGCGGCGTCAGGCTGGACGAAGTGGCGCGGCGCGCTCGAAATGGGATTGTCGGCACACGCCCTGCCGGCGAGATCGGCTTCGCCGTGCTGCGCGGCGGCAGCATCATCGGCGAGCATTCCGTCAGCTTCCTCGCCGAGGGCGAGGCGCTGACGCTCTCGCACTCGGCTGGCGACCGCTCGATGTTTGCTCGCGGCGCCATCGCGGCGGCACTCTGGGTGGCCGGACAGTGTCCAGGCGAATACGGCATGCACGATGTGCTTGGCTTCGCCGCTTCGTGACCAGCGATAGCTGCGGAATTCGCTCTTTCGGCCGCTAAAATGACTGAAAGCCAGCTGAAAGCTTGGGCATGCCATGACATTTTTGCGGCGTTCGCCGCGGGATCGGTCCGGGAGCGGGCCGGCAAGGAGGAAATGCGGCGTGGCCTGGTGGCACGCCGCCCAGGTGGAGGAAGTTACGTGACCGGTTTCATCTCGAAGTGCGTCTTGCGTTCGGCGGCGCTTTCGTTTGCCATCGTCGCCGCGGGCGCCACGGCGGCATCGGCTGCCGACAAGATCACTATCATCGTCGGCGGCATGGAAAAGCAGATCTACCTGCCGGCCGTGCTCACCCAGCAGCTCGGCTACTTCAAGGATGAGGGGCTCGATGTCGAGCTGGTCAACTCCCGCGCCGGCGTCGAGGCCGAGAATGAGTTGCTGGCCGGTGCCGTGCAGGGCGTCGTCGGCTTCTATGATCACACCGTCGACTTGCAGTCGAAGGGCAAATACATCCAGTCGATCGTCCAGTTCAGCCAGGCGCCGGGCGAGGTCGAGCTGGTTTCGGCCAAGCATCCGGAAATCAAGTCGCCGGCCGACTTCAAGGGCGCCACGCTCGGCGTCACCGGTCTTGGCTCCTCGACCGATTTCCTGACGCAGTATCTCGCCGTGCGCAACGGCCTGAAGCCGGGCGACTACACGCTGCTGCCGGTGGGCGCCGGCAACACTTTCATCGCCGCCGTCAAGCAGGACCAGATCCAGGCCGGCATGACCACCGAGCCGACCATCGCCAAGCTGCTTCAGACCGGCGAGGCCAAGGTGCTGGTCGATATGCGCACGCCCGAAAAGACCAGGGAAGCGCTGGGCGGCGACTATCCGGCGGCATCCTTCTATGTCCAGTCCGCCTGGATCGAGAGCCATAAGGACGAGGCGCAGAAGCTCGCCAACGCTTTCGTCAAGACGATGAAGTATATCGCCAGCCATTCGGCCGAAGAGATCGCGGACCAGATGCCGAAGGATTATTACGCCGGCAACAAGGACCTCTATGTGCAAGGGTTGGCCGGCGGCAAGGCGATGTTCACGCCTGACGGCCGCATGCCCGCCGATGGCCCGGAGACGGTGCTGAAGGTGCTGTCGACCTTCTCGAAAAGCCTGCAGGGCAAGCAGATCGATCTGTCGAAGACCTATACCACGGCATTCGTCGACGCCGCCAAGTAGCGCCGACAGGGAGCCGGGCCTGCCGGCTCGGTCGTTGAAGAACAACAAGTTGCGCCGCTTGTCGGAATCAATTCGGCAGCGGCGCCTTTCCGGATGCCGAGGCGCGGCGGGCCCATGGGCCCGAGCCCCCAGCCATCCTCGCACCATCGCTACAGGAGTGTGCCATGCAGTTGCAAACCATGGCGGCCGAGAAATTGTCTCCGGCCGCGGCGCCGGCCGATGCCGCGATCGCCATCGACGATGTGACGCTGCGCTTCGTCACCCCCGACGGCCACATGATGACGGCCATCCGCGATTTCACCATGACGGTGGCGCGCGGCGAGTTCGCCTGCGTCGTCGGGCCGACCGGCTGCGGCAAGTCGACGACGCTCAACCTCGTCACCGGGCTGCTCAGGCCGACGACCGGCAATGTCCGCGTCATGGGCAATCCCGTAACCGAGATCAGCCGCGACATCGGTTTCGTCTTCCAGGCGGACGCGCTGTTTCCGTGGCGCAGCGTCATCGACAATGTCGCCGCCGGCCCGCTCTATCGCGGCACGCCGAAGGCGCAAGCCTATGACCGGGCGCGCGACTGGATCGCACGCGTCGGCCTTGCGCGTTTCCAGAAACACTATCCGCACCAGCTCTCTGGCGGCATGCGCAAGCGGGTCGCGCTAGCGCAAACCTTCATCAACCAGCCGAAGATTCTGCTGATGGACGAGCCGTTCAGCGCGCTCGACATGCAGACCCGCACCGCCATGCAGGACGAGCTGCTCGGCCTCTGGTCGGATCTCAAATCCTCCGTCGTCTTCGTCACTCACGATCTCGAGGAGGCGGTGGCACTGGCCGACAAGGTCTATGTGCTCACCGCCGGGCCGGGCACGGTGAAGAGTGTCTACCGCATCGACCTGCCGCGCCCGCGTGTCATGGCCGACATCCGCTACGATCCGAAATTCATCGAGATCGCCAAGGTGATCTGGAACGACCTGCGCGAGGAAGTGCAGCTCGGCCAGAGCCGCGGCCTGCAGACCGGCCATTGAAAGGAGACTTGCCATGACCGCCATCTCTCCAGCCTCTCACCAAGCCGCCCGCGCGACCTCGATCGTCGCCGCGGAAGCCCGGGCGAGGGCGCGGCTGCGCCGCCGCCATGCCTTGGTCATCGGCCTGCGGCTCGCCATCCTGATCGTCTTCCTCGCTCTTTGGGAGCTTGGCGCCGATCACGGCGTCATCGATCCGTTCTTCTTCTCAAGCCCCTCCGGCATCTGGGAGCAGATCTGGTCCTGGGTCACCGAGGGCACCTCGCAGGGGCCGCTCTGGCTGCAGATCTATGTGACGCTCGAGGAAACCTTCCTCGGCTTCGCCATCGGCGCCGTCGGCGGCATCGCCGCCGGCATCATCCTTGGCCGCAACAAGCTCCTGGCGGATGTCTTCTCGATCTACATCAAGATCGCCAACTCGGTGCCGCGCGTCGTTCTGGGCTCGGTCTTCATCATAGCGCTCGGCCTCGGCATGGCCTCCAAGGTGGCGCTGGCCGTCGTCATGGTGTTCTTCGTGGTCTTCGCCAACGCCTTCCAGGGCGTGCGCGAGGCCGACAGGGCGATGATCGCCAACGCTCAGATCCTCGGCGCCTCGCCCTACCAGATCACCACCACAGTCATCATCCCATCGGCCATGAGCTGGATCCTGGCGAGCCTGCATGTCAGCTTTGGCTTCGCGCTGGTCGGCGCCGTGGTCGGCGAGTTCCTCGGCGCCAAGCAGGGCATGGGCTTGCTGATCTCGACCGCCCAGGGCGCGTTCAACGCCAATGGCGTCTTCGCCGCCATGATTATCCTGGCGGTGATGGCGCTGGTGGTGGAGTTCATCATCACCCGTTTCGAGAACTACGTCGTCAAATGGCGTCCGGCGCCGTTCAACGAGCAGGGGGCCTGACCGCTCCAGTCGGCCTGTCCTGGGGCGCGGCGAGCGGCAGCCGGACCTCGACCCTGAGCCCGCTGCCGGCGGCCCCGCCAAGCGCAACGCTGCCGCCGGCATTCTCGACCACCTCGCGTACGATCGCGAGTCCGAGCCCGCTGCCTTCCTCGGCAGCACCGGCAATGCGGTAGAAGCGCTCGAAGACCTGCTCGCGCTCTTCGGCCGGAATGCCGGGACCGGTGTCGGTGACCGTCAGCACGCCCTCGCGACCGATCGCGGCCAGCTGGACGGTCACCGTGCCGCCGGCTGGCGTGTAGCGCAGCGCGTTGTCGACCAGGTTGACGATCATCTCGCGCAGCATGGTGCCGTCGCCGATGACGGGAACAGGTCCGGCTTCCTCGAGCCCAAGATCGATGTTGCGCTCGACGGCCTTCGGCGCATGTGTTTCCAGCACCTCGCGGGCGGCTTCGGTGAGGTCGATGCGGTCGGCACGCGGCCGGCGGCTGCCCGGCTCGGCGCGCGACAGCGTGAGCAGCTGTTCGGCCAGCCGCGCCAGCCGGCCGGAGCCTGCCTGTAGAGCCACCAGCGCCTCCTCGCGCCGGTCGGCGGCGCTTTCGCGCAGCACATAGCTCGCCTGTGTCGACATGAGCGCCAGCGGCGTACGCAGCTGGTGCGCGGCATTGGCGATGAAGCGGCGCTGCGCCGCCATCTGTGCCCGCACGCGCTCCATATAGGCGTTGAGCGCGTCGATCAGCGGCCGGATCTCGCTTTGCGCGCCCGGCACCTCGACCGGGTCGAGATCGCTGCGATCCGGCGAGCGCACCGTATCGCGCAGGCGCATCAGCGGCGCCAGCCCGCGGCGCAGGCCAAGCAGCACGAAGAGGCCGGCGATCGCCACCAGCGCCAGCTGCTGGGCAAAGGCGCTGAACCACAGCCGCTGCACCATCGCGTCATGGCCGGCGAGCGTGACGCCCACCGTGACCCTGATCGGCGAATCCGTGCCGGCGCCGATCACGGCATGGCTGAGCGTTGTCAGACGCAGCCGACGATCGCGATAGGAAGCCTCGATGCTGCCGCTCTGCGACGCCTGGGGGAGGTCGGGATATCCGGTCAGCAGCCGGCCGTTGGCGGTCTCGACCCGGTAGTAGACGCTGTCGCGGTCGCCGGTGTCGAACATCTCGATCGCCGCCGGCGGAATGGTGGCGTCGAGCACGCCTTCGGCCATCGCCACCCGCTCGGCGATCGCGCGCGCCGAGCCGACCAGCATCCGGTCGGTGACCAGATCTGCCGTCGCCAGCGCGTTGCGCTGGCTGGTCCACAGATTGACCGTCACCAGCGCGGTCAGCGGCAGCACCACCCAGGCCAGCAATTGCAGGCGGAGGCTGCTAATTTTCATGGCCCTAATCTTCATGGCGGAGCAGATAGCCAAGGCCGCGCAAGGTGGCGATCTGCACGCGCGAGCCTTCCAGCTTCTTGCGCAGCCGATGCACGTAGATCTCGATGGCGCTGGGATCGGCGTCGGTGTCGAAGTCGTAGATCGCCGTCGAGAGTGCCGCCTTGCTCACCGTGCGCCCCGCCTTGACTACCAGCTGTTCCAGCACCGCATGTTCGCGCGGCGTCAGCGAAAGCGCCGCGCCGCCGAGCGAGAACAGCCTGGTGTTGGTGTCGAAGACGAGGTCGCCGCAGGAGATGACGGGCGCTGTCCGGTCGTTGGCACGGCGCAGCTGCACGCGGATGCGCGCTTCCAGTTCCTCGATCTGGAAGGGTTTAGCCAGATAGTCGTCGGCGCCCTCGTTGAGGCCCTTCACCCGGCCGTCGAGACTGGCGTTGGCGGTGAGCACGATGACCGGCACCGGGTTGCCGCGTGCCCTCAGCCGCTTCAGCACCTCCATCCCGCCCATGCGCGGCAGGGCGAGGTCGAGGATGATCAGCGCATGGTCGCCGGCCGCCAGCGCATGCTCGACGTCCTCGCCGTCATGTACCACGTCGACGACGTAGCTCGCCTGGCGCAGCGTCTTGCTCAGCCAATCGGCCAGTTCGCGATTGTCTTCGACAAGCAGGAGCCGCATCGTCCATCGCTGTTCGGCAATGCCTCCATCCGGGTGGCGCCGGGCTTTCGCAAGCGCGGCCCGGCGGTCCGAACGGACAGTTTGAAAGCAATCGATAGTCTCGATCCGCGGACAAGGCAAACGCCGGCTGAAATCGGTTCCGTCGGTCAGCCTGGAGGCCCAATTCGCTCGCGCGATGGATAAAACCGAACGGTTCGGTTCAATTTATGTTGACGGTTCGTGTAACTCAGGTGAACGCTGGCTCGTTGTCCAGACCGTGAAACCTCGTCGGCTAACACTGCAAGTAGTTGATATTCAAACAAAAGAATGTGGCAGCCGCGCTGTTCACGCGATTTCAAGGTCGAACCGAACGGTTCGATTTGCACATCTTCGTGATTGGAAATGGCAACAGGACCGACCCATCTCGGGGTGGTCCGAGCGACGCGAATTTCCATTACGGCACGCCACTTGACGGACAGAATTTTGAAAATCTGGAGTACCTAAAATGAACAAGATTGCTCTTACCGCCGCGGTCCTTCTCGTTGCCACGGGCAGCGCCTTCGCCGGCAGCGACCATTACGGTTCCGACAACGTCAACCAGCCGGCCGTCACCCAGTCGGTTGCGCCGCGGTCGGGCGACAACATCGACCGCAGCATCACCGGTTCGATCCGCAAGTTCGAGCAGCGCGATCTCAGGATCACGCCCGATCAGAACCAGCCGGAATCCGGCCAGGGCATTTGGGGCCGCTAGGCCTCCGTCCCGAACCGATCAGAACCACAACTCTCAAATCTGGAGTAACTGAAATGACCAAGATCGCTCTTACCGCCGCTGCCCTTCTCGTTGCCACTGGTGCTGCTTTCGCCGGCTCCGACAACTACGGTTCGGCTAACGCCAACCAGCCGGCTGCTTCGGTCGACACCTCGTACACCGCTTCGGTCAAGAAGTCTGATGCGAATGTCCAGAAGCCCGTCACCCAGGGCAGCGACCGCGACCTGTTCGGCAACCACTAACCGGCCGCCAGCCCGACCTCTTCAAACTCACCCCTCAAATCTGGAGTAACTGAAATGACCAAGATCGCTCTTACCGCCGCTGCCCTTCTCGTTGCCACCGGTGCCGCTTTCGCCGGTTCCGACAACTACGGTTCGGCCAACGCCCACCAGCCGGCTGCTTCGGTCGATACCTCGTACACCGCTTCGGTCAAGAAGTCTGATGCGAACGTCCAGAAGCCGGTTGCCCAGGACGCCGACCGCGATCTGTTCGGCAACCACTAGACGGTCGATCGTCGATAGACCTGAAAGCGGCGGGTTTGTCCCGCCGCTCTGCTTTTATGGAGCCGGCTATCCGCAGGCCGGCTTGTGTCGTGACTATAGGCCCGGCTGCGCACAGAGGCGCTCTATTCCAAATCCTTCGGCCTGACGAAATGCGTCAGTCGCGCTCCGCCGAAGTCGAGGTTCGCCCAATCCTCCTTCACCGTGAACCGGGCCAGTGCCGCCGTCGGAAACTTCGCTTCGACTTTTTTGAACACGCCCTCATCCGATCCGGTGCCGGCGAGCCGCAGCACGAAATTCTGCAGGCCGGGATTGTGACCAATCACGATCAGGCTGGTGGCTTTCGCCTGCCGCACGCACGCCAGGATGGCGGCCGGCGCCGCCGCGTAGAGCTCCTCGGCGAATTCCGCTGGCCCATGCTTCGGCAATTCGGCGGCGACCAGTCGCCAGGTGTCGCGGGTGCGCAGCGCCGGCGAGACCAGTGCCAGATCCGGCAGCCAGCCGCGCCGCGAAAGCTCGCGCCCGATCAGCGGTGCCGTCTTCAGCCCGCGCGGGGCGAGCGGACGGTCGAAATCGGCGAGCTTGGGATCGTCCCGGCTCGACTTGGCATGGCGCAGCACAAGGAGTTGTCTGGGCGTCGCCATGGCAGTCCTACGGCGTGATGCGCGCCAGCTGTTCGAGGTCGGTTTCCTCGCGCAGCGGGTCGGGCGCCATCACCACTGAAGTGGCGTTGTCGGCGTCGTCGGCGAAATGGGCAAGCACGGTGTGGCCCTTTTCCATGCGCGCCTTGCCTTCGGCGACCAGCCCTAGCGCCAGCGGATAGAGCCGGTGCTCCACCTTCAGCACCCGCGCGGCTAAAGTGTCCTCGTTGTCGCCGACCATCACCGGCACGGCGGCCTGGGCGATGATCGGGCCGTCATCCATCTCGGGCGTGACGAAATGCACGGAGCAGCCATGGATGCGCACGCCCGCGCGGATGGCGCGCGCATGCGTGTCCAGCCCCTTGAAGGCAGGCAGAAGGGCAGGGTGAATGTTGACCATGCGCCCCTGCCATTTTTCGACCAGGCCGCGGCCGAGGATGCGCATATAGCCGGCCAGAGCCACGATCTCGGCGCCGAAGCCGGTAAGCGCGGCATCGATCGCAGCGTCATGTGCGTCCTTGCTCGGATGGTCGGCGCGCTGAATGACCTTGGTGGCGATGCCGCGCGACTGCGCGAGGCCGAGGCCCGCGGCGTTCGCACGATCGGAGATGACGCCGACGATCTCGGTCGGATAGGTCGGGTCGCTGGCTGCCGCGATCAGCGCCGTCATGTTGGAGCCGCGGCCCGAGATCAGGACGACCGTGCGTTTCCTGCTCATAGTTCGATCGAGCCCCGGTAGATGACGCCGGCGTCGCGGCGCGGCACGATGCGGCCGATCGGCGTCACCGTCTCGCCGGCTTCCTGCAGCACCGCCGCCACCTGCGCCGCCTGGCCGGAAGCAACGGCGAGAATCATGCCGATGCCGCAGTTGAAGGTGCGCATCATTTCTTGCGACGCGACGCCGCCGGTCCTGGCGAGCCACGAGAATACCGGCGGTACGTCGATCGCTTCGAGGTCGAGCTCGGCGGAGAAATCCTTGGGCAGCACGCGCGGAATGTTTTCCGGAAAACCGCCGCCGGTGATATGAGCAAGCGCCTTGATGCCATGCGTGTTGCGGATCGCCTTTAGGATCGACTTCACGTAGATGCGCGTCGGCTCGAGCAGCGCTTCGGCGAGGCTGAGCTCATCGTTGAACGGCGCAGGATCGCTCCAGCCAAGTCCGCTCGCGGCAACGATGCGGCGCACCAGCGAAAAGCCGTTGGAGTGGAGGCCGGAGGAGGCGAGGCCAAGCAGCACGTCGCCCTCGACGATGTCGTCGGTGGGCAGCAACTGGCCGCGCTCGGCCGCGCCCACGGCAAAGCCGGCAAGGTCGTAATCCTTGTCGTGATACATGCCGGGCATCTCGGCGGTCTCGCCGCCGATCAGCGCGCAGCCGGCCTGACGGCAGCCTTGCGCGATGCCGCCGACGATGGACGCGCCCTGGTCCGGATCGAGCTTGCCGGTGGCGAAATAGTCGAGGAAGAACAGCGGCTCGGCGCCCTGCACGACGATATCGTTGACGCACATGGCGACGAGGTCGATGCCGATCGTATCGTGCTTGCCGGAATCGATGGCGATCTTGAGCTTGGTGCCGACCCCGTCATTGGCCGCGACCAGCACCGGATCGGTGAAGCCGGCGGCTTTCAAATCGAACAGGCCGCCGAAGCCGCCGATCTCGCCGTCGGCGCCCGGCCGGCGCGTCGCGCGCACGAGCGGCTTGATCTTCTCGACCATGAGATTGCCGGCATCGATATCGACGCCCGCCTCGGCATAGGTGAGCCCGTTCTTGCGCTTGGCCTTGTCGCCGTTGCTCATCTTCGGCTCATCCCTGTTTCCATTGCGGGCTCATCGCATGAATGGTTTCGAGGGGCAAGGCGCGTGAGAGCCAATCTCCCCCCTTGAGGGCCCCTTGAGGGGGAGATGTCGCCGGAGGCGACAGAGGGGGTCGCCTCGCGTGGAGCTCCAGCGCCTTGTGCGCCAGAGACCATCTTCCCCCTCGAGCGGGGAGATCCGCAACTCCTCCCTTGCGTGCGCCTCTCATCTCCATCAACTATCTTCCAACAAAACCCATGATGGGACATCACGTGACCATACCCAACATGATCACGATCATGCGGCTGCTGCTGGTGCCGGCCGTGGTTCTGGCCATGCTGCAGGCGCGCTGGGACTGGGCCTTTGCCGGCTTCCTCGTCGCCGGCATCTCCGACGGCGTCGACGGTTTCATCGCTCGCCGCTACCGGTTGTTCTCGCGGCTCGGCGCTTATCTCGATCCGGTCGCCGACAAGCTCCTCCTGGTCTCGGTCTTCGTCGTCATGGGTTATGCCGGGGAACTGCCGCTCTGGCTTGTCGTGACCATGGTCTCGCGCGACGCGCTGATCGTCTGCGCCGTGCTTTTGTCCAGCGTGATGGCGCAGCCGGTCGAGATGAAGCCGCTCTTGGTGTCGAAGGTGAACACCGCCGTGCAGATCGCGCTGGCGGCGCTTGTGCTGGGCGAGCTTGCCTTTTCCATGCATCTCTATCCGCTCCGGCCGGCCCTCATATTGCTCTCGGGGGTCTTGACCGTGGCTTCGGCCGCGGCCTATCTCGTGGCCTGGCTAAGGCATATGAGTGGCTATGGCGAAGGCTCCCGGACGAGCAACACCAAGTCGGGCAATTCCAGCACGGACACCTGACGGCGAAGCCTGGACGGCCGCGGCCTCGACCGCGTTGCGCCGGCAGATCGCATTCTGGCTGATCGTCGCCGTGCTTCTGGCGCTGTTCCTCTATGTCTTCTCCGGCATCCTCTTGCCCTTCGTCGCCGGCATGGTGCTCGCTTATTTCCTCGATCCGGTGGCCGATCGGCTGCAGCGGCTCGGCCTCTCCCGGCTGATGGCGACGGTGGTGATCCTCATTGCCTTCGTCGTCGTCGTGGTGCTCGCCTTCGTTATTCTGGTCCCTGTGCTGGCCACGCAGATGGCCGATTTCGCGCGCAAGCTGCCGGAATATCTCACCCGCCTGCAGTCGCTCATCACCAGCTTCGACCCGAAGTGGCTGGAGCAGCGTTTTGGCGTCAACGCGGCCAGCCTGCGCGAAGGACTGAACTCGCTGCTCACCACCGGCTTTGGGCTGCTCACCACCGTCTTCACCTCGATCTGGAGCTCGGGCGTGGCGCTGGTTTCGGTGGTCAGCCTCTTCGTCGTCACCCCGGTCGTTGCCTTCTACATGCTGCTCGACTGGGACCGGATGGTGGCCGTGGTCGACAGCTGGGTGCCGCGAGATTATGTCGAGACGGTCAGGGCGCTTGCCCGCGAGATCAACACCGCCACCGCCGGCTTCGTGCGCGGGCAGGGCACGCTCTGCCTTGTGCTGGGCGCCATGTACGCTACCGGCCTGACGCTGACGGGGCTGAACTTCGCCATCCTCATCGGCTTCTTCGCCGGGCTGATCTCCTTCATCCCCTATGTGGGCTCGCTGACCGGGCTGGTGCTTGCTGTCGGCGTCGCCTTCGTCCAGTTCTGGCCGGATTGGACGATGATCGTGGCGGTGGTCTGCGTGTTCTTCGTCGGCCAGTTCATCGAGGGCAATATCCTGCAGCCGAGGCTGGTCGGCAAAAGCGTCGGCCTGCACCCGGTTTGGCTGATGTTCGCGCTCTTTGCCTTCGGTGCGCTGTTCGGCTTCGTCGGCCTGCTGATTGCGGTGCCGGCTTCGGCGGCCATTGCCGTGCTGGTGCGCTTTGCGATTGCCCGCTACCTCGAATCGCCGCTTTACAACGGCCATGCCACAGAGCCAGCACCTCCTTTGCCGGCGGATCGCGGCGGCGGCCGCCGCTCACAGCCGCGTGGCTGAAATGGCTGGCGAACGAACCGATCCACCGCGCCAGCTGCCGCTCGATCTCGGCCACGGTACCGGCTACTCGCGCGACGAGCTCGTCGTCTCCGGGGCCAACGCGCAGGCCGCAGCACTGGTCGACCGCTGGCCGGACTGGCCCGCGCCGGTGGTGGTGCTCGCCGGCCCTCCCGGGTCCGGCAAGACGCATCTTGCCCAGATCTGGCAAGCGCATGCGCACGCTGTCGCCATCGCTCCCGATCGCATCGGCGAGCACATTGGCGGGCTTGGCGCGAGCCCCGCGCTGATCGACGACATCGACAAGCTCCCGATCGACGAGCAAGGCCTGTTCCACCTGATCAACACCGTGCGCGGCGCCGGCTCCACGCTGCTTCTGACGGCGCGGCGCTTTCCCTCGGCCTGGCGCGTCGCGCTGCCGGATCTTATCTCGCGGCTGAAAGCGGCGGCGACCATCGAGATCCACGAGCCGGACGACCTGCTGCTCGCCGGCGTTATCACCAAGCTCTTCGCCGACCGCCAGGTCGAGGTCGAGCCGCATGTCGTGCAATATCTGGTGCGGCGCATCGAGCGCTCGCTGGCAACCGCCATGCGGGTCGTGGAGCGCCTCGACCGCGCCGCTCTCGAGCGCAAGACGCCGATCACCCGAGCGCTCGCCGCCGAGACCGTCAGCGCCATGGACGAGGGGCAGGGCGAGTTCGATATTTAGGCTGTCGAGGAAGGCTGTTCCCGGGGTTGTGCGCTCTCTACGCCCATAGTCCGGCCAGATGCCGAGCCAGCAGATAGACCCCCGTATGCGCCGCCACGTAGCATGCGATGACAAAGACGAAGAGCACCAGGCTGGCGATCCGCGACAGGGCGACGCTGCCATTCTGCCTCTTGCTCGGCCGGTTGTTCCAAACCCACAGAGTAGCGCACAGGATTGCCCAGGCGACCGCGACCGGAACCGCGAAGCCATAACAGGCCAAATAGGCCGGGCCGATCAGCGACAGCAGCGCCTCGAGAATAGGCATCCAGAGTCCCCCTTGCCCCGTTTGCCCGGAGTCTAGAGCAACTCCGGGAAAAGTGCGTAGCGGTTTTCCGTCCGGAGTTGCGGGACGATCGTGGCTGTCCCATTTCGAGCCATTTCCCTGGCATCCATCTTGCAGTGTGGAAGAGGCCGGTTGATCCCGGTCCCGGTCACATTGCAGATCGGGTTGTAGGCTCGCCGGGCTCGAGGTTGTTGGGGACTCGCCCGGCGGGTTTACTCGGTTCCACGCCGACGGCTCCCTTCAGAGATCAAGGCCTGTTGCTCGATGCTGGACACCTTCAGCCCGTCTTGCCATGGCTGGTGAGCAAGCGCAGCACTTGCACGCTCTTCGGCAGCTCGATCAGGAATTCCGCGTCGCGGTCGAGGTGGTGGACCTGGGTCGGCCCGCCGCCGGTGAAGCGCGCCATTGCCTCGATGCTCTCCCAATAGGAGATCGTCACGAACTCGGAATGGGTCGCCGTGTCCTCGCGAAATGTCTGGACGCCGACTGCCTTTTCGATGAGCGGCTTGATGCCGGTCTCGTAATTGTAAGCTTCATAATCGTCGGCTTTTTCCGGCAAGGTCCGGCCGCGCCAGATGCGGGCGATGGTGGGGGTCCTTGGAATGTCGGCCATGGCAACAGAACTTCTGAAGGCCGACAGGGTTCCCGAAGCGCGGGCTCTAAGATGTTCAGGAAACTGGTCGGAGTGGCGTGATTCGAACACGCGACCCCCTGATCCCAAATCAGGTGCGCTACCAGGCTGCGCTACACTCCGAACGGCATCCCCATAGGGTTCCGAACCATTTTGAGCAAGCCCCAAAATGGAAGAGCGGAACGAACAGCGTACATTGGCAGAGTCCGGCACGCAAAGTCCCACGGAAAGTCCCACAGTGTTGCCCAGTCGTTCCCCCTCCTGCTTTCGAGCCGAAGGTCAAAAATGTAATAAGGGCCGGCTGCGGGCGATGGGCAGGCGCAGATACGCGGCGGCGTACGGATGCGCGCCCAGCAACATCTCTATCGACCGCGCCCGCCGTTGAGCTTCGCGTCACCACACATCCGCGTAACGAGGCCAGAGTCCTGTCAAATTGATCAGCAGGCCTAATGGCGGGTGGGTCACGGCCGCTATTCGCGTCGGTATCACTGCGAAACTAAACGAACATCATAACGACGGTTGCCCCGATGATGATTCAGGACAAGCCCGCCGATCAGCATCGGCAGCAAGCTGCTGTCACGGTTGATGTTAGACTCGAACAGCCTTGAAACTGCCTTGCCGTTTTTCTTCGGCTTAACCATTCTCGTCTCCTTTCCAGAAAGAGCGCTCTTCCCATGCGGTAGTGTGACACCCGTCCAGTCGAAGCCTAGACTGCACCAAATTGTCCACACGCAGCCATCTCACGTAGTTCCAGCGTTCCTAGTGGCCCGCTGGCTCGCCCGTCGCCAATGCAGCCGGGGAACGGGGGGCCTACGAGGAAGTTTTCGGGCATCATCGCGGTGTGTAGCGGTCAGGGGTGCTCGGAAATGAGGCCATCGCACCGCGCCCCGCAAGGCAGCGCTGCATCCCCATACGAGACAACTCCAACCCCTCCGGGGAAATATGCAAACTGGTGGAACTCGGGAGCAGCTGAGTTTCGAGAACCGTCAACGCCTCATCTGCGGATTGTGCAAGGCGGAGCCGCTCCCGAACCTGAGATGCCCGAAGCAGCCGGCATATTCGCGAAAGGGCAGGGAGGAAGGCGCAAGAGGCTGAGCGCGGCCAAAGGATAGTGTAAATGAGATCGACTGGGTCGTCGTCGGGACCGTCGAAATCCACAGGCGGGGCCAAGCGTGTCAAAGACGCGACAGGCGAGGAGATGTTCTCCAGTAGAGCGTGCGGGATCGCCACGCCACGACCGATGCCAGTCGAGGCGAGGCGCTCGCGGTCGAAAAGACCGCGGAGAACCACCTTCTCGTCAAGTCCACTCCTTCGAGCGATCCTGATCGCGATTTTCGACAAGGCTGATTGCTTTCCCTTTGTCACAAGGTCAAGCGAGATGTCTTCTTCCGACAAGATGGAGGAGATCATCAGGGTCAAACCTCCGCGTCGATCCAAACGCAAGCGACAAATGAGTGTTCAGCCGCGCTGCTTAGGCAGAGCCGAAATCACTTTCGAATGAAGTTGAGATCCTGGCCGTCCCGGACGCGAAGCCAGGACATTCTCGCGTCCGGGTTAATGGCCCGTTTTGAGGCGTTTCGGCATTCGCCGGAAATCGAGGTTAAAAATATGCATAGCAGTTTGAAGGTAGTGAAAGATTTTTCGAAATCAAGCAAACCGTACGCGATCTGACGAGCAAAAATAGTGCACTGAGACAACAGTTAATTTCGTTTGACGACCGCTACAGTCTCCTGCTTGCTGGTTTGGACGCGATATGCCCGTCTCACCAATGAATATCGGTTGTCGACCTTCCTATAGATCAACGGTGGTCGCATTTTTAGTTCAACAAGGAGATACCGTGATGAAAAAACTCATCCTCGCAGTTGCCTTCACAGCGGGCAGTTCGCTTTGCGCCATGGCGGCGGATGAGGTCACCAAAGCCCCACCAGCGGCTCCTTACGAACAGGTCAGCAAGCTCGTGAAGCTGCCCGACTTCCTGCCGGGCATGGGCCAACTTTTCGTCGATCCGACGACATTGCCTGCCGGCCCGTTCCTTGCCTATGACCATGACGGCAAGCTTGTCAGCACCATCTATATGCTGCCGATCAAGGATCTCAATCCGGACAAGCGTTTGGACGACCTCAAGGCGCCAGGCGGCAATGTCGACCATGTCGACATCTACTACAATGCCGGGCATCCCGGCGTTCCGGAACCGCACGTCCACGTCGTGTTGTGGCACGTCTCTACCGCCGACGAAGCACGTGTCGCCAAATGAGCTTCACACGTCGTCAGGTACTGGGCGGGGGTGGCGGGCTTGTGGCTGCCCTTTCCCTCTCTCCCCAGGTCGCGTGGGCCGACGAGGTGGTGGAAATCAGAATGCGAGGCCGCGACGACGGCTCACAGGTCTGGTTCGACCCGATCGGCATCCTGGTCGAACCGGGACAGACGGTGCGCTGGACGAATCTCAATTCCGGCAATTCGCACACGACGACTGCCTACAGTCCGACGAACTTCGGGAGACCGCGCCGCATGCCCAAGGCGGCAAAACCGTGGGATTCCGATTACCTCCTGCCCAACGAGAGCTTTTCGGTCATTTTCATCGAGAAGGGGGTCTATGACTACTATTGCATCCCGCATGAGCACGCCGGAATGGTCGGACGTATCATCGTCGGCGCGCCCGAGGCACATGGCTGGAGCGAGCTGGTTGGCCCGAATGGCGATCTGCCGGAGGCGGCCCTCAAGGCATTTCCGAAAGTCGAAGACATCATGACACGAGGGTTCGTCCGGCGCGATCAGACCATGCCTACGGGACCGGGCTGAAACAAGGAAAGATTGGATACTGCGTCAGACCGGGGCACGAGTTCCCGGCTGTCGTCGATTGGGGACGGCTCTCATGACAGGCGACGTGCATACATGCGAAAATCAGTCGCGGTCTCAAGCTGGGCGAGGCGGGCGCTCTCAGTTGCTGGACGCTTCTATCGATGGCTGGGCCGTAGTCGAGGGACGCGAGCGTGCGAGGAATCGCCTTGCTGCATTGGGGGAGATGACTGGCGGCATTGCGCATGACTTCAGGAACCTGCTGGCGGTCATCGAGTCCGGCCTGAGGCTTGCCGAAGCAAGAGCCGACGAGCCCAACCGTGTGAGGGCCTGCATCACGCTGGCGCGAGAAGGAATCAATCGCGGGATCGATTTGACCTCGCAGCTCCTCGCCTTTGCAAAGCACCAGGAACTTGATGCTCATGCTGGCGACGTGAATGAATTCCTCAGATCCTTCGCGCCTTTGCTGAGGTACGGCGGCGGACCCGATGTGCGCGTCGAGCTTGAACTCGGTGCAGAAACTCCCGACTGCCTGATCGATCCCGCATTGTTCGACACCGCAGTGCTTAATCTCGTCGTCAACGCGCGCGATGCCATGCCAAATGGCGGCGAGATCAGAGTCATCACCGGACCGTTGGTGCAGGAGACCGCGACACCCGATCCGCCGGGGCCGGGAACCTATGTCTGCGTTAGCGTCAAGGACCAAGGTTGCGGCATGACCGCCGAAGTGTTGCGAAACGCGTTCGATCCTTTCTTCACCACGAAGGGTGAGGAAGGTACCGGCATGGGGCTGCCGCAAGTGCGCGCATTGATGCGTATGATCGGCGGCCATGTTCGCATTGCAAGCGAGCCGGGGATTGGGACGACAGTCGACCTGCTGTTCCCGTCAATCCGACCGGATGTCAAAGCCTCGTCAAGAATGACTAGAATTTAACGTCGCCGCCTGCAACGGCACGTAATCCTGACAGGGCAGGACCTACTACGCTCTCATCCGCACTCGCGGATTGCACCGCGTACACCGGATAGGAGAACTGGGGCATTTCAGGCACAAGATGAAGCCGGCCGGCTTCTATGTGAGGTTGCACAGAGCTCATTCGGAAATATCCGGACCCGCCAGCGGCCAGAACATAGTTCAATCCGAGCGGACCGAGGTCGAAGGAAAGATCCGGCGCAGCACTCGGGAAATTCACGCCGTGATGAAGCTCAAAATCCGGCCCCCAATCCATATAGACATAATCGGATCCGTCCAGGAGTTGCGCTTCGGGGTTGGTGGTCGCGAGAACCAGTTTTTCCTCAAGAAGCAGATCGATCTTCAAGCCCGGTCTGTGTGGGGGCGCGTACATGATGGCTATGTCGACCATTCCCGAGGCGACCTGGTTGATCAGGTCCTGTGGCACATCGACATGCACTCTAAGTGCAATATCCTGAAGCGAGCGGCGCATCCATCGGACCCAATCGAGCAGAAGAGGTTGCGCAAGGCTGACTTCGCTGCCGACCGTCAGAACAGCCCGGCGTCCCGTAGGCACGGCAACCTGGTGAAGGGTGCGTTGCCATAGTTGGACGAACATCGGAGCGTGCCGCAGAAATTGCTCACCCGCGGGCGTGAGCGAAGCGCCGCCTTTGTGGCGAACGAAGAGTGGTCGGCCCAATTGTTGCTCGAGGTTGCGGATCCGTGCGCTGACGGTCGTCTGGGCGACGTTCAAGCGCTCCGAGGCGCGAATGAAGCTCCCGGTCGAGACGATCTCAACAAAGGTGCGAGCGAGTTCGATATCCATGACCGCTAATAGCATAAAAGTTGCGCTTAAATGTCAATGAATTTCGTTTGCCACATAGTAGGCGCGAACATTAGGCTCTCCGAATACTCACCGGATTGAGCGCTGAATGCGGCGCAGCGCCGGGATGGAGCGGGCATAGGCCTCTCCATCCTCACCCTCGTTTTGCCCGCAGTGTCACAGGAGCGATCATGTCGACGAAAGAAAAGAACGGCCAAGGCGATGTCGGACGTCGTGACTTTCTAAAACTGTTCGGCGCAGCCGGCGCGGCAGCGGGCACCCTGCCGTTTGGCGGATCCACATCGGCGGACGAGATCGTGGCAGCTGCCGCCACGGACACGAAGCACCATCACGCCGCCGAACCTCGTGCCCGAGGCGGTGGCTACGAATTCTTCAATGTCGACGAATCCGCCTTCGTCGAGGCGGCGGTCGACACGCTCATTCCAAAGGATGCGGCCGGTCCCGGAGCCAAGGAGCTTGGCGTGGCGACATACATCGACCGGCAGATGGCCAGCGGATACGGCAAGGGCGACCGGCTTTATCTGGAAGGGCCGTTCGGCGAGGGTACGCCCGGGCAGGGATATCAATTGCCGATGACGCCCTCGGAACTGATCCGGGCGGGAATCGCCGACGTCAATGCCGTCGTACAGAAAAGCCACAAGAACAGCTTCGCGGCCCTTTCGGCAAAGGACCGCGCCGCCGTTATGGCGGACCTTGAGGCCACGAAGACCGAGCTTCCAACGGTGCCCGCTGCAACCTTCTTCAGCCTCCTTCTGCAGCTCACGATCGAGGGTTATTTCGCGGACCCGATGTACGGCGGGAACAAGGACGCAGCTGCCTGGAAGATGATCGGCTTCCCCGGCGCAGATGCCATGTACGTGGACAAGATCGAGCCGTTCCGGAACAAGCCCTACAAGGCTGAACCGAAGGGCATCCAGGACCTCATTTGATCGCCGCAAGAAAAAGGAGACTTTGACATGGCCACCAAACTGAACCCGGTCGA
This sequence comes from Mesorhizobium sp. WSM4989, assembly GCF_029625795.1. NCBI lineage: Bacteria > Pseudomonadati > Pseudomonadota > Alphaproteobacteria > Hyphomicrobiales > Phyllobacteriaceae > Mesorhizobium > Mesorhizobium sp. WSM4989. The sequence continues at coordinate 533,802 of NZ_JARTVN010000001.1, read as the reverse complement.
TGTGCTGATTGTCGGTCTTGGATGGACAGGCGGCATCATTGCCAAGGAGCTTGCATCCACCAAGCTCAAGATCGTCGCCCTTGAGCGGGGAGGCCCGCGTGACACCAATCCGGATTTCATCGATCCTGAAATCCACGACGAACTGCGCTACGCCGCCCGCCACGACCTCATGCAGAACGTGCGGCGGGAAACCATCACATTCCGCAATAGTGAATCGCAAACGGCGCTGCCGATGCGTCAACTCGGCTCGTTCTTGCCAGGGCAGGGTGTCGGCGGTGCCGGCGTGCATTGGAACGGCGTGACCTGGCGCTGGCTCGAATGGGATCATCAGGCGCGCACCCGGACCGTCGACAAGTACGGCGAAAAGATCATCCCTTCGGACATGCACCTGCAGGACTGGCCGATCACCTATGACGATCTCGAACCCTATTACGACAAGTTCGAAAAGACCTGCGGCACCTCCGGCAAGGCCGGCAATCTCAACGGCAAGAAAATCGACGGCGGCAATATCTTCGAGGGCGCGCGTAAGGAGGATTATCCCAACCCGCCAATGATCGCCGCGCAGAGCATGGTGATGTTCGAGAAGGCGGCCCGCAATCTCGGCTACCATCCCTTCCCAAACCCCTCGTCCAACGCGTCTCGCGATTACGTCAATCCCGATGGCGTGGCGTTCGGCCAATGCCACTACTGCGGCTACTGCGAGCGTTTCGGCTGCGAGGCGAATGCAAAAGCCAGTCCGCACTTCACCGTTATTCCGCTGGCGCTGAAGAATCCGAATTTCGAACTGCGCACAAATTCGATCGTGCTGAAGATCAATCTCGATTCGACCCGCAAGAAGGCCGTCAGCGTCAGCTATCTCGACGCTCGCGGGCGAGAATTCGAACAACCTGCCGACCTTATCATCCTGTCGGCCTACGCGCTCGGGAACGTCAACCTGCTGCTGCAGTCGGGGATCGGCGTTCCTTACGATCCCGCCACGGGTAAAGGCGTGGTCGGCCGAAACTATGCCTACCAGTGCGGCGGCGGGGCTACCGCCTTCTTCGACAAGAAGACCATCCTGAACCGCTTCATGGGCGCCGGCGCGCTCGGCACCTGCATGGATGATTTCAACGGCGACAACTACGATTTCGTGAAGGCCGGATACATCGGCGGCGGCGGTATCAGTTGCAGCAACTCGGGCGCCCGGCCTATCCAGTCACATCCGACACCCCATGGCACGCCGCGCTGGGGCTCGGACTGGAAGAAAGCAGTGGTCGACAACTATGACCATGCTGCCAACGTTGGCAATCAAGGCGCGGTGATGGCCTACAGGCAGAACTATCTCAGCCTCGATCCGACCTATACGGACATCTTCGGACGCCCGCTGATGAGGATGACGTTCGATTTCCAGGATAACGAAATAAAGCAGATGAACGGCCAGGCCGACATCTGCGTGACAATCGCCAAGGAGATGGGTGCGATCAGGGTCGACCGGAGCATTCCGCCGGTGCCCTATTCCATCGTTCCCTATCAGAGCACTCACAATACCGGCGGGGCCGTTTTCGGCGCCGACCCCACCACCAGTGTCCTGAACAAACATCTTCAGGTCTGGGATGTCCCGAACGTATTCGTCACCGGCGCCTGCGTATTTCCGCAGAACGCCGGGAAGAATCCGACCGGACCGGTGGGCGCTCTTGCCTATTGGGCGGCGGACGCGATCAAGAATTATCTGAAGAACCCCGGCCCATTGGTTCCCTCCTGAGGCAAGTCTGCCGGGTCCGGATCCAAGCTTCGGATCCGGCAGGCTGTGCGTTTCGAATACCGACATAACCAGGGTGGCTTGGCGGCAACCAAGCCGCCCCTCATTGAAAGCACGCGAAGATGAGATCAACCATTCTTGGATTGACGACCGTGGTTCTCAGCGCAGTCGGATCTGCGCAGGCGCAGGACAAATCTCCTGGCGATGCTGACGCCGGCGCCTCGGTCTTCAAGAGATGCATGGCCTGCCATGCGGTCGGGCCCGACGCCAAGAACGGGGTAGGGCCGGTATTGAATGGCGTCGTTGGCCGTGCGGCAGGCACTTACCCTGGTTACAGCTATTCCGCGGCGAACAAGAATTCGGGCCTGACCTGGGATGAACCGACGCTGACCACATATCTGCACGCGCCGCGCAAGTTGGTGCCCGGCACGAAGATGACATTCGCTGGTCTCAGCAAAGACCAGGAGATCGCCGATGTGATCGCCTATCTGAAACAGTTCAACGCCCAAGGACAGAAGGCCTCCCCCTGAGCCAAGGACGATCTGTCCGGCTTGCAAAGCACAATCTTATGAAATTCCTCCTGCATCAGGGCCTGGGGTATTCGACCGTTCATCAGATCGGTGACTACCTGCGAAGCCACGGAACCGGCCATCACTGGATCGAGCGGTATCGGGGCAGCATCTTCGTCATCGTATCCGATCAAGCCGACGAGATGATCCTTCGAAACGAGTTCTCCGGGCTTCTCGATGCCGTCAACGAAAGGAGACGGACGGATGAGCGGAAAAGCCATCGACGAGAGCATAAAACTGAAGCGCTCCTATGAGAGCCCAGCTGCCGACGATGGCACGCGGGTGCTGATTGACCGGCTTTGGCCGCGCGGGGTCAAGAAGATCGATGCCGGCATCGACTGCTGGATGAAAGAACTCGCGCCAAGCACCGAGCTTCGGAAATGGTTCGGACACGATCCCGCCCGCTGGGACGAATTCCGTCGGAGATATGCGGCGGAAATCCACGCGCATGGCGATGAGCTCGACCGGCTCCGCGACCTGATACGACACGGCCCTGTCACGCTCGTCTACTCGGCTCATGACGAGGCCCACAACGATGCCGTCGTCCTGAGAGAGATTTTGCTGGGACATCGCTAGAGACGTCGCGCCGCCCTGCCTTTGTGCCGTCAAGGACATGGGGCGTGTGACCACTACAGCGGGTTCAAATCACTTTTCTGGAACCAAACCGAGCAAGGTTCATCAAATCATCGAGGAGACGCACAATGAAATTCTTTGTCGATACAGCCGATATATCTGAAATTCGCGAGCTTGCCGCGGCAGGCTTTGTCGATGGGGTGACCACGAACCCGTCGCTCATCTCGAAGACAGGTCGGCCGATCAGGGATGTGATCAAGGAGATCTGCGGGACGATCGAAGGCCCGGTTTCAGCGGAAGTCACCGCGACCGACTTCGACGGCATGATTGCCGAAGGAGAGCGTTTGGCGAGCATCGCGACCACCGTGGCCATCAAGGTGCCATCCACCTGGGATGGGTTCAGGGCTTGTCGGGCGCTCGCTCGCCTCGGCCACAAGGTCAATGTCACGCTGTGCTTTTCCGCAAACCAAGCATTGCTTGCGGCCAAGGCGGGCGCGACGTTCATTTCGCCCTTCATCGGCAGGCTCGACGACCTCGGATTGGACGGCATGGAAGTGGTCCGGGAAATCCGCGCGATCTACGACAACGACGCATGCTTCACGACGGAAATCCTGGCTTCTTCAATACGCACTCCGATCCATGTCAAAGCTGCGGCAATTGCAGGCGCCGATATTGCGACCATTCCCCCAACTGTACTTCGGAGCCTTGCCAAGCATCCACTCACCGACAAGGGGTTGGCATCCTTTCTCGCGGACTGGGGCAAGACCAGGCAAGCGATCCTTTAAAACTTGCTGGCCGGCGGTCCGACTTGAGCCGTGAGCAGCCCAAGGGACGGGCTGGTCGAGAACACGCGCCGTGGTGACACCGACAGCCTCAAAGTGGCCGGCATGTTCACTTTGTCCTCACTTCGTCCGTCCATCACATGCTCCTGGAATCCAACGCAAAAAATGCATTCAATCGCTCACTAAATTCGTTTGCATGGTGCCCTGGATGGCAGGAGACTGGGACGTAGCGGTTCCGCTTTAGTCGGGAGCTCCGGTGAAAACGAAAGCGTCGGTCTGAAGGCGCGCCTGGATGGAACATGTTCAGGGCGTGCGAAGTCTATCGAGGCTCCAGTTATCGATCTTGCGCTGAGAATCGCCAACGGAGACGAAAATGGCTGGGAGCCATTCGAAGGCAAACGGTCCGGATCTGGTTCAGGGCATCGCGATCGCCGATCTTGAGGATGGCGGCAAGCTCGTCGGCCATTGCGGCGACGAGCAGGTGCTGCTGGTGCGCCGCGGGAGCGAGGTATTCGCGGTCAGCGCGACATGCACGCATTACGGCGGGCCGCTCGTCGAGGGTCTGGTAGCAGAAGACACGGTTCGGTGTCCGTGGCATCACGCGTGCTTCGATCTGCGCACGGGCGAGGCGCTGCGCGCGCCCGCCTTCAACCCGCTCGCCTGCTGGTCTGTGGAACAGCGAGAAGGCAAGATATTCGTGGTCGAGAAGCGTAAGCGAACGGCACCGGTGGTGCAAGATGGCGGTGCGGCTCCGGAAAGAATTGTCATTGTCGGGGGTGGCGCGGCTGGTTTCGCTGCCGTTGAGACACTGCGGCGTGAGCAATACCAGGGCAGCATCACCATGATCAGCGATGACCAGGCGCCGCCCGTCGACAGACCGAACCTCTCAAAGGACTATCTCGCCGGCAGGGCGCCGCAGGATTGAATTCCGCTGCGCGGCGAGAAGTATTATTCGAAAAACAACATCGACCTGCGTCTCGACACAAAGGCCGACCGCATCGACCCGCGGTCCCGCGAGGTTGTGCTGTCGGATGGCAGCACGATTTCTTACGAAAGGCTGCTCCTTGCCACGGGGGCCGAACCAGTTCGGCTTGCTACCCCCGGAACCGAGCAATCATTTGTCCACACGCTGCGCTCTTTCGCCGACTGCAAGGCGATTATCGAGCGGGCCGCGAATGCGCGACGCTGCGCCGCGCTCGGCGCCAGTTCATCGGCCTCGAGGTTGCGGCGGCGCTGCGCTCGCGCGGCATCGACGTTCATGTCGTAGCGCCGGACAGACGGCCTATGGAGCGGGTCCTGGGTCCGCGGATGGGCGACTTCATCCGCGCCGTCCATGAGGAGAAGGGTGTCGTCTTCCATCTCGAGGCGACTGCGGCCAGCATCGACGGCAACAAGATGAAGCTCAGCAGCGGCGGCACGTTGATGGCGGATTTCGTCGTGGCCGGCGTCGGCGTCAGGCCACGCATAGGTCTCGCCGAAAAGGCCGGGCTCAAACTCAATCGCGGCGTTGCGGTGAACGCGTTTTTGGAAACAAGCGCGCCCGGAATTTTCGCGGCCGGCGACATTTCCCGGTGGCCCGATCCGCATAGTGGCGAGAATCTTCGGGTAGAGCATTGGGTGGTTGCGGAGAGACAAGGTCGCACCGCCGCACTCAACATGCTTGGCCATCGCGAGAAGTTCGCGGCAGTGCCGTTCTTCTGGAGCCAGCATTACGATGTGCCCATCAACTATGTCGGCCATGCCGAGCGATGGGACGAGATCTCGGTCGATGGAGACGTCGCGGCCAGGGATTGCCTGCTCCGATTCAAACGGGAGGGGCGCACGCTCGCTGTCGCCTCGATCTTCCGCGACCTGGAAAGTTTGCAGGCCGAGCTGGAAATGGAGCGCCAAACGGCAAGCTAGAACGCGCTCTCGAGCACGGGTGGGAGCGCACCGAGAATGACGCAGCCGAGCATGTCACCGTGACCGAAAGGAGACCGATCTATGTCCGCATTGCAACAGGACGTTGCCAGGGATTTGCAAGTCATTGCGCCCACTCAGCATCATTCAAAGATCGTCGAGTTCGCCAAGGAGGTTGCCGAACAAGAGTCCCATCAGATGCCGACGTCGGTCGCAATCTTCTCCGACAGCGGTCGTTGGTACTGCCAGGTCCGTCGCGGCAATGAAAAGACCCGGCCGATGGGCCCCTATACCAAACGAGAGGCTGAACGGGTTCAGGAAGTTCGCAGAGCCTTGATCGCCAAAAGAGGCACCGCTCGGATTATGTTCGAGTAGGCGGGGACCTGACGATCGCGCCGGCCGGCGAACTCCTCACTCCAACCATCGTTCGTCCTTGAGTTTGTTGAAACCTTGCCGGATCTCGCGGCGGGCCCTGTTGACGTTTGCGTTCCGGCGCCGCGATCAACCGCAACCAACGGAAGAAAAGCCAACATGGGCTACAAGTCGATCGTTCTCAACCTCAACATCGACGGGATGGTCGCTCCTGTTGTCAAGCTCGGAGTCGATCTCGCCCAGCGCTTCGACGCGCGCCTGATAGGTCTGTCGGCCGCCGACGTTCCGCCGCCGGTTGTAATGGAAGGTGGAGTGGCCTTCGAAGGCGAGAGCATGATGCGCCAGCGCAAGAACATCAAGTGACGGCTCGAGGACCTCCACGCGCAGTTCGAAAGCATTGCTGGCACGACGGTTCATACGCAATGGCGTGGGACCGTGGGCAATCCGACCCGCTCGCTAATTGAATCGGCGCGGTTGGCCGATGTCATCGTCACAGCATCGCCGGAGGGTGCCAGTTTCGACGACGCGTATCGGTCGACCGACCTCGGCAATCTGATCCTTCAGGCCGGACGGCCCGTATTTGTGGCAGCGACCAACCAGGAGAATTTCCGCATCAACAAGGTTCTGGTCGGATGGAAGGACACGCGTGAAGCCAGGCGCGCGGTTCTAGATGCCATGCCCTTTTTGCGGATGGCTCAGGAGGTTGGGGTCATTACGATCGACGATGGCCCAACTGACCAAACCTGGAACGGGCTGGATGATGTTGTCGCCTTCCTGGACATGCACGGCGTAGAGGCCAAGGCGGAGGTGTTTCCGGAAAAATCCAATGGCCGAACGATCGCCGACGTCGCCGGCGCAATGAACGCGGATCTCGTCATATCCGGCGCCTATGGCCACAGCAGGTTCAGGGAGTGGATCTTCGGCGGCGCTACCCGCTCGCTACTTGAAGCTGATCGGCTGAACCGGCTCATGTCGAACTGATCGCCGGCACCGATGGCGGAGTGCATCCCACCTGCTGACAGATTTCGCGAACGCATCCCAGCCCGCTGGGTTGGTGCTCGTTAACCGTGACAAGCCTGCCGCCGGACCCTGTCGCAAGAACTCAGGCTTGTTGTTGTTCGCCCTCGGTGGCGATCAACATCCAGTTCCGCTTCCTTGACTGGGTTTGACAGGCGAACGTCCACGTATCGATCATCTCAACGATCTCCCAGGGATCGCCGGCGACGACTGCATTGTCGGCAGAGCGTGTAACGCTGACTACGTCGGAAACGTATCGAACAACTATCTCAGCGGTGCCATTCTCCACGAAAGCATCGACAACCTTCGTTTCGTCTGTCCTGATGAAGGTGAGTTCCAGCATCTCTTGCCGATCGCGCCGCCCGACGATATCTCGTTCGAAGGCATCAAGCACTTCCGGCCCGACGAGGCGCTGCAATGTCTGGATGTCACTCTCCGCAAACGCCCGCAGTATCGCTTCATAGGCCCTCCTGGCGCCGGCCAGAAATGCCGCGAGATCGAAATCCGGGTCGATCTTGCGAAGCGCATCCTGGGACATGTCCGCACAGGATGTGTGTTCGGCACTTTCGTCCCGCCGCGCCGCTGCAGTGTCCCGCTTGGCCCTCTCGTCGTTCCAGCGGGACAGGAGCTGGCTCCAACTCCCAAGCATTGCCCAATAAAGCGCGAGAATCGCAACGAGAAGGATCTGGCTGGTCGGGTCTGAGGTCTCGCTCATGACATTCACCATCGACTTGTCGAAGATGCCCATATCAGTGGATCCGGGGCAGCCTTTCCCACTGATGGAATGGCGGCGGCGACGGCAGCTGCCATTCAAGTGTGGTCGCCCCTTCGCCCCACGGGTTGGCGCTGGCCGGGCGCTTGCGGCTGAAAGCTTCTGCGACCGCGACGAAGAAGATGAACAGCCCCGCGGTCGAGATGTAGGAGCCGATCGAGGAGACGAAATTCCAGCCGGCGAAGGCATCGGGATAATCAGCGTAGCGGCGCGGCATGCCGGCCATGCCGAGGAAATGCTGCGGGAAGAAGACGAGATTGACGCCGATGAACATCGTCCAGAAATGCAGTTTCCCGAGCGTCTCGCTGTACATGTATCCGGTCATCTTCGGGAACCAGTAGTACCAGCCAGCGAAGATGGCGAAGACTGCGCCCAGTGACAGCACATAGTGGAAGTGGGCAATCACGAAATAGGTGTCGTGCAACGAGCGGTCGATTCCGGGGCTGGCGACCATGATCCCGGTGACGCCGCCGACGGTGAAGAGCAAGACGAAGCCGATAGCCCACAGCATCGGTGTCTTGAACTCGATCGATCCGCCCCACATTGTGGCCAGCCACGAAAACACCTTCACGCCTGTGGGAACGGCGATGACCATCGAGGCGAAGGCGAAGTAGCGCTGGCTGTCGAGGGAGATGCCGGTCGTATACATATGGTGCGCCCAGACGAGGAAGCCGATCAGGCCGATCGCCACCATCGCATACGCCATGCCGAGATAGCCGAAGATTGGCTTCCTGGCGAAGGTCGAGATGACGTGGCTGATGATGCCAAAGCCGGGCAGGATCATGATATAGACCTCCGGATGGCCGAAGAACCAGAACAGGTGCTGGTAGAGGATCGGGTCACCGCCGCCATCAGGAACGAAGAACGTCGTGCCGAAGTTGCGGTCCGTGAGCAGCATCGTGATCGCTCCGGCCAGCACCGGCAGCGACATCAGCAGCATGAAAGCGGTCACCAGCATCGCCCAGGCAAGGAGCGGCATCTTGTGCATCGTCATTCCTGGCGCGCGCATGTTGAAGATGGTCGTGATGAAGTTGATCGCGCCGAGGATTGATGACGCTCCCGCAAGGTGGATCGAAAGGATGACGAGATCGACCGCGGGACCAGGCTGGCCGGAGGTCGAAAGCGGCGGGTAGAGCGTCCAGCCGCCGCCATGGCCGAGCGTGCCTGGCGCTCCCGGCACGAACATCGAGGTGATGAAGAGGATGAACGCCATCACCAGCAGCCAGAACGAGATATTGTTCATGCGCGGAAACGCCATGTCGGGTGCGCCGATCATGATCGGTACCATCCAGTTGCCGAAGCCGCCGATCAGGGCCGGCATGAGAACGAAGAAGATCATGATGAGGCCGTGGGAGCTGACCACGACATTGTAGGCCATCGGATCCCTGAATATCTGCAGCCCTGGCTCCTGGAGCTCTATCCGGATCAGCATCGAAAGCGCGGTGCCGAGAATCCCCGCCAAGATCGAGAAGAGCAGGTAGAGCGTCCCGATGTCCTTGTGGTTGGTCGAGTACAGCCACCTGACCAGAAACCGGGGCTTGTGGCCTTCCATCGCTGCCGCTGGATTCGACATGGTGCGCTACCTGCCTTTCATTGCAGGCAAGCCTGATGGCTCTCGCGAGGGACGGCATTCATCCGCCGCGATCGGAGAACCAGGCGCTGGCTGCTTCGTGTTTTCAGTCGTCCGTGACATTGCGTCCATCGCAATGTCGTGGGCTTTGGAGCCGATCGGGCGTAAGCCGATGGCCAGCGGTCCGCCTGTGCATGGCCGCGAGCTTTCTGTCGAAGAAAGCGCCGCCACATTCCGAGGCGCCAGCTCCGTACCGCCCCAAACGTGCTACGGAGGGAAGAGGAAGGCAAACGGAATTAAATGCCGCGTAAGTGCAAATTTATTGCTCTTGCAAGCGAGCCGGTGGGCATCAATCGCGCCCGCACCTTGCTTGAAATCGTCATTCGGGCAGCGTCTGGAAGACCGCGGTCGCCTTTGTACGCAGACAACTGTGAGCGCACATCTGCACGCCGGGGGGCGAGTCTCAGGAATCAAATAGCCACGACGGAGCACAACTGATGCCGACAATATTTCCGCATCGGCGCCGCAGCTCCCGATATTGAGTCAGGTAGGCTCGAGGTCGCGCAAGGCGCCGGAATCATCTATTCGGGAGCATGCCGCGGGAGTGAGGGACTGCAGGAGGCGCGAGGCGGATTTAAACACGTTGTGGATGATCGTTCCTCCCAGGCGCGAAGCCACATGGCTGGCTGTGGGTCGACAAGGGAGAAAATGCCTTATCCGTTTTACACTATCGGTCACTCGACCACGTCGATTCCAGAATTCGTTGCCCTGCTGCATGTGGGAGAAGTCGCCCTGGTAATCGACATAAGAACCGTCAGACGCTCGCGGGCGAACCCGCAATTCAACACCGAGGTGCTTGCGGAAAGCCTGGCCCCGTTCGGCATTGGATATGAGTACATTGCCGAGCTTGGCGGCCTGCGGGGCAAGGCGCATGACATTCCACCAATGCTAAACGCGTTCTGGATTAACCAGAGTTTTCACAACTACGCCGACTACGCGTTGTCGGCGGAGTTTCATGACGGCCTGGCCGGCTTGTATCGCTCGGCAGGGAGCGGCAGTGTGCCGTCATGTGCTCGGAAGCGCTGTGGTGGCGCTGTCACAGAAGGATCGTCGCGGACTACCTGATCAGCCGCGGCGAGTCCGTTTTTCATCTGATGAGCCATACAAGGTCGTGCCGGCGAAACTCACCGACGGCGTGAGGGCAGGAGCCGATGGAATGCTTGTCTACCCGCCTTCACAGCCTTCGGCATAGTCGAGCCCTCAGGCAGCCGACGGCCCCGGGTCGTCGAACCCGGCGTTGAAAGCCGCCGCAACCTTGTTCTGAACTTCGTCGTGCGGTTCATCGGAACGATGGACGGCCCGCGGACCGTGTCCATCCAGCCGCAGCGAATCCGATGCAGCAACTCCCGCCAGTTTCAGTCTCTCGCGCCTTGCGGCTTCTGGTTGGTAAACCACTTCATGCACCGTCAGCGTTTCAAGCATCCCGTCCGCTGTCGGAATGGACATCGACTGCCCCTTGGCCAGACCGAGCAACGCCAGGCCTCGCGGATTGGTGATAGGCAAAAGCATGCCAACCAGACCGCGCATCTGGTCATGTGCGACGATGCGGGTTTCGGCAGGACCGTCGTTCACCCGATAGGCCACGCGGCTGCTGAGTGTCACGACGTTCGCTGGGATGTCATCGCGAAACATGACAACTGCGCTCGAAATCTTCCGCTGGTGAATAGTCGAGAAGGTTTCGTCGCGGATCGGATGGCGTTCCCGTATCACTTGAAGAATCGTGTAATCCTTGGTGGTCAGTTGGCAGGTGTCTATATTGGGCATGGTACGTCTCCAGCCGGCCCGCACAAGGCGATCCGGCAACTGCAGTTGATCGGATGTGAGGAAGTACCCCTGTGCCGGACCGAGATGAGCCGGCGGAGGGGTCAGACTCCCGCGATCAAGCTGCCTGCATGATTGAGGAGACGGACGGAGACGCCCATCTCAGACGCTCGCTGCCATCGTTGGAGACGCAGGTGCGAGCTGACTGACTCCATCACCTTGCGGGGCGGGCTGGGTCACACCAAGCACCAACAGTTCGTGCCGGCGCCCGTCTCGGGCGGTCCACATGATTGACTGTCCAGCCGAGAGGCCGATCAGGGCTGTGCCAATCGGTGTAAGAATCGAAACCTTGCCTTCGGAGATGTCAGCATCGCCAGGGAAAACCAGCGTTACCGTTCTCCGATCACCGGTGTCGGGCTTGAACGTCACAGTTGAACCCATCCGGACGGTACCGGCGGAGACCCAACCATCGGCGACGATCCGCGCGCGCTCGAGCTCGGCGAGCAGCTCATCGGAAGCCTCCGGATATCGTGCGGCGAAAGTGCTCGCGAGCACCGATAAGCGCGCATGATCCGACTGCGAGATGCGGATATTCGGCTTGCGCCGGATTTTCGAGTTTTTCTGCATCTAATGCTCATATTTCTACTGGCTCAGCCGCCATCAAAGGTGGCGGACAGGCGACTTCGGAAATTGATCCCAGTGCGCCAAAAGGTTGGAGCCCTGCTGATCCTAACATGTCGATTGAGCGTTACCCCTCGGCTCGGGGCGCATTGGCAGCCGGGCCGGGGGTTAAGATCCCGCGATGGGGCAAACCCGGAAAAGAAAATCACGACAGAATTTGGCTGCGGCGTTCATATAGGTATAGTTGGTGACGTAATTCGTGAAGTCAAGGCGGACAATGGCAGGCTCAGCCGCAAGACCTGCCAAAAGCGGCACCTTGAAACAGTTGAGCCAGCGCCTGGGGTGACTCGGCGGACAAACGAGACCATCGTCACTTAGATCACTACCCAAAGTCTCCCGAAGGAAGGGGATGGTGATCTCATGGACGAGGAAGACGGAACCGACCTGGCATGAAAATCCTTGCGGCGACAGATTTTTCCACCCGGTCACAACGGGCATTGCGGCGGGCCGGCCTTCTGGCCCGGAACGTTGCCGCGGAACTCACGCTCGTCCATGTCGTCGACGACGACCAACCCTCAGCCATAGTCCGGCTCGAAACCCGCGAGGCCCTAAGATATCTTGCAGAACAAATGACCTCGATCGCCGAGTTGAAGGGACTCCAATGTGATTTCGCAGTCGTGACCGGGAATCCGTTCCGCGGCATTTTGAATGCGGCCGAGGCGCGCGGGGTCGATCTCATTGTCATGGGCGCGCACCGCAAGCAATTGCTCCGTGATGTCTTTGTGGGAACGACGATCGAACGTGTGATCCGCACCGGACAATTCCCAGTGCTCATGGTGAATGCTGAGGTAGAACATTCCTACAAAAAAGTGATGGCTGCCGTGGATATGTCCGAGCCGTCGGCGCGCGCAATAAGCACGGCGAAGGAAACCGGATTGATAGGCGAGGCCAGTTTTTCGCTGGTCCATGGGTTCGATGCCTTCGCCAAGGGAAAAATGTCAAATGCCGGAATAGGCAAGGACGAGTTGGCGAGCTACGTGGCGACAGAACGTTCGCAGGTGGAAAAAGAACTCATAGCATTTCTGGAAGCGAACGACTTTGACGTCGACAATTGGTCGCTGCAAATTAGGGAAGGCGGCCCGGTCGAGGCGATCATGGAGGCAATTAACGAGGTGGCGCCCGATCTTCTGGTGATCGGAACGCATAGCCGTTCGGGCTTCATCAAATTATTTCTGGGAAGCGTGACAGAAAGCCTTCTGCGTTCGGTCGACGTGGATGTCTTTGCGGTACCGCCTATCCGAAGTTGATCAAGGTCCGCATGGATCATCATCGTTGTTCGTCTTGGGAATCCGCGGTCACCACGAATTGAGCGGGACGCCACCATGCCCTCGCTGCGGTCCCGTGAAGCGCCGCGCGTGCCATGAGTTTCCCGCAAACGACCCACGCTAAGAGCAGACTGTTCAAAGTGTACCCAGAAGCAGCGGTGGGCTCGCTGATTTCGATTACATCGCCTCGCGCGCGGTGTACCGTTGAGGACCCTGCCCAGGATCTATGGAACGGCATCCGTGCCAACGATGCCCCCCTCATTCTCGAGAACGCTGATCCGCCTGACCTCGGAGCGGTTTAGTTTCAGGCGAACCCCGATACCGCCGCCGTTCTCGGCAATAAAAAAGGCGCCGGCGCCTTCGAGCGCGATTTGGAGCCTATTACAGACTTCGTAGTCGGGGAGTGTGATCCGACGTTCGAATTCCTCGATGGCCAGCGCATCCACGCCTGAATTGCTGGCGAGCTTTTCGCGGGTCCATTCGACCAGCGCGCGAGCAGCGCGGCATTGAGCTCCAGTGATCGTCATAAGTTACCCTTTCAGACGCTTTCGGGAGCGACATCGCTGTCTGCTGAAAGCCAGTATGCTCCGGCGCGATGGCTCGACCCGTCAGAAATGGATATCGAGTCCGAAAAAGGGAAGGGCCGATGCCGTTGGCTGGTGTCGAAATTGTGAAGCTCCCGTTCCGCTTTCGGCCCTTTTCAGACATCCAGTCTCATATTCAGTTGGTAACCGTGTTCGCCCCTACAACATAACTTGGCTCGGCAGCACGCGATCGGCTTGTGCCCAGTCGGACGAATACCATTGTTCCGCGAAACCTGCCCCCCGGCTGTAGGTCAGTGTCAAAAGCTAACTGCGCGAGGCCATACAGCTGGCAGCTACGTCCTTGGCGAGGCCTAAGAATGTGCATGCGAGCCATCCGCCTCACCACGGACGGGTGATTGGCCAAACCCTAGCATTTGCTCGAGCGCGCTGAAGCCGAAACTGCGACAAATGCCATTAGGATGACGGATAAGCTGCCGACGAGCGACGAAATCTGAGCAATAAAACCCAACAATCCAGGCCCAAGAAGCAATCCCGCGTATCCCATCGTCGTCACGATCGACATTGCCCGAGCAGCAGAAGTGCCACCCGCACGCCCGGCGGCGGCGAAAAGTGTGGGCACGACGTTTGCTAGGCCAAGACCGCATATGGCGAGCGCAATCAGAACAACAGGAAGATTGCCGCCCATCAGGATCATTGTGAACACCGAGCCTGCGCAAACTATTGTGCAATAGCGCAACATCGGCATCTGGCCGATCCGCTTAACGATGGCGTCACCGAATAGGCGGCCGGTTGCCATCATGGTTGCAAATGCCGCAAAACCATAGGCGCCTGTGCTTTCTGCTCCTCCGGATCGGGTCACGATGTAAATAGCGCTCCAATCCATCATCCCGCCCTCGGCCAGCATCCCTAAGAATGCCAGGCCACCAAGCAGGTAAAGATGCTTCCTTATTGCATTATCGAATTTGCCATCCGTCGCCTCAATGGAGTCGGCAGGATCGTCGAACCGGCCTGAATTGTTCCATCCTATGCAGGCGACGACCGCGACTGCCGCAACACCAAGTCCCGCCACCCCAAGACAAACGGCCAAGGCGCCGCCGTTGGACAGTATCTGGCCGACAACGAATGCGCCGATCAGGCTTCCGAAACTGAATACGGCATGAAAAGAGGACATTGCTTGCCGACCCATGTGACGCTCCACTGTCGAGGCATCAATATTCATCGATACGTCGAGCGTCCCGAAACCGATACCGGCAAAAAACACAATCAACGCCAGCCAATAGGTGCCACCGGCGTACGGGAGGGCCAACAGCGCTGCGCCGAACGTTAGAGATCCCAGCAAGCTGAGCACACTGCTCGGGGCAATGGCAGCCAAGCGACCGATATTGGTCATCATCACAATTGCGCCCAGAGCGAAGCCAATCAGGATCCACCCGAGTTGCGCCTTGTCCAGTTCCATTTGAGCGCTGAGGACTGGAAGTGAGGACGCCCAAGCTCCGATGCCGACGCCTGCTCCCAAAAAGAAAAGGCTGCAAAAGAAACGGCTGCTTCGGATCGCAGGGGAGATCGTCGAGCTGTCCTTCACTGTCGCTATTCTCTCTGGTGTGGCGTTCAAATTGAGACACCGGTGATTGGAGCGAGGCCGTCATGGTTGGGGGCGGCCAAGGCAGGCCACCGCGGGCGCAGGCTAATCTTTGAGAGGGAGCAGGGTCGCGCGTTTCTACTTGCCATGCTGGACAAAGTTCGCAGTCCTCTCGCCGATCATAATGCACACAGCGTTGGGATTGCCGGATATGAGCGTTGGCATGACCGACGCATCCGCCACGCGAAGGCCTTCGATACTGTGGACGCGAAGCTCGGGATCAACCACTGCCATGCCGTCCTTGCCCATTCGGCAGGTGCCTGCAGGATGCAGCGCCGGATGCGCGACCTCCTGGCAGAACTTTCTCACCTGTAGTGGCGCCGCTGTCCCGGCGGACGGGATCTGCCTTGAGGCAATGTAGCGGCGGATGGCGGGTCGCTCCATGATATCGAACGCCCCCATCGTTCCTTCAACCACCGCATCGAGATCATAGGGGTCGGAAAAATACCGCGGGGCCACGCGTGGGTTGGCGTAAGGATCGGCACTTTTCAGCGTCACTTCCCCTCGAGACCGAGGCCGGATCTGTCCTAGGTTTATCGTGCAGCCGTTTCCGCCCGGGACGGCGTCGACGCCTTCCTCGATGCCCGCACCCACGACCATGAAATATTGCACATCCGGGATCGCTTCGCTTGTGTTGCCCCACCAGAACGCCCCTCCTTCGATCAGATTGGAAGAAGCCGGGCCACCCCTGAACAGTAGATAGTTCAGGCCAGCCGCGGCTTTCCAGTGCGGCTTCTTGTATTTGTCGTAGCTGTGGGGCCCGTTCAACTGATAGACGAGCGATATCTCGATATGGTCCTGCAGGTTCTGTCCGACCCCGGGCAGATCGGCAACGACAGGAATGCCATGTCCGCGCAAAGCGTCGGCCGGACCGATCCCTGATAACATCAGCAATTTCGGCGAGGCAATCGCACCTGCCGACAAGATTACTTCGCGACTGGCCATGAGGGCCCATTTGCGGCCCTTCGCTACATACTCGACCCCGACGGCCCGCCCCTTTTCGACAATTATCCGCGTGACCGTGGAACCCGTTCGAACCTGGAGATTAGGTCGGTGGCGGGCGGGTTTGATGAAGGCCGTTGCGGCGCTGCTGCGCCGCCTGTTTTTGGCGGTGATCTGGTAAAGACCGCAGCCGGCCTGATCGCCGGAATTGAAATCAGGATTATAGGGCAGCCCAGCCTGCTGGCACGCCTGCAGCCAGGCGCGTGTGAGGGGGTGGATATGGTCGATGTCGGAAACGCCTAGCGGTCCCCCTACGGCGTGGGCCTGGTTGCAGAACCGGTTGTTGTCTTCCGACCGCCGAAAGTAGGGCAACACATCATCATAATTCCAGCCATCCGCGCCGAGCGCTTCCCACCGCGCATAGTCGGATGGCGCGCCGCGGATATAGATCATCGCGTTGACGGAACTGCCGCCGCCCAGCACCCGGGCCTGGACCATCGTCGGCTGCTCGACACGGGATTGGGCTGCGGTTGGTTCCCAGGGAATCCTTTTCAATAGGGGCCCTTGTGCGGTCTTATAGTAGGCACCCGGGATATGGATGTAGGGATTGAAGTCGCGTGGGCCTTCCTCCAGCAGGAAGACCGAGGCATCAGGATCTTCCGAAAGCCGCGCGGCAACCACGCATCCAGTCGAGCCGCCGCCAACGACTATGTAGTCACAGTTGGTCTGCATAATTTCATCCCGCGGTCGGATGCCCAAGAGCGCCGAGCCATACTTTGTCATGGGGTCGAGATCCTCTGATCGAGCTCCAGCCTGAGGTCGGGTTTCATGCCGGATTTTGGCGCGGCAGATCTCCTGTTCGATCATCGATACGACGCAATGTCGAAGCTGCCTCTGCCAATCTCGCCCAGTAGGCAAACATCGAGAGCTCATGACAAGTTCGCAACGCATGGAACATGGAAGCAATGTGACGCGCCGAGCGAGAAAGTTCGCTGTGGTGAGGTCACTCTTTGCCTGGCATCGCTGGCGCCCTGAGAGCCAGTCTTTCGAAGACACCCGATTGCCGGCTTACCCACCGGGACCGGCGCACTTCGCAATATGGCGCAGAATTGACGTCAAGTTACGACAAGAATCGTCCAGACGCGCACTTCTTTTGGCGTCCGCATTGTGGTGTGGTCGGGCTCAGGTTACCCTGATGATGGACGACAAAACCGTGCCGAACCAGACGAGAGACCTTTCGTTTGCCGACGACTTCATCTTCGCCAAGGTCGTCGAAGATGTCCACGACTATCCCGTTGAAGACGCTGTCGTTGTGAATGTCAGCCCCAGCGCGATGATCACCGGAGATGAGCATCCGGCGATCGTGCCTGCCTGGAAATCGACATGGCTGAAGGGCGGGCAAATCAAATCCGCGGAACGGGCGGCGCTTCTGAAGGTGCGAAAAGCCACCAATCTCGGGGGGTGCATGTTCCGCGGCTGGGACTGGCTTGGCAATCGAATCAAGAGTTTCCCACGCGACACGCCTCTGTTCATTTCCCCGCAGGATGAGATCGGCACGGTCAGCACCGATCCTTTGGTATTCACCAACGAGCGCGCGGCACCCGGCTCCCCGCAGACGTTCACGCTCAAGCTGAACCTTTGGTGGTCGCCGGGAGACACTGACTGCTTCATTCACAATGAGCATCGCTTCCTTGAAACACACACGCAAATCCACGGCTCCGGCCGGATGCAGAAGTTTCGACTTCGTGACGAAACGACAATTTATGAAGACGTTGTGATGCCGGTCGGTTATTCGCATGACCCCTTCTGCAGGGTCAGCGGCAAGAATGAGTGGGCCTACCCATGGCACCGCTACTACGCGGATACCGATTCGGTGTGGCTCGCCATAGAACTCCACCCCTGAATTCGGCGATCCTTGGCGCGCTTCGCGGACGATATCAAGCATTGGCGCCGAGTGCCGTTCTCAGCGCTGTTTAAGCCGGTCAAAACCGGCCGGCTCTCGGCGGAATTTGTTGAAGTGAAGGAAAAAACATGAAGCTCGACAGCATGCGCGTTGAGGGGGCTGACAACGGCTCCGCGGCAATCGAGAACGCCTCGGTGCGGCTGCGGGCCAACGCGAACACGGACTGGTTCTTCGCCCCGAGCGGCAAAAGCCGGGCCGCGAATGTCACGCGATTGGTGCGCGAGATCGACGAGCAGCATTTTGCGCTGTCTGCCAGGGTCTCTGTCGACTTCGCCTCTGCTTACGATGCCGGCGCGATCTTCATCGAATGTGACGACAACAATTGGGCAAAGGTCGCCTTCGAATTTTCTGCCGCGCGTAAGCCGACCATCGTGAGCGTGGTGACGCGCGGCACATCCGACGACTCGGACGGTCCTCGTCATTCCGGCGCCCACGTGTGGCTGCGTGCTTATTGCGATGGCGAGACGGTCGCGTTCCATTTTTCGGAAGACGGCAAATACTGGAATTTCCTGCGCTGGTTCACTCTGCCCGGTGTAGCAAGGCGGCCGGTGCGTATGGGACTTGGCGTTCAATCGCCGACGGGCGAGGGGACGACCGCCGTCTTCTCGGACGTCAGGCTTTCTGTCGCCAAGATCAGCGATCTGCGCAACGGACAATAGCTGACCGTACTTTGGCCGTTGAGGACAGCTGCGCCAGTTCGTCTCATATCATCGATCTCGGTCGGGCAAACAGCGACTGACCGTCCTTTATGGTCGTCCGCATCGCTTTCCCTGCCAGACGCCGACGGTGATGCGAGATGGGGCAGGACACTGTGATCGGGGTCACGGATGTCACGCCGTCGCGTTACGGGGGTGGCCTGTTTCCAGGTCGCAAGAACAGTGATCCTTACGGATCGGCCGAGGTACGGGGCCTTGAGCACAAGCGCGATCGCCGCGCCAGGAGTGCAAAGGTCGCAAAGGGTGTAGTGCGGGATTTGGTTGCCACCAAGCCCGCGCAACTCATGCCATGACCCCGCTGTGTGCATTCTCGTCTTGCGCCACAAGATCGGTGCTCCGACCGCGTCGCATTATGGCCGGCTTCACTGCTCCCCGCACGAAGATGCCTGTTGACCAGCGAACGGGTTCGGCGGGCTGAAAACCAAGCGCAGCAAGCCTGTCTCGGTCATTCAGCGCCGTCATTGCGAAAGCCCCTTGACAAGCTCCGCGCTTCGCAGGATGTTCATTCCAGTAATAGTGACTTTCACTAGGTGAAATAAGGAACTGCAATGGCGACTGTGCTTCAAAAGGACGAGATCAAGGGGATCATCCCGCCGCTCGTTTCGACGTTTAGACCCGATGGTGATCTCGACCTGGATCTCTTCAAGGGTGAGCTTCGGTTCATGGAAAGCGCTGGCATTCGCCTTGCCGTGGTCGGCGGAAGCACAGGTTCGGGGGATGAGCTTTCCGCAGAAGAACTCGAGCTCTTGGTGGAAACAGCCACGGCCAACAGCAAGCTGCGCGTAATCGCAGGGATAATCACAACCACAACCCGCGACGCCATCAAGCGTGGTCTGCTAGCCAAGCAGGCCGGCGCCTGTGCGCTGATGCTTGGGCCGCCAATCTATAATACCCCATCGGGGGAGGGGCTGGACAAGTTCATCCAGGATGTTGGGGCGGCGACCTCTCTACCCATCATCTACTATAACCACTTCTTCAACCCCCCTGCCGTCATGCAGCGCGTAGCCCAACTGCCCGAAGTCATCTGCGTGAAGGAAGTGGCGCTGGAGCCGGTGACGGAACTCGTCCAGACCGTCGGCGACCGGGTCGCCATTGCCGCTGGCGCGGACAGCGTGAACATTGCGAGCTTTCTGTTTGGGGCGCAGGCCTCGATTTCCGGCATCAACACCGTCATCCCGAAACAGTACGGGGAGATCTTCGCCGCCCACGCAGCGGGCGACTACGTCCTTGGCCGGAAGCTGACGGACAAGATCGCGCCGCTCGCACGGGAGATGACCAAGAGCGTGAATTTCCCCGCCCGCATCAAGTTTGCCATCAACGCTCAAGGCCGCAAGGTGGGTGAACCGCGCAAGCCCAATGGCAACCTGGCCAAGCAGGACCAGGAAAACATCCTGAAGGCCCTCAAGCTTGCAGGACTGCTTGCCTAAGCCGTGGCCAGCGCGGGCGCTCCGTCCCTTGGTTGAATGAATAAGCCGAAGAAAACCATCTAAACAGGAGGGAATGTGGAATGAGCAAGGACATAAATCGCCCAAAGGCAGATTCGACGCTTATCGGGCGGCGCGATGTGCTGAAGACAGGCTTGATGTTGGGCACCGGTATGATGCTTGCCGGGGCGGGCCTTCGCCCGGGCCTGGCCGATGAACCGAAGCGGGGAGGGACGCTCCGCGTCGGTCTAGGCGCAGCCGGGGCGAAATCGTCGCTCAACCCCTTCATCTCGACAGGCGATATGGATTTCGCCGTCGCCCAGTCGATCTTCGACCGGCTCACCGACTTCGACAAGGATGGCAATCTCTACAACAAGCTGGCGGATGACTTCACTCACAACGCCGAGGGCAACGTCTGGAAAATCAAGCTCAAGAAAGGTGTGGTCTGGCATGACGGCGCGCCTTTCACGGCCAAGGACGTCGTCTACACCATCCAGTACATCCTCAATTCCGACAACAAGGCCGATGCCTACCCCAACCTGGCGCCGCTCATGGAGCCGAAAGGGGTACGCGCGCTTGACCCCAATACGGTCGAAGTCGAATTGAAGCAGCCCTATGCGCTGCTGCCGCAAGTGCTGGGCAGCAAGGTCATGTTCCTCATGAAGGACGGCACGACCGACTTCGACAAGCCGATCGGGACCGGGCCCTTCAAGTTTGTGTCATGGTCCCGCGGTCAGCGGGTGACGCTGGCACGCAGCGATAACTATCGCACGCCCGACCAGCCATATCTCGATGGGGTCGAATTCATCGCGATCAACGACCCGACCGCGCGCATGAATGCGCTGGTGGCCAACCAGGTCGATGCCGTGGCTCAGCTCGATGGAAGTCTTGCGCGCCTGATTGAAGCAAATCCCGCACTCACCCTGCTGCGCTCGAAGAGCGGTGCCACGACCGACCAATTCATGATGACGAACCTGAAACCCTTTACGGACGTGCGCGTCCGCCAGGCGTTCCGGCTCATGATCGACCGCCAGCAACTGCTCGACAACGCATTGTCGGGATATGGCAGGATTGGCAACGACCTGCATTGCATCACGGATCCGGACTACGCCTCCGAACTGCCGCAACGCGCTTACGACCCGGATCAGGCGAAATCGCTGCTCAAGCAGGCGGGCTTTGACAATAGCCAGGCGATCACCCTCTACACCTCGGATGCCGCTCCAGGCATGCAGGCGTCGGCTACGCTCATCGCCAACCAGGCCAAGAAGATCGGCGTCAACATCGAACTTCTGGTCGTGCCGCCCGACAGCTACTATTCCGGCCCGAACTTCAAAAAGACGCAGATGGGCAGTTCGGATTGGGGACAGCACACTCTCGAATCCCAGTTCGGCCAAGGCTATGCCCGGGGTGCCTACTGGAACGAACCGGATTGGACCAGTGACGAGTTCGACAAGTGGGTAAGCAAGGCAAGAACCACGTTCGATGGCCCCAAGCGCCGCGAATATTATGTGGAGGCTCAGAAGGTCCTGTGGAACGAGGGAGCTTACATCATCTGGGGCTTCCGTGATCTTCTCGACGCCGCCAGCGCCAAGGTCAAGAATATCGTTCCCTCCACCCAGAGAAATCTCGGCTATTATCAGTTCGAAAGCGTCTATCTCGGGTAAACTGCAGCCGCCGTGGCCAGCCAAGCCGCGGCGGCTCCCTTTCTCTGAAGGTGAGACCCCTTGAATAAACCCTTGCTGCAGCTTCTGTTGACAAGAATAGTCCTGGCTGTCGTCACTCTTTTTGCCGTCTCCATTGTCGTCTTTGCCGCGACCCAATATTTGCCGGGAGATCCGGCCCGGGCAGCGCTCGGTGCCAAGGCGGACCCTTCGGCGGTGGAGGCGCTCAGGCGCGAGTTTGGCATGGATCGGCCGGCCGTCGTGCAATATGCCAGCTGGATCGGGGGCGCACTCACCGGCGACTTCGGCCGGTCAATTCCGTCCGGCCGGCCAGTCTGGGAGACGATTGGGCCGAGGGCCGTCAACACCCTGATACTGACGGTCACATCGCTGCTCCTGCTGATACCGCTCTCCTTCGTGCTCGGCGTTGCCGCGGCGATCTACAAAGACAGATTGGCCGACCACCTGATATCGGTTCCGACAATCGTGACCGTTGCCCTGCCTGAGTTCGTAATCGGCACGGTATTGATTGTGCTTTTCGCGGTTTATCTTCGTTGGTTGCCGCCGGTTTCGCTGATCAACGACAGCCTTCCGCTTTCATCTCAATCGACCCTTTTCATTTTGCCGGTCCTGACCCTGCTCGGCACAACGCTGGCCCAGGTCGTACGCATGGTGCGGGCGGTGGCACTCGAAGTGTTGAACGCCGAATACATCTATATGGTACGGCTGAGGGGCATAAGCCCCGCGCGGGTGCTATTACGTCATGTTCTTCCCAACACCATCACACCCAGCATCCAGACGATCGCGTTGAATGCGGCCTGGTTGGCCGGCGGAGTGGTGGTCACCGAGTCCGTCTTTCAACTGCCGGGCATCGGCAGCGCGCTCTCGGAAGCGGTTATCAACCGAGACATGCCGACAGTGCTGGCCATCACGCTGATCATCACGGCGACCTATGTGCTTATCAACCTGGTGTCCGAAGCGCTGATCCTTCTTCTTAATCCAAGGCTGCGCGTGGCGCGCGGTACGACCTAGCCGGAGAGATTGACCGTATGCGCCACTCCGTCCTGCGCCTGACCCTGGCGAAGCCAGCAGCTCGCATCGCTCTGGTCCTGGTCGTCATCATCGTTGCCCTCGCCTCGTTCGGACCATTGTTCAGTCCGTACGCCTTCGATGAAATCGTCGGGGCTCCCTTCGCGACCATAACCCACGAGCATTGGCTCGGAACCGACTTCCTGGGGCGCGACACTTTCAGCCGCTTTCTCTATGGCGGGAGGACTGTGCTCGTCGTCGCGCTTTGCGCGACCGTGGCGGCCTATGTAGTCGCGGTGCCGCTTGGCATCTACTCGGGCCTGCGGCGAGGCCCGCTGGATATTTTTCTGATTGCCATTTCCGACGTGATCTACGCGCTCCCGCCGGCCATCTTTCTTCTCGTCCTTCTCGCCTCGACCGGGCCAAGCCTGCCCACAGTCATCATAGGGATTGTGATCCTGCATTCACCCCGCATCTTCCGTATCGTGCGACTGATCACGATGGACATATCAAAGAACGAGTACGTCGAAGCTGCCTTCGCGCGCGGGGAAAGCTGGGCCGCAATCTGCTTCCTTGACATCCTGCCCAACGTGCTGACACCGGTCCTGGCCGACTTCGGGGTCCGACTTTGCGGGTCGATCATCCTCTATGCTTCGCTAAGCTACCTGGGCCTGGGCCTGCCACCGCCGGCGGCCGACTGGGGTCTGATGATCAGCGAAAACCGGATTGGCATCACGATCTCGCCATGGATCGCAATCGCGCCAGCTCTGGCAATTGCTGCCTTCTCCGTTGCCGTCAACGTGCTTGCCGACAGCTTTGCGCGCTCGGTCGGTCGGTCGAAAGAGATTTGAAATGACCGAAGCAATCCCGCTCGTTGTGCAATCGCTTTTCATGCATGACCTCAACGGCCGCGAAATCGTCAGCGACGTCTCCCTTCATGTGAAGCGGGGTGAAGTCCTGGCCATCATCGGTGAATCGGGATCTGGAAAGACGTCAGTCGCCTTGAGTTTGCTAGGCTTTGCGCGGCCGGGAATGCGCATTTCCTCCGGCAACATTTTGATTGGCGGCACCGACATCCTCTCACTCTCGGGCCGGAGGAAACGTGCCTTCCAGGGCGGCAAAGTATCGCTGGTTCCACAGAATCCGACCACGAGCTTCAGCCCCCGCATGTCAGTCGGCAAGCAAATGGCCGAGCTTCTTGCGGCGCACGGCCATTCGGGCACCGGCATGAAGCAACTGATGCGTGACGCGTTGCGGAGCGTCGATCTCCCCGACGATGAAAAGTTTTTGAGACGCTATCCCTTCGAGCTCAGCGGCGGTCAACTGCAACGCATCGCAATTGCCATGGCCTTCGTCACGGCTCCGCAGGTCATCGTGATGGATGAGCCCACCACGGGCCTGGACGTATCCACCCAGCAAACGATCCTTGAGCTGATAGCGAGACTGGTCAAGTCCAGCAGCGCCAGCGTGGTCTACGTCACCCATGACCTTGCGGTTGTGAACGTCGTGGCCGACAGGGTGGCCGTCATGCTTTCTGGAAGGATCGTCGAGCAGGGGAGCCGCAGGCAGGTCTTCGCAGCACCGAGCGACGACTATACGCGCATGCTGCTCGACGCTATTCCACGACTGGTAACCGATGGTCCTGCGGCGGCGTCCGAGGCCGACGGTGCCAAAATCCAGAGCGTCCTCGAGGTGAAGAACCTGCGCGCGGCTCATGGCCACGTCGAGGTCGTGCACGGCGTTTCATTCTCGGTCGGCAAAGGCGAGTGCGTCGGCCTTGTCGGCGGCAGCGGCAGCGGCAAAACCACTACGGGCCGATGCGTGACCGGTTTGCACAGCAACGCTTCGGGCGGCTTGTTGTTCGAGGGGCATTTGATGCCGTTCGCCGTCTCAAGTCGCTCCAAGGCAGATTTGAGCGCCATGCAGATCGTCTTCCAAAATCCTGACCGCTCGCTCAACCCAAAGGAATCGATCGCGCAAAGCATCGCCCGCGCCGTTCGCCTGACGGGGCTGGCTGACAAAGCAAGGGTCGGTGCCGAAGTGCGGTCGCTTCTTGACCGGGTTCGATTACCGCAACGGGTTGTCAATCTTTACCCGGGCGATCTATCGGGAGGTGAGCGTCAACGCGTGGCCGTGGCCCGCGCGCTCGCGGTCAAACCGAAGCTTCTGGTGTGCGACGAAATCACTTCGGCTCTCGACGTGTCTGTTCAGGCGGCCGTGGTCGAGCTTCTGCTCGATCTGAAGAAGGACGGCCTTGCGATGCTTTTCATAACCCACAACCTGCCGCTGGTCTCCGAAATTGCACAATCCATCATAATCATGAAGGATGGGAGCATCGTTGAGGCGGGACGAACGAATGACGTCCTGCGTTCGCCAAAGCACTCTTACACAAGAATGCTGTTGGACGCCGCGCCGCGACTTAATTGACGACCGGTTCGACTTGGAGCACCAAGGGGGCGATTGCCACGGGATTCGCTGGAACGATCTTGCCAAACGACCTGTTCACCGACGAGGAAAAAAGTGCCCGCTTCGACGCTGTCGATCGGGCGGTTGCAGTCTTGCGCGTTCTTGAGCGCTCTGATCAGCCCATGTCGCTGTCGATGATCGCGCGCGAGGTCGGGCTGGGACTGCCAACCACGTCACGTTATGTGGCCAGTCTCGTCGGGCATGGGCTGATCGAAAAGGTGAATGGAAATCGCTATGTCCTGGGCATTGGGCTTTATATTCTTGGGCAGAAATCACTCCACCGCAGGGACGTTCGGACG
Source organism: Mesorhizobium sp. WSM4989 (assembly GCF_029625795.1). Taxonomy (NCBI): domain Bacteria; kingdom Pseudomonadati; phylum Pseudomonadota; class Alphaproteobacteria; order Hyphomicrobiales; family Phyllobacteriaceae; genus Mesorhizobium; species Mesorhizobium sp. WSM4989. Next base: position 508,059 of record NZ_JARTVN010000001.1, on the reverse strand, counting down.
GTAGCCCACCCCTATCTGGAAACCTTGCATGAACAGTTCAACGAGACGGTAAGCTTCGCACTTTGGCTGCGCCACGAGGTTGTTGTCGTGGATTGTATCGAGGCCATGCAGACGTTGCGTCAGGGAGCATCCGTGGGAGTAGTCAACCCATGGCACGCCACTTCCCTCGGAAAGTCGATTCTCGCCTGGCTTGATCCGCATGAAGTGGACGTGCTGCTGAAGCAGCCGGGGCTGCCCCGTTACACCTATAACACCCTCACCACAGTCGACCAATTGCGTGCCGAATTTCCACTTATCCGGGAGCGAGGCTATGCGATCGACAACGAGGAGTCCGCCATAGGAGGACGCTGCATCGGTGCACCCGTCTTCGATCAATCGGGGCGCCCGCTCGGCGCCATCAGCATCAGTGGACCAATCGCGCGTGTTACCGACGAGAATGTCCCCTCGACCGGAGGGCGAATTGCCGAGATCGCAGGGCAGATCTCCCGTGCAATGGGGTATTCGGGGAAGCCATCCCGTGACACCAGGCACGTCTAGGCCGCTCTTGGTCCTCGCTTTCTGGTGCGGGTCACTGGCCCGCAGCATCCTGTGCAGATTGATCCCGCTTAAGGAGGCCCCTCGTTGGCTGACCTCCTTGAACTGTGGCGGTGCGGCGCTTCGAGGCGGCCTTAGCCAAAGCCTCCGCGGCGCGCAGGGCGGCGACATTATCTGACCCCCGTGCCAGCCAAGTCAGCCTGCGCTCCCCGGCGCTGACAAAGTCCTCGACTGCAGCAACATGCGAATCCCCGTCGCGAACCGGCACGAGCTCGTTCTTGGCTGCGTGCCGACGCATGAGCGTACCCGAGGCCTTGCCATTCAGCGTACCGTGGGCGATCAGCGTGCCGCGATCTCCAGCCACCACAACCGTGCTTTCCAGGTCGGCGATCGCAAAACTTTCGAATGCATGAAACAGACTGCCATCGTCGAGTTGGAAGGAATAGGAAATCTGGTTGGGTCTGCCATCGGCAACAGTGCAAATGGCCGAGACTTCGCGCGGTTCTCCACCCGTCAGGAACCTGGCAAGGTCGATGTCGTCGACGGACATGTCGAGATAGATGTCGCCCTCGTTGTCGAGATCGTCCTTTCTGCGCTTGGCTGCGGGCTTGTACGGTCCCTCGCGGGTAAGAAGGATCGATTGCACCTTCCCGATGTCACCATCCAGGATCAGTCTGCGCATGGTCTGGTGTATGGCCGACGCACGGAACGGTTGATGTACCGCAAGCACGATCCCGGCGGCGTCGCACAGACGCGCAAGCTCAGCGGCCACTTTGCTGTTTTCGGAGATCGGTCCGTCACAAAGGACGTTCTTGCGAGCTTTGGCCGCGGCGGTGATGTAATGGGCCCGCCGCCTCAGACGTGCACTGACATAGGTGAACTCGACCTTAGGATCGCCGAGAGCCTCCGACAGGTTGGTCGTCCATTGCGGAATGTCGAGATCCTGAGCGAAATGAGCTGCATCCATCTTTCGGCGGCTGACCACCCACAACGGAGTATGCCCCTGCGCTCTGATGCCCGCGACCATCTGCTCCGTGGCAATGGTGCCGGTCCCCATAACTGACCACCCAGTCTTGCCGTGAATTGCCATGCCGGGCGCTCCTGATCTGGCCCCAAGTATGGGCGCATTCGCCTCTGGCAGCCAACTTCGCATCTCGTTGAAGTCTGCATTAAAGTGACGTACAGATAGCGTCTGTTCGCGTCATAGGGGAGGCGATCGAGGTGAACCACATCGCAGGGGATACCGCGGCGCTCGCGGCAAATTTGAGGACCTTGTGCGATCGCCACGGGTCTGTCGCCGCTGTTTGTCGCAAATTAAACGTCAACCGGCAACAATTTAACAAATATCTGTCAGGCGCCCATGTGCCGTCCAGCGCCAATCTGCGCACGATCGCGAATTTCTTCGGGCTGAGCGTACCGATCCTTTTCTCCAACCCTGAGGAGTTCAGGACGCTCATTGACGGCAACTTTTTTCATGCGATGTCAACTGCGCGCCATCTACCGGAGTTTGTCAACTTCCTGTCGAATATTGTCTTCGACGGAAGCGTGCAGGATTCGGAGATCCTGGGTGTCTATGACCGGTATCAGTTTTCGTCGATCTATAAAGGTTTCATTCTAAAATCGGCATTTTGCCTTTATCGGAATAACAATTTTCTCCAGCATTACTATATCGAGCGATTCCCCAGCTTCGACAGGCCGGGAAGAACGGAATACGTCTTCAAGTACTACGGGTTCAGCTTCCCAGTTGCGGACCGGCTGTTTACGGCTGATTTCGAAGGCATCCAGAGCAATGAGCTCACCTTCGGTGTCTATGCCCAGGTCAAACGAAATGCGAAGCGTTTCATGTTCGGCATCGCCAGCGGCATTGCCGCCAACGCCTTCCGACAGCCCTATTCGACGAAGGTCGCCTTGCACTACAAGGGGCCGGGCTTGCTCCAACGCAGTCACCTCAAGGAGCTTACCGTGATTGACAGGAGCGACCCAGGCATCCCGAGGGAAGTGCTGCAATATCTGGGCGACGGTTCGGACATGATCCAGATGTGAAATGCGAACCGACTAAGAGCACTACTCGTCGGCCCTATATTCGGCTTTGACGAACCCGACTTTCACGCTATCCGTTCAATCGCTTGAATGTCTTGCAGTTTAGGTGTTCAGGACGAGTTCATTCAGTGCCAACCGATGCAGCGACGGCGTCGCGGCGGCAAGGACGGGGCCTCCTTCCTCAGCTCGGCCGCCGTCGAGACGAGTGATCACACCACCTGCCTTCTCAATGATCGGGATCAGCGCGACGATGTCGTAGGGCTGCAGGGAAGGTTCAACCGCCAGATCGATCCGGCCCGCCGCTAGCATGGCGAAGGCATAACATTCCCCACCGTACCGGGTCATCTTGACCGCGCTGTTCAGCCGCTCGAAGCCAGCTTTGAGATCGCCGTGAAAATGTTCGGGGGAGTTGGTGTGGAGAATGGCGTCGGAGAGGGTGTCGATGCCACGCGTCCTGAGTGGCTGGGGCTCACCGGCGCGCTGGCGCCATGAGCCTGTCGCGTCCGCCCAGAACCGTTCGCCGATATAGGGCTGGCTGAGCATCCCCATCTCGGCGCGCCCGCGAACCGTCAGACCGATGAGCGTTCCCCAAACGGGGATGCCGCAGATAAAAGGTCGGGTTCCGTCCACGGGATCAAGCACCCAACGCCAGTCGCCGCCGCCCGTCTCGCCGAATTCCTCGCCAAGTACAGCGTGATCCGGGAACTCCGCCATTATGGCGGCACGCAACGCGATTTCTGCTTCTCGATCAGCCTCGGTCACCGGATCGAATCTATATCCGGGCTTCGGCTTGGTATCGACGGCAAGGTCGACCATATAGCGGGGCAGCGTCTCGGCATCCGCCAAATCAGCGAGACGGTGCAAGAATGATGAGTCCGGTAGCTTTGACATGTGTCACCTTGGCAAAGATCGATAGAAGATCATTGGCTCGTCTGCTCGGAGCCGGGGAAGGCAACCCACGATTTGGAAGCTGAAGAACTGACGCTGATCTCGGAAAGCAGAACGCCCCGCAGCCCTTCGTAAACGTCTGCGAGCGGCACCGGGAGCGCACCTCGCCAGTTTCGGCCGGCTTCAAGCGCAGTCGCATAATCGCTGTATAGAACCGCGAGAGCCTCGAGGTAACCTTCAGGAGAGCCCGCCGGCAGACTTGTCGCGAGTTGCGCGTCCGAGGACGTGTCGCCGTGGCCGCGACGATAGGTGAGGTCGCCTTCGCCGAGGCGGGACACAGTGAGTGTCTCCGGGGCCTCCTGCCGCCACTCGAGGGTGGCCTTCGAGCCGACGATCTAGAAACGCAGGCCGTTGCGGTGGCCCGGAGCGGCAAGAGAGGACCACAAGAGGCCGTTGGCGCCGCCCTCGAACTCCAACTGGATCACGTCAGTGTCGTCTAGCCCGAAGGAGTCGACGGTTCGCATCAAATTGGCGTTGAGTGCGGTGCACCGGAGTCCGGAAACAAATTCGAGGATGTTGAAGGCGTGGGTTCCGATATCCCCCAGCGCGCCCGTCGGTCCCGCCTTTGCCGGGTCGCCGCGCCATACCCCGCCCTTGCCCAACTTCGAGGGGTCGTTGACCAACCATTCCAGCAAGTACTCTACATGCATGAAGCGTACCTGCCCGATTTCGCCCGCGCGGATGCGAGCGCGGGCGTCTCGGACCATTGGATACCCTGTATAGGTGTATGTTACAGCGAAGAACGTCTCGTTTGCGGCAGCGATCCGCTGGAGCTCGCGTGCCTCTTCAGATGAGTGGACCAGTGGCTTTTCGCAGATGACGGGAATCCCCGCTTCGAGAAACAATTTGCATGGCTCGAAATGGAGATGGTTGGGCGTAACGATAATCGCGACTTCGATGGCATCATCGCGCGCCGCTTCCGCCGCTGCCATGTCGCCGAAGCTGAAGTAGGTGCGGTCCCAAGCCACTCCTAGGGCCTGGCCGGCTTCAATGCAGGCGTGACGGTCAGACGAGAACGCGCCTGCCACCAGTTCGAAACGATTGGTTAGCCGCATGGCAGTTCGATGCCGGCTTGCAAAAAAGGAACCTCGTCCTCCTCCAACCATACCCGCGCGAAGGCGACGTTTGCGGGGGATGTCATCTGTCAGGAGGTTCATGGGGTACTCTTGCGCATTTGGCCCGGCTCTCATCGGGTCTGGAAAGACAGGCGTCGCGCGTCGCTCAATCCGGCAGCGCCCGCGTCACGATTGAAGGCATCCTCCCACTCGCTCAATCGAGCGACAATTTCGCACGGCTCCAATCAGTGACGCACAGTGATGCGACCGTTGATGCCGTTCGATCGGAATGAGAGCCGAGCGCTCTATCGCGATAGCCGCACCGACATCATAGTCGCTCCACAAGACGCGCCGGCGCCACGCCAAAAGCGCAGCATCTCCTGCATGCAGCGGGGGCGTCAGGCACGATGAGCTGCGGATTGGTCGCGAGCCGGTTCTACCGATCCTGAAGTGCATTTCCAAAGCTCGCCGGCAGGATCGACTGGCGTCGTCGCCCGCAGCGCGCGCCCCTGTCGTAGGCCAAGCGTGATGTCTGTTCACGACGACATTGCGGCATGAGGCGCTTGGGATTTATATCCGCTGGGCTGGAACCGAATTGAAAGTTGCCCGGGTCCTAAGGATGTTTGGAAATGCTTGCTGAAGAACGCCAAGCGATCATTCGCGACAGACTGTCGGAGCATGGCAAGGTCCTGGCCAACGCGCTGGCTCTTGAATTTCGTGTCTCTGAAGACACTGTGCGCCGCGATCTACGCGATCTTGCCAGAGCCGGACTTTGCCGCAGGGTCTATGGCGGAGCGCTGGCAAGGGCGTCGCGAGCTCAAGCCGGGCCCGAGCGGTTGAAAATCTCGGCCACGGATCTCGCGCCGCTGGCTGCTGCCGCAGCGAAGCTCGTACAACCCAGCGCAACGACTATGATGGACCATGCAGCCCTCTGCGTTGCCTTCGCCGCCGCCTTGCCCCGCGACATCTCTTTGACGATTGTCACAAATTCCCCACGCGTCACCACTGCACTGGAAGGGCATCGTCAAGCGAGCGCCATTCTTCTGGGCGGCTTGTTCGACCATGGCAGAGGATGCTCTCTTGGAACTGTCGCCCTTTCGCAATTGGAGCAGTTCAACGCCGACCTCTTCTTTGTCGCCGATTGCGCGGTCCATGCTTCCGTCGGATTGACCGCCTTTGACCTTCCCGACGCCGAAATCGAGCGCGTTATGTGCCGCCGAAGCGCCGCGAGAGTAGTTGTCGCTACGGCCGAGAGCATCGCGAAAACCGCCCCTTTTCAGGTTTCGGGACCTGACGCGATCGACCATATGCTCGCTGGGCGCCAGCTTGATGCCGAGACCCTCGAACCGTTTCGCCGCCAAGGCACAGTTATCCACCGAATAGCCTGAGGACTGCGACAAAATCTTTCGCAAGCCGTCGGTCCGATGTTGCCGGATGATGGATCGCTCAAGACTAGGAGCCGACAAGATCCTGCATCAGGATTTTCAACTCGCGCGCCACATCGTAGCTGTCCATCTGGTGCTGCTTTTTGCAGAACAACTCGCAACTCCACCAGCTGTCGTAGCCGGTGGATTTCACTGCAGCCACCCACTCTCTCAGGTTCAATACGCCCTTGCCGGTTTCGACGTCGCGAAGAACAGGCTCGTTAGGGATGCCACCGCTGAACGCAAGAGAGTCACAAATGTGAACTCCGTAGATGAGGTCTTTGTCCAATTGCGAAATGCGTTCCGGGCCGTCGCCGGAGGTGTAACAGTGCCAGAAATCGACGACGACGCGTATGTTGTCGCGTGCCGCTTTCCTTATGGTCCGAAGCTGCCTGTCAATTGTATTGAGTGGGGTCCAGGACAGCGCCTCATGGTAGATGACCAGGTTGCGTTGAGCAGCGAGGTCGGCGACGGCTGCCAGCCCGGACGCCGTGATGTCGATCTGCTCCTCGATCGGCAGCCCGACGACGCCTCGGTAAAGATCCGGGTGCCTCTTGCTGGCCTCGGGATCGAGAGCCGCGAGACTGATTGGACCGGTGATGACCTGAATGCCCTTCGCTCCAACCGAGACGGCGAGTTCTATCAACTCTTCCGCGTCCTTCAGCAATGCTTTGCGGGCATTGCCGTGGCGCTCCACATCGAGAAGAAATCCGATGCCTGGAATGAACATGTCATCGATCAAGCGGCGCAGCTCCTGGAAAGTGAACCCGGCATCCAGAAAAGCGCGGATCTTGGCCCCAGAGGCTTCCAGTCCGTCGAAGCCGAGCTCGCGCGCAATATCCACGTCTAGGGCCAGCGTGCCGTGTCGCGCCACGAGAGCATGCAGAATTAGCTGGTTGCGCTTCGTCGTCATTGCTGTGCCCGTCGCTTGACTACCGGATTATGTCCAATGCCAGGTCCCTGCTGGATCACGACGGTGGCATAGAGCCTCGCTGGCTCTGCGGCGCCAGGCCGATAACCACTCTGGTTGCTCATGGCTTTCACCATCGCGAGCCGATTACCCGCGCAATCAAGACATATCGCATGCCGAGGGGAAACTGCGCGGCAGCCCGAATTCGTGCGCGACCTAAGGTTCCGGTCGCGTCACATTGCGCAAATTCGCTGCTAAGGGGGCAAAATGGCTTCCGATTAAAAACGAGCCCGCTATGCGGCTGAGTTCGCAGCCCACGGGAACTGACCGATCCCATATGTCGCAATGCTTCTTTCTCAGCGCGTCACATCGCGTCTATTAAAGCTACCCTGCGAACTTGTCGCGCAGCCACAGATGACTGCTTACTAGGCGCATGGACGAGGAGCATATCCACAATCGTCTCGCCAACAAAGACAAGAGGGTCGAACAATGAAACTGACCGGCGGGCAGATCGTCGCGAAAGCGCTCAAGGAATATGGCGTCGAATACGTGGCTGGTGTTCCCGGCCATGGCATCTGGTCTCTGTTCGATGCCTTCCTGGAGGAAGGCTCGCAATTGCCCTTCATCCAGGTCATGCACGAACAAAGCGCCGTTCACATGGCGGACGGTTATTTCCGTGCAAGCGGCCGGCCAATGGCATGTTCGACATCGGTCGGGCCAGGTGCGACCAACACAATTATTGGCCTCGCCACAGCCTATTGCGATTCCACCTCGCTGTTCTACGTCTCCGGCTCGCCACAGACCTACATGCACGGCCATGGCACCATGCAGGAGATCGAGCGCCAACAGGACAATGCTTTCCCGCGCATCACCGAGCAGGTGACAAAACGGGCATGGCAAGCCCAGTCCGTGCAGGTCCTGCCGAGCATTATGCATCGCGCCTTCAACGCCATGCTCACCGGCCGCCCGGGTCCCGTGCATGTCGAGGTGCCGATGGACGTTCAGGTCGAAGCGGCCGATGTCACCATTCATCCGCTGGAAAAGCGCCTTCCCATTGGCGTGGCCTATCCCGATCCGAGCGCGATCGAGGCCGCGGTCAAGGTCCTGTTGAGTGCCGAACGCCCGGTCATCGTCGCCGGTGGCGGTGCGATCACGGCCAACGCGTCGAGCGAACTGACGCGTCTGGCCGAGCGCGTCGGCGCCGCCGTTTCGATCACCTGGAACGGCAAGGGCGCCATCTCGGAAGATCACGAGCTCTTCATTGGAGCAGTCGGCCAGACCGGCACGACCTGCGGCAACAAGATCACTGCTTCCGCAGATGTGGTCGTTTCGGTCGGCTGCCGCTTCACCGACTGGTCGGCATCTTCCTTCGCCAAGGGCGTCTCGTTCTCGATCCCTCCAGGTAAGCTGATCCATATTGACCTCGACCCGCGCGAGATCGGCAAGACCTATCCGACCGAGGTGGGGATCGTATCAGACGCAAAGGTGGCCTTGGAGGCGATCCTGGCCCTCATCTCGGAGGGCGATGCTAAGAAGGCTCTGGGCAAACGCGAGCAGTTCCTGGCCGACGTTCAGAAGGCCAAGGCGGACTGGATCGCTCAGGTGTCGCCGCGCGAAAACAGCCGCGAAACGCCTTTCACCTCCCAGCGCCCGCTGGTCGCTTTGCGCAAGGTACTCGATCGCAACGGTATTGTGGTTGTCGGTTCGGGCAATACCCAGGGCTCGGTGAAGCAAAGCTTCCCTGTCTACGAGCCTCGCACCCACCTGACCTCGGGCTCCTATTCGCCAATGGGCTGGGCGGTGCCGGCGGCGTTGGGGGCAAAGCTCGCATGCCCGGACCGCCAAGTCGTGGCGATCGTTGGCGACGGTGACTTCATGATGTCGCTGCCCGAAATGGGTACTGCCGCGATGAACGGCATCAATGTGGTCTTCCTCGTGCTGAACAATTCGGGATATATGTCGATCCGAGGCGGTCAGCGCAAGTTCATGGGCCGTCACATTGCTTCCGAATTCAACCATCACTCGGGCAATGGTCAGCCTTATTCGGCCGATATCACGGCTTCGGCGCGCGCCTTCGGGCTCGAGGCCTGGAAAGTCGAGAAGGATGAAGATCTCGAAAGCAGCCTGAAGGCAGCCTTGGAATGCGGCGGGCCCGCTCTCGTCGAAGTCATCGTGTCGCGTGACGCTGCGGGGCCGTTCGCCACCGGCTGGTGGGATTTCCCGTCGCCAGCCTACTACGAAAAAGAGCAGGCTGCTTACGCCCAGATGCGTGCACGCGAACAGCACCTCTAGCAAAATTGACGCGAGGGTTGGTCATGCGCCGCCCTCGCATTTCGCCATCCACCACATTGATGATGCGGCGCGCAAGCGCCCGCAAACCAAGAGTTGTTGCCATGATACGCACGGTCAAGCCCGCCAAAGGCAGTGTCGCAGACGATGGCCAGCCCGCAGTAACCGCGACAGTCCAGGCATTGCTGGCGCAAGTCGAGAAAGGGGGCGACGCGGCAGTGCGCGATTTGTCCATTCGCTTCGACAAGTTCGACCGCGACAGCTATCGCCTGACCAAGGCTGAGATTGACGGATGCATCAACGCGTTGAGCAAACGCGAGCGCGAGGATCTCGATTTCGCCCAGGACCAGATACGCAAATTCGCCGAAGCCCAGCGGGCCACACTTCGCGATCTGGAGATCGAGACGCTACCAGGCGTTATTTTGGGGCATAAGAACATACCGATCCAGAATGTCGGATGTTATGTACCGGGCGGCAAATATCCGCTGCTTGCCTCTGCTCACATGACGGTCTTGACCGCTCGCGTGGCAGGCTGCGAACGCGTCATCACTTGCGCTCCGCCGTTTCGAGGCAAGATCGCCGACAAGATCGTCGCCGCCCAGGCCCTTGCGGGCGCGGACGAAATCTATTGCCTTGGTGGTGTCCAGGCGATCGCGGCCATGGCCTATGGCACTGAGACGATCGCTCCCGTGGATATCCTGGCCGGCCCCGGCAATGCCTACGTCGCCGAAGCGAAACGGCTGCTGTTCGGCGAAGTTGGCATCGATCTGTTCGCCGGTCCGACCGAGACCTTGGTGATTGCTGACGACAGTGTCGACGGTGAGATCGTGGCGACCGACCTGCTTGGCCAGGCGGAGCACGGCGTCAACTCTCCCGCCGTTCTGATCACCAATTCTGAGAAACTTGCCCGCGATACCCTCGATGAGATCGAGCGTTTGCTCAAAATCCTGCCGACTGCGGCTGTCGCCGGGAAAGCCTGGGAAGACTACGGCGAGATCATCCTGTGCGACACGCTGGATGAGATGGTGGCGGAAGCGGATCGCATTGCCTCCGAGCACGTGCAGGTCATGACACGTGATCCGGACTATTTCCTTGAGAGGATGAAGAACTATGGCGCTCTGTTTCTGGGCGCTCGCACCAACGTCTCTTTCGGCGACAAGGTGATCGGAACCAACCACACGCTGCCTACGAACAAGGCAGCCCGATACACAGGCGGTCTGTGGGTCGGCAAGTTCCTTAAAACCTGCACCTACCAGCGGATCGAGACCGATGAGGCGTCCGCCTTGGTCGGCCAGTACAGCTCGCGCCTCTGCATCATGGAAGGTTTCGCCGGCCATGCCGAGCAGTCCAACATCCGCGTCCGCCGCTATGGCCGGCGCAACGTTCCATACGCATCGGCAGCCGAACCGCTCTGATGCGCAACACGCCCCGGCACGCGCCCCACAGGATCGAGCCGGATCATCAAGCCACCAACGCAAGCAACAAGGGGAACTACAATGAAGCTCACCACCATCCTAGCCGCCTCGATCGCCTTCATGCCGGTTGCGGCAATGGCCGAAAGCAAGGGCAAGGTCGAAGGCATTCATCACTGGGTGTCCGAAAGCGAGGTCAAAGCGCTCAAGGTCATCACCGATAAGCTGGCCTCCAAGGGTTACACCTGGGAAGATAGCGCGGTCGGCGGTCTCAGCGGCGCCAACGCGCTGCAGGCATTGCGCACGCGTCTTGCAGCCGGGAACCCCCCGGCAACGATGCAGTTCCTTGGCTATGAAGGGCTCGACTGGGGCAAGCAGGGCGTCCTGCGCTCTCTCAACGATCTCTACACCAAGAACGGCTGGGACAAGGCGCTCGCCCCGCAGCTGCTTGCATTCGTCAAAAACGGAGACGACTTCATTTCCGTGCCGATCAACATGCACAGGCAGAACTGGCTTTGGGCGAACAAGGCCGTTTTCGACAAGGCCGGCGTCAAGGAACCGAAGTCTTGGGATGAGCTGATCGCCGACGGAGACAAGCTCCGGGCCGCCGGTGTGGTCCCGCTCGCCATGGGTGACGAGAGCTGGCAGATCCTCGAGGTCTTCGAGGCAATCCTTGTCGACGTGAACGGGCCCGAATTCTACAAGAAGGCAGTCATCGACCTGGACGAGGGCGCTCTTTCGAGCCCCGAAATGATCGCGACGTTCGACAAGCTTAGGAAGGTCCGCGGACTTGTCGATGACGGCTTCACCGGGCGTGATTGGGCCGTCGCAACGGGCATGGTCGCGGATGGCAAGGCCGCCATGCAGGTCATGGGCGACTGGGCCAAAGGCGAGTTCCTTGCCAAGGGCCTCAAGCCCGGCGTCGATTTCCTCTGCTTCCCAACGCCGACCGACAAGCCCAACTTCAAGTTCGTGATCGACGCATTTGGCATGTTCAAGGTCGATGATGCCGTGACCACAGCAGGCCAGGACGCCTGGGCGGAATCGATCATGGATCCCGAGGTGCAGAAGCAGTTCAACCTGATCAAGGGTTCGATCCCGGCTCGCTCCGACGTTCCGGTCGACAGTTTCGATGACTGCGCGAAGCGTAGCTATGCTGACCGCGAGGCGGCGGTGAAGAACGGCACGATGCTCGGCGGCCTCACGGAAGGCTTTGCTGCCCAGCCTCAATTCGCCGGCGTCTTCACCGACGTCGTCGGCAAATTCTTCGTCACCGACATGTCGTCCAAGGATGCTGTTCAGGCCCTGGTCGATGGGATCAACAACGCCCGCTAGTCCAGGCCACCAAAGCCCTGCCGGCAATCGTGCCGGCGGGGACACCGTCCGCAACAATGCTCGGCAATAGCGAGGTTGGTCAGTCCCATGTCGTTCAAAAACAAATTGGACCTATGGCTGCCGCGGCTCGTCCTGTCGCCCAGCCTGCTGGCCGTTCTGATTGCCGTCTATCTCTTCATAGTCTGGACGGCCTGGATCTCGCTATCTTCGTCCCAGATGGTCCCGAAGTTCGACTTCGTCGGGCTCGAGCAATATGTCCGTTTGTGGTCGACCCCGCGCTGGCACACTGCAGTCGCCAATCTCTTCATCTTTACGGCGTTGTTCCTGGCGATCACCATCGCACTGGGCTTGTTCCTCGCGATTCTGCTCGACCAGAAGGTGAGGGCGGAGGGCTTCCTGCGAGCCGTCTACCTCTATCCCATGGCCTTGTCATTCATTGTCACGGGCACAGCCTGGAAATGGATCCTGAACCCGGACCTCGGCCTGCAGAAGGTCGTCAACGAGCTCGGCTGGACCGGTTTTGTCTTCGACTGGATCACACAACCAAGCTTTGCAATCTACTGCGTGGTGATCGCAGCGGTCTGGCAATCGACGGGGTTCGCGATGGCCATTTTCCTGGCCGGGCTGCGAGCGATCGATACTTCCATCATCAAGGCCGCGCAGATCGAGGGAGCCAGCCTGCCGCGAATCTACCTCAGCGTCATCGTGCCGATGCTGCGCCCGGCATTCCTGAGCGTCATCGTCCTCCTGAGCTATATCTCGATCAAGAGCTTCGACCTGGTTCTGGCCCTCACAAATGCCGGGCCTGGCAGCGCCACCGAAATGCCCTCGACCTTCATGTTCGCCGCGACGTTCAGGCGCAACCAGATGGGCGTAGGTGCCGCCAGCGCCATCATGATGCTGATGACGGTCGCAGCCATCATCGTTCCCTACCTCTATTCGGAATTGAGGGAGGACCGCAATGCGCACTGAAGCACGCTCGGCGCGTCGTTCACACCAGATCGGTCGCCTGTTCATCTATGGCTCGCTGATCGCGCTCGCCGCCTTCTACCTGATGCCGCTTTGGGTGATGATCGTCACCTCGCTCAAGTCGCTGGATGAAATCTATGGCGGCTCCTTCATCGGGGTGCCTCAGGCGATCACCTTCGAAGCTTGGAACAAGGCATGGCAGGAGGCCTGCATTGGCACGGCCTGCACGGGACTGCGGCCATACTTCATCAATTCCATCCTGATGGTCGTGCCCGCCGTCATCCTGTCCACGGGGATAGGCGCGATAAACGGCTATATCCTCACGAAGTGGCGTTTCGCCGGCGCGAACGCGACATTCGGATTGTTGCTGTTCGGCTGCTTCCTGCCGTTCCAGGCCGTTATCCTGCCCATGGCGCAGCTGCTTGGTCGCCTCCACCTTTCCGGCACCATTCCGGGTCTCGTGCTGGTTCACACCGTATACGGCATCAGCTTCACGACCCTGTTCTTCCGGAACTATTTCATCACGATCCCGGACGAACTGACCCGCGCGGCTCAAATCGACGGAGCTGGGTTCTTTCGGATCTTCTTTTCAGTGATGTTGCCGACCGCGCTTCCCATCATCGTGGTCTCTTGCATCTGGCAATTCACGCAGATCTGGAACGACTTTCTTTTCGGCGTGTCGTTCACCGCAGGGCAATCATCGCCGATCACCGTGGCGCTGAACAACATCGTCAACGTGACGATGGGGCGCAAGCAATACAATGTCGACATGGCGGCCGCCATGATTGCCGCCATCCCCACCCTTCTCGTTTACGTCGTCGCGGGACGCTACTTCGTGCGCGGTCTGACCGCCGGCGCCGTGAAAGGCTAGTGCTATGTCAACGCTTGAAATCGATCGGGCCCGCAAGCTCTACGGTGACCTCGAAGTCCTGAAGGAGGTCAGTATCTCCATCGGCACCGGCGACTTCCTGGTGCTGCTCGGCCCTTCGGGTTGTGGCAAGTCCACACTGCTCAACATGATCGCCGGCCTCGAGAACATCTCAGGTGGCGAAATCCGCATCGCCGGCAGGGTTGTCAACGACCTGTCGCCGAAAGACAGGGATATCGCCATGGTGTTCCAGTCCTACGCCCTCTATCCCACGATGACCGTGCGCCAGAACATCGAGTTCGGCATGAAGATCCGCGGCGCGCCGCAAGCCGAGCGGGACAAGGCGGTCAAGACGGCGGCCGACCTGCTCCAGATGACGCATCTTCTGGACAGGAAGCCCTCGCAACTCTCGGGAGGCCAGCGCCAGCGCGTGGCAATGGGGCGCGCGATCGTGCGCCAACCCAAGCTGTTCCTGTTCGACGAACCTTTATCCAACCTGGACGCCAAGTTGCGCGTCGACATGCGAACCGAGATCAAGCGTCTTCATGCACGATTGGGAACCACAATCGTATACGTCACGCATGACCAGATCGAAGCGATGACGCTCGCCACGCGCGTTGCCGTGATGAAGGACGGCGTGGTCCAGCACCTTGACGATCCGCAGTCGGTCTACGACCGGCCGGCGAACGTATACGTGGCCAAGTTCGTGGGCTCGCCCTCCATGAACATCGTTCCGGCGAGACTTGACGTGGAAGACGGTCGGCCAGTCGCGGTGATCGACGTCCCAGGTGGGGCGGCTGCCCGCCTCTCAGGCATCCCTTTGTCTTCACAAGCGGCAGCCAAATACGCTGGGCGCAGTATTCTGCTGGGCGTTCGTCCGGAGTTGTTCAGCGTCGCCGGCGAGCAAGCCGCGCAAGCGGTCACGGTAAACATCGACGTTGTCGAGCCTACGGGCCCCGATACGCTTGCTCTTTTCCAGGCAGGCGGGGTCGAAGTCACAGCTCGTGTGCCGCCAAGGGCCGTGGCAGCCCGCACTTCGGCGACCCTCGCGGTCGATACTGGCAAGATCGTGCTGTTCGATGCCGACAATGAGCAACGCATAGACTGAGGCATCGACGTGGATCAAACAGCTGATATCGTCATTATCGGGTCAGGCATAGGAGGCGCTTCCCTGGCCCATAGCCTGGCCGGCACCGGCAGGCGCATCGTGATTCTGGAACGTGGCGAGCACCTGCGCGACGCGCCCCAGGCGCGCGACGACCGGGCAATATTTCTCGAGGGCTTCTACCGTTCGACCGAAGAGTGGCTCGGCGACGATGGGCAGGCTTTCCTGCCCGGCAACTATTACTATGTTGGAGGCAATTCCAAATTCTTCGGCGCGGTGATGTACCGCTACAGGCTTGAGGATTTCTCGCCCCGCCCGCACATGGACGGCGCCTCGCCTGGATGGCCGATCACCTACGAGGAGCTCGAGCCCTGGTACGAGCGAGCCGAGGCGATTTTCAAGGTGCGGGGTGACCCCACGCAGGATCCCACCGAGCCGCCGCGCACCGGTCCTTACCGTTTTCCGTCGGTACCCGACGAGCCGGCCATAGCGGCCGTGCGCGCTCGCTTGAAAGAGGCGGGGATCCATCCAGCCAGCCTTCCCCTGGCTATCGACATCAATGAGTGGCTTCGCCGCGCAAAGACCGGTTGGGATGCGTTTCCCAACACGGGTTCCGGCAAGATCGACGCCGAAGTTGGACCGCTGACTGCCGCGTTGAACAGCAGCAACGTCAGTCTCGTGACCGGGGCCAATGTCGTGCGGCTGGAAACCGACCCGATGGGTCGCAAGGTGACTGCCGCAGTGTTTCTAAAGGATGGTGTTGAGCGGCGGATCAGCGCTGGTATCTTCGCCGTTGCGGCCGGCGCGGTCCAGAGCGCGGCGCTCTTGCTGCGCTCGGCGAATGCCGCACATCCGCGCGGGCTGGCCAACGGCTCCGACCAACTCGGCCGCAACTTCATGAACCACAATACCACCGCCATGCTGGCGATCGATCCGCGGTCGGCCAATACGTCGGTCTACCAGAAGACCCTGGCATTCAACGACTTCTATAACGCCGATCCGGAAACAGGTTTCCCGCTTGGCAACGTGCAATTGCTTGGACATATCACCGGTAACATCCTCAAGGCCAACGCGCCCTTGCTTCCACGGTGGCTGGCGGGGCTGATAGCCCGCAATTGCTATGGCTGGTTCTTGACCAGCGAGGACCTGCCCAATCCAGAGAGCCGGGTCACGGTTCAGAATGGCCGCATCGTCATGCATTGGGTTCGCAGCAACATGCGAGCGCACGAGCTGCTGATCCGCAGGACGCGAGGTGTGATGCGAAGGGCGGGCTTCCCCATCGTTCTTACTCGAACCTTCGGCAGAAAGACGACTTCGCACCAGTGTGGCACTGCCAGGCTTGGAAGCGATCCGGACACGTCGGTTGTGTCGCCTGATTGCCGTTCCCACGAAATTGCAAACCTCTATGTAACCGACGCTTCTGTGCTTCCGACATCCGCGGCCGTCAACCCGGCACTGACTATCGCGGCGCTCGCCATCAAGGCTGGCGCCGTCATCAGCCGGTCGTGAGGACCTCATCTTAGTATCCAGACTTGTGAATCTTGCACCTGCGTGGGTGACGCCCGAGGTCTTGGCTGAGCGGAGTTAGCAACCATGATTGCCGACCGTATCGAAACGGATCTGATCGGACCGCTCGCTGTACCGGGCCACGTGCTCTATGGCGTGCACACCCGTCGAGCAGAACAGAACTTCGATGTGTCCGGGCTGCGGCTGAAGGATTTTCCCGAGTTCATCCAGTCGATGGCGATGGTGAAAAAGGCTGCTTGTCTTGCAAACATGGAACTCGGACTGCTCTCGCCCGAAAAGGCCCAGGCTATCTCAGATGCGTGCGACGATATCATCGAACTGAAGGGGATCGAAGAAAACTTCCCGGTTGACATGATGCAGGGAGGGGCCGGTACGTCGACAAACATGAACGTCAACGAGGTTGTGACCAACCTGGCTCTGATCAAACTCGGCGCCAAAATTGGCGATTACGCAAGGCTGCACCCCAACGACGACGTAAACCTCTCCCAGTCGACAAACGACGTGTATCCTACCGCAATCCGTCTGACGGTTTTGCGGGCCTGCGACGGGCTCGTATCGGCACAAGTCAATTTGCGTGATGTGTTTCGCGCCAAGGCGCTCCAGCACGCGAATGAGCTCAAGGTTGGCCGAACTCAGCTTCAGGACGCGGTGCCCATGACAGTTGGGCAGGAGTTCGGAGCCTTTGCTGAATTCATCGACGAAGATATCGTCCAACTTCAGTCGGTCGCGAGATTGTTGTTGGAAATCAACCTTGGGGGCTCGGCGATCGGCACCTCGATTAACGTGCCCCGCGAGTTCCCAGGCATCGTTTGCGGTCATCTGTCGCGAATATCAGGCATTCAGCTTGTTGCTGCCCGTAATTTCATCGAGGCAACGTCGGACACCGGCGGCTTCGTTTCCTTTTCGGGCATGCTGAAGCGCATTGCGGTCAAGCTCACCAAGATCTGCAACGATTTGCGCCTGCTTAGCAGTGGGCCGCTTGGCGGACTGGGCGAGATTCGATTGCCACCCGTGCAGGCCGGCTCTTCGATCATGCCGGGTAAAATCAATCCCGTCATTCCTGAGATGGTGAACCAACTCAGCTTCCAGGTGATTGGCAACGATCTTACCGTGACACTGGCCGCAAGCGCGGGCCAGCTTCAGTTGAATGCAATGGAGCCGGTGATCGTCTTGAACATCCTGCAATCCATGCGGTTGTTGACGAGAGGAATGCGGATTTTCAAAGAGCGCTGCGTGGACGGGATCGAAGTCGATGTTGATCGTTGCAGAGCGCTGCTTGATCAATCCCTCGTTCTGGCAACGCCCTTAGCAAAACTGATCGGCTACGGCAAAGCAGCCGAATTGTCCAAGCGCGCTTTGGCAGGGAAGAGGACCTTACGCCAAGTCGTTGAAGAAGCGGGGGTTCTGCTTCCCGACCAGGTTGAGCATATTTTTGGCAACAGCGCTGAGTTCGCTGGTCTCCCCGACGCCTCCCCGGCTTGAAGATTGGAAGACTGTCTCGGAAGTGATGACCGGGACATCCCGGTCGTCGGGCTTGGCGCAGCGGATGCCGTTCGCACAGCGCCAAATGGGTAAGGCGCCGATCGCAAGAGACTGCTGGCCCTTACGTCAGCTGGTTAGGACCTGTCGTGGACGGCGATGACAGCCTTGATCAGCCCAGCCTTCTCGCGTGACCAGCGCGCAATGTCGTGAGGGCTCTTGGCCAGAGTGGTCCGGTGGGTCACGAGCCTGGTAATCGGTATTTCGCCGTCCCGGATCGATGCGGCGACCTGATCGAAATCGCTCCTGGTGGCGTTACGGCTGCCGATCACCGTCATCAAGAGCAGAGCCGAGATCGTGCCTCACTTACCCGTCCATTCGCGAATACGGCGCACGACCTCAGTTGTCGAGATGCCGTACCGATCGTGAAGTGTCGGCAGAGCACCGGCGTCCAGAAACTCGTCGGGAAGGGCGATCTGCCGAAAGGTGGGTGTCACGCCCTCGCGCATAAGCAATGCGGCGACACTTTCACCCAGTCCGCCTATGACGGTGTGGTTTTCCGCCACCACCACCAGCCGGCCAGCTTGGCGCGCGGCCGCAAGAATTCTCTCATTGTCCAGCGGCTTGATCGTCGGCACATGTAGCACTGCGCTACTTATGCGGTCCGCTTCGAGAGCCGTTGCCGCCTCAAGCACACGCATGGTCATCAGGCCGCTCGAAATGAACAGCACGTCCGTGCCTTCACGCAGCAGCCGTGCTTTGCCTATCTCGAACCTGTAATCGTACTGGTCGAGCACGGCCGGCACCTTGCCGCGCAGGAGCCGCATATAGACCGGTCCTCTGTGACCCGCGATTGCCTCGGTAGCCTGCTCGATATCGATCGCGTCGCACGGGTCGATGATGGTCAGGTTCGGCATGCCGCGGAAGATGGCGATGTCTTCCGTTGCTTGGTGGCTCGGGCCGTAGCCGGTCGTCAGTCCCGGGAGGGCGCAAACAATCTTGACGTCCAGCCTTTCCTCCGCAATTGCCATGCAGATGAAGTCATAGGCCCGTCGCGAGGCGAAGACGGCATAGGTCGTGGCAAAAGGCGTGAAGCCTTCACGCGCCAGGCCGGCGGCAGCGCTCATCAACACCTGCTCGGCCATCCCCATCTGGTAGAAGCGGTCCGGATGCTCCTGCGCAAAGACATGAAGGTCAGTGTATTTCGCAAGATCGGCGGTGAGCCCGACGATTTCGCGCCGCTGATGCGCAAGCTTGGCCAGCGCGTGGCCGAACGGCGCGCTGCGCGTCGGAACGCCGTCCGGGGCGATCGAGGCGATCATCGCCGATGTGGTCTTGCGCTCGTCTGCGTTGACGGGGAGGCGCGGTTCGAACTTTGACAGCCTCACTGCGGACGTGCCTTTTCCAGTGCCTCGAGCGCCAGCGTCCATTCATGCGGCTCGACGCGGATGAAATGCGTGATGTCGCGGGCCTCCAGAAACGGCACGCCCTTGGCCATGCGGGTGTCGCAAACGATGATGCGTGGGCGCGGCTCCTTGAGGCCCCGGGCAATGTCGAATGCCGCGCGGACCGCCTCGATGTCGTTGCCGTCGACACGCTGCGCGTGCCAGCCGAACGCCTCGAACTTGTCCGTCACCGGCTCGGAAGACAGCGTTGCCGTCGACGGGCCATCGGCCTGCTGATTGTTGAAGTCGACGATGGCGATGAGGTTCTCGAGCTTATGGTGAGCGGCCGACATCGCCGCTTCCCAGGTCGAGCCCTCGCCGAGCTCGCCGTCCGACAAGAGATTGTAGACGAAACTGTCGCTCTGCTTGCGTTTCAGCCCCAGGCACATGCCAACGGCGATACCGAGCCCATGGCCGAGCGATCCGCCGGTGATCTCCATTCCAGGCGTGTAGGCAGCCATGCCGGACATCGGCATGCGGCTGTCGTCGGTGCCATAGGTTTCGAGTTCGTCCTCCGGCAGCACGCCAGCTTCGATCAACGCCGCATAGAGCGCGATCGCATAATGCCCTATCGACAATAGGAAGCGGTCGCGCCCCTCCCATTGCGTGTCATCCGGCCGGTATCGAAGTGCATGGAAGTAAGCGACCGCGAGCACGTCGGCGATGCCGAGCGCCTGCCCGACATAGCCTTGGCCCTGGACTTCGCCCATGCGCACGGCATGCCGGCGGATGCGATAGGCCCGTTCGACAAGACTGACATTGCTGCCGGAGCGTGGCATCTCCAATTCGGCCGCTCCGTCAGCCATGGATCAGCATCCCGCCATTCACGTCGATCACCGCGCCGGTGATGTAGCTGGCCAGATCCGACGCGAGGAAGAGATAAGCGCCAGCCACGTCGCGCGCCTCGCCGAGGCGGCTGAGCGGAATCCCCTTGATGATGTCGGCGCGCATGTCCTCGGTCAGCTTGCCGCCGGTGATGTCGGTCTGGATCAGGCCTGGCGTGACGCAGTTTACGCGGATGCGGTCGGGTCCGAATTCGCGCGCCATCGCCTTTGCCAGGCCGAGCACGCCCGCCTTGGCGGCGGAGTAATGCGGGCCGCCGAAGATGCCGCCGCCGCGTTGAGCGGAAACCGATGACATGCAGATGATCGAGCCGCCGCCATTTTCGCGCATGTGTGGAATGAAGGTCTGGCTGAGATAGAGCACGCCGCGCAGATTAACGTCGAGGATGCGGTCCCAGTCGGCCGGACTGATCTCCAGTGTCTTGACCGGCTGCGTGATGCCCGCATTGTTGCAAAGCACATCGACCTTGCCCAAGGCTTCGGTGACTTGCACAGCCGCCCTCTTGCAGGCGTCGCGGTCGGCGACATTGCAGGCAAGGCCGATATGGTCGCCTCCGAGCGAAGCGGCGGCGTCACGCGCTTGCCCCTCATCGAGGTCAAGAATCGCGACGCGCGCCCCATGCTCGGCCATCAGCGTTGCCGTGGAGCGGCCGATCCCGCGTGGGCTCGCGGCGCCTGAAATGACCACAGCCTTGCCCTTCAGCAACATGTCGAACTCTCCTGCTATTTCCAATCTCTTGGCGGATGATCTAGAGCCGGTAGAGCCGGGCGGCGTTGTCGTGGAACAGCGCGAGCCGCTCTTCACGCGGATAATGTCGCGTGATCTCCTTGAAGGCGTTCACGATGGCGTCGAAGCTCGAGAACAGCTTGTCGACCGGGAAGTTCGTCGCAAACATTGAGCGGTTGATCCCGAAGGCGGCGATCGCCTCCTCCACGTAGGGACGGATCGACGCCGTCGTCCATGTCCAGTCGCCCATGCCGAGACCCGAGATCTTGCAGGCGACGTTCGGCGCCTGCGCCAGCTGGCGCATGCCCTTTTTCCAGGCGTCGAAATGCTCGGGTCCGTCGACCTGCATGCCGGTGTGGTTGAGGATGATTTGCACGTCGGGAAAGGCTCGCGCCAATTCAAGAAACTCGCCCATCTGCGGATAGTAGAGCTGCAGGTCGAAGCTCAGCCCGCGCTTCGCCAGCTCTCGGAATCCGCGCCGCCATTCGGGTGTCCGGCTGACCTCCGGCCGCGCCAGATAGGTCTTCGCGGGGTCGGTATGATAGTTCATCGATTGCCGGATGCCGCGGAAGTTCGGATATTCCAAGTTCCGGTCGAGAAGGTCGCCGACATCGGGCTTGGTCAGGTCGGCATAGCCGACGATGCCATGGGGAAAGCCCCACTTGTCGGCGATGCCTTGCAGCCAGCGCGTCTCCCCGACCGGATCGGCGGGATTGAATCCAACGTCCAGGTGCACCGATTTCACCAGGTTCTGGTTCCTGGCGTCTTCCAGATAATCGTCGATCAGATAGCTCTTGCGGATCGCCTCATAGTCGCCGAAGGCGGCCGGCTTAACGCCATCGGTCAGCCATGGATAATAGTGGGTTTCCAGATCCCAAAGGTGATGATGCGGATCGATGAAAGGCAGTTCGGCCACGGTCGGGGTCCCTCGCTTGCTGCTGGACCCGCCGGCCTCGCCGGCGGGTCCGTTCGAAGGCGGTCAGTTGCTCGGGGGGAAAACGCGGGCGATAACCTTCTTCGCCTCGGGACTGTCGACCTTGTCGGCGGTGACCAATGGCATCACCAGGGCCAGATCCTGGGTCACCTTGCCTCCCGTCAGGGCGTTGTAGACTTGCTGGGTGCCGTCGATTCCTTGGCCGACCGCTTCCTGGAAGAAGATGCCCTGGATCGCCCCCTTCTTCAGCAGCGCAATGGTGGTGGGCGAGCCATCGGCGACGGTGATGCCAACTTTGCCGGTGAGGCCTCGGGTCTCGACCACCTTTGCGGCACCGCTCCCGGCCTCATCATACATGCCGTAGATTGCCTTGACGTCGGGATGTGCAGTCAGCAGGTCGTTTGCCTGGGTGACAGCCTCATTGATGGTGAGGCCCCGGGTTTCAAGCATCTGGACCAGGTCGCAGCCGTCCGCCGCGAACGCCTCCTTGGCGCCCCTGAGATACTTCTGCGCATTTTCCCGGTCCTGCGGCAAGGACAACATGCCTACCTTGTTGCCGCCACGCTCCTTGGCGAGGTCACAGGTGAATTTCCCTTGCGCCTTGCCGGTCTCATAATTGTTCGCGGTGACAGAGGATGTGTAGTTGGTCAGTCCCGGCTGCGGACCGATGCCGGCGAAGGCGATCGGCACCTTTTGCTTTTCCAGATAATCGAGTAGCGGCGGCGTCGATGTCGAGCTGACCGGACCGATCACGATTGCCGCGACCCCCTTTGTCACGGCTGTCCGCGCATTGTCCATCTGCTTGGCGGGTGAGTTCTCAGAGGTGTACTCGACATAGTCCATGCCGAGCTCCTTCGCCTTCTCCTTCACGCCGTAGCCGACCCATTGCCAGTAGGAGATGTCCAGCGAGGGCGCGATATAGGCGACGGTCTTCTT
Organism: Mesorhizobium sp. WSM4989; assembly: GCF_029625795.1. Taxonomy (NCBI): domain Bacteria; kingdom Pseudomonadati; phylum Pseudomonadota; class Alphaproteobacteria; order Hyphomicrobiales; family Phyllobacteriaceae; genus Mesorhizobium; species Mesorhizobium sp. WSM4989. The sequence continues at coordinate 485,280 of NZ_JARTVN010000001.1, read as the reverse complement.
GTCCTCGGCATATGATGGGCTGGACAAGGCGGACGCCGCCAGTGCTGCAATCAGGATGCTCTTCAACTTCATCTTGGTTCCTCCCGTTGATGATCTAGAGTCGGTTCTTGTTGCTGAATCGGTCGATCAGGACCGCAAGCAGGATCGCGGCGCCGGTGACGGAGCCTTGCCAGAAGCTGTTGACGCCGATGAGGTTCACGCCGTTCTGGATGCAGGTGATCATCAGCGCGCCGAGCACCGCGCCGATCGCGCTGCCGGTTCCGCCAAAGAGGCTGGCTCCGCCGATGACGACCGCGGCGATCGCCTGCAGCATCAGGCTGGCGCCGGCCGTTGCCTCGGCATTGAGGATGTAGCTCGCCGTCAGCAGCCCGGCGAACGAGGCGAGCAGGCCGGAAGTGACATAGGCCGCGAATTTGATGCGAAGCACGGGAATGCCGAGCAGCCGGGCTGCAGTCGCCGACGACCCGACGGCATAGAACCAGCGGCCCAGCACGACCCTGCGCAGCACATATTCCAGCGCCACCATCAGGACGATGCAGAACAGAAGATGATTGGGGATGCCGGGGACGATCTCGCCGGAATTCAGCAGCCAGAAATCCGGCGCACCGATCGGCATCGAGCGACCATTGGTGACGATGAAGGCCAGACTGCCCGCCACCGCGTAGGTGATGAGGGTGACGACGAAAGGGGCCAGCCTGACGACAGTGACGAGAAACCCGTTGATCGCTCCGAATACCAGCCCCACGGCCAAGCCTGCCAGGCTGGCGGTAAGATCGTCCGCTCCATTGGCCATTGCCAGCGCCGTGACCATTCCGGTCAGCGAGAACACCGAGCCGACCGAAAGATCAATGCCGCCGGTGACCACGACCAGGAAAACGCCCAGCGACATGATGATGAGCGGCGCCGCGGCCTGGATGATGTTTTGGACGTTGGCCATGCTGAGCGCCGCGGGCACGAACATGCCGACCGCCAGCAACAGGACGACAATCGCGCCGGCAATCGCGGCTTCGGTGCGGTAGGACAGAAGAATCCCGGGGGAGCGGCTCCTGGTGGTCCGGGCCTTCTTGGCCGTCGCGGCGCCGTTCGTTGCGTCGGTCATGCTGCCATCCCCGTCAGCTCGGCGAGCCCGTCTTCGGTGAATCGCTCGTCCGATAGAAACCCCTTCGGGCGCCCCTCGGTGTCGAAGGCGAAGATCACATCGCACAGCTCGAGCAGTTCGACGTTCTCGGTCGACCACCAGACAATGATTGCTCCGGCGTCCGCCATCTCGCGGACCAGCGCGTAGATGTCGTGCTTGGTGGCGATGTCGACGCCGCGCGTCGGCTCTTCCAGCACCACCATGCGCAGCGGCAATCCGAGCCAGCGCGCAACGATGAGCTTCTGCTGGTTGCCGCCGGACAGCGACACCGGCAGGTCCCAGATCGAACCCGCCTTCAACTTCAGCGCCGAAACCAGATCGGAGCATTCCTGCCGTTCGGTGGCGTCGACGATCCGCCGCTTGTCGCGTACCCTGCGCGCGGCAAGCACGTTGTCGACGATCGGAAGCTGCGAAAGGATGCCCTTCGCCGCACGGTCGCCCGAGACGAAGCCGATACCCGCGCGCGCCGCCGCGGCCGGGGAGGGGAAGCCGTCTCCGAGGCCGGCGCCGGAGAGGCGCCAGCCGGCGCCCTTTCCCGCGCCGACGAGGGTATCGATCAGGCCCGTCGGACCCGCCGGCGCGCCGGCCAGGCCGAGAATGGTGCCTGGCCAGGTTTCTAACCTGGCGCCGTCCGGTCCGAGCAGTACAAGCGGCGCGCCCTCTCGGCTGCGTTGCCGCCGCTTGAGCTGTGGTCCGGAACGGTGGGTCGATTGCCCCATCTGCTGGACGATCTCGGCATCGCTCAGCGAGGCAAGCGGCGTCGCATTCGCCACGGTGACGCCGTCCCGCAGGACGGTGCAGACGTCGCATAGCTCGCGGATTTCGCGCATCCTATGCGAGACGAATACGATGCCGATGCCCTCGTCGCGCGCCAAACGCTTCAGCACGGAGAAAAGCTTGGCCGTCTCGCCCGCGGTCAGGTTGGCGGTGGGCTCGTCGAGAAGCAGCACTTCGGCGCCCGTTGAAAGCGCGCGGGCGATCTCCACGATCTGCCTTTCATGCAAGGACAATTTGCCCGCAGGCAGGTCCACGATCTCGTCGCCGATCGCCGCATCGATCAGGCGCAGGGCGTTGAGTGCGATGTCGCGCATGCGCCGGTGGCTGCTCTGCGACAGGCCGGACTTCGCATGCACAATGCCGATGTTTTCCGCGACCGACAGTTCGGGCAGCAGCGCCAGTTCCTGATGCACCACCGCTATGATCGGGCCGCTTGGGCCGACCTTCGCCGATGCGAAGCCAATGTCGCCGGCGTCACGAGGGGTGAGGCCTGTGATGATGCGGATCAGCGTGCTTTTGCCGGCACCGTTGCCGCCCAGCAGCGCATGGATTTCGCCGGCCCGGACCTGAAAGCTCACACCTCGCAGCACGCGGGTTGCGCCGTAGCTCTTCTCGACATTGGCAGCGCCGATCAGAGGCGTCCTGTTCGATGCCTGTGCGGCCGCGCTCCCATTGTCGGCCACGCCCAGGCCCTGGGCCGTTTCCATCCTGCATCTCCTCCCGAGATCGAAGGAAGATGCGACCGATTGACATTCGGCTCAATTCTCGTTTCTTAACATTCTGTGTAGCTGAACTTAACTGACGATGACGATATGTCGGACATCAAGTTTAAGTCGATGGCGCATTTCGAAGCCGTTGCGCGCCTCGGCGGCGTGGCAAAAGCGGCGCAGGAATTGCAGGTGACGCCTTCGGCCGTCAGCCAGCAACTGCGCTTGCTTGAGCATCAGCTGGGCGTGCGGCTGTTCCAGCGCGAAAAGCGTCACCTTTCCCTGACGATCGACGGGGAGCGGCTCTACCAGACCACCACGCAAGCCTTCGAATCCATACGCGAGGTGCGAAACGCCATCGTGCGGCAGCGCGAGAGCTTTCAGCTCAGCCTTCGGGTCAGCCCCTCCTTTGGCGAGAAATGGCTGGCGCCACGTTTGGCTGAATTCAGCAAGGACTATCCGACTTGGAATCTGCGCGTCGACGCGACACCCAATTTCTCGGATTTCGAAACCGAGGTCATCGATCTCGATCTTCGCTACGGCGACGGGGGCTGGGCCGGCCTCTATTCGGATTGCGTGGTCAACGACCTGATCTTGCCGATGTGCTCGCATTCGTATCTCACCGAGCTGCAGAGGCTTTCATCCGATCCGCGCGAGCAGTTGCGCCAGGCAAGACTGATCGACAGCGTGAAGGCCTATTTCCGCTGGGATTACTGGCTGCCGCGTAACGGGGTCCAGGGCGCGCGCATGACCTATCCCTATCGTTTCGACCGCTCCTCGATGTCCGTTCAGCTGGCGAAGGATGGAGCGGGCGTGGTTCTGGAAAGCACGTCAATTGCATTCGAGGATCTTGTTTCGGGCGCTTTGGTGCCCGTCTCGACCGAGTTCGACGTCATAGAGTTCCCCGGATACTGGCTGGTCTGTCCGTCGCGGCACATGAACCGGCGCGCGGTGCGGCTGTTTTCGGAATGGGCGTCGCGGGTCGGCAGGCGCGACACCGAGCGGACTCGTCAGTTCCTCCGCGAACAAGGTCTTCGCATATCGTTCGAACGGCGGCCGCATTTCGGTACGCGCGATGACAAGGTGTGGCCGATGGCGTAAGCGGTTGCAGAGGGAGGGCTATTCTTGTGTGCCCCTGGGCAAGTAGCTGACTAACCTCGAGGGTGGCGCGCTGAGCCTTTAGTCTTCTCTGAGGCCGCCGAAATCTGCCCCTTCTGCAACTCGTCGAGCTTGATCTTGAGCACGTTCAGCGCAGACATGATCTCGCGACGCGTTATGGTTTCATCATGCCTTTCGTGCATTCGGATGAGGAAATTCAGCTGTTCAAAAATCTCGGGAAGCGATGGGGCAGGGGGAAAATGGTCCTCAAGCACGCTGACGATCTCGGCATTCATTGAACGGCCGTTTCGCTGAGCCTCGATCGCGATCCGCTCCCGCATGCCTTGAGGCAGACGGACTCGCCTGGTTGCAAGGCGAGATTGGCAAAGGAACGCTGATTTCAGCGATTGATTCCGCCAAAGTCGCGCGGTTGATCGCAAAGCGCCGAGGAGACGGTATCTCCAACCGTAGAGTGAATGCCAGCGTTATTGAGCCGTTGCGAGCGATCCTCCGTCGGGCAAGCGAGGTTTGGTGCCAGCCTGTCAATCGAGTCAAATGGAAGGACCATGTCCTGGAAGAGACTCAGGAACGTGTTCGCGAGGCGACGCCGGATGAAGAGGCCGTCCTGCTGGAAGCGATGCGCTCCGACTATGTCCCAGCTCTGCGATTTGCCTTGCTCACCGGCTGCCGACGCGCTGAGATCGTGGGGTTGACATGGTCGCGAGTGAATTTCTTCAACAACCAAGTAACTGTTACTGGAAAACGCGGTAAGAGCCGAACCATCCCGCTAACGGAGGAGGCCCGAGAGCTTCTATGGCGCCTGAGGGGTCATCAGGCCGAAGCTGTATTCACCTATGTTGCAGTGAGAACGCGAGAGGGCCGGGAGCGTGGCAACCGTGCGGATGCGCGCCCAGCAACATCTCTATCGACCGCGCCCGCCGTTGAGCCTCGAAGCGCAAGGGACGGTAGAGGCCGGAGGATGCTGACTGAAAGCCACAGACAAACAGCAAGTTAGGACGCAAGGGACGCTAGGGTCAATTTTTCCGTTGCGCGTGCGCGCGAAGATACAATCCGAAGGCGCAAGAACAGCAAACGCAGCTTCACGTGTGGCGCGAAATCCCTTCCGCCCCTTCCTGCTGCTCGTGTCGAGGGCCAGCGACGTCGTTCACGGAACGGCGGACCTGGATAGACTCGCGCCGTTCGCCCCCAACACCGATCAGATCCAACCCTTTGTTTCAAATCCGATAGCAGCATGTGCACGCACCAGAAGCGAATCTCCGGGTTGCGTCGCTATGGCTAGGCGTCCATCCGCTCCAGCTTCGAGACGCCTGCGTTTGCCGGCTCCAGTTTTATGTAGCACGGACTTACGTCCTCCTTCAGCTTTCGCAGCTGTAGACGGATTTTGGCGCGAAGCATTGGGTCGGCTTTGTCCTCGACGGCGCTCAGCACCCTGGTGGCCTCATCCAACTGGCTAAGCTGCGCGAGGCTGCGGCCAAGACCATATCGCGCCCCCGACAGGTCTGGATTGAGCTCAAGCAATTTGCGGAAGGCGTCGGCGGCGTCCGCGTGCCGGCTGAGCAGCTGAAGTTCGACGGCAAGCCTTGACCAAGCCTTGACTGATTTCGGTGCGATCTCCACGAGCGATCCGAAAGTATCGGCCGCCGACCAGTGGTCGCCTTTGGCGGCCAGCAGCTGGCCCAATCCGTAAAGCGTGCGAGGATGGCGAGGGTTGACCTCCAAGATCTGGCGGTAGCCATTTTCGGCGTTGGCAAGGTTGCCTGCCTCGTGGAATTTGGTCGCCTGCTCCAGCACGCTCCCGACGGACCTCTCGTCGATCCGGTCGCCGAGATTGCGACCGGTCCTGGTCTTTACCAGGACGCAATGGATGGTGGTCTCCTCCACGCCGTAGGAGTACTTGTACGGCTCGTTGCCGCGCAGGAAGTCGTAGCTGCGGAAGCCCTGTTCGATCGCATGACGAATGCAATAGCCATGCAGCACGAGCCCGGACGGGATGTCGTTCGCGGTCTCGTCGCGTCCCGCGAGATGGAACAGCATCGTTTTTTTGACCCGGTCGACCAGGAATGCCAGGCCCCCGAGCGGCTTGTCGCCCTGCCAAAGGATCGGCAGGAACAGCGTCCCGCTTTCGAAGGCGTCCTTGAACAGGATCCGGTTGGACCTGACTAGGCCGGGCAGGAGGTTGCCCTTCCGCGGCGCCCATTTGATCCGCCACATTTCGAGGATGATGCCGATGTCGCGGTCTATCGTGGTGGCGTCGGCATGGGTGATGCGGAACTCGCCGGATCCATCGAGCTTGCGCAGGAAGCGTCTGATCTTCTGGCGCGTGTTCGAGCTGGTCTTTTGTTCGAGATAGCTGTCCCAATCGCCTGGCAATGCGGCGGCCGGGCAGATGCAATTGTCGACATTGTCGGTTTTGTTGATGCGCGGCATCTTGTGGGCCGTTAGTCGCTTGTCGGCAAGGTTGTCGATGAGCAGGCGCCGTCGCTTCTCCGACATGCGCAGATTTTCGAGATGCAGCTTGGCCCAGTTCATCTTCAGAAGATGCCTGGCAAGAGCCGGGATCGCGCGCTCGGCAAAGCCCGGTGCGCACAGGATACCGGCATAGTCGGCCGCGTAGTTCCCGGCCATGTTGATCTCGTTGTGGCAGATACCGGTCTTCTTGTTCAGCCTGGTGCGCAGCCGCAGAGGCAAAAGGGCGATATAGGAAGATCCTGGCGGCCCCGAGCGTGCCGCCAGGACGGACCAGGCGTCTTCATAGCGTCGCATGTATGACGACAGGAACGTCCAGGAGAGGAAGAACTGCGCTTCGGGATCCTTTTGGTAGAGATCATCCCAGTTCTCCCTGAGCCGGTTCAGCTCCTCCCGTTTCGTGATGACGTCGATCTGCATGGTTCCCCCGAAATCGTTGCCTGTTCGTAGGTCTCACTGTTCCATGAAGGCTCTCGCCATGCTGTCGGCGATCGGCTTCGTCAGATAGCTGAAGAATGTGCGCGACTCCGTCGCGACGAGGATCTCGGCGGGCATACCCGGGGTCGGCGTAAAACCGTGCACCTTTGCCAGTTCGCTCGCCGGCACGCGCACGCGCGCCAGATATACCTCCTTGGGCGTGGGGCCGCTCATCTCCGGCAACGCATCTGCCGAGACATAGTAGACTTCGCCCTCCAGAACCGGCGTCGTGCGGCGATTGAGAGCGATCAGCCGGATCGAGGCTTTCTGCCCGACCTTGATGTTGTCGATGTCGGTGCGGGGCACCTGGGCCTCGATGACGAGAGGCACATCCGAGGGCAGGATCTCGAGGATCGCCTTGCCGCTCTCGATAACGCCGCCGGCGGTGTGATAGTACATGCGTATGATGGTGCCGGGCTCGGGAGCCTTGATGGTCACGCGGCGAAGCACGTTCTCCGCCTCGCGCGACTTTTCTCGCACGGCGTCCAGTTCGGCCTCCAGGCTTTGCAGTTCCTGGAGCGCCGCCTGGCGATAGGTATCCTTGGTCTGCGTGATCTGCTGCTCGAACCTGACGATCTGTTCGCGGTTCTCGGCGACTTCCGCCACCATCTTGCCGATCTGGCCATCGGCGTCGGCCATCGCGCGCTGGATCGCCTTTACCTCGGTGCCGCGGATCAGGCCCTGCTCGAGGAGCCTTTGCTTGCCCTGATATTCCTCCTTGAGGAATTGCAGTTGCCGGCGCACCGACGAGATCTGCTCCTCGATGCCTTCGTTGCGGAATTCCATGGCCTTCTTGTTCTGGTCGAACAGCGCTATGTCGCTGTCGCGCTTTCGTTCCGCGGCCTCGAAGTTGGCCTGCTGGCTTTCCATGATCGGGGAGACCTCTGGATCGAACCGGTTGTCGAGGATGATCGCGGGAAATCGGATCTTGCCGCTGCCCTGCACCTCGGCATTCAGCCGGGCCGCGATCGCTTCGAGCCGCGCCTTGCGCAGGAACAATTGCCGTTCGTTGGTCTGCGCGGCGGTCTCGTCGAGCTTTATCAACGGCTGGTCGAGGCTGACATGGTCGCCTTCATTGACCAGGATTTCCTTGATGATGCCGCCTTCGAGATGCTGGACGATCTTGTTTTGCCCGGTTGCGACAAAGCTGCCCTGGGCGATGATGGCGGACGCGAGCGGCGCCGTGAAAGCCCAGGTGCCGAAGCCGCCGAAGGCCACCGTGATCAACAGCGCGCCAAATGCGGTCTGCTTCCAGATCGAGCGCGGCACCTCGGAATACCACTCTATGTCGTGAACTTTTGCGATGTCGGTCGTCATCTTTGCGGCCCCGCTACTGGATCTGATGGCCGAACGAGCCGCCTTCGATGCTCAAGCCCCGGTTTGCAAGGGCCTGCAGCACTTCCTGTCGCATGCCGAACAGGGCGACGGTGCCGTTGACGAGCAGCAGTATCTTGTCGACGCTCTTCAGCAGCGATGGCCGCTGGGTGATGGTGATCACCGTTATCTTGTTTTCCTTGGCGTGCTGGAGGGCTCGTTCCAGTGCCGCGTCTCCGGCCGAATCCAGATTCGAATTCGGCTCATCGAGCACCACCAGGCGGGGATTGCCGAAGAACGCGCGCGCAAGCGCGACGCGCTGCTTCTGCCCGCCGGAAAGCGGCGCTCCGTCGGCGGCGACGAAGGTCTCGTAGCCGTGGGGCAAGGTCGAGATCATCTCATGAACGTCGGCCAGCGCCGCCGCTTGGTAGATCTCGGCGTCGGTCGCATCGTCACGCATACGGGCGATGTTGGCCTTGATCGACGCCGGGAACAGCTGAACATCCTGGGGCAGATAGCCGATATTCTCGCCGAATTGGCGTGGATCCCAGTTGCGAAGATCCATCAGATCCAGCCGTACGTTGCCTGACGTCGGCAGGATCGACCCGACCAGCATCTTGCCCAAGGTCGTCTTGCCGGCGCCCGAATTGCCGATGATGGCCAGCGAATCGCCCGGCGAGAGCGCGAACGAGATGCCGTTCAGCACAACCCGCTTCGTTCCCTGGGGCACGAACAGGAGCCGTTCGACGTCGAGGCGGCCCTCTGGACGCGGCAGGTTCAGCCGCTCGAAATTGAGCGGCGACGATTGCAGCAGCGATGCGATCCGGCCATAGGCGGCGCGGGCATGCACGACGTGGTTCCAGCCCTCGATGGCGCCTTCGATCGGGCCGAGCGCCCGGCCGGCGATGATCGATGCGGCGATGACCATGCCGCCGGTGAGATGCCCTTCGATCGCCAAATGAGCGCCCCAGCCAAGCATCGTCACCTGGGTCAGCAGCCGAACGGCCTTCGACATGGAGGCAAAGACGATGTTGCGGTCTTGCGCGATCACCTGCGCCCTGAGCGAGTTTGCGGTGTCCTTGCCCCAGATCTTCACGGCCTCGGGGATCATGGCCAGCGCGTTGATGATCTGCGAGTTGCGCGACATCGAATCGAGATGGATGTTGGCCTTGCTCTGGTGCGCGTTCGCCTCGCCGAAGGTCGCGGCCGTCGCGCGCTGGTTGAGAAGCGTGATGATCAACAGCAGCACCGCCGAGGTCATGACGATGAAGCCCTGATGCGGGTGGATCAGAAACACCACCAGCACCATCAATGGAGCCATCGGCGCATCGAGGAACGACAGCAGCGTGCCGGAGGTCAGGAAGGTCCTCAGTTGCTGCAGGTCGCCCAGGACCTGGTACTCCTTGCCGTTGCTGTGAAGCGAGGCTCTGGCAGCCGCGCTGAGGATCGGCGCACCCAATTGGGCCGCCATCTCGACGGCCGTGCGCATCAGGATGAAGCGGCGAAGCGCATCGAACATCGCCTGCAGCATCACCGCGCCGACGATCACCACCGTCAGCATCACCAGCGTGTCGGGGGAACGGCTGGTGAGAACGCGATCCGAGATCTGGAACAGATAGATCGGGATCGCCAGGACCAGTATGTTGCAGGCGACCGTGAACAGCATGACGATCAGCAGGTTTTTCCTGACCGCGCTCAATCCGGCCCTGAGCGAAGCGCCGAAATCGACCGGGCCGAGGCGCTTGTGGAAAGCGCCGCCACCCCCGCCGCCACCACCGCCGCGCCGGCCCTTGTCGTCCACACCTCCTGGGGGAGATCCGCCTTGCTGCGTCTTGATGGGACCAGTGTCGCCTTCGATGGTGATCATGCCGGGCGACTTTGCCGCGTCTTTCATCTCGGTTACCGACGGCTTGGCTGGTTCGTCGGGCGCGACCTTGGCCTGCGGTTCGGCCGGCCGCTGGGCCGCAGGCTGTGGCCTCGGCGGCGCTGCATTGGCCTGGATATTCTGCCTTTCGGTCGCTGGCATTGGCTTGAGCGTGGGTTCGGCCGGCCGTTGGGCCGCTGGCTGTGGCCTCGGCGGCGCTGCATTGGCCTGGATATTCTGCCTTTCGGCCGCTGGCATCGGCTTGGGCGTGGGTTCGGCTGGCCGTTGGGGCACAGGCTGTGGCCTCGGCGACGCCGCGTCCGCCGGGACATTCAGTTTGTCGATCGTCGGCGCTGTCGTCGCGGGAGGCTCGGTGGCCACCGGCTCACCTTTTGCAACGGCGGCTGAAGGCGGAGCAGCAGGTTTCTTGGCCGTCAAAGCTGGCCCCTGCCACTCGGCCGGTCGCGTCTGGAATGTTGGCGTTGGCGGCAGCGGCTCAGGTGCGACAGTCGAACGCGCCCGTGTGGTGCCGGGGATGGAACTTTGACTTGGCTGCGGAGCCGGCTCCGGCTTGCACAGTTGTCGCTGCGCCATGAAGTTCGGTATGTCAACGGCGGCTACGGGTGCTGGGGAAGAAGCCGGAGGATGCACTGCATTGGCGCGCATCTCGTTGGGCAGGTTCGGTGGCCCGCCTGTCGTTTGCAGAACTGGATTTGCTCTTTCCTCGGTTCGCCCCTCCTGCAAGGCGGGTGCGATTTTGATGGGGCCGGCCGCGGCCGCCTTCGCTTCGCTGACCTGTGGATTCGTCGTTGTGGGAGGCGTGACGATTTGCCTGACCACGCCGCCCCCGTCCGCCTGCCCAGCCGGGCTGGTCGATGCAGGGGTTCTCGCTGGCTGGTGCGCAGGCAGGGGCGCTGTGGCCTGCTCTGGTTTCGGCTGACTGGTTACTGCGCTCCGGCCGTCGACCTGCGGCAAAGGTCGGTCCTGACCGGCCTTTACCTCGCGATGGGGGACTGCATCGTAAAACTGGCCGACGGCATTGTCGATTGTCTTGATGGTCCGGTCGATCGCCTGCTCATGCTGCCGCAGGGCGTTCGAAAGCGTCTTGCGAGGCACCGCGGAACTCGACGATCCCTGGTCGTCCTCCTGCATCGCCGCCTCTAGGTCTTCGGCAAACGTGTCCCAAGGCAGGTCGCGATCATCGGTCATTGTATCCCCCGGTTCCCGGATCAGCCCAATATTGTTTGCACGCCGTCCGCCTGAACATGATCCGGCGTCGGGACTATCAAATGGTCCATCTGCGTGTCGTCGGCGCCCGCATCGTCGGCCAGGAACGCGATCGCTTCGTTGACCAGCGCGTCCGGATTCTGTCCGCCGAGTTCAGGATCGCTCGAGATGATGTCGGCCTGGATCAGGATCTCCTGCGAATAGTGCTCGCCGCCGACATAGGTCTTGTCGGTTCCGTCGACGTCGATGATCCCCGCGAAGTTCGCCACCTGATTACCGCCGGTGGTGACAGTCCATTCCGCCTCGGGATGGGCGACGAACTGGTTCATCGCCAAGGCAACCTGATCGCTGTCGCCCAGCACGTTCGTTTGCGACACATACTGCACGTTGAGCAGGTCGCCGGAGATGTAGAGAACCCGCAAGGCGCCGATACCGGCGAAGGCTGGGTCGTTCAGTATGTCGCCAGGGCCGGCGTCCTTGCCGGCCGCGAAGTCCTGGGCCGCTTGAAGATAGGACGTCGGCAAGGCCTCATAGTGGTTCTGGCCGCCGACATTGATGATCGTCGCATCGTTCCAGAGCAGGTTGCCGGCGGTCGAGTAGGAGCCTTCTCCGGAAGTCTGGAAACCATCGACCGCGCCGATGAGATCGTTGTCGATCAGGAAATTCATCTGCTGGATGATGTTGGCGTCGTAGATGTTTCCGCCGATGATGATCAGGTCGTAGTAGTGACCGAGCTCGTTCAGCGACACGTCGTTGATCGCCGTGTTGTCGCCGGTGCTCACGCTGGTCCTGACACCCGACGAGGACATAACCGTGGTGTCGTTGTCGGTCATGAAGCAGTACTGCTGGATCCAGTTCGTGATGATGAGGTCGCCGGTGACCTGCGTCACCACCCAGGCGGCGGGGAAACCGTCCGCTGCGGTTGGTGCCACGCTGCCGGACGACGGGTCGATGTGCTTGAACGCGGCGATGTTGAAGGCCTCGTCGGGGGCGTTGCCCAGCTTCCACCCATTCAGGGAGGAGCTTACGATATCCGTGTCGCAGCGTGCGTTGATCTGGATGATGGCATTGATTTCATAGCTGTTGCCGACAGTGGCGACGACCGATGTCGTCGTCCAGTTGTTGGTCAGCACGGCCGAATTGATCAGCGTGTTAGTGCCGGTGTCCAATTCAACGCATGGGCTGAGCAGGCCGTTGCCCCAGCCCGACATGAAGTCGGAGGAATCCGGCGGCGTGTTGTAGTCGTCCTTGTCGGGTCCAGCGCTGGCAACCTCGTCATCCTGGTGCTGTTCCTTGAGGAGATTGATGTAGTCCTCCGCCTTCGGCGCGTCGGCATCGTCGACCAGCTGGCCGTTGACATAGGTTCCCAAGATCGGGCCTGAAGTCGCGTCTGGGTGCAGGACGAAGACGTTCGCTTCGCCGCTCGGGTCCTCGGTGTAGGCCGCGATGCGTTCGCCCATGGTCACCACCGCGGCCGCCATGTCGTCGGGAGTGCCCAGCAACGTCACATCGTCGATCGGCGACACGTCCGCCGCCGCGTTCATCAGCGAGGCCAGATGGCTGCTGTCGTCGACCGCCGCGGGCGTGAAGATCAGCCCATGTCCGCCGGCGCCGACATAGTCGTTGTCGGACAGGCGGATTTCCTGGTTGATGTAGGCTGCGATCGCGCCTGGAGGTTCGATGTTTGGCAGGACCATGCCGCCACCGAAAGCCGGCAGATGCGGCAGATGGAAGTGATGATGGCCGGGGCTCAGATGGCCGTGCTGAACGATTTCGGGCGGCGTGTACCAGAAGCTCGAACTGACCGTGTTCAGCACCAGGTCCGGCTTGACCCCCATATACGGAACGTGTGGATCGAAGTCGTCGAGGGTATAAGGCGCCTTGACGTTGACATTCGTGTTTGGAAGGTCGGGAGTTTCTTCCTTGGTGGCCGCAGCAATTTTGAACTCGTCGTAGGTCTTTAGCTGCCGTGCCTCCTCGACCGAGATCTCGAACATGCCGATGAAATGCGAGATGACCTCGGTCATGTTGTCCAGCTGCATCGTGTACACGGTAGCCTCCGTATCTTGAGATCATTCGCGCTCGGTCGGGGCGGCATGTCTCCCGGATGGAAGGACTGCGCGGAAACTCCGCGCAGTCCCAAGCTGTCTGATTTCGTGACGAAATCAGTCGTGTGACATCGATCAAGTACCGGTATGGTCGCCGGCGTCCTCGCCAGTCAGCGTGTTGTGGTAGTCGCCGCCAACCACGGTCTGGTCGACCAGGTTTTCCTGAAGGTTGGCGCCCATCACGATCTGCTGATTGAAGGCGCTGACGTCGATCAGGCCGTCGGCCGAAGAGTGGCTCGTGCCGGTCACGTAGCCGTCATCGCCATTCTGCGAGCCCCACATCCCAGCGTCGCCGCCGGTGCCGCCGTCACCGTTGAAGGCTTGGCCGCCAGCGCCGCCGGCACCACCGTAGCCGGAAGCGGTGTATCCACCGGTGGCGTCGCCGCCGGTACCGTCAGCCCAGGCGCCGCTCAGCGCATGGCCACCGTCACCACCAAAGGCCGCTGCGAAGCCGCCGAGGCTGTCGCCGCCGTAAGCGTCGCCACTGGTGGCCGCGCCGCCGGTTCCGTCACCGCTGGATCCGTCACCGCCCGTGCCAGCACCGCCCGTGCCGCCGGCGCCGCCGGTGCCGGAGCCCGAGCCCGAGCCCGTACCAGCGCCCCAGCCTGCGCCGAGGGCGTCACCGCCGTACGATTCGGAGTCGCCGCCGTTCGAATTGGCGTTGCCGCCATCCGAATTGGCATTGCCGCCATCAGCGTCGGCGCCGCCGCCGCCACCGCCGCCACCGCCGCCGCCACCACCACCGGTGGCGTCGCCGGCGAGGCTCTTGGCGTCGCCGCCTTCACCGTAGTTCAGCAGCGACAGCTTTCCGTCGACATCGAGGCCATCGCCGCCGTCCGACTTGGCATCGCCGCCGGTCACGTCGCCGCCATCACCGCCATTGCCGCCATTGCCGCCATCGGCCTTGGCATCGCCAGCATCCGCCTTGGCGTCGCCAGCATCCGACTTGGCGTCGCCGCCGTCGTCAGACTTGGCATCGCCGGCTTCCGCAGCGCCGACACCGAGGCCCAGTCCGAGGCCGAAACCGAGGCCGAGGCCATCGCCACCGTTGGCGTTGCCGCCGTCGCCGTAGCCGCCCTTGGCGTCGCCTGTGTCGACTTCGCCGCCCTTGGCGTCGCCGCTATCGCCGTCGCCGGCCTTGGCGTCGCCCGCGTCGGCCTTGTTGTCGCTCTTGGAGTCGCCGCCGATAGCCGCGCTGAGAGCCAGGCCGCCCTTGCCGTCGCCGGCTTCGACGTCGTCGGACTTGGCGTCGCCGCCATTGCCGCCTTCGCCGCCATTGGCCTTGGCGTCGCTGCCGCCGTCCGCGGTCCCACCGCCTGCCGAGATGCCGTCACCGGCTTCGGAGTGGCCGCCCTTGGCGTTCAGATCAAGCTTGAAATCGGCGTCGTTCTTGACGGTCGCGTTGTCGAGCTTGTCGTTGTCATACATATTCAGGGTCTGGTTGATGATCGACGCGGTGTTGGTGCCGGCGCCGGTCATCGAATTGTTCAGGATGTCCTTGAAGGTGACGTCGTCGCCAGGATCATAAGTGACGTTGCCGTCCTTATTGTTGATCATGGTGTCGATCTTCATGTCGTCGTTGGCATAGATATCGGCGAAATCATCGTCGGAATTGCCGAGCTCACCTTCGAGCTTGACGCCAACGTCGACGTCGACGTCGACCTTGGTCTCGTTGACGTTCTTGTTCTCGTTCGAGTTTTCGTTCTTGGACTCGTTCGAGTTTTCGTTCTTGTTCTCGTTCGAGGCCTTGTTCTCGTTTTCGTTCTCGTTCGAGGACTTGTTCTCGTTCGAGTTGTCGTTGTCGCTCTTGTTTTCGTTCTCGTTCGAGGCCTTGTTCTCGTTTTCGTTCTCGTTCTTGGCGTCGTTGGTATTGTAGTTCTTGTTTTCGTTTTCGCCACCGCCGTCACCGATATCGAATTCGCTGTCGACGATCTGCAAACCGAATGCGTTGATGTTGTTCTTGTCGAGGTCGAGAGACATGGTCGTGTCCTCTGTTTGAAGGCCGCGACTGCCGAACCGCATTCTTCTCTTACGCGGCTATGGGCTGTACGCGGACGTTGCGTTTAATGCGGTGAATGGACTGCCGGACCGAGGGGACTGAGGTCCGCAATCCGAATTTCGTCATGACTTGCTTGAGTACCTCCCTTTGACTTCGGGAGAGGCGGCCGTCCCAAGGCAAAACCCGGGGGAGCGCCGGATCACCAAGGATCCGGTCGTTCAAACGGGAGAGTCCTGGATATGCCCCAATCCCACATGGAACCCGGGAAAGTCTGGAACCAGAGGGCGGTGATTGTAAGCTGACAGTTCGGGCTAGCCCGTTCGGCTGGACCGCTGCCCAGACGTGCTCCGGCCGCGCGAATGCCGATATTCCTGCCCGGATCAGGTGAAGGCGACTCTGTCGAACGTCTCCGGTCGGCAGCGATGACGGAGAAATTAGCTATAGCTCATCCGAACTATATCAGTCCGGTCTAATTTGGTGTATAAGTCGTTAAGGCTAGCTGTTTGCGGGGTGGCGGCCCCCGAAAATTTGAAGAAGGGAAATAATTAAACCGACAGTATTCGTCTAGGGTGGGGTGGCAACCATGTCCAGAGTTAACGTGCGCAGCACCGTAGGTAGCGGTGCCGGAGAGAGTTGGGCGGCGCGTAGAATTATCCTGACTGTTTCCTCTACTGATAGCTTTCCAGAATGTCTAGTATACGCCATCGAGAGGGAATTTCCCTCGATAGTCGTCGAGCAGGCTACAAGCATCGAAGCGGCCTGCGCGCCGTTCGAGCATCCCGTCTGTCTGGTCCTTATCGACACCGAGCTCCTGCATAAGATCGACGGCTATGCCGCCGAACTGATGCGGCATCATCCGGCGGCGCCGATCGTCCTGGTGCAGCACGACAGCCGAGCTTCCGTCTCAATGCACGACGTTCTCGATCTAAAGATCGTGCGCAGCGTCCTGCCCATGGATTTGAAGCTGGACGTCTGGCTTTCGGTCATCCGGCTTATGCTTCGCGGCGGCGAATATTTCCCCTTGGCGATGTTCCAGTCATACGCACGCAGCCTCTCGCAAAAGGCGTCGGATCATTCGACGCCTGCCGAACAACCAAGGCCGGACCGGTCGGGTTTCGAGGAGATGGGCGAACTGACCGACCGTGAGTTCCAGATCCTGGAAATGGTCGCTCGCGGATTGCAGAACAAGATCATAGCCGCGACCCTTCGCTTGTCGGAGCACACGGTCAAGATCCATCTGCACAACATCATAACCAAGCTTGGGGCTCACAACCGGACCGAGGCGGCCGCGGTGTTTCATGCGCGCAAGGATAGCTTTCACGGCGGCTTGGAACGATCCGGTTCGCCACAGTCCGTCCAATCTTCGCCGTGAGCCGATGATGCCTCGGTTTCAGGAGATACTGCTCCTCGTTGGCCAACTGAATTACACATGGACCAACACCGAGAGTCTGCTGATCTATCTGATTGCCGGTCTTGCGAAGGTCGACAAGGAAACGGCGATCATCATCTTCCTGACGCTGAACACGACCCGCGCGCGCATCGAGCTGGTAGAGCGGCTGGCGAAAATCCCGAAGACGCCGGCCGCCTGCCGTCGGGCGGTGCTGACAGTCACCGGCAAGCTCACCCGCCAGGCGAAGTTGCGAAACAAATACAGCCACTGCATCTATTCGTTCGACGAGGCCGGAACCCACGGAAGCACGCAGCTGATGCGCATCGTGGACGGCAAGGACGAGGTCAAATACGGAAAGATCGAAGCGCTCGATGACGAGGAGATGAGAAGAATCCACGGTTCCATCGAGGACATCAGAGAAATAAACAAGGATATCTGGTCGATCGTTATCGACAATTCGTTCCCGAGATAAGCCGCGGCCGCGGATCTCGTCCGGATTGGTTGCTCCCTGCTAATGCATGTCGCCCAGAAATGTGCGCAGTTCTAGGACGGTCATGCATCAAAACAAAGACTTTGAAGCAGTCGCCGGAATCCATTTCAGCGCGACGCGCTTCAAGCAACCGAGGCAGGGATCCGCCCGATGGCTTTCAGCGCCTCGGTTCGAAGCGCCAGGGCCTGGCTGTGGCCCGGCTCCAGCGCGATGCATTCGTCAAGGCTTGTGAGCGCGTCCTTTATTCGGTCGAGCTTCATCAGCGCCAGGCCGCGATTGTAGTGCGCGGCAGCGATGTTCGGATTGATCTCGATCGCCTGGCCGACCTGCCGCTCCGCGTCGCCATAACGGTGCTGCTGCAGGCAAATCACGCCAAGGAGGTAGCGCACATCAAAGCGCCCGGGTTCGACGTCCAAGATCTCGCGATAGATCTTTTCCGCCGCGGCCAGGTTTCCGGCCTGGTGCAAACGGGCGGCAACGCTGAGCTTTTGCGGCAGAAGAGCCTGTCGCGCGGCATCCAGTTGTCGAAGCAGCGATAGCGCCTCGGCATGGGCCGGATCGGCAGCCAGGATCTGCCGGCAACCACGCAGAGCCGCTTCAAGATCGCCGGCCTGATGAAGCGCTTTGGCGCGCGCGAGCACGACCGGCAGGCTCCGGCTCTCCAGGCGGTCGCGCAGATTGCGGCGGCTGGCCGTGCTGACGAGAAGGCATTCGACTCGGCGCTCGAGCCCGCCGAAATCATATTTGTAAGAGAAATCCCCGGTCTGCAGATCATAGACGGCAAAGCCGTTCTGAATGGCCCAGCGTATGCTGTAGAGATGAAGCGCGAAGCCGGGCGCGGGCTTCTTGACCGCGAGATCGCGCCCGTTGAGCATCCCGATCAGTGCCCCGTTCTTCCGGTCGATCAAGGTGGCCTGCACGCCGATCGGGTTGTCGTCCCGCCATAGGACTGGAAGATAGAGAGCATCGTCCTCGAAGGCACAGCGCAGCATGTTACGGAAGTTGTTGATCATCGCCTGCGGCAGGCCAGGGTGATATCGCGCCGCCAGTTTCGCGCCCCACTGGCTTTCCCAGAACCGGAGTAGCGTCTGCAGATCGCGCTCCAGCGTTGCGGCGGTCACGTTGGTGACGCGATACTCGGATGCGTCGTCGATTGCCCTTAGCGTCCGCCGCGCGGTCTTGCGGGTCGCCGCGCCAAGCCGGTCATTGAGAAAGTCTTCCCAGTCGTCCGGCAGGTTCACATAGACATAGATGTCGTGGTCGATGCCGTCGCCGTCGTCGGGACGCCTCATCTTGCCGGTCAGGAATTCCGGCGCGGAAAATTGCTCGAGGAACGTATTCAGCCGCCGCGGCGATGCAAAGATGTTCTCAAGATGCAGCTTGGCCCAGTTCAACCGCTTCGTATGCTCGGCGAAGGCCCGGACAACGGCATCCTGAACGTCCGGTTTGCAAAGGAAGCCGGCATATCCGGCGAAGTAGCCGCCGCCCGTCCGCAATTCGTTTTGGAACGCACCGTCCCTGGCTCGTTCCGTTCGGAGCTGAAGCGGGAAGAAACCGACATAGCCGGCTGAATCGTCTTCCTTGGCGGCCAGGACGAGCCATTGGTAGCGAAGCCGCTTGAACCAGCCCGCCATCCATGGCCACGACATGAAGTAGTGAGCCTCCGGGTCAGCAGCGTAGACCGCATCCCAGTTGTCCCTCAGCTCAACGAGAGCATCGAAACTGTCGATGACATCCACACGCATGGCGTTGCCCTTTGCTCGTGGAGCGTCGGCAATAGTCGATGGTCCTTGTATCGGCCATTCCCCAATCCTTGGACCAAAGCCAAGGAATGCCCCCGATGATGGTTCCATGACGGAACCGGCCGTGCAAGCCGATCAAAGGATTGACGGATCTCTGCGCGGCGCGAAATTGCGCCGGCGGTCAAGGCGCGGCACTGCGCCGACGGGGACAATCGATCAGGAATCGATCCGCAGCCACTTGCCGTTTTCGGACTGGGATTGCCGCGCAAAATAGCGATAGGAAGTCTGCGCCCAGTTCCTGACGGCGTCGGTTCGGTTGTCGAGGATCAGGTCGCCCTTGTCGGTGCGAACGGTAAGCACGGTGTGGCCCGCGCCGCCCGATGTAACGACCGTCAGCAGCAGGGCTGAAGCCGGCCAGCCGCGCTTCATGAACTCGCTCTTCTTCAGGATCGCGAAATCCTCGCAATCGCCGGCGTTTGTCGGTATCCGCCAATCGTCGCCGAGGCCGGCGGAAGGGTCGTCACGTTCGATGATCCTGGCATTGACGGAACTGTTGACCGCCTTCAACTCGGCCATGCGCCTTTCGGTGAGCTTCACCTGCTTGACGTGTCCGCCTGGGCTGCAGAGCCTTGGCTGCCTAGCGCAGAAGCCGCGGGCGGCCGGCGGGGCGAAAGCGTAACCCTTGGTGACCATCATGGACGCAGTGCCGGAAGTCTGCATGGTTTCGCTGCAGCCAGCCATAGCCATGGCTGCGGCAACGAGCGCTGCCAAACGAATCACGTTCCATCCCCTCGGATCGATAGACCGAGATCATCTTCGCCGTTTGGTAAATCAAGACTCGCTATTAGAAGTTTGCACAGATTCTAAAACAATGTATGCTTAACAAATTGTTTCCGATGGTCGGAAACTTTGACATAGCGCCCAGTTTGGGGACGGGAGCGCCTTTTTTCCCTTCTTAGGAGGAAGAAATGCACCTGTACCCAAGGTGCGCGAGCAGCGCTCGCGCAATTCTGCTTGTCTCATCCGCCCTTATGGCGGTGAATTCGACGCTTCCGGCATCGGCACAGAGCAATGTTCGACCGCGCATGACGGCCGCCCAATGCCAGCCGCTGACGGAATCCAACTACGCGCTTTGCTGCATCGCCAGCAACCGCGCAAGCATCCTCACGCGCGCACAAATCGCAATGTGCCCGCCAATCACGACGGCTCTCATCGCTTCCGTCCTTGCCAGCGACGGCGAGGGCGGCGGTTCCGGCGGCGGCAATGGGGGTTCCGGCGGCGGCAATGGGGGTTCCGGCGGCGGCAATGGTGGTTCCGGCGGCGGTGATGGTGGTTCCGGCGGCGGTGATGGTGGCGGTGACTCCGGTGGTGGCGATGGCGGCGGGAGCGGTGGCTCCGGCGGCAGTGGCGGATCCGGTGGCGGCGGCGGATCAGGCGGTTCCGGCGGTGGCAGTGGCTCTGGCGGCGGCTCCGGTGGTTCCGGCGGCAGCGGCGGCTCGGGCGGTTCCGGCGGTTCCGGCGGTAGCGGGGGCTCGGGCGGTTCCGGCGGCTCGGGTGGTTCCGGCGGCAGTGGCGGATCGGGCAGCTCCGGTGGTGGCGGCTAAGTTACGCCCGCGTTCATGTCATGACGAGGTTGGATGGGCGTCCGCCCGGGCGCCCATCCACTTCAGCCCATTCGCCCGTCGATCTGCCCGGGACGCGGCGACATCGAGCCTCGGTCCATTCTGTCCGTGCCTGGAGGAACTTCCAGCGGCGAGCCTCCAGCGCAACAGCGCTGAAAAGCGCCTTCCGGCAAAGCAGAGCGATCCGTGACGTCGCAGGCCTACCTTGCCCGGCCGCCTTCTATTGCGATCACGACTTTCTGGTACAGTACTCCTCAGGAAAAACGTCGTTTCCACGGGAGTTGATTTGCGGTGTGGGATTCCCCGAAATGGGCTTCCCATTTCTGATCAATCGTGATTGATTCTCGGCCACTTGTGTTGCGCAGATCGCCGGAGGGGGCTTGTGCGACTCATATCGATGATGTTCGAACTCGGCGTGATTGTTGGCGGTCCCGGTTTGGAAACCGATGCCAGGTGCCGCGATCTGGCCGCTATGGCTACCATTTCCATCTCTGATCCGGATGAAGCCCGGCGTCTGCAGGATGAACTGGCGCAACAGTTCTCTCTGCTGTCCTACGGCGCTGGTCTCGGCCTCGACATTTCGCCCTACTGGGATGAACTTCTTAGCCTCGTAGAGTCGGTTCGCTGCGCATC
This sequence comes from Mesorhizobium sp. WSM4989, assembly GCF_029625795.1. Classification (NCBI taxonomy): domain Bacteria; kingdom Pseudomonadati; phylum Pseudomonadota; class Alphaproteobacteria; order Hyphomicrobiales; family Phyllobacteriaceae; genus Mesorhizobium; species Mesorhizobium sp. WSM4989. The sequence continues at coordinate 464,207 of NZ_JARTVN010000001.1, read as the reverse complement.
TCGCCTGAATTGACCAGGCGATCAAGCCGCTCGCCGCAACGGAACACAGCTACCAATCGACGGCGCTGGCTACGAACGCTGCGGTCTGGCCATCGCAAGGCCCCGTTCCAGCGCCTCCTTGAGGCTCGTGGTATAGTGCGCGGTGTCCTCCAGGCCGCCGAAGAAGTTTATGCGGTGGGCATCGCCTTTCTTGCTTATGACGATTCGAGCTGCACGGAGGGTTTCCTGAACCGACTTGTATGTCATCTCCGATTACCTTGGCCACCCAGAGATTAAGGTTGCATCTTAATGTAACAAAAACGTGTCGCTGACTGTGAAAAAAACAACATAGGCTGCTGCCGGCTAGAGCGCATCGCGGCGAAATGGATCGAGAATTACGCTTTTAAGTCTTTGTTTTGTGCATGTCTTTTCCGAAAAACCGCTGCACAAGTTTGCGCGACATGCATCAAGTCCTTCTTTTGGTGCATGTCCTTCGCCCAACCCACTGCACTTTGGGGAGGCGACATGGTAATCTGATCGAGCTAAAGCCCATTGAGCTAATTGAGCGAGCGGCGAAAAAAGCGCACTGTTCTGTTTGCCGAGCCTCAGCATAAACGCCAGCCGAGATTGCCTCGGATAGTTTGTCGAACCCGATATTCCCTGGTCCGCCTTTTTGCGTCCTTCTAATGGCGGGTTCGCGGGTAAGCCTTACGTCTTCGTTTCGGGGGAGAAAATGGAAAAGCGAAACGAACGGCGTACTGCGGCAGGAATCGGTGCAGAAAGGCCCACGCAAAGTCCCCACAACTTCGTCAGTCGCTCACTCCCCGGCGGGTGTGTACGCGCTGGCGACCTTGTTTGATATCGCCACCCCGCCGGACATCCGCTCGCCTTCCAACTCGGAATTCTCCTAGGAACACGTCATCCTCCAAGCTTTCGACCTGACGTTCCAGCGTCTTCCGTTACCGAGCTGCTCGAATGAGAAACTCGGTGCTGCGTCGAAATTGGTACAGATGGCGGTACTTGCTCGATTGCTAAAATAGTGAAATTTTCGCCTCGAGTGCCTGGAAGCAGGATTGGGGAGATGTACTTTCCTCAGTTTCTGGTCGGAATGCTGATCACGTCGAGCGTAGTCGGAACCTGGGCCTATGAGGCCACGGGGTCCGTCTGGATGAGCATTGCCTGGAGCCTCCTAGCCGCGCTTCTGTTGCAGGTCGGCTATCTCGCGATTGTGTTCAGGCTTGTATATGGTCGGCGACACTCCGAGCCGAAGGCGAAGGAGACCGATCCGGACGCTGCCAAGCAACAATCCCTTCCACATCAGCCACGACATACGGACGGCCGCTGACCAACTGCCGGCTTGGGCGTTCTGGACCCTGTTTTGTTGGAAACCCGTAGCGTCCGCGCAGGCCCCCGTATGTGTCCGATCACAAGATTCCCGCCACATTGCCGAGCTTTGGTTAGCGTCGCTCCCGGGTAACATGCAACAATTGCTGGAGTCGGACCGGCAGGTGCGGCGAGGCGTGCAATTCGGTACAGCTCTTTTTCCATCGGCGGAGATATTCGGCGATTGGAACCCCGCTGCGGCCAGGCCAGCGGTTGAGCGCGCCCAGCGCCTCAACGCAATCGGGAACCTGTTCGTATTCTGCGAGAATAGTCGGGCACATTGCTTGCGCGAACGGATTGAGACCTGGAATTTCGATCTCGTTTCGGTGGTCGGCGAACCACGTCGCAGCATTTCGGGTTAGCCCCTGGCTGTCGGCGAGCGCGGTATAGCGTTTGATGACGTTCTCGCGATATTCGGCAATGGCATCGCCGAAAGCGTTGTCACCTGCGAAAGGCGGGTCCTGTTTCCAGTCTTTCGCTAGGCGTCCCAGGCCTCGCAGCGAGAAGGCCTCCACCATGGCTTCCTCCAGCCATTGGCAAGGCGGTGCCGGCTTCGCATCGGCCTGCCAGCTGTTGGCAAGCACATGGCCGAGTTCATGGCCGAACTGGTAGGCAAGCTTCGACCAGTCCCGTTCGCCGATGTCGACAATGATCCAGGCCATACTGCTGCCGTCGGGATGCAGCCAGATCGCCGGCTGTCCGGTGCCATGGCGGTCGACGCGGAGCCTTGCCGGCTGGCGATCAGACAGCAGTCGGATGCCGTCTAGGCAGGCGCGCCGCGCCTTTTCAACGACCTGTTCTGCCGCTTGCGGGAGCATGCGGCCCCAATTGCCCGCGAGTTCGAGTGGGGCGGATAGAAGCGTCGCGGGTGTCTTATTCCGGGGGGATGGCATAGCTGCATAGCCCGGGTCCAGGATGGCCGAAAACTTTGCCATTGCGGTAGCCGATGCTGCCGCAACGATGATGCCAACCGCCAAATCTCGGCGCCTCATAGCCTCTCCAGTTGGCGGACGCAAATCCTCCAAAAGTTCGAATGCCTGGTCCAAGCCGTCTCGCCAGCTACCACCGATCCGGCTAGACTTGAAGTTCTCTCAAGTGGAGGCCGGGGCGCAAGCTGGTTCGCTCGATGCAAAGTGAGTGAATGGACGAACCATCGCCAAAATGGGGCTAAAAGCGTCATGTCGGAGATTTATGTAATCAATCTCGATCGAAGTGTCGGGCGGCTGGATAAATTTCGCAAGTTGAACTCGCACCTGCCGGAAGTCCGGAGGTTCTCCGGATTTGACGGAAAATCCATCGACCGCGACAAGCTGATAGAGCGTAGGGTTATCAGTTCGGATTTGGAGTATGCGCCTGGGAGTCTGGGCTGCGCCATCTCGCACGTGACGCTTTGGAGAGAGGCCGTCGGTCGGCACAAGGTGATAACGGTTGCCGAAGATGATGCGATCTTCTCTCGCGAGTTCGAACGACATACGAACGCGCTCTTGGCGAACATCCCGGCCGATTGGGATTTCATCCTGTGGAGTGCAAGTCTGCGATGCTATGCCTGGCTAGATGCCCTTCCTGGCGGAACCGGTGCCAGGCTGGAGTTCTTTCCGGGCGAAGTCATGACGCATATTGCTGACTTCCAGGAGGCGGAAATCGAACCTGCTCTGCTTCGAGCGCGCTATCTGCTCGGCACGGTTTGTTACTCCGTCTCGCCACGTGGCGCGCGCGCGCTGTTGGAGTGGTGCCTTCCGATACGGCCGATGATCGTGGATTTTGCAGGCTTCGGCCTAAGGCTGAACAATGCAGGCATCGATTGCATCATGGCGGGCGTGATGCCCTCGCTCAAAGCCTATGTGTGCTTGCCACCGCTTGTCATCAGTGACGAACGGCCGGAGGAATCGGTACGGATCAATACGTGAGCGACAGGCTGGCGTTGACCGCAGTCGGCCAGTCCGTCCCATCAGGCAACCGATAGCCTTCACCGAACACCTTCTTCGCCGAGCGGCGCTGCTCGATCTTCGTGCCGGCGCCGAATGAAGAAATCGAGGTTGTTCCTGAGACGCTCATTGCCCGGGTCAAGCTCGAGCGCCATCTGCCCCCATTCCACAGCACGGTCCATCGCATTCAGGTGCCATGAGGCGATGGCGCCCAGATCAAACAGCCGAAAGCCCCAGCAGTTCGGGTCATCGAGATAGCTTCCGGTGCGACGGGTGTTTTCGATTCCGTTGCTGCACGCCCAGAACAGATTCAACCAGTCGGCCCTGCCGTGGAGTTCCTCCGCAAGGTCGGCCCAGATCTCGCGCCGATGCGGCGCTTCCATTCGCGCTTTGTCCAACCACACCAATCTCTGGTCCGGCATCATGCGTGCGATGTAGCGCATCGCTTCTGACCGTTCCTCGCCCCAGGTGCTTGTCGGCAAGCCAAGGTAGCGCTCAAGCAATTGAACGGCCTCGTCGGGCCGGTTGGCCCACATCAGGTCCCGCCCGAGCCAGAAACACATCTGTGCGTCGTCGGGATCTTCCTTGTAGGCAACCTCCATCAGAGGCAGGTAGCTGCTCCTGGTTGGCTTGGCCAGGTCCTGCACCTCGAACATGACCAGGTCGTTGCTGGTCGTGACCACCTCCCTTTCTCCGGTGAAGACGAGGGCCTCATGGACGGGGCGCTTGAAGCGATATCCCCAGCGATGGTGAAAATTCTTGGTGGCCCATTGCCGCAACGGTCTGGGGTCGTCGACACTCGCTCTATAGATCGTCTGGCAATAGAGGGCTGTCGTTTCGGGTCTCCAGGCCGCCTCCAGCTTGGGGCGCCAGCCGGGCTCGAGGAAACGGTCCATGTCCATCGTGCAGCACACGTCGACGTCGGCGGGGATGAGTGCCAGGGCGGCATTTCGGGCGTCATCGAAGCGCCATGGGCGGACCGCGATCCGGTGCACGGTAACGCCGGCGTTGATCAGTCGGGATACCGTGTCGTCGGTGCTGCCGGTGTCGGCGACTATCCGATAGTCGGCGCCGACGGCCGAATTTGCCCACCTCTCGACATGTGCGGCTTCGTTCAACGCGATGGTGTAGACCGCGATCTTCAAGGAAGGGGTCCGCGATTGGACGCAGTCGCTAAGCGACCTCCCGCTGAACGGCTGGACTCGCCCGAACCCGACCGCACCGCCCTGTGACGCTCATCGAACAAGGCCGACGCCTCCGCGCTTGCGGATCGCCACTAGCCCTCCGAGCAATTTTGCCTGGCTAAGCTCGAAGTGGCTGTCGAAGAACCGGATTTCGGCAAACTGATCGGCAAGGTCGCTGATACCGACCGGGTCGATTGATCGGGCCGTGCCGTGCTGTTGGATTTCTCGCAAGAGATGCTTGGTGAGTGTGATTTCACCGGGATTTTCGCCTGTTGGCTGCCAGTCGAGGTCTTCGATGAAATACCATCCACCCTCTGCGAGCAGCGGGAAGAATTCGCGCAGCGTCAGTTGCTCGTCGAACGAGGCGTGGCTGCCGTCGTCGATAATCACGTCAAGCGAGCCCGGTTCCAGCTTCGCCGCGACGGAGCGCAGATCCTCCAGCTTGGATTGATCGCAAACGAAAGACTTGAACCTCTCATTGTTGAACTGAGAAAAATCCGTCAGGTCGACACCGATCACCTCGGCGTAAGGAAAATAGGACTGCCAGAGCGCGACCGAGGGCGTCTCGGACTGGTCGCCTTCCGCCGCGATGCGACAGAGGCCGATCTCTAATAGCCTCCGCATGGAAAGTCTCCGGCTCGACAGCAGCCGCTCGTAGACGCGTGCGTAAGCATGCCGGTTGCCGGTATGGCGGTTCTTGTCGGTGTTGAAGCGATCAGCAAGATCGATGAGTGTGGGAAAGCTCCGCAGCGGCTCGACCAGCAAGGAGATGAGCGGCGCTCCTTCCCCGCCCGAGCGAGCCTCATTTCGTGCCGTCCACAGGTGTGTTCCGAAGACACGCTCATCATTCAGGTAGACAGCCACATCGGCGAGCGGCTTTTCGAACTCGCCTATCTCGGTCCAATCGATCGCGTTAAAGAACATTGGCCCGAAGACCCAATCGCGCAGCTCGGCGCCTTGATCCGAAGCGATGTAGTCGGAGAGCAGTTTCGGGCCGATCTCGCCGAACCCCTTGCCGCTTGCACCGAAGAAGCGCTCGATTGACATCTCGTAGAGCGCTCTCAAATGGGGGCTGAAGGCTTCGGCATAGATGACGTTGCCGCAGACGAAGTGGCCTTGGTGCCCGCCGCGCCATTGCAGATTGAAAAAGTAATCGCCGCGGAACGGAAACGGTCGCAGCATGACCACGTCGCAATCCATCCACAACCCGCCATGTTCGTAAAGCACGGCGTAGCGAAAGGCGTCGCTGAAATAGCGGATCTCGGAGCCGGCGACCATTCGCTCGAACAAGCTGCGCGGCATCACGTCATCCGCGGCGCGGACCTCGACGCCGAGCGGCACGAGGAATTCAAGCTTGTTCGGCGAGTAGCTCCAGACCCTCACGGGATGGCCTGCCGCGCGCATCGACGTGGTGGCGGCAATCAAGGTCAGATGCTTCGCAGTGTCGGAAAGCACCTCGTAAAAGCAGTGGATCTGAGGCAGCGCGGCATCTCCCCTGTCCAGGAAGGGGGCTATCCGGCTATCGAACGCCCAGGATTGATCGCGACGCTCATGCGGCGAGTCTGCGAAGCGAAGGAACGGCGCCAGCTCGAGCAGGACCTCCTCTGTGCCTTTCGCATTGCCGGAGAGGACAATCCTGCTCGCCTCCTTCGGGAGTCCGCTGTCAGGCCGGGTTTGTTGATGGAGGTCGCCGGGTTCTTTGCGCTGCTGAGCCGCCGCAATTTGTATGGTCGCACCGTCCGGCGACGCCGCAAGTGAGCTCCAGAATGCCTCGCTTGCAGACAAAGAGTCGGTCCTTTCCAGCTGCGCGCTTACCTCCGAGGCATCGACCGCGGCGATCCACGCTTCGCTCTCGGCGACGCCGTACGAAATCAGCAGGCGCTCGTCTTTTGGGTGCCAGGCTAGGCCGGCGGCAAATTCAACCCCCTTTTCATTGAAGAAGAACGGCCGGCTGATCTTTGCCAAGCAGCCTGTTTCGTCCAACCAGACGAAGCGGTGCTGGCAGTATGGCTGAGCCCCGTCCGGCCTTGCCCGCGTCTCGTGCGCGAGTGTCAGCCATCCGCCTTCGAAGGCAATCGCCTGGGTGCCTCCCTTGAGCTGGTCGGCAGCGACGGAAGACGGCTTTTCCGATATCGTCTGCCCTTGATCGCCGACAATGCGGATGGAATCACCCACAGAAACGAACTGCAGCCGCTCCCGGTCGGTGCCGATGCCAGCCGGCTTGACGAGGGGGAGCCAGTTGTTGCCGTTCACCTTCGCACCGATCGGCCGGAGCACGCGCCAGTCGGTCATCCGGTATGGTGCAGGCCCGCCATGGTCGATGCGCGCGATGACTGGTTCGCCTTCTGCGGCCGACGCGCGCATATAGGCGCTGCTCCACAATTGCCCCTCCCAGGCAAACGGACGCATGGCCTCGAGGCCGCAGCCGTAAGCAGGTCGCGGCAAGTCGGTCGGCTGTGAAATCTCGTCGGCCGACGCGATCCCGAATTCGCTGTCGATGCGCAGCAAGAAATTGCGTGTGTGCACCGCCGCTCGATCCGGCGCTCGAGCCCGGAGGTTCTCTTCCGCCTCCGCCAAGGTGATGGCCCCCTGCAGCACTACGATCTGGTTGTCCCAGCGAGCCACGGAGGGGTTTGAGAGCCGATAGCCGTCGGGCGGCACGAAGCCGACCGGTTGAGCAGTGAACGATGGCATCATCGTCTTGGCGGGCTCGATGTAGAAGAACAGGTTGGAGCGCGCCAGATCGCGGGAACCGTCGGCGATGCTGCGGCTCAGCGCCAGCCAATTGCACACTGCGAACCCGCGGTCCTTGCGCAATGGATCGCTGGCGTAGTTTGCCGCGATCGCGTATTCCTCGCGAAGGCCCGTCGTGTAGATGAAATCCTCGAGAAACAGGATGTCTTGCTCCGGTTTCCTGATCGCCAGACCGGCTTCCGAAAACAGCACGCTGGCGTCATTCATCCCCTTCTCGCGATGGAACCGCGCGAGGTCGTAGAGGGGTTCGGTACGTTGCGGGCGCTGATTGAAGGCAGCAAGCGCCTGGCGAATGAAGCCTGCGTCGTCCCCGAGCTTTCTTAGGCAGCGCGCCTCCTGCAGCCGGGCGTTCCATGCTTCCTCGTCCCAGCCGCCCATCGCCGCGCGTTTGGCGTAGGCCACCGCCGCCTCGGCCGTGCGTCCGGCGTCGCGGTAGGACTGCGCCAGGTAAAACCAGTATCGGTGGTTCTCCGGGTCTTTCTCCAGCGCCTCCAGCAGGAGCTTGATGTCGCGCTCGAACTTGTCGACGCGGTTCGATCCGGTGGCGTGGTCCTTGTACCAAACGCCCTGCAGTTCCTTCACGTCGCCGGGAACGTCGAGATATTCATGCGTCACGCCACGGTAGCGGGCGCCGGCATCGCGCCTGACGATGCGGGTGTTCCAATAGGCGAGGTCGGAACCGGATCGCTGGAGCAGCCGATAGCCGGGACAGTCGAGCTGCGCTCGGAAGCCCGCGTCCTCGACGACCAACTCCATGTCGGCGTCGTCAAAAAGCAGATAATCATAGACGAGCGGCGAAGCATACGCATGATCGAGCGCGGCGTTGCGGGCCTGCTCGAAATTTTCGAAAGGGAACTGATGCAACTCGCCGGGCAGGTCGCGATCGGCGAAGAAAGCCCTGATGTAATCCTGGGTCCCGTCGGTCGACCCGGTGTCGCCGATGACCCAGCAGTCGATGTGGTCGACAACCGCCCCCAGACAGCGCTGCAGGTTCGCCATCTCGTTCTTGACGATCATGTTCAGGCAAAGTCGCTTGCCAGTGGTCATCCGTGAAATTGCCATCTCTCGCTCTGACGTTGCGCGACGTTCAAGCAATGCCATTCTCTGCGTGCCGCGGATGAATTCGCGGAGCCGTCTCGAAGCTCCTATTGTCTACTTGTCCCGCCACCGGAGCGGCCAAGGTCCTCAGACGATCTCCGCTCACTTCACCGCCATTTGCCGAGCGACGTCAAGATCGACGAAGCGGTGCTTGGCGTCGACCCCATCGCCACCCCGAAATGGGATAGCGGGAGCTCGATCCCGATCACGTTTCTGGGTTTGACGCAAGTTCCCGGGTGAGGGTTAAGGTATGGATTTCAAAAATATTTTCTAGAGTTGCGGTTTGTAATATTTCCCGACCTAATACTTTAGAGGTAGGCCGGTTTAGTCGCTTCCATAGTTTACAGATCGCTAATTTTCAAATTTACTAATTTGCTGCTGTGAGGGGGGGCCCACAGGTCGTGGGTAGCTGGCATTCTGCGGAAGTCGTAGGGGAGTCAAGCCAGAGGGTTCCGGAGTAGCAAGGCCAAAGTCGCGGACGACTAAGGCACGTGCGTTGGTGAGCGCGCGGCCGAGTGAGCGTTTGTCTTTTTTGTTCGGGTCGAACGGGTTTTTCCACTCCGGAGCTCTCTCGCGAGTTTTCGCCAAGAGATCGGCGTCGGCTGTGACGGGAGTGGATCGTGTATCACGTGATGTCACGTGCGTTTCCCAGGGAGTTTGAAGCCCGCCGCTTCGACAAACTTCAAACCTATCCGCAACTGAGCGGCGCAGCCCGTGCCCATCTATGCGCCGGCGGGAAATTTGTTGCTGCAAGGTGCGGCGGATTGGCTCCCGTGCCCCGCATCCAAACCAAATCTCAACAGAGCTGTTCAAACCGAGTGCCGTCGGCGAACGGCGCCGTCTGCGACTTGTTGCCGGCCGATCGGACCAGGAGTCGTCTGGAGCAAAGGCTGCAGCCCATCACGTCTTCGCGCGCGAGCTTTCGTGCGGCCTTGCGGCCAAGCCCGTCGGGTCGGGGGCAGCACTGCGGTGATTGAAAATCAAGTGTCAAGCAGGAGAAGCCGCGGCATCAGCCGCCGCTAATCGGGGAGTGCATGATGACCTACGCAACTTCGTCTACTGCAATGGACGTGACCGTTAGGGGCGTTTTGCCCATCGGCGACGCGACCGAGCATATAACCTATTTCATTCTGGATGCCGCCAAGAACGCGATCGTCGGCCAGGTCATTCTTCCCGCCGCCGTCAAGCGAAGCCACGCTGTCGCAATAACCGTGAAGGTTCCGAGCACCGCCGGCTCTCTCGCGATCGGGACATTTGACGATGGCGGGAATTTCCAAGCCTCCGGTTTCCTCCGCGTGGAGGCCCCCCTCGTTGGCCGCCCAAGCGGCGCCGTCGGGCCGTCCGGAAGATGACCGCGGCCAAGCGCCGTTTCCGCGCCGCTCGCCGACTAAGCCGGTGGGCGGTTTCCCTTTTGAAATGAATTGGAAGCGAACAGGAGCCAGTCATGGCCCGTGCCTCTGAAATTCTCTTTGTGGATCCTTCGATCTCCGATCTCGAGACTGTTCTGAGCAACGTCCGGCCGGGGGTCCAGGCTATCCTGCTCGATGGCCGTCAAGCGCCGGCGGCGCAGATGGCTGCGGCGCTGAGAGGGCACGAAGAGCTCCGCGCGGTCCACATCATCGCGCACGGCGCACCTGGTCGGGTTGTTTTCGCTTCAGGAGAATGGTCGGTCGGGACGTTGAAGGGGGCGGCTGAGGAATTCGCCGCAATCGGCAGGGCGCTCGCTGCGGACGGTGAACTGCGGCTATGGAGCTGCGAGACGGCGCTGGGAAAGGCGGGCGATGCGTTCGTCGACGCTTTGGAAGCGGCCGTCGGCGTGGATGTCTGCGCGTCCAGTTCGCTTGTCGGTGCGGCAGTCCTGGGCGGTGCGTGGGAACTACCCGCACGTGCGGGCGCGTCGGCGCCCCTGCCGCCGCTGACCCCAGTTGGCGTAGCAAGTTACATCGGGCTCCTGGTGGCGGGTAATCTGACGCTTACCGGCACTGTAGCCGATGGCAACAGTAAAAGCATAAATACGTTTTATCTTATTGATACTACTGCCAATCCAGATACCATTGTTGGAAGTTTCGTTCTTCCTCAGTCGAACAATGGAGTGGCGTTCAATTTTGCAATAACTATTACAGTACCTGATACAACCCATACTTATCAAATTTACACCAGCGGCTTCGAGCTATACGGTACGCTAACGCCTGCCGCCGGTAATACTTACAATTTTGCGACCGACGCTGGTAACAATGGTGACAATGGCGATACATTCAATGGGGGCAGTCTCGCCGTCACGAGTCAAGTAGGCCCGACCGGCCCGGCTGGCGCGACCGGCCCCACGGGTGCGACCGGCGCCACGGGCGCGGGTGCAACGGGCGCGACCGGCGCCACCGGAGCAACAGGCGCCACGGGCGCAACCGGCGCGGGTGCAACAGGCGCGACGGGCGCCACCGGAGCAACGGGCGCCACGGGCGCAACCGGCGCGGGTGCGACGGGCGCCACGGGTGGAACGGGCGCCACCGGAGCAACTGGCGCGACCGGTGCTACAGGTGCGACTGGCGCTACGGGTGATACTGGAGCCACGGGCTCGACTGGCGCGACCGGAGCAACAGGCGCTACCGGCTCCACCGGCGATACAGGTGCAACCGGCGCCACAGGCGCGACTGGCGCCACCGGTGATACCGGCGCCACTGGCGCTACAGGCGGTACGGGTGCGACTGGCGCTACGGGCGCCACCGGCGATACCGGAGCAACCGGCGCCACAGGTGCGACCGGCGCCACCGGCGATACCGGAGCAACGGGCTCGACGGGCGCGACCGGCGCGACCGGAGCTACAGGCGCCACAGGCGCGACTGGCGCCACGGGTGATACCGGAGCAACGGGCGCCACCGGCTCGACAGGTGCAACTGGAGCGACAGGCGCTACCGGCGATACCGGAGCAACAGGCGCGACCGGCTCGACAGGTGCGACCGGAGCAACCGGCGCCACAGGTGCGACTGGCGCCACGGGTGATACCGGAGCAACCGGCTCGACGGGTGCGACCGGAGCAACCGGTGCCACAGGTGCCACAGGTGCGACCGGCGCCACCGGCGATACCGGAGCAACGGGCGCCACCGGCGCGACGGGCGCCACCGGCGCGACGGGCGCGACCGGAGCAACCGGCGCCACAGGTGCGACCGGCGCGACCGGCGATACTGGAGCAACCGGCGCCACTGGCGCGACCGGCTCGACTGGAGCAACGGGTGATACCGGAGCAACGGGTTCGACCGGTGCGACTGGCGCGACCGGAGCAACCGGCGCAACGGGCGATACCGGAGCAACGGGCTCGACAGGCGCGACCGGAGCAACCGGCGCGACAGGCGCGACTGGCGCCACGGGTGATACCGGAGCAACGGGCTCGACTGGCGCAACCGGAGCAACCGGCGCGACAGGCGCGACTGGCGCCACGGGTGATACCGGAGCAACGGGCTCGACTGGAGCAACCGGCGCCACAGGTGCGACCGGCGCTACTGGTGCGACCGGCGCCACGGGTGATACAGGCTCGACTGGAGCAACAGGCGCAACGGGCGATACCGGAGCAACGGGCTCGACGGGCGCGACCGGAGCTACAGGCGCCACCGGCTCGACCGGCGCGACCGGAGCAACCGGTGCCACAGGTGCGACCGGAGCCACGGGTGCGACTGGCGCCACCGGCGATACCGGAGCAACGGGCGCAACCGGCTCGACCGGAGCAACCGGCGCCACAGGTGCGACCGGCGCCACGGGCGATACCGGAGCAACGGGCGCAACCGGAGCAACCGGCGCCACAGGTGCGACCGGAGCCACGGGTGCGACTGGCGCCACCGGCGATACCGGAGCAACGGGCGCAACCGGCTCGAC
>NZ_JARTVN010000001.1:450423-451920 GCF_029625795.1 Mesorhizobium sp. WSM4989 | reverse complement strand
CGGAGCAACCGGCGCCACAGGCGCGACCGGCGCCACGGGCGATACCGGAGCAACCGGAGCAACCGGCTCGACCGGTGCGACCGGAGCAACCGGCGCCACAGGTGCGACCGGCGCCACCGGTGATACCGGAGCAACGGGCGCAACGGGCTCGACCGGTGCGACCGGAGCAACCGGCGCAACCGGCTCGACCGGCGCCACCGGCGATACCGGAGCAACCGGCGCCACAGGTGCGACCGGCGCCACCGGCGATACCGGAGCAACGGGCGCGACCGGCTCGACGGGTGCGACCGGCGCCACGGGCGATACCGGAGCAACGGGCGCCACCGGCTCGACTGGCGCGACCGGAGCAACCGGCGCCACAGGTGCCACCGGCGCCACGGGCGATACCGGAGCAACGGGTGCGACCGGAGCAACCGGCGCCACAGGTGCCACCGGCGCCACCGGCGATACCGGAGCAACCGGTGCGACCGGAGCAACCGGCGCCACAGGTGCGACCGGCGCCACCGGTGATACCGGAGCAACGGGCTCGACGGGTGCAACAGGTGCGACCGGCGCTACGGGTGCAACGGGTGCGACCGGCTCGACAGGCGCAACCGGCGCGACTGGAGCTACTGGAGCTACCGGGGCGACTGGAGCAACCGGCGCCACAGGTGCGACCGGCGCTACGGGTGCAACGGGTGCGACAGGCGCAACCGGCGCTACGGGTGATACCGGAGCAACGGGCTCGACAGGTGCGACCGGAGCAACAGGTGCGACCGGCGCCACCGGCGATACCGGAGCAACGGGCTCGACGGGTGCGACCGGAGCAACCGGCGCCACAGGCGCGACCGGCGCTACCGGCGATACCGGAGCAACGGGCTCGACGGGTGCGACCGGAGCAACCGGCGCCACAGGCGCGACCGGCGCTACCGGCGATACCGGAGCAACGGGCTCGACGGGTGCAACAGGTGCGACCGGCGCTACGGGTGCGACCGGCTCGACTGGAGCAACGGGTGATACCGGAGCAACGGGTTCGACCGGGGCCACTGGGGCGACTGGAGCAACCGGCGCCACTGGTGCTACGGGCGATACCGGCTCGACCGGCGCTACGGGTGCGACAGGAGCAACTGGCTCGACAGGTTCGACCGGAGCAACAGGTGCGACTGGAACTACCGGTGCCACTGGAGCAACGGGTGCGACTGGAGCTACCGGAGCTACCGGCTCGACGGGTGCGACCGGAGCCACCGGTGCGACTGGAGCAACGGGCTCGACTGGAGCGACCGGCGCTACGGGTGCCACCGGCTCGACCGGCGCAACCGGTGCGACCGGCGCGACTGGAGCAACGGGCTCGACCGGAGCAACCGGTGCGACCGGAGCCACGGGTGCGACTGGAGCAACTGGCGCGACTGGAGCAACGGGTGCGACAGGTGCGACCGGCGCTACGGGTGCCACCGGCTCGACTGGGGCGACCGGCGCTACCGGAGCTACAGGTGCGACCGGCGCCACGGGTGCCACTGG
>NZ_JARTVN010000001.1:0-450323 GCF_029625795.1 Mesorhizobium sp. WSM4989 | reverse complement strand
GCGACCGGCGCTACCGGAGCTACAGGTGCGACCGGCGCCACGGGTGCCACTGGCGCTACCGGCTCAACTGGAGCAACGGGTGCAACCGGCTCGACCGGAGCGACCGGCGCTACGGGTGCAACCGGCTCGACAGGTGCGACCGGAGCCACCGGTGCGACTGGAGCAACGGGCTCGACCGGTGCGACCGGAGCTACCGGCTCGACTGGAGCTACCGGAGCAACTGGCTCGACTGGGGCGACTGGAGCAACGGGTGCGACCGGCGCCACCGGCTCGACCGGAGCGACAGGTGAAACCGGAGCAACGGGTGCTACCGGCGCAACGGGTGCCACAGGCTCGACCGGAGCGACCGGCGCAACGGGTGCAACCGGCGCAACCGGCTCGACGGGTGCCACCGGGCCGGGCGGCGCAACGGGCCCGACCGGAGCGACCGGCCCCGGCGGCGAGACCGGTGATCGCGACAAAGGCAACAACGGCCATGGCAATGATCCTGACCACAACGACAGCAGCAATCCTGGGAAGGGACATTCCAACGATGGCACTGATGCCGATGGCTCGCCTGGCCATCGCACCGCCGCGGTCACGGCCAACTCGCTCGGGCTCAAGGACACGACGCAGTTCCTGCAATCCGGCTCGACCGACAGTGATGCCGTCAGCCATGCGTCGTTCCGTCAGCTTGTCAGCCAGGCCGCCGGTTCGGTGACGACCGACCTCCTGAATGTTCTCAACACGATCAGGGGATTTGGTCAGAACCAGAACAAGCCGTTGGGTGCAAGCACCGACCTGACCTCGGATCAGAACAAGCAGGGTGCCGGCTTCGCCAATAGCGACGACACGGTGAAGAAGGCGCTGAAGGATATTCTGAAGCCGCATGACTGAGCATGAGTGAGCAGGAATGGCGACCGGACAGACGACGATAGAAACCGGTCCAAAGCTGAGAAGCGGGCGCGCGGGCTTTGCCGAAGGGCAGGGCCCGCGCGTTCGGCCTTTCCGAGTGGTTAAGGGGCTCGCGCGACCGACCGCCGTGGAGTATCATCAGCGCCCCCAGAGATTCCGGCGGAAATGGTCCGCCCCGGGCAATGTCGAACCACCGCCTGCCTACCCGAAGGGGAGTCCATGGTGAACGTTCCTGGGAGTGCTGAAGTCCAGCCTGTGGAGCTGCGTGCCGGGACCGCGGCCGACCCGACCGGCATGCCCGGCGGCACCAGCGAAACGGGGCAGAGCCCCGGTGGCCCCGCCGAGTTCGACCAGGTCGGGCCGCGCCTCAAGGCGATGCTCCGGGTCGCCCGCTATCACGGTATCGAGCTCGATCCGAACGAATTCAGGGCAGCGAGCGCAGGCCCGTTTCCAAGCGCTACCGACCTGTCGGAATGGGCGCAGAACGGCGGCATGTGGTCCCGGGCAGTGCGTGTTCGCTGGTCACACCTGTTGCGCTTTCAAGATACCGGACCAGTCGTTCTCTTGTTCAGCGATGGCGGCGCCGGTCTCCTCACCGGGGCGAGTGCCGAGCGCAACGTGGTCTTCCTCAAAAGTCCGGAAGCGCCCGACGATGGTCCATCCACCGCTGTCGACGAGTTGCGCCTGTCGCAGGTGTGGACGGGCGAGGCGGTGCTGCTGCGAAACGCGCGATCCTATGTTGCCGCGGATGCGCCTTTCACCCTTCGCTGGATCGCCGAACTGGTGCGGCACGAAAGCCGGCCGCTTCGCGACGTGGCCATCGCCTCCTTCACACTCAGCGTTCTGACGATTTTGCCGCCGCTCATCGTCATGACGGTGGTCAACAAGGTATTGCAGTTCAACAGTGTCTCGACGCTGTTACTCTTGTCGGCCATAGTCGCTGTCGTCTTCGCATACGAGACGCTCCTGGGCCACGCGCGGCGACTGATCATCAACGTCGTCGGAGCCCGCCTCGACACCAAGCTGCAGCTGCACGTTTTCAGCCGCCTCTTGCGTCTGCCGCTCGACTATTTCGAGCGCCACCCCGCCGGCGAGACAATGTACCACCTCGCGCAGGTCTATCGAATCCGCGAGTTTCTGACAGGCAAACTGCTCAGCACGTTCCTGGACCTGATCACCCTGTGCGTGCTGCTGCCGGTGATGTTCTATATCAACGTGACGCTTGCCTGGATCGTCGTTGCGTGCGCAGTGGTGATCATGCTGATCATCCTTGCCTTCCTGAAGCCGCTGCGCCGAAGGTACCAGCGGGTGATCGAGGCCGAGACCTGGAAGTCGGCGGCGCTGGGCGAAACCGTTGTCGGCATAAAGACCGTGAAGGCGCTTGGTCTCGAGCCGCAACGCAAGGCGCTTTGGGACGAGCAGGTGGCGGAGGCGGGAAGCGCGCGCCTCTCCTTCGGGCAGTTCGCCAGCTGGCCGCAGACCCTGGTTACGCCCATTGAACGCGTAATGGTGCTCGGCACCATGCTGATCGGCGCCTATCTCGCGATGAACGACAGTTCCGGCTATATGGTCGGCGGTCTGTTCGCCTTCATGATGATCTCCCAACGCGTCGCGCAACCGCTGGTCGGATTGGTGCGGCTGATCGAAGACTACGAGGAGGTGGGAGCGGCGATCGGCGAGGCGGCATCCGTCCTTAACCGGCCGTTGGAGACGAACTCCCTCGGTCTGCGGCCAAGGCTCCTCGGCGAAGTTACGTTCAGCGATCTGACGTTCAGCTACATCGGTACCAAGACGCCCGCCCTCGACCGGGTCAGCTTCCACATTCCGGCTGGGACCATGTTCGGCATTGTCGGGCGGAGCGGGTCGGGAAAATCGACCATCGCGCGGCTGCTGCAGGGGATCAACCGGGATTACAGCGGGTTCCTGAAGCTGGACGGCGTCGACCTCAAGGAAATCAACCTGCGTCATCTTCGCCAGGGGCTCGGCGTGGTCCTCCAGGACAATTTCCTGTTCCGCGGGTCGATCCGCGACAACATCATCGCCGGGCGCGCAGGCTTGACGCTGTCCGATGCCATGCGTGCCGCGCATCTCGCCGGCGCGGAAGAATTCATCGAACGCATGCCGAACGGATACGACACCTACATCGAGGAAGGTTCGCCCAACCTTTCGGGCGGTCAAAAGCAACGGCTGGCGATCGCGCGCGCCCTCATCCACGATCCGACCATCCTCATTCTCGACGAGGCCACCAGTGCTCTCGACCCGGAAAGCGAAGCGGTCGTCAGTGCCAATCTCATGCGTATCGCCAGCGGGCGCACCATGATCATCGTCTCGCATCGGCTGTCCTCGCTCACCGACTGCGACCAGATCCTGGTCATGGAGCAGGGCAAGGTTCTCGACGTCGCTTCGCACACCGTCCTGCTCGAACGATGCGGGCTCTATCGCCAGCTGTGGTCGCAGCAGAACCGACATTTGGACAATCGCGGCGGTCGGCCGGCGGCCGTACCGCCGCGATTGGTTTGACGATGTCGTGCCGCAGCGGGATCGAGATTGAAATGGTCGTCTCGCCAAGCATGACTTCGACACGAGGACTGGTAAGCCATGAGTAGCACCTCGCTCACCGTCCGCCAGGCTCGCTGGCGCCGAGCGAAAGCGAACGATCCGACGACGCCGGCCATACTCGAGTTCCAATGGCCGTCGACTGCCGTCTCCAATGCGCCGATTCCTCGGTCGGCGCGCGGCATCGTATGGATGATTTCGAGCCTCGTGATCGTCTTGATCACCGTGGCCGGACTGATACCGGTCGACCAGGTCGTGACGACGAGGGGGCTCGTGGTTTCACAATCGCCCAACATCATAGTGCAGCCGCTGGAGACGGCGATTGTCCGCTCGATCGAAGTGCGCGAAGGACAGCATGTGCAGGCTGGCCAATTGCTTGCGCGCCTCGATTCGACCTTCGCCTCGGCAGACCTGCAGGCCTTGGCCATGCAGGTCTCTACGCTTGAGGCCGAAGTGGCACGGTTGAAGGCGGAGGCCGACGGCAAGGAGTTCAACTATGACGGCCTCGACCCCAGCTGGACCCTGCAGGCCTCGATCTTCGAGCGCCGCAAGGCGGTCTACGAGGCTAAGCTGGAGAATTTCGATCGGCAAAGCGATGAACTCACTTCCGTGATCTCGCGCGCGCAATCTGATGCCGCTGGCTACCGGCAGCGGCTCTCCGTCGCGGCATCGATAGAACAGATGCGCAAGCAGCTGGAAGAAAGGCAAGTCGGGAGCCGCCTCAATACCCTGCTGGCCGAGGACAATTCGGCCGAAATGTCGCGCGCGCTCGGCAACGCCGTGCAGACGGCGGAAGCTGCCAGGCGCCAGCAGGCTGCGGTAGCCGCCGACCGCGCCGGCTACATTCAAGGCTGGCGCGCGGAAGTCTCGCAAGGTTTGTCGGAGGCGAGCTCTCGCATGTCCGACGCTCGCGAGCTCTTCAACAAGGCAAAGCTGCGCAAGCAACTGGTCGAGCTGAAAAGCGAAGGAGATGCCATTGTCCAGTCTGTGGCAAAGGTGTCGGTCGGCTCGGTCCTGCAGTCGGGCGAGCGCCTGATCACGCTGGTGCCCGCCAAGGCGCCGCTCGAGATCGAGACAAATGTCGTCGGCCGAAGCAGTGGCTTCGTCCATGTCGGCGATCCTGTCGTCATCAAGTTCGATACCTTCCCCTATTCGCAATATGGCCTCGCTCACGGCACCGTGCGCACGCTCAGTCCGGATTCCTTCTCCGCTCAGGAGCAAGCCCGCGATCCAGACAGTTCGCTGGCAATGCTGCCCTCGAACACAGAACCGTTCTATCGGACGCGCATTTCCATCGATCAGGTCGCGCTGCATGACGTACCCGCCGGGTTTGCCCTCACCCCCGGCATGCCGGTGACCGCCGACGTTCAGGTCGGCCGGCGCACGGTGCTCAAATACATGCTTGGGGTGATGCTCCCGATCGGTCAGGAAGCGATGCGCGAGCCGTAGTCTGCAGCTCAAGAGGAACCGGAGCAGCCAGAGGCTGACATCGATGACAATCCTGGATCGCCTGACTGGTTTGGCTAGCCCATCCGTAGCATTGCGCAGGGCGATCCAGCTTGCTGAAAATGGCAAGCCCACCGAGGCCTTTCCGCTCTTCGCCACGGCTGCGCGTGCGGGCATAGGCCAGGCCGAGTATCGGGTCGCGCGTTGCTATCTCGAAGGTTCCGGCGTGCCGCCCAGCCGGGCAGAGGGGACGCGCTGGCTGCGGCGAGCAGCGGATCACGGGAGCGCTGATGCGCAGGCGCTTCTCGCCGCACTCTACGTGACCGGGATGGCGACAGCCGAGACTGACAAGGGCTCCGAGTCGGAACGCCTGTTCGTGGAGGACACCACGAGCGAGCCAGACTTTGCGTCAGCGCTCGACCTTGCCACGAAGGCGGCCGAGGCGGGCTCCGCCACCGGCCAGGCACTCCTCGGCTACATCCTGACCAGCGGTCCCGAACCGATGCGCGACGCGGATGCTGCCTGTAAGTGGTACGAGCGGTCGGCTGCGGCCGGCTGCGCCGAAGGAAGCCTTGGTTTTGCCCTTTCGCTGGCACGGCGGGGTCTATCGGCAGACCGAGCCAGGATTGCCGATGAGGTCCGGCGGGCGGCGGACGCTGGCTTGCCGACAGCGATCTATCTTCTCGCGATCCTGACCGAACATGGCCTGGGTGTCGCTGGCGACATTGCGGGTGCGGCGCGATTATACCAGTCAGCTGCGGAGAAAGGGCTTCCTGCGGCCCAATTCCGATTGGGTCTGGCGCTTATCGACGGGAGCCTCGGCGATCAGGATCCTGTGACCGGAGAGGCCTGGATACGGCGTGCGGCATTGGCGGGCAACGTCGAGGCGGCGAATCTTCTCGGCGATCGTAACGTGAAGAGCCGGCCGCCGGACTTTTCAGAGGCGGCAATTTGGTATCGTCGTGCGGCCGAGGGGGGTCATCAGGCCGCCGCTCGCGCGCTGGCCTCTCTCTACCTGACGGGAAACGGTGTCGCCAGGGACGAGCAAGAGGGGGCGCATTGGCTGCGCACCGCCGCAAGCAGCGGGAACCGGGCAGCGCAAGTCGATCTGGCCAATCTTGTTCTTCAGGGAGCCGGCGAGCCGGACGATATCACGAGCGTAGCGGGGTGGTTCGAGGCGGCCGCATTATCGGGCGACCTTATCGCCGCCTTCAATCTCGGGCTGTGTTTCGCCAAAGGCGTCGGCGTGCACCAGGATGAAACTCGCGCCGCGCAATGGCTGAGGCGCGCGGCTGAAGGCGTGGCTGAGGCTCAGTACATGTATGCGCGCATTCTCAGGGACGGGCGCGGCGTGGCTGCCGACGCGCAACAGGCTCGTGCCTGGTTTGCCCAAGCGGCCGAAGGCGGCATGCTCGATGCGCAAGTGGCACTTGCTGAGATGCTGCTCAATGGCAGCGGAGGCAAACGCTCTCCCGAAGCCGCAATACAGCTGTTCCGACGGGCTGCTGCCGACGGACATGCCGGCGCAATGTTTGCTCTCGGCGCGCTGCAGAGCTCCGGCGAGGGACTGCCGGTCGATCACGTGGCGGCGCAGAAATGGTTTGCGGCCGCGGCCGAGCGTGGGCACGGGCAGGCCCAACTGATGCTCGGCCGATATTTCTCGAAGGGCCTAGCCGGAGAGCACTACCCGGCAGTCGGCCGCCTTTGGCTCGAGCGAGCGGCGGCGCAAGGTCTTGAGGAAGCGGCCGACGAACTTTCCGAATTGGCCGGCTGAGGCATTCACTGCCAAGGCTTAGCACCGGCATCGGTCGCGCCCGACTACTGCGCGCCGGGCGTCCACTCAGGCAGCGGCGCTAGGCTGTGGTTGAACTGTTTCCACCACATGGACTTATCGATCTCGCAGCAGGCGAGAAGCAGGTTATGCGCCTTCTCGAAAGCCTGGGTAGCGATTTCATCAAAGGTCATCTGCGCGTCGTACGGGACCGACACCACCAGTTCCTGACCGGTTTGTGTGCCGCCTTCGTCGACCTGAAGATAAAGCCAAACGACGAAATGCGCGCCCTGGCCATTCGCGTCGGCGTTGCCGATCTTGATGCGGTCGATGCCTGCTGCAGTGACTTTCATGCCGAAGTCCTTCATTTTGGGATTCATGGAATTCCAGAAGTTCGCAGCAATCAGAAAGGTTCCGGGACCGCTGTTCCTATGGTGAAGCATTGATAAAGAGGTACCACCTGGCTGCCGGGCGGGGCGCAAGCGACCACGCGCGCACAAAGCCCTGGTCGCCCGATCGTCGCCGACCCAGCAGCGGTCGTTCGCCGACGCGCGTTGCGATGGCCGCTGACGGCGCGATCTAAGACAATCCAGCGTCTTGCCCTGCTGGCGGCGCCGTCTGATGGCGAGCCAGGAACGCGCCTTGCCAGCGAAGTTTCGCACGTCGCCCCCGTCGACCCATCAACCGCGCTGCGAAGGCTTGTTAGCGGTCATTGCAACGCACTGGGATGGCGCGCGTTTTATTGATTGGCAGGGCGGTGACCAATGTGAGCGCCGCTTCATAGGCTGACAAGTCGGAGGCGATTAGGTGGCTAAGTTCAAAGAAGCCCTTGAGCGCGGCAAGAAAGCACCTCGCCATGAAGAGGAGGATGCGAACGCCACGGCGCCGGATTTCGGCACCGAAGCCAGGGCCTGGCTGGACGATGTCGTCGTTGCGTCGTTGGTAGCGGCCAAGGCAGAGGTGTCGGGCGAGATGACGATCGACATAGACACCGTTCCGCGGGGCCGTGACAAAGCGCTGACGCCCTCTGTTCGGTTTCGAATCTACCGAAAGCCGGAAGTGAAAAACACCGCCGGAAGGGTATTCACCGTCAACGTTCACGTCAGTGGGGAGGTGTCGGTTTCGTCACCCGGTATGGTCGCCGAGGATGTTGGAAATATAGGGAACAGGTCCGGCGAGAGGTTTCGCAATTTGGTTGTCAAGCTGATCGAAGACGCCGCTAGGGACATGAGCTAGCCCGACTGTCATGCTCGATTGGTCGACCCGGCCAAGGAGATCCCCACCTCAGCTCGGCCTTCTGGTCGTCAGGCAGAAAACCTTTCACCGTCAAGCGTGACCTCGATAGTGACGCCGGCCGGGTCCCAGTTTCGCTCGACTCGGCCCAACTGGCTCGCGGCGACGCGGACCAGGCGGCTCCCGAAACCTTCTTCTTCGGTTGCGACAGGAGGTGGTCCCCCAACCTCTCGCCATTGAATAAGCACCTTGCCGTCCCGATTGGCGCAAGTGATCTCTATTGAGCCGGCGGCCGCCGAGAGGCTGCCATGTTTGGCGGCGTTGGTGGCGAATTCGTGCAGCAGGAGGGAAAGTGGCGTGATCATTGCCGCGGGCACGGGAATATCGATGCCGGTGATCGCGAAGCGGGGATGCTCATCGGCCGCATGGCGGTATGGCGCGAGGATCGCGTTCACCAATGTATGCAGGCTCGTGGAGACCTGAGCAGAGCGGCCACCAGACGTGAGCATCGTCAGCGCATGCGCCCGCGCCAAGGCGCCGAGGCGGTCAGACACGATCGAGGCGAGCGCCGCCGGCGTTTCGGCGGCCGAAGCGCTCAGCTTGACGATCGAGCTTGCGATGGCGAAGAGGTTCTTCACACGGTGGTCCATCTCGCCGAGCAGTATCTCCCGCTGCTCTTGCGCGCGCAGCCGCTCGGAGATGCCGCGGGCGATCTTGGAGGCACCGACAATTGCGCCTGACGCGTCCGCGATGGGGGAAACGGTCAAAGAGATGGGAACGATGCTGCCGTCCTTGCGCAGGCGAACGGTCTCGAAATGCTCGACATGCTCTCCATCTCGAATGCGCGCCAGGATCTCCCTGTCCTCGTTCCTGCGATCGGGCGGTATCAGCAACATGAGCGAACGACCGACAATTTCCGCGCGGGGGTAACCGTAGAGCCGCTCGGCGCCACGGTTCCAGTCCGTGACGATGCCGTCGGGATCCGTCGCGATGATCGCGTCATCCGAAGATTCGACAAGCGCGCTCAGCCGCGCCGCAGTGGTTTCCGCCTGGTCCCGTTCGATCGCAAACCCGAGCTGGCGGGCAATGGTCAACGCAAGTTCGCGTTCACGATCGGTGAAGCTATGGGGTGCTGGGTAGTAGACCATGAACTTGCCGATGAGCTCGCGGGAGCTGGCAAGCGGGATAAAGGCGAGCGCTTCGATACCTTCGCCGAGGACTGTTTCGATGAGTTGCTGAGATTCACCGCTGAACCGAATATCCTCGACAAAGATGGGCTTGGCGTCGCGCTGATCGCTTGTCCACGGCGTGTGGCCGTTGACAGCCTTGCGGTATTCTTCAGACAGTGAGCGCCACGCGACGAAGCTCATGACGCCTTGATTGTCAAATTTCAGGATCGAGGCGCGCGACGAACCGAGGGCGTCGCATATGGCATCCAGGGCCGCATCGTAGATCTCGACGAGGCCATGGGCGCGGTAAAGTCGGTCGGTGAGGCGAAAGAGGACGGTTTGCTCGCGGGCAATATCGCCGTCGGCTTGCTCACGCTGGCCGCGCCCTGTGGCCGTAACACTCATGGCCCCTTGCTGCATCGAGTCCTTGACCCATCGCCTAACGCAGCACCGCGTCGATTGCCTCTTCGACCGCCGGGTACGATCCCCGACCACGCTCGACAATATGCGCTTTGCGCGGGTTCGCAATAGGACTTGTCGCCTTGCGGCGCGGCGGCTGGTGTCGCCGACGAGCCGCGAGCGGCGCCCGTCTAGCGGCTTGAGCCAAATGGCAATTCGCCCAAGCCCCGGCGGTCCCAAATCAGGTGCGCTACCAGGCTGCGCTGCACTCCGACGCTCGCGGCATTTAAAGCTTCCGGGGCCGGCCCAAAACGGAAGCCTCGCGCGCAGACTAGCGCCTCAGCGCCTTTGCTTGGCAATCCTGCCGGCGATCGCCGCGCCCTGGATGCGCGCATTGGCGAAGCAGCCGCGAATGCTCGGCCGCATGCCGGTGAACCAGAGGCCGGGCAGTTTCGGGTCGTTCGCCGGGCCGTTGAACAGCGGCACTCCCTTGGCATCGAGCACGCCGAGCCTGCCCACCATCGCCTCCAGCCCGGTGCGGTAGCCGGTGGCGGCAATGACGATGTCAGGCGCGATCGACTGGCCGCTTTCGAGAACGACGCCGTCGTGCCTGAATTCCTTGACCTGCGGCACGACGATGATGCGGCCGGCCTTGATCGCGTCGACCGCACCGTCATCGGCGGCGATCGCCGTATAGTCCGAGCCGAGGCGGCTGGCGCCTCCGGATGGGGCGGGGGGCAGGCCGTACTTCCCGAGATCGCCGAAGACCAGCCGCTGCGTCGCCGCCATCACCGCATCGGCGAGCCGGGCAGGCAGTCTCGCCATGACGGGCGAGAAACGATGCACGGCGATCTTGCCGATGCGCTTGGGCAGCAGCGACGGCCCGTTGCGCGCCGAGAGCCACATCTGCCCGGTCTCGACCCCGGAAAGATGGTTGAGCGCGTCGAAGCCGGAATTGCCGGCGCCGACCACCAGCACTTTTGTCCCAGCATAGTCGCTCGCCCGGCCGAAATGCGCCGAATGGACGATCTTGCCCGAAAAATCCTTCATGCCTTTCCAGGCCGGGACAAAGGGTTGTCGGTCGCGCCCGGTGGCGATCACCACGTGGCGCGCCGCTCGCGGTCCCGTGCTGGTCTTCAGCAGCCAGTGATCGCCGCGGAAATCGATTTCCTCGACGACGACGCCGAAGGCGATCGGCAGCCGGTGCGTCTGGGCGAAGTCGTTGAACAGGCGGATCACCGCGCTGCGGTGCGGAAAGGCGGGCGTGCCTTGCGGAAATGAAACGCCGGGCAGCGTTGAGAGGTCGCGATGCGTGTTGAGATGCAGGTTCTCATGGCGGTGGTGCCAGGGCTCGGCCAGCCGCCCCTCGCGCTCGAGGATCTCGGTGGCGATCCCGGCCTCGATCAGGGCGTAGGCCGCCGCCAATCCGGCCGCGCCGGCGCCGATCACGATCGCGCCTTCGAGGATCGCCGGCTCGCCGGTCCAATCCGACGAGATTTCCGCTTCCATGCCCATTCTTGTCTTTATCGTCGTCATGGCTCTCACGTGCCACGGCCATGTATCCGACATATGCCGCTGACGAGGCAATGGGAATAGGCCGTGGTTGCAAAGAGCCCGGCATTGTGTCGCGGATAGGGAGATTACCCGTTGGCGGGGTCGGCGTGGCGATGCACCAGCTTGAAGGCGCCGTCCTCCAGCCGGAACACTTCCGTCACCCGCAAGGTCATCTCGGCCGGCTGTCCGTTCTTGCCCATGCGCGCCCTCGCATGCTGCAGCCCGGTCCAGAAGGCGAGATCGCCGCTCGCGGAGGCCTGCAGCACCTCGATGTCGGTGCTGCCGCCTTCGTGGAAGCTGGCGGCGTCGCGCTCGTATCGGCCGGCAACGGCATCGGCACCTTCGAGATGGTCGCCGCGCGGCGAAAAGAAGGTGGCCGGCTCGCTATGCGTCACGATGGCCTTCAGCGATGTAGCATTGCCGTTGACATAATCCTCGGCGATCTTCTCGCGGTGCTTCATGAAGGCGTCGAAGGACGAGCCGCCCGGCCGCACGGTTCTGATCCACGTCTCCAGCGCCTCGATGAAACCTTTCAGAAAGGCGGCCGTGTCGCTGTTCTTAATCGCGCCGCTGTCGTCGAGCAGCTCGGCGACATTTCCGATATAGGCCTCCGGCTGCTGCATCACCGGCATGTCGAGGAAGACGAAGGTCTGCCTGAGCGCCTGGTTGGAACCGAAGGCGCCGATCTTGCCTGGGCTGACGCTGACGACGCCGGCGGGCAGGCCTTTGAAGACGCTCTTGCCAGAGGGGCGTGAGCCGACGTCGAGGGCGTTCTTCAGGCAGCCCGGGATCGAACGGTTGTATTCCGGCGTGACGAACAGCACCGCGTCGCATTCCCCGATGGCGGCGCGGAACGCCGACCAGGCGGCAGGCGGCGTCTCGCCGTCGAGATCCTGATTATACAAAGGCAGCTCGCCGATCTCGATGAAGCGGCAGCGCAACGAATCCGGTGCGCGGGCCGCCAGCGCCTTGGCGATCTTGCGGCTGTAGGATTGGGCCCGCAGACTGCCGACAAGCAGGGCCAGCTGCAGGACGGGATGTTCGGTTGTCATGGTCATGGCGAACTGTCCAGGCTTGTTGAGGGGGATGGCGACGCGAGGCGGACATAACGAAGGCCCCGCAACCTTGGACCTTTGGTCGGAGCGGCTGTGCTGGTCGCCTCTCATTTCGGTTAATGTCCAGGCTGGCGCGAGGTTCCGACCTCCGCTGGCCAAGCCGTGGCTGCGTATGGCCTTGCCGCCGGCGCCGTTGCACAGTATTGACGGGCTGGCGCGCGTGGCCTAAGGCTCCCATTCGGCCTTTTGGCGCGCGCTAAATGATTGCCCGGTCTTCGGGCGGCAAAGAGGTGGCCATGTCCGCGCGCATTTTCAGCCCAGCCAAAACCGCGATGCAGTCCGGCAAGGCCAAGACCGGCCACTGGGTGCTGGAATTCGATCCAGCCCAGCGCAAGAAGATCGACCCGCTGATGGGTTACACCTCGTCCGGCGATATGCTGAGCCAGGTGCGGCTCACCTTCGATACCAGGGAAGAGGCGGTCGCCTATGCCGAGAAGCAGGGCATTGCCTATCGTGTCGAGGAGCCGAAGGAACCGAAGCGCCGGCAGATTTCCTATTCGGACAATTTCCGCTATGACCGCAGGACGCCCTGGACGCATTGAGCAATCCGAGCAAAAGTGCTCAGCGGTTTTCCGTCCGGAATTGCGTAACAAAATCGGAGCGGATCATCCTTTTAGATCCACCCGCATAGTCGCATCAGCCGGCTCCGGCCGGCCAGCGGTCCCGTAGCTCAGCTGGATAGAGCACCGGCCTTCTAAGCCGATGGTCGCAGGTTCGAATCCTGCCGGGATCGCCATTAATTTCAACCACTTAGCTGCTATTGCTTTGAAAAGCTCCAACTCGCCAACAAGGCGAGTTCCAACTTTTCATGTTGGTCGTTCTCACGGATGGCAGAGGCGGCGGGCACGTGCTTGATCGCACCCTGCGTGGGAACCAAGATCAAGCGGACCACATGCGTCGCTGGTGCCATAGGTCTACGGGAGTTCGCCAAAGACGATATCGAGCGGCTTTTGCGATTTGCTGGGCAATTGTCGCGTCGCCGTAGAGACTGAAGAATTGACGAACACGCTGCCCGGCGAACAGCTTTTTGCCCCGCGTGTTGTAGTTCCTGATTTTCAGGCGATGCGGACTGACGGTTCGGCCATCTTGGGATAAGGCGATGCCAATGCAGAACTGCTCAGCAGCATCTATCTTGGCGATCTCGTGAACGGCGAGCATCGGAAGATAGGCATCGAGCAAGGCAGGAAGGTTGTCGCGGTGCACGCCAAGGACGCCACTATTCCACATCGGTTCATGGCCGGTCACAACATGGTCGCCGACCCGAACACCTTTGCCCTCCAGCCGCGGGCACCACGCATGCGGCCCCTCGCAAAGACGCATGATTGAATGGCCGGGCCTAATAGCCCCGAAGGCTCGGGACAGGTCTCCGACCGGGTACATATCCGTGTCCATGAAAAGCAATCGGTCAGCGCGCTTCAAAAGCTCGATAAGGCCCCCAGCCTTGATCCCGAAATGATAGCGCCAATCGAAGGATAGCTCCTTCTTCTTCTCGGCGCTCACTAGGATAGTCTCAAGCGGGTATCCGCGGAAGAATGCCGGCTTGTCAGTTGCCACGATAATCCTGGCTTTCGGGCTATGGTGCAAAAGCTTGAGTGCGCTGAGTAGCGCACCGAGGTGATAAAGCTCGTTATCGCCATAGGCGATGTAACCAAAGACGTCATTCATTCAGTCAAGTCGTCATTCTGTTAAGTCGAAGGGGCGGTTCGCTCCACTAGCAACACTCGCGGCCCCAATCCACCGCAAACACAACACCAACAGAGGAAAAATGCGGCGATCAAAGTCTTCGGCAATCTAGTCTCAAACTGAAGACCACTCGCCCGACTTTGGGAAATTCCTGAGCTTGTGGATTGGGCAGATCTGCGGCTATGTCGCTATGGTGCTGGAGGCGGGGCTTCAGAATGTCCGTATTGTCCACCTGGTTGAGGAACGCTCGGTCGAAGCTGCCGGAACACGTGACCGTGGGACGCCACACTTATGGCTTGTCACGACGGAAGGTCTTTTTTCCCTCGAAGGAGGCCCCGCTGACGGTCGGGGCTTTCTGCTCGATCGCGGGTGACGTGCTTTTCATGTGCTCCGGCCAGCATTTGACCGATCGCGCCACGACATTTCCGATCCACAGCCGGATGCTGAAGCAATCAGATCCCGTCCAAAATGGCGGCAGACCGAGCGGCGTCACGATTGGCAATGATGTTTGGATTGGTCACGGCGCCATAATATTGCCAGGTGTGACGATCGGCGACGGCGCAGTGGTCGGCACCGGGGCCGTGGTCACCAAGGACGTGGCGCCTTATGCGATCGTTGGGGGCTCTCCGGCCCGACTGATCAGATATCGTTTCTCTGAGGATGTAATTTCGAAGTTGCTGGCAATCCGGTGGTGGGAATGGGACGACGAAAAGATCAAAAAGGAAGCCGGCGCGCTCACCGGTCCCATCGAGGCTTTCATCGGCAGGCACTTTGTGGCAGGCATCGCCTCAGTGTAGTGCGGCTGGGATAAACATTCGGCGGCTCAGCCGGATATTCACGGTCGATCTTGAAAGACCCTTGGTACGAAGCTCGATATTACGGAGGTAGGCTTGCAGCGCCCATGCTACTTCTTGGCCGCGGATAGCAAGTATTTTCCCTATGCATGCCTGGCAGCGCGCCGGATACTGGATGTTTCCGCGCCAATCGATGGCTTCATTCTCCACGTGAAGGCTGATGAGAGCGATATCCAAGTCGCGAGGCGGTTGCTTGGCGACAGAGTAGCGTTGCTCGACGTGTCCGACTTCATGGAACGCGTTGGCTTCCGCTTCGGTACCTACAGCATCGCCGCCTATGTCCGCCTGTTCGCGGACCTGCTACCGCAATTCGACGGTTATGGTCGGATCGCCTACACCGATTGTGATGTCCTGTTCAATCGTGACATCAACGACCTGGCCTGCCAGGAGCTCGAAGCGCCGCTGCTGGCGGCGCACGACGACTACATGTACTTCCGGCCGTCGTATCGCAGAACCTTCAGGATGCAGCCGGGCGCGCCATACTTCAATTCCGGCGTGGTGGTCTTCGACATGGATGCGGTGCGCGTGGAAGGCCTCCTGGAACGGACGCGCCAGACCGCGATCCATCGACAAATGAACGACCAGAACGCGCTTAATGTCGCCTTCGAGGGCAAATGGCAGACGATGCACCCGAACTGGAATCTGATGTCGAACGGCGCCCGGGATTATCGGTTTTCTCAGGCCTATGCACGGCATTTCGCGGGCGGCAAGCCTTGGGGCAGCCAGATTGGAGTCGAGCTTGAAGCCCTCAAGATCTGGCGCGATCTGGCAGATGATACGCCTTGGAATAAGCCCTTCCGGCAGCGGCTGCCGTTCGAGCGCGGGATAACGAAACGCTTCCTCCGGCGCTTCGATGCCGTCGGTGGTCTCTTCGGTAACGACGTGCATCGCCGCCGCGCGCGTTACGACGCGGGGAAAATGCACCAGATCTACGCAAGGCAAGCGGAAGAGGGCGCGATGGCCGTACAATTCCCGGAGGTGCTCGGCGGGTTTGGCTATCTTCTTTCCAAATCGGCCGCATCCTGTGGATATTAGCCGCCCGTTCACCATGACTCTCTCTTCGCATTGAGCGCCGGCGGCCGGCTCGTTGAAATGATACGGCCTGAACAACAGGCGCCCCGAAAGTCCAGCGGCCGGCGTTTTCATGTAGCCGTCAGGATGTCCGCAAGGGCGTGCTGAAAAGTATGCGTCGGTCGCTGCTCTCACTCGCTGGGATGCCGCGCAACCAATACCGGACAAAAGCAAGCCCGCCCCGGCGATGGGAAGCCGGAACGGGCTCGGCTTGGGTCTGGAACCCTGTAGTCAGGAGACTACGGGGAAGTAACAGGTCGGCGGCTGCAATGTTCCGACTTTTCTGGCTTACGGGCTGCCGGGAGCAAGTCCTTGGCGGTAATTCGAGACGATCCGGGTGGCGATTTTTCCGCACGGGATCGCGACACGCTTCAGGCCAGCAGGCCGGCGGCCTTCGCTGCCTTGCGCAGTGTTTTGCGGGCTTCGGTAGGACTTCTCAAGCCGTCGAGCGCGTCGCGGCAGACGCGGCTTGCCGACCGCCAGGCGCGGTCGCGCGCCCGCCTTGGCCAGCGCAGGTCGAGGCATTCGACTGCCTCGAAGCAGCTTGAGACCTTGCGATGTCCGCTTGGTTCGAAATCGATCACGACCGGCTCGGAAAACCAGACGTCGTTCATCACATGCTCCGTTCGTATGTTGGTCTTTTGATAAGCAACGGCGCCGGCAGGCGCCTGTTGGGATGCGGGCCCCGGATGATCGGCGGACCCGCGCATTAACCAAAAACTGCCGATAATGTTCCGGAAAATTTTAGAGATCAGCGATGGGCGGCCGGAGTTGGCTCACGCAGCGGATTCATTGCGCCGGCGCGCCGCGCAAAAAACGTGTGACAACGTCACTGGCCCCGCTGTCGCCCGCGGCGAGATCGGAGCCGACAGGCGGATGAACGCATCAGGCAGCGGTTTTGGCCGGCGCGGAAGCGTCCGGTCAATTCGCGCATCGGTCGCTCTTCTGCAGAAGACAGGATGCCGCCTTGGGACTATTCGACCAGCACATGCGCTTCGCGGGCTGCGCTGATGAAGGCTTCCCTGGCATTGTCGGCCGGAACGTCGCCGCTCATAGCCCGGCGGCAGGCGCGCAGCGCCGCGCCATGCTGCGCGCTGCCGGCGTCGCGCCATTGGCCCGTCAGCAGTTCCACAGCCTGCTGGGCGTTGGAGATGTGTCGGATCGAGCCTGCCACGCCGACGGCGACTTCGACCGGCCTGGAAAACCATCCCTGGATCATCGCGAAACCCCTGATGCGTTGTGAGCGGATGATAAACGCGCCACCGCGCGGCAAGTTTCATCCTGATATTTCAACAGGATGTGAGCAGCGCGCCGGTAACGGGCGTGGCTGCCGCCTATCTTCCGAGCGGCTTGCGGGACAGTTCGATGAGTTCCGTCTCATCGGTGATGCCGGCCATGTAATTGGCGATGATGCGGGAGGCGCGCGCCTCCTTCTGCTCTTCGGTTTCTCCATCGATGCGGCCGCTCTCGAAGACACGCCCCAACAGCGCCGTCTCGGCGGGCGTGAATGTGTTTCGCGACATGTTGGACACGGGCTTCTTCCTCCAGCTCATGTCCCCCTTGCTCCCCGGCTAAACATTAGCACGGGTTCGGAAACGGGGTGAGTCCTCAAGGAAACGGCGACAACGTGCGTCTTTCGCGGCGCCCGGCCGGTCAGGTTTTCGTCTCGTTGTGTGCTCGACAGCATGCCGGAGATGGGGCCAGCTTCGCTATCTTGCTGAAAGGACGAAGCGCTGATACTCATTAGCGGCGCGGAATTATTCCGAGTCTGCGCCAACTTGCGTCGCGCAACAACGCGGCGCAGGCTGTCCGAGACCAAGATCCCGACGTGGTGGCAACCGGGTTACGGAGGGTTTTGGTCGAACAAAGAAGCAGGGCAGGTTCCGACTGCGTGTCGGAGCAGGCCCATCAAATGCTCTGGAATTCCGAAGCCATTGCCCCCGTGGCCTCGGAAGAGCATGAACATGGGGAAACCGATGGTGACCAAGAAACTTACCGCCAACGCAGAAAGCGCGGCAGCCTTTCTTGCGGTAATGGGCAACGAGAAGCGTTTGCTCATTATGAACTACCTGGCCGAGGGCGAATTGTCTGTCGGCGCGCTCGCCGACAAGGTTGAACTCAGCCAGTCCGCACTCTCCCAGCATCTGGCCAAACTGCGCAGGTTTGGCCTGGTCGACACCCGCCGCGACCGCCAGATGGTCTATTATTCCTGCAAGTCGTCCGCGGCGCGTGAGCTCCTCGTTCTGCTCGACGGGCTGCTGACCATGGACAGGCCGCTCGCCGGCCCGGCCCGGCAGGCTCTTGTCGAAAGAATGCGGCCGCCGCAGGCCGCTTGAACGGCTCCGACCGCAGGCGAGGGCGAGCAGCCTTCGCCTGCTTCGCCTGCGCGGCGCGCCCTCTGAAGGCGCGATGCAAACAGGATGGCAATGCGCCGACCGGCATACCTGCCCTGGCGGCACTTTATGATCACTTCATTCGCCGGGACGCGATCCTGGCCAGAATGCTGCTGCCGGGGAAACCGGTAGCGGCCGGATTTCGTCATGTCGTCACGGGCTGGCCGTCGTCGCCGATCGGGCTCGACTTGTCGCGCTCTTCCCATCACTTTTGATTGAAGGATGCTGCGCCGGCGCGGTCGCGGATGCTCGCAAGGCGATGATAATACGTCTCTTTTCTGCCTCCGCCGCTCGCTCAGGTGGCGCGAAGTTTACGGATTTGTAAATCGCGCGCCGGACTTCGGGTGGCTAGACTTTACGCGATCCACACCCCCGGATCACCACGGGCCAGACTTCCACTTTGGCACCGTCAGAGGCTCGCCGCTCCCGGCGGGCCTCTTTCGTTTTGGGACAAAGCCGCGGATTTACGGTGCGGCTCGCCGGCGCGTAATCACGCTTCGCGCGGCGAGCACCAGCACGGTGATGATGATCAGGATCACCGAAAGGGCTGCGATCGCCGGATCGATGTTGTCGCGCAGGCCCATCCACATCAGGCGCGGCAGCGTGATGGCGTTCACCGAGGTGATGAACAGCGTCACGCCGATCTCTTCCCAGGAGAGCACGAAGGAGAGGAGCGTCGCGGTGACGATGCCGAACTTGATGTTGGGCATGATGATGCGCGTCGCGCGCTCCCACACACTGGCGCCCAGGCCTCGTGCGGCGAGGTCGATGCGCCGATCGAGCTGGCTGAGCGAGACCAGGATCAGAACGGTGGCGAAGGGCACCGTCATCACCGAATGCGCCATCGCGACACCCAGCCAGGTGTCGTAACCGAAGAAGGATGAGATGCCGGAGACCGAGGTGAGCAGGAAATACAGGGTCACCGCCGAGACCACCGGCGGCACCACCATAGGCAAAAGGACGAAGCCGACCAGGGCGGCGGTGAAGCGCGGCTGGAACATCCACACGCCGAGGCTGAAGGTGAGCGCGAGCGCCGTGGAAATCGCGCTGCTGACCACACCGATGCGGATCGAGAGCAGGATGGACTCCAGCCAGCGCGGATCCTCGATCAGCGAACGGTAGTGGCGCAGCGACAGTTCGCCGGTCGGCATGGTCAACATGCGGCTCGGCGTCAGCGACACCGGGATGACGGCGAGCAATGGCATAAGCAGAAACAGCGCCACCAGGACGGCGAGGATGAGCGAGACGGGACCGGGGCGGTAGGTGGGCATCTTGCTACACCAATTGCTTCGGTTTGACGTAGCGGAACAAGAGCGCCATCAGCGCGCCGACGAACACCACCAGCACGACGCTTATTGCCGCGCCCAGCCCCCAGTCCGGGCTCTGGAAGATGCGAAGATAGATGAGTTCGGCGATCATCACGCTGCGGCCGCCGCCGAGGATCGCCGGCGTGACGAAGAAGCCCAGCGAGAAGACGAAAGTGATCATCGCCGAGCCGATAATGCCCGAGCGCGTCATCGGCACGAACACCGTCCAGAAGGTGCGCATGCGGCTGGAGCCAAGACCGCGCGCCGCGAGCAGCACGCGCTCGTCGAGGCTGCGCATGGCCGAAGCCAGCGGAAACACCGCGAAGGGGATGAGGAAATGCGACATGCCGACGATGACGCCGAACTCGTTGCGCACGAGCGTCAGCGGCTCGGAGATGAAGCCGATCGATTGCAGCCAGGTGTTGATGAGCCCGCGGTTGGACAACAGCGCCACCCAGCCGAAGGCGCGCGTCAGCACCGAGATCCAGAACGGCACCAGGATGCAGAATTCCGCAAGCACGCGCTGCACCGGGCTGCCGCGCACCCAGACGACCGTGATCGCATAGGCGGCGGTGACGGAAACGATGGTGACGATCGCCGCGATGCGCAACGTGCGGACGAATACCGACTGCACCAGCGGATCGCTGACCAGCGCGCCATATTGGCCGAGTCCCGGCGTCGGCAAGGTGAAGCTCCACTTCACCACGCCGAGGAAAGGCC
Source organism: Mesorhizobium sp. WSM4989 (assembly GCF_029625795.1). Taxonomy (NCBI): domain Bacteria; kingdom Pseudomonadati; phylum Pseudomonadota; class Alphaproteobacteria; order Hyphomicrobiales; family Phyllobacteriaceae; genus Mesorhizobium; species Mesorhizobium sp. WSM4989. Next base: position 430,158 of record NZ_JARTVN010000001.1, on the reverse strand, counting down.
AGGCATAAGCAAGGACCAGGAACAGGAGCAGCGGCGCCATCAACAGCGCCGCGCCCGTCCTGTCGGAGAGGGTGCCCCTCATGTCAGTTCAGCATCTCCGCCCGCTCAAGCCGAGATGATCTTGGTGTATTCGTCGAGCGCCGCGCCGTAGTTCTTGGCGTACCACTCCATGTCGAGCGGGATCTGCTTCTTCATGTTTTCCGGATCGACCGGGTTGATGCGCTTCTTGTCGGCCGGGATCAGCGCGTCGGCCGCCGGGTTGGCCGGGCCCTGGCCGAGCTTCTCGAACATCACCAGTTCCTTCTGCGGATCCTGCGTGCTGGCGATGAACTTCATCGCAGCTTCCTTGCCGCCGGGGTTGTTCTTCAGAACCGCGAGCGCGCCGGGCGAGATCAGGCCCTGGTCCCAGATGAACTTGATCTGGCCGCCCGAGTCCTGCTCGATCAGCGAGGCGCGCGTCGACCAGACGATCGCCATGGAAGCCTCGCCGTTGAGCAGCACGCTCTGGCTTTCGGCGCCGCCGCCCCAATAGGAGACGACGTTTTCCTTGAAGGCGGCGATCTTGTCATGCGCTCGCTTGAGGTCGAGCGGATAGAGCGAGGCGGGTGCCACGCCGTCGGCGAGCAGGGCGGCTTCCCAGCTCGACACACCCCATTTGTAGAGCGAGCGCTTGCCGGGGAATTTCTTCACGTCGAAAAAGTCGGCCATGCCGGTCGGCGCATTGGAGCCGAACTTCTGCGAGTCGTAGGCGATCACGTAGGAGAAGAAATAGGTCGACGCGGCAAATTCCCAGCCGAAGCCCGGCCGCATCTTGCTCTTATCGACGATCTTGTAGTCGATCGGCTCGAGCATGCCCTGGCCGCCCAGCGTAATGGCCGAGAACGGATCGACGTCGACCAGGTCCCAGGTCGGCGCGCCGCTCTTGAACTGCGCGGCGATCGCGCCCTCGGTCGGGCCCGAGCCGTCCATCTTCACCGGGATGCCGGTATCCTTGGTGAAGGCCTGGCCGTAGGCGGCGTCGTAAGCGGTGATGGCGTCGCCGCCCCAATTCACCAGCACCAGCCCCTTGGTCTCGGCTTGAGCATGGGTCGAGCGCAGCAGCATCGGCGTGCCGGCGAGCACGAGGCCTGCAAGCTGCGCGAATTGCCGGCGCGAGATCTCGCCGCGTTTTGCCCTCTCTGCGAGGGAGTCGATGGTCTGTTTCTTGGTCTCGTTCATGTCAGTTCCCCTTGTTTTAATTGATCTGATCCGGAAACCGACGCGGCGAATTCACGCCGCTTCGGCGCTCATTGTCCTCCGTCCGGCAGGAGGAAGCCCTTTTCCGCCGGCCAGGTCAGCCAGACGGAATTGCCCTTGCTCAACGCTGCCGCGGCCACCTCGTTCGGCACCGAGACGGTGACCTTCGCACCCTGGCGCGTGGTCAGGTCGAGCTTGGTCGCCGCACCCAGATAGGTCGAAGCGACAGCAGTGGCGGCGATGCCGTTTTCGCCGGCCGCTGCCTCCGGCGCGATCGACATGTGTTCCGGCCGGATTGCCAGGATAGCGTCGCCGCGGACCTTTTCTGCTTTGCAGCGCATGTTGACCGCCCGGTCCTCGCAGACACCGGTGGCGCCATTATCGGCGGGCTTGACGCCCTTCACGGGCAGCATGTTGATCTCGCCCAGGAACTCGGCGACGAAGCGGCTGGCCGGCCGGTCGTAGACCTCGTCCGGCCTGCCGACCTGCAAGAGCTTGCCGTGATTGAAAATGGCGACGCGCGAGGAAAGCGCCAGCGCCTCGCTCTGGTCGTGAGTGACGAAGACAAAGGTGGTGCCGGTCTCCTGGTGCAGCCGCTTCATCTCGGCCTGCATCTGGCCGCGCAGGCTCTTGTCCAGCGCCGAGAACGGCTCGTCGAGAAGCAGCACGCCCGGCTCGAACACCAGGGCGCGGGCGAGCGCCACGCGCTGCTGCTGGCCGCCGGAAAGCTGCGCCGGCAATTTCTTCTCGTGGCCTTTGAGACCGACGCGCTCGATCATCTCGCCGACACGGCTTTTGATCTCGGAAGCGGACTTCTTGCGCACCTTGAGCGGAAAGGCGATGTTCTGTTCCACGCTCATATGCGGGAACAAAGCATAGCCCTGGAATACCATGCCGGCGGCGCGCTGTTCGGCCGGCCGGTCGGTAATGTCGGTGCCGTCGCTGAAAAGCCTGCCCTCGCTCGGCTGCACGAAGCCGGCCAAGATCATCAGGAAGGTGGTCTTGCCGGAACCGGATGGCCCAAGCAGCGTCAGGAACTCGCCGCGGCCGATATCGAGCGTGAGATTGTCCAGCGCCCGGAACGAGCCGAAGCTCTTGCCTATCCCGTTCGCCTTGATCTCTGCGGCCCGGCCGGGTTGCTGCATCCTGCCTTCGTCCTCACGCTTGTTTCAAATCGTATGCACGGCGCGCGTTCACCGCAACCGAATAGTTTTCGTCTGTTCGGCAAATTTGATTCACGGATGGGCAGGTGGCGCGAGCGTCTCCCAAACTTGGGCGTTCGGCGGGCTCGCCAACCTTCGCGATTGGCGAAGGCGTTCATGCCGTCGCCATTTCAGGGCGGAGCAAGGAGCGAAGCGACGCGCGCAGACCCTGGTTGCCATGCCGTGACCTCTGGGAGCTGCAACGGTGCAGAATTCTGATCAAGCGTGCCTTTCGCGATCGCCACGGAATGGATCCTCGGGTCAAGCCCGGGGATGACGACCGGACGGTTGGCACTCCGAGGGACATCCTAAGGCGTGCCGGCGTCCCCGCCTTCAATACTTCGCCAGCCTGCTTTCCAAAAGCTTCGCCCGCAGCCAGTCGCTGAAGGCATTGAGTACCGGGTGGCCCGCCTTGGCATGCTCGAAGACCAGATAGTAGGAGCGCGGCGAGGGCACCGTCGCTTCGAACGGCTTGACCAGCCTGCCCTCGCTCAGCGCCCGGCGGCCGGTCAGCTCGTCTCCCATGGCGATGCCCTGGCCGGCGATTGCCGCCGAGAAGACGAGGTTCATGTCGGAAAAGAAGATGCCGCCTTCGGTGTCGGGATTTTCCACCTTCGACAGCGCCAGCCAGCGCGCCCAGTCCTCGGTATCGCTGAGATGCAGCAGGTTGGCGCGCAGCACGTCGGCGGGCTTGGAAAAGCCGCCCACCTTGTTGAGCAACGTCGGGCTGCAGAGCGGGGTGAAGGAGACCTCGCAAAGCAGCTCCACCGCGCGGTTCGGCCAGTTGCCGACGCCGAAGGCGATGAAGGCGTCCGCCTCCGGATTGCTGACGTCGTCGAGCCGCCGCGGCGTGAGCACCGACAGCGCGACGTCCGGATACATCTGCTGGAACTCGCCGATATGGGTGCACAGGAACATCGACGCGAAGCCCGGCGGACAGGAGATGCCGAAGGAGCCGCCGACGCCGGCGCCGCTGTTCTGCGTCCCCGCGTCGCCGAGCACGGTCAGCGCCTTCCTGACATCGGCGGCGTAGCGCTGGCCGCGCGGCGTCAGCGCCACGCCCTTGCCGATGCGCTGCAAGAGATCGAAGCCGAGGTCGCGTTCGAGCAGCCTCAGCTGATGCGAGACGGCGCTGCGGGTGAGGTGGAGTTCATCGGCCGCGCGCCACACGCTGCCGTGACGAGCAAAACTGTCGAGGGCGCGAAGCGCCTGCGTGGAAGGTATGCGCAAGAGGCCTCAGGTGAACCGAATTTGCACGAGCCGGGAAAACATATCACTTTTTGAAGAGCCGCTTCACTGCTTTCTTTGCGGCATGGAGAAACCGGTGACGACATCAGCGCAGGAAACGGCACTGGCCTGCATCGACGGCATCCAGCCGCTCTTGTCGGCCTGGACGCGCACCATCTTCGACCTCGGCGAGACCGCCTGGCGCGAGTACCAGTCCGCAGCCTGGTATGTCGACCGGCTGAAGCGTGAAGGCTTTTCGGTGGAAGAGGGCTCGGGCGGCATGCCGACCGCCTTCTGCGCGCATTGGACGAATGGCGACGGACCGACGATCGGCATGTATGCCGAATACGACGCCGTGCCCGGCAACTGCCAGGATGCCGCGACGGTCAAGCAACCGCGGGCGGGGCTCAGCGTCGAGGCGGGTGGCCATACCGATCCGCACTCGGGCCTCGGCATTGGCAGCCTCGGCGGGCTGCTCGCCGCCAAGGCCGCGATGCAGCAGCATGGCATTCAAGGCACGCTGCGCTTCACTGGCGAGCCGGCAGAGAAGGTGAGGGGCTCGAAGCCGATCCATGCCGCCAAGGGCTATTATGACGGCCTTGCGGGCATGATCTCCTTTCATCCCTTCTACATGCTGCCGCTCTGCAACACCGCGCGCTGGGACACGCATTGCGGCGCGGCCTATTCGATGATCTACCGCTTCATTTGCGACGAGCCTCAGAATTGGGGCCGCGCAAGCGACGGCGCCCCGATCCCGCAGGCGCATTCCGCGGTCAGGGCGCCAGGTGCCAACGATGCGCTGATGATGATGTACATGGCTTCCAAGGCGCTGCGCGATTCCATGCTGACGCACCAGGGCGGCTGGTCGATCAGCGAGGCGATCCTGACCGCGGGCCAGGCGACCGCCGACAATCTGCCGGCGGGCCTTGCCGAGATCCAGTACATGATCCGCGTGCCGACCATCGCCATGGCCGAGCAGGTGACCGCCGTGCTCGACCGAAACGCGGAAGCGGCGGCGAAGATGAGCGGCTGCCGCTACGAACGCCACTGGGTGTCGAAGTCGCGCCCGGGACTGGCCAACCACGCCATGGCCCGCATCACCTATGAAGCGCTCTCTACCGTCGGTCCGCCACAGTGGAACGAAGAGGCGAGGGCGATCGCCCGCGAGGTCCAGGTCAATGCTGGCGGCGAGGCGACCGAGAATCCGTTCATCGACGAGCTGGAGCGCCTTATCACGCCGCAGGAGGCCGAGGCGGTCCTGCGGCGCGACCTGCCGCCCTCGCAGGTGAACTCGACCTCGGACGACTATACCGACATGAGCTGGCACGCGCCGACATCGCGCTTCTACGTCGCCCGCCCGGCGCTGCGTTCGGCCAACGGCCACGCCTATCCCGCTTGGGTGATGAATGCGTTGGGCGGCATTGCGGCCACCATCGACCCGATGGTGACCTGCGCCTCCAAGACCGTCGCGCTCACCGCGCTTCGCCTACTGGAAGACAAGGCGGCGCGCGATGCGGCCATGGACGAATTCGTCAAGCGAACCGGCGGCGGCGCCGGCGGCTCGAACTGGATCGCGCCGCTTTGCGACTACGAGCCGCCGATAAACTTCCGCTGGCCGGAATATGTCACCACCGGGCGCGGGCGCGACTGGTGGATACCGAGCAGCCAATGATCTCAAGCAGACCGACCCCGAGGAGAACACCATGACCGTCCATGACCGCATCGTCGCTGAGCCGTTCTCGCTGCAGCGCCGCAATCCCAATGGCGGCACCAAGCCGCTCACTGCCTGGGGCTTCGCCAACGAGACCGACGTTCTGAGCGACGTGCTGCTCGGCTCGCCCAATTTCCTTCGCCATCTTTCGACCAGTTCGCTGTCCAGAAAGCATTTGCGCGAGGCGCCCTGCAACATCCAGATCGCCCAGGCGCAGCACAAGGACCTCGTCGCCGCTTACGAGCATTTCGGCGTCACCATCCACTGGCACGAGCCGACGCCGGAACTGCCGATGCAGGTCTATTCGCGCGACTCCAGCGTCATGACGCCCTACGGCGCGTTCATCACCGCAATGGCCAACTGGTGGCGGCGCGGCGAGAACTACGCCGCCATCCGCACCTATGAGAAGCTCGGCATCCCGATCTACGACATGGTGACCGCCGGCACCTTCGAGGGCGGCGACTTCAACGTCATCGAGGAAGGCGTGGTGCTGATCGGCTGCGGCGGCGCCCGCACGCAGGAGGAGGGAGCGCGCCAGGTGCAGGCCTGGTTCGACAAGGAAGGCTGGGAGACGCGCATCGCCTTCATCGACGAATACTACGTGCACATAGACCTGATGGTGGTGCCGATCGCCGAAAAGCTCACCGCCGTCTGCCTTGCCTGCACCGAGCCCGGCATCGTCGACTGGCTGAAGGGCAAGGGCCACGAGATCATCGACGTGCCCTTCCAGGATACGATGGCGCTCGGCTGCAACTTCATGTCGCTAGGCAAGGACAGGGTGATCGCCCCGACCTCGAGCAAGACGCTGATCGAAAAGCTGAAGGCACGCGGCTTCGAGGTGGCGGCCGTCGACATGAGCGAGATCTCCAAGACCGGCGGCGGCATTCACTGCATGGCGCAGGCGCTGAAGCGGGTGAAGGCATAGGAGCACGGCGCCGAAGCTGCCAATCTCCCCCTTGAGGGCCCTTGAGGGGGAGATCTCCAGCAGGACAGAAGGGGGCGCGAAAGAGCTTCGATCTGTCCCGTTTCGCTCTCTCTCTACGCTGCGCCGGTCCACTCAGCGTATCGCCTCAGGCCCATGCCGGCGAACAGCATAATCATCATGATGGTGAAGAAGAAGGCGATGCCGAGGTAGAAGAAATTCGCTATGGGCGAAATCTTCACATACCGCACCTGCTTGAACGGCACGCCGCTCGGCTTTGTCGCCGCCAGTCCGAGCCAGAAGAAGAGGGTGACGGCAACGAGCACGCCGATATAAGGATCCATCCAGTCCGGCACTCTGACGAAGCCGAAATTGAACGCAAACGCCCGGTTCGCTGACAATAGCAGCACAGACGATATCGAACAGGCAAACAACATGCGTTTCATGCGGCGTTCCCCTATATCCGCAGCGATAATCTCTCTTGATTGAGAGCCTGTTATTCCTGCCCGTCAAGATTGCTGGCAACGCGCGTGCCGTTCTTGCCAATCGTTTGTTGAGCAACGCCCGCACGGCCGGCTCGCTGCCCGCGATAACTTGCGGGATGCCGAACATGAGCGCACACTAAAATTCGGGCGGAGGGGGCTCATCAACAAGAACGGGAGGAATTCATGAATGCCATGAGCTTCACTGCCCTTGAGGGCGGCAAGACCACAGTCGATGCCGCCGCCCTGGAAACGCTTTCGACGCAAATACGCGGCACGGTGCTGCGGGAGGGTGACGCCGGCTACGACGGCGCGCGCAGCATCTGGAATGACATGATCGACCGGCGGCCCGGGCTGATCGCGTGCTGCGTCGGCGCCTCCGATGTCGTTGCCGCGGTGAATTTCGCCCGTGAGAACGGACTTCTCGTCTCCGTGCGCGGCGGCGGTCACAACATTGCCGGCAGCGCCATCTGCGAGGGCGGCCTCGTCATCGATCTCTCCATGATGAAGTCTGTGCGGGTCGATGTCGCGGCGCGGCGCGCCTGGGTCGGACCCGGCGCCACGCTTGTCGATGTCGACCGCGAAACGCAGGCCTTCGGACTGGCGCTGCCGACCGGCATCAACTCGACCACAGGTATTGCCGGCCTGACACTGGGCGGCGGCTTCGGCTGGATCACCCGCAAATACGGGCTGACCATCGACAATCTCGTTTCGGCCGACGTGGTAACCGCGCACGGCAAGCTGCTGCGCGCCAGCGAGACCGAGAACGCGGACCTGTTCTGGGCGCTGCGCGGCGGCGGCGGCAATTTCGGCGTCGTCACGGGGTTCGAGTTCAAACTTCACCAGTTCGGGCCGCAAGTGCTGTCGGGCCTTGTCGTCCATCCCTTCGCCGATGCCGGGAAGGTGCTTCGGGAATACCGCGCCGCGCTCGAAACTGCCCCCGACGAACTGACCTGCTGGGTGGTCATGCGGCAGGCGCCGCCGCTGCCCTTCCTGCCGGCCGAATGGCACGGCAAGGAAGTGCTGGTGCTGGCCATGTGCTATTGCGGCGCTATCGAGGCTGGCGAAAAGGCGACGCAAAAGCTCCGCGCCATCGGCACGCCGATTGCCGACGTCGTCGGTCCCAACCCGTTCACGGGCTGGCAGCAGGCCTTCGATCCGCTGCTCGCGCCTGGCGCCCGCAATTATTGGAAGAGCCATGACTTCACCGAGCTTTCCGACAGCGCGATCGAGATCACCACGACCGCGATATCCAGGCTTCCGGGTCCCGAATGCGAGATATTCTTCGGCCATGTCGGCGGCGTCGCTGGCCGCGTCCCGGCGGAAGCGACGGCGTTTCCGCAGCGGAGCTCGCATTTCGTCATGAATGTTCACGCCCGCTGGCGCGAACCGGCCATGGACAAGGCCTGCATCGAATGGGCTCGAGACATCTATGAAGCATCAAAGCCTCATGCTGCCGGAACGGCCTATGTGAACTTCATGCCGGAGGATGAGATCGACCGTGTCGAAGCGGCCTATGGCGGCAATTATCGCCGGTTGCTCGAGATCAAGCAGCGCTACGATCCGCAGAACCTGTTCCGCATGAACCAGAACCTGCGTCCGAAGGAAGGACTGCGGGCCGCCTGACGGGGCAGCATGCCTCAGCCGCGCCGTCCCGACGCGTCTCGTTGACGAAGCCTTGAAGCCTGGAGCGCGTCGAGCCGTTGCTGGAGATGGCCGTTGAACACGATCATCTCCTTCAGCGCCTTCACCGGGTCGCCCTTGTGGCGGGCGATGAACCGCTCGGCGATTGCCTGAAGCGCCGCTTCCTCGCGGCTGTCGAGCCTGACGATGTGATCCATCTCGGGTGCTCCGCAGGTTCCCACTAGCATGTGAACAAAAAGGGAACAAAATTGTCAACGACGAATTGACTCAGCGAGGAACGGGTTCCTATTTTGTCAGCAGATGGGGCGGTTGCTCAGGATCACGGAGAGCCGCGTTGGGCAGACGGAGAAGCCGCTATGACAGATTGTTCCGGTCGGACGCGGAGGCGATCATTCGCGATGCGTTGGAACTGCGCCAGACCGTGCTGGCGGCGCAGCTCAATCTCAAGACCAACGGCGAAATGTACTGGCGGCTCAACGGGTTGGTGGAGAGGCTGCATGAGATGATGGGCGCGGTGGCGGGCAGGGACCTCGATTTCCGCGCCGCCTGGCTCGGCCTGCTGCCGCTGCCTGAGGATTATTCAGACCGGACATGAGAAATGGCCGGACCCATGGACAGCGTCGGCCGGGCGGCCAAGGCCAACATGCTGCTCATAGTCGAATGCCGCCACTGCTACCACGCCGGCCGCTTCAAGGCGAACGACGTGGCCAAGGTGGTCGGCTGGAACAAGCCGCTCGAAACCATCCGCTTCCGCTGCAAGCGCTGCGGCCGCAAGGACACTGAGGTCAAGACCCAGTTCATCGACCAGGATCACCCGCCCAAGGGTTATATCTGGGTGCTGCAGAAGGCGAGGGGATAGCAGCTGTCACTCAACACGCGAGCTATTTCTGAGACCTGGTTTTACCGCGTTCGGGATCGACGGTGTCCCTGGCCGAAGCTACAGTGGCGGCCCTCGACACCATCGAGCCTGCCCGGAGCGCCCATGGACAGCCGCCTCGACCGCATGATCGCCCGCCTCACCACCCAGCGCCGGGCGCTGGAGCGGGCGGCGGAGGAGACCCGGGACTTGCCCGGCCCGGTGCTGGAGATCGGCCTGGGCAAGGGCCGCACCTACAGCCATCTGCGCAAGCTGTTCCCGGACCGCCGGATCATCGCCTTCGACCGCGACCTGCACGCCCCGGCTGATGCGGCGCCGGCCGGCGCCGACCTTGTGCTGGGCGATTTCCGCGAAACGCTGTCCGCCTTGTCCGGCTGCGCGCCCGCAGCCTTGGCCCATGCCGATTTCGGCAGTGAGGACCGCGCCCGCGACACCGCCCAGGCCGGCTGGCTGGCGGCGCTCATCGATGCGTTGATGGCACCGGGTGGCCTAGTGGTCAGCGACCGGGCGATGCAGTCGCCGCGCTGGACCCCCTTGCCCTTCGACACGCCGGACTGGCCTTATTTCCTCTGGCGCGTGAACTAGCCGCCACCACAGCTCACTTCACATCCGGCATCCGTTTCCGCGGCTTCGTCGGCCGGGCGGTCAAGGCCAACATGCTGCTCATAGTCGAATGCCGCCACTGCTACCACGCCGGCCGCTTCAAGGCGAACGACGTGGCCAAGGTGGTCGGCTGGAACAAGCCGCTCGAAACCATCCGCTTCCGCTGCAAGCGCTGCGGCCGCAAGGACACTGAGGTCAAGACCCAGTTCATCGACCAGGATCACCCGCCCAAGGGTTATATCTGGGTGCTGCAGAAGGCGAGGAGCTAAAACAACGACCCCTGCGCCGGCGGTTCCGCCGGAAACTTGATCTGCGTCGCCGGCTTGTCCACGATCACCAGCGCGTCGTTCGGCGCCGGCCGCTGCAGCGTCTTCGCCTCCGACCACGGCGCTGTCAGCCACAGCTCGGTCTCCTCCTGAGTGGTCAGCATCACCGGCATCGCCTTCTCGTGGATCGGCGCGATCAACGCGTTCGGCCTGGTCGTCAGGAAGCCGTAGAGCTCGTGGTCGCCCGGACCTTCCTTCACCTTGCGCACGCCATGCCAGGGCGTCCACATCCCGGCGAAGAAGAACAGCGGGCGGTCCTCGCCGAGCGCGAACCAGAAATTCTTCTGCACGCCGGTTTCAGGATCCTTGTCGCCGGGCTTTGGCGAGGGCTCGGCAAAGCTCGTCACCGGCACCAGGCAGCGGTTCTCGACGCCGAGATAAGGCAGCCAGTGGGCATATTGCGGGTTGCGGATGTTGGTCGTGCCGGGATCGGCATTGCCGCGCACGCGTTCTTGCGGCGTCGGCATGCCCCAGCGCAGCCGGGCGAGCTCGCGGCTGCCGTCGGCGGCATTGCGCACCACCGGCGCCGGCTGGTTCGGATAGATGTCGACCGAAGGTTCGAGATTGCCCGAAATGTCGCGCAGCGCTCGCGTCCACTGGCGGATCGCTTCCTGGCTTGTGGTGATGTTGTAAAGATTGCACATCGGCAGCATCCCCGTCCCGCCGATTGTTCCCATATTTTCCGCGGAGCGCAAACTGGTTGCCGGTGAGGCGATGGCAAGCCACACGAATTGAGGATATCGGGCGCTCAGCGTCTGCGCCCGCCGCGCCGCTTTGGCTCGGCCGGCTCCGCGGCCGGCGGCTCGCCCGGCAGGCCCAGCCGGTGGCGTTCCTCCTCGGCGAAGGCTTCGGCTTCCGCGTGGATGTTGAACAGTTGATGGGCCAGCCGGCCGCCTTCGACGACGCGCACCAGCCATTGGCCGTTGATGAATTTTACGCGGACACTGTCTGGTTCGCCTGCCACCATGTGCAGCTCCAGCTCGTCGCCCTAAGAATTGCATCCTCGAACAGCAATACGATTTAACGCACGAAGGGTCGCCGCAAGCAACCGCTTATTATCCTCAGCAGGAGAATAGTTGCAAGGCACGAGCACACTTGATGTCGAAAATACAGATTTCCGGTAAGGGCCGTTCAAAATGGATAAAATCCAGACACTGAAAGCTTGAAGGACACCCTAGGTAGAATTCGACTTCGATGCGGCGCCCGGTCCGCGCAACGATACGCCTCTCGAGCGCTTTGGAGCGATTGTGAGCGCGTGCAGGTCCACCGCGGCAGCAGCGCTGGTTACGGACCCATCGGTGGTGTGGAGGGCTTGCTTGCAAGGCGCGCCGACGGCCCGGCAGCCTGGGGGGGGTGTTTTGGGTTCGGCGGCCGGGCCTGACCGGAGTTTGCGAGCCTGCCGGCTACTTCGAACATGCGCTTGTACTAATGCAAGGGCAAGAACGACCTAGGCCCTAGGACCAAAGCAGTGGGAGGGGCGCAAACGGCCGAATACGAGCACCGGCCCGCGCGAGGCTCCGGCCCGCCTCCACAGAACATTTGCCCAGCATCAGAAACCGAAGAACTGCTTGCCCACGAGGTAGCCCAGCGCCACGACTGCCAGCGGGAACAGCGCCGGCGCTATCCTGCCGAATGGCGAGGATCTTATCTCGCCCGCAGGGGCGTTGGGCTTGGCGTTGCCGAGGTTCTTGGTCATGGGTCCGTTACCGGAATTCGCTGCCGGGTGACCAACAATATTAGAAAGCGCTGATTAATTTTCTCACAATTCGATTGATGCAATTTGCAGCTATCGCCGGTAGTCGCTCTTCGCCCGGGGGTGCGCTTCCCGCTTCCTTGCCGATACCGTCAATGTCGGACCGGGCGAGCGTTCTACCCGCCTGGGAACCCTTCCCGCCCTCGCCAGGTTGATATGCGAGGCGAACCACCATGCTAGATAGGCCCCCTGCCGAAAACCCGGGAAGGACCCTCGCCATCGTGCTGGCGGTCGGCCTCACCATCATCGCCTTGTTCTTTATCGGCTTCAGATATTCGGAGCGCGATCAGGGAGCCTTGATCGTGCCCGGAACGGTGCAGGGCAGCAAGTGATCGAGCCGAAATCCTTGCCTGCTGCTAGGGCGCGGAAAAGGCTGTAACACTTTGATTTGCCTATCATCCCCTTCAAATCTTTTAGTTTCGGGATCATACGCCAGGGGAAGAAACAGGTTTTCCGAAACGTTTATCGAACAGGCAACGGTCAGCGCTTGGCGCCTGCCAAGGCGCGCTCATGAGCAAGGAACCCCTCCGGCAACAGCGCGCACCGCGCCGAGGCCCAGGGAGACAGTACATGTCCGCTAACGCCTACATCAACCGGATCGCGACGGCGGTTCCCCAGCATGAAGTCCACCAGTTCTACCTGCGCTACGCGGCCTCCATGCTCTGCAGCGACCGCAGGAAACTATTCGAACGCATGGCCGGGCTTGCCGGCATTGACCACCGCTTCTCCTGCTTTGCCCCGGCTCTCGACCCCGAAGGGCCGTCGGTCGATCTCGGCGGGATCTTCAAGCGCGGGGCATTTCCCGGGACGGCCGCCAGAATGGCTATGTTCGCAGAGGCCGCCCCCGCGCTGGCGCAAAAGGGCGTCGACGGGCTGCATCTCGGCAACGAGGCTTCGCGCATCACACACCTCATCGTCACCACCTGCACCGGTTTCTCCGCGCCCGGCATCGACCTCGACCTGGTTCAGCGCTGCGGCCTTGCGGACGGCGTCGAACGCACGATGATCGGTTTCATGGGCTGCTACGCTGCGGTCAACGGCCTCAAGCTTGCACGCCACATCGTACGCTCCGATCCGGGGGCAAGGGTACTGCTGGTCAACATCGAGATCTGCACACTACACATCAGGGAAACCACCGAACTGGAAAAGCTGCTCTGCTTCTGCCTCTGGGGCGACGGCTGCGCTGCGAGCATCGTCACCGCCGAGCCGCCCGGCATCGAGCTCGACTCCTTCCGCTGCGCCGTCGCGAACGAGCAGCGCGAACTGATGACCTGGGATATCCGTGACCAAGGTTTCGACATGGTTCTTTCCGGCAAGGTACCGGCCGCTGTCCAGGAAGCCCTGCGCAGCAACCGGGACGCGATCCTCGGAGGCCGGGCGCCGGAAGCGATCGACCTCTGGGCTGTGCATCCCGGCGGCCGCAGCATTCTCGACGCCGTCGAAAGGGCGTTTGAACTCGAGCCCGCCGCGCTCGAGCCGTCGCGCGAGGTGTTGCGCCAATATGGCAACATGTCGTCGCCAACCGTCATGTTCGTGATGGAGAAGATGCTGAAGCAGCCGGGCGGGCTGCTCGGCTGCGGCATGTCGTTCGGGCCCGGGCTGACGGCCGAGACCATGCTGTTCAGGACCGTCTCATGAGTGCGCTCGCTGAACGCAGCCTCGTTCCGGAAATCCTGGACGGGCTCGCGGCCGACGATGCGCGGGCAATCCGCTCGCGCCGCGATCTCGCCCGCATCAACGCGCTGATGTTCCAGGCGCCGATCATGGCTTCGCTCATGCGGAAATTTTTGCCGAGGCCGCCCGGCCGCATCCTGGAGATCGGCGCCGGCGACGGCACCTTCATGCTCAAGGTGGCGTGGCGCATGGCACGCGATTGGCGCGAGGTGGAGCTGACGATGCTCGATCGCGTCCGCCTCGCCACGCCGAGGCTCGCGGCGGATTTCGCCGGGCTGGGATGGAGGGTCGAAACCATCACCGCAGATGTCTTCGATTGGGCGGAGAAGGGGGATGGCAGACCCTTCGACGCGATCACGGTCAACCTCTTCCTGCATCATTTCAGCGATGCTGCACTGCTGCGGCTGTTCTCGCTATTGCGGCCCAAGGCGCCGCTCATCCTGGCGACGGAACCGCTGAGGGCGGGCTTTGCACTGATCGCGGCCCGGCTTCTGCCGGCAATCGGCGTCAACGACGTCACGCGACATGATGCGGTTGAAAGCGTCCGCGCCGGCTTTCGCGGCCACGAGCTTTCCGATCTTTGGGCTGCCGCCGGCGGCAACCCGCTCGAGGAACGGCGCGCAGGGCCTTTCTCGCATGTCTTTGTCGGGGCCTCGGCGATCCAGGTTGGGGATGCGCCCAGGGATAAGCCGTGAAGCGCGCATCCACCCACGATGCGATCATCATCGGCGCCGGCCCGGCGGGCACGTCGGCGGCGCTGGCGCTCGCCCGGCGCGGATGGGCTGTCGCGATCGTGGAGAAGAGCGCGTTTCCGCGCCGCAAGGTATGCGGCGAATACATCTCGGCAAGCAACCTCGCGCTCCTTGACCGGCTGGGTATCGGCGATGCTTGGCGCGGCGAGGCCGGTCCGGAAATACGCCGGGTCGGCCTCTTTTCCGGCAATGCCAGCATCGAGGCGCCGATGCCGGGCGCGCGATCCGGACCCGCAGCAAGAGACGGCTTCGGCCGCGCGCTTGGCCGCGACATATTGGACACGCTGCTGCTCGACGCGGCCCGCTCGGCTGGCGTGGAAGTGTTCCAGCCCTGCCGTGCCGTCGCCATCGAAAGGGATGGCGACCGCCAGGCGGTGCGGATCCAGGCTACAAGCGGCAGTCCCGGCGAGGAGGGGATGACCCTGCGGGCATCGGTAATCGTCGCTGCACACGGTTCGTGGGAGCCGGGGCCGCTGCCGAGCCAGCTCGGGAAACAAAGCCGCTCCTCGGACCTGCTCGGGTTCAAGGCACATTTCACCGGGTCGGCGCTGCCGCCCGATCTGATGCCGCTGCTCACTTTTCCCGGCGGCTACGGCGGCATGGTGCTCGCCGATCGTGGCCGCCTATCGATCTCGTGCTGCATTAGGCGCGACGTGCTTGCCCGGCTGCGCGGCAGCCTTGCCCGCGAACGCGGCGGCCATGTCCCGGCGGCCGAAGCCGTCGAGCGTCACATCAGGGCGACATGCCGGGGCGCGCGGGACGCGCTGGCGGATGCCCGTCTCGATGGTCCGTGGCTGGCCGCCGGTCCGATCCGGCCGGGCATCCGCGCAGGCTACGAAGCAGACATCTTCCGCGTCGGCAATGTCGCTGGCGAGTCGCATCCGATTATCGCCGAGGGGATATCGATGGCGCTTCAGTCCGGCTGGCTTGTGGCTCAGGAACTCGGCGGGGCGGCGAGCGGGCGGGCGGGACGGGAAGCGGCCGGCAAACGTTACGAGGCGGTCTGGCGAAGATTATTCTCAACGCGGGTCCTGGCCGCCGAAGCCCTGGCTCGGCTAGCCCTCGGCCCCGGCGGCGTCGCGTTGATGGAGGTAGTCGTCCGCAATTTTCCACGCACGCTCACCTTTGGAGCGCGGCTCAGCGGCAAGACAAAACCTGTCCCTGGTTTGGCCGATGCGCGCCTGGCTCGATAGGTTGGCCTAGAGTTCAGCCACGATGATGTCGACTGAATTTTGGCGGCGACCTCACCGCTGCCGTGCCTGTCCGCAATCACCGAAGTGGCGTAATCCGTTGCTCCAGTTTTGCCGATCCCTGGCTTGGATTTCGTTGCGAAGAAGAGTGCCGTGACAATAAGCCACCGCCGGGATGCGTGGCATTGGATCACGCGCGACAAGAGCACACTATCGTTCAGCTCGCTTTCGAGTCGAGCCCACACTGGCATACGCGCCTATAGCGGTGCGTGAATTCCGTTCCGCGCAGCGCAGTCGGGTTATGGAACATTCCGGCTCAACCGGAGTTTGCATATATCCGGCTTTCTGCCGCCGAGCCCCTGATGCGTTGTGATGTGGCCTGAGGGCGGCGCTCGCCACGCCTCGAGGAGGCCCTACGATGGTCCAGCACACGATCCCTCGCAATCCGCACAGCACGGCAAGCATTGCCGGCCATCCTGTTCATGCAATGCTGATACCGTTCCCGATCGCCTTCTTCGTCGCGACCTTCGTTTGCGACCTTATCTTCTGGCGAACCGGTAATCCGGGCTGGGTCACCGCTACGCTCTGGCTGCTGGGGGCAGGTCTGATCATGGCCGTGCTGGCGGCTCTTGCCGGCTTGACCGATGTCCTGGGGGACACCCAGATCCGCAATCTCCAGGACGCATGGCTTCACGCCGGCGGCAACGTGGTCGTCGTTCTCATCGAACTCTACAACTGGTACTCGCGATATGCCGACGCGGAGGCAGCGGTTGTGCCGGTCGGCCTTGTCCTGTCGCTGATCGTTGTCCTCATCCTTCTGTTCACCGGCTGGAAGGGTTGGGGAATGGTCTATCGGCATCACGTCGGCGTTGCCGACGATCCGGACCAAATGCGCTGAATGCGCCCGTTTTTCCGGTGATTGAAGCAGCTCCAGGATTTCGCTGGAAGCTGTGTAAGAACAATCAGTTGGATTGGGCAAGCGATTCAAAAGTTGAACAACTCCAAGGCGCCCCGCGACGTTGGCCGACGGAAGCGGGTTCAGCTTGAACAGTCCGATCTACGACTACGACGGAATCGATAGGCCGGCCGGAAAGGTGTAGGATGCCTTGTCGTCCGCACCCAGACGAGGCACACGGACGCTTGAAAGACTAGATCGCGCTTTCGCCCATGTAAGGGGCAGGGAGGCGTCATGGCTTTCACCAAACACAGCGGAATATTCACGCCAGTCGAGCTGGAGCTCCTCCAGAAAGTATTCGATCAGTTGTGCAACGATCGCCGTCTGGCGTTAAAAGACGGGGACCAAAGAGAACAGCTTGCCTCCGACGTGCTCGAAGCCTTCCAAAACGGCTTCAGCGCCGAAGCGGAGTTGTTGCAATCGCTTGCGGAGCGCCGCACCGCACCGTCGCGACGCAATCCGGCTCGACAGCTCCGTCCTTGATTGTCTGGCGCGGCGAAGGCTGTCTTCCCGCATCGGGGTTGACGTTGCGATCTGCCGCCCTGGAAGAGATGCCGCAGCTGGTCGCGCCAGGCTGTTCCTGCCGTTTTTTAACCTCAATCCGTTCTTAGCTGGCGATCGCCCGAAAGGGTAGAACCTTCGCGCTTGCTTGACTCGGCCCGCAAAAACGGGCAGCAAAGCAGCTGAGGGAGAGCATTTTTACCGTGGCGGAGACCATGGAGGGCTCTTTTTTCGTATGGACCGTCGCCACAATGGCGATTGGTGGAGGGATTGGTTAACCATCTTTGTCCATCTTTTGAATCAATCGGCAACAGACGCGTGAAGGTGCAGGGGGCACCAGGCGAGCTGTGATCGTGACGGGTGCCAGGTCCGCAAACCGGCATGCCGATTGAGAGTGGTCGTATGGCGTTTTTGCGTTTGAAGAACCGGGGTGACGCTCCTGAACAGGGGGTAACTTCGAAGAAATCTGGTGGTCATCGTTGGGTTGTAGTGCCTGCTGTCGGCGCTGCCCTGGCCCTGTGGTCGGTCGCGACCATGGCCGGCCTCTATTCCGTGAGTACCTCGCTCACCGCCGCCTCCAACGGATTGCCGCAGAGCATGCTTGCGCCGCGCAGCATCGTGCTTGGCGACCAGCGCCGCAAGGTCGCGAACGCCTGGGCGCCGCGCCTTGCCGCGAACGGCGCGCACAAGACGGGCTCGCTCACCCGCGGCTGCGATGCCGGCTGCCTCAGTCTCGCAGCCAGCTTTGCGAGCTCCACGCCAAACCCCTCCAGCTTGGTGCATGACGGCAAGGCCGCGCGGCTGAAACCGGCACCGGATAGCGTATCGCATGAGAAGGTTGTCGCGGCTTCCGCCGCGGACGTCGCCGACCGTTTCGACAGCGTCATCAAGCGCGCCGGGCTTTCGCCGCAGAAACTGGCCGATGCCTTCCGGCGCGCCGAGAACGCTCCGGTCCTGCTGGCGAGCTTGCCGTCGGCAAGCCGCTTCGGCGGCGCGGCCGATAACGGTTCGGGCCGGAGTGGGCTGACCTTGAGCGGCCCGGCCGAGTCACGCTTTGGCGGAAATCAGGTCGACGTTCAGCGCGCGTCCGAACTGGCGCTGGCGCTTGCCAATGTCATGCCCGAAGAGACGGTCGACGTGCCGAGCGCCGTCGCGCTCGCCAGCGGCGACGCGCCTGAGATGACGGCCGGCGCTTCCGGCGACGACGGACAAGCTGAAGTGCAGGTCGCTTCGCTGCCGCCGCAGGATGATTTGCCCGACAGCATCGCCGTGCCTGGTTTGAGGCCGCGCACCGCCCTCGGGCGCGCGACGGAAGCGCCTGAACAGAATGCCGCGAGGAAGCCGGAACCGGCCAAGCCGCAGGCAAGCCAGGCGGCAAGGCCCCAAATTGCAAAACCGGAGTCGGCCAAACCGCAGCCGGCCAAGCCGCAGCCGACCGTTGTCGACTCCGCCGAAGGTGCGCAGACGCCGCGCTCGCTGAGGAGCTCCGACCAGGCGCTTCCGGGTGTGCAGGGTGCGAAGCCGATTGAGGCCGCGCCGGCCAAGCGCAGCAAGGCGCAAGCCTCCGAGATGCTCGCCTACGCCAAGCCGGACACGCCCGAGCGCGGCGGTCTCGGCAACGCCTTTAGGGGTCTGTTCAACAGTCCTTCGACGGGCAATGGCGTCGCCGTCTATGACATCTCGACGGCGACGGTCTACATGCCCGATGGCTCCAAACTGGAGGCGCATTCGGGGAAGGGCGCCATGGCCGACCAGCCGCGCTTCGCCAACCGCAAGAATTCCGGCCCGACGCCGCCCGACACCTACAATCTGTCGCTGCGTGAATCGCGCTTCCATGGCGTCGAGGCCATCCGGCTGACGCCGACCAGCGGCAGGAACAAATATAACCGCAACGGTCTGCTCGCCCATACCTATCTGCTGCGCGGCGCCCCAGCCCAATCCAGCGGCTGCGTGGCCTTCAAGGATTATGGCCGCTTCCTCTCTGCCTTCAAGAAGGGGAAGATCAAGCGCCTGGTCGTTGTGCCGCGCCTGAACGGGTCGCCCACCCAGGTCGCCCAGGAAGGCCGCCAGGGCTGACCCCGCCCGCCACTATGCCGGCAGCAGCTTGTTGCCGGTAGGCTGCCTTTGATTTCTTGACGGTTTGCGGTCCTTACCGCCGTTGACGCGCGGCGCGGTCGACGCACGCGCTTGATGTCTTCGCCACGTCTCTTGCAACAGCGGCAGTGACCGGTTCCATCGAATTGCGGATGAGGAAAGGGAGAACTCCCTCTCCCAGAAAGCATATATGGCGCAGCCCGGGCTTGCGGCAAGCCCCCGGCAATGCCGTATGTACGCTGCCCTTGACCTCAGTTTAGGAAAGGGAGTTTGCATGCGGATTTTACTGTCGACTTACGGTTCGCGCGGCGATGTCGAGCCGGTGGTGGCGCTGGGCGAGCGACTGCAGGCGCTCGGCGCCGAGGTGCGGGTGAGTGTCCCCGGCGATGAAGAATTTGCAGCGCTGTGCGCCCGTGCCGGTGTGGAGCTGGTGCCGGCCTTCGCACCGGTGCGCGAATGGGTAAAGGAGATGACGCGGCGCAGGGCATCGGAATCGCCGAAGGACGTGGCCGCGCTGATCTCCGGCCAGGCGGCCGAGATCCTCGCCAGGCAATACGATACGCTCATGGCGGCCGCCGAAGGCTGCGATGCCGTGGTGGCCTGCGGCCTGTTTCCGTCCTGTGCCGCCGCGCGGCTTGTCGCCGGGCAGCGGCACATGCGCTACATCCTTGCCACCTTCTGTCCGATCTGGCTGCCGTCGGCGCACAACCGGCCGCATGAATATCCGGGACATCCGCTTCCAGCCGGGGTGACCGACAACCGGCTGCTGTGGGAGACGGATATCGCGACCAAGAACGCGCTGTTCGGCCAAGCGATCAACAGCTGGCGCGCGTCGCTCGGATTGCCTGCGGTGGAAAATGTCCGCGATTATGTCTACGGCGATCCGGTCCTGCTCGCCTGCGACCCAGCGCTCGGGCCGTGGCTGCCTTCGGACCTGACCGATGCCAGGCAGACCGGCGCCTGGATCCTGACCGACGAGCGGCCGCTGCCCGACGGGCTGGAGGCATTCCTCGAAGCCGGCCCGCCTCCGGTCTATGTCGGCTTCGGCTCCATTGCCGTGGCCAAGGAGGCCGGCCGTGCGGCCATCGAGGCGGTCCGCGCCAAGGGCCGGCGCACGGTGATCGCGCGTGGCTGGGCCGAGCTTGGCCTTACCGACGACCGGGACGATTGCTTCGCCGTCGGCGATGTCAACCAGCAGGCGCTGTTCCGCCGCGTCGCCGCGGTCATGCATCACGGCGGTGCCGGAACGACCGTCGCCGCCGCGCGGGCAGGAGCGCCGCAACTGGTGGTGCCGCAGATCGGCGACCAGCCGTACTGGGCGCGGCGGGTGGCCGAGCTCGGCATCGGCGCAGCTCATGACGGCCCGGTTCCGACAGCGGGGTCATTGTCGGCGGCGATGGAGACGGCGCTGGCGCCCGAAACCCGCATCCGTGCGAGCGAGGTTGCCCGTTCGGTCCGCGCCGACGGCGCGGCGGTGGCGGCGAAGCTTTTGATCGAGATGTTCGGTCGTGCCTGACCTTCACTGCGTCAGTTCCGCCAGCGCCCTCTGCAGGGGCGCCGGCGAGACCTGGATCGGGCCGGAGAAGGGGCTGTCCATGTCGACGATCAGATAGATTGCCGCGGCCACCAGCGCCCCGGACATGAGGCACGTGAAGATGATGGTTCCATTACACGGTGCTCGGAAGCCGAAGCTGGCGAAGATCAGCGTCAGCCAGGCAACGAGCAGCGCGATCAGCGGCGCGGGGATGGCACCCTCGGACTGCTCGGCCAGAATCCAGCGCTGCGCGATCACCTTCTGCAGCTGCTGTGTCGCCGCCTGTTGCGCGGCGGTCTGCCTGGCATTCGCAGGGGTCAATCCGCCCACGATATCGCCGACCTGATTGAGCAGCAGTTCCGACAGCCTGTTCGGGACGACCGTCGTGTCGCTGTCGGCGGTCGAGGTATCGACGACGCGCTGCACATAGGCGGTGAGCGATTGCCGGGCGCCGTCCGCCTCCGGTCCATAGCGTCGGAGCGTTCTGTCGAGCAGAATGAGATCGGTGGCGAAGGTGTGGACGTTGACGTTGATGGATTCGAACGTGTTCTTGGCCGAGTTGATCATCAGGCCGAGGACCAGCGAGGACATCACCATGAAGAGGTTCGCGGCGAGCCGCACCACCGCGCTGGTATCGTCGCCAAGGTGGTGAGCAGGGAAGCGCTCATGCACCATCAGGCTGACCAGCGACGCCCCGGCCAGACAAGCAAAAATCGCCGCCCCTATAAGCACTTCGCCCATAGCTGATATTGCGCACGGGAAAGGACGGTTGCCAATTGGGTGGAGGTGGTTGAATCAAAGCGGAAGCATACAGGCGTATGTGGTTGTTCGCCAACGATGCTTTCTGGCTCGTCGTCATGTGCAGCGGAGCGAAGGGCAAAAACCGCTTCCAATGCCGGCCGAAGACGCTATCTATTGCGCCGGGCGGCTCCACCCTCTCACCATCACGAGGCAATCCATGACAATTCGCGCTGTCGTCTGGGGCGAGAACATCCATGAGCGGACCAATGAGGTGGTCGCCGGCATCTATCCGGAAGGCATGCACACGGCCATCGCCAACGCGCTCAACGCCGACAAGGCGATCTCCGCCTCGACCGCGACGCTGGAGCAGCCGGAGCATGGGTTGCCTGAATCCCGCCTCGCCGAGACCGACGTGCTCGTCTGGTGGGGTCACAAGGACCATGGCGCGGTGGCCGACGATGTGGTCGAGCGCGTCGCACGCCGCGTCTTCGAAGGCATGGGACTGATCGTGCTCCACTCCGGCCATTTCTCGAAAATCTTCAAACGGCTGATGGGCACGCCCTGCACGCTCAAATGGCGCGAGGCCGGCGAGCGCGAACGGCTCTGGGTGACGAGCCCCAGCCATCCGATCGCCGAAGGCATCGGCGAGTTTTTCGAGCTCGAGAACGAGGAGATGTATGGCGAGCAGTTCGCCGTGCCGGAGCCGCTGGAGACAGTCTTCATCTCCTGGTTCCAGGGCGGCGAGGTGTTCCGCTCAGGCCTTACCTACCGGCGCGGCGCCGGCAATGTCTTCTACTTCCGCCCGGGCCACGAAACCTATCCGACCTACCACGACGCGACCGTGCACAAGGTGCTGCGCAACGCAGTGAAGTGGGCGCACAACCCGCAGGGCAGGAATTCCGCCATCCTCAAAGCACCCAACGTGCCGGTGGAGAAGGCGCTGGAGCCGATCGTCGAACGCGGCGGCAAGCTGCATGCGCCCGGCGAGGCTGGTTTCCGCTAAACCGTTTTCTGTTTGGGATTGCGTACAAGCAACAATTAGATCGCCCGCCTCATATCATTGAATCGAACCAATTCCTCTGGAGGAGCAAAATGCGGCTTTTGATACTCGGTACCGGCTGGATGGCGCAGGAGCATGCCCGCCGCTTCGGCGCTATCGAAGGCGTCGACATCGTCGGTGCCGTTGATGTCGATCCAGCCCGCGTCGGCGAGTATGCCGACGCCTACAAGATCCCGAAGCGCTTCACCTCGCTGGAGGCGGCGCTCGACTGGGGCGGTTTCGACGCGGTCGCCAATGTCACGCCCGACCGCATCCATCACCCGACCACCATGGCGCTGATCGCCGCCGGCAAGCCGGTGCTTTGCGAAAAGCCGCTGGCCGAGAATTTCGGCAAGGCAAGCGAGATGGCCGATGCGGCGGAAGCCGCCGGCGTCGTCAACATGGTCAACCTCACCTACCGCAACGTCGCGCCTTTGCAGAAGGCGCGACAAATGGTGCAGGCCGGCGAGATCGGCACGGTGCGCCACGTCGAGGCCTCCTATCTGCAGAGCTGGCTGGTATCGAAATTCTGGGGCGACTGGCGAAGCGACCCCAAGTGGCTCTGGCGGCTCTCGCGCGGCCACGGCTCAAACGGCGTGCTCGGCGACGTCGGCATCCACATCCTCGACTTCGCCAGCTATGGCGCCGCCCTCGATATCGACCACGTATTCTGCCGGCTGCGCGCCTTCGACAAGGCGCCGGGCAACCGCATCGGCGACTACCAGCTCGACGCCAATGACAGCTTCGCCATGACGCTCGATTTCGCCAACGGCGCCTTCGGCGTGGTGCATGCCAGCCGCTGGGCGAGCGGCCATCTCAACGAGCTCAGGCTGCGCATCTATGGCGACAAGGGCGGCATCGAGGTGGTGCACAATCTCAATGGCTCGATGTTGAAGGGCTGCATCGGTGCCAATGTCGAGGACGCCAAATGGGAAGAGCTCGACGCCGGCACCGTGCCGACCAACTACCAGCGCTTCGTCGAGGCGGTGAAAAGCGGCGTGCAGGCCGAGCCCAATTTCCGCCATGCGGCGGGTCTGCAGAAGGTGCTGGATCTGGCGGTGGTGTCGGACGAAAAGCGCGCCGAGCTGAGGGCCCACGCGGACACGCAGTGAGGCCGAACCTGCCGATCTCCCCCGCAACGGCCCGCAACGGGGGAAGACTGGCGGCCATCACACACAAATCTTTCAATCATTTCTTGAAGCCTTGATCTCGCCTTTCGTGATTTGATGCCGCCACAAAGCTCGGGAGGCTTCATTGACCGACTATATCGGGTTGCCGAAGGCCGAAGTGCACATCCACGTCGAGGGCTGCTTCGAGGCCGACGACGTGATCAGGAATTGCGAGGAGGCTGGCATCCCGCTGCGCGCGCCGCGCGACAGGCTCTTCGAGGCGCATGATCTGAAGAGCTTCCTCGAAATGCTCGACTGGCTGTGCGGCACGTTTCGTACGCGCGAGCAGCTGGCCATCACCGCCTATAAATTTGCGCGGCGCATGGCCAAGAGCGGCGTGCGCTACGCCGATGTCATCGTCAATCCGACCCACTGGCCGCACTGGCACCGGAACATCGCCGGCATGATCGACGCCTTCGATGCCGGGTTCGCGGCGGCCGAGCAGGATGGATACCCGCCGGTCGGGCTCTGCATCAGCCTGCTGCGCACCCAGTCGGCCGAGGACGCCATCGAACTGGTGGAGTTGCTGAGCAGGATCAGGCACCCGCGCGTCGTGGCCCTTTCGATCGACGGCAACGAGGCGGCCGCCGGGCGCACCGGTCCGCGCTTTGCCGAGGCGTTCCGCCGCGCCGCCACGGCCGGATTGCGACGCACCGTCCACGCCGGCGAGTCGAGCGGTCCCGAGGGCGTTCGCGACGCCATCGAGCTGCTTGGCGCCGATCGCATCGACCATGGCGTTCGCGCGATCGAGGAGCCGGCTCTGGTCGACCTGCTCGCACAGAGGCGAATTGCGCTCGGCGTCTGCCCGATCTCCAACATCGCACTCGGCGTCTATCCTTCGCTTGCCGAGCATCCGATCGACGCTCTGCGCAAAGCCGGCGTTCCCGTCTCCATCAACACCGACGATCCGGCGCTGCTCGGCACGACGCTCGAAGCCTCTTACGCCGCCTGCGCCGAGACCTTCGCCTGGGACAGTGAAACCATCCGCCAGCTCGCCGCGACATCGGTGCATGCGAGCTACGCCGACCCGGCGGTGAAGGCGCGGATACTGGCGGATCTGACGGCCTGGCAGGGGTAGGCGACGCTCGGCGGATAGGTGCTTTCACCACGCCGCCGAACTGCATAAGGTGCCGAGACTCGGTCGAAAGGAGCCAGCATGGTCACGCGACGCGCCGAATGTTCCTGCGGTCAGCTGTCGGCCACCTGCGCGGGCGAGCCGGTGCGCATCTCGGTGTGTCATTGCCTCGACTGCAAGCGGCGCACAGGCAGCGCCTTCAGCTACAATGTGCGCTTTGCCGAGGCCGATGTGACGATAGACGGGCGCGCGCTGCAGTTCACGCGCACCGGCGAGCAGGGCGGGCAGATAACCTACAGCTTCTGCCCTGATTGCGGGACCACAGTGCACTATCGCATCGACACGCAGCCCGGCCTAACTGCAATTCCGGTAGGGGCGTTCGCGGATCCGTCGTTCCCGCCGCCCTTCCAATCCTTCTACCACCGCAGCCGGCGCTGCGAATGGGTCGAGATAACCGCCAAGCCGCTGACGAAGTTCGGCTGACTTTTGGCCTTGGGTCCTCCCCATGAGGCGAGGAACCAAGTCACGCCCGGCGATAGATCCTCACCGCCGTCTTCACCAGCGCCGCATTCCCGTCCGCCACCGTCCCATCAGGCAACTCCTTACCGTCCTCGAGCCCGACACGGGTCGAAAACTTCCGCGCCGCCGCCCGCTCGACGAAGGGCCACACGGTCGCGTTCTCGCCATGCAGCAGGATCGAGCGGTGAATGCCTTCGCGTTGCAGCAGCTTTTCGATGCCGTCGGCGAAGGCAAAGGCCTCCTCCAGCGTCTGCTCGGAAATCTCGATCAGGACGCGCAGCACCCGGCGGCCATGATCGAGGCTGGCCAGCCTGAGCGCATCGCCGATCGACGCCAGCCCGGCCTCGATGCCGACGCCGCGGTCGTGCAACGCTTCCATCACTTCGGGCGCCGCCGCCTCGCTGAGATTGACCGAGGCGTAGTCGGGCAGCTCATGCCAGCCGGCGATGGCCGCAATCGTGCGCCTGTCGTCCTTCTCGATCCAGGCGCCGGTCGAAACGCCGATCAGTGTGCCGGGGCAGGCGCGGCGCAGCGCCGTCATCGTCCAGTCCATCGCTTCCGTGGCAAGGCTTTCCTGCCGGTCGGCGCCGCGCGCATGCACATGCAGTTCGGCGGCACCCGCCGCAACCGAGGCCGCGCCGTCGCGTGCCATGGCATCCGGGTCGAGCGGCAGGGCGAGGTGGAAATCCGCGGCGCGGGCGCCGTTGATGCAGGCCTGGACGATCATGGCGGTCGATCCTGTTCAGGCGGAGTCTAGCGCAGGGGAGCATAGACGGGAAACGGAACCTGCGGGCAGGATCTTATCGACGCCGATCCTTCGCCGTAGAACTCGACTTTGGGCAATTGGCGGCGTGGAACGCCTTACCCCAAATGCTCCTTCCTCAACCTCTTCTTCATCCGCTCCAGCGCCGGCTGGCCACCTGCCGCTAGTTCCTTGGAAACCCGCGCCAAATCCTCATCCGCCTTTCGATATTTGCTGCCCCAAGCGCCAAGCGTGGCGAGTATCGGCAAAAGGTCGATGCCGGCCTCGGTCAGCCGGTAAATCGCTTTCAGCCTGTGGGTCGGGTCGTCGCTGCGGGTGAGGACGCCTTTGTCGACCAGGGTCTGCAACCGCTCTGCCAGCGTGCGCGACGAGATGCCTTCGTCCGACTGCAGGAACTCGCGAAAATGCCTTTTCCCGGCGAAGGCCAGGTCGCGGATGATGAGTAGCGTCCAGCGGTCGCCGATGAGCTCGAGCGACAGGCTGATCGGGCAGCCGGACCTTTCCTTCGTGGACATGAAGTTAGTTCCATTTGTAAATCACTTTTCAATTGACAGCATTCCTTCCGCGCGTCAAATGATTTCAAAAGTAAACCGTGTTTGGAGATGCGAGAGGACCGCGCAATGAAAAAGCTCATCCTGCAAATGCAGATGTCGGTCGACGGCTTCGTCGGCGCCGACGAGAACCGTCGTTGGCAGCTTTGGGAATGGGGCGACGAGAGCGACTGGGACGAAGAGCTCAAGCAGGACTTCAATGCCATGTTCGCAACCGTCGACACGATTCTGCTCAGCCGCAAGATGGCCGAGGAGGGCTACGTCAATCACTGGGGCAATGCGGCGATGAAATTTCCACGAGACCGCTTCTATGCCTTCGCCCAGCGTATCGTGACAGCTGACAAGGTGGTGCTGAGCGACAGGCTGAAGGCGTCGCGGTGGGAGCGTACCAGGGTCGCGAGCGGCGATCTGCCGCGCGAGATCAATGCGCTGAAGGCGGGCGAAGGCGGCGACATTGCCGTGTTCGGCGGCGCCGGCTTCGCCTCGGCGCTGATCGCCGCCGGGCTGGTCGACGAGTTCCAGCTCTTCATCAACCCGGCGGTGCTGGGGGCCGGCCGTCGCATCTTCGATCAGAGCGGCTTTGCCAGGCTGAAGCTCACCGGCTCGAAAGCCTATGCCTGCGGCATGGTGGTGAACCGCTACGCGTCGGCGGGGTGAGGCTTGAATCAATCTGGCAGCACGCCGTCTCAACCGCTTGTTCGCTTGTCGTTTCCCGGCGAATTGCGAACCGTCGGTGCCATGCCTTACCCGCCTGGATGCGACGCCAGCGCGTTGGTTTCCCGATACCCCGCTTCGTCGTTGGCCGCGGCGGCGAACCGCCGGGCTTCGTGCGACGTGAGACCGATGAGCGCGCGCCCGGCATGTTCGGCGGGCTTGTCATTGGCCATGTCGAACACCGCCCAACTATGATGAGGCGGTTCTTGCACCGCTACGAATCTCATTTGAGCCCCCGCTCTGACGAGATGCTAATGTAGCAGATGCTTTCTGTCGGTCTGTGACGGAAGCCACACAAACAAGACGCGTCCACCGATTATTTTGGCCGGGGAAGTCTGCGGTGAGCTTTTAGCCGCCTTACTGCCCGGCCTGGTCCGCGTCGGTCAGCGTGCCGAGGAAAGCGACGATGTCGTCGATCTCGGCGTCGGTCAGCGCCGGCTTCTCGCCTGGTTTCCTGCCGTTGAAGGGCGGGTCGGTGTTGAGGTTTCCCCAGTAGGCCTTTGGCAGATCGTCGAATTTCTCGACCGTGCCGTCCGCGTTCTTCGGATACCAGCGCCCCGGATCTGTGTCGCGAGTGACGTAGAAGGCGACAGCCTTGCGCAGCGAGTGGACATAGCCGTTGTGGAAGAAGCTTTTGCGCAGCGCGACATTGCGCAGGGTCGGCGTCTTGAACAGGCCGCAATACTCGCTCCGGCCCTTGAAGTCGGCCCGCAGCGGCCCGCACAGCCCGAGGTCGAGATAATTGGGATCGGCGTTGGCCGGGATCGCCTGGTTGCGCGGCACGGCGATGGCGATCAGGCCGTAATCGGTGAATTGCGGCGGCTCGCCGTCATTTGCCGGCTCGCTCAGATGGCAGCTCGCGCAATTGCCTTTGTTTGCGTCCTCGAACAGCGCACGGCCGCGCAACTCCTGCGCGGTCAACTGCGCCTTGCCGGCAAGGAAGGCGTCGTAGCGGCTGGAATAGGGGTAGAAGTCGGCGCTGCTCTGCTCGAAGGTGCCGAGCGCCTCGACCGCCGCTTCGAAGGCATCCTGCTGATGGTCGAAAATATCCGCGCCGAACGCCGCCTTGAACGCGTCGGCATAGGGCGCTTTGCGCAAGGCGGTGACCACGGCGGCTTCATCCTTGTTGCCCATCTCGAACGGCGACAGCAGCGGGATCCTCGCCTGGTCCTTGCCGTGGTCGGCGCGCCCGTCCCAAGTCAATCCGCCGGTCGGGCCATTGTCGACGCTTTCGTCGCCCTCGTCCTCGGAATCGTAGAAATGCTCGGTGAAGGCGGGCGCCGCCTGCAGGTAGCGCAGCGACGGCACCGCTCGCAGGCCAGGCCGGTCGAGGTTCGGCCCGCCCATCTCGACCGGCGCGGCGGAGGCCGGACCGAAGGCGTGGTTGGGATCGTGGCAGGACGAGCAGGCCTGTCTGCCCGAAGCCGACAGCGATGGGTCGAAGAACATTTTTCGCCCGATCGCTGTCAGTGCTTCGGCGCGTGCGAAGGCTTGCGTGCGCGACATCGGGCCAGGATGGACGCCATCTGCCGGCTGGCCGGCGGCGGGCCAAAGAACAGCGACGGCGAGAGCGGCGTGCGTGGCAAATTTCCGTGGTGTCATGACCCTCAATCCCGTTTCCATTGGCCCATCAGCGCGGTGCCGCGGATTGTTGACTGGCGGAGGCAAATTGCCAAGCCGGAACGCGGCAGATCAGCCCTTCCACGGACCACCTCGCACGAAGAAAACCGCAGCTGTGCCCTGGATGGTTGCCGAGATAAATTCCCGTCCGCTATCAATGGCCTCCAAACCCGGACGAAGGACTTTCGATGAGCGAGCTGAAGATCAGAACCCGTGCTACCGGCGCCTGCGCCGTGCTGCCGCCGGGCGGCTTGCCGGCGGTAACGACGCCGACCGGCGGCACGGTCGACGTGGTGACTGCGGTCAGCGCGCCGGGCTTCAACCCGCTCGACCTGCTCTATGCCTCCTTGGCCGCCTGCATGGTGCTGAGCGCCCGCATCGCCGCCACCCGCCTCGGCGTCGCCGACCGGCTTGGCGAGGTGAGGGCGGATGTCGGAGGCGAGAAGGCGAAGGACGAGCCGTCGCGGGTGGAAAGGTTCAATATCCGGTTGGAGATTGCCGGCGACCTCGACGCCGCGACCAAGCAGTGCATCGTCGAGGATGCCGAGACGATCTGCACCGTCTCCAACACGCTGCGCGGCGCGCCGGCGCTGCACGCGACGCTGGGGTGAGGGGCCGTGGCGCATCTCTCTGCGATCGACTATGCGACCGCCTCCGACGAAATCCGCGTCGAGCATGACCGGGAGCTTGCGCTGCGCGGCCGCTTGACCAACATGAAGCGCATCCTGCTTCACTCCCCGGCCGCGCACCGCATCTACGCCGAATGGTTCACGCTGCGCGATCTCCTGCGTCCGACGCTCGACGACCGGGCGATCTGGCTGTTTTCGAAGGCGATCGCCGAGACGATGCGCGCCGAGATCCCGGTTACCTTCTTCCGCCGCGCGCTGATCGACTCCGGCCTCGATCCGGACGCGATCGAACCCAGCCCGGACGAAGCGCTGCTGATGTCCTTCGGCAGGGCGCTCGCCGCCGACGCCAATGCCGTTGCCGACGAGACCTGGGCCGCGCTGAAGGCGCGCTACGACGAAACGCTGCTCGTCAACCTCGTCGCCTTCGCCGGCATCATGGTGGCGACCTGCGTCTTCACCAATGGAGTGAAGGTGGATCTCGATCCGGAACTGGAGGGGTACCGCCGGAACGCTTGAGGTGAAGGACCCCGGGGCTGGCCGTTGCCTTGCTCTGCCTGCTGCGCATAGACTGAGGCCGGGAACGGGCGATCGGGGGGACCTCGATGCGTTGGCGTGTGGGCTTGCTTGTGTTGGCAGCAGCGCTGCTGGCCGGATGTGTCGCCAATGATGTCGAGCCCATCAACACCCATGTGACGCAAGTCGGGCCTGGCTCGCCGGACTACATTCCCGATGCTCCCGCCGACGGGTCGACCGTGGTCGCGCTGTCCTTCTCTGGCGGCGGCACGCGCGCCACCGCCTTCAGCTATGGCGTGCTTCAGGCGCTCGACGCTGTCGAGGTCGGCAGCGGCGGGCGAGCGCATACGCTGATCGACGAGGTGCGCGTCGTCGGCGGCGTTTCTGGCGGTGCGGTGACGGCGGCCTATCTCGGCTACAAAGGGCGTGGTTACCGCGAGCTTCGCGAGCGCTTCTTGCTGCGCGATGCCGAGAGCTCGCTGCACACCGCCAAGCTCGCTCCGGCCAATCTGGCGCGGCTGTGGAAAGGCGGCGTCAACGACCGCAGCACCTTTGCTGCGTGGCTGGACAGGAACCTGTTCGACGGTGCCACTTACAGCGCCTTCAGACGTCCCGGCGCCCCGCTGGTCTGGATCCACGCATCCGACATCTACAACGGCACGGCCTTCGGCTTCACCTACGACCGTTTCGCGGCCATCTGCAGCGATCTCGACAAGCTTCGTATCGCCGATGCGGTGGCGGCCTCGGCGGCGTTCCCCGCGGTGTTCGCGCCGGTTGTCGTCTCGACGACCACGCCGACAACTAGATGCAACTACAAGCAGCCGGACTGGATCGAACGCGGTCTCAACGATCCGGAGGCACCGGAACGGGTCAAGGCCGCGGCTCGCGCCATGGCGTCCTACCAGAACAACGACCGCGTCAACTACATCAAACTGCTCGACGGCGGATTGACCGACAACATCGCGGTGGTCGGCTTCGCGGAATCGCTCGACATCGCCGGCAGTCCGCACAGCCCGTTGTCGCCGCAGGCGGCGGTGAGGATGCGAACGCTGATCATGATCGTTGCCGATGCGGGCCGCAGGAAAGAACCCGACTGGGTCAAGGTCAAGCAGGGACCGGGCCTGGTCGACATGATCGACGCCACCGCCGGCACCTCGATCGCGTCCTCGGTGCGCGACGAATTCGATTCCCTCAAGCTCGAATTCCGGCTGTGGCGCGAAAAGCTGGTCAAATATCGCTGCAGCCTGCCGGCGGCGGTGGTAGCGCGCTACCGCGGCAGCCTGTCCGGCTGGAAGTGCCGCGACGTCCAGATGGTGGTTGAACTGGTCTCCTTCGCCGACCTGCCGCCAGAGGAGGCAGCCGCGCTGAACGTCATCCCGACCCGGCTGAGGCTGACGCCGGAGCAGGTCGAGCGGACCATCCAGGCCGGCCGCGACGCGGTGCGCCTCAACCCGCGCCTGCAGCAGGCATTCCGCCGCGCGCAGGGCCGCTCGGGCTTCGTTGCGGCTGGTTCGCCGTAAAGGTCGCGCCATTTCCGCAGGAATCGGGTGGCCGCCGCTTCGCCTCCGCCCCACTTTGATGGCATCAAAGGAGGCGCTCATGACCGTCCATTCCCTCAACACCAAACGCGCCGGACGCTCCGCCGAATCCCGTGTCGCCGCGCAGGACTGGCACGCGCTCGTCTCCGAGCTCAACGCCCAGGGCTGCGCTGTCGTGCCCGGCCTGCTTTCGCCGGAGGAATGCGCCGAAATCGCCGCGCTCTATCCGCACGAAGAACATTTCCGCAGCCATGTGGTGATGGCGCGCCATGGCTTCGGCAGGGGCGAGTACCGCTATTTCCGTTATCCGCTGCCTGATCTGATCGAGGGCCTGCGCACTGCGCTTTATCCACGGCTCGCCGGCGTTGCCAACGACTGGAACGAGAAGATGGGCGCCGCGCTCCGTTACCCTTCCGACCACGCCGCCTTCCTAAAGCGTTGCCACGACGAGGGCCAAACCAAGCCGACGCCGCTTCTGCTGCAATACGGCCCCGGCGACTTCAACTGTCTGCACCAGGATCTCTATGGCGCGCTCGCCTTTCCGCTGCAGGTGGCGATCCTGCTCTCCGAACCCGGCAAGGATTTCACCGGCGGCGAATTCGTGCTGACCGAGCAGCGCCCGCGCATGCAGAGCCGCGCCGAGGTGGTGCCGCTCAAGCGCGGCGACGCGGTGATCTTCGCCGTGCACAACCGGCCCGTGGAGGGCACGCGAGGTTACTATCGCGTCAACCTGCGCCACGGCGTCAGCCGCCTGCGCTCGGGCAGGCGACATACGCTCGGTATCATCTTCCACGACGCGAGGTGACACCCCTCCGAGGCGGCTTTTCTCGGCTCTACGTTCCAGGCCGCCGATAACGGATCGCTTTCGCCCTGCTTAGCGCGTCCATCGTCTCCTCGACGCTGAGGAGGACGGTGGTCTCGCAGGAGCTGAGTGCCCCTCCGGCACCGATGGCGATCACGACGGACGCCATCGAAACATTGTCCGGCGCCTCCCACAGGTTCCACCCGTCGTGTTCGCCGAACGCGTACCAGAACCCGTGCAGCTTTCCGCCGACCGATTCTATGTATGAGCTGGCTGCCTTGCGGCGATCCTCGGGGTTTTCGATCATTCGCGCCCAGGTCTCGGGCGTGTAGCTGAAGCGCGTCAGGTACATGGCCATGGTTGACCTCCCTTGCCAGAGCCCATCAAGTGGTTGGCTCCAGCACTAAGCGCTCGATCGGTCGGCGACGCCAATCAATTTCACCGCGGCTGGGTTCTGCCTCGAAGGAATAGCCGAGCGCGCGGATGCGGCGCTTCTGCCTCTTCCCTCCGCAGCCTCATTCGCGTATGCCCCGGGCAAATCCCGCCATCTCAGCGCAGTTTCCCGGACCGCCCCACGATCCGTCTCGAAAATATCGGCAAGCAGAACGGCCGTCAGATCGTCTTCATCGAAGCCTCGGCCGCCCTGCAGAAGGGCGAGAAGGTCGGCCTCGTCGGCCCGAACGGCGCCGGCAAGACGACGCTCTTCCGCATGATCATCGGCCAGGAGCAGCCGGACGAAGGCCAAGTCTCAGTCGATCGCGGCGTTACCATCGGCTATTTCAGCCAGGATGTCGGTGACATGGAGGGGATGAGCGCCGTCGCCGAGGTGATGGAAGGCGCCGGCCCGGTGAGCGCCGTCGCAGCCGAGATGCGCGAGCTCGAGCACGCCATGGGCGATCCCGACCGCGCCGACGAGATGGACGCGATCATCGAGCGCTATGGCGAGTTGCAGCACCGCTTCGAGGAACTCGACGGCTATGCGCTCGACGGCCGCGCCCGCGAGGTGCTCGACGGCCTCGGCTTCTCCCAGGAGATGATGGACGGCGACGTTGCAAAACTCTCCGGCGGCTGGAAGATGCGCGTCGCGCTCGCCCGTATCCTGCTGATGCGGCCCGACGTCATGCTGCTCGACGAGCCGAGCAACCATCTCGATCTTGAGAGCCTGATCTGGCTGGAGAAATTCCTCAAGGACTATGACGGCGCGCTGCTGATGACCTCGCATGACCGCGAGTTCATGAACCGCATCGTTTCGAAGGTGATCGAGATCGACGCCGGCGCGCTCACCTCCTATTCCGGCAATTACGAATTCTACCAGGAGCAGCGGGCGCTGGCCGACAAGCAGCTGCAGGCGCAGTTCGACCGCCAGCAGGCGATGCTTGCCAAGGAGATCGCCTTCATCGAGCGCTTCAAGGCGCGCGCCTCGCACGCCGCCCAGGTGCAGAGCCGGGTGAAGAAGCTCGACAAGATCGACCGCGTCGAGCCGCCCAAGCGTCGCCAGACGGTGGCCTTCGAGTTCCAGCCTGCGCCGCGCTGCGGCGAGGACGTGGCGACGCTGAAGGGCATCCACAAATCCTATGGCAGCCGCTCGATCTATGCCGGCCTCGACTTCCAGATCCGCCGCCGCGAGCGCTGGTGCGTGATGGGCGTCAACGGCGCCGGCAAGTCGACGCTTTTGAAGCTCGTGGCCGGCGCCTCCGAGCCGGATGAGGGCTCGGTGGCGCGCGGTCCGAGCGTCAAGATGGGCTATTTCGCCCAGCACGCCATGGAACTGCTCGACGGCGAGCGCACCGTGTTTCAGACGCTGGAAGACAATTTCCCGCAGGCCGGCCAGGCGCCGCTCAGGGCTTTAGCCGGCTGCTTCGGCTTTTCCGGCGACGAGATCGAGAAGAAGTGCCGCGTGCTCTCGGGCGGCGAGAAGGCAAGGCTGGTCATGGCGCTGATGCTGTTCGATCCGCCGAACCTTCTGGTGCTCGACGAGCCGACCAACCACCTCGACATGGCGACCAAGCAGATGCTGATCGAGGCGCTGGCGCAATATGAAGGCACGATGCTGTTCGTCTCGCACGACCGCCATTTCCTGTCCGCACTATCGAACCGCGTGCTGGAGCTCACGCCGGATGGCATCCACACCTATGGCGGCGGCTATACGGAATATGTCGCCAGGACGGGGCAAGAGGCACCGGGGCTGAGGGGGTAGGGCGGCGCTCTGACCTCCGAGCGTAGCAGCGTGGAGAAGCCTTGACCCGTCGGCAGGACAGAGGGGGGCGCGAAGGATCGCGACCGATCTCACCCTTGCGCCGCCTCCTCGTGAGAAGTCACGGCAGGATCCGGGCTCCGTGAGGCGCCCAACGCCCCACTACTCCCTCGCCAAACCGCGCTCGATCAGGCGAGCAAGCCGCGCCGAAAACGCCCTGGCATCGGCCGGCTTGTCGCCGTCCAGCACGCGCGCCTCGTCGTAAAGCAGATGCGCGGCGTCTTCCTTGAAAGCGCGCTCGCCGTCGCCGAGCTTCGCCAGCGCCGTGACGCGTTCGTGCCGCGGGTTGATCTCGAGGATCGGCTTGGCCGCCTTGTCGAGGCGGCCGGCGGCGTTGAGCAGCCGCTCGAACTGGCGGTCGGGACCGTGCTCCGGTGCGACCAGGCAGACCGCGCTTTCGGTCAGGCGGTCGGAGGCCTTCACGTCCGAGACCTCGTCTCCCAGCGCCGTCTTCACGAAGGCCAGGAAGGTCGCGATTTCGGACGAGATTTCGGCATCCGGCTTGGACGCGGTGTCGAGCAGCGGGATCTCCGACAGTTCGGCCGCGCCCTGCGTCACCGATTTGAACGGCTTGCCGTCGAATTCCGGCGCCATCGTCGTCCAGAAACTGTCGACCGGATCGGTCA
The DNA here is from genome assembly GCF_029625795.1 of Mesorhizobium sp. WSM4989. Lineage (NCBI taxonomy): Bacteria > Pseudomonadati > Pseudomonadota > Alphaproteobacteria > Hyphomicrobiales > Phyllobacteriaceae > Mesorhizobium > Mesorhizobium sp. WSM4989. The sequence continues at coordinate 394,922 of NZ_JARTVN010000001.1, read as the reverse complement.
AAAGCAGCACTTCGATGCCGCGCGCCCGGAACCCTTCGAGCTGCGGCGAGACCTCGAGCCGGGCGCGGTCTTCCCCGGCCATGAAGAAGATCGCCTTCTGCCCTTCCTTCATCGCGGCGACATAATCGGCCAGGCTGCGCAGCGTCTCGCCGGAAGCGGTCGAGCGGAAGCGGGCGAGCTTCAGCAGCTGCTCGCGCCGCTCGTAGTCCTCGTAGATGCCTTCCTTGAGCACGACGCCGAAATTCTCCCAGATCTTGGCGTAGGCCTCGGCATCGTTATCGGCGAGTTTGCCCAGATCGCCGAGGACGCGGTTGGTGACACCCTTGCGGATCGCGGCGAGCAGCGGGCTTTCCTGGATCATCTCGCGCGAGACGTTGAGCGGCAGATCGGCGGAATCGACCAGGCCGCGCACGAAGCGCAGATAGCGCGGCAACACGTCGGCATCGTCGGTGATGAAGACGCGCCGCACGTAGAGCTTCATACGACCCTTGCGGTCCTGGTCGAAGAGATCGAACGGACGCGAGCCCGGCACGAAGGCAAGTGCGCTGTATTCGTGCCGACCCTCGGCGCGGAAGTGGATGGTGGCGGCCGGCTCGTCATACTGGCCGGCGATGCTGCGGTAGAAGTCGGTATATTCCTCGGGCTTTATGTCGCTCTTCGGCCTCACCCAGAGCGCCGTGCCGTCGGCGACATCGCGCGGCTCGGCGCCCGGCTTCTCAACAAGCGTGATCGGCACCGGCACGTGGCCGGACTGCGACTTCGCCAGCCCTTCGAGCCGGTAAGGCGTGGTGTAGGAACTCGCATCGTCCATCAGATGCAGCACGACGCGCGTGCCGCGCCTGGGAGCTGCCGCAAGCGGCACGGGAGCGATCTCGTAGGTGCCCTTGCCGTCGGAAGACCAGCGCCAGGCTTCCTCGCTGCCGGCCTGCCGGCTGATGACATCGACATGATCGGCCACCATGAAAGCGGAGTAGAAGCCGACGCCGAACTGGCCGATGAGTTGCGAGTCCTCAGTCGCCTTGCCAGCCTCGACGCGCTCGATGAAGGCACGGGTGCCGGAGCGTGCGATGGTGCCCAGAGCCTCGGCCATCTCCTCGCGGCCCATGCCGATGCCGTTGTCCTCGACGGCAAGCTGCTTGTTGTCGGGGTCGGCCGAAATAGTGATGCGCGGCTTTGCGTCCTCGCCCAGCAGCTCGGGACGGGTGATCGCTTCGAAGCGCAGCTTCTCGCACGCGTCCGCGCCGTTGGAGATCAGCTCGCGCAGGAAGACGTCCCGGTCCGAATAGACCGAATGCACCATCATGTGCAGCAGCCGCGAGACATCCGCCTCGAATGTCCTGGTTTCCGTCGTCTTGGTATCCGTCGTCATTCAGAATCTTCCCACATAGTAACTCTGGCGCGTCGCGCCGCGGCGTGTCGAAGCTGCCGATCTCCGCCGATGAGGGGAGATGTCCGACAGGACAAAGGGGACGCGTCCCGCCAGCCGATCTGTCGCGGAGTGCTTTCGCGCTTTTCCGGTTCTTGTCAATTCAGAAGGGTGCCGTTTCCCTCGCGCTCCCTTTTGCCCTGCCGACCAATCTCCCCCAATTGAACCCTGTCGGGGGAGATTGGCTGTGTCGGCGCCGCGCCTCCCCAGCGTCCTAGAAGTCCATGCCGGCGCCGGCGGGCATGGCGGGTGCCGCTTCCTTCTTCGGCTTCTCGGCGACCATCGCCTCGGTGGTGACGAGCAGGCCGGCGATCGAGGCTGCATCCTGCAGCGCGGTGCGCACGACCTTGGCCGGATCGATAACGCCCTGGCTGAAAAGATCGCCATATTCGCCGGTCTGGGCGTTCCAGCCATAGGCGAAATCGGTCTTCTCGCGCAGCTTGCCGACGATGATCGAGCCTTCCGCCCCGCTGTTCTCGGCGATCTGACGCGCCGGCGCCTCGATGGCGCGCCGCACGATGTCGACGCCGTATCTCTGGTCGGGGTTGTCGGCAGCCACCGCGTCGAGCGCATTGGCGGCCCTGAGCAGCGCCACGCCGCCGCCCGGAAGAATGCCTTCCTCGACCGCCGCGCGCGTCGCATGCATGGCATCGTCGACGCGGTCCTTGCGCTCCCTGACCTCGACCTCCGTCGAACCGCCGACGCGGATCACAGCCACGCCGCCGGCGAGCTTGGCCAGACGCTCCTGCAGCTTCTCGCGATCGTAGTCCGAGGTGGTCTCCTCGATTTGCGCCTTGATCTGCGCGACGCGGCCCTGGATCTCCTCCTTCTTGCCGGCGCCATCGACGATCGTGGTGTTCTCCTTCTCGACCACCACTTTCTTGGTGCGGCCGAGCATCTCCAGCGTGACGTTCTCAAGCTTGATGCCGAGATCCTCGCTGATAGCGGTGCCGCCGGTGAGGATGGCGATGTCCTCCAGCATGGCCTTGCGGCGGTCGCCGAAGCCCGGAGCCTTGACGGCCGCAACCTTCAGGCCGCCGCGCAGCTTGTTGACCACCAGCGTCGCGAGCGCCTCGCCCTCGACATCCTCCGCGATGATGAGCAGGGGCTTCGCCGACTGAACCACCGCCTCCAGAACCGGCAGCAGCGCCTGCAGGTTGGAAAGCTTCTTCTCGTGGATCAGCACATAGGGCTCTTCGAGCTCGACGCGCATCTTATCCTGATTGGTGATGAAGTAAGGCGAGAGATAACCGCGATCGAACTGCATGCCTTCGACCACTTCCAGCTCGGTGTCGGCGGTCTTGGCTTCCTCGACGGTGATGACGCCCTCGTTGCCGACCTTCTGCATCGCCTCAGCAAGGAAACGGCCGATCTCGGCATCACCATTGGCCGAAATCGTGCCGACCTGGGCGATCTCGTCATTTCTGGTCACCTTGCGGGCGTTGGTCTTCAACTCCTGAACAATAGCCTCGACGGCTTTGTCGATGCCGCGCTTCAGATCCATGGGATTCATGCCGGCGGCAACGGCCTTGGCACCTTCCCTGACGATGGCCTGGGCGAGAACGGTCGCGGTGGTCGTGCCGTCGCCGGCGATATCGCTGGTTTTCGAGGCGACCTCGCGCACCATCTGCGCGCCCATGTTCTCGAACTTGTCCTCGAGCTCGATCTCCTTGGCGACAGTGACGCCGTCCTTGGTGATGCGCGGAGCGCCGAACGACTTGTCGATGACGACATTGCGGCCCTTAGGGCCGAGCGTGACCTTCACCGCGTCGGCGAGGATGTTGACGCCGCGCAACATGCGGTCGCGGGCGTCGGAATGGAATTTCACTTCCTTGGCAGCCATTGGAACACTCCTTCAGCAGGCACCTTTCATTCACCGATCGGGTTGGGCCGGTTCAAGCCGCTTTTCCCAACGCCGATGTCTGCTCGACCACACCCATCACGTCGCTTTCCTTCATAATGAGCAGGTCTTCACCGTTGAGCTTGATCTCGGTGCCGGACCACTTGCCGAACAGGATGCGGTCGCCGACTTTGACGTCGAGGGGAATGAGCTTGCCGCTCTCGTCGCGCGCGCCGGAACCGACGGCGATGATCTCGCCTTCCTGCGGCTTCTCCTTCGCCGTGTCCGGGATGATGATGCCGCCGGCCGTCTTCTCCTCGGCCTCGACGCGGCGGACCAGAACGCGGTCATGCAATGGATGGAACTTCATATCGTTCTCCTTCGGGACAAACAGATTTTGAGAGGTTCCTCCACTCCGGACCGGAAGGACCGGAGCGGGGCTCGCGATCCTTTCGGCCTCGCGCATGTGGATTTGGTTTTGCACGCGCCGGTTTCAAGAGGCCGCAAGAAATTTTTTGGCACTCGCAACAGCCGAGTGCTAGCGCCGTGAAAACAAAGGTAATTATGCAGCTTTGACGGGCGCGCCCCGGACCTCTTGACGGCAAAGGAATCAATTCCCAAATCGAACCTGCCGGCGCCTGATGTGGCCGGCAAGGTCAAGGAGCGCCGCTGCCTTGGCGCTCCTCGTATCTATGTTGCTCAATGGAGGATGTAGCTATGAGAACCAGTTTCGACTTTTCTCCCCTGTTCCGGTCGAGCATCGGCTTCGATCGAATGCTGAACGCGCTCGAGACCGCAAGCCGCATCGAAACCGCTGACAACTGGCCGCCCTACGATATCGCCAAGAGCGGCGAGGACGACTACCGCATCACCATGGCCCTGGCAGGCTTCAGCCAGGACGAACTGGCCATTACCCAGGAGCAGAACATGCTGATGGTCTCTGGCCAAAAGGCAGGCGAGGACAACGGCGAGTACCTGCATCGCGGCATTGCCGGCCGCGCATTCCAGCGTCGCTTCGAGCTTGCCGATCACGTCAAGGTCGTCGATGCGAGCCTCGTCAACGGTCTGCTGACAATCGACCTCAAACGCGAGATCCCGGAAGAAATGAAGCCGCGCCGGATCGAGATCACGGCGGACAAATCATCGCCAACGGCCGCGACAAAGAAAATAGAGGCCGACAACAAGGCGGCCTGAGCCTTCTCGCCGCGCTTTGCGCCAAGCGCCGGGTGATGTTCCCGGCGCTTGTGGGCCTTGTCTTCCGGATGAACAGAAAGGAGGAAAACATGAGTGTTCGTGATCTGATTCCCTGGGGCCGAAACAATGGTAACCAGGTTCCAAGTGTCTTCCGCGACGGCGAACGCGATCCTTTCCTGTCGCTGCATCGCGAGGTGAATCGGCTGTTCGACGACGTCTTCCGGGGTTTCGGTTCCGGCTTGCCATCCCCAGGCGGCGTATCAGCCTTTGGTGCCGGCTGGCCGAGCGTTGAGATCTCCGACAACGAGAAGGAGATCAAGGTGGCGGCCGAAGTCCCGGGCCTGGACGAGAAGGACATCGAGGTGCTGCTTGATGATGGCGTGCTGACGCTGAAGGGTGAAAAGCGCTCCGAGACGGAGGACAAGGAGCGGCAGTTCTCCGAGCGCATCTATGGCCGCTTCGAGCGTCGAATCCCGCTGGGCTACGAGATCGAAGAAGACAAGATCGATGCCCGCTTCAAGAACGGCGTGCTGACGGTAATGCTGCCCAAGACCGCGAAGGCGCAGTCGCAGGCCAAGCGTATCGAAATCAAGAGCTGATGCCTGGATGCAGGGGTTGGACCGGCGGGTCCGGCCCCTGCGGCATGACGGAACCTCGGCGCTAGATGGAACGGCCAACGCTGGCGTAGGTGCTGGCTGGAGCGTGGCTCCCCTTCCAACGAGTGATCCGCCCGCAGCGGGCGCCAGGTGCTCGCTTGCGGCTCGATGACGTGCGGCCGACGCAGGCCATTCTAACCGTTTACCGCGCTGAGCGCAGATGCCGCTGACGGAACACCGCGCAAGCCTCTGGAAATCCGCGATAACCTTAATTCCTTCCTTCTTTTGGTCAGGCTTCCCGTACGGAACGTTAAGGGCTAGATTAGCAATTCGTTAAGTAATACGGCGGGTGTGAGCGTAAGAGGTGTGCCGTTATGAATTTCAAATCCCTGATCAAACGGGCCGAGGACGTAGACAAGGAATTTCAAGAGCTCCAGTCGGATCTGGCAGAGGCTTTCGAAGAATGTCTTTCGGCTGACGAAGAGACGTCCCCGGGATACGATTCTGCCGCCGACCTGGCGGCAAGCGAGGAGGATCCGCCGGGCGAGACTCAGTCCGAGGCTTCCGCCTCCCGGCTGACGCCGCACACCCAGACACGGTTGGCCGCCTTGGAAGCCGTTTCCGGACTCTTCCGCGACGGACAGGGTCATCTGGAGGAGATCGGGTCAAGGCTGGCCGAGATCGCCACAGCGCACCACATGACGCGCGATATCCTGAACGCCCTGCATCGCGATGCGCTGCGCGCCAATGAGCTGGAGCTGGAGAACGCCGCTCTGGGCGCCGAACACAAGGCCTTGTCGGAACAATTGCTTGACGCTACGCGCAAGCAGCGCGAACGCGACGGCGCGGCCGAGGCCTGGCAGCAGCGCGAGGCAAGTCTCGTCCAGGACAGGGAGTCGCTGCGCGAGGCGCTTGCAGCGGTGCGGCTCGAAATGGTCGAGATGGGCAATGAGAGCGCCAGGCGCGAGGCTGAGTTCGGTGAGATCGTCAAGACCCTGACGGCCAAGACCGTCGAAGCCGACAGGCGCGCTGTCGAGAACAAGCTGCTGCGCGAGAAGCAGGTCGGGCTTTCGATCGAGCTGGAGCAGGCGCAAAAGCGCGAGGCCGAGGCCCGGCACAAATTCGACGAGTTCGCGGCGACCCACGCCAACGAAGCCACGCGCATTGCCGAACTTATGGCCCAGCTCGGTAGCCACGAGAAGGAGGAGGCCCGGCTGCAGAAATCGTTGGAGACGACGCAGGCCAAGCTTGCCGAGACAGCCGAAGCCGCCCGCATTGCCGAAAGCGATGGCGCGGCGGAGCTTGCGCGGAGCCGGGCGGAGCTGCGCGGCTTGCGCTCCGAAATCCAGGAGCTGCAATCGCGGCTGGAGCAGGCCTCCATCGACAAGACCGAGGCGGTCGCCGAGGCGACAGGACTGAGGGCGCAGTTGAATGACGCCGTGACCGAGCGGCAGATCGCGGAAGAGAAGCTTGCCGTTCTCAGGAACGAGAGCGAATTGGACAAGAAGAATTTGTCGGTGATCAGTACCAACCTCTCGCAGCTATCGCTGCAGCAGGCGTCGGAGCAGATCCAGCTCGATATCCAGAAACAGGAATGCGAGGACCTGCGCGCCGAGGTCGAGACGCTGAATGCCCGCATCAAGGAGCTGCTGCCTTACGAGCGGCTGCACAGGGTGACGGACGCCCGGGCCCGGCAGGATGTTGTGCCCGTGACGAACGGGCATGTCACCAACGGGCATATCGTGGAGCCGGCGCGACCCACCGCGAGGCGCCGGCGCAACATGAGAGCTGCCGCGAGCTGAGGAAGGGCGTCTAGCCAGCTCAGCGCTTCACCGCTCTGGGCCTACTTGCCGGTCATCCGGTCAGCAAGCTGCTGGGCCTCGGCAAGCAGTGCCGGGAAGCCCGAATCGCCCGGCAGGCGCTCGCCCATGCAGGCGCGATAATCGCCGTCGCCTTTTTCCCAGGCGGCGTTGGCGGAATCATAGGCCTGCTGGTCCTTCAGGTCCGAGTTCTGATAGGTCTGCTGAAATTTCTGGGCAGCCGCGTCCGCCGCGGTCCAAAGCGCCTCGCAGGCCGCGATCTTCGGCACGGGCGGGGACGCGGGCGCCTCGGCGATCAGGACGCGGTCGCCCTTGACGACCGCGACGACGACCTGCTGGTCGTAGATCGGTCCGACATCCTGCGTCCAGCCGCCGAGCCGCGCGACGGCGATATCGGCGCCTTCGGGCTTCTTTAGTGAAAAGTCGAGCGTCTTCACGAATGCGGCGTCGCTGCCGATCGCCTGCGTATAGAAGGCGTCTAGCTTGAGCGCGTCCTCGATGCCGGCGGGCAGCCGCAGGCCTTCATCGTCCTCGTCAGCCTTGGACCGCAGCCAGCGCTCGACCAGCCCGCGGGTCGTCGCGACGATGCTCGGGCCGGCATCGCTCTTGGCGTAGCGCAGCCCGTCCAGCATGCCGAAGCCAATATCGGAGGCGCTCAGGCTCTGCAGATTGATCGTGCCGGTTGCCGGAAAATCCTTGACCGCAAGCGGGCCGAGAATGGCGGAAAGACGCTTTTCCAGATCGGCCAGCGCCTTGGTGTTGGCGCCATCGAGCGCCTCCACTTCCGCGTTCGAGCTCTCCTGCGCCGCGATGTCGGAAATCGCCTTGTCGCGCGCGGCGATATAGTCGTCCTCCGGCGATGCCGCGAAAACCACGCCGCTCGCCAGCGCGAACAAAAACGCCCAGACCAGCCGCATTCTATAACCCCAATTCAAACCAAAGCCCTTGTGGCCTTCGCCTGACTTGGCGGCTTTTGCGTGGCGGAATCCCGGGGAGAACCCGAATTTAATATCCGGCCTTCCGCGATGATTGGCGAAAGCCGGCGCCACATCTGATCTCCCCCCAAGTGGGGGAGATGTCCGGCAGGACAGAGGGGGGCGCGAAGGAACGCAAGCTTTCGTGTCCAGAGCACAGCCATGATGTCGGGGACGGCCGGATCTTCTGAGACGGGCGCAGGCCCAGAGGTGAGGGACGCACCCGGCGCCACACCAGTCGATTGGGAGGATGATCAGGGCCGCGCAAGACTTGGCCAAGCCGGTGCCTGCCTGTACAATCTTAGGGTGAATGCAGGGAAGGGAGCGCGCGATGCGGCTTGGTCGGGATCTCTGTCATTTGACGGTTTTGGCCTTCATCGCCGGACTGGCGCTTTGGCCGCACGCGGCATCGGCCGATCCCGTCACGCCCGCGCGCATCGCCGCCGCCTTGCCGAAGCTCGAAGCGCTGGCGCAAGCCGCCGTCGCCGATGGTGCGGTCCCCGGCCTTGCCATCGGCGTCGTGCATGACGACAAGGTGATCTTCCTCAAGGGTTTCGGGCATCGCGAAGCCGGCAGACCGGAGCCGGTCGACGCCGACACGGTGTTCCAGATCGCCTCCCTTTCGAAGCCGATCTCGGCTACCGTCGTGGCCGCGCTGGTCAGCGACGGGGTGGTATCCTGGGATTCGAAGATCGCCGATCTCGATCCGGCCTTCCGCCTTGCCGATCCCTATCCCACCGGCGAACTCACCATCCGCGATCTTTTCACGCATCGCAGCGGCCTTCCCGGCACTGCCGGAGACGACCTCGAGGGCATCGGCTACGACCGCGCCGAGATCCTTCGCCGCCTCCGCTTTGTGTCGCCATCGTCGAGCTTTCGCGCCGGCTATTCCTACAGCAATTTCGGGCTGACCGAGGGTGCCGTCGCGGCCGCGAAGCCGACAGGCAAGCCCTGGGAGACGGTCGCGGAGGAAAAGCTCTACCGCCCGCTTGGAATGGCCGCGACCAGCTCCCGTCACGCGGACTTCATCAGCCGCGCCAATCGCGCCGCGCTGCATGTCAAGATCGACGGCGTCTGGGCCGCAAAGGTCAAGCGCAATGTCGATCCTCAGGCGCCGGCGGGCGGCGTGAATTCCAGCGCGCGCGATCTCATGCAATGGATGCGCCTGGTGCTCGGCGACGGGGTTTATGCCGGCCGGACGCTGATTGCTTCCGATGCGCTGCGACAGACGCATCTGCCCCAGATGGCGCTCGGCCGCAATCCCGTAACCGGAGGCGAGTCTTTCTATGGCCTCGGCTGGAATATTGATTTCGGCCGGCACGGCCTGAGCTGGGGCCATGCAGGCGCCTTCAGCGTCGGTGCGCGTACGGTGGCGACGCTGTTTCCGCAGGAGAAGCTTGGCATCGTTATCCTTGCGAACGCCTTCCCGACCGGTGTCCCGGAAGGGTTGTCCGACAGCTTTGCCGATCTGGTCTTCGACGGAAAAGTCGAAAAGGACTGGGTCGAGGCCTGGGACAGAATCTATGCCGGGATGCTGGGTCCGGCGATCGCCGCGGCCAAGGCCGAATATGCCGCGCCTCCGTCTCCGCCAAGGCCGGCCCGGCCGGCCAGCGCCTATTCCGGCCGCTACGGCAATGACTTCATCGGCGGCGTGACCGTGTCGAGCGCGGGCGACGGCCTTGTGCTCGAGGTCGGACCGGCCGGAGCGCGGTCCTATTCGCTGACGCATTTCGACGCCGATCTGTTCCTGACCCATCCCGACGCCGAGACGCCGGACCGGCCGGCGGGCGTGAGCTTCGTCGTCGGCCCCGACGGCAAGGCCTCGGCGATGACGATCGAGTTCCTCGACGACAATCATCTGGGCAGGCTGCAGCGGGTGGGAGACTGATCGCTTCACCCAGAGCCGTGCGGCGATTCTGGGTGAACGACAGAGTCAAAACAAAGACCAGCGGGCTCAGGATGCCTGCCCGTAGCGGAGCAGCTTGAAGCAGTCGCCGCTGCCCGTCTTTGTCTGCGTCAGCACCGATTTCGCGCGGTCGATCCATTCCTGCTGCGATTTGGTGTCGGTCTCGATCGCATCAACCGGTGCAAGGGCGACGAAACTCTTGCCCTTGCTGAAGAGCCAGCAGGCGCGGGCGAGAAACCGCCTGCTGCGCTGGCGCAGCAGGTCGGCGTCATAGAGGATGTCGAGCACCTCGTGCTTGATCTTCGGTTCCTTGTCGGGCTTGGCGACCGCGGCCTCCACCGCCTCGTCGCCGATCGCCTCATGCAGGTCCTTGTAGTCGAGGGCTAACTGCGTCGTCGCGTATTTGATCTCGTTCTCGTCGCGCACGATGTTGAACCACAGCGTCGGATCGATCTCGTTGACGACAAAGGTGGCTTCGAGGTCGCGCGACAGGTTCAGGATTTCGAAGTCTCGAACATCGACATCACGTTCGACCAGCAGGATCTTTTCGACCTGCTTGGCGAGCTCCGTTCCCCTGGCGGTGATCGCGGCGTTGCTTCCGCCGTGTTCGGGGCCGACATAGGCGCCGCCCTCATCCAGTATCTCGTCGAACTCGCCCAGCGTTTCGATGACGGGGGCGCCGCGGGCAACGCGCGCCGCCAGCTTGGCGAGAACCTGCTGCAGCTCGGTCTCGCGCTTGCGCTGGTCCTGATAGTTCTGCTGGAAGAAGAAGATGAACAGCGAAACGCCGATGCCGATCAGGATCACGCCCAGCTGCGAAAAGATGTTGCGATAATATTCCAGCAGCTTTTCGCGATGGCGCAGTTCGTCGCGCACGCTGTGCGCCACGCGCAGATTGACGATCAGCGAAATGATCAGCAGCCCGGCGCCGACCAGGATGAGCCCACCGATGAGAAGGTAGCCATGGCCTGCGCTGAAATCCATTCGTGTCCCCCGAAGCCTGCGCCAAATTAGCGCCAATTTCGTCGCGCTCAAAGCCACGAGACAAGCTGGACATCAGGCCCAGCCGGTCTCGCGCGCCGCTCCACCGCTCTGCGGCAACCAAAACGATTGACCCGGCCATCCATCCGGCCGATATCCCGCGCAAGTTCGTACCGAGACCCCAATGACCTCAGATACCGATCTCAAGGAAGCCGCGCGCGGACCCGACGCCGCCTGGCAGGACGACGTGCGTGCCGGCGTGCGCCATGTGCGCGACCTCGCAGCCCTGCCGCTCTCACCGGCCGAGCGCGCCGCCGCGCAGCAAGCCGCGGCCGCCCACAAGGTGCGCGTGCCGAAAGCCTATCTCGACCTGATCGACTGGAACGATCCGAACGATCCGATCCGCGCGCAGGTGATCCCGTCGCCGGACGAGTTGATCACTGCCGAGGGCGAGCTCGGCGATCCGATCGGCGATCACGCCTTCAGCCCGGTGCCCAGGCTGACGCATCGCCATGCCGACCGCGTGCTCTTGTTTCCGACCTATCAATGCGCGGTCTATTGCCGCTTTTGTTTTCGCAAGGAGTCGCTGACTTCGATCGGCCGCGGCTATACGCGCGAGGCGCTGGAGCCGGCCCTCGCTTACATCGCCCAACATAGCGAGATCCGCGAGGTGATCCTGACCGGCGGCGATCCGCTGTCGCTGCCCGACAAGGCGCTCGCCGAAATCCGCGCCCGCATCGAGGCCATCCCGCATGTCCGGCTCCTGCGCATCCACACCCGCGTGCCGGTGGCGCTGCCGTCGCGCATCACGCCCGGCCTTGTGGCGGCCCTGCAAGGAAGGCTGATGGTGACGGTGGTCACTCACTTCAACCACCCACGCGAGATCACGCCGGACACCGAAACGGCTTGCCGGACCATGCGTCAGGCGGGTTTTGTTCTGCTTAACCAGAGCGTTCTCTTGAAGGGCGTCAACGACAAGGTCGAGGTGCTGGAAGAGCTCTGCCGCGAGCTGATCTATCGGCTGGGCGTAAAACCTTACTATCTTCACCATGGTGATCTGGCGCCGGGCATGGCGCACCGCCGCACCACGATTGCCGAGGGCCAGGCGCTGGCCGCGGAACTGCGCCGGCGCCTCTCCGGCATCTGCAACCCGACCTATGTCATCGATCTGCCCGATGGCGGCGGCAAGGTGCCGCTCGGCCCCAGCCACATCGAGGGCCGGGACAGCGAGACATGGCGGATTCGCGGGCAGGACGGGAAGGTGAGGGAGTATGGCGAGGTGGTCGCCTAGTTCCTCATCTCGAGAGGCGGCAGAGGAACTCCCATCCCGCCCCCCGCATTGTATAGCGGGGGGTCGAAGGAGAGCAGCGTGAAGGCATTGTTGGGAATCGTCGGCGGCTTCGTGCTGACCCTGGCCGTGTTTGCCTCAGGGCTCGCCTTCGCCACTTGGCTGCTGGCCGCCAAGCCGGTGCGCCAGGCAACGCCGGCGATCGGCGTTTCGGAGCTCTGGACCAAGGACGCCAGGCCCGTCGATCCGGCGAAGCAGGATCTCGAGCGCATCCCGGCCCAGCAGGCCGCCGGCGCGTCCGTTAAGGCGGACGAGGGGGCCAAAGCGGCGGATACGGCCACGCAGACCGCAGCTCTCCCAACGCCGCAAGCCGCCGCGCCGCGGCAGTTGCAGCCCTTGCCCGAGATCTCTCCGCCCAATGGTTCACAGACGGGCCAGGCCGATGCGGCTGAACAGCCTTCGCAGCAGGCGCCGGCCCAGCAGGCACAATTGCCCGCCGCGCATCTCGAATGGTGCGCCAACCGCTATCGCAGCTACCGCCCGCAAGAAAACAGCTACCGCTCCTACAGCGGGGAGACTCGCCCCTGCATCTCGCCCTATTTCGATCCGGGCGGCGATCGCACAGCCTCGACCGACGGGCACCAACCCGATCAGCCCTGGATGAACAATCAAGGCGAGGTGACTGACGACCAGGCCGAGGTGGAAGGCTACGCCACGACACGGGACGGCTACGCGACGACTTATGGCGGCCCGCCGGAAGAGATTTTGCCGGAAGACCAGCCTTCCAGGGATCGGCTGCTGGGCCCGCAAATGTCGGGCGATCATATCGACTCCTGCTTCAGCCGCTATCGCTCCTACGATCCGCAGGACAACACTTACCAGCCCTATGACGGCGGCCCGCGCCGGCAGTGCGAGTAGGGCAGGCCCACGTTCCTGCGAAGTGACGCTTGGCTCCTGAAGGCGCCCCTTGGGGGGGGATGGTCGGTAGACCAGCGGGGGGGTGCATATCGAATGGCTAACGTTAGCGCCGCCCTTCGGCACCTTCCCGCCGCGAACGGGAGATGATCGGCTCAATTCAGCACTCGGCCATCAATCTCCGCGACGCTCGTTGTCCCGGTCAGCGCCATGGTGACGGACAACTCCTTGCGCAGAATGTCGATTGCCGTCGCCACGCCCGCCTCGCCGCCGGCGCCGAGGCCGTAGATATAGGCGCGTCCGACCAGGCAGGCTCGGGCACCGAGAGCCAGCGCCCGCATCAGATCCTGGCCTGAGCGCACGCCGCCGTCGAACAGCATCTCGACATCGGAGCCCACCGCGTCCGCTATCCTCGGCAGCATCGAGATGGTTGACGGCGCGCCGTCAAGCTGCCGGCCGCCATGGTTGGACACCACAATGGCGTCGGCGCCGGCCCTGCTGGCGCTGCGCGCGTCGTCGACATTGAGGATGCCCTTGAGGATCAGCTTGCCCGGCCAGATGCTCCTGATCCAGTCGACATCGCTCCAACTCAGCGTCGCGTCGAACTGATGCGCCACCCAATCCGCCACCGCCTTGATGCTGTCCTCGCCCTTCACATGGCCGGCGAGGTTGCCGAAGGTCCAGCGTTTGGCCGAAAGCATGCGGGCCGCCCAGGCCGGGCGGCTGGCGATGTCGACGATCGTGCGAAGTTTGAGCGCCGGCGGCACCGAAAGCCCGTTCCTGACATCGGCGTGGCGCTGGCCCAGCACTTGCAGGTCGACCGTGAGTACCAGCGCGCTGCAGCGCGCGGCGTCGGCGCGTTCGATGAGCGAGCGCACGAAGCCGCGATCCTTCATCACATAGAGCTGGAACCAGAATGGCTTGCCGACAGCTTGCGCCACATCTTCGATCGAGCAGATCGACATCGTGCTCATCGTATAGGGAATGCACGCGGCTTTTGCCGCCCGGCAGGCGAGGATCTCGCCATCGGCCCATTGCATGCCGCCGAGGCCGATCGGTGCAAGGGCTATCGGCAGCGACACCTTCTCACCGAGGATCGTGGTTGCCGTGTCGCGCTGCTCGACATCGACCAGGACGCGCTGCTTGAGCGTGATGCGCTCCAGGTCGGCGCGGTTGGCGCGCAGCGTCTGCTCGGCATAGGAGCCGGACTCCGCATAGTCGAAGAAGACGCGCGGCACGCGGCGGCTCGCGGCCCGGCGCAGGTCCTCGATGCAGGTCATGCCCTTGAGCAGTTGCGGCGCCGCCGATGTTGCCCTGATCTCGTCGGGCAAAGTCACGATGCCCGTCGGAACATCGAGTGGCGTGGGGACTGCTCGTTCCATCGTCGTCCTCCCATAAAATATTAGCGAATGCTGATTATTGAAGGTCGCGTGGCCGCTGATGTAAATTCACTAGCGAGTATACTTACGGCAACGGCAGCGCGCCCCATGCCCAGAGCGTCCGACGAGACCAGGCCCGAGATCCTCCAGGCGGCTTACAAGCTGTTTCGCCGCCGGGGCTTTTTCCGCGTTGGCATGGACGAGATCGCCGATGCCGCCGGCGTCACCAAGCGCACGCTCTACTATCATTTCGACAGCAAGGACGCGCTCTTGACCGCCGTGCTCGCTTCGCAGCATGAGCGTACATTCGCCGACTTCCAGAATTACGGCATCGAGTTTTCGGGCGGCGCGGACGTGCTGATCGACAAGCTTTTCGAGGGGCTGGTCAAGTGGTCGTCCAAGCCGCGCTGGGCGGGCTCCGGCTTCACCCGGCTGGCGATCGAGCTTGCCGACCTGTCCGGCCACCCCGCGCGCGTGATCGCGCGCCAGCACAAGGCGCTGATGGAGCGTCATCTGGAAATGCTGCTCGCCGAAGCGAAGGTGCCGTCGCCGAAGGAGCGGGCCCGCGAGCTATTCCTGCTGATCGAGGGCGCCATGGTGATGATCCTGATCCACGGCGACCAGAGCTATTGCAGCGCCGCGGCGGATGCGGCGAAGCGGCTGATGGCAGCCGAGGTGGAGTTTCCGCAACACGATACCCGCCCAACACACGCCTGAAACACACCCGCTCCACAACCGGCATGCCAGCGAAACGCTCGCGCCGGATGTTTGCAGCCTAGCAAATGCGGAGGAGCACGCCGATGACACCCGACCAGATCAGGCTTGTGCAGGACAGTTTTCGCGAGGTCGTGCCGATCAAGGAGGCGGCCGCGGCCTTGTTCTACGAGAAGCTGTTTGCCATTGACGCCAGCCTCAAGGGGCTGTTTCGCGCAACGGACATGAGCAGGCAGGGCGCCAAGCTGATGGCGGCGCTGGGCTTCGTCGTGCATGGCCTTTCCCGCGCCGAGACCATCCTGCCCGCCGTGCAGGATCTCGCCAGGTGCCATGTCGGCTATGGCGTCGAGGAGCATCATTATCCGATCGTCGGCCAGGCGCTGATCGAGACGCTGGAGGCGGGCCTGGGCGAGGCCTTCACGCCTCAGGTCCGCGAGGCCTGGCAAGCCGCCTACGGCCTGCTCGCCGGCGTCATGATCGTCGCAGCCCGTGAGGTGGAGCTGGCGGCTTGAGCTCTCGTCAGGCTGGAGCGCGAAGCCGAGCGCGGCAGGCGATCTCCTGGGCCTTGTTCATGGCCCGGAGGTCGCGGCGAGGCGCCCGTCGCCGCCCTGCCTGCAAGCCCGGCGCCGACCTGGGCGACAGGGCTCGAGCCATTGGCTGCGCAAAACCGCACCGGCGCCACGCGAGCCGTATCGCGGCCGCATCAGGCTCCCCCAGGCAAAGCCATATCGGCTTCTTTTCAGGAACATTCTGCCTTCTGCGAAGTTTGGCGGCTGGCCCGCTCATTGAGGCCAAACCGGTTGATAGGCGGGCTTCGGGAGGAAGCTATGACCGCTGTCACGCCTTCACTTCATGTTTGTCGCCGCCGGGCACTGCAAATCGGTCTTGGAGCGACCATTGCTTCAGCGGCCGGCGTTGCTTCGACTTCGTCTGCTGCCGCGCAGGACGACATAAAGGACGAAGACATTTTCCGCTTCGCGCTCAACCTGGAATATATGGAGGCTGAATATTACCTCCGCGGCACCACGGGAAAAGGCATCGATGACTCGGACATCGGTTCCAAACCCGGCGATGTCGTCGGCGGCAAAAAGGTTGCCTTCGATACGCCCGCGCTCGGTGAATTCATGCGCGAGGTCGCGGAAAACGAACTTGCCCATGTCAGGTTCTATCGCAAGACGCTGGCGTCGAACGCGGTGGACCGGCCGGCGATCGATTTCGATGCCGGCTTTGCCGCGGTCGCCAAGGCGGCCGGCCTCGGCGACGATTTCGATGCGTTTGGCAACCAGATGAATTTCGTGCTCGGCGGCATGCTGTTCGAGGACGTCGGTGTGACGGCCTACGCCGGTGCGGCAACTGTCCTGAAGAACAAGGAATTCCTCGCTGCCGCGGCTGGAATTCTCGCGGTCGAGGCCTATCACATGGGAATGGCGCGGTCGTCGCTCTATCGCATGGGCGAGAAGGCCTGGAAGGCGGCGAATGCAGTTTCCGACGCACGCGACAAGATCGATGGGAACGAGGACAAAGACCAGGGCATTCAGGTCGACGGCAAGGCCAACGTCGTTCCTTCGACGCCGGATGCGATTGCCTTCACAAGGACGCCGCAGGAGGTGCTGCGCATCGTCTATCTGACCGATCAGTCGGGTGTGGGCAAGGGCGGCTTTTACCCGAACGGGATGAACGGAACGCTCAAGAGCACCTAGCCGTTAGGGTGGAGCCGGTCACGATGATCTGCAACCCGGCCGAGCAGCATTCGGCGCGGGCATCCGATTTCGTTTCGACGAGGCAGACAATGAACGTCAGCAGCGAAGCGACCAGATCTTTTTGGACACTCGACACCAGCTTGCCCAACGCGCCTCGCCTCGAGCAGGATGAGCATTGTGACGTAGCGGTCGTCGGCGCCGGCATCGCCGGCGTTTCCATCGCCTACGAACTGGCCTTGGCGGGACGCAAGGTGGTGCTCGTGGATCGCGGCCCCTTGCTCGGCGGCATGACATCGCGCACGACCGCCCATCTGGCACCCATCTGCGACGACGGCTTGAGCGCGCTGATCGACATGCGCGGCGAGGCTCTGGCGCGCGGATTCCAGGAAAGCCAGCAAGCCGCCGTCGACCGCATCGAACGCCATGTCGCCACGCTGGAGATCGACTGCGATTTCCGCCGGCTGGACGGCTTCCTGTTCCCGGCGGCATGGATGGACGAGAAAGAGGCCGCCAGAGAATGCAACAAGGAGTATGCGGCTGCGGCAAAGATCGGCGCCGAAGCTGAGCATGGCAAGGGTGTGCCGCTCAAGGGCCATGAATCGGCGCCCATCCTGCGCTATCCAGACCAGGCGACCTTCCACCCGCTGAAATATTTGCGCGCGCTGCTGGCCGATTTCGAGAAACGAGGCGGCAAGGCATTCGCCGACAGCGCCGCCACCGAAATCGAGGAGGGGGACAAGGTTCGCCTGAAATGCGACGGCGGCTCCACCGTAACGGCTTCGAACGCAGTGTTTGCCACCAATTCCCCGATCAACACCTGGGTCAAGATCCACAGCAAGATGGCGCCTTACCGCACCTATGCAATGGCTTTCGATATTGCCAGGGGAACCCTCCCGGATGCGCTCTACTGGGATATGGACGATCCCTATTATTATGTCCGCCTCAATCCCGGCCCCGGCAAGACGGACTGTCTCATAGCCGGCGGCCGCGATCACAAATCGGGCGAAGCGGATGACGGCGCGGCGCGCTTTGTCGCGCTCGAGGCCTGGATCAGGGCATTGGTGCCCGATCTTGGCGGAGAACGAGCGCGATGGTCCGGCCAGGTCCTCGAAACGATCGACTTTTGCGGCTTCATTGGCCGAAGCCCCGGCAACGGCAACGTCTTCATCGCCACCGGCGACTCCGGCCAGGGCATGACGCATGGCGCCTTGGCCGGACTGCTGATCCGCGATCTGATCGTGGACGGATCGAACTCCTGGGAAGCCGTCTACGCCCCCGACCGGACGCCGCCCGCCGCGCTCGCGCACTACGTCAATGAGAATCTTACGACGGTGAAGAACCTTGCCGGCTATTTGCTGCCCGGTGAGGTCAAGTCGGCCGACGCCCTCGAGCCCGGCGAAGGCGGCATACTTCAGGACGGCTTGAGCAAGTTCGCCGTGTGCCGCGATCGCGACGGCAAGCTGCACCGGCATTCGGCCAGTTGCACGCATCTCGGCTGCATCGTGCACTGGAATTCGACCGAGCAATGCTGGGATTGCCCCTGCCACGGCTCGCAGTTCGCGCCGGACGGGACTGTCCTCAACGGCCCGGCCATCCGGCCTTTGGGATAGTTCGGCTGAAGGGAATTGGATCGGCGATTCCCAGCCGCGGGAAGTCGAGTCGAATCGCGTCGGGAGAAGTGGACTTCCCCAAAACCTCCGTCGCTATTTTCGCCTTGCCGGCTTCTTCTTTGGCTCCGCTTCAACCGGCCCGCGGGCGAGCCTGGCCGCGCGGAGCCGTTCCGTCTTTGCCTGCCGCGCTGCCGCTTCGCCCTCGATTATCGTGCGCGCCGTCTTCGTGGTGGCTTCGCTCTTGGCGTCGCCCTTCGGCTTGAACACACTGGTTTCGGCCATGGTCTACCTCGCAATTTGAAATGAAGAAGGCCGGGCAAGCCCGACCTTCCAAAGCATATCTCCCAAAATCGGAAACCGGTTAGGGGAAGACATGCGTAAAATCCCAAAACATGTTGCCCGAAATCGGGAGCCGGTTTCGGGACGAAGACATCCGCAAGATCAAAGTGCTCCAAGGCCAATGCCGGTACATCCGCGGTCAAAGGCCATGGATGCACGGCATCAGCCCGCCTGGATATTCTCCGCCGAGCTTTTGCCGTTTCGCTGGTTCTTCACGATGTCGAAGCTCACCTTCTGGCCCTCCGCTAGCGAGCGCATTCCGGCGCGCTCGACGGCGGAGATATGGACGAACACGTCCGGCTGCCCATTGCCCTGCTCGATGAAGCCGAAGCCTTTCGTGGCGTTGAAAAACTTCACGGTTCCAGTAGTCATACGATTTTCCTTTCAAATCGACGCAAATCATCGCCGCCTGGCTGCGTGCCAAACGTCGCAGTCTTCGAAATTGAGAGGGAAGATCGTCAGGGCGCCAAGGCGCAGAAACAACGTTCGTTCAACAAGTTCGATTTGAAAAACATAGCGCTTAACCGCAGCGGCGACAAGGCGATGCGAAATAATATTATCGAAGGCCGTTGTCCTGAAAGCTTCCGGGCGACTAATTGCGCCTGAGCCGCCCGACTCCTATAGCGGGCTTCCGCCCGGCGCCGATGAAAAGCGCCGAAATACAGATCTTCATCTGCCGCCGACAAGCTCCGAAATGCCGAGCAGATTGTTGGCCCGCTAGCCCCGCTGAGCATCTCCTACCAGCTCACGCCTCGTGTCGAATTGTGTGCTGGTTAGACACGGGGGCAGGCACTGTGACCACCCCGCCACAAAACTTAGCCGCGCCAGTTCCTCAGCGGCCGCCACCCGCAAGATTAACCTTTTGTTAACCATTCGCCCGGCACCCTTTAACCATTGAGTAAGGATTCGTCTGGCCGTGACCTTCGCCGCCCCTTTGCACAACAAATCCATCCGCTTCCGCGCCCGCTCCTTCGTCGCTTTCACGCTGACGCCGGAGGCGCCGATCGACGAGTGGCTGGAGGGGCTCGATCACTGGATCGGCAACTCGCCGGGCTATTTCAACGGCCGCCCGGTAGTGTTGGATCTCAATACTTTGAAGCCGGGCCCGGAGGAGATCGCTGCACTTGTCGGCACGCTCGCCCGGCGCGGCATCCGCGTCTATGCGATCGAGCTCGAGGGCGCCGAGCTCGGCCCCGATTTGCCGCCGCTGCTCGCCGGCGCCAAGGAGGCGACCGCCGAGGGGTTGCTGGGCAGGGCCGCGCGCAAGGCGAAGGCGGAAGAGATCACGGTCGAGACGGCTACGGTCGAGGACGTGCAGCCGGGGCAAATGAGGGCGCCGCAGGATGAACTGGCGAAGCTCGATGCGCAGAACGCGCGAGCCGCCGAAGCAGCCAAGTCGGAACCGGCCGGGTCGGGGCAGGGTGCTGTACCGGCACGGCACGAGCCTTCCGCCGGCACGCTGATGATCAAGGCGCCGATCCGCTCGGGGCAGTCGGTCTTTCATCCGCATGGCGACGTCATCGTGCTGGGCTCGGTCGCGTCCGGCTCGGAAATCGTCGCCGGCGGCTCGATCCATGTCTACGGCACGCTGCGCGGCCGGGCGATCGCCGGCTCGGAAGGCAACACATCGGCGCGCATCTTCTGCCGCAAGAATGAGGCCGAGCTGCTCGCCGTCGACGGCTGGTACACCACGGCCGAGGAGATGGAAGGCGTTTCGCGCGGCAAGGCGGTGCAGGCCTTCCTCGAAAACGATGCGCTGTGCGTGGTGCCGCTCGGCTGAGTCTTTGGCCGCGCAAGCTTCGGACCGGTTTCGCGTGCCATTGTCCTTCATGAGTCCGCCGTGCCCGGCACGGCCAGAGAATAAAAATCGCCAACGGAGGCTGGATATATGGGCAAGGTAGTCGTGGTCACCTCGGGCAAGGGGGGCGTCGGCAAGACAACCTCGACGGCCGCGCTCGGCGCTGCCGTGGCCAAGACCGGCAAGAAGGTTGCGCTGGTCGATTTCGACGTTGGCCTGCGCAATCTCGACCTCATCATGGGCGCCGAGCGCCGCGTGGTGTTCGACCTCGTCAACGTTATCCAGGGCACCGCAAAACTGTCGCAGGCGCTGATCCGCGACAAGCGGCTGGAGACGCTCTATCTGCTGCCGGCCTCGCAGACGCGCGACAAGGACGCGCTGACCGAGGAGGGCGTTGCCGAAGTCATCGCCCGGCTGCGCTCGGTGTTCGACTATGTCTTCTGCGACAGCCCGGCCGGCATCGAGCGCGGCGCCCAGCTTGCCATGCGCTTCGCCGACGAGGCGGTCATCGTCACCAACCCGGAAGTGTCGTCGGTGCGAGATTCCGACCGCATCATCGGCCTGCTCGACGCCCGCACCATGAAGGCCGAGCAGGGCGAGCTGATCCAGAAGCACGTGCTGGTCACGCGCTATGACGCGACGCGCGCCTCGCGCGGCGAGATGCTGTCGATCGACGACGTGCTGGAGATCCTTTCGACGCCGCTGCTCGGCATCATCCCGGAAAGCCAGGATGTGCTCAGGGCCTCCAACCTCGGCGCGCCGGTGACGCTCAGCGAGCCGATCAACACCGCCGCCAAGGCCTACCTCGAAGCGGCACGGCGCCTGGAGGGCGAGGACCTGCCGGTGGTCGTCCCCTTCGAGCGCAAGGGTTTCCTCGAACGGCTTCTCGGAAGGAGGGCGGCATGAGCATTCTCGACCTCTTCAAGCGGCGCACCAGTGCGCCTGTGGCGCGCGAGCGGCTGCAGCTGCTGCTCGCCTATGAACGCCAGAGCCGTGGCCAGCCAGACCTCGTCTCCATCCTGCGCGAGGAGATCATGGCCGTCATTGCCAAGCATGTGCAGATCGACCAGGACTATCTCCAGGTCTCGATGGATCGCGGCGCCACCATGTCGACGCTGGAGATCGACATCCAGATCCCCAACAAGAGCGCCGCGCCGCTCGCGATGGCGGGGTGAAGCTGGTTTAGCGCCGGCGGGACAGCACCCCCCTCTGTCCTGCCGGACATCTCCCCCGCAAGGGCCCGCAAGGGGGAGATCAGATGTCGTCGCCGCTTTCGCCAACTTCCGACGGAGCATGAAGAGCGCGGCAGCCGGAGCTGCCAATCTCCCCCCTTGCGGGGGGAGATGCCCGGCAGGGCAGAGGGGGGTGTCTCGCGCCAACCTTCGCCACTTCCCTCGCAAAGAAAGCCCTCACTCCGGCTGGTACAGCTCATCCATGCTGCGCGCCGCCAGTTCCGCGAACGGCGCCTGCTTCTTCACCCGCCCATGCTCCAGGATCACCAGGTCGTCGCAGAACGCGATGGTCGAGTGGTGATGGCTGATGACGATCGTGGTGCGGCGGCCGGCGCGCGATTTCAGCGTTTCCACGATTGCCGCTTCCGAGAGCCCGTCCACCGCATTTGTGGCTTCGTCGAGGATCAAAATGTCGGGGTCGCGCAGCAGCGCTCGCGCCAGCGCGATGCGCTGCCTTTGCCCGGCCGACAGGTTGACGCCGCGATAGCCGACCACCGTCTGGTAGGCCTGCGGCAGTGTCTCGATGAAGCCATGCGCCTCGGCGAGCTTGGCCGCGCGGCGCGCCTCTTCCGCGCTGGCCGTGTCCTTGCCGTAGGTGATGTTGTCGAGGATGGTGCCGTCGACCAGCTCCAGCTCCTGGCTGGCCAAAGCGATGTGCGCCCGCCATTGGGCCGGGTCGATCTCGCCGAGCGGCGCGCCGTCGACGAGGATGCGGCCGCCATCGGGCTCGACGAAGCGGCAGAGCAGGTTGACGATGGTCGTCTTGCCGGCGCCGGAGCGGCCGATCAGCGCCGTCGAGCGGCCGCTCACGATGTCGAAGCTCGCCGCATGCAGCACCGCCGCGCGCTGCTCCTCATTGGCATAGCTGAAGCTGACGCCCTCGAAGGCGATCTTCTCGCCGAGTCCCGCGAACGGGCGGCTGCCCGTGGGCGGCGCGGGCTTGCCCTCGGGGTCGAGCAGCCAGCTCACCTCCTCCAGCGAGCCGGAAAGCCCCTGCAGCTGGCTCCAGGTCATCTGCAGCGCGCGCACATGCGGCTGCAGGCGGTAAAGCAGGATGAGGAAGGCGGCGACCAGCGGGAAGCTCAAGCCGGCAAGCCAGGCGCCGATCACCACCGCCAGGAACAGCACGGCGTGCAGCACTTCGGTGAGCGGCGCCAGCGCGCCCTGGCGTTTGGAAAGCGTGAAGGCCGCCCGCCGCACGCTGTCCGATGCCTTCTCGAACGCCGCCTTCTCGCGCGCCTCCTGGCCGAAGATGCGGATGAGACGGCCGGCATGCACCAGGTGCAGCATCTGCGAGGCTAAAGCGCTGTTGCGGGCCGCGACGCTGCGGCTCGGGCCCTTGAGATGGGCCGACAGCGCCATATGTGCCGCTTGCACCAGCGCCAGGCCGAGCATCACCAGCAGCGTCATCTGCCAGGATAAGAGCAGCAGGAAGGCAAGCAGGATAACCGCCGCCGAGGCGCTGACGATCGCGCCCAGCACCCCTTGCATGGCGTCCGACGCCCGCCAGGATTCGTTGGAGATGATGTTGAGCAGCCGCCCTGGGCTCTCCTTCAGGAAGAACGGATAGCCGACGCTGAGCAGGCGTTCGGCGAGCGCGCCGCGGATCGATTGACCGGCCTTGCCGTAGATATGCGCGGTCAGCACCGCATTGGCGAAGGCAAGCAGGTTCTTGAGCAGGATCGAGCCGAGGATCGCGGCCGAAATCGCGATCAGCCGCTCGCGCTCGCCGAGCCCGGCGCCGACCTTCTGCAGCAGGGCGGAGAGTCCGGCCATGCCGGTCGCCTCGCCATGTCCCATGATGATGCCGAGCAGCGGAATGATCAGCCCGATGCCGAAGCCTTCGAGCGCAGCACTCGCAAGCCCGAGCGCGACCACGACGGGCAGCAGGCCGAGCTGACGGCGGCCGAGCGCCCGCCGCAGCATCGCCAGTGTCGGGTGCCCGCTCATGGCGTGCCGGCCTCCGCACTGGCCTCGGCCGCATCCTCAGCGCGCCGCGGCTGCCGATCGGGCCGCCCCGCCAGCACGAGCGCCATGAATTTCGCCGCGCCCGCGAGGTTCATCAAAACGATCGGCCAGTGCGAGAGCCTGAGATCCTGGTCGAAGCGCGGGCCGCCGATCAGCTCGCGCGTGGCGGCACGCGCCGCCCAGTAGAAATGGCGAAGCAGCCATGGCGCCCGGCGGAAATGCTTGAGACACAGCGCGCCATTGCCGAAATGATAGTCGCGGTGCAGCCGATCGATCGCCTTGCGGCCACGCCGGCCGTGGTGATGGAAGATCGTCATGTCGGGCACATATTCCACCGCCATGCCGGCGAGCATGGCGCGCACCAGGTAGTCGGTGTCTTCCGCCGAGCGCAGCGGCCCGCCGGCGCCGAAGCGTTCGTCGAAGGGGCCGATGCGAGCGGCGACGTCGCGATGCATGGTCATGTTGCAGCCGAGCACGAAGCCGCCCGGATGCACGGCGGGCGTCAGCCGCTGGCGCTCGTCGCAGCGCTTGATGGTGAAGGGCAGGTCGCGCGCATCGCCGAGTTCGACGCGGCCGCCGCGGATCAGCCATTTCTCACCGCTTGCATAATGCCGTTGGAGGTCGGCGAGGTAGTTGCGGTCGAGCCTGCAGTCGTCGTCGTTGAAGACCAGCACGTGCCCGCGCGCCCGCGCCAGCCCCGCATTGCGCGCCGCCGCCAGCCCGGGCCGCGGCTCTGAGATCGCCGTAAGTGGAATGTCGGAGCTCGCGGCGATCCGGGAAAGATATTCCGCCGTGCCGTCGCGCGAGCCGTTGTCGACCACCACCAGTTCGGCGGCGAAGGCGGGATGCGCAAGACAGGCGGCACGGATCGAATCGATGCAGGCTTCCAGCACCGCCGCGCGGTCACGCGTGCAGACGATGAAGGAGACCTGCGGCCGCTGCCTGGGCCAGGGAGGCGCGGGCAGGGCCGGGTGCCGCGGCAGGGGATGGCGCGCGTCGTTCATGGAGAGGGCTCAGCGCTGAGGCTGCTGACCTCCCTGCTTGTGAGGGGAGATTGGCTGTCGCGCCGGCTTTCGCCGATTTCCACCGCCGGCGAGTGGACGCGGCCAAAGCTGCTCATGCCGCCTCCATCCTGTAAGGCGCCAGCACCGATGCCGCCGGCGTGGATTTGAAGCGGTAGGCGAGCCTGTCGGCCTGCTTGCCGGCCCACATCGAAGCCTGGCTGAGCCACGGTGCCCAGGCCCCGGGGCGCAACGCATATTGCTCGCGGCGGCGGATCGCGTACCATTTCGCGGAAAGCGTCAAAAGCTCATGCGTCAGCGCGGGTTGCTCCTCGTCGTTGACGAGCTGGTAGAGGAAATAGAAGAGGTTGAGCGCGCCGGCCTCGAAGCTCGGGCGCACCGCCGCGGGCAGCGCGGTAATCCGCTCTTCCAGCGCGCGGATGAAGGCTGCTACCCCGGCCACCGTCGCGAAGGAGACTTGATCGCCGATCGCGCGCAGGTCCTTGGTATCGTCTGTCAGACCCTCGCGCTCGAGGTTTTCGCCCACGATCCTGAGATGTGTGCGCCGCATCTCCTTCACGTGCCGGCTGGTCACGCTGCCGGAATGCACGCGGTAGACCAGCAGGCTCTCCTCCATCAGGGCCGCCGGATAACGGTCGGCGAGCCGGCGGAAGAGGTCGAAATCCTCGGCATGCCGGTAGGCGGCGTCGTAATGAAGGTCGGCCTCGCCGATCACCCGGCGGTTGTAGACCACGGTCGGGTGCATGAAGATCGTGAAGAATTTCGCGAGCACGGCAAAGTCGAGGCGGAACACCGGGTCGAGCCTGCCGGGCGCGATACGCCCACGCACCAGCATGTCGACGATCGAGCCGCAGAAGCCGATCTCGGGACGCGTTGCAAACAGCGCCGCCTGGCGCGACAGCCGCCAGGGATAGGCGAAGTCGTCGGCGTCCATGCGCGCGACGAGCTCGCCTTGCGCGCTCGCCAACCCCTCATTGAGGGTGGCGACGAGACCGCGGTTCTCGCGCGAAACAATGGATACGCGGCTGTCCGCCTTGCGGCAGCGGTCGAGGATCTCCAGCGACCGGTCGGTCGAACCGTCGTCGATGGCGATGATCTCGAGCCGGCTGTAATCCTGCCGCAGGATCGATTGGATTGCAGCGCCGACATAGGGCTCGGCATTGTAGACCGGCAGCAGCACGGAGATGAGGGGAGTGGCGCTTGCCATCATCGTCGCGCCTCGGTTTGCTGCAGGTCCAGCGCGGATACCCCGGCCGGCGGGCCGACCCAACTTGTCTCGCCCGCCATGCCCGCGCGCGGCCGCGCGACATAGGGGAAATAGCGCTTGAGACTGTTGAGCGGCTTTTCGAACAGCGCCCAGGAGAGCGAGGCGACAAGCAGCGTGGCGGCGCCTGCGACAAGGAAGCGGCCAGGCCCTTGCTCCGAGACGTTGAGCGGGATCCAGGGCTGCGCCTTGACGGCGTAGGCGAGAAGGATCGGGTGGTAGAGATAGACGCCGTAGCTGATGCGGCCGAGGAAAAGCAGCGGCGGCAGTTCGGACAGCTTGCCGAGCCTGCCGCCGAGGCCGTTGGAGCAGGCGGCGACAATCGCCACCAGCGGCACCAGCGGCAGCACCTGCACCAGCGCCCAGTGCGCCCACTCCCATGCCGAGTTCGCCGGTCCCGGATCGGACCAGACGACGAGCAGGAAAACGGCCGCGAAAGCCGGCCAGCCGAGCCGCATCCAGCGCGGCACATCGGCGCCCCTGGCGCGGCGCACGGCAAGCAGGGCGCCGCAGCCAAGCGCGTCCATCGAGGCCGGCGGCAACAGGTCCCGGGCGAGCGCCGGGTTGGCGGTGAGCGGCCAGTAGAAGCGGTAGGCGAACGAGAAGAGGATGACGCCGATCGTGATCGCCTCGATACGCCGGCGCGGCGCCAGAAGCACGATCAGCGGCCAAGCGAGATAGAACTGCTCCTCGATGCTGAGGCTCCAGAAATGGCAGAGCAGCCAGGGGTTCCAGTCGTTGCGCAGCGCATACCAGAAGTTCGAGAGATAAAGCGCATGCCAGGCAAGCGACGGGCTGGACTGTTCCAGATTGGTGAGCCAGACCAGGGCCAGCACCGCGAAATAAGGCGGAAAAATTCGGATCACGCGCCTGGCATAGAAGGCGCGCAGGGCCGGCCCGGAAGCGAATGCGTTGCTGTCACGCGCGTCAAGCAAAAGCCGGGTGATCAGGAAGCCGGAGAGCACGAAGAACAGCCGCACGCCGAGATGGCCGAGGAAGGAGGTGCCGTTCGGCGCAAGGAAATGCGCGTAAAGCACCAGCGTGACGGCTACAGCTCGCACTGCATCAAGCTGGATGTCGCGCTGACCTGTCATTGGCGGGGTCCCCAGGCTCCGTCGTAAGATCCTGCGCTGGACCTGCAAAGCACGCCGACTCCGCCTGTCGACGAATCTCCGTCCGGGGCGAGAGTGCCGTCCTTGGCTGTCAGCGGAATGCCCATTCGGCTCAACGTAGCGGCATCCTCCACTGCCCATGTTGGTTCACATCTGTCTCCGCTTATGTTGCGGCGCAACACACAATGCTTACGAGTTTGAAATAAAGCTGTGATTTGGAGGGTTGCAGACGACAGTTGACTTGGGAAGTTTGGCCTATGGTCCTATATGGTGATGGTCGGTTGGTCTGATTTTTGAAGTATTTATCGCTACGGATGCTGTGACGCATTGCGACAACCGTAGCGGGTGTTTTGGCGATATTGACAGTAACGCTCCATTTAGCCAAAGACTATTCAAATCGCGTTGTGAAAAGTATATTGAATTTCAAAGTCTTGTGCGGCGCAGCAATCCAGTTGCGATACTTGAAAGGCCTGTCCAACCATCCGGCCCCGTTGCCTCAAGACAAGGGAAACATCAGTCTCTATCTCCACCACGGACCGGGGCGCGGGGGGATGGAGGAGAAGTGACGTCGACGCCGATCGCAACACCGCAGGCGCCGCTGGGGGCCTTGCCCGTGCTTGGCCTGCTCAGCGCCATCCTTTCGGTGCAGGTTGGCGCCGCCTTCGCCAAGGGCCTGTTTCCGGTCCTTGGGGCCGAGGGCACAACGATGCTGAGGCTCGTCATCGGCGCGCTGATGCTGGCGGCAGTGCTCAGGCCATGGAAAGTGCTGCCGACGCGAAAGGGTCTGCCTTGGCTCGCCGCCTATGGCCTCACCGTTTCGGTGATGAACCTGCTCTTCTATGCCGCGCTCGAGCGCATTCCGCTGGGCATCTGCGTGGCGCTCGAATTCACCGGCCCGCTTTTTGTCGCCACACTCGGCTCGCGGCGCCTTCTCGACCTCGTCTGGGTGGTGCTTGCCGTCGCCGGCATCGTGCTGCTCTCGCCGTTCGCCGATATCAGCCGCGGGCTCTATCCGATCGGCGTGCTGCTTGCGCTTGCCGCCGGCGCCTGCTGGGGGCTCTATATCATCTGTGCGCAGAAGGCCGGCGCCGAGCTTGGCGCCCGCACCTCGGCCTATGGCATGGCGATCGCCGCGCTCGTCGCGCTGCCTTTTGGCTTCACCGCAGCCGAACCTTATCTCACCGACTCGCATGTCATGGCGGCCGCGGTCGTCGTCGGGCTGTTCTCCAGCGCGCTGCCCTTCTGGCTGGAGATGATGGTGCTCGCCAGAATGCCGGCGAAAGTCTATGGCATGATCGTCTGCCTGGAACCCGCAGGCGCCGCGCTGACCGGGTTTCTCTTCCTGCACGAGAGCTTGAGCGTTTTGCAATGCGCCGGTATTGGCGCCGTGATTGCCGCCGCGTTCGGCGCGGCCGTAACGGCGAGAGCGCCGGTTCCGTCACCCTGTTAAGGATCAATGCCATATCGCCTGAGGGCGCGGCGGTTTTGGGAGAGCATAGAACAACCACTCGTAGCGCGTTGCGCGAAGCCGTGCACGCGGGTATCCACGCCGGAAAAAGCCGTGCACGCAGCCGGGCCCGATCACATCTGGTGGTTGAGATAGGACTTAGGTCCGACATCGCTGCGAAAAAGGTCTTAAAAAGCAAGACAAGGGTCGTGGGCCACTTCCCCACGACGGGTTGATTAGGGATGCTGATGTTGCGACATTGCCGGTGGGGTAGTTCGGCCGAAGGGTCGGATGGCTGGCAAGGGGAGATTGGGATGCGCGTATCGCGCATGGGCTGCAGGCATGTCTTGCGGGCGCTCGTTGCGCTGGCGCTTGTTGTCGCGCCTTTTCATCTCTCCTTCGACGGTCCTGTCGTGGCCAAGGCCTATGCCGGCAAAGGCGGCAATGGAAACGGCAATGGCGGTGGGAACAGCGGCGGCGGAAACGGTAACGGCAGCGGCGGCGGCAACAGCGGGAACGGGAACGGCAACTCGGGCGGCAACAGCGGAAACAGCAACTCGGGCGGTAACAACGGAAACGGAAACAGCGGCAACAGCAAGGGCGCAACGAACACTGCAGCAACCGGCGATGTCGATGATCATGTGAATGCGGCGACCGGCGACAAGGTCGAGGTCAGTGCCAATAGCATCCAGGTCACGCACCGGAACGGAATGAAGGAGAGCATCGAGAACGGCCGTTTCAGGATGGAGGACAAGTTTGGTCGCACCATCGTCGAGCGCAAGGCCACAGTGGCCGATCTCGATCGCCTAAAGAGTTTGTGAGAGCGAGGTTCTATCTGGATTAGATCTTAAGGGGCCAAAAGCCAGCGCTGCAAAATCAGGTTGCCACCTTTTGCTTCGTCTCTTCGGTCCTGATCGTCTTACGACAGAACTCCCGCTGCTCACCTTGCCCCCGCCTTTTGGCGGGGGTACTTTTTTGGGGCCCTTGAGACGGCTGCCGGATAAGGCGGGCTCTTGGCGCATGCCCCCGCAGTCCGGGGAAACATTTCATGCGCAAACCAAAGGTTACGGCGCTTTTTCGTCCAGGAGGGCGCATGCGCCGTAGCATGCCGCGGTTCGTTGAGTGTCCGCGCCGTTCTCGCGTGCGACAGTCATAATGAATTGCTGGCCGCTTTCCAAGCGATTTGGTTAACGCGACGGCAGTCGCAGCTTCCAGTTGTGTTCCCGGCTGGTGCGACAATGGTCCCCAAGTGACTGCAAAAAGGTCCGACCGGACATGGCATGGGTCGTGGGCCGCTTCCGTAACCTTACCAAAGCGTGAATCTTGTCTGGTCAAGACACCGGTTCCGCCTTGGCGGGCTGAGAGCGGAACTTCGGCAGGGCCGAGGCGGAACCGGCATGAACCAAGGACGGCATGCGCGAACCCGCCTCAAAAAGGTTTGTCCGCCTTACGCTGCGCGCCGCGGCCGCGCTGGCGCTTTTTGCCGCGCCTGGTCATTTCACGTCCAATAGCCTTGCCAAGCTTCTGGTGGCCACCGCTTATGCCGACAACGGCGGCGGCAACGGCAATGGCGGCGGCAACGGCGGCGGGGGCAATAGCGGCGGCGGAAACGCTGGCGGCAATTCCGGCAACAGCAATTCCGGTGGCGGCAATGCCAATGCCGGTCCTGGCAACAACAGCGGCAAAGGCAACAG
Source organism: Mesorhizobium sp. WSM4989 (assembly GCF_029625795.1). NCBI lineage: Bacteria > Pseudomonadati > Pseudomonadota > Alphaproteobacteria > Hyphomicrobiales > Phyllobacteriaceae > Mesorhizobium > Mesorhizobium sp. WSM4989. The sequence continues at coordinate 364,703 of NZ_JARTVN010000001.1, read as the reverse complement.
CAGCCCCGGCGGCAAGGCCGCCAGCCGTGTCAATGCGGCGACGGGCGACATAGTCGAGATCGACGGCAACAGGATCACCATCATCCACCGCAACGGCATGAAAGAAGAGATCGAGAACGGACGCTTCGAGATGAGCGATGCGCAAGGCCGCACCATCGTCGAGCGCCGGGCGACCGAGAAGGATCTGGCCCGTCTGCTAGGCTTGTGAGGGCCGAGAGAAGCTACCCCCTTTTCCCGCGCCTTCGCATGTCACCCCCGCCTTCAGAGGCGGGGGTGATTTGCTTTTGAAATGACGGTGAATGGTGAATAGGGAACAGTAATCAACGAAACGCACTTCACCGAATGGGAACGCGCCGACGCTTCACCATTCACTGTACTTTCCACTATTCACTAATTCCTCTCTCTCGCTTCATGCATCAGCAGCGCCGCCTCCGTCCGATTGCGCACGTTGAGCTTGGCGAGCACTCGGGTCATGTGGTGCTTGACCGTCTTTTCTTGCAGCGACAGCCGCATCGCGACCTCCTTGTTGCTCAGGCCCTCCGCCACCAGCCCCAGGATCTCGGCCTCGCGGCCGGTGAGCTGGCTGAGCGGGTCGGGCTTGCGGCTGGTGGGCTGCAAGAGATCCGACAGCAGCCGGGCCGAAAGCGTCGGCGAAACGTAGCTCTGGCCGTTGGCGACGTCGCGCAGGATCTCGGCCAGCGACTTGGAGCCGACGCCCTTCAGCACATAGCCCCGCGCGCCCGCCTTCAGCGCCTGGGCGACATCGGCATTGGTCTCGGACACGGTGAGCATGACGATCTTTTGCTCAGGCGCCGCCGAAAGGATGCTGGCCAGCGCATTGAGGCCGCCGCCGGGCATGCTGATGTCGAGCAGCAGCACGTCGGGCGCGCTGGCGCGGACCAGCTTTTCGGCGTCCTCGGCGCTGGCGCCTTCGCCGACAAGCTCGAAGCCGCCGATCTCGCCGAGGCTGCGCGCCACGCCCTCGCGAAACAGCGGATGGTCGTCGACAATAGCGATGCGGATGGGTGCGGTCACGGCTGCTCCTCGACAGACAATGTGATTACCAGTCTCGTTCCCCCCGGCCCCGAAAGCGTCTCGAATTGCCCGCCAATGCTTTCGATACGCTCCCTGAGACCGGCGAGCCCGAGGCCTTCGCTTCGCGCAGGATTGAAGCCCGGGCCGGTGTCCTGCACCTCGACCAGAAGCTTGCCGCCCTTCATCGTGGCTCTCACCTGCTGGCCCTTGCCCTTGCCGTGCCGGAAGGCGTTGTTCAGTCCTTCCTGCACGAAACGATAGATGCTGATCTTCTCTGAGGTGCCGAGTTCCGGCAAGCGCTCTGGCAGCGTCAGCAGCACTTTGGTGTCGGTGCGGCGCTCATGCTCGGCGACCGCCAGCCGCAATATGTCGGCCACCGCCTGCGTCTCGATCTGCGGCAGCACCAGGCCGTTGCAGATGCCGCGTATCTCGCTCATCGCTTCGCCCAGCGTCTTATGGATGCCGGCGATTTCCGCCTCGCGCTGCGGTTTGGGCGTGGCGGGGTCGACCAGCACCGGACTGTCCATTCTGAGCGCGGCAAGTGCCACCAGCTGCGCCGGGCCGTCATGCAGGTCGGCGCCGATGCGCCTCAGGTAGCGTTCGTTGATGGCAGTGGCTCGCCGCGAGGCGCGCTGCACGCGTTGGCGTAGCGACGAGTTCTGCGCCAGCGCCTCCTGCAACTCGCTGACCTTGGCTTCCAGCGCGGCACGCTGCGTCTGGATGGTGCGGCTGCCGCGAAACACGATGCCCGACAGCAGCGCCAGCGAGGCGGCGGTGGCGCCGGCCACCACCAGCCAGGTCCATCTGAGTGCTGAATTCAGCGTCTCCTGGAAATCGTCGGCGACTTCGTAGAATTCCGACACCGCCACCACTTCGCCCGACCAGGGTTCGCGCACGGGGTTGTAGATCTCGAACAACGGCGCGGTCACCGCTTTCTCTTCGCTGGTCTCAGGATCGTCGGCGAGGTTGTTGAATTCCGCCACGACATTGCCGGCAAAGGCCGAGATCAGATTGGGGTTGGGCGGAAACGTCTTGCCGATCAGCTTCGAGTTATCGGCGTAAAGCACCGTGCCGTCGCGCCGCCACAGCTTGAATGACACTAGCCTCTTGCCGAGCGCGCCCTGGCCGAGCGTCTCGTCCAGCGCCCGTTTGACCGTGTCGTCGAGCTCGCGGCTCTTGCGCAGGTCCGGCAGCAGCGGCGCGATCACGCTGTCGACATAGAGCGCCGTCGTGGTGGCGGAGTTGTGCATCACGCCTTCGCGGATTTGCGACGTCACCCAGAGGCCAACCACGAGCATCACCGCCAAAAGCCCGATGCCGCCGGCAATCACAAACTGCCAGGCCAGCGACAGCCCGCTCCAGATTTGCACAAGTCGCTTCAAGGTCTCCCTGAGCATTCGCGCGATTCACCCCACCACGGACAAAGAGTATAGGCCAGCCGCGGCAATTGCGACACCGACCTTGGTCCGGCCTTCAGGCGAGCGGTTAACAGCGCGGCCGTCGAGGCTGCAGAAACCGCTTCCAGGTGCCAAGAACGCCTAGTCCGGCCCCCGGCACAGATGCGGGCGGAACATTAGCAGTTTCTAAGTGTTGAGGTCTTTGCGAGGGCTCCCGAAAGAAACTTCGGCCTATGCCCCCTTGGCAGGCGCGTTTCCTGACCGCTGACATGTGGAGAGGACCATGAACAACATCATCTGGATCGTAGGTGCTATCGTCATCGTGATCGCCATTTTGAGTTTTCTGGGTCTGCGCTGATTCAGTCGGGCCGCTCGTAGCGATGGCGGCGCGAATGAAACGTGCGGCGGCTTGGGGTGGCCTTGGCCATCCGGCTTTTCGGTCGTGCTCGCGGGTATGATCACCGCACTTGTTTTCAGGCGGATGGGCTGGAACGCAAAATAGGGCGACCGCGTTTTGTCTCGCTATGTCGAGGAGTTCTCACCTTCACAAGGCCGAGATGCCAGGCTTGGCCTCGATTGCCGAGGCGGAGCGCCAGGCGCGCGCCGAAAAGAACGCAAGGCTGAGGGATCTTCGTATGCATACATCGTGGCTGGTGCTCGATCCCAACGCGCTTTTCCTGGACGAGATCGACTGCTCGGCGCTGTTCGGTGAAGTGCCTGGGCTAAAAATCGTCGGCTAGGAAAGGCCTCGGCTGTCAGGCCGTCTGAAGCCGTCCGACAGGTGCCCCGCGCGATAAGCCGCGCAACGGCCAATGGCGCCAAGAACATGAAAACCGTCGTGATGCCGAGGAAGATCGACCAAGCCAGATCGATCACGCTGTGGTCATAGCAGACTGCGAATTCCATGGCGCCTTACCCTTTTATCCACCCGGCTGCGCATCAGGTTGCCACGCATTGGGCCAAGCATGATCCTCATTTTCAAGAAATACAAGAGATCGCTAATTTGGGTAGTGGGTCGGTTTGAAAGTCCACCCCAATCAGAATAGGCGCTTTCGCCTAGGCCCCGTCCGGAAACAGGCGGAAGCGGGCGTCACCGACAAGCGTTGGGAGAAGCGCGATCATCGTTGCGCTTGTCGAAGCCGAGAAGCCAACAGTGCGCCGCCCTTACAAAAAAGCGCGTGACGTAAAAAGAGAAGGGCTCGCGGCGTTTAGGCGCGAGCCCTTTTCCTTGCTGAGAGCGACATTGTTGGGTGTGCTCTGGCGGTCGGATATTCATCACAATCACGGGTTCAGAGGAAGCTGGGGATCATTCACATTCGCTCAATAGAGCGTGATGGACGGGGAGTTTGGCTAACCCGCGATTTCAAACCGGCCCACTATCCTAGTTGGGGTGGAAATTTCACCGGCCGGCCGCGTCGTAACGAAACACCAGCGGCTTGTCTTGGTAATCAGCCAGCGTGTGGAGCAGATCGCCGATGGTCAGGTCCGAGGATCCAATGGAGGAGCGGGGACGATATTTCTTGTCAGGAGTGAGCATGTCGGCTATGCCTCGTTTCAATATTTCAAGGATTGTTGAAACGTGGATGAGCGACAAGCCCTGATGGCCTTTGGTGCGCTGTCGCAGGAAACGCGGCTGAAACTGCTTCGGTTGCTGGTGGTTGCCGGGCCGGACGGCATCGCCGCCGGTTCGCTTGCCGAACAGGTCGAGGTATCTCCGTCCAATGTCAGCTTCCATCTCAAGGAACTGGAGCGCGCCGGCCTGGTCGGCACGCGCCGCGACGCACGCTCGATCGTCTACAGCGCGGAATACGATGCGCTTTCCGCTCTGATCCGCTTTCTGATGGAGGATTGCTGCTCGGGCCGGCCGGAAATCTGCGCGCCGGCGCTCGCCGCCCCGTGCTGCCGGCCGGGCGAGGGGCCCCGGCAATGATCTCTTACGATCTGCCGCGACGTGCCGTTGCTGAAGCCCTGGGCGCCGGCCTGCTGGTGGCAACGGTGGTCGGTTCCGGCATCATGGCGGAGACGCTGACGCATGACACCGCGCTGGCGCTGCTCGCCAACACGCTCGCGACCGGCGCAATGCTGGTGGTGTTGATCACCATCCTCGGACCGATCTCCGGGGCGCATTTCAATCCGGCCGTCTCGCTCGTCTTCTGTTTGAACCGGTCGCTCCCGCCGCGCGATCTGCCTGCCTATCTCGCCGCGCAGTTCGCCGGCGGCATCGCCGGCACGATTGCCGCGCACCTCATGTTCGCCCTGCCGGCCTTGGAAATCGCGACCAAGCTGCGCGCCGGACCGGCGCAATGGTTTTCGGAGATTGTCGCGACATTCGGCCTGGTCGCTGTAATTCTCGCCGGCCTGCGCTTCGAGCGACGGGCTGTGCCATGGCTGGTAGGCCTCTTCATCACCGCCGCCTACTGGTTCACCGCCTCTACGTCCTTCGCCAATCCGGCCGTCGCCGTGGCGCGTGCGCTCACCGACAGCTTTTCCGGCATCAGGCCGGCCGATCTCCCGGGTTTCATCGTCGCCGAACTGCTCGGCGCCTTTATCGCGCTGGCGCTGATGGGATGGCTGCTGCGGCCCGAATCCATCGAGCAATCCGAGCCACTGAAAGCCGAGCCATGACGGTCACCATCTACCACAACCCCGCTTGCGGCACCTCGCGCAACACGCTTTCCATGATCCGCGCCAGCGGTGAGGAGCCGATGGTGATCGAATATCTGAAGGCGCCGCCGAGCCGCGAACGGCTACTCGAATTGATCGCGGCGATGGGCATCACCCCGCGCGACCTGTTGCGGGAGAAAGGCACGCCCTACGCGGAGCTTGGCCTCGCCGATCCGAAATGGAGCGACGACGAGCTGATCGGTTTCATGCTCGCTCATCCGATACTCATCAACCGGCCGATCGTGGAGACGCCCAAGGGCACGAGGCTCTGCCGGCCGTCGGAGGCGGTGCTGCCGCTGCTCGACAACCCCGTGCGCGAATTCATCAAGGAGGATGGCGAGAAGGTTGCCTGGTTGCCGCAAACCTAGAACGCCAGATGCTTCATGAAGTAGATCGAGGCTCGTGGTTTGCGAACGAGTCGACAAAGTGATGGGCACGACACCGACTTCTTGCCAGTTCCTGCATAAGGTCCGCCGCTATCGGAGCTTGGCGATAGATTTGTCGCGCGGCGAACCCGTGGCGGCGATCGCTACGCCCGCAGCCGCTCAGGCGCAGTCCTTCAACTCGACCACCTCGACGCCGAGGCGGAAGGCCTGACCATCGGCATAGGAGCGCGCAAATTGCTCGGCTTCGAAAGGGAAGGTCAGCGTAGTGCCGTAGGCGGTGACGCGCACCGTCCACCTCTGGCCCTTGACGAGTTCAACGCCGTGAAGCTTGGCCGTCGCCATCTCACCCTCCTCCAGTCCGGCATGCTCGCGGACGCAAAGACTAACGCCGCGGAAGTCGTTTGAGTACAAATAATCCGACCCAATCGTGTCGCTGCCGCGTCGATTCCGACATTCGGCGCGGCGCTTCCGTGAAATGGATCACGTTCGCTGCTGGAACCCCGGACAGGTCGAGTGGATTAGACTTACGAGCAGAGGAGGTGTCCCATGATCCGCAAGCTGAAGTCCGGCGACTACCGGCTCTATTCGCGCAAGGTGGATCCGAGGACCGGCAAACGCCGGAATCTCGGTACCTTCAAGTCGCGCGAGGCTGCCGAAAAGCACGAGCGCGAGGTCCAGTATTTCAAGCGGCATTAGCGGCATGCGACAAGCTCGTTCGGTCCGGCGCCGCCTGTGCGGAAACGGGATCGCCGAGTGGGCAGTGATTAGAAAACGCTAACGGAACGGAAACACGTCCGCGCTAGGGTGGTGCGTCGGGCGATTGAGTTTGAGCCCGCCGGGCAAGTTTCGGGACCAGTGCATCATGGCCACCTTTCCCCACTTAGAGCGCCGTCTTCATTCACGAGAATTCGTGCTGAAGGAGGCTACAATCGTCACCGGCGACGCCAGCATCAGGTGCTCCGTCCGTAATCAGCACGAGCATGGCGCCGAACTGCGCGTCGGGCCGCAGGTGGAATTGCCCGACCGTTTCACGCTCATTGTTCCCGATGACGACGCCGTTTATCGGGCCGTGGTGCGCTGGCGCCGCAACGAGCGCGTCGGCGTGCAGGTCTACAGCAATTCAATGAAGGGCTGACGGCCTTCGTTAGCCCCGGCAACGGGGCGGAGCGGCGTCGCCGCTTCTCCACCGCCGTCGTCTCGTTGAGCGCGGGGGCCACGTGCAGGCCGCCGAGCGCGACCTGCTGAATGGAGGCCCGGCTCTCGTCGGACCCTCCCGTGCTCAGTCGTGATGCTCGGGCATCGACTTCAGCTGGTCCTTCGTCCATCTGGTCACGGCGTGGACGTCGCCGTCCTCGTCGCGCATGAAATCCAATTGGTTGGCGCTGACGGCGACCGGCTTTGCACCGATGCCGAGGAAGCCGCCGACATCGATGACGACCTGGCTGCCATGCATGTGGTCGACCGAGCCGATCTTTTCGTCGTCGGGGCCGTAGATGGTGGCGCCTTCGAGAATGCTGGGAGTCAATTCGGCGTTTGTCAGCCTCACGTGGTTGGTATGATCCATGACAGGTCTCCTGTGGTTAGACAGGAGGAACTGTCGATGGCAACGAGGGTTCCGCCGACGTCGAATGCCGGCAACGTCGCACGCGTCTGGGTTCCTGACCTACAGCCCTTTCCGTGCCCGGATGCTCCGCGCCGCCTGCTCGATCGCGGCGCGGTCGCTGCCCAGCCTGTCGAGCAACTCCTGCGCTTCTTGGGCCGATATGCCGGTGCGTATCGCAAGCGCCTCGACCGTCAGCACATCCGCGCTGTCGATCTCGCGCGTTCCAGGCAGCGCATCGTCTGCCGTGAGCGGCAGCGCCGCCTCGCGATCGATCTCCATCTCGGCCTGGCGCCAGTGCCGCTCATGGTCGCCATGCAAGCTGCCCTCGCGCTGCCAGAGCTCATAGGCACGCTGTCTGATCTTCTCGGTCCGATCATCATCCATTGCCGTTCCTCCCTTTGCGTGCCACTCAACGCGGGATGAGGTGGAACGATCCGCGAGACCCAAGAAGTGATCGGCTGGGCCGGCCAAAGCCTGGCCGGTGGTCAGGCTCCGTAAGTCGCCAGCGGCTTGCCGAATGTCCCGGGTTGCGGTTTGACGCCCAGGCCCGGCCGCTGCGGCACGGCTATGAAGCCCTTTTCGATCACGACCGGGTTCTTCCGGTCGAAATGCCCGTCGATATATTCCTGGGCGATCCAGGCTCCCTCCATCCGGCGCGGCTCGACCGTGGCAGCAAGATGGACACAGGCCGCCGCGATGATGTCGCCGCCCCAGGCGTCGTCGCAGCTGTGCGGCAGCGAGCGAATGGCGCAAAGGTCGCGCACGGTTGTCATCTTCGTGAGGCCGCCGAGGCGCGTCACCTTGAAGCCGAAGCCGTCGGCGATGCCCATGGAGATCGCTCGCAGCACCGCGTTCTGGTCCTCGGTGCTCTCGTCGAGATAGACCGGATGCGTCAGGCGGCCCTTCAGCGTAGCGACTTCATCCATGGTGTTGCAGGGCTGTTCGAAGACGAAGGGGATGGCGTGGCAAAGCCGGTCGAGATGGATTGCCGACGCGATTGTCAGGCCCCGGTTGCCGTCGACCGCTATGCGCGCCTTGTAGCCGACAGCTTCCCAGACCTTGTGCACGACGGCCACGTCTTCTTCGAGGTTGCGCCCGCCGATCTTCACTTGGAGGCGCGGATAGCCGGCCTTCACCTTGTCGGCGGCGATCCTCGCCGTTTCGTCCGGCGGACCTACGATCAGCGAATAATAGGCCGGCACGCGATCGGTCAGCGCGCCGCCCAGCAGCGTCGAGACCGGCACGCCGAGCTTTTGGCCGAGCAGGTCGAGAAAGGCCATGTCGAACGCGGCCTTGGCATAGCCATGTCCGTTCAGGCGCTCGTCCATCTGTTTCGCAAGCAGCCTGATCGAAGCGATCTCCGCACCGATCAGACCCGGGGCGATTTCGGCGATCGCCGCGCGAGCGCCCAGCGCATGGTGCGGCTGATAGACCGGTCCGATCGGGCAGGTCTCGCCCCAACCGGTCAAACCGTCTTCGGTCACGATCTCGACAAGCGTCGAGTCCAGCGACTCCACGTCGTCGCTGGCCATGCGGTAGACGCCGCCTTTGACGGGCAGCTGCGCCGAATAGACGTTGATCCGATCGACGCGCATCACATACGCGCCCTGGCCGAGGTCGGATCGTAAGGCGAGTCCGCGATCACCTCGGCGATCTTCCATTCTCCCAAAATGGCGACCTCGAGCTTGGTGCCGGGCTTGCTCAGACGCTCCGGCAGAAGGGCCAGCGCCACGTCATGGCCGAGCGCATAGCCGTAGCCGCCCGACGTAATGCGCCCGACAAGTTCGCCGTCGCTATAAAGGCCCTCGGAGGCAAGCGTGCTCGCGCCGTCGGTTTCGATCTTGAGCGTCACCGACCGGCGCTGGTCGTTCCTCGCCTTGTATTTCAGCACCGCCTCGCGGCCGACGAAATCGCCCTTGTCGAGGCGGATGAAGCGCTCGAGCCCGCTCTCCAGCGCGTTGAGCTCAGGGTTCATGTCGCGATACATGGCGCGATAAGATTTTTCGAGCCTGAGCGACTCCAGCGCATGCAGCCCGATAAGCCGCATGCCGTGCTTCTCGCCCTCTTTGAGGATGGCATCCAGCAGCTGCCGCTGATAGGACAGCGGGTGATAGAGTTCCCAGCCGAGCTCGCCCTCATAGTTGACGCGCAGCAGCCGCACGTCGCTGGCCAGTGCGACGCTGCCGGTCGCCACGCTGAACCACGGGAACTTTTCGTTCGAAAGATCGATCTCGGTCAGCGGCTGCAGCACTTCGCGTGCCTTGGGCCCGACGACGGTGAAGCAGCCGCGATCGTTGGTGACGTTCTTCAGTGATATGCTGCCGTCGGCGGGCAGCAGCCTTGAGAGATCGTCGAAATTCCAGCGCTCGGCGCGCGGCGTCGAGATGAGGTAGAACAGGTCTTCTCCGAGGCGCGCCACCATGTACTCCGCCTGCACCCCGCCGCCTGCAGTGAGGTGATGGGCCAGCGTCACCTTTCCGACCGCCGGCAAGCGATTGGCGATGATCCTGTCCAGCCAGGCGGCCGCGTTCGGTCCGGACACCTCGAACTTGGTCATGGGCGTCATCTCGACCAGGCCGACGGCAGTGCGCACCGCCTGGACTTCCTGGGCGACGAGGTTCCCCTTCGGCGTCCATCGCCAGCTATACTGGTCCTTGGCTTCGACGCCGTGGCGCGCGAACCAGTTGGGCATCTCCCAGCCATTGAGAACGCCCCAGACGGCGCCGAGCTCGGTCAGCCTGTCATAGGAAGGCGCGGTCTTCTGCGGCCGGGCGGCGGGCATGTCCTGTCCCGGATACTTCTGCTCCGCATGTGTGCCCCAGGCCTCGCGGACCTTTTCGCGCGTCCAGGCCTTGTTGGCATAGTCGCCGAAGCGGCGCGGATCGAGATCCGAGGTGTCGAGGCTGTTGCCGCCTTCGACGATCCGTTCCGACAGGTAATAGCCGATCGTGCCGCCCCACAGGATGCCGCCTGGCACGCCTTCGGCCAGCCAGACATTGGGCCGGCCCCAGGCCGGCCCCATCAAGGGAAGCTCGTCCGCGGTCATCTGGAACGGTCCGCGCACATTGGCCTTGATACCGACGCGCCCCAGCGCCGGCACCAGCTGCAGAGCCTGCTCCCAGTTCCACGACACCGCCTCGAAATCTTCTTCGACGAGGTCGGCGCCGAACCAGGAAGGGACGCCGTCCTCGGCGAACAGTTTCAGGTTCGCCGTGCGCTCGTAAGGCCCGAACATCAGCCCGTCGCCTTCTTCGCGCAGATAGCCCTCGAACCCTTCGTCGCGCAGGATCGGCATTTCGGGGCGGCCCTGCCTTTTCCGCTCGACGATTTCCGGCACCGCTTCGGTGATCCAGTACTGATGCAGGATCGGGATCGCCGGGATATCGAGGCCGAGCAGCGCGCCGGTCTGGCGCGCATAATTGCCGGTCGCGGAGATCACGTGCTCGCAGGTGATGTCGCCCTTGTTAGTCTGGACGAGCCATTCGCCGCCGGGCGTGCGCCTGAAGCCGGTGACCTCGGTGTTCAAGTACACCTTGGCACCCAGATCCCGCGCGCCTTTGGCCATGGCGATGGTCACATCGGCCGGCGCGATATGGCCGTCATCGGGATGATAAAGCGCGCCCAGCATGTGGTCGTTGTCGAGCAGCGGCGCCAGCTGCCTCGCTTCGCCCGGCGTCAGCAACTCAGCGCGCATGCCCTGGACGTCGGCCACGCTCATATAACTCTTGAATTCGTCTAGCCGGTCGCGGCTGTTGGCGATGCGCAGCTGGCCGCATTTGTGCCAGCCGACCGGCTGGCCGGTTTCGGCCTCCAGCCCTTCATAGATCTCGATGGTCTTCTTGATCATGCGGCCGACATTGATGTTGCGGGTATAGGACGGGATCAGGCCCGCCGCATGCCAGGTGGAGCCGGCCGTAAGCTGGGTCCGCTCGAGCAGCGCAACGTCGGTCCAGCCGCGCTTGGCCAGGCCGTAAAGGATGCCGGCGCCGACGCATCCTCCGCCGACGATCACCACTCTCGCATGTGCTTGCATCGAACCACCAATTCCAGATCGTTTTCAAAAGCGCGCCGCCGAAGCTACAGGCGACGGAAGGCCGTGTAACGTTCTGAAAAACTAGGGGTAACGATAAATTAGGCTTATGCAGCGATCCCGCCTTGGCGGCTCGCTCCTCCCGGCGTTTTTACTGCGCCTGCCCGTCCTGCGCCGTCTCGTCCTTGAACTCGACTTTCGTGCCCGGCTTGACCATAGCGGCGAGGTCTTCGGCATCCCAGTTGGTCAGCCGGATGCAGCCATGCGAGTAGGTCGTCCCGATTTTGCCGGGATCCGGCGTGCCGTGGATGCCATAGCTTTCGATCGAGAGGTCGATCCAGACCGATCCCACCGGATTGTTCGGTCCCTTGGCGATGGTGAAGGGCCGCTTGCTCTTGACCCCCTTGAAGGCGAATTTCGGATTGTAGTGATAGGTCGGATTGCGCACCACGCGTTTGACCTCCGCGGCGCCGCTCGGCGCCGGCTTTTCCTCGCTGCCGATCGAGGCCGGATAGACCGCAACCGGCTTGCCTGATGGATCGAGCGCGCGGGCCTGGCGGGATGCCTTGTCGACCTCGATGGTCTCGATCTCCGCCGGGGCGTCGCCCCGTCCGAGATCGGGCACTACGAGGCTCACATCTGCCTTCCGGAACCCGACGCGCGGGTTGAGCGTCTTCAGCAATTGTTCGCTGATGTGGAAACGCTCGGCCAGCCTCTCCCGCGCGTTGCGATAGCCGAGGCGCTTCAGACGGGCCATCCGCTCCAGGCGGGTGGGAATGCGCCTGGTAAAGGGGCCGCGCACGTCCTTGACCGTGACCTCATATGCCACCAGAACCGGCTCGGCGGAGCTCGCCGTCAGCTTGTCCCAGGTCTCGCGTGTGAGCTTGCCGTCGGAAGCCAGTCCGTTCGCCGCCTGGAACGCCGCCACGGCTTTGGCAAAATTGTCGGAGAGGCGACCGTCGATCAGGCCCGGCGAGAAGCGGGCGCGATCGAGAAGGATCTGCGCCTTGAGAAGCATCGGACTGACGTCCTTCGGCTCGCCCTCGCTGAATTGCGCCTGATTGACCGCGTCGAGGTCAAGCCTGGCCGCCTGAGCTCCGCTGCATGCGAGCGCGAACGCCACGGCAGCGACAACGAAGAGCCGGACCATCGACTTCACTCCCGGGTTACGACAGAAACCTGTCTTTATGACGCGGGCGTGCCGATCTGGTTCCTGTCGCAGCGCCGGCGTGAAAATCATTAGAACGTGCACCTTTGGGCGTACGATCTTGAATTTTATGCCGAAACCAGTTCCCAAGAGCGAAAAATGCTGGCATGATCATATAAGGGCCTATGCATTTTCTGATTAGATGGGCCCTTGCCTGGTGACCGGCGGCTCCCCAACGCCCCCCGCCCATGCCGCCGGTTACTTCATTTGAGGCCTCCCCAGGCAATGCCGTGGCCGACCCCATCCCGGCCGTAGCGCTTCACGCACATATTAGCGGTTTGGAACATTCCTGCCTTCCCGGTGTTCGTTTTGCCAGGAGGAGCAACCATGGCAGACGTCAAAACGAAGCGCGATTTCCGGGACCGCGACCGTGTGTCGGCGGACGACGATTATGAGGTTCGCTACTTTGCCAAGCAGCATCGCATCACGCCTGAACAGGTTCGGGAACTGATCAGCGAGCACGGCAACGACCGTAAGATTTTGCAACGTGAGGCAAGGAAGCTGGGTGACAAAGCTTTCTGATTTGGGGCCGCCGATCTTTGCCCGGTTGCGGGTCAGAGCAGCCGCCAACGAAGAGGACCAGTTCCGGATATGTCCCGCCTGCGGGCAGGCAGTGGACTGGGGCGACCTCCGGCAGGTGATCTGGCATGAGCAGCCGGGACACACGAAGCTGGAAATTGACAGCTGAAAAGCCCTAGGGGAGACCCCTTGATGGATTTGACGCCAGAGGAGTCGCGAGCCGCACGAGAACTCCTGCATTGGTCGCAGGTGCGCCTCGGCGCCAAGGCCAGCCTAGGCGAAGGGACCATTCGCGACTTCGAGAACGGGATCAGAATCCTGCGGGTCGAGAAACGAACCCGCATCCGTCGCGCTTTTGAGGCGGCAGGCGTCGTGTTCACGGCGAAGGGGCCCTCGCTTTCGGCCGTCAGGCCCGAAATGAATGGCTATCGCCATAAACAGCGCCGCTAAGCTGGTCCCGCTGCCGAGCGCTGCTGGCAGCGAGCTAACTGTCCACGCAAACCGGAGGTCGCGTCCTCCGTGAGGCCTGTGAGCACTCGTGGACGTTTGCCGGAGAGCTTCGACTTCAAGCTGGTTCAACCTCGACCAGGCAAATGAACGACGCGCATGGCTGACTTATTTGCAGGGCAGGACCGCGGCCGCGCGTTGCCGGCGTTCCCGAAGGGGAAGTCAGAGACTCCTCGATCTTCGAGGCGGCATCAACTTTCCGGAAACCCGTATCGCAGCTTTTGGCCGGTGCCCGGCTGCTTGACAGCGTCAAGTCCCAGTCGGGTGTGTTCGTGCTTGGCAAAAGCTTTCGCATCCGCTTCGGAACCGAAACCCTTGATGGTGACAACGCCATCCTCGATAACGCGCACGTAATACCTGTCTTCCAGCGTGTCGATCTCGACCGAATCCATTACGATTGACTTGTTCATTGACGGCCCACCTGAAGAAGATCCACCCCGCAGCCAAACGTCGCCGCCTAAGGATTGTTCCGCACTCAATTGATAAAACATCTGATCAGATAATCGGAGCACTCTGCGGCCCGGAGGGCAACGTGTTGCCTTTGCGAGGCCACGCTTGGCCAAGTCGGACAAACATACGATTTTACTAAAATGGAAGGAACTAGGACGCGCCCTACCGTTCCGGCGTGCAGACGAGCTGGGTCAAGGTCAAATGCATCAAGAGCGACACCTTTCCGATCGTCGCGTTCGTCGAGAAGCTTGGTGCTGAGCCGCGCCGGATCGCATCGCTCTATATCGGCAAGCGCGAGGGCGATCGGCTGCTTTATGCAGGCAAGGCTCAGAGCGGTTATACGCTTGAAGTGGCGCGACGCGTTCGCGAACGGCTCGATCCGCTGATCATCGGCAAATCGCCTTTGTCGGAGCCCATTGTGAAGCCAAAGGCGACCTGGGTGAGACCCGAAGTCCTGGCCGAGGTGCAGTTCAGCGGCGTTACCGATCGCGGGATCTTGCGCGAAGCCGTGTTCAAGGGGCTCCGCGAGGACCTGGTGGCCGTCCCGCCAAAGCCGCCGGCGCCGTCGAAACGAAGAGCGGACCGAGATCACGGCGTGCCGCGTGAGAATATCTTGCAGCTGCTGCCCGATGCGGTTTCGCCTTCCAAGGATGAGCTCGTTCGCTATTGGAGTCTGGTCGCCGATCAGGCGCTGGTGCACCTCGGCCGTCGCCCACTGAAGCTCGTCCGTCATGCCTTCGGGGCAACTTTCTACCACAAGGGACCGCTGCCCGAGATCCCGGCAGCGGTGCACCAGCTGCGCGTCGAGAAGCGAGAAGGTGGGGAGGGCACTCGGGTCTGGGTCGACGACCTCGACGGCTTGCTCGGGCTGGTCGAAATGGATGCTGTCGAGCTCCACCCGTGGAATGCCACGGTGGATGACATCGAGCATGCCGACCGGATCGTGCTGGATCTCGACCCTGGTGAGGGCGTGGAATGGGCGCAAGTGACTGAGACCGCGCTGGCGCTGCGCGACATCATGGCAGCGTCAGGTCTGGAAAGCTGGCCGAAGGTCACGGGCGGCAAGGGCATTCACTTGATGGCGCCGCTGGCGGCGAAGATGACCCACGACGGCGCGCGGCAGCTCGCCAGGTCGATTGCACAGGTCCTCGCCGACGCAGAACCCGACCGCTACTTGCTGTCGGCCGCGCCGGTGGCCCGCAAGGGCCGCATCTTCATCGATTATCTGCGCAACGGACGCGGCAACACGGCCGCCGGCGCTTTTTCGCCGCGGGCCCGCGCCGGCTTCCCCATCGCGCATCCCGTTCCTTGGGTGCAGGTAGAGCGGCGTATCCGGCCGGATGCGTTTACCATGGACCATCCGTTCAGGGCGGCTCAGCGAAATGCGGCGTAGCGGGCGAGGCCCGTGAAGATCATCTCGAATCTGCGTTCTTAGGCATAGGCGATTGAATTTTCGGGCGGAACCAGTTTCCAAGAACGCAAATTGCTGGCATGATCATATAAGGGCCTATGCATATTTTGATTCGATGGCCCCTGTTCCTGGTAACCGACGGCTCCCCATCGCCCCCCGCCCATGCCGTCGGTTGCCTCATTTCGAAATCCCAAATTAAGGACGCAGCCCCGACCGGTCGAGCAGGGCTGTGGTACGCCGCAAGGTCTTTGGCCTTGTCGCCGACGGCAATCACGAGCCGAACCAAAATAGCGCCAGAAGGGCCACAAAGATTGCGGCCGCGGCGACGGTGCCCCACATGAAGACCCTGCTGGTGCCACGCTGCTCCTCCTCGCGGGATAGGTTGTTAGCCATGTCAAGTCTCCTTCGCAGTATCTCCGCACAAGTGCGAACGCCTGTCAGCGGCTCGCCACCGCCCTTGCTTCGCGCTCCAGCGTCGCACGATCGTTTCCGTGCTTTTTGATGAGGTCGCGAGCCTCGGGGATTGTCAGCTGGAATTTCCTCGCGAAGTGGGCGACCTCATATTCCTCATCGCCTGACACGCGGCCGCGGTCGCGGAAATCACGCTTGGTCGTGTCGTCTGCCATGGTTGTTCCTCCTGGATAGGAATAAAACCGCCTCCCTTTGGGAATGTTCCAGCCTCTGGAAGGTTGGTATGCGGACGCGGCTTCCGTCCTGTCAGCGACACTTTTCGAGGAGCCGCGGGCCTGCTGCTCGTCATGCCCACTCCCGTCACTCTCGCCACGGAACAATCCGCAGTCCTTGTGGTTCGGGCGCACCCAACCAGGAGGAACAAACTATGTCTGAATCCCGCGAATGGCTGATCCAGTGGCTGAGGGATGCTCACGCGATGGAAGAGCAAGCCGAGACGATGCTGTCCGGCCAGCTGGGCCGGCTCGAGAGCTATCCGGAACTCAGCGAACGCATCCGCGCTCACCTCACCGAGACCAAGGAGCAGGCGAGACGATTGAAGTCTTGCCTGGAAGGCCTGGAAGAAGGTTCGTCAACACTGAAGGACGCAGGCGGAAAACTGACCGCAATGGCGCAGTCGATCAGCGGCGTGTTCGCCGGCGACGAGGTGATGAAAGGCTCTCTGGCCAGCTACACCTTCGAGCATATGGAGATCGCTTCCTATACGATCCTCATGGCTGCCGCTGAAGCCGTGGGTGAAGCCGAGATTGCTCGGGTCTGTGAGCAGAACCTGCGCGAAGAAGAAGCGATGGCCGAGTGGCTGAAGGACAATCTTCCGCAGGTCACCGAGACATTCCTCGCCCGGGCCGATGCCGACAGCGACAGCGCCAAGCGCTAGTTCGCGTCCTACAGGTGAAACGAGGCGGCGTTGGCCGCCGCCTCGGTCCCATCAAGCGTGCTTCGGCTGGGCTGCCTTTCCAGTTGGGAGCGGAACTGCTCCCTCCTCGATGAGGATGTCCTTCCGGCGGGCAAAGGCAACGAAGACGCCTCTCGCCGTTTCTGCGTCGATTTCGCCGGCCAAGGCGGCCTTGCAGGCACGCATCGCCGCCTTCTGCTCAGGGCTGTTGCCACACCAGTCGGCGACGAACTGATAGGCATCTACGACAGTGTTCAGCTGACGCGGAAATCCCAGTCCGACCCAGACGCGGATCGGCTTTTCGAACGGTTTTGCAAGCATCGTGACTGCCTCCTTTTTGCGGCTACGCAGTCACGCCGCTGCCTGGGCCCTTGCCGGTCATCCAAGGCAAAGTGACACTCACGTCCTCGTGGATTTTGACCGACTTTGCGAAGCCGCAGAACGCGTCTCTGGCCGCCGTTAGCGGATAGTCGCTGTCGAATGCTCGCTGACAGGCACGCAGGGCGGTCTCGTAGATGGTGCCGCGTCTGTTCTTGGGCCATTCGTAGAGAAATTCCAGGGCGTCATCGAGGCACGCGATTTCCTGGATGAGGCTGTTCCCGCTCTTCACGAAAACAGGGCTGTCAAACATCCGATCGTTCATAAGATCCTCCAAGTCGAACGAACAATTTGAGTTCTGAGACGGGCCGGAACCTTCAACGATCCTGGCCTGGCTGCGATATGGGTTTGCGGTTTTTGGCCGTCAAGATGAGGGCGCGTGCGGGAGCGTTCGGCTCGATGGGAACCTTCCGCGGGTCTTGCTGTTCGGTACGCAGCGGCGGGGCGAACCTTTGCTCCGAAATGAGGGCCGCCATCCGTGAGCGAGTCATGTGGCCGCTCTTGCGAAAACCCGCCCGCGCTCCTCCCCGGGCGGGTTTTTGCCGGAGCAATTCTAGAAAGCGTGACTCGGGTTTCCGTCCGGAACTGCCGGCAGGCACAGTCTTCCTTACGCCGGCCGCTGAACCACCGGTGGCTTTCGCGCGGGAGGCTTGCTGGTGGTCACCAGCCTGACCTTGTCGATGTCAACTGTAACCGGTACGCCGAGCTTCACTGTCACCCGGTCCCCATTGACGCGCGTTACATCTCCGACGAGCTCGATCGGCTGGCCTCTCTTCACGGTCGACGTGCGGTCGATGATCGAATGCGGCTGCTCATAGGAGGGAATCGACACGCTGACGCGGTCCTCCGTCACCCGCCGGCGAACCGTTGCGGTGATGGCGACCTCGTCTCCGACCTTGATGCCTCTTGCCATAGACGCAAGACTGGGGCGGTCGGCGGATTCGTCAAGCGATCGCTAATGTATCTTTGCGCACTTTCCAGCGCGTGCCTTGGCACGCGTGCAAGAAAACCGGATCTGGCTCGTCAACAGGCTACTTCCTGAACGACAGTGCCTTCGCCTCGCGAACGAGCGAACCCCAATTCAAGCCTAGGAAAGAAACAAGTTCCAAAGCCTGCGCTTCGGTAATGCCGATCTCCCGGACAAGCCGTTGAACAACAGCTTCCTGTGACTGACTGTCAGATGTGAGCGCCATGGGAAGTCCCCTACGGCGGCGCAACGTTCAAGTCAGAAATTAGTTCCCGCCAATTCCGGGCTTGGCTGCCACCGGCGGTCCGTTATTGGCTGGAAGCGAGCTTCTGGATACGCCCTTTGTCCAGACGGAACACCCCCTCGGTGCCGCCCTGGCGCTCGAAGTCGGTCTGGAGTTCGTCCCACGTACCCAGATATTTGCCGCATTCGGCACAATGGATTTGGGTAATGGGTTGAGCATCGATGGGGATCTGCAACCGGATCACACCGCAATACGGGCATTCCAATTTGTGATCCAGATACCTACCGGCGATCATCGCCCACCATCTCGCAATCGGCAGGTCTGCGCAAGCCGCCGATTCTTGTGCATGCCGCCAGGAGGCACAAGCGATTCTGGGGCAACGAGACGCAGCAACCAACGACTAAAAGCGCTTCGCCACGCCCTCCGACATCGCGCGCCCGCCTGTCTGTATCTTATGCAGAACGCGTTCATGACCGGCGAGACCATCCAAAACGATGGCTGGTGTGAGCGGGCGAGGCAGACGGCTGCCGTGCCGGGCCTTCGCGATGCAATGGCATTTTCGGCGCAACGCTAATATACATGACGCCCGAATGAGCAGCGCCTCCGCACACGAGGAATGCCATGCGAAGGGTCATCTTCACAGCCATGTGCATTGCCGCCGCAACAGGCGCCAATGCGCATGATTGGTACGAAGACAAGATTGACCCGGTAACGAGATTCAAGTGCTGCGGCAGTCAAGATTGCCGCGCCATCCCTCAGTCTTCGGTGCGGTCCAGAGCCGACGGCGGCTATACCTATTTGCCCGACGGTTTCAACATCCCGCGAGATCGGGTTCAGGAATCGCCGGACGGCCAATATCATATCTGCGAAAACAACTACGTGATAACCAATCAGCCCTATTTGCGCTGCTTCTTCGCGCCGCGGCTCAAGGTTTCTCGGCTGGTCGCACGCTGAGGGGATGGCCGTTTTTCGGAAAGGCCCATCGACCGGCTCAAGCGGCGGCGTGAACTAGACGCCCGAGTGCCTCGCCCTGATGATTCTGGCTTCCCGCAACAGCGCAGGACGATCGCGTCCAACCGCTTTTATCAGCCTCCTGGCTTGCGCGTCCGAAATGCCTGTTTTCTGTTTCAGCAAAATGACGAGCTGCTTGTCGTCGATCCGGTTATGGGAACTGCTTTCGCCGGGTTCGGTCATTGTTGGATCCTCCTCCGACCGAACGGAAAGAAGCCCTGAAAGGTTTCATCGCATTGTTGCTTTTCGTAGGCGATTGGTACCGCCGATCGCATGGCGGCAAATCAGCCTTCGCCAGGCCGTCTGAAACGGCAAAACGGCCTTTGGTCCTCAACTGCATCACATTTGCAGCCGTCGGCCGTTCCGGTCGGATGTCGGATTTGAGCGCATTGCAGACCGACGCCGGCCGCCTCCGTGCGTGCGCTGCGCTAAGCGGCCTCCGCATGCTTCATCAGGTAGCGCTCTGGCGTTCCATCTCCAATTCGGCCTTCAGGCTTTCGATGTCGCGAAAAATCGAGGCGACCGCCAGTGTGCGTCCCTTGCGCTTGAAACGCAGGAGGCAATCTTTGGCGGCGATGTCGCCTTCCACCGCGATCTTGTCCCATCGCTCCGCATGTCCAACGTAGTTGATCGGGACGTCATAATGCTGGCTCCAGAAGAACGGCACGGCAGTGTATTTCTCGCGCTGTCCGAGCATGTTCAGAGCTGCGGTCTGTCCCTGCCTTTCTGCGACCACCCAGTGCTCGACCCTGATGTTTTCGCCGGAGTGGGCATCGGGCCATCGCGCAATGTCGCCTACCGCGAAAATGCCCGGCGCGCTCGTCTCCAGAAAGGCGTCCACCATGATGCCGCGGTCGAGCCTGAGCCCAGCCTTTTCGGCAAGCCCGAGCCGCGGCCGCACGCCGATGCCAGCGACGATGAGATCCGCGGTCAGCGTAAGGCCGCTGCTCAGTTGCACGTTCGTGCCGTCGATGGCGGTCGCGGTGTCCTTGAGATGAAAGACGACGCCATTTTGCTCGTGGAGGCTGCGGATGAAGTCGCCCATCTGCGGCCCGAGGACCCGCTCCATCGGCCGTTCGTCGGGCGCGACGACATGAACTTCGATGTTCCGCGCACGCAGGGACGCGGCAACCTCGAGGCCGATGAAACTGGCGCCCAGCACGATGGCGCTGCGGGCCGTCTTGGCTTCCTCGATAATCGTGCAGCAGTCGGAGAGCGAGCGCAGCGTATGGACCTGTGGCTGATCGGCGCCCGAGATCGTGAGGCGGACCGGTTCGGCTCCCGTAGCAAGCAGCAAACGGTCGTAGGCAGTTCGGTTCCCGTCTGCGTGCACGACCTCGCCGGACCGGACATCGATGTCGGCGACGCTGGCTTTGAGGCGCAGATCAATGCCGTTCTTGGCATAGAAGCTTTCCCGACGCAGCGGAACCCAGTCCGACGGCGCCTTGCCGGCGAGGTAGTCCTTGGAAAGGTTGGGGCGATCGACGGGCGGCGCCTCGTCGTCGCTGAGCATGACAATGCTGCCCTGATGGCCTTCGCGCCGTAGTCTTTCGGCGGCTGCGAAACCGGCCGCGCCGCCTCCGACGATCACGATTCTGCCGGCAAACTGGCCAGCGCCTCCGCTGCCGGGCGTTTGAGCCGCTCGCTTGCGCTTCTCGCCCACGAATATGCGATCGCCGCGCTGTTCCACCGACCAGCAGGCGAGTGGACTGAACGCAGGCGCACGCACGGCTTCGCCGGTGCGCAAATCGAAGCAGGCGTGGTGCCACGGACATCGAACGGTATCCTCCACGACAAGACCGTCGACCAGCGGCCCGCCATAATGCGTGCACGCCGCTCCGATTGCGAAGACCTCTGTCCCGCGGCGCACCAACAGCACCTGTTCATCGCCACAGTGACCGACCAGCTTTGCGCCATCGGCAAGGTCGGCTAGCGCAATGCCTTGGGCCAGATCCGGTCCGTTCGATTTAGAGTGGTCTTGAGCCATCTTTCTTTCTCCCTTCGCTGTTCGATTGGAGTCCGACCGAGCCAGACTGACTCCCGACGCTGGTTTGGGCAAATCAACGATCGCCTGGCCTGCTTTGCGCCAGTCGATGGGCAAAGTTCGAGGCCTGTCACGACATCGACACCCATCCTTTGGTGACCATAGCGGCCGACGAATGATTTGATGGAGTTTCGTCAGATCGGTTTCCAAACGGACCCAAAGATTTTCGCAAACTCCCGCCACACCGGGGTAGATCGAAGCGCAGAGGCAGCGTGGGGAACAGTCCGTTCGGCTGGAGTTGTGGACAGCCTCGACCCCGATGGGGAGGCGGGCCGGAACCGTCGCGCTCGCCTATCCATGACTGATGCGGCGTAAGTCGCTGAAATCCTTAACGCGATTTTCATTCCGCTCGTTTAGCCACTAGGCATGAGAAATTCCGACCAGCCCGGCCCAGGTTCAGCCCTTCAGGGGCAAAGCGAAGCCGTGGAAGCGGGAATTCTGCGGGATCAGTTCGCTGACCTGAAGAAGGGCCTTTTCATCTCGATGCCCATCGGCACCGTTCTCTCGGCCCTGATCCTGGCCGTGCAGATGCTCTCGGGCGGTGGCCCGGCGGCGGCGCTGTGGTTTGTGGCGGTCACCATCATCAACGGCGCCCGCATAGGACTGGCCCTCACCCAGCCGGAAATTGCCTTTAATGGGTCCGATGGCCGGTCGAGGCCAGTCGATGCGCGGCTTTCCGTTTACGGGCTGTTGGCGCTGGCATCGGGCATCGCCTGGTCTTTTCTGGCCGTGCTATCGGATGGATACACCACTCCCCAGGCGCCGCTCTATCTGGTCGTCCTCGCCGGCCTGTCGGCCGGTTCGGTCACCTATGGTGCGTCATACGCGCCGGCTTCGATCAACTTCTTGACATTGCCGCTTCTGAT
The DNA here is from genome assembly GCF_029625795.1 of Mesorhizobium sp. WSM4989. Taxonomy (NCBI): domain Bacteria; kingdom Pseudomonadati; phylum Pseudomonadota; class Alphaproteobacteria; order Hyphomicrobiales; family Phyllobacteriaceae; genus Mesorhizobium; species Mesorhizobium sp. WSM4989. Next base: position 342,618 of record NZ_JARTVN010000001.1, on the reverse strand, counting down.
CGCCGCAGGATGCGTGTTGGCGAAAGGCAATATCGAGAACTACGTCCTCGGCCTCACGGTCCTGCTTTTTCTTGGAGGCATGATCAGAAGCTCGCTGCTCGGGCAGACCCGCTTCAAGGAGACGAGCCGCCTCAAATACGAGGCGAGGGCGTTCGCGGCCCGGATGGAACGAAACTCCAGGTGCGATCCGCTGACGAACTTGCTCAACAGGCACGGGCTCGAGCACGCAATCGGCGAGATGGGTTTTTCCGACGGTCCGTTCGTGACCATGCTGATCGATCTCGACGGCTTCAAATCCGTCAACGACACCTATGGTCACAATATCGGCGACGACCTGCTGGTCCGGGTCGCGCGCAGGATAGAGAACCACGCGCCGCCGGGGGCAACGATCGCGCGCATCGGCGGCGACGAGTTCGTGCTGCTCTTTCCCGCCGCAAGCTCGCAGCACTCGATAGACGAGCTTGCGTCCTTGATCATCGCGGCCATCGCCAATCCGGATCCGGCATTGAAATCGGTGCGTGTCGGCGCCTCGATCGGTATATACGTATCGGAGACACCGCGACTGACGGAGATGCTGCTGCGCGCCGACTTCGCGCTTTACGCGGCCAAGCGCAGCGGCAGGAACGAATACTGCCTCTTCGATGCCGAGCTCGATCAGGGGCTCGAACGCAAGCACTGCATCGAGCGCGACCTGCGCGCAGCCATCGAGAGAGGCACGCTTTGCTCATGGTTCCAGCCCATCGTGCGGCTGGACGCGCAAGCGGTCGCCGGCTTCGAAGCGCTGCTGCGGTGGCAGCATCCGGTTCACGGCGCCATTCCCCCGCCGGAGATCGTGACAGCGGCACGCGAAACCGGTCTGCTTTCCTTGCTGACGGAGAAGGTCTTTCTCAATTGCTGCTCCATGATCGAGGAACTGGCGAGGAAAGGGCGCCAGGATGTGCGCGTTGCGATGAATCTGTCGCCGCGTGAACTCGAGGCAGGCAATGTCGACGATATGATGCTGGACATCCTGAAGACGAGGAATGTCCCCGCGGCCATGCTCGAGATAGAGATTACCGAAGAGGCGCCCGTGGATCGCGCCCGGGTCGACGAAAAGCTGGAACGCCTGGCGGACGCGGGCATATCGATCGTGCTGGACGATTTCGGCACCGGCTTTTCGACCCTGGTTTCGCTGAAGGACAGTCGGATCCGCAAGATCAAGATCGACAAGGACTTCGTTCGCGATCTGGCCAAATCCGTGGAAGATCAGGCGCTGGTCAGGGCCGTCATCGATCTCGGACGAACGCTTGGCATAGAGGTCATGGCGGAGGGGGTCGAAACGGACGCCGATCGCCTGATCCTGCGCTCGCTCGATTGCATGATCGGGCAGGGCTTCCTCTTCTCGGCAGCGCTTCCCATGCACGATGCGCTGGCCTTCGAGCCGAGGCGTTTCGACACCTCTGCCGCCGCAAATGCCGCCTTTGATCCCGGGCAACTCCCGTCGCGCCGAACCGGCAGCGCCGCCTAAGGGGGTGGGCGGCTGCGGCTGCCCAACTCATGTGTCAGAGAGCCTCGAATGACCACTGTCGGCGACTTGGATGTCAGGCCGGCAGGCCGTTTTGCTTTCGCAGGCTCTTGTCGAAGGCGGATTCGGGAACGAAACGGCGCAGCAAGCTGATCTGGCGAGCCATTTTTCCGGCAGCATAGCGCCTCCGCGGAACGGAGGCGGTCGCCGCTTGCAAGACCGTCTTGGCCACGACCTCGGGCGCATCGCCTGTCTCGATGGCTTTCCGCAGAACCACATCCATGCCGGCGCGCGCGATGCCATAGATGTCCAGCAACTGATCGGGCCTGGCGAGATTTTCTTCAAACGACGTGCGGGTGTAGGCGGGCTCGACCAGCACCACGCGAATTCCGAACGAGCGCAGTTCATGGTCCAGCGATTCTGAATAGCCTTCGATCGCATGCTTGGTCGACGCATAGAGAGCGGAATAGGGAGCCGGAATCAGGCCCAGCACGGAACTCAAATTCACGATTCTGCCGCTGCGTTGGTGTCGCATTGTCGGCAGCACCGCGTTGGTCATCCGGATGACACCAAAGACATTCACATCGAAAAGCGCCTGAGCCTGCGCAGTCGAGGACTCCTCCGCGCCGCCAAGCAGGCCGATGCCGGCATTGTTGACCAGCAAGTCTATGCGCCCTGTTTCGGCCAGCACCTCTTCGACCAGCTTCGATACGGACGCGTCGTCGGTCACGTCGCCGGTCAGCATGGTAACGCCGTCGGACTGTTCGGAGATCGCGCGACGGCTGGTTCCGAACACGCGAAAGCCCGCGTTCCGGAGGGCTGCGGCTGTTGCGCGCCCGATGCCCGAGGATGCGCCTGTGAGGAGGGCGACGCCAGGATTGGTCTTTTCCATGAGATCACTTTCTTGCGGCTGGAGTGGGGAAATCGGAAGGCCGAAACAAAAGCCGCAGCCAGGGAGCGGCTCGACCGTTCATGCCTGTCCGTCCCAGCGCCGGAACAGCGCGCTGGCGTTCACACCTCCGAAGCCAAACCCATTGGAGATCGCGTAGTCCATTTCCATTGGCCGGGCTTGGTTCGCGACGAAGTCTATGCCGTCGCCGGCCGGATCGGGCGCGCCCAGATTGAGGGTTGGCGGCGCCACCTGGTCCCTGAGCGCCAATATCGTGAAGATCGCGCCGAGCCCGCCGGCAGCGCCGAGCAGGTGTCCGGTCGCCGACTTGGTCCCGCTGACGGCGATCGAGAAATCCGCGCCGAAGACCCTTTTGATCGCTTCGATTTCTCCCAGGTCGCCCACCGGCGTGGAGGTCGCATGCGCATTGAGGTGGCGGATGTCGCGTGGCGAGATGCCGGCCTGGGCAATCGCGATCTCCATCGCACGTCGCGCGCCATCGCCGTCCTCGGGGCCGGAAGTGACATGATGGGCATCCGCCGTGGTGCCGTAGCCGACGACCTCGGCGAGCGGTTTCGCGCCGCGAGCCAGCGCATGGCTCAATTCCTCGATGACCAGGATGCCGGCGCCTTCGCCCATGACGAATCCGTCCCGCGACATGTCGAACGGACGAGAAGCTTGATCGGGGCGGTGATTGAAGGAGGTCGAAAGCGAGCGTGCCGCTGCGAAGCCGCCCAAGCTGACTGTGTTCATGCATGCCTCGGTGCCGCCGCACAAAGCGATATCGGCCTCATCGGCGCGGATGATGCGAGCCGCATCGCCGATCGCCTGGATGCCGGCGGCGCATGCGGTTACCGGCGCGCCGATGTGGCCTTTGAAGCCGTAGCGGATCGAGACGTGGCCAGCCGCGAGGTTCACCAGGAAAGACGGCACCGTAAACGGTGAAAGGCGCCGAACGCCGCGCTGGTCGACGGTCCGTACCGCCTCGGTGATGGCGGGAAAACCTCCGACACCTGAAGCGATGATCGTCGCCGTGCGAACCCGATCCTTTTCCGAGGCCGGTTTCCATCTCGCCTGGGCAAGCGCCTCTTCTGCAGCGGCCAGCGCGAACAGGATGAAGCGGTCGACCTTGCGCTGATCCTTCGGCGCCAGGAAACCGTTCGGATCGAGGCCGGCTTGGGGATCATCCTCCAGGGAAGGAACCACGCCGCCGATCTTCGCCGGCAAATCTTCCACCACCTCGTCCGCAAGCCTGCGGATACCAGAGCGGCCGGCCAGGAGACGCGACCAGGACGTCTCGACATCCGCCGCAAGCGGCGTGACCGCGCCCATGCCCGTTACAACGATCCGTCGCATCTATTCTCCTATCAATCCCGGTCGTCAGTCCCGCGCGGTTCAAGCCGTGACTGCGTCGCGAACCTGTTCGGTGGCCGCATCCAGAAAGGCCTGAGCGAGGTCGGGGTCGTTGACGACGCGCGACAACGTCAGCGCGCCGACCATCGTCGAAAGAATGGCCATGGCCTTGCTGTTGGGCTCGTCTACGTCGGTCGCGGCGATCAACCGGCCGATGATTTCGAGATACTGCTTGATGCCGGCTTCGAACGACCCTTTCACCTCGGCCCGCTGCCTGGCGGCATCCGAGCCGAGCGCCGCGACCGGGCAGCCGTCCATCCTTTGCTCGCGATGGCCCATGCTGAGGTAAAATGCCATCACCGCCCCAAGCGGATCGCTGGGATTGGCTGCGGTCGCTGTCGCCCATCGGGCAGCCGTACTCTCCACCGCCCGTCTGGAAGCCTGTGCGACCAAGTCCTCCTTCGACGCGAACTGCTTGTAGAAGGCGCCTTGGGTCAGCCCGGCACCCTTCATCAGATCCTTGAGGCCGATGCCGTCGAACCCATGTTCCCGAAAAAGGCGGCTGGCCACGTCGATCACGGTCTGCCGGTTCTTCTCAGCCTGAATGCGGCTCACGCGCATGATCGGCCTCCATATTTAGATTGCGTACGAAATCTATATGCCATTTAGAGACTGAGCGCAATCTAATTAAGGATCCGGGATAGGCGGCTCGTCGGGCGTAGGTTTGCGGCAGGCCAGATGCGCCCGCCGACCGGGATTCCGTGAGCTTCTCCTTGCCGGGCCACCGCGAACAGCTCTACGCGCTCTCGAGATCCGGCGGGGAGGTGACGGTCTCGACCGTGGGCGACATGCAGATGAGCGCAACGCTGCCGGACTACCCCGCCACGGATCGCGGCCTGGCAAGCTGCCGGACAAGAGTCTCAGAGCGTTGGCCAGGACCTAACAAAAGACGCGTGGACCAGAGGACCTATTCGAAGGCTATTCTCGAACTCAATTCCCAATCGGCAGCGTCCCGGCGAACACCGCCGTCGCCGGCCCGAATCGCCGGCGTTGGGCGTCACCGCCGTGCGAAGCTGAAGGCGAAATGGCTGCCGCGATGATAGACAGCGGCATAGACGACCGGTGTCCCGGTCGCATCGAAACAGGTTTCAGTAATGAGCAGCGCCGGCCCGAAATCGCGCAGGTCGTTGCGCTGCACGATTTCGTCCGGCAGCGTCACGGCTGAAACCGAGGCGGCCGACATACGCGGCTGATGGCGGTGTTTCTCCAACAGCGCGAGCAGCGAACCACTCCATTCGATGTCGAAAAGGCGGCCGGGCAAAAGGCCGCGCGGCACGTAATCCAGCGAGTAGATGAGGGGCACGTCGTTGTGCAGCCGCAGCCGTTCCAGTCTTATGACGCGCTCTCCGTCGGCCAGCCGCAATTGCTGCTGGATCACCGGATCGGGCGTTTCCTCGGCGATCGACAGAACCTTGTTGATGGTGTCGTAGCCGTAATGGCGCGACATGTCGGTCACGCTTTCGAACATCGTTATCGGCCGGTCGACCTGCACGGCAGAGTTCGCCGTGACAAAGCGGCCGAGGCCGTGGGTGACGGAAATGGCGCCGTCCTGTTCGAGAAGTTTCAGCGCTTCGCGCAGGGCAGGGCGCGAGATGCGGAAGCGCTGCGTCAACTGCGACTCGGTCGGCAGCCGGTCGCCGGGCTTGAGCCCCTCGCTTCTGATCAGGTCGGCAAGGCGGTCGCGGAGCTGGACCGCCAGTGTGCGCGCATCGCGAAGCGGCTCGTCCAAGTCCTTTATCCCCATTGTGCCAACTCTCCTTTTGTTGTCGGACAATCGCGGCTAGGTCAAGCGGGGCATGTCGTGGCGCCTGACTTTGCTGCATACGCAAATGGACCGAAGCCGGTCCGCAAAATTTCTCTTGAAATGCGCTCATTGAGATGTCAGTTGTCTTACAACAGAAGCGATCGAGGGAACGATGCTCAGTTTCGACGAAGCCCGGTTTGTACGCATTCAATCGGGGGCGGTGGCTCTGCGGGAGCGCATCGAAACCGCCGTTGCGCAATGTCTCGCCGGCGGGGCTCAAAACATCTTCTTCCTCGGCACCGGCGGCGCGGCGATCCTGATGCATCCGGCCGCGCAATTGCTGCAGCGCCGGTCCGGCTTTCCCGCCTTCGTCGATATCACTGCCGAGCTGCAGCTTGCCCAATCCGTGCACCTGACCGAGAAGTCGATCGTCGTGCTGCCTTCGCTCTCGGGCACCACCAAGGAAAGCGTGGCGCTGCTGGCTAGGATCAAGGAGATCGGAGCGACGGTGATCACGCTGGTCGGGCATGAGGAGACGCCGCTCGGCAGGGGCGGGGACCACGTCTTCGTCAACTTCGCTGAGGACGACACCTCCTGCGAGTCCTTCTACCTCCAGTCGCTGTTCATCGCGCTTTCGGTGCTGAAGCATCGCGGCGAGATGGCCGAATCCGAACGGATTTTCGCCGAGCTGGCGCAGTTGCCGCGATCGCTGCTGGAGGTGAAGCGGAGCTATGAAAAGCAAGCCGCCGACTTCGCCCAAAAACTGGCCGCCTCCGACTATCACATCATAACCGGCGCCGGGAACGTGTGGCCGCAGGCTTGGTATTACGGCATGTGCATCCTGGAAGAGATGCAATGGATCCGGACCCGTCCGGTGCATGCCTCCGATTTTTTCCACGGCACGCTGGAGCTGGTGGAAAAAGACGTGAGCGTTGTTCTCTTCAAGGGCGAGGACAGCGCCCGGCCGCTGGCCGAGCGGGTCGAGAATTTCGCAGCTAACTACACGGACAAGACGACGGTGCTCGACACGGCCGCCTTCGAACTGCCCGGCATTTCTGCGGACGTGCGCGCGCTGGTTTCGCCGGTCGTGCTGGCCACCGCCCTCGAACGCGTCAGTGCTCATCTCGAGGTAATCCGCAACCACCCGCTGACGACGCGCCGCTACTATAAACGCGTAGCCTATTGAGCGCGTGCCTTTAGCGGCGTAGCAGAGGGGATATGACGGCTCAATTTCGATTTGCCGCCGTCGGCGACAATTGCACTGACCGCCTCGGCTTGCCGATCGGGCGCTCGCTGGTCGGCGGCAACGCGCTCAACGTCGCCGTCCAGCTCGCCCGGCTTGGCAATAGGAGCTTCTATTTCGGTGCCGTTGGCCGCGACGCCGAAGGCGAGCGCACCCGCGCCGAGCTCGAAGCCAATCGGGTCGTGGTCGACCACCTGCGAGTCGGCGACCGCAACACCGCCTGGACCGACATCAAAGTGTTGCCGTCAGGTGAGCGGCTGATCGCCGCCGAGGATTTCGGCGCCTGCGCCGGATACGCGCCGCACGAGGCCGAACTTGCCATCATGGAGGCGATGGATCACGTCCATATCGGCTGGCTGGATGACGGCGGCGCCTTGCGCTGGCGCCTGTCGCGGGCAGGCGTCAGCGTCTCGCAGGACATTTCGGTCAACGCCGATCCGGCCAATCTCGGCGTCGAGGGCCTGAGCATAGCCTTCTGCTCGACCGGCGAACCCTATGGTGCCGCGGCGGCGATGGCGGTGGACCTTCTGTCGCGCGGCGCAGGCTGCGCCGTCGTCATGCGCGGTGCCGAGGGATCGATGGCGGTGACGGCCCGCGAGCGCGCCGAGACCGGCATCCGTCCGGTCGAGGTCGTCGACACGACCGGCGCCGGCGACAGTTTCATTGCCGGCTTTCTCCACGCCTGGCTGGCCAAAAAGCCGCTGTTGCAATGTCTCGAAAGCGGCCGCGACCGCGCCGCGCTGACCTGCTGCCATCTCGGCGGCTTCCCCCAGGAGGGAATGCCGCACTGAAGTTCAGCGCTTCAGCGAGCGCCCGAACCGTTCCTCGATGCGGGACTGCAGGAATTCGAGCCCGATCGACAGCAGCCAGTAGATCATCGAGGCGGTGATCAGCATCTCGATGTGCCGGAACTCGGTCTGGCCCTGCGTGCGCGCCAGATACATGATCTCCCATACGCCGACCACCGAAATCAGCGAGGAATCCTTCAGCATCGCGATGAACTGGTTGCCGGTCGGGGGAACGATGACGCGCATCGCTTGCGGCAGGATCACCAGGAACATCGTCTGGTTGGGGCTGAGGCCAAGCGCGGTGGCGCCCTCGGTCTGGCCGCGCGGAATGCTTTCGATGCCGGCGCGGAAAATTTCGGTCATGTAGGCGCCGTAGCAAAGCGACAGCGCCATGATGCCGGCGGGCACGGCCCCGATCACGTAGCCGACCTGCGGCAGGCCGAGATAGATGATGTAGATCTGCATCAGCAACGGCAGCCCGCGGAACAGCGAGGTGTAGAACGTTGCCAGGCCATAGATGACGCCGTTCTTGGAGAGCTTGGCTATGGCGCCGATGAAGGCGATGACCGTGGCGATGGCGATCGAAATGGCGGAGATGTAGAGCGTCGTTACCACGCCCTGCGAGACGAGGAAGCCGATCTTCCTGCCAATGAAAGAGAACGACAGGTCGAAGGAATAGAAGAACAGCATCAGCAACACGAACAGCTCGATCCACACCGCCACGATCTGCTGTTTGCGCCCGAGTTGCTGCAGGGCTTTCCAGTTGGCCGCCGCGATCAGCGCGATCAGCACCGCCGAAACGCCCCGCGCTGCCGCGGGATTGGCGGCAAGCCATTCGAGGGAGCTCGGAACCAGCTTGCCGATCCAGTCGGCTTTGATGCCAAGCCCGTAGAGGCCTGCAGCGAACGCGGCGAGCGCCAGGCACATGCCGATGCGACGCGCGGCGTCCGGATAATTGAGCAGCAGTCTGCCGATCACCTGTCGATCTCCCTGTGGTCAGCGGGGGCGTTCGCGCCACCAATCCTGCGCCTGTAGCTTCCAATAGGTGAGTTGCGCCGCGGCAAGCCCGACCGGCCCGCCCGCCCAGGTCAGTCCGAACCGTTCGAACAGCCGGTAACGGTCCGACTGGCCGAGTATCGCCTCGGCCACCACCTTGCCGGCCATGGCGGTGGTGTTGATGCCATGGCCGCCAAACGCCGTGAGATACCAGACGCCTGGCTGCAGCTGTCCGATCTGGGGCATCAGGTGCCGGGCGTAGGCCATCAGCCCCGACCAGGCGAGTTCGGTCTTGAGCGCAGCGAGCTGAGGATAGGTTCCGACCATCTCCCGGCGCAATTCCCTGGCCAGCGCCGCCGGCGAAGCGGCCCGCGTGGTGATGCGCCCACCCCAGAGCAGCCGCCGCCCGTCTTCCACGACGCGGTAGTAGTCGCCGGCGCGGCGGCTATCGCCTATGCCGTCGGTCGTCGCGATGGCGCTGGCGATGAGCTCCGGGGCCTCCTCGCTCAGCATCACATAGGTCGCAATCGGCAACATGGCCCGCCTCAACTGGCCGAGCAGCCGTCCTGTGTAGCCGCCGGTGGCGAACACCGCCTGCCGCGCGCGTACTTCGCCGTTTGCTGTGCGCATGGTCTTTTGCGGGCCGTCGAGTCTCGCCTCGACGGCGCTCGACGCCTCGTGGACCCTGCCGCCCAGCCGCTCGATCTCCTCGGCGACGGAGCGCAGATAGTTGAGCGGATGCATGTGGAAGGCGTTGGGGTCGCGCAGGCCCTGATAGTAGCGCTCGGACTGCAGCACCGCGCGCACCTGGTCACGCTCGAGATATTCGAGCGGATAGTCGAAATCCCGCGCCAGCCGTTCGGCGTGGGCCTTCAGTTCGGCGCCGCCGTCATGGCGAAGCACGCCGATAATTCCGGGGCGAGGCTTTGCCGCCTTGATGTCGAGATCCTTGATCGTCTGCCGCACGAATTCGACGCCTTCGATCGACAATCGGTGCAGCTTCTGTGCCGCCGCGGTGCCGGCCATCGCGGCGATATTGTCGCTGCCGGTGGCGAAGCCGGGGCTGACGAAGCCGCCGTTGCGGCCCGAGGCCCCGAAGCCGACGCGCTCGGCTTCGAGCAGGACGACCTCGCGCCCGGCGCGCGCCAGCTGCAGCGCCGTCGTCAGACCGGCCAGTCCGCCGCCGACAATGACCGTGTCGCATTCGGCCAGACCGGCCAAAGGTGGTCTGACCTTCTCGTCGGCAAGCGTGCGGCGATAGTAAGTATCGGGATAGGTCATGATGAATCGCATGAGAGCGGGCGGCCTTCAAAGCCGCCCGCGACGAACGTCATTCGGCGCTGTAGTTCTTGCCGTACCATTTGGTGGTCAGCGTGGCGAGTGTGCCGTCTTTTTTCATCTGGTCGATGATGCCGCCGATCTTGGTGGTCCACTCGGCGTCACCCTTGTCCGCGATCACCACCAGCGGCTCGCGGAAGGCGTAGTCGCCCTCGAGGATGCGCAGCGGATACCCGTTCTTGATGGCGTTCTGGGCGGTCTGCTCGGGCGCGATGACTGCGTCGAGCCGCACGCCGTCCCCAAGTCTCAAATCGTCGAATGGCAGCATGGAATCGGCAAAGGTCCGGATCTCGCCCGGTTGCAGCTTATATTCGACTGGCGGAAGGCCCGGAGCGTCGATCTCCAGCTGACGGCGGATGAAATCTTCCGAAGTGGTGGCGGTTTCGACACCGATCACCTTGCCGTTCAGGTCGTTCACGGACTTCGCCTTGCTGTCCTTGTGGACCACATAAACATAAGGGCTGTAATAATAGATGCCGGCGAAATCGATCACCTTGGCCCGGGCCTTGGTCGGCGTCACCGAGCCGACGCCGAGGTCGTAGCGGCCCTGCCAGTGGCCGCCGGTCATTGTGGCCCAGTCGGGCGTCTCGAAGCTGACCTCCACGCCCAGACGCTTGGCGATCGCTTTCGAGACGTCGATATCAAAACCCACCAACTGGTTGCTTTCGTCGAGAAAGCTCTGCGGCGGCCAGCCGCTGTTGGTCGCGACCACCATGGCCTTCTTGGATGTGACGCGATCCAGGGTTTCTCCCGCTCGCGCTGCCGACACGAATGCGAGCGCGCCGGCAGCCAGCGCGAAACAAGCGATCAATCTCCTCACGAAACCTCCCTCTCGTATGTAAGATGTCTGACAACACAATTGTCCGGAAGGGGCAGGGCGAGTCAAGCATCTTTTGTCGGGCATTGCCGAGTTCAGCCTGCAATGAGCGTCCACTGCTCGGCGCTCTTGCCGCCCCCGGCCCCAGGCTCAACTCCGATGCCGAAGCGCCTCGACGACGACTGCCATCGCCGGAGAAAGTTGCCGCCGGCTCGGATAATAGAGGTGATAGCCCGGAAAGGGCAGGCTCCAATCGTCGAGCACGAGCGTCAGCCGCCCCTCCGCGATGTGGCGGCTGACGAGGTTTTCCGGGACATAAGCGATGCCGTAGCCGCTTAGCGCCGCATCGATCATCGGCAGGGTCGAGTTGAAGGTCAGCTGGCCATCGACCCGGACCCGAAGCTCGCGGCCCTTCTTCTCGAACTCCCAGGCATAGAGCCCGCCAAACGTCGCCTGCCGCAGGCCGATGCAGTCATGCCCGACCAGATCCTGCGGTGTCCTCGGGACTGGGCGGCGGGAAAAATAATCCGGCGAGGCGATGGCCACCAGCCGCCAGTCGGGGCCGATCCGCACCGCGATCATGTCCCGGTCGACGCTCTCGCCAAGCCGCACGCCGGCGTCGAAGCGCTCCTCCACGATGTTGCGCATGCCGTTGTCGCTGTAGAGCTCGACGCGCAAGTCGGGATAGTCGCACAGCATCGGCTCGAGCTTCGGCCAGACCGTCGTCTCCAGCGCATGGTCGGACAGCGTGATGCGTACCGTGCCAGCGGGCTTGTCCCGGAAGGCGACCAGACCCGCGAGATCGGCCTCGATCTCCTCGAAGCGTGGGGCGAGCGACTGGTAAAGCCGCTCGCCGGCTTCCGTCGGCGCCACGCTTCGCGTCGTGCGCGTAAGCAGGCGAACGCCGAGGCGGGCTTCCAGCTGCTTGATGGTGTGGCTGAGCGTCGACTGTGACGTGCCGAGTTCCGCCGCTGCCCTGGTGAAGCTGCGCTCCCGGGCGACAGCCAGGAACCACAGCAAATCTTTCATGTCGCCGCGCTGCATGGAGAACCTCCTGGTCGATTTATATCACAGGTCGATAAGTCCATACGGATTATCTGCTCTAATCGAATTGGTTGCACTGCAATATCTTCCGGGCAGGTCGCGGCGGCCGTGGCCGATTCCGGCGCCCCGCTTGCAAGGATGCCCCCGAATGGAAACCACTTACGACACAAGGCTTGTCGAAGACCGCGCCATGCGGGGCGCGGTGCTCTCGATGGCGCTTTGCGTTTCGGTGCTCATCGCCTCGGAGTTCATGCCGGTCAGCCTGCTGTCGCCGATCGCGACCGATCTCGGTATCACCGAGGGTCGGGCGGGCCAGGCGATCTCGATTTCGGGCATTTTCGCTGTCGTGACCAGCCTGCTGGTCGCCGGCCTGACGCGCCGCATCGATCGCAGGCTGGTAGTCACCGGCTTCACTGTGCTTCTCATCGCGTCCGGGCTTGCCGTCACCTTCGCCTCCAACTACGCGTTCCTGATGGCCGGCCGCGCGCTGCTCGGCATGGCGATCGGCGGCTTCTGGTCGATGTCGACCGCGATCGTCATGCGCCTCGTCCCCGAGGAGCAGGTCCCTAAGGGCCTCGCCATGCTGAACGCCGGCAACGCCGTCGCGGCCACCATTGCCGCGCCGCTGGGCAGCCTGCTTGGGGCCTATGCCGGTTGGCGCGGCGCGTTCTTCCTGGTCGTGCCGCTCGGGTTCCTGGCGCTCGTCTGGCAGTGGCTCAGCCTGCCGCCGCTCCCGCCGCGCCGGCGAAAGCGGCCGGGCAACAGCCTAGCTCTTCTCGGCCGTCCTCCGGTCGCCATCGGCATGGCATCGGTCATGATGCTGTTCATGGGCCAGTTCGCGCTCTTCACCTATCTGCGTCCCTTCCTCGAAAGGGTCACCCAGGTCGACGTCGCGACGCTTTCGGCGATCCTGCTGGTCATGGGGCTCGCGGGCGTCGGCGGCACCTGGTGCATCGGCCGGCTGCTGCGCGCGCGTCTGTTCAGCATCCTGATCGTCATTCCGCTGGTCATGGCCGTGCTTGCGCTCGCGCTCATCGCCCTCGGCGCAATACCCCTTCCCACGGCCCTGCTGCTTTTCGTCTGGGGTTTCTTCGGCACGGCCGCGCCCGTCGGCTGGGGCACCTGGCTCAGCCGCACGCTGCCTGAAGACGCGGAGGCCGGCGGCGGGTTGAAGGTGGCCGTCATCCAGCTTGCCATTACCGGCGGCGCTGCGATCGGCGGCACGCTTTTCGACAACGGTCGGCTGGTGGGGAGCCTTTGCCTTCGGCGCGGCGCTGCTTTGCGGAGCGGCGCTCGCCGCGTTCGCCGCATCGCGCATGGGCGGGAGGGCCGTGCCATGACGACCGGCCATCCCAAGCTCAGTCGCCGCGCATTGCTCGGCGCCGCGCTCGCATCAACGCTCCTGCCGCGGCGCGCCCGCAGCCAGCAGGGCAGGGGCCCGGCCAGCCAGGAACCCGCCGACATGAAGATCAGAATGACATTCGATGGCCGAACCATGACGGCCACGCTCTACGACAATCCTTCGGCACGCGATTTCTTTTCCATGCTGCCGCTCGATCTCACGATCGACGACTACGCGCGTAACGAGAAGATCGCCTATCTGCCGCGCAAGCTGACCGAAGAGGGCAGCGGCCCGTTCGGCAACGAGCAGCCCTATGACCTCTGCTACTTCGTGTCCTGGGGCAATCTGGCGATGTTCTACGCCGACTACCGCCATCCCGGGCTGATCAGGCTCGGCCGCTTCGACGGGGGCGAAGAGGCCCTGCACATACGCGGCGAGTTCCCGCTGCGCATCGAACGCATGTGAGAACGCAAAGGAGATCACCATGGACATTCTTCGCGCTGGCACGAGGCCGTCCGGCAAGGGGCCGTCCGACTGGTTCACCGGCACGGTCCGGATCGATCCGCTCTTCAATCCCTTCGATGCCGCGCGGGTGCAGGGCGCGCAGGTCACCTTCGAGCCCGGCGCCCGCACCGCCTGGCATACGCATCCACTGGGGCAGACGCTGATCGTTGTCTCCGGCCGTGGCCGCGTGCAGCGCGAGGGCGGGCCGCTCGAGGAGATCCGCCCCGGCGACGTCGTCTGGTTCGCGCCCGGCGAGAAGCATTGGCACGGCACGTCGCCCGAGACGGCCATGACCCACATTGCCCTCCAGGAGGTCAAGGACGGCAAGGTCGTGGACTGGCTGGAACATGTCAGCGACGCCGACTACGGCGCCTGATCACCGATCGAACGAAAAGGAAAGCAAAATGCTCGCAACTGTTCTTCATAAGCCCGGCGATATCCGCTGCGAGGAAATCGAGGACCCGAAGATCCTTCGCCCGACGGACGCCATCATCAAGCTCTCGGCGAGCTGCATCTGCGGCTCGGACCTGTGGCCGTATCGCGGGCTGCAGCCGATCGATCGCCCGATGCATATGGGCCACGAATATTGCGGCATCGTCGTCGAGGTCGGCGCGGAGGTGCGCAACGTGCGCCCCGGCCAGTTCGTCGTCGGCTCCTTCTGCCTCTCCGACAACACCTGCCCGCATTGCCGCTTCGGCTTCCAGTCTTCCTGCGTGCAACGCGAGTTCATGTCGGGCGCGCAGGCGCCTTATGCCCGCGTGCCGCTGGCCGACGGCACCCTGGTGGCGACTTCCGAGGTTCCGCCGGCCGACCTGGTGCCTGACCTGTTGGCCGTCTCGGATGTGCTCGGCACCGGCTGGTATGCGGCGGATGCGGCCGAGGTGCGCCAAGGATCGACGGTTGTCGTCGTCGGCGACGGCGCCGTCGGCCTGATGGGCGTGCTCGCGGCGAGCGAGATGGGCGCGCAGCGCATCATCGCCATGAGCCGGCACGAGAGCCGCCAGAAACTCGCGCGCGAATTCGGCGCGACCGACATCGTGGCCGAGCGCGGCGAGGAAGGCATCGCCCGCATCAAGGAACTGACCGCGGGCGTCGGCGCGGACTCGGTGCTGGAATGCGTCGGTACGGCCGAATCCTTCGACCAGGCGCTGGCCTGCTCGCGCCCCGGCGGCACCATCGGCTATGTCGGCGTGCCGCATGGCGTGAGCTTCGACGGCCAGAAACTGTTCTTCGGCCAGAAGCGCATGCTGGGCGGCCCGGCGCCGGTGCGCCGCTTCCTGCCCGACCTGATGGAGCGCGTGCTCAAGGGCAGGATCAAGCCCGGCAAGGTTTTCGACCTCAAGCTGCCGCTGACCAAGGTCGCCGAAGGCTACCGCGCCATGGACGAGCGGCGCGCGATCAAGGTCATGCTCGAGGTCTAGGCGCCGGCGATGGTCGCGACGGGCACTGCAGCCGATGAAAGCCGGACGATGGCGAGATTGGTGCCGATCATGGCGGCGATCTTTGCCGGCTTCCTGCTCATCGGCCTGGCGCTGCCCGTCCTGCCGCTGCATCTGCATGACAGGCTCGGCTTCGGCCCGTTCGCCGTCGGGCTGGTGACGGGCAGCCAGTTCGTCGCCTCGCTGCTGTCGCGCATTGGTGCCGGAAACTATGCTGATCTGCGTGGCGGCAAGCGCGCCGTCGTGGTCGGCCTTGTCGCCGCCGCGCTGGCCGGGCTTATCTATCTCGGCTCGCTGGCCTTGCTCGCTCAGCCGACCGCGTCCGCGACGGTGCTCTTCGCCGGCAGGGCGGTGCTGGGCGCCGCCGAGAGCTTCATCATCACCGGCGGCGTCGCCTGGGGCCTGGCGCTTGCCGGCGGACAGAACTCCGGCAAGGTCATCGCCTGGATCGGCATGGCAATGTTCGCGGCGCTGGCGCTCGGCGCGCCGATCGGGTCCGCGCTCCATGAAGCCGGGGGCTTCGCCGCGATCGCTCTCGCCACAATGGTCCTGCCCCTTGCAACACTGCTCGCCACTCTACCGATGCGCGGCGTCAAGGCCGCCGGCAGCGCCGCGCGGCAGTCCTGGACGAGCGTCGCGCAAGCGGTCTGGCTTCCGGGCGTCGGAGCAGCCCTCAGCAGCCTCGGCTATGGCGCGATCCTGTCCTTCGCAGCACTGCTCTTTGCCGAGCGCGGCTGGCATCCGGTGTGGCTTCCCTTCACCGCCTATGCGGCATCGCTGATCGCGGCAAGGCTGTGCTTCGGCCACCTGCCGGACAGGCTCGGCGGCGCCCGCGTCGCCGCCATCTTCGTGGTGGTCGAGGCGGCGGGCCTTCTATCGATCTGGCTGGCACCGGGGCCGCTCGTCGCGGCCATCGGAGCGGGCCTGACCGGGCTCGGCTACTCGCTGGTCTATCCGGGCCTCGGCGCCGAGGCGGTCGCCCATCTCCCCGGGGGCAGCCGCGGCCTTGCCATGGGGCTCTACACCGTCTTTCTCGACGTGGCGCTCGGCTTCGGCAGCCCGGCGCTCGGCCTGATCGCCGCGTCCGCCGGGCTGCGGTTCGTCTTCCTCGCCGCCGCCGCGACGACACTTCCGGCTTTGGCCATCGCGCTCTTGCTTCGCCGCAGGTCAGCCCGGGCAAGGATGTAACGGAAAGCGCGCCGCCGCTAAGCCGTCTCTGCAGGTCGTCAGATCGGCTCTTCGGTCAGCCTCAGTGCCGGGGCACTTCGGCCCACAACCGGGCGGCAAAGCCGCGCTTGTCGAGCACCCAGGTCTCGCCGGTCACCACCGCCTTGCCGTCCAGACATTTGTAGGAATAGAGCGCGTCGTGACCGGTCGCGAAGGCTGGCACGACGTCGGCATTCGGGTTGGTCCTGCAGAATCCGTCCGCGCCGGGATTGTCGCGCGCGGCGTTCATTTTCGCGCAGGGCAGGTTTGCCCCGACGAAGCAGGCCAGCACCTTGCCGTTCATGCAGCGGTAGTTGGCCTGCGCCTGCAGTTCCGATTCCGCCGGCGCGCCCTTGGCGTCCGGAAAGAGCTTCCTGAACGCCTTGACCGTGCCGCCGTAGAGCTCGTGCGAGTAGGCGCGGATCGTATCGTCGTTCTTCACCTGGCGGCACAGTCGATGGAGATTTTGGCCCTTCGCCGCGCTGCCTGAAGCGAGGACCGGGAAGGCGGATGCCGCAAGCAGCACCGAAGCGAAAACGCCGATGGTCGAAAGGCAAAATGCACGCATTTTGAACTCCTCGGGAAGGGCGCGCGGCCATTGGGGGCGTGAGGCATGGGATGCCGGCAACCTCCCGCAGCTTGACCGCTGCGATGCCGGGAAGCAATGGGGGTCGCTCGTGCCGCGAGCGGGCGTCGCCAACCTCTGGAACCAAGGCTGTCCCCACGGGTTGAGTTCGGTCGGCCGAGATCGCAAGGCGTTGCAAGCGGCACTTATGGAGTACCCGGCTTTGAGCATTGTCGAGAGCATCAAGAAAGCAGCCGAGAAGCTGACCGGGATCGCAAGACCGGGCACGTCCAGGCTCGCGGATCTGGTTAGGCAGAGGAAAGCCAATGCCTTCCGCTTCAAGGACGACGGCCTTGTTCCGAACCATCCGTCGTGGCCGCTGATCGTTTACCGCGGCGCCGTGACGTTGCCGGACGATCTCGATCCGGCAGCCGTCTTCGAGGAGCTATTCAAGGCGAATGGCTGGAGCGACAGCTGGCGCAACGGCATCTACGACTATGTCCACTACCACTCGCGCATCCATGAGGTGCTGGGCATTGCGCGCGGCACGGCCAAGGTGCGCTTCGGCGGCGACAAGGGCCGCGCGCTCACGGTCAAGGCCGGCGACGTCGCGGTCCTGCCGGCCGGCACCGGTCACCAGCGGCTCTCGGCCTCTGCCGATTTCCTCGTCGTCGGCGCCTATCCGCCCTCCGGCACCTATGACGAATGCACCAAGCCCGAGCAGCACGCGGAAGCGCTACGCATGATCCCGAAGGTGAGCCGGCCGCGCAAGGACCCGGTCTATGGCCGCGACGGACCATTGCTGAAGGCGTGGGGCGAACGCTGAATGCAAGCATCTCGCCATCAAGCGAGGCCATCCCCACCTGCGCCTTCAACAAGAAACAGCGGCCGCCGATTCGAAGTCGCAGCGGCGCGCTTTCGCCTACGGATACTGCGTCTTCTTCGGCGCGTAGGTTGCCGGATCGAAATCCAGCTCCTTGGGCAACGGCTGGCTGGAGCATTGCAGGTGCACCTGGCGGGCAAGAAGCCGTCGCTGTTGCTGCTCATGCTCCTTCACCGCCGCCACCATCCCCATGCTGTACGGGCCGAGCAGCACGCCAAAACCCCAGCCGGGATGCTCCTTTTCGCGCACGTCGTAGTCCGAGGCCGCAATGCGGGCATGCTGGCATTCCGGCGAGGCCCATTTCGGGTCCTGCTGCGACAGCTTCGCTCCGTAGTCGACCGGAGAGGTCACGCATCCAGCCAGCGCCGCGCCGAGCGCGAGGATCATTGCGATTCGCATCCGCAAGCCTTTCCTAATGTGCGGGCGAGAAAACACACACGGAGGCTTCGGGCAAGCATCCGTCGACGGGAACCAAAATCGCTTTCGAGCTGCAACCGGCCTGCGGGACGCGCGTTGTCGAAGCAGCTTACCTCATGGAGCCCACACCAATGCCCGCCAAGCGTTTCTCTCAGCCCGTCGCAATCTTCGTCGGGCTCGGCTTTCCGCGCGAGATAAACACCGTCTTCGAGGCCTATCAGTTTCTCGACGAATGGACGGGCAGCCGCAGCCCGACCTACGCAACGACCCTCGCGCTGTGCCGGGCGGCGGTCGCGGGTGAACAGGATGCCGAAGCCGCACGCGTCGCCTTCGAAGCGTTCGCGAGGTCGCGCGGCATTCTCGCTGCCGAAGCAATGGAACTGGCCGCGGCGCGTGCCGCGCAGGAATGGATGGCGGCGTGATCGATCGCTATCGATCTGTCAAAACTTCCGGCTGACATAAGGCGAACCGCCGAGGCCGAACCGCCACTGCGCCTCCACGCCCTTCGTGATGCCGATCCTGCGTCCGCTCAGGATGGCGGCCGCGTTGGTTTCCGAGGCGGCAAACTCGAAGGGCAGCGCGATGAGCGACAGGCCGTTATGCGAGCCGTCGACACCCATCGCCTGGCAGAGTTTGCCCGGGCCGGAGCAGAGCAACCTGTCATCGTCGGTTCCCCGCCTGTCGCGCATGGCGGCGATGCCGGATTGCGGCTGGATCGCGCGGATCAGCACCGCGCTGCCCGGCAGGCACACCGCGTTCAGGCACCAATGCAAGCCGTAGGAGCGATAGACATAGGCCGTGCCGGGGGCGCCATACATCGGCGCGTTGCGCGGCGTGCGGCCGCGATAGCTGTGCGAGGCCGGATCGTCGGGGCGATAGGCCTCGGTCTCGACAATGATGCCGCCGACGCCGGCGAGGCCGAGCCGCGCGCCGATCAAGGCGCGCGCCACAGTTACGGCTTCGCGCGCGAAGAAATTGTGGTGCTGGTCGGCGTGAGCGCTAGGCGGCATGGCGATTAACGCTCGTCAGGTAAGCCATGATCATCCTGCGGCACTGGTCCATCGCGCGTTCGCCGGCGACGCTGACGGGGTGCCGTTCGATGGCGCGGTGGACCACGTTCTCCAGGAGTGTCTCGATGAGCGCTGCCGCATCGCCCAGATCGAGGTCGGGCGCGATCTCGCGCCGGTGCCGCGCCAGCTGGTTTTTGATGATCCGGTCGCCGACCTCGCGGACCTTTTCCGCGCGATAGCGCCGCGCCAGCGAAGAACCCCAAGCGGGTTCCGCGCGGCTATTGCGTGCGCTGCCGTGCCGGGATTCAAATCCTTGGACCTGCCGAACGATCGACGGCCCTGCTCGCGACGGCAAACACAATCCGCGCCAAGGCAATCCCAATGAGCCCGGCCGCCGCTTTCACGAGCGCATCCTGGAGCCGGGCATGCCGGCCGGGATCGACCGCCTGCAGCAATTCCAATAGGCCGGCCGCGGCGCAGACAAACAGCATTGCGTGCATCAGGCGGGCGCGGAATCCGAAGGCCAAGGCAAGGCCGAACAGGGCATAGGCCAGTGCGCGTTCCATGTTCGCCTCACCGAGATGCGGGCGCATTTGGACGGGTGAGAGGGTGGCAAACGTGATGGCCGCCAGCAGCACGAGCGCGGTAAGACGGGAAATCGAGGTCATTCCCCGCTCATACAAGCGGCAAGCCGGCATAACAATACAGGGCGCTACGCGGCACACGCAAACCGCCGGCGAAAGCTGTCCGGCCGGCCCTGCGCACCGTCTCAGTTCAGCGTTTCATGGAAAAGGTGAACTGCCCTGTCTCTCTGTTCCGACGCAATTCCGGCCGGAATGCGCCTCCTTTCCAGCCCGCTCACCCCAGCAGATTGCGCGCCGCGCGCATGAAGATCTTCGAACCGATCGGGATCAGGTTGTCCGGGAAATCGTAGTCGGGATTGTGCAGCGCCGGGTAGCGCTCGCCGGCGCCGAGGAAGAACATCGCCGACTTGGCGCTATGGCCGAAGATGCCGAAATCCTCCGAGGCGCGCATCGGCAAGGCTTCCTCGCCGCGCGACACGCCTTCCTCGTCCAGCGCGCGCTCGAGATGCTCCACCGCGTCCGGCGCGTTGACGCTGGCCACGAAAATCTCGTGATAGTCGTGGCGGACGGAAAGGCCGTGCTGGGCGGCGATTCTTGCCACCAGCGCTTCCGCCGCTGCAACCAACTCCGCCATGCGCTCGTCGCGGCGGGTGCGCAGGGTCGCCCACACCTCGGCATAGCCGGGCGCGATGCCGAACACCGCTTCGCCCATCGAGCAATGGGTGACGGTGACCATGGCGAAATCGTCGACGGCGAAGGTGCCGCGCCCGAGCGTCGGCAGCTGCGGCATCAGCTCACTGACCGCTAGCATCGGCGAGCTGCCGGTTTCGGGCATGGAGGAATGCGCGGTCTTGCCTTCGAGCACGATCCGCATGCCGCGCGAGGCGCAGTTCACGACGCCGGGTTTGAGCCGCACTTCGCCGAACGGCACGCCCGGCAGATTGTGCAGCGAGAAGGCGAAGTCAGGCTGGATCTCGGAAAAGCGCGGATCGGCAACGACGCCGGCCGCGCCGTTGCCGGTCTCTTCCGCCGGCTGGAACATCAGCACCACGCGGCCGCGCGCCGGCCTCTGGCGCCCGAACTGGCGGCCGAGCGCAGCCAGGATCGCTGTGTGCCCGTCATGGCCGCACATATGCGACTTGCCCGGCACCTGCGAGGCATGCGCGACGCCCGAAAGCTCGTGGATCGGCAGCGCGTCGAGCTCGGAGCGAAACAGCACCGTCGGCCCGGCTTGCCCGCTGTCATAGACCGCCGCCACGCCATGGCCGCCGAGCCCGGTCAGCACCTTGTCGGGCCTGGTATCGGCGAGGAAGTCGACGACCTCCTTCGCCGTATTCTCCTCTTCGTTGGAGATTTCCGGCTGCCGATGCAGCTTGCGCCGCCATTCCGTCAGTTCGACCAGGTCTCGGTTGGTCAGGGTCACGTTCGTCTCCGCGTGGTTTGCAGCTAACACAAACACAATAGGGTTCTGCTCGCGCCGTGCCATGCCGATCAATTCAAATAGTCCATGGGGGAATTCGCTGACGCAGCTTGACACATCCAGCGACTATCCCAACGATTTCCGTTGCCAAAGCTCAAAGCGCTACTAGTCGCGGCGCGCTTGGTCGGGGCGTAGAAATGAGCGGTGCGGGCGAAAACCTCGATCTACAGGAAATCAACGCCATTCGCGCCTTGCTGGCGTCGAAGCCGCGGCCGGTGGGCTGGGATGAACGCCGGGCGCGGCTCGACGAGGTCGGCTCGTCCTGGCCGGTCGCGGCCGATATCCGATGCGAGGCGGTGACCTTCAACGGCCTCGCCTCCGAGTGGTCCTTGGCGCCCGGGTCCGATACCGCCAAGGTGCTGCTCTTCTTCCATGGTGGCGGTTACTGCTCCGGCTCGATCAAAAGCCATCGTCGAATGGTGACCGAGGCCGGCCGGGCAATGAGAATGCGCACGCTTGCGGTCGGCTATCGGCGCGCGCCGGAACATCCCTTTCCCGCGCAGCACGAAGACGCGCTCGCGGCGTGGCGCTTCCTCGCCGAGCAAGGAATCGCGCCGGATCGCATCGTTGTCGGCGGAGACAGTGCCGGCGGCAATCTCAGCCTGTCACTGGTCGGCCGGTTGCGCGCGGCGGGCGAGCGGTTGCCCGGCTGCCTTTGGCTGGTCTCGCCCTGGACGGATCTTTCGATGTCCGGCACGACATTGTCAGCCAAGGACGGGATCGACCCCATCATCCACCGGGCCTATCTGGAGGAATTGGCGGGCGCCTATGTTCCGCATGATGTGGACCGGCGCGATCCGCTGATCTCGCCCTTGTTTGCCGATCTGACCGGATTTCCTCCAATGCTGATCCAGGTCGGTTCCGCCGAGACGCTGCTGTCGGACGCGACGCGGCTCGCCGAGGCCGCCGGCATGGCGGACGTCGAGGCACGCCTCGAAATCTGGCCGCATATGATCCATGCGTGGCCGGTCTGGAATGCGCAATTGAGCGCCGGGCGGCGCGCGCTTCTGAGCGCGGGCAGGTTTGCCCGCGAATTTGTGTAACCACCGGCGGCCAGGCAGGATTGGCATGTTCCCGACCTGACCGCTTTGATGCCGCGCCTGGCAGCTCGATGTCCCGCCCACTCGCGCCCTGCATTTCGACCATTCAGGTAGAGCTTTGGTTCGCGTGTGAGTTCGCCGAGCCCGGCTCGTCGACGCGAAGTTGTCGGCCGCGAGCCGCTAAGCCTTGAAGCTGAACAACCGGAAAAGGTTCGAAGGACTCCTGTAGTGCTCACGCACCTCGCGGAAGCCGGCCCGCCGGCCAAGATTCCGCCAGGAAGACGCCGTCTCAGGGTAATCCATGCTATGCACGTGGGTGGCGAGCAGCAGCCATTCGAGGCTGCTGAGCGCTGAAAAATCTTTGCGCTGCCGTTCCCATCGTCTCATCCAGCCGGCCCGGCTCTCCCACATTTTGCATGTGTTCTCGTAGACCAGAAGCGTCCCGGATGGGCCGACAAGGCGCCGCAGCTGGTGCATGACCTCGAGTTTCTTGTCGAAGCGTAAATGGTGCAAGGACAGGCCGATCCAGGCGAAATCGACAGGCTCCTCCGACGCGGTCAGCCACTCTACGAAATCCCCGCGCCGCAGTTCGGCGGCGCATGACAGACCGGCGACATTGGCGGTTGCCTCATCGAGCGCTGTCCGCGACAGGTCGATGCCGACATAGCGACCGACGGGCAAGCCCTCCAAGGCAGCCGCACTGAACGAGGCGTCTCCGCATGCAAGGTCCAGGAAAGAGAAGCCAGGGCGTTGGTTTTGCAGCAACTGGCGAAGCACCACATAAGCTTCACGGTGAAACAGGTAGTTGTTGTCCAGAACCTTGCGATAGATGCCCCACATTTCTTGGAACAGGGCAGAGGGGGGCACGGCAACTTCGATCTTGGTGGCGGCGGTCATGGGATCGCTCCTCTCGGTCAGGAGCAATCAAGGTGAAATGCGGGCCGCTAAATGTAGCGAACCGAGGTGCTAAAACTTCCGAAAACTTCCAAAAAACGCCTCATTGCATTAGCGTGAGCTGATGGAGGAGCGGCGCTTCAGTTTTGGTCCTTTCTTGCTCGATGCGGGAGCGGGAATGCTTTACCGACGCGGAGTGCCGATTTCGGTAGGCTACCGGGCCATGCTGCTTCTGGAGCGCCTGCTGCGCTCGGCCGGAGTCGTGGTCGGTAAGGACGAACTGCTCGATGCAGCCTGGAACGGACTGGCGGTCGAGGAGGGCAACCTGTCGGTGCAGATCGCCGCCTTGCGCAAGGTCCTGGGCGAGGGACCCGACGCCTCGCATTCGATCCTGTCGGTCGCGCGCGTGGGCTACCGGCTGACCGGCGAGGTGCGGCTTGACGCAAGCGATACGCGAAACGGTGCAGCCGAATCGGACGAAGGGCCGTCCATCGCGGTGACCCGTTTTCGCCTGATCGGCGACGATCCCGAAAAGTCCTATTTTGCCGACGGCCTGTCGGAGGACATCATCACCGGCCTGTCGCGGTTGCGAGGTCTGCATGTGCGTGACCGGAGTTCTTCCTTTGCCTATGACCCGCAGCACATCGAGCTCGATCGCCTGCGCCGCGAGTTGAAAGTCCGCTACGTCCTGCAGGGCAGCGTGCGCCAGTCCGGGCAGGCCCTGAGGATCACGGCGACGCTGAGCGATGCCCGCGCGGGTACGCAGGTGTGGGCGGAACGCTTCGATGTCGAGAGCGGCGATTTCCTGGCGTTGCAAGACCAGATCACCCAAAAGGTCATGGCTTCGATCGAGCCCCAGCTTTACGAAGCCGAGCGTCTGCGCCTCCATAGCCGTCCCGCCGAGAGGCTCGACGCCTGGGGCTTTGTGATGAAGGCCATGCCCCATGTCTGGACGTGGGGATCCGAGAAAGACCTCGACATGGCCGAGGGTCTGCTCGTCAAGGCGCTTGAGATCGATCCCGATTATGCCCGCGCCAACAGCCTTCTTGCCTGGACGACCGGCGCGCGGGCAGCGCTTGGCCTGACGCCGAAACCCCGTGAGCTGTTGGCCTCCGCTTTGACGAGGGCACAAGCGGCGGTCGTGCGCGATCAGGACGATCCCTGGGCGCATCTTTCGGCCGGCTATGTTCACATGGTGTCGCGAAATTTTCGCTCGGCGGTAGACGAATTGCTGGAGGCGATCGAACGCAATCCTGGGCTCTCGCTCGCGCACTGCATTCTGGGTTCCACCTATGGCTATGGCGACATGGCGGAGGATGGCTTGCATCACCTGGCGATTGCCGCGCGGCTCAGCCCGCGGGATTTCATTCAGGCGGCGATCTTTTCCACCATGGGTATCTGCCACTTCACCGCGGGACGGTTCGATGTGGCGGCCGATCTGGAGCGCCGGGCCGTTCAGCTTCGGCCGGCTTTCGGCACCGCTTGGCGGACTTATGCGGCGACGGCTGCCCTTGCCGGCGATGTCGCCACCGCCGCCGCGGCGTTGAAGGAGGCCCTGCGGCTACAGCCGAACCTCTCGGTGGCCTGGGTCGACGAGCACCACCCCATCGTCAGGCCCGAAAAGCGCGCTCTCTACATCAGCGGACTTCGCATGGCGGGGTTGGCCTAGCTTTGGCTTCAATTGGGTCTTGGTGGTCACGTCGCAGGCCCCGCCTGGCCGATTGCGCACTGCGCCAACAAAGCCATACGATCGAACCATGCCGCACTATCCAGACGCAATGCCCCTGTCGAAGACCCTGTTCGAACGTGCCAGGAAGGTGATGCCGGGCGGGAACACGCGCACCACGGTCTTTGTCGATCCGTTTCCGATCTATGCCTCGCGAGGCGAGGGGTGCAGGGTCTGGGATGTGGACGGCAACGTCTATTACGACTGCATCAACAATTTCACCTCGATGATCCATGGCTACACGCAACCGGATGTGGCCGCCGCGGTGATCGACCAGCTGCCGTTCGGCACGGCCTTCGGTGCGCCGACGGTCAGCGAGATCGAGCTTGCCGAGCTGCTGGTCGAGCGCTTGCCCTCGGTCGACCGAATCCGCTTCGCCAACTCCGGGACCGAGGGGGTGATGATGGCCATCAAGGCCGCGCGCGCCTTCACCGGGCGGCCCAAAATCGTCAAGATCGAGGGCGCCTATCACGGCTCATACGACTTCGCCGAAGTCAGCCTCGACAGCACTCCCGCCAATTGGGGAGACAGGCCGAATTCCACGCCCTATGCGAGGGGCACGCCGCGCGGGGTGCTGGACGATGTAATCGCCGTGCCGTTCAACGACAGCGAAGCGCTGGGCGCAGTCTTCGCCGCTGAGCGCGATACCATCGCGGGCGTGCTGATCGATCCCATGCCGAACCGCTCCGGTCTCATTCCTGCGCGGCAGGATTACCTGCACGCCATGGTCGAGATCGCCCATGCGGCGGGTGCGCTGGTCATTTTCGACGAGGTGATTTCGTTCCGCCTCGGCTATTCGGGCGCGCAGGGGCTGTGGGGCATCGGGCCAGACCTGACGGCGCTGGGCAAGATCATCGGCGGAGGCTTTCCCGTGGGTGCCGTCGGCGGCCGGGCCGACATCATGGCGGTGTTCGATCCGACCCAGGGCAAGCCCGCTTTGCCGCATGGCGGCACCTTCACCGCCAATCCGGTGACGATGCGCGCCGGGCTTGCCGCGATGCGGGCGCTGACCAGGGAAAGCTTTGCCCATCTCGATCGCCTCGGCGCGTTGTTGCGCGACGGGATCGCGGCCTCATTGGGCAAGCATGGTCTTGCCGGCCAATGCGTCGGCCTGGGCTCGCTCTTCAAGGTCCATTTCACGCCGCATCCCGTCACGGATTACCGCTCCGTCTATCCCGGCCAGGCCGAACGCAAGAAGCTCGATGCCTTCCACAAGGGCTTGCTTGGCCGCGGCGTCTTGTCGGCCAGCTATGGCCTGTTCGCGCTGTCGACACCGATGACCGAGGCGGACGCCCGCGCCATTCTGCAGGCGATCGACGAGACCCTGGGCGAGATCGCTCGCCAGTCCTGAGACCGGCCGACAGGAGGAACCACCGATGGCAGCTTCTCCTCATGTGGTGGTGATCGGCGCCGGCACGTTGGGTTTGTGCTCGGCCCTCCACCTGGTCGAACAGGGCGCGCGCGTGACCGTGCTTGAAGGCCAGTCGATCGCCTCCGGATCGAGCGGCAGGTCGGTCGGCGTGGTCGGGTCGCAATTTACCGATCCGTTCGAGATCATGCTTCGCGTTCATGCGCTGCGCCGCTTCCGCCAATGGGAGAGCCAGGGGCTTGGCTTCAACCATATCGGCTATCTGCGGCTGGCGCGCACGCAGAAGCAGATGGAACTGTTTGCAAAGTCGGTGGAAATTCAGGAAGAGGCCGGCCTGCGCTCCCGACTCTATCGTGCGAACGAACTCACGGAACTCGTGCCGCATATCAACCCGGGTGGGCTGGAGGGTGGGCTGTTCGGGCCCGACAATGGCTTCCTCGACCCTCACGAGATGTGCACTTTCCTGGCGCAGGCGGTCCGCACCCAGGGCGGCGAAATCCGCCAGTATCGCAAGCTTCTCGGGGTAAGGCGGCGAGCGCGCGGCTACACGCTGGAGACCAGCGGCGATCCGATCGATTGCGATGTCGTGGTCAATGCGGCAGGAGCCTGGGCGCCTCAGGTCGCCGAACTCTTCGGCCAGCGTCTGCACATTTGGCCCGAGCGTCACGAGGCGGTCGTCATCCATCTCGACGAGCCGCTCGGCTACACGATGCCGATGGTCATGGACCTGGTGAACGGCGAAGGCAGCGGCCTCAATTTCCGCCATGAGAAAAGCACCGAACTGATCGCCGAGATCCACAAGGTGGACTCGCTCGCGCCGGAGGATCCCGACAATTACAACGACCAGTGCGACGAACGATCGAAGGTCAGACGGGCGGAGCTTCTCCTCGAGCGGCTGCCGGACCTGCCGGGCGCGCGGCTTGGCCGGGGCTGGGCCGGCCTTTACCCCGTGACCGCCGACCATCGCCCCTTCGTCGGCCCGATCGATGCTTCCGAGCCGACATTGGTGACCGCCGCCGGCGCCGGCGGCTACGGCATTCAGCTGGCCCCGGTGATCGGGCAGATCGCGGCCGACTGGGTTCTTCACGGCGCCCCGGTTTCCGCGCCCGGCACCGAGAGCCTGCTGCCGTCGGCAGCGCGAAACATTGCTCTTAGGTGATTGAGCGATGGAGCTTGGCGGGATGTCGAAGTCCGTGTCACGCGCCTAGGAGCGCGCCGGCATTCTGCAGGCTCGAAACACTTCTTGGGCCGTCGGCGCTTCGCGCGGAACCATCGGATCGAGAGCAGGTTGGTTGTGCATCTCAGTTTGAGAGACAGTCACAGCTCAAGGGAGAACCCGATGAAACTTCCGTACAGAACCACAGCCGCCGCTGCTGCCTTGCTATTCATGACCTTCCCGGTCCTTGCCCAGACAAGTGCTACGCCGGAGCCCACGCCCATTCCGCAGAAGCCCGGACCGACCGCGACACCGGAAGCCAACGCCCAACCCGCAGGTCCGACGCGCGAGGTGATCCGCCAGATGATCGACGACGCGCTCCAGGAGAAGCTGCAGGAAGATCGTTCGGCTGAACAGGGACCCCGGCATGGCGGACGTTGGCACCGCGAAGACAGACAGGCGCGGCGCGACGGCGACAGAATGGCTGGCAGGCCTGATCGGATGGGACCGCGCATGATGCACCGCGCCCGTATGCAGGTCATGTTCGCGATAGTGGATGCCGACGGCGACGGCGCACTGTCGCAGGGCGAAGTTCAGGATATCGTCGGCAGGATCTTCAACGCCGCCGACGAGGATGGCGACGGCAGCCTCGACCTGGACGAGCTGCAGTCGTTCATGCATGGCTCCGGTGGCGGGCGCATGCGGTAGCGGCTCCGAAGCACATCCAGCCAGAGCGAGGCATCTTAGCCGCCGCTGTCCATGGAAGCGCATATATGTGACGGCCAGGGATTGAGATATATTGCCGCCATCCTTGGGCGCTGACGTTCTTTGAACGGGGGCATGACATGCAGGCGGTGCCGATAGCTCATCCGGCGGAACAGTCCGCCGCCGCCTCGGTACCTTCGCTCTCCGGCTATCCGGCCGCGGTGCTGTGCTGGCTGCTGTCGGCCGGCGTCTATATCGCGGCCAAATGGGTGGCGCCGGAAATGCCGCCCTGGGGACTCTGCTTCTGGCGGCTTGCGCTCGCCTGCGCCATCCTGCTGCCGATCGTGCATCGCCATCACGGCGCGATGATCGCGCTTCTCAAATCCCGGCCGCTGGAGATCGCCGCCGTCGGAGCGATCGGCCTGACGCTCTGCCAGGGCATGATCTACCGCGGCCTCGCCGACACCGACGCGACCACGGCCGGCATCATCATGGCGCTGTCTCCGGTCATGACGATGGTGCTCGCGCGTTTCGTGCTCGGCGAGCCGCTCGGGCTTCGGCAGGCGCTCGGCGCGGTGGTTGCGCTCGCCGGCATGCTGGTCATCGTCGCGCATGGCGACCTGACGGCGCTGCTCCAGCTCCAGTTCAATCTGGGTGAATTGTGGATCGTCGGCAGCGCGTTCTGCTGGGCGCTCTACACCGTGCTGGTGCGCCGGTCCAAATTCGGCATCGAGCTGTTGCCGCTGGTGGTGCTCCTGCTCGGCGCCGGCGCGCTCGTCGCCCTGCCTTTCCATCTGTGGGAACTGGTCAACGACGAGCGCTCCGCCTTGAACGCCCATGGCTGGCTCGCGCTCGCCTATCTGGCGGGCCCGGGCGGCGCCCTGATGTACTATCTCTACAATCGCAGCGTGGCGACGCTCGGCGCCAGCCGGGCGAGCATGCTGCTCTATCTGCAGACGATGTTCGTCGCCATCCTCGCCTATCTGCTGCTCGGCGAGAGCCTGCATGACTACGATCTCATAGGCGCCGCCTTCATCGTCGCCGGCATCGTGCTTGCCACGATGCTGAAGCCGCATGCGGCTCGCGTCGCCTAGCCCGGTCATGGCAAGTGCAAGGAAAGCGTGTACCGCATCGGCGCGGTCGATCTCCCATGCCCGATGTCCTTCGGGGTTCGAATGACACGGTCTGTCGACACCCTGACACGGGAGCGGCCCGGAGCCCTTGTGGGTTTGGTGGCGAAAGGCAAGGGCCACCGGGCCTAACCGGCGGGGACCTAGTACGGGGACTTCGCTAAGAGGGCACCGGCTGATAGAAATATGCGCTAATGCTAATACAATTGAAACGCATCCCTAAGGACGATGGCCAGACTGGCCAGCTTAGGTAAATATCGGCCGTGTGCTTCGCATGCTCGGCCATTCGGACGACCGAGGCCACGACAAGGCAGCGAAGCAAGCGCCTACCTGATCTGGAATCCGTGGGCCAACGGATCGCGGTCGTCCACGAAGATCGTATTGTGGCCAATAATTTGCGCCCATCCGCCGACGCTTGGCCGAATGCCTTTGAAAGGGCCAACGTCAACCTCCGCCTCGACACGGCCCTCGAAGACAGTGCCGATCAGGCTTTCCTGGCGGAAGCTGTCGCCGACTTTCAGGCGGCCCTTGCCGCGAAGTTGCGCCATGCGCGCCGACGTTCCCGTGCCGCCCGGCGAACGGTCGATCGCCTTGTCGCCGTAGAAGACCGCACCGCGGCCGTCGGCATCGCTGCCCAAGGGCTTGTCGCACCAGATGGCGTGGTGGACGCCGCTTATTCTCTCGTCCTCGGGGTGGGCCGGATTGCAGACAGTCGCCAACGCGTCGCGCAGACGCCGGCTGAGGTCGACGATGTCGCTGGCCGACATGCCCTCCAGACCCTGCCAGTTTTCCTGCGGCTCGACCACCGCGTAGAAATTGCCGCCATAGGCGATGTCGACCACGAGCCGGCCGAGCCCTGGAACATGGACGCCGACATCGGCCGCATGCAGATAACTGGCGACATTGAACATCCGCACGGAGTCCACGAATTCGCCCGGCTTCTCGTACTGGATGTCCACTCTTCCCGCCGGCGTCTCGATCGACAGCCTGCCCGGGATGCGCGGCGTAACGAGCCCTTCTTCCAGCGCCGCCGTAACCAGGCCGATCGTGCCGGCGCCGCACATCGGCAGGCAGCCGCTGACCTCGATGAAGATGACGGCGAAATCGCAGTCCTCGCGGTAGGCGGGATAGATGATGGCGCCCGACATGATGTCGTGGCCGCGCGGTTCGAACATCAGCGCCCGCCGGATCCAGTCATGCTCGCGCACGAAGAGCTCGCGTCGCTCGGCGATCGGGGCGTGCGGCAGCAAAGGTCCGCCGCCGGCGACCAGCCGAACCGGGTTGCCGCAGGTGTGGGCGTCGATGCAGAAGAAGCTGCGGCGCATGATCTCTCCGTTCAGGCAGGCTTGGCCGCACCGGGTGCCCGGCTGCGCTCCAGCGCGCCCCTCGACAGCCGGTCGAGGAAGATGGCGATCGCCACGATCGACAGGCCGGCCCGCAGGCCGAGCCCCATCTCCATGCGGGTCAATCCCCGCGTCACCTCCGCGCCGAGGCCGCCCGCTCCGACGAGGCCGGCCAGCACGACCATAGCCAGTGAGAGCAGAATGCACTGGTTGAGGCCGACCAGCAGGGTGGGCGTGGCGGAGGGGATTTCTATCTTAAACAGGATCGATCGCGGCGAAGCCCCGGTGGCCTGGCCAAGCTCCAGAAGATCCTTCGGCACCTGGTTGAAGGCGAGCGTCGTCAGGCGCAGCATCGGCGGTATGCCGTAGACGATCGTCGCGATGATCGCCGGCACGCGGCCGAGGCTGAAGATCATGACGGCTGGGATGAGATAGACCCAAGGCGGTACCGTCTGCATGATGTCCAGCACCGGCCGGATCGCGGCCTCGAAATTCTTGGAGCGCAATGCCAGGATGCCGAGCGGGAACGCAATCGACACCGAGATGATCACCGCCACCGTCACCAGCGCCAGCGTCTGCATCGACGCGGCCCAGAAGCCGGCCAGCAGGCAGAAGAGAAGCGCAACGGCCGTCACGACGGCAACCCTGGTGCCGACGAGAAAGAAGGCCAGAGCAACGGCCAAGACGATCGTCACATAGGCGGGCGGGTAGAGCAGGGCGACTTCGATGCCGCTGAGCACCGCCTCGATCAGTTTGGCCACGGCGTCGAAAAACGGATGGAAGTTGGTGTTCAGCCAATCCACCGCGGGGGCAAGATAACCTCCCGGCGAAAAGCGGAGCAGATCGAAATTCATCTTGCGCCTCCCTTGGCGCGGCTGGCCGCGCTTTGCGTGAGCCTGTCGAGCACCATGGTCAGTATGACGATGGCGATGGCGGCGTTGATAGAGGTTGCAATGTCGAGCGTGCGCACGGCCGAATAGATCGTCTCGCCGAGACCGCCCGAACCGACGATGCCGGCGATGACGACCATGCCGAAGGCCATCATCAGGCTCTGGTTGATCCCCGCCATGACGCTCGGGATGGCGAAGGGGAGCCTGATCTTGACGAACATCTGCCAAGGGGTCAGGCCGGTCGCGTGTCCCAGCTCCACGAATTCGCGCGGCGTCATTCGAATGCCCAGCGCAGTGAGCCGGATGGCAGGAGGCATCGCGACGATGAAAGTGGCCACGAGCGCGGTCGCCGGTCCGTAACCCAGCAGCGCGATCGCCGGAAGAAGATAGATGTAGGGTGGCAGCGTCTGGATCAGGTCGAGTATCGGCTCGAGGAAACGGTCGAACGCCCTGCCGAAACCCGCCACGATGCCGATCGGAATGCCGAAGAGCAGCGCCAATATGGTGGCGGTAATCACCAGGGCGAGCGTGCTCATGGTCTCGGCCCAGAGCCCCATGACCGCGCAGAAGACCAGGGCAAGCCCGGCGAGAACGCCGGCGAGGGCATTGATCAGTCGCCACGCGAGCAGCGCCGCGACCATCGCGATCAGGTAGAACGGTGCGAGCTGCAGCAGCCAGAGGACGCCGTCATAGGTTCCTTCAAGCCCGGCCCTCAGCGTTTCGAACAGCCAGTCGCCATTGTCGCTGATCCAGCCGAGAGCCGTGTCGGTCCAACTGTCGAACGTGTCGGTGATGGTCGAGATGTCCATAGTGCTCCTCCCGAGCTATGCCGCCACGAGTTCCCCCGCAGGCTTGCCGGCGACACCGCGCAGCAGGCCGCGGATGGTGACGACGCCGACGACCGTTTCGCCCTCGACCACCGCGACCGCATCGCGATCGGACTGGGTCGTGAGGTCGATGAGCGCGCCGATGTCGGCCTCGGGCGACGTTTGGGGCAGGGCGTTCACGTCGCTATGCGGTTGCGCACTCTTGTATTCGCCCACTGGCGTCATCACGGAGTGCGCCTTGACCAGGTGAATCCTGGAAATGCCCGCCACGAAATCGGAGACGTAATCGTCTGCGGGTTTTGTCACGATGTCTTCAGCCGTCCCGACCTGGACGATGACGCCGTCCTTCATGATAGCAATACGGTCGCCGATGCGGATGGCTTCCTCGAGATCATGCGTGATGAAGACCGCCGACTTGCCGAGCGACTTCGTCAGTTGCCGGAACTCGTCCTGCAACTGACGGCGGATGAGCGGGTCGAGCGCGCTGAAAGGCTCGTCCATGAGGATGATTTCCGGGTCTGCCGCCAAGGCTCGGGCGAGGCCCACGCGCTGCTGCATGCCGCCGGAAAGCTCCGAGGGATAGCGCGATGTCCAATCGGCGAGCCCGACCTTTCCGAGGGCAGCACGGGCGATCTTGTTGCGTTCTTCCTTGGCGACGCCGCGCACCTCGAGGCCGAAGCCGGCGTTTTCCAGAACCGTGCGGTGCGGCAGGAGCGCCACGCTTTGGAACACCATGCCGATATTGCGGGCGCGCATGTCGCGCAGCTCGGAGGCATTGAGTTTGGCGATCTCCTTTCCCTTGACCGTGATCTTGCCGAGGCTCGGCTCGATCAGGCGATTAAGCAGACGGATCAGCGTCGACTTGCCGCTTCCCGAGAGGCCCATGATGCAGAAGATCTCGCCGCGGCGGACCTGGAGGCTAGCGTCGGCAACACCGACCACGCAGTTGAACTCCTGCAGCACCTGCTTTTTGGAGAGCCCGCGCTCGGAGATCGCCTTGACCGCGGCCGAGGCGCGGCTCCCGAACACCTTCCACACGGATTTGCAGTCGACCAACACTTCGTTGGGGGCATTCACGGTCATGTTCATTGCCTTCCCCATGGGCCACCAAATGGCTATCGTGTTTGGAGGCGGGCAGCCGGTTCGGCGGCCCGCCGTTGGTGTGATTACTCGCCCTTGATGTTTTCCCAGCGCTTCAGGAGATCGGCGTGAGCGTCGGTCCAGGCCTTGACGGCTTCATCCATCTTCTTGCCGTCGCTGACCGCGCCGTTGATGGCGGTAATATCAGCGAGCGGCACATAGACCGAGGCGATGACCTCGCGGGCATGCGGATGGTCGGCCGAGAAGCCCTTCTTGGCAATCCAGTAGTAGCTCTGCGGCGGCGGGAAGATGCCCTTCGGATCCTTGAGGAATTTCACGGGATACTTCTGCATCATCCAGGACGGCTCCCAGATGGTGACGGCGATCCATTCCTTGCGGTCGACGGCCGACTTCAGCGCGGCGGTCATCGCGGCGGTGCTGCCTTCGACCAGCTGGAGCTTCAGGCCGTATTCCTTGACCGCATTGGCGGCGTCGCGCATCAGACCCGAACCCGGCTCGATGCCGACGATCTTGCCGCCGAACTTGTCGGCGTTGTCGTTGAGCTGCTCGGGCGAATCGATGGTCACGTAGTTCGGCACGGCGATCGCCTGGTAGAGGCCGTGCGAAACCGGAGAGATCTTCTCGAGGCGCTTCTTGTTCTTGTCCCAGTAGTCCTGCGCGACATAGTCCGTCTGCGAGGCGAGCAGTTGAATGTCGCCCTTGGTCAATGCGGCGTAGGCGATGCCCCATTCGGAAAAATCGACCACCTTGACGGTGTAGCCGGCGTCCTCAAGCACCTTCTTGGTGATGCCTGTGATGGGGGTGAGATCCTCCCACGACATCGTGCCAACGGTGATTGTCTTTTCTTCCGCCTGAGCGGACAGCATGGTCATCCCGACCATCGCGGCAGCGCAGAGCGCTTTCCACAACGTCTTCATGTTTCCTCACTCCTTAGTTTCCGTTTCCATTCCCGTTCGAAGACTTCGCGGTCTGCTCGGTCTTCACATTGCGCGGCGAGAACTCATCCCTCGCGGCCAGCACGCAATTCCTGCAAACGGATCACCGTGTTGATGCCCATCCACGCGAACGGTTCGGGAGGAAGCCGCGCGGGTTGGGGTTGATCCGCATATTTGTCGAGCATGTTCGACCGGGTGCCGGTCGCGAGATCCGCGGCCATGATGCCCGCGAGCGTGCTTTTCACGGTCCCAAGGCCGTTCTCGCAGCACGCCGAATAAAGGCCGTCTTCGATCTCGCCGAAGGCGGGCACGTGGTTGCGGCTGAGGCAAAGCCGTCCGGCCCAGACATGTTCGAACGGCACATCCTTGAGGTCCGGAAACCTGGCATCGAGTGATGCCCGCTGCTCGGCGGCGATGCCGGCCAAGCGCTTCTCGCTGACCCGCACGGGCCAGTCATAGGTGAACCGGGTCCGGATCACGATCCGCGAGAGCCCGTCGCTGGTTATCTTCCGGACCGTGGCGCCCATCGGATCGGCCGGCAGCAATGCCCACCGGTCCTTGCCCGTCGACTTCGCGGTGAATGGGGCGGTCATCGATGCATAGGTGAAGATGTGCATCAGGCGGCCACGGAAGTAACCGAAATCGTCGATATGGCCGTTGACGCCAAGGATGACTTTCGGCGCGGTGACGCTTCCGGTGCGCGACACCGCCTTCCAGGCTCTTCCGGCCCGGGTGAGCTTGAGCACCGGCGAGTGCTCGAAGATGTCGACCTTCGGTGCGAGCCCCGCCGCGAGCCCCCGGATATAGTCGGCAGGCTGGATCATCACGGCGCCGGGCGTGTAGAGGCCGCCGAGATAGTAGGACGACCCGATGATTTCCCGCATGTCGCTCGCGTCGAGGAAGCGATGCTCTTCGCCGATCGTCTTGAGCGAGCGGCCGTAATTGGCATTGAGTGTCATGCCGCGTTCGGTCGCCGCGGCATTGATCTTGCCCGAGGGATCGAAGGTGCGCGCGGACATTGCGTATTCCGCGGCCGCCTCGGCGGCGAAAGCGATCGCGAAGCGATTCTCGGCGATCTCCGCCTTTGTTTCGGCCTCACCGGCGACAGAATATTCGCCCGACGACAAATTGTGCGGGGTGTCGATCATATAGCCGGAATTCCGGCCGGCGGGACCTTTGGCGACCTCTCCGGCTTCCAGCAGGACGATCCTGTCGCCCGGCCGAAGCTTTGCGAGCCGCCGGGCGGCGGAGAGGCCGGCGAAGCCGCCGCCGATGATCAGCCAGTCGGCCTTGATGTCGCCGTCGAGCGTGCGGACGGGGAAGCAGCGTCTGCTGATCGCCTCCCAGCCAGAGATTCCGGATTCAGCCGGAAGCCGCTTGACAACGAGATCGCTCACCGGACGGTCTCATCGACCGAACGGTCCGAAACGTCGATCCAGACCGTCTTCAGTTCGCAGTAATTGTCATGCGCGAAGACCGACTTGTCGCGCCCGCCGAAGCCGGATTCCTTGTAGCCGCCGAACGGTGTCGTCGCGTCGCCTTCGCCGAAGCAGTTGACCGTGACGACGCCGGCGCGGATCTCGCGGGAGAGCTTGATCGCCTTGCGCAGGCTCCCCGTGTAGACGGACGCGGTCAGGCCGTAATTCGTGTCGTTGGCGAGCGCGATCGCCTCGCCCAGCGAGTTGAACGTCGTCACCGACAGGATCGGCCCGAAAATTTCCTCCTGGAAGAGGCGGCTCGCAGGGGTGACACCGTCGACGACGGTCGGCTCGATATAGGCGCTCTTATGCGTGGCGCCGCCATGGGCGACCGAGAGCTTTTCGGTCTTAACGTCGCCGAGGAAGGATTTCACCTTCTCGAAATGGGTCTTGCTGACCAGCGCGCCGATGCGGTTTTCAGGGTCGAGCGGATCGCCAGTCTTCCAATCGCGCATATAGGCGCCGATCCGCTCAAGCAGCTCGTCCTTGATCTTGGCGTCGACGATGAGCCGCGAGGTGGCCGAGCAGTTCTCGCCCATGTTCCAGAACGCGCCGTTGACCACCTGTTCGGCGACGAGATCGAGGTCTTCGGCGTCGTCGAGAACCACGGCCGGGTTCTTGCCGCCGCATTCCAGCACGACGCGCTTGAGGTTGGAGTCGGCCGCGTAGCGCAGGAAACGGCGGCCGGTCGGCGTCGATCCGGTGAAGGCCACCATGTCGACGCCCATATGCATGCCGATCGGTTCGCCGACCTCCTTGCCACCGCCCGGCACGACATTGAAGACGCCGGCCGGAATGCCGGCCTCATGGGCGAGCTCCGCGACACGCAGCGTGGTCAGCGTCGTCTCCTGGGCAGGCTTGACGATGACCGAGCACCCGGCCGCGAGCGCCGGGCCGATCTTCCAGGCCAGCATCAGCAGCGGAAAGTTCCACGGCAGGACGCAGCCGACGACGCCGACCGGTTCGCGCACGACCATGGTCAGCGCCTTCGAGCCAACGGGCGCGGTGTTGTCGTAGAGCTTGTCGATCAGCTCGGCATGCCAGCGGATGGTATGGATCGTGTCCGGCACATCGACGGTCTGGCATTCGCGGATCGGCTTGCCGCTGTCGAGGCTCTCCATGACCGCGAGTTCGTGGCGGTTGCGCTCCAGAAGCTTGGCGAATTCGAGCAGGACGGTCTTGCGCTCGCCAGGCGCGAGATGCTGCCAGCGGCCGTCGTCGAAGGCCTCCCTGGCCTTGGCCACAGCGAAGTCGACATCGCTGGCATCGCAGGCCGCGATGTCGGCAAGCACCTCGCCGGTCGCCGGATTGGTCGTCCTGAAGGTCTTGCCGGAATTCGCCGGACGGAAGGCTCCATCGATGAAGGCATTGGTCGGGAATTGAATCTCGGCGGCGAGCGCCTTGTATTCGGCGGCGGTCAAAGGCTCATGCATTGGTTTGCTCCCGACGTGATCTGGGCGACCGTCCGCTTCAGCGTGGCGACGACAGTCTGGAGGGATCGCTTTTCTTCCGAATTGAGAGGCCGCAGCGGAGCGCGCACGCCGCCTGCCTTCAGGCCGATCAACTCGCATCCATGCTTGATCGACTGGACGAACTTGCCGCATTCGAGAAAGTCCATCAGCGGCAGCATCGCGCTCATGATGGCGCGGCCCTTGTCGAAGTTCTTTTCGAGCACGCAGGCCTCGTAGAGCGCGACGTGCTCGCGCGGCAGGAAGTTCGAGCCGGCGCAGACCCAGCTCCTGGCGCCCCAGGCGAAGAATTCCAGCGCCTGGTCGTCCCAGCCGCAGGAAAGCGAGATGTGCGGGAACTTGCGGGCAAGCCGGTGCAAATTGCCCATTTCGCCGGAGCTTTCCTTGATGGCGACGACGTTGCGGGATTTGCCGACGCGCGAGAAATACTCCTCGCCCATCATCACGCCCATGCGGGCCGGATAGTTGTAGAGCATGATCGGAAGGTTGGCCGCGCGGTCGACGGTGAGCGCATGAACCGCGTTCTCGCGCTCCGTCGGCAAGGCATATGGCGGCGACGAGACGAGGATCGCGTCGGCGCCGATCTCCTTCGCCGCCTTGGCGTATTCGACCGAATCTTCGGTCCTGGTAGCGCCTGTGCCGATGACCAGCGGAAGGCGGGTGCCGATCACCTGCTTGGCATAGGCACCGAGCTCGAAGCGCTCCTGGGCGCTTTGGGCATAATATTCACCGGTCGATCCACCAACGATGATGCCGTGCACCTTGGCTTCGATGAGTGACTCGAGAACGTCGGCGAAGGCCGCGTTATCGATCTGACCGTCCGGACCGATCGGCGTCACCGCCGGCGTGTAGATGCCCTCAAACTTCAAGACATTTCTCCATCGATGGAGTGGCCGTTTCGACCAATGCGTCATTCGGCAAAACGGAGGCCATCCGCGAATTCCCAAGCGGGGATTCGCAGCGCTCGAAACCGGTTGATCGCGTTTGATAACGCGCAAGATTGCACGTCAGCATCCGAGAGTCAACAGATTGTATAATTTACGTACACATAAAAAATATGGCACGAATACAATTCTGGGGAGCGCGCCCGTCGCGCATTTGCGGATATGGAGCAGGTATTCGGTGGCGTCGCCGCAGTTTCGCTGCCGGCACCGGGCCCGGCAGCAGGCGTTCTTCCTATCCCGGCCGCAGTCGCTTTCCTAAGCTGCCGTCAGTTATCGCCGACCAGCGCGTCCGCCTTCATTCCCTGCGGCGCGATGAACATTTCCATGTTCTCGCGCGACAGTTCCCAGTGCTCGAACACCAGGTCGACGACGGCATCCTCGTCATGCGCGCCGATGGCCGAGATGAAGCCGTCATGATGTTCGACCGCCGTCTGCAGCCGCTTGCGCATGTCGTCATTGCGTGGGCGGAAGAAGGTATGGCCGATGCGGGCGTGGTCGATCAGCAGCCTGCCGAGGCTGGGCTGAAGATAGGCGTTCGCAGACATCTCGCCGATGATCTCGTGAAACCTGTTGTTCTCGACCACCATGGAAAGCGCGTCACCCGACTTGCTGGCGGCGCGGAAACGCTCCTGCGTGTCCTTCAGGTCCACCATCTGCGAAGGCTTGAAATTCTGCACGGCCAGCCGGCCGATGGCGGCGTAGACCATGGGGGCGACCAGGAAG
Source organism: Mesorhizobium sp. WSM4989 (assembly GCF_029625795.1). Taxonomy (NCBI): domain Bacteria; kingdom Pseudomonadati; phylum Pseudomonadota; class Alphaproteobacteria; order Hyphomicrobiales; family Phyllobacteriaceae; genus Mesorhizobium; species Mesorhizobium sp. WSM4989. The sequence continues at coordinate 303,682 of NZ_JARTVN010000001.1, read as the reverse complement.
AATTGCCGAAGGGTCGAATGGTTCATCGGTACGACCCTGGCGCCCCGGTTCGCGCGGATCTCGATGTAACCTTCGCCCTCCAGCCGCCGGAAGATTTCCCTGACCGGGGTCCGCGACAGGCCATAGCGCTCGCTCAGCGCCACCTCGTCCAAATCCTCGTCAGGATCGAGTTCCATTGTCAGGATGCGACGCTTCAGATCGTCATAGAGACTGCCCTTGCTTCCCTTCATGGCGCACCTTCGGAATCGTCCTTGCCAATCGACATACCTGGCAATTGGAAGAGTCGCATGCGCTTGCAAGTGAGTCAACGGATTGTATTTTCTTGGTACACAATATATGACGAGATGGATCGGCTGGCTCGCCTCAAATGACAGCCCGGACGGCGATCTTGTCTGAATGAGCCTCGGATAACTCAAGGGACAGGTCCCGCAAAGCATGGCCAAGAAGTTTGCGTTTCTCCTGGTGCGCGATTTCACTTTGTCGCCGCTGTCGCTTTTCATCGACACGCTGCGGCTCGCCGGCGATGAGGGCGATCGCAGCCGCAGGGTGGAGTTCGACTGGCAGATCGTCGGCGAGCGCGGCCTGCCGATCCGGGCGAGCTGCGGCGTCGAATTGCTGCCGACCAAGGCGATCGGCAATCCGGAGGATTTCGACAACGTCGTCGTGGTTGGAGGTCTGCTCGACACCAACCGCAATCTCAGCGCTGAAAAGGAGGCCTTCCTTCTGCGGGCCGCCGACAAGGGCGTGCCGATAACCGCGCTGTGCACGGGAAGCTTCGTGCTGGCCCGCTATGGCTTGCTGGACGGCTACAGTGCCGCCGTCAGCTGGTTCCACATCAAGGATTTTCGCGCCGAATTCCCCGATGTGAATGCGCATGCCGACAGCCTCTATTCCGTCGACCGCGGCCGCGCGACATGCGCCGGCGGCACCGGCGCGGCAGACCTTGCCGGTTATTTCGTGTCGCAATTCATCGGTCAGAAGGCGGCGGAAAAGGCCGCCAAGATCCTCGTGCTCGATCGCATCCGCAACATCCGGGACGTGCAGCCCGTCGGCGATCTGTTTCCCGAAGCGTCGAGCCGTGCGGTGAAACGGGCCTTGCTGCTGATGGAAAGCAGCCTGCAGGAAAAGATATCGGTCACCGAGATCGCAAGCCGGTTGAATTGCTCCCGGCGCCAGCTCGAGCGTCTTTTCGCGACCGAGCTGGGCACAAGCCCGATGGCCGCGTACCTGGCGCTCCGGGTTCACTACGCCAAGTCGCTGCTGGAAGGCAGCGACCTGCAGATAGGCGACATCGCCTACAGATGCGGCTTCGAAAATGCCGGGCACTTCAGCCGGGTATTTCGCCAGCACACCGGCATCACGCCGACCAACCTCAGGCATCCAGGCCGCTTGGCTGCTCAAGCGGCGAAGCAGTGAATTCCTGAAGGCCGATGCGAACAGGGGCTTAGTAGGCTACGAAATCCGCTGCCCGTTCTCGTCGAGCAAAACACAGCTGCTCGGATCGAATCCGACCTCGATGGTCTCGCCCTCCCGGACGATGCGGCCGTTGATCGGCGCGTTGGCGCGGATGCTCGTCTTGCCGCCGAAGTCGATCTCGTAAATGGCGCTGCCGCCGAGATAGGAGGTCGAGACGACGCGGCCGGAGAGCTGGTTGGTGCCGGCTGCGGCACCGACCGACAATTTCTGCGGCCGCACCACCACGGTGACCTTGCTGCCCGGCGCCAGCGGCCGCGGCGACGTTACATGGACGGTCTGGCCGGCGGCAAGCGTCACCGCTATCTGCCCGTCGGATCTGCTGACGGTGCCGGCAAGCATGTTGGCCTTGCCGAGGAAATCGGCGACGAAGGCGGTGGCGGGCCGCTCATAGACTTCCTCCGGCGTGCCGATCTGCTCGACCGAGCCGGCGTTCATCACCACGATGCGGTCCGACATGGAGAGCGCTTCTTCCTGGTCGTGGGTGACGAAGATGGCGGTGATGCCGGTTGCCTTCTGGATCTTCTTGATCTCGACGCGCATCTCCTCGCGCATGTTGGCGTCGAGCGCCGACAGCGGCTCGTCGAGCAGCAGCACCTGCGGTTCGAAGACGATGGCCCGCGCCAGCGCGATGCGCTGCTGCTGCCCGCCCGACAATTGCGAGGGCAGCTTCTTCTCGCTGCCCGGCAGCCGCACCATGTCGAGCGCCTGGCCGACCCTGCGCGCGATCTCGGGCTTCGGCACGTTGCGATACTTCAGGCCGAAGGCGACATTGTCGAACACGCTCTTGTGCGGGAACAGCGCGTAGCTCTGGAACACCAGGCCGATGTTGCGCTTGTAGATCGGCACGTCGTCGACCCGCCGCCCATCGATCATGATCTGGCCGCCCGAAATGTCGACCAGCCCGGCGATGGAGCGCAGGATCGTAGTCTTGCCGCAGCCCGACGGCCCAAGCAGGGTGACGAAACTGCCCTTGCGGATCGACAGCGAGAAGTCGCGCACAGCGACGAACTTGCCATAGGCGATGTCGATGTCGCGGAACTCGACCGCCGGCTGCTCCGCACTCATGTTGGGAGCTGTGCCGGGTGCCCCGGCCGAGACCGGCCGGGGGCTGAGTGACGCTTGGCTTCTGTCAGGCACCTTTCGCGATCCTGTCCCACTGCTTGGTCCAGGCGTCCTCGTTGGTCGCCCAGTAGACCGGATCGGCGAAGGTCAGCGCCTTCATCGAGCCGGTCTTGTCGAAAGCCGGCAGCTTCTCGATCTTCTCGGTTAGCTTCACCTTGGTCGGGTCGAGCGACGGCGGGTAGCTCTGGCCCTCGGCCACCGCGATCGAGGTCGCCGGATCGAGCATGAAGTTGATCAGCTCTTCGCATTCGGTCATCGGCGAGCCTTTCAGGATCAGCATGTCCTCCATCCAGGCATAGGAGCCCGCCGGATCGAGATAGCCGATCGGATGGCCCTGATCCTGCAGGGCGGCGACGCGGCCCGACCAGGCGTCGGTCACCACGATCTCGCCCTTGGACAACAGGTCCATCAGTTCCGCGCCGGAGCTCCAGAATTTCTTGGCGAGGTCGCGCGTCTCGCGCACCTTGGCCCAGATCGTATCCATGTCCTTGATGTTGTTGGGATCCTGTCCGGTGGCCAAAGCCGCGTACCAGACGCGGGTGGTCATGTCGGCATAGCCGCCGACCTTGCCGGCGTATTTCTTGTCGAGCAGCAGGCCGGCACCCTTTTCCTTCGCCTCCTCGGGCGAGATCACCTTGGTGTTGTAGGCGATGCCGGTGGTGCCGTAGTCGTAGGGCACCGCCGAGAGCTTTGGCGTCAGCTTGCGGAACGGCTCGATCATCGGCTGCAGCACATTCGCCATGTTGGGAATGTTGGCCTCGTTGATCTCCGAGTTCATGCCGGCATTGACGTATTTGATGTAGTAGTTGACGCCGGACGAATGCACGATCTGGAAGTCGCCTGGCTTCGCCGTCTTGATCTTGGTGATGATCTCGTTCTCGTCGCCGAACGTGCCCTGGACCACCTTGATCTTGGTCTTGGCTGTGTAGGGCTGGAAGGCGTATTTGTCGATCGCCTCCTGCACGGTTCCGCCCCAGCCGTCGAAGCGCACCTGCTCGACCGCGGCGAGCGCGCGGCTCATCCACGGCATGGAGAGGCCCGCCGAGGCCGCGGCGACGGCGGTCAGGCTCAGAAAGGTGCGGCGGCTCAAATCGCCGTTCACGTAGCGGTCATGCAGCCGTTCCAGCCGTTTGGTGGTGGATAGTTTCATTTTGCTTCCTCCTTTGGTTCGCCTCGTCTTCTCAATTTTGTCAGGCTTTGCATGAGAATGCCGCCAATCAGCGGGATGCCGACGGTCACCAGGATCATGACCGTGCCCAGCGCATTGATCTCCGGGCTGATCGAAATCTTCAGCATCGAAAGGATTTGGGTAGGCATGGTCTCGACGCCGGCCGGCCGCCAGAACAGGCTGGCCGAGGTGTTGTCGAACGAGATGGTGAAGGCGAGCAGCGCGCCGGCAACGACCGCCGGGATGAGCAGCGGCAGCGTGATCTCGCGGAAGGACGAGAAGCGCGAGGCGCCGAGCGAAAGCGCGGCCTCCTCATAGACGCGCCGGATGCCCACCATGCGCGCCTGGGTGATCAGCACCACATAGGGCACGGCGAGCAGAATATGGCCGAGCACCAGGAGGAGCAACGTTCGCGGCTGGTCGACCGCCTTGATCAGCACCAGGAGGCCGACGCCCAGAATGGTTTCGGGCACCAGCGCCGGCAGGATCACCAGCGTGCTCAGCGTCTGCTTGCCGGGGAACTCGAAACGCACCAGCGCGAACGAGGTGACGACGCCGATCGCCGTGGTGGCGGCCGCAGTGACCAGGGCGATCCACAGCGACGTTCGGAACGCGGCCAGCACCGCCTCATTGGCCATCAGCTTGCCGTACCATTGCAGCGAAAAGCCGGTCATCGGGAAGCCGCCGAACATCGAGGCGTTGAACGACAGGATGACGGTCGCCGCAATCGGCGCGAACATGAAGATGTAGACGCAGAGCGTGACGAAGCCAGTCAGCCGCCAGGCCCATCTGCCTTCCTCTTTCCGGCGTGCAGGCTTCATCCGCCCAATCCCCTCATCCTCCAAGGCCTTTGACGATCTGCGACATGCCCATGTAGCGGGTGTAGATGGCGGCGAAGAAACCGAGCACGACGAACAGCACGATCGAAAGCGTGGCGCCCATCGGCCAGTTCAGCTCGCTCATGATGGTGTCGTAGATCAGATTGCCGAACAGCGCGTCGCGGCCCGAGCCCAGAAGCTGCGGCGTCACATAGCTGCCGGCGGCAAGCACGAAGCAGAGCAGCAGGCCGGCCGCGAGGCCGGGCAACGAAAGCGGCAGCGTCACCTCGCGAAACGCCTGCGCACTGGTGCAGCCCATCGAGCGGGCTGCCGCAATCAGCGTGCGGTCGATGCTTTCCAGGCTGACATAGACGTTGAGGATCATGTAGGGCAGCAGGAAATGCAGCAGCCCCATGATCACCGCGCCCTCGGTGTAGAGCATCGGCAGCGGCTCGCTGACAATGCCCAACTTTATGAGCGCCACGTTGATGACGCCCTGTTCGCCGAGAATGTTGATCCAGGAAAAGGTGCGGATGGTGAAGCTGATCCAGAACGGCACGATGAGCAGGAGAAGCAGCAGCCACTTGTGCCTGAAGCTCGTCGCCCAGATGAAATAGGCCGGAAAATAGCCGAGCACGCCGCAGAGCAGCGCGGTGATGGCGCCGACCCGCAGCGTCTTAAACAGGAAGCCGTGATAGTAGCTGTCGGTGAGGAATTCGTGCCAGTTCGCGGTTGTCAGCGCGCTGGTTTCCACGCCGGCGGTGACGAAGGTGAAGAAGGTGTAGACCGACATCACGGCGATCGGCAGCACCAGGAAGAAGATCAAGAGCAGCAGCACCGGCGCGATAAGCATCCAGGCCAGCCGTGGATCATACAAGGTCCATCGATTTTTCATGCGCACCCGAAGGTCCGCGCTTTCTTTGAAGCGCTTCTGTTCCCGCAGCTCAGATTGGGTGATTGGGAGCGCGATGTCTACAGGCGGCGATTGAGCCAGAGAGCCTCCGACTGTTGGCGATCGCGTCGTGCCGTGCCTCCACGCAAACAGTCCAGGCAAGCAAGGGAAAGGGCCCGACATCGGGCCCTTCCCATTCTACCGGACACTCGGTGCGGCTGGATCAGGTAGCGCCAATTGGCGGAGGGAATGACCGCTTTGACCGCCCCCTTATTTCAGCCCAATGGTCATGCCGCTGAGATCGGCGTTGATCTGCAGGCCTACCTGCCGGCCTGTGAGCTGGAGCTCGGCGCCCTTGTCGTTGGTCATGACGATCACCTGAGCGCCTCTGCCGAGCGCGCCGCCGCCGCCCGCTGCGCCGTACACTCCCGCCACGTCGCGGGCGCGGCGAATGTGGCGCACTGTGCCTTTGAAATAGGTCTTGGAAGCCCCGAAGGCGAGGCCGCCCGAGATGCCCCCGATCGAGATGGGATAGTTGCGACCACGGAAGGTCAGCGTCCCTTCGCCGCCGGCGCCGCCGATGAAGAAGGCCGCCTTATAGATGGAGAAGCGGATCGTGCCGCTGTCGGCGTGAGCAGCGCTGGCAAAGCTCACGCCGACAGCGGCGATGACCGCAATCGCGGCTGAACGAATTCTGGACATGGTGAGACTCCTCGAAAGCGCCGATTGCCCAACCGGCAGGGCACGTCAGCGTTGTATGAAACGATAGCTGAACAGTCTCGCAGGTCTTTTGGTTCCAAGGCTGGCGGATTGAATCCGGTTGCGAGAGGACGCCACGAAAGCAGGCGGCGTAGCGTCGTGTAGCTATCTCGGGGTCTCATCGGCTCGGTCAGCGCCTCCTCCGCGCGCTGCGGACTCAGGCGCCCAATTCTTGCCTGTGCGCCTTGACGAGGTCGGCCATGCTGTCGAAGCGGAAATCTACATTTGGCATATCGCCGGGGTGCATCGTGGCGCCGAAGCCCTGGTCGGCATGACGGCGATAGATCCAGCACGATGCCAGGCCGACGCGATTGGCGGGAGCGTGATCATGGAACATGCTTTCGGCCGTGTGCAGGACTTGGCTTTTCTCCACCCCGATCGTCGCCAGCTTTTCGAGCATATAGTCGAAGTTGCGGGCGGAGGGCTTGTAGGAGCCGATGTCCTCTGCCGTGTATATCGCGTCGAAGTCGACGCCGAGCTTCTTGTTGCTGAACGAAAAGCTCTTGTTGTCGACGTTGGAAAGGATGATCAGCTTGTAGTGCTGCTTGAGATACCGCAAGGCTTCCGCCGAGTCGGCAAAGGCCGGCCAATCCTTCACGCTTTCGCCATAGGCGATGCATTCCTCCGCGGTGGCGACGACGCCCCATTCCTCGGCAAGCCGCTTGTAGACGATCGGCAGAAGGTCGCGGTAGCGTCTTGCCGGAGTCCAGTTCTGCTGGCTGGATTCGTGCCGGGCATGCGCCTCGAGGATTTCGTCGCGGCTCAAACGGCCGCCGGCGCGCTCTGTCAGCGGCTTCAGGCCCTCGATCATGCCGGATTCCCAGTCGATGAGCGTGCCGTAGCAGTCGAAGGTCAGGGCCTTGAAATCGGTCAGCTTCATGGATTGCACTCCTTGTTGGTGTCGCGTGATTATCCGGCAGGCTGCTCGCATGAGCTCAAACGCGCCTCGTCCTTCGATGCAGCGCTCCTCGATGCCGTCAGCCAGACACCGAACAGGGTTACCGCCAGGCCGAGGAACATCGCTCTCGATAGCGGTTCGCCGAAGATCAGCCACGCCCAGAGCATCGTCACCGGCGGGCTGAGATAGACCACGCTGCTGACCTGTGCGGCGGTGTAGTGACGCAGGCTCATATAGTAGACACCGTAGCAGAAGAAGGTCGAGAACAGCACCAGCCACGCCATGCCGAACTGGAAACGCCCATCGAGCGGCGGTGTCAGGCCGCCGTTCCATTCGGCGCAGGCGGCAAAAAGGATCGCCGCCGTCAGGCATTGAATGCACAAGCTCTGATGGATGGGCATATCGATCGTCCTGATCCGCTTCTGCACCACGGTCGCCAGGGCGAACACCAGCATGGAAGCGACCGTGAGGACATAGGCCCAGACCGGTGCTTTGCCGAGACTGAGGCTGTCCAGGGAGACGATAAGGACGCCGCTCGCGCCCAGGGCTGTTCCGATCCATTGTCTTGCGCTCAGCCGGAGGCCGAGAATGGGCTGCGACAGCGCCGCGATGGCGAGAGGGACAAGATCGGAGATCAGCGCGACAAGGCCGGTCGGAACGCGCTGGCCGATGGCAAGGGCGAATCCGCCTAGATAGAGGAACATCGTCGCCACGCCGAACGCCATCTGCTGCGCCAATGCGCGCCCGCTGATGCGCTGCCCGATCAGCAGAGCAAATGGCAGAAGGATAAGTCCGGACAAAAAAGTCCGCCAGAACAGGACCAGCATGACGTCGGCGTTCTCGCTGGCGTAGCGGATGCCGACGAAGCCGGAGCTCCAGCTTAGGACCAGGGCTGCCGCCACGGTCGGCCATACCAGAGGATGAGGCTTGTTCTGCAGAAGCGTCATGGGCTGTCTTTATTCGAGCGGTGCGAGATGCTCCTGAAGCGGATCACCAGCGCTGTCTGGCGCAGACTTATGGCTGCACACTCGCTGCCTTGCACATGACAAATTTCGATAGGCTCATGAAACAGCCACAAACAATGACATAAGGATTTGCCCAAAAGCCTGCTCTGTGTCAGACCTTTGGCCGCGTTGCTTCATTGCGAGCGAGGATTGTCATGGCTGGAATTATGAGCCGCCGCCTGGATGTCGATGCCCTGCGGGCGCTGGTCGCGATCGAGAAACACGGCGGTGTCACTCGTGCGGCCGAGATTCTGGGGTTGTCGCAATCGGCCGTCAGCCACAAGATGAGGCGGCTGGAAGCGAGCCTCGACTGCGAAATCCTCAGCCGGAAGCCAAACGCGCCGCTGTTCACCACGGCCGGGCACGATCTCCTGGCTTATGCGCGGCGCATCCTGGGAATTCATGACGAGGCGGTACTGAGCCTCTCGAAAAGCACGCTGCAAGGCAAGATCGCGCTGGGAATGACCGAGGATACGACCTGCACGGATCTCTCGCGCATTCTTGGCCGGTTCCGCAGGCTCCATCCCGAGGTGAGCGTCCGTACGCAAGTGCGCATGAGCCTCGTCTTGCGGGAGCAGCTCAGCCAGGGGGCCCTTGACGCCGCGATCGTCCAGCTGTTCCAGCACGAGGTTCGTCCCGCCGACATCGTCCTCTACCGCGAGACGCTGCACTGGGTGAAGTCGCCGGATCTGGTCCTGTCGAAGGAAAAGCCGATCCCGTTCCTGTCCTTCGACGAGAACTGCTTCTATCGGCGTTGGGGTCTCGATCTTGGGCAGGATGAGGGAACGGTGTTCGAGACCGTGTTCGAATGCTCCAGCGCAGCCGGCATCGTCGCCGGCGTGACCTCCGGGCTCGGCGTCGCGCTCCTGAGCCAGCGGCACCTGCAACCCGGCATGGAGATCGTCGACAAGCACTTCCCCAAGCCGCCGGACCTGGCCTATGTGATCAGGCGCGCGCGCAACTCCCGAAATCCCGCGCTGGAGACTTTGGTCAGGGAGATCGAAGCCGAAGTCAAACGCTACGGGGCGCTTCAGATCGCCGTTTGAAACCGTCGTGCTGGCCAGGAGCGTGACGAGGCCGTCACAGATCACGCAGCGGCGCGATGCACTGGTATCCTGAAAAGAAGGCAGGAATGGAATTAGCATGGCGAAGCTCGTCTTCGGAATGAATCAGTCACTGGACGGCTATGTCGACCACGAGGCATTTGCGCCCGATCCCGCGCTGTTTCGTCACTGGATAGAGCAAGTGCGCGGCCTGACGGGCAGCGTGTACGGCCGTCGCATGTACGAGGTCATGCGCTACTGGGACGAGGACCGTTCCGAGTGGACCCCTGAGCTCCGCGAATTCGCGACGGCGTGGCGGAGCCAGCCGAAGTGGGTCGTGTCGAGCACGCTGCAGTCCGTTGGCCCCAACGCCACGCTTGTCGAAGGCGGCCTGGCGGAGATGATACGTGACCTGAAGGCTCGGCTCGCTGGGGAGATCGCCGTTTCCGGACCGGACCTGGCGCGAAACCTGACCGACCTCGGGCTTATCGATGAGTATCGTCTCTACATCCATCCCGTCGTGCTTGGTCACGGAAAGCCATTCTTCGCCGGCCCCCGGCCGCCGCTCCGCCTCGTGGCCAGTGATTTGATCGGGGAGGAAGCGATCAGGTTGACTTATGTTCCTGCGTAGGCCCGCAACTCCCGACGGCGCCGTCGCGTCGGGCGGAGCGCCCGCTCACCTCTCCGCAAACGCGCGGGCGAACGAATCCACCATCGGCCGCGCCAGATACTCAAAGAAGGTACGGTCGCCGGTGTTGATGAAGGCTTCGACCGGCGTTCCCGGATAGAGTTGCTCCGGCTTGACGCCGGGCGGGAGCGCGTCGGCGATCTTCAGCTTGGCGCGGAAATAGGGTTCGTGGGTAGCCTGGTCGATCAGCCGGTCGGCCGAGATCTGCGTCACGGTCGCCGATACCTCTGGTGTCAGCCGCGTGTTGAGCGCTGACAGCCTGAGCTTCGCCGGCTGGCCGACGCGCACCTGATCGACGTCTTTCGGCCGCAGCTTGGCATCGACGTTGAGGCCCGATGCGGTGGGCAGGATCTCCATGATCTTTTCGCCGGGCGCGATCACGCTGCCTTTCGAATTATAGGTGGAGGACACCACGATGCCTGCCGCCGGCGCCTTGATCGTCGTGCGCTGAAGCACCGCTTCGGCTGCCCTGATCTGCTCCTCGATGTCGGCGAGGTTGGTGCGCACCTCGTCGAGCTTGGTCAGCGCTTCCTCCACGCGCTGCGTGGTCAGCCGCTCGACCTGCACCTGCGCCTCGACGATCTGGCTGTTGGCCCCGGCAAGATTGGCCTCCAGCGCGCCGGCCTGGCCGACCAGATCGGCTTCCGAGCGCAGCAACTGCGAATATTCGGTACGGTTGGTGAGGCCCTTGTCGAGCAGGCCTGTCTTGATGCCGAGCTCCTTCTTCACGACATCGGCCTGCTGCTGGATGGCGAGCTTCTGGGCGTTCAAGCCCACGACCGACTCGCGATGCATGGCGACCCGCTGCGCCATGATCGATTGCTCCGACCGGAACCGGGCGAGCCGGGCGTCGAACTCCTTCTGCTGCTCGCGGATGAGGTTTTGGAAATCCTGCTGGAACGGCGCCGGCGCTGCCTCGGTGATCGGCGCGAGCCTGTCCAGCCCGTCGCGCTCGGCCTCCAGCCGCGCCATGCTCGCCTTGAGCGCGATCGACTGCCTGGTCAGACGGTTGAGCTCGGCTTGCGCCGCCGTCCGGTCGAGCAGGATGAGGTCCTGGCCCTGCTGCACGCGGTCGCCCTCGCGGACCAGCAGCTGCTGGATGATGCCGCCCTCGGGCTGCTGGATGAGGATGTTGCCGCCCGTCGCCGAGATCGTGCCCTGCGTGATCACCGCGCCGGACAGCGGCGCGCTTACCGCCCAATAGCCGAAGCCGCCCGCAAAGAGCGCGATTGCCGCATATCCTATGAAGGCCACGCGCCGGAAGTCGGTGCGCGGCTGTCCATCCCAGGCAAGGCTCTCGATCGTCATCGTCTAGGATCCGAAGCGGATGCCGTGCGTGCGGATCATCGGCGCGAATGATCCGGTCACCACCGTGCCCTGCCGGGCGGCCGGGGCGTTGCCGGCGCCTCTATCGACAGTGGACCGCCGCAGCACCTCGGCGCTCGGGCCGAAGGCCTCGATCACACCACCGCGCAGAACCATCACGCGGTCGCAGGCCGTTGCGATGGACGGCCGATGTGTGATCACGAGGATCGTGACGCCGGCCGCCCGCGCGGCGACCAGCACCACTTCGAGCGCCGCCTCGCCGCTGCCGTCGAGATGGGAACTGGGCTCGTCGAGCACGAGAATGCGCGGGTTGCCGTAGAAGGCGCGCGCCAGCCCGATCCGCTGCCGCTCGCCGCCCGAGAGCGTCCTGTCGGAAGGGCCGATCATCGTCTGGTAGCCGTCGCGCTGCGCCAGGATCAACTCATGCGCCTGGGCGCGCCTGGCGGCCTCGACGATCGCGGCGTCCTCGGCCTGCGCGTCGAAGCGGGCGACATTGTCGCCGATCGTGCCGGGAAAGAGCTCCACCTCCTGCGCCAGGTAGCCGATGTGTCTCCCGAGCTGTTTTTCCTCCCAGGTCCTGAGGTCGGCGCCGTCGATCCTCACTGCGCCCCCGGTCGGCTGCGCGGCACCGACAAGCAGCCGCGCCAGCGTCGATTTGCCGGCGCCGCTCGGCCCCACGATCGCCACCGCTTCGCCGGCGCCGATCTGGAAATTCAGCCGCTTGAGGATAGGTTCGGTGCCGGGCTGTGCGTTCGGTGCCATGAAGAAAACGTCCTGCACCGAAATCGCGCCTAACGGATCGGGGAGCGCCAGTTTCCGCTTCTCGGCCGGGTGCGCAGCAAGCGCCGTCTCCAGCCGCTTCCAGGCCCGCTCTGCCTCGACGATTTGCCGCCAGGCGCCGATCAGCTGGTCGAGCGGCTGCAGCGCGCGCGACGACACCAGCGAGGAGGCGAAGATCATACCCGCCGTCATCTGCCCCTCGAGCACCAGCCATGCGCCGGCGCCGAGGATCGCCAGCTGCAGCATCATGCGCAGCGCCCGCGAGGCGCCGCTGAAGATCGCATTGGCGCTCGAGGAACGGTCGTAAAGCGTGAGCGCTGCCCCGACATGCCGCCCCCAGACCCGAGCGGCGTTCTCGACCATGCCCATGGCGCGCAGCGTTTCGGCATTGCGGGCAAAGACCTGTTCCGCATGGCTCGCCAACGCCGAGCGTTCCGCGGACATGGCATCGTTCCGGCCAATGGCGAGCTGGTTCGCGACGACAAGGACGAGCAGAAGCACCGCGCCGGCGACTGTCACCCAGAACAGCACCGGATGGATCAGATAGAGCAAAGCGAGGAAGACGGGCGCAAAGGGCAGGTCGAACAGCACCGCCACGCCGCGCGACCGGACGAAGGCGCAGACCGAGGCGAGATCACGCAGCGGCGACAGGCCGCCGGCATATTTGGGCGCCAGCGAGAGGGCGAATGTCCTTGCCCCGAGCTTCCCGTCGACGGCGGCCGCGACGCGCTGCGTGTAGACGGCGCGGATCGCGTCCAGCAGTCCGAGGAAAGCGAGCGCAAGAACCGCAATCGCCGACAGATAGACCAGCGTCTCGACGCTGGAGGAGGGCAGCACGCGGTCATAGACCTGAAGCAGATAAAGCGGGATCACCAGAAGCAGGATGTTGATCAGCAGCGAGAAGAGCCCGACATCGCCGACGGCGCGCAGGAACACCGCCCGCAGGCTCGACGGTGCAGTCATATCGGCCGCCGCTGCATGATCCCGGGACATCGAACCGATCGCCTGAAAATCTTAAGCGTGGCCCCCAAACTCGGAACCGTGATGCAGCGTGCTGCTGCCGAAGCTGTGCGTGGCAGTGCTGTGCGTTGCGGTGGTGGTGCTGCTGGTGGCGATCAGGGGGTTAGCCTCCACAGCGTCCAGCGTATAGGCGCGGATGTAGTCGATCTTCATCTCAGCCGGTGTGGCAAGATGATCCGGCGGCGCGCCGGCCTGGCCGCCGATCGCAAGATTGACCAGCATGTACATGGGCTTATCCATGTCCGAGGGCGTCGCCGCTTCCGCGACCTGCACGCCGTCATAGGTCCAGACAAGCTTGTCCGGCGTCCACAGCAGGCCATAGGTGTGGAAACCGGCAGTATCCATCGCATTCACCGTAGACCCGACCATGGTGTGCGTACCCGTCTCCATCGTATGCGCGGTCATCAGAAGCGAGCTCGGGGTCTGGCCGTATCTTTCGATGACGTCCAGCTCAGGCGGCCACGAGCCGTCTTCCGGCAGCAGCCAGAAGGCCGGCCAGGCGCCGGCGTTTTCCGGCAGGTCGGCGCGCATTTCGAAATAGCCGTATGTCTGCGAGAAGCTGTCATGCGTGGTCAGGATGCCGGACGTGTATTCGTAATTGTTGATCAGCGGCTTGATGTCCGCCGGCGCTTGCGCCGCGGTGATGGTGAGCACGCCGTTGTTCACGCTGAACGGGTGGACCGAGCTCGTCGGCGCGTAATTGGCGTCGACATACCATTGCAGCTCGTTGTTGGTGGCGAGCGTGCTGCCGTTCGGCGCGCCCCACCAGAAGTTGGTATCCCACGTGCCGCCTTGGCTGTTGTGGAGGTTCAGCGCGTTGAAGTCGTCGCTGAAAGACAGCGTCATGTCGGACTTGTCGATCGGCAGCTGGAATTGGCTGGGCTGCAGCTTGTCGATGGTCGTGTCCCTGAACATGAGGATCTCGCCGGATCCGAGGTTCAAGATGACGTTCGGTCCCGCCTGGATCATGTTCGAGTGGATGGCGTCGAAGGAAGTGAACCCATAGCCATCGAGACGGACGCTGTCAGTCGCGGCAAAATTGGCGATCAGGTCGCTTCCGTTGCCTTTCGCGATGATGAAAGTGTCGTAACCGCCGCCGCCATCGATCAGCACATCATTGCCCTTGCCGCCGTCCAGCGTCTGGTGGCCGGCCTTGGCGGTGATGATGTTGTCCAGGTCGTTTCCAAAAGCGTAGTTCTTGGCGTTGGTGACGATCAGGTTCTCGACATTGTCGGGAAGCGTGTAGCTCATCCATGTGCTGATGGTGTCGATGCCTGCCCCATAGCCCTCGGCCACCTTGTTGCCCGCGGCATAGAGATAATAGATGTCATCGCCGTAGCTCCCGTGCATGGTGACATTGACGCCGGAAGCTCCATAGAAGGTGTCGTTTCCGGAGGTGCCCCACAAGTCCGGTCCGGACCCCGCCGCCGAGTACCAATGGTTGGACGAGCCGCTATAGGGGAGAGGAACGCCTACGGCATTGACGAAGCTGCTCATCGGACAACCCTCCTCGCAATACACGGCTTGCTTGAATCGGCATGCGAACTCAACCGATCGCTAGCGGGTCAACTTGTAATTCCGGGTATCGTTCCAAGGAATTGTGTAATAGTACAGAGAAAATTTGCCGTTCAGCGATCAATTATTCGCAAGAAAAGAGAGTGAGAACGCCCTAATACAATTTGCACGCGAGGGCTCACTCAGTTTTACACAATATTACTAATTTCTTTTATCAAAAATTAAGCATCGCGGCGCGAGGAGTTCGCGTAGGCGGCACGACTCACCTGAGCGGCGGGGCCCGATCCGGCGGATGCTCGCCTGATGCATTCCGCGCTCAAAGGGCGGCGTCGTCGGCTCACGCCTTGCCCATCGTGATCGACTTGAGGAACGCGGCCGCCAGTCCCTTGGCAACGGCCTGGTCGAAGCCCGCTTCGCGCATCGTCTCGATCGCGGCCGCTGTCGTGCCGCGATAGCCGAGAAAGGCCTCGACCGTATCGGCCGGTGAAGCGTCGTTGAGCTCCAGCAGCCGGCCGGTTCCGGTGAGCACGGTGTTGACCGCGCGGTGCGCGACCTCCGGCTTGAGGCCGAAGGCCACGGCGTCGCGCATCATCGCTTCGGCGAGCAGGGCAGGGAAGGCGGGCCCCGAGCCCGTCAGCCCGGTGAGATAGTCGATGTCGCGCTCGCTGCCGACCTCATCCTCAACGCCGCAGGCTCCGAAGATCGCGCGCACGGTCGCGCGGTCCAATTCGGTGGCGTCGCCGCTCGCGATCCACGGCGTGTACGATTTGCCGACCTCGGCAGCCGCGTTGGGCAGCGTGCGCACCACGCGGCCGGTGCCGTGCTTCTCGCCGATCTCGGCCATCCGGATGCCGGCCATAACCGAAATCACCAGCTTGCCCTTGGCATCCAGCTCGAGCGACGGCCAGTCCTGCGGCCGCACGGAAAGCATGATGACGTCCGAGCGGTCGGCGAGCGCCTGGTTGTCGTCGGTCCAAAAGACGCCTGGAAAGCGATCCGGCTTGGTGCTGCGATAGGAGAGGGCAAGGTTCTCCGCCCGCGCGACGCCGGCCGAAAGCGCGGCACCCGCGATGGCGCCGCCCAGCCAGCCAGCGCCGCCGACAATGCCCAGCCTGAGTGAAGCGCTCATCCTTGTCTCCCTTGCAGTCTTAAGGGTGCGGGAGGCGGCGGCCGCTGTCCAGCGGTCAAGCCGCAGCCGCGTCAGTCCGCTATCGACCGGGCTGGAAAAACCAGCCTGCCGCAAGACCGAACGCCGACAACGCCATCGCAACGGTCGAGAGCCAACCGAGCAGGCGCGCAGCGTTCCGGAGCAAGGGCCGGGAGAGCAGTGGATACGAAACCTTTGCGCCGGCTCCCTCCTGCCATCGGAGGGCGTTCGCCGGCCACGCATTGCCGGCGAAACGACCCGCCTGCCGAAAACGAGCCTCAGTACCCCCGCATCAATCCACCATCGACGCGGATGTTCTCGCCGGTGATATAGGCCGCGCCGTCGGAAGCGAGGAAGGAGATCGTTGCCGCCACTTCCTCGGATGTGCCGTAGCGCTTCATCGGCACGCTTTGGCGGCGTTCCTCTACGCTGGGCAGGCTGTCGATCCAGCCCGGCAGCACGTTGTTGATGCGGATGTTATCGGCCGCATAGGTGTCGGCAAAGATCTTGGTGAAGGCGGCGAGCCCGGCGCGCGCCACCGCCGAGGTCGGGAAGGCGACGCTCGGCTCGAACGCCCAGGCGGTCGAGATGTTGATGATGACGCCCGCCTTCTGCTTCTGCATCACCGGCGTCACCAACCGGGTCGGTCGCACGACGTTGAGGAAATAGGTGTCGATGCCCTTGTGCCAGTCCTCGTCGCTGATCTCGATGATCTGCGCGCGCGGCCCGTGGCCGGCGCTGTTGACCAGCACGTCGATGCGGCCCCAGCGTTCCAGCGCGCCGTCGGTCAGCCGCTTCAGATCCTCGTTCGACTGGTTGGAGCCGGTGACGCCGAAACCGCCGAGTTCGTTGCCCAGCGCCTCGCCCTTACCGGAGGAGGAGAGCACGCCGACCTTGAACCCGTCGGCGGCCAGCCGCTTCGCCGCCGCCGCGCCCATGCCGCTGCCCCCCGCCGTCACCAGAGCTACTTTTTCTCCTGCCATGTCGCTGTCCATCCTTGTTGAAAGCGCCTCTGTTAGCACGCGGCGGTGCAGGGCACGAACCGGTTTGGATTGCGCCACGATGGCGATTGGCGAAAGCAGACGCGGAGTCCGAACGCCATGCTCACACCTTGAAACCGCTCATCAGCGCCTTTGACACCACCGCACAGCGTCCGGGCTTCACGTCGCCCGCCTTCAGTGGTACGCCCTTTCCAGCCGGCACCGCCGGCCGGTACCAGCTCCGCAGCGCCTGGTCGCTGGCGCAATAGCCCCAATTGACGAGATCGATCGTCTCCTCGCTTCCCAGGAAATGAAGCGACGTGCCGATATCGGCAGGCGCGATTGCCGCGCTTTGCACGAAGCTCGGCTCGGCGGCGTCAGGCTTGCTGGCGATCGATCAGTAGACGCCGCGGGTGGCGGCATAATCGGGCCGGGTCGCGTCATTGGGCAGGCCCTGGTCGTCGGCATCCTTCGCCGCCTGGAAGCGGGCGATGAGGTCGCGCCGCCGGAGCGAGCGCACCTGGTTGTCGGTGGTGTCGAGCACGCGCTTCAACTGCGAGAACCAGTTCCAGTAGCCGGAGCCGGACGCTCGCCAGGGCGCGCCGGCGTCGCTGACCAACAGCCAGCGGCAGCGCTTCAGCGCCGGCTCGATGCCGTGATTGTCATAGACGCCGCCATCGGTGAGCACGGCGCGGCCGGCCGGGACCGGCGGGCCGACGCTCGCGTCGAGCTTGTCGTTCTCCCACGCGAACTGAGTGAGGTCGAGCCTGAGCGGCGACAGAAACGGCGGGAAGGCGGACGACGCCGCGACCGCGGTCGCGACCGGCAGGTCCGCATGCTTGGCCATGCCGATCCGGTA
Source organism: Mesorhizobium sp. WSM4989 (assembly GCF_029625795.1). Lineage (NCBI taxonomy): Bacteria > Pseudomonadati > Pseudomonadota > Alphaproteobacteria > Hyphomicrobiales > Phyllobacteriaceae > Mesorhizobium > Mesorhizobium sp. WSM4989. The sequence continues at coordinate 286,187 of NZ_JARTVN010000001.1, read as the reverse complement.
ATCGGCAATGTAGCGGTTGGACATGCGAAACAGCGAGCCGGTGCTGAGATTGCTCGAGCAGAACACGAACCACGGACGCCGGGTCAGGCTCTTCAGCGTCGGCACCTTGCCGTCGAACAGATGGCGCTCGTAGCAGGTGGCGACTTCGCGCGCCGCGCTCGAAAACGGGTTGAACACGCCCTTGAGGATCGACGGCGCGTCAAGGAAGACCTGCGAGAAAGCGAGGATTTTTTCGACGTAAAGCTCGCGGAAATTCGTGGCAACGCCGTCGGCAAAGCTGAGGCGCGGCCAGAGAACCGCAAGCAGCCCGGCGGCAATCGAGCCGCCCGAGACCGAACTGACCATGTCGATTTTCTGAAGCAGGCCGGCCTCGTTCAGCCGGCAGAGCACGCCGGCATGGAACAGCATGGCGCGATAGCCGCCGCCCGACAGGCAGAGGCCGAGCTCGTAATGCTCGACCTTGTCGTCAGCCGGTGACGATCCGGCTGGAATCGGCTCCATCGCGCCCCCTCCTGCCTGTCTGTTCGGCATTCGAGCTCGGCTTTGCTCAATCCAGCCCAGCGCAGCCATTCTGGCAAGCGGGGGAAACGCGTAACGTCGCGGAGTGGAAAGCGGGGCCGCTTGCCGGCCGCTTCGTCGCGGCCGGCCGCATAGACCTTGCGATCGATCTTTACTGATTGATCTCGGGCTCGACGAGCCTTGCCAGGTTCTTGAGCGACTCCTGCCAGCCGAGATAGCAGGCCTCGGCGGGGATGGCGTCCGGAATGCCGGCCTGGGTGATCTCCATCTCCGTGCCGACCGAGACTTTCTTCAACGTCACCGTCACCTGCATCTCGCCGGGCAGGTTAGGATCGTCGAACTTGTCGGTGTAGCGCACGAGCTCACCCGGAACGAGCTCGACATAGTCGCCGCCGAAAGCATGGCTTTCGCCCGTGGTGAAGTTGCGGAACGACATTTTGAAGTTGCCGCCGGCCTTTGCATCCAAGTGATGCACCGTGCAGGTGAAGCCGTTCGGCGGCAGCTATTTCGCCAGCGCGTCCGCCTCGATGAAAGCGCGATAGACTTTTTCAGGTTTGGTGGAAAGCACGCGGTGCAGGCGGACAGTGCTGGGCATTTCGTTTCTCCTGTTGATTGCCGGTCTATGCTCCTATGACGAACGGTGATTGGCCAGTCCGACATCGATGGTGAAGTTTTTTGATCGCTGCTGCCGATCTCTCGATGGGGAGATTATCCGAACCGGTTGCCCGGCGCACCGTCGACGCCGGGCCTGAGCGCGAACAGGCCGCCTTCGAAGGGGCTGGCGTCGAGATGCTCGGCGCTCATCGTGAAGCGCGCCGAGGTGACGAACAGCGTGTCGAGGCCGGGGCCGCCGAAGGCGCAGCTCGTCGGCCAGCTGCAAGGCAATTCGGCGATCCGGTCCAGCCTGCCGTCGGGCGCGATGCGGGCGAGGCAGCTTCCGCCAACCACCCGGCAGTTCCAGATATAGCCCTCTGCGTCAAGGCAGGAGCCGTCCGGCAGGCCGCGCTCGAAGCCGGTGAAGAAGGGGAGCGCCCGGCCGAGCCGTCCCGCCTTCTTGTCCCAGTCATAGCTGTAGAGCGCATTCTTCGTCGTGTCGGCGGTGACGAAGCGTCCGTCGGGCAGCCACACCATCGTGTTGGTGATGCCGAACCGGTCTTCGCTGAGCGGCGTCGCTTTGCCGTCCGGGCCGACCCGGTAGAGCCGACCTTCATCGCTGGCGATGGGCACCGGCGCGTCGTCCGGGCCGATGTTGTTGGCCATCGTTCCAACCCAGAACGAACCGTCCGGCGCCACCACGCCCTCGTTGAGCCGCGTTCCCGGCCTGTCGTCCTCGATCGTCGCGAGCGTCCGGAACGGCCCGTAGAAGTCCCATAGCGCGATCTCCTTGCGCAACCCGACGATCGCGCCGCCGTCATTGCGCAGGCCGACCGAGGTCACGAGATCGGGCGTCTGCCAGCTTTCATGCGCGCCGCTCAGCGGATCCAGCCGATGGATCCTGCGGCCGATGATGTCGACCCAAACCAGCCTTTCGCGGCGCTCGTCCCACACCAGGCTTTCGCCGACCACGTCGCGCGCATCGAAGATCAGGCCGGCTTGCTTCTCGTGCATCGGGCGCCTCGGGGCAGGGGTTCACAATCAGCTTGACATATATCTTTAAGCTGAACTATTAGCAATTCAACATCAACCTGTCATACAGGTGTTGAGGAAACGTATGCAGGAGCAGACGGACCCACCGGATGAACAGAGTCCTGGCCTGGTCAGCACCGCGATCCAGGCGATAACCCAGCACATCCGCTCGGAGGGCCTGGCGCCCGGCGATCCGCTGCCCAGCGAAGCCGCCATGACGCGCCAGCTCAACGTTTCCCGAACGGTCGTGCGCGAGGCCTTCCGCTCGCTGTCGGCGATGCGGCTGATCGACATGAGCGCCGGGCGCCGCGCCACCGTCGCCAAGCTCGACACCGGCGCCATGTCGATGGTGATCGAGCATGGCATCACCACCCAGCAGATCAGCGTGCAGCAGGTCTATGACGTCAGGCGCACCATCGAGATGCGCACCGTGGCGCTGGCCGCGCTGCGCCGCACCAACGCGGAAGCCGCGGCGATCGCCCAGTCGGCCCGGCTGATGCGCGAGAGTTGCAAGAGCCCCGAGACCGTCATGGAGCATGACATCGCCTTCCACGAGGCGATCGCGGCGGCCTCGCACAATCCGGTCTTTTCGCTGATCGTCACCGCCTTCAGCGGCGTGACGCGCCGCACCTGGGTCATTGGCTGGCGAACCCGTTCCTCCGACGAGGACCAGCTCAAGATGATCAAGGGCCATGAGGACATCGCCGACGCCATCCTCAAGGGCGATCCGCGGCTTGCGGCCGAGCATATGGCCGAGCATTTCGACAAGAGCGTCAAGGCGCTCATCGACGCGGGGATAGCCTGATGAAGATCCGCGCCATCGAGACCGTCCGCATCGAGGAACGGCCCAACCTGCTCTGGGTCGAGGTTCATACCGACGAGGGCATCACCGGGCTCGGCGAGACGTTTTATCTATCGCGCACCGTCGAGGAATATCTGCACGAATATGTGGCGCCCAGGGTGATCGGCCGCGATCCGCTGGAGATCGATCTTTTGGCCGCCGATCTCGTCGGCTATCTCGGTTTCCGCTCCAGCGGCGCCGAGGTGCGCGGCAACTCCGCCTTCGACATCGCGCTGTGGGACATTTTCGGCAAGGCCACCGGCCAGCCGGTCGCGCAGCTGCTCGGCGGTTTCAGCCGTCGCTCGATCCGCACTTACAACACCTGCGCCGGCACCGAGTATATCAAGGACGCCAAGGGCCAGACGACGGCCAATTACGGCATCGGCGCCGGGCGCGATTACGACGATCTCAACGCTTTCCTCACCCGCGCCGGCGAGCTGGCCGAGGAATTGCTCTCCGACGGCATCACCGCAATGAAGATCTGGCCGTTCGACCACGCGGCGGAGAAGACGCGCGGCAACGACATCTCGGCAGCCGACTTGAAGGCGGCGCTCGAGCCTTTTGAAAAGATTCGCAAAGCCGTCGGCGACAGGATCGACATCATGGTCGAGTTCCATTCGATGTGGCAACTCTTGCCGGCGATGAGGATCGCCGAGGCGCTCAGGCCCTACGCCACCTATTGGCACGAGGACCCGATCCGCATGGACAGCCTCGGCGATTTGAGGCGTTACGCCGCCGCCAGTCCGGCGCCGATCTCGGCCTCCGAGACGCTGGGCAGCCGCTGGGCTTTCCGCGACCTTCTGGAGACTGGAGCGGCCGGGATCGTCATGCTCGACATCTCCTGGTGCGGCGGCCTGTCGGAGGCGCGCAAGATCGCTTCGATGGCCGAGGCTTGGCGGCTGCCGGTGGCGCCGCACGACTGCACCGGTCCGGTCGTGCTCGCAGCGTCCACCCATTTGTCGCTCAACGCGCCCAACGCGCTCGTCCAGGAAAGCGTGCGCGCCTTCTACCGCACCTGGTACCGCGACTTGGTGACGGCGCTGCCCGAGGTGAAAGACGGCATGATCACCGTGCCGCCGGGGCCTGGGCTCGGGCTGGCGCTCAGTCCCGATCTTGGCAAGGCCTACACCGTCCACCGCCGCGTCAGCAGCCAGACGGACATTTAGCCCAAGACGCACATCTAGGATCCATAGGGAGGAACAAACATGAGAAAACTGACAGCAATACTTCTGCTCGGCGCCGCCCTTATCGGCGGGCAATCGGCCGCCAAAGCCGACGGGCTCAACATCGTCTTTACCCATCATTCGTCGGCCTCGAACACATTCTGGCAGGCGGTGAAGAAAGGTTTCGACGATGGCTGCGCCAAGGTCGAGGCCAACTGCAACATGGTCTTCACCCAGACCGAGGGATCGATCGAGCAGCAGGTCGCGAACATGCGCGCGGCCCTTGCCGCCAAGCCCGACGCGCTGCTCACCTCCATCGTCGACGACCATGCCTTCGACGATGTCATCAAGGAGGCCCGCGACGCCGGCGTGGTGGTGATCGCCGTCAATGTCGACGACACCGAAGGCGCCAAGGGCAATGCGCGCCAGGCCTTCATCGGCCAGGGCTTCAAGCCAGCCGGCTACTCGCTCGCCAAGGCGATTTCCGAGAGCTTCCCGAAGGATGGTCCGATCAAGGTGCTGGTCGGTATCTCGGCGCCAGGCCAGAACTGGTCCGAAACCCGCGGCGCCGGCGTCATGCAGTTTCTCGAGGAGTACAAGGCCGCTCATAAGGACCGCGACGTTTCGTGGGAGCGCATCGACAGCGGCACCGACCTCGCCATCACTTCCGACCGCGTCGGCGCCTATCTCAACGCGCATCCCGACACTACGGCCTATTTCGACACCGGCTTCTGGTGCGCCGGCGTGGCGCGCGTGCTGGCCGATCGCGGGGTCGCGCCCGGCAAGGTCCTGCTCGGCGGCTTCGATCTCGTGCCGGAAGTGCTGCAGCAGATGCAGAAGGGCTATGTCCAGGCGCTGGTCGACCAGCAGCCCTACATGCAGGGCTTCATGCCGGTGATGGAAGTCTATCTCAACAAGAAGCTCGGTCTTGCGCCTTCCGACATCGACACGGGGCAGGGCATCGTGCGCCAGAAGGACGCCGATGCGATCATGGCGCTGTCCGCGCAGGGCATGCGCTGAGGTCGCATGCCTTTGAGATTGGCCGAGACGCCCGTCACCGAAATGCTGGCGGGACATCACCCCCCTCTGTCCTGCCGGACCGTCCGGCAGGACAAAGGGGGGTGTGAAGGAACGCGGCGCCACAGTACCTTTCACAATCACCGCACCGGAGCCTTTCATTGAAGCGCCTGTTCAAGACCTATCTCGAGAAGCCGGAACTGGCCGGGCTGATCCTCCTGGTGCTGCTCATCGTCCTGTTCCAGGTCCGCTCCCACGGCGTGTTCCTGAACCAGGACAATCTGCGCGGCATTCTCGGCATCCTGCCGGAGGCTGGCCTCGTCGCCATCGGCGTTACCATCCTGATGATCAGCGGCGAGTTCGACCTGTCGGTCGGTTCGGTCTTCGCGCTGATGCCGATGACGATGGCGGTGCTGATGGTGCAGGGCTGGCCGTTCCCGCTGGCGCTGCTCGCCGGGCTGCTCGTCTCGGCGGCCATCGGCTTCATCAACGGTTACGTCACCATCCGCTTCGCCATCCCGAGCTTCATCACCACGCTCGGCATGCTGTTCATGGCGCGATCGCTCACCGTTGTCGTTTCCGGCGGCTTTCCGCCGCTGTTGCCCGCCGACCTGCCGACTTGGCTGTTCACTTCCTTCGTCGGGCCGGGCAACATGTTCCGCATGTCGTTTCTGTGGTTCGTCGCGGTCGCGGTGCTGACCTCGCTGATGCTGTCGCGCACCAATTTCGGCAACTGGATCAAGGCTACCGGCGGCTTCCTGCCGGCCGCCGCCGCGATGGGCATCCCGACCGCCAGGGTCAAAATCGTCTGCTTCATGCTGTGCTCGGTGCTCTCGGGTTTCGCCGGCATGCTGCAGGTGCTGCGGCTGGGGTCGCCGCTGCCTTCGATCGGCGAGGGCATGGAGCTGCAGGCGGTGGCATCCGCCGTCATCGGCGGCGCCTCGCTCGCCGGCGGCATCGGCACCGTCATGGGCGGCATCATCGGCACGACGCTCATCCGGGTCATCGACAACGGCCTTGTGCTCAGCCATGTCGACGCCAACTGGTTCAAATTCGCCATCGGCTTCCTGACCATCTTCGCCGTCGTCGCCAATGCCTGGATGCGCAAGCGCGCCAAGGCCATCAAGATGGAGGGCTGAGCCGTGAGCGATGCCATCATCTCTGTGCGCGATCTGCACAAATGGTATTCCGGCGTGCATGCCCTCAAAGGCGTCACGCTCGACTTCAAGCGCGGCGAGGCGCTCGGCCTGGTCGGCGACAACGGCGCCGGCAAGTCGACCTTGATCAACATCCTGTCCGGCGTCCACCGCGCCGACCAGGGCGAGATCAAGGTCGAGGGCAGGGAGGTCAGCATCGCGACGCCGCGCGACGCGATGGATCTCGGCATTGAGACCATCTACCAGTACAATTCCATGGTCCCCACCATGTCGATCGCCCGCAACCTGTTCATCGGCCGTGAGCCGACCCGGTTTTCGATCCTCGGCGTCGGCATCCTCGACCAGAAGAAGATGGCCGAGGAAAGCGTGCGCGCCATCGCCAATGTCGACCTGCATCTGCGCTCCCCCGACGCGCTCGTCGGCGAGCTCTCCGGAGGCCAGCGCCAGGGCGTCGCGATCGCGCGCGCCATGCACTTCAAGTCGAAGGTAATGATCCTCGACGAGCCGACCAATCACCTCTCGGTCAAGGAGACCAACAAGGTGATCGGCTTCGTGCGCGGCCTGAAAGAACAGGGAGTGACGGGCGTCTTCATCAGTCACAACATGCACCACGTCTTCGAGTGCTGCGACCGTATCGTCGCGATGGCGCGCGGCGAGATCGTGCTGGACAAGCGTATCGGCGACACTTCGATCGACGAAGTCCATTCTGTCCTGTGAGGGGTTAGGCAATGAAGGCGCTCGCTGGTCGTAAAGTGTTGCTGACGGGCGGCCTCGGCTCGCTTGGCCGGGCTCAGGCGGTGACGCTGGCGCGGGCCGGCGCGCGCGTGCTGGTGCTCGACCGCCCCGACATTAGTGAGGGCGAGCAGACGGTGGCGAGACTTGCCGGACAGGCCAGGGGCGATATGGCCTTCGTCGGCTGCGATCTCAACCGGCTGGCCGATGCGGAAGCGGCCGTTGCCGCGCTGGCGGCGAAGGAAGGTGGGATCGATATCCTGATCAACAACGCGGCGCTGATCATCAACCGGCCGTTCGAGCAGTTCTCGCTGGCCGAATATGAGGATCAGATCCGCGTCAATTCCTCGGCCGCCTTTGCGCTGGCGCGGGCCTGCGCGCCGGGCATGAAGGCGAAGGGCTACGGCAAGATCGTCAACTTCTGCTCGATCACGCTCAACGGCCGCTGGGACGGCTACGTGCCCTATGTCGCCTCGAAGGGCGCCATGCTCGGGCTCACCAAGTCGCTCGCGCGCGAGCTCGGGCCGCATGGCATCCGCGTCAACGCCGTGTCGCCGGGCGCGGTGGTCTCGGAGGCGGAGGCGCGCGTCTTCGGCGACCGGTTGAAGCAGTACAATGACTGGATCCTCGAGAACCAAAGCCTCAAGACGCGCATCGAGCCTGAGAACATCGCCGAGCTCGTGCTGTTCCTCGTCTCACCCGCCTCCGACATGATCAGCGGCCAGAACATCGCCATCGATGGCGGCTGGTGAGGATATGGCCGGCGCGGTCGAGCTGAACGACGGGCAGGCGAGGCTGGTCCTGGCGCCTGAGAAGGGCGCGGCGATCGCGCGCTATGACGCGCTGGTGATCGGCAGCGCGCCGGTTCCGCTGCTGAAGCCGGGCGACGGCGCCGGCACCTCCGGCTGCCAGCTCCTGGTGCCGTGGTCGAACCGCATCTCCGGCGGCGGCTTCACTTTCGACGGCCGCTTCCACGCCGTCGCGCCGAACGTGCCGGGCGAAGCCTTTCCGATCCACGGCGACGGTTTCCAGAAACCGTGGCGGCTTGCCCGCCGCACGGACACCGAGGCGGAGCTGGTGCTCGACGAGGGCGCGATCGGTCCTTACCGCTATGCTGCTACCGTGACCTATGCGCTGCGGGACGGCGCGCTGCAGGCGCGGCTGACGGTGGAGAACCGCGCCGGCATGCGCCTGCCTTACGGCCTCGGTTTCCATCCCTGGTTCCCGCGCGGCGACACAACCCTGCTCGGGGCCAAGGCCAGGCGCGTCTGGCTGGAGGACGAGCGCCATTTACCGGTCGGCGTCGTGCCGGTGAGCGAGCGCCCGGCCTGGGATTTCTCGCGCTCCATCCCGCTGCCGTGGGACTGGGTCAACAACGCCTTCGACGGCTGGAATCGCCGCGCCTCGATCACGCAGCTCGAGGAGGGGATCAGGATCACGCTCACCGCCTCGCCGGAGCTCGGCGTCTATATCCTCTATTCGCCGTCATCCGATGCCGGCTTCTTCTGCTTCGAGCCGGTCTCGCACCCGATCGATGCGCATCACGGCGAAGGGCTGACGGTGCTTGAAGATGGGGACTCGATGAGCGCGACGATGCGGCTGGACTGGGCTGTGGCGGGTTGAGGGCAGCCGACCGAGCGCGTGATCTCAACCCTTGAGGGGGAGACGGCCGGCAGGCCAGAGAGGGTCGTCTCACATAGATCGCCAGCATGGTCTTCGTCGCCGACGACGCCGGCGCTTCACGCGCGGCGACGCCCTCTGCCGCCTTCGGCGACATCTCCCCACAAGGGGGAGATCGGACGGCGCGTCGGCTTTCGCCAATCTCCAGCGCCGCAGAGCAGATGCCGAAGCACCTCCCTCACAGCTCCTTCTCCGCCAGCTCCCTGAATTCATCCGGCACCGAGCGCGCTGCTTGCAGCGCGACGGTGCCGTAGCCGACGGCCTGCTTGCCGAAGCGCTGGCGGATCTTGTCTATGGCGCGGTCGGCGCCGAAGCGGGCGAGGCCTTTGCGGCTGCCGGGCTTCAGCTTCTCGTCCGCCAGGCCGAGCGGCAGTTCGAGCTGCAGCTCGGCATGCTCTTCCAGATGCGAGACCGAGATCGCCAGCAGCGAGATTTCCCGTTCGCCCGGGTGAGCGGCGAGCACGCCTCTGACCAGCTCTTCCGCGACGTCAGCGAGCATGGTCGTCGCCTGGATCGGCTGCTCCAGCGTCACCGAGCGCGTGACCGCGCGCATGTCGGCAAAGCGCACGCGCACCGTCACCGTGCGGCCGGGCCGGTCCTTGGCGCGCAGGCGGCTGGCAACGCGGTCGGCAAGATGTAGGAGCGTCGGCACGAAGACGCGCGGCAGCGCCGGTTTGCGGCCCAGCGCCGACTGCGCGCCGGCGGAATGGGCGCGGCGATGCGTCTCCAGCCGGCGCGGGTCGCGGTTCCAGGCAAGGGCCGCGAGCTTCTGGCCGGCGGCATGGCCGATCAGCCGCTCCAGCGCGCCGCTATGCGTGCGCGCCAATTGCCCGATCGTCTCGACGCCGATCTCGGCGAGCCTGGCTTTGATTGCCGGACCGACGCCCCACATCAGCGACACCGGCAAATCGTGCAGGAAGGAAAGCTCGGTGCCAGGCTCGACCACCACCAGCCCGTCGGGCTTGGCCACCTGCGAGGCGATCTTGGCGAGATGCTTCGTCCGTGCCACCCCGATCGAGATCGGCAGGCCGAGCTCGCTCTTCACGCGGCGGCGGATGGTTCGCGCGATTTCGTCCGGCGGTCCGAACAGATGCGTGCAGCCGGCGACATCGGCGAAAGCCTCGTCGATCGAGATGCGCTCGACCAGCGGCGTGAAATCGTCGAGCACCTTGATCGCGGCGTCGCCGAGACGCTGGTATTCGCCGAAGCGGCCGCCGACGAAGATGAGCTGCGGACAGAGCTCGCGCGCCCTGCGGCCGGGCATGCCGCCGCGCACGCCAAAAATCTTCGCCTCATAAGAAGCGGCAAGCACTACGCCGCCGCCGACTGCGATCGGCTTGCCGCGCAGCGACGGGTCGAGCAGTTGCTCGACCGAGGCGTAGAAGGCGTCGAGATCGGCATGCAGGATCGTAGCGGCCGAAGCGGCGTTCGTGGCGGCCATCGCGCTCCCGGCTCCATCCATCCGCTTTGCGGCATCGCAGCATTAGCAGCAACTGTTGTAAGCGGTAATGCGTGTGAACATAAAGAGAACAAAAGGAGTTTCCTGTCAAGCCGGCCAGCTGGGGATGAGAACATCTGCAACCCGTCACAACCAAGGGCTTTGACCGGTTGCGCCGGTGTGCTCCCCTTTGACGGGTTGACCGCGAGACCAGGGAGGGGCGGGAAGGATCGCGGCCCAAAACTGCGTCATGCTAGGACGAAGTCAGGAGCCGAGCGACGCGCGAACACCAGGATGACGAAGTGCGGCCGAGCCGGAGCACCGCCCCTCTTCTGGCCGTCCCTTCGCCGACAGCCGCCGCTAGGCCGGTTTGGCGTATTGCTCGGCGCTGAGCACCTCGATGCATTGGAATGGCTCATTGCCTTCCACCCAGGCGTCATGCCCGGGCGGGATCGTATAGGAGGTGCCGGCCTCGAAGGTCTTCTGCGTCCCGTCGTCCATGCGTATGGTGATCGTTCCGGACACGACATAGCCGACATGCGAGACCTGGCAGCTGTCGGTCTTGACCACCGGCTTCACGCATTCGGACCATTTCCAGCCCGGCTCCATATTGAGCCGCCCGAGCGTGTAGCCCGGCAGCCGCACCACTTCGACGCGGGTCTTGGCGGGCGAGCGAACCTCGTCGGGATTGTTGTGCGACTTGGATTCGAGCTTGGTGACCTTCATTGCAGCTTCGGCCATGGCATCCTCCCATTTCCAAGGATTGCAAGCGGGACCTGACACACGATCGTCGGCGACCGCCGCTGGATTGATACGCCTTTCAATGAATGATTGCTAATGTAATTGCCGGGCGCGGCGCGAAATCGATTTTGCCGCGCAGGCCCTATTGCAAGCACGCTCTGCCGGTGTTTTGCTGTTCCTTGCGCCTGGCACGACGGTGGTTGAGGGGCCACCCCGTTTCTCGCCCTTGGGGAGAATCCTGTGAACCCTCGGCAAGTGAATTTCGCCAATAGTGCCGCGGCAAAGCCAGGCCCCGTCCGCGATAGTCCATTTTCATTTCCGCTCGCGGGCGCGCGCTCACCGCGCCCATCGAAACCGCCATAGGCGAGGCCAAGCCGGGTGGAAGGCGATACTCGAAAAATCAGAAAAACTGGGAGGAATCGATGCTTCATCAGGTAGGAAAAACGGAAACCCGTCCGCCGGTCGGGGCAGTGCGCCGCACTCCGCCGGCGCTTCGCCAGTGCTGCGACAACTATATCTGTCCGACCTGCGACCAAGTCGTCGAACTGACGGACTTCCGCCAGGTCGTCTGGCATCAAAGGCCGGGCCATCGGCCGATGGAATTGGATGACTGAGCGGACCTGCCGGAGACAAAAAGGGCCCGAGAAAAAAGGGCCCGAGAAAAAAAGGCCCGCGCCTTCCAGAGGAATGCGGGCCGAAGCTGGAGTAGCCATTCGATAAACGCGCAACCGGCCTACCGGTTGCGCCAGGCGGATCAACCGCCGTTGGCCGGAGCCGGGGCCGGAGCCGGAGCGGCAGGCGCGGGTGCCGGCGTCGTCGACGGAGCCGCAGGCGTCTCCACCTTGGGCGCCTCGACCTTCGGCGCATCGAGCTTCACATTGACATCCGTCGATCCGCCACCGCCGGTGCGGCCACCGACATTGATAATGCCGGTAAAGAACAGCAGGGCCACGATCGCGATGATGGCAAGAACGATCGCCACTGCTGTGCCGGCGCCGCCCCCGCCACTGGTGTTTACAACTGTAGGTCTGTCGGCCATGGTTTCCTCTCCTCTGCCGATTGGGATGTCGTGGCAACGGCGCCAAAGCTGGAATGTTCCTGCTTTCGGGCCACGGTCCCTTGTCAGGCGGGACCTGAGGCCGCACCTTTGAGCGCAGAGGTCCGAATGGGCGATTTCTGGAAACAAGTAGGCCCACAACTCATTGTGGCACAACCGTCGAGTAACGTCCCTTCATCGGCGGTTTGAAAGTGGAGTTGCCCGCCATTTCCTGCGATGTGGCGGGCAACTCCCACAATCCCGCAGTCTGCCGAGATTCGCGAACCTGTTCGCCGCGCTTTTGCCGGTCGATCCAAACGACCACAGGCGTGCGCGACGTACTTTTATGCCCTGCCTGCCGCTTCGCTCGATCTCAGCGCGGGCCGCCCAGGCTGTCGCCAAATCATGATGCACCACTCCGAGCGGAACCCGGCCGCCCGTCACGCCGTTGACTTCCGCGAAGGGATCCTGTGGGCGGAGGCCGCCATGGACAGCTTCGAACTGATCGATCTTCTCTGCGTCGTCGACGCCTGCGCCAGCGACGGCGCGGCTGGGCGCCTTGTTTCAATGTCGAGAGCCGTCGAGGAACTTCGCGTCTTGACCGGGGACTTCGTGTCGTCCGACGAAGCGGCGGCGAACGCCTTGAGCCAGGTGGCGCTGCAGCGCGGCTGCGCGGTGTTGTTCGACGAACAGCCGGGCGCCGATATCGTCGGCGAGTACTGATGTCCTCAAGGAAGAGCGGCGCTATTTAACCAGGGTGATCATCCTGCCGGCATACATCTCGCGATTGCCGAGCTCGGCCGCGCAGTCCGATTTCACCGCCGAGTTTCCGGTCATGCCTACGGTATTGCCGACCAGCCGCAGGCAATTGCCCTGCGCGTTCATATCCGAATTGCCGGCATAGGAGATCGCCGCGTCGGGGGCATAGATGAAACCGCTGACCACCGAGCCGGATCCGCCGTTGATCGTCAGCGCCGCGGTGTTGGCCTTGGCCTGGAAGATTGTGATGCCTGCATAGGGGCCGCTGGTCGGCGGCGAGAGGTTCACCTGCTCATTGGCATTGATGTAGAGCTGCGAGCCTTCCATCAGGAAGATCGTCACGCCCTGGCCGGTGAGGATGCCATTGCCGCCGGGCTTTATGGTGACGTTGCGCAGGATGTAGACGCCCGGATTAAGCGTGATCTTCCCAGACCAGGTCTTGTCGCAATAGGTGCCGGGCGAGAGCGTGACCGTCTTGCCGTTCGGCATGGATTGGCACATGCCGTAGGCGGGCGGGGTGACATTGGCCAGCGGGTCGAAAGATGCGTACTGGTTTTCGAGCGGTGCGCCGCACGAGAGTGTTGCATTGGGCGGCGTCAACCCCGAGGTCGAGCCGACCGTCGAGACGCATGCGGCGCTGACCACGGCCGAGCCGCCGCGGTCGATGGCGTCGGCCGCGTCCGAGTTGGCGGCGATCACGCAGCCGTTCATCGCGACATTGGTCGACCCCTGCATATTGACGGCGGAGCCGACATGCGGATCGAGCGCCAGAACGCACGCCTGCGCCCCGGGTTTGACCTCGACCGAGGCGGAGCGGGTCGCCTGCCAGGCCGGCGCGCCGCTGATGAACGCCGCACGGCTGATGCTCGACGACAGGGCGATGGTGTAGCCGCTCGGATCGCCGCTGGCCGCTGCCTGGAAGGCCCCGACGCTGCCCGAATATTCGCCGGCGTCGGCGACGCTCATATTGGCTGAGAAGAAAGTCAGGCCAAGCTGGCGCACATCGCCGGCCGACATGGTCGGTTGGTATTTCGTGCCCACCGCGAGCCCGGCCGCATCCAGCGAGTTCTGCAGTTGCGCTGCGTCATCGCTCGTGCCGGCCACATCGACGGCGCCGGCCACGACAAGCATCAGCGGCACCATGGCGATTGCGGTCGCCAGCGCGAAATTGCCGCGCGTCGAAGCCCAGAACCGTCTGATCATGGCAGCACCCCTCGCCGGAAACGGCAGAGACACTACTCCAGCCGTCTCTACGATCGATTTCCGAAAAAGATAAAATGCAGCAAAAGCTAAAATCGCTGATTTATCCGCAGCTTGACCTAACGTCCTATATAGAATGGGACCTAAGTCTGAGTCGTGGCCGCGCAGGGCGGTAAATATGCATGCAAGGGTCTGAAAATCGCAAGTCGAGGAAAAAAATTAGCCATTCGTTTATCGCCGGGTGTTGAACGTGGTGGCTGGGATAGCTTGGGCGCGCTCGGCCATGAACACATTCGGTCGGATTTTCAGACAGTTCGTCTCCCGCCGCCTGCGGCGCGGCGAGAGCGGCAATGTTGCGACGATCTTCGCGCTCACCCTGCCGATCGTCGTCGGCGGGGCAGGGCTCGGCGTCGAGACGTCCTACTGGTACTATTCGAGCCTGAAGCTGCAGGCGACGGCGGACGCCGCCGCCTATGCCGGCGCGCTGGAAAAGATCCAGGGATCGGACACTGCGACGATCACGGCGGCCGCGACCCAGTCGGCGACCGACAACGGCCTCGGCAATGGCACCATCACCGTCCACACGCCGCCCACCTCGGGGCCGAACACGGCCAAGAAGGCAGTCGAGGTCATCCTCAACCAGAACCTCGACCGGATGTTCACCTCGATCTTCACGCAGACCAAGGTGCCGGAGCAGGCGAGGGCGGTGGCGCTCATTACCGATGCTTCCAAGGCCTGCGTGCTGGCGCTAAATAAGTCGGCCTCGCAGGCGGCGCTTTTCTCCGGCAGCACCAGCGTCAAGCTGACCGGCTGCTCGGTCATGTCGAATTCGAGCGCCGCGGACGCCATCAAGGTCCAGGGGTCGGCAGGGCTTCAGGCCGACTGCCTGATCTCGGTCGGCGGCGTTTCGCTGAACAACCCGGTGACCACGACCTGCAAGTCGCCGATAACCCAGGCCTTGCCCGCGTCCGATCCGTTCTCCAGCCTGCCGGCGCCCTCGACCAGCGGCTCTTGCCAGAATGTCAACAGCGGCAAGTCAACGCAAACAATCCAGCCCGGTACCTACTGCAATGGTATGAACCTCAACGGCAATGTCGCGCTTTCTTCCGGCACTTACGTTGTCCAGGGCAATTTGAAGATCAACGCCGGCGCGGTCATCACCTGCGCTGCACCCTGCACCAACGGCGTAACCATCTATATGACGGGCAGCAACACCATAAGCATGAACGGCAACGCCACGGTGACGCTCAGCGCGCCGACCTCGGGGACCTATTCCGGCGTGCTGTTTTATGGCGACAGGACGGGCAACGCCGCACAGAGCACCTTCAACGGCACGGCGACTTCTTCGCTGACCGGGGCAATCTATTTCCCCAAGCAGCAGGTCAATTATCTCGGCAATTTCTCGGGCGCGAACGGCTGCACCCAGGTTGTGGCCGACACCATCCAGTGGTCGGGCAATTCCACAATCAACCAGAACTGCTCGAGCCTTGGGCTGCAAGACATCCCCGCCGCCCCGTCTGTTGCGATTGTCGAGTAGCCGCGTGGCGCCGGCAGCGATCCGCTTCCGCAAGAATCGCTCCGGCGCGGCCGCGGTGGAATTCGCGCTGGTGTTGCCGGTGCTGTGCGTCGCGCTGTTCGGAATCGCCGATGGCTGGTCCTATGTCACCAGCTCGATGGCGATGCGGGCGGGTGTGAAGACGGCGGCGAATCTGCTGCTGGCCGGCGGGGGAGACGACACCGCCGTTCAGGCCGCCGCTCTTGCGAGTTGGGAGAAGAAACCCTCCGATGCGGCGATCACGGTGACACGCACCTACAAATGCGGAACGACCGTGGTCACGTCGTCGACCACCTGTGCGGGATCGAAAGTACCTTCCATCTATGTCCAGATCCAGGCGTCGGGCACCTGGACTCCGCCGTTCACCTTCGGCGTCTTCCCGGGCAATAGCGCGCTCAGCCATCAGCAGGTGGTCCGTGTCCGCTAAGCAAAAAACCAGGCTGTTTGCCAGCAACGCCTCTGGCGGCGCCGCGATCGAGTTCGCGCTGATCGTGCCTTTCCTGATCATGCTTCTGTTCGGCATCTTCGCCTTCGGCTGGTCGATGAACAACGAGTCCAGCGTGCGCTATGCGCTCGAGGCCTCGGCGCGCTCGCTGCAGCTTGACAGGACGATGACCCAGGCTCAGATCCAGGCGATCGCGACGCAGAAACTACAGGCGCTCGGCTTGCAGAACGTGACAGTTACGATCACCACCGACCCGCCGAGCGGCGGCTTCAAGATGGCGCATGTCAGCGCCAGCTATGCCTTCGTCATCAACTTTCCCTATTTCAGCGATTTTCCGATCAATTACTCGACCACTGTCACCGTGCCGCTGATCAACAGCTGAAGCACGTCTCCCCAAAGTGGGACTTCGTTTCGGGTCAAAGCCAGGGCTAAGCTTAACAAGCTGTGTGGGCCGAAAGATTGCGACACGCTTCAGGGCATGCCGAGGAAGAATATATAAGTATATATCTGGGATTGGCCGCAAAGCGGGATAAGAACACCTCGGTAGCGCGCCCCAAGCGCTGGTGGCATCACCGCTCCCGCGGGTTGCCCGAAACGATGCCGCGCACGTCCGAAAATCGCCTTTATAAACAGGCGTCTTGTACTCCTCGACGGACGCTGGCCGCATAGCGTTGGGCCCATGGTCCGACGGGAGGTGGGCCTTCATTGTTCCAGAGGGCGGACCTGGCCTTAGCCCATTTATTTACGCAATAATTTCAGCAAGTTAACAGGTGTTCAGCAGGATTTCCGGAGCTGCTTCTCGGGATACTCTCTTGCCGCCACCGAATTTGTTTAAAAGTTACTCCAAGCCGTTAGGGAAATCTCATATGACGCGATCTAGCGGTTGGGCATTGGTGGCGATTCACCTGCGGAGAAACATGATGACAATCCGGAAAACACTTTTGGCTTCGCTTGCCATTCTGGCGCTCGCGGCTGCTCCCGCACTCGCCGGAGCCGGCGGCAATGGCGGTGGCAACGGCAATGGCGGCAGCCATGGCGGCGGCAACGGCAATGGCGGCGGTAACGGCAATGGCGGCGGTAATGGCAACGGCGGCGGCAACGGCGGCGGCAAGGGCCAAAGCAGCAACAGCGGCGCCTCGCACGGCAAGTCGGCATCGGCAAAGGCCGCCAAGTCGCAGGTCGACGATGCAACCGATGACGACACGACGGACGATACCACTACGGCCGCCACCCCGAAGGAGAAGAACATCCATGCCAAGCTCGGCCGGCTGAACTCGCTCCAGCGCAACATCAATGCCTACATGAATTCCAAGAGCAAGAAGTTCGCGGGCATTCAGGCTTATGTGACCCAGGCCGCCGTAGCCCAGAACGCGCAGGCCAAGCTTGACGCGGCAAACGCGAAGCTGGCCGCCGACCAGGCCCAGCTCGGCACGCTCACCCAACAGCTCGCCGACCTCAATGCAACAGACACGACCAACATGACGGCCGAGGAAAAGGCGGCTTTCGATGCGCAGGTTGCCGACGTTCAGGCGCAGATCGACGCCCAGAACGCCGCGATCGCCGCTGACACCCAGGCGGTCACGGATGCCCAGGCTGCGGTGACCGCTAACCCTGCCCCCGATGACGCCACGCTCGACGCCGCCCTGCAGGACATGGCCAACAAGCCGGTCGATCAGGAGGTGACGGACTGGGCCAAGGACGTGCTGGCCGACAAGATCGACCAGGCGGCCGCGGCGACGTCCACGCCATAAGGCACACGCGGCGAACCTGCCGCAGTGGAGTGCATGCATGCCGCCGGGGCGACCCGGCGGCATTTTTGTTTGGCTTGACGGCAATGCATTCGCACACGGCAACAGACCAAGTGAGGCCAGGGGGAATTCTGGTTGCGGCGAGCAGAAACCCCACGCCGAGGCACAGGCGGAGTTCAAAAAAAGGCTCGCCCTTGAGGCGAGCCCAAAAGTAGCAAAAGCCGAGGTGGTCAGACGGCTTCTACCCGCGTCCGAAGGTTAACATGCGGGGGTGTACCGACCGAATAACATTAGTTAAGGAATAGCTAAAAATCCCTCGGCGTCCGCACCGCTGGAAGCCTTTCGTCGGTTTTGGTCGGCGTTGTGCCACGTGTTTGAAACGGTGGCAGAACCGACGGCGGTGACGCAGACCGGGTAGTCGAAAATCGGCGCGCCGAAAACGAGTTTGACCGGGAGCTGCGTGGTCAGCTCCCGGCCCCCGGTTGCCACCCCCGAGATCTCGCTGTGAATGTCGTACTACGATATAAAAGCCGGCGTTGGAATGGGAACGGGCAATTTCTTTTGCGAGCCGCCCTGCATTGGGGAAAACAACTGCAGGCCCGGGAGCGCTGCCCCGCCGCCGCCGACCTTGCGAGTCTTTTTGCCTCGCCTGACGCTGTGCGCAATGCACACCAAAACGTCGCTGTCGTGTGGCTAATATGCATTGCGGTGTGTAGACTTAGCGGGTGAGGGATTTCACAGGGCATTGGGAGGACAACAAAATGCCACGGGTTTCGGAGCTTTTCTTCAAGACGGCCATCGTCTTTCTCATCCTGGGCATAGCCGCCGGGCTGCAGATGGCGATTTCGGGCGACCACGGCGCCTTCCCGGCGCACGCCCACATCAACCTTCTCGGCTGGGTGACCAGCGCGATCTTCGGCGGTTACTACGCGCTCAATCCGGCCAAGGCCGAGCGCCGCATCGCCATGATCCACTACGGTCTCTACACGGTTGGCCTCGTGATCATGCTGCCGGCGCTCTACTGGATGCTGGCCGCAGGCCATCCGGAGATCGAGCCGGTCGTGGCGATCGGCTCGCTGATCGTCGCCGCCGCGGTGCTGACCTTTGCCTTCATTGTCTTCTCGTCCGCAGAGACGGTGCGCTCGGCCACGGTCGCTCCGGCGCAGTAACGGTGCACCCAACAGCGCGTCGCCTGAACCGGCCTAGTGCGACGCGCTCAATTGCTCGATCGCACGCGGCCAAGATCGGCCGAAGCGCCTCTTCGTGTCCTGTGTGGCGGAGCAGGGAGCGAAGCGACGCGGCGCAAACTGCAGGCCGTAAGCTCAGAGCGTTACGACGATGCAGGATTCTGCCGCGCTGCGTTCCTCGACGAGGTCACAGCGTGGGTTCTCGGGTCTTTGCTCCGCTTCGCGTCGCTACGCCCAACGATGACGGCGTTGGGGCTTCGGCCGGACGCTGAGCCGCCTTACGGCAGCAGCCTCGGGAACAGCCGCGAGATCAGCGCGTGGACGATGCCGTCGCGCTCGAAGGGACCGGGCAGCTTGGCGGGGGCGCCGGCGTCGCTCGCCTTGCTCTCGTCCGTGGCCCGGCCTTCGGCTTGCACGAGCCACAGCACGGCCACGAAGTAGCCTGCCTGCAGCACCACGCCCGCCAGGAACGTCCAGCCAAGCGACTGCCAGACGGACCCGGTGGACATGAAGGTCCAGCCGAGAACCACCAGAAGCGTTGCCGTCATTCCCACAAGAAACTGCGGAAAATACATTTGCCCAACCGAGCGCCGCGACCAGTTAGGGTCTTCGACGATCTCGCCCATTGCTCTACCCATTTTGACCCTTGCACCTTTTCCGCCAGGATCGCAAGACTTCACGCAGCCCCCTTGCCATAGGTCTTAATTCCGGCCCGCCAAAGGACCTACGCCTGAGGAACCCAGCCGAGGCCGATTCCGTTCCCTCGCGGAACGATGATCAGGAGTAGCTAATGGACGGCAGCGTCTACGCGGCGCGCTGGCTTGTTGCGCCTGCTTTTGGAACGCGCATCGTCTTCGCCGCTGCCGCAATGCTGCTGAGCTGACGCCCTCTGACGATCGCCGCAGTGCCCGCCCGCCGAGCACGTCCCTTCATCGGCGGGAGGCCGGCCTCTCCGCCTTTCCGCGAAAGAAGTGGAGGGTTAGCTCTGACCCCCATTTCGGCCGGATCACGTCGCGGCCGGCTAGGGGCTGGCCCACCGGCTATCGGGATTGGGGCCTTGGCTGCACCATTCTTGTATCGAAGGCGTCGGGCAGGCGAACGTGCGCCAGCGCCCTGACCGATCCCGTTCTCATGGCATCCGGCGGCAAGAGGATGACCATCTTGGCCTCGCGATCCGGCCAGAGTGGCCTGCCGCCTGCGAAGAACACAAGCGCCACAACGCAGATCAGAAGAACGGCGGCGAACAGGTTCGCAATGATCTCTCCGAGTTGCATGCAGCACCCCCAAAAGGAGCACCCGCCGCATCGCAGGTAGCGGCGGGTGCAACAACAACCGACGATGAAGGGACCTATGCTCGCCAGTCATGATCCAACAAGATAACTGCCTGTATGTTTCGAGAGGGGGACCAATGCCCTGCCAAACCAGACCTCAGTCCGACGGCTGTGTTCCGGTGAGGGCGGGCGATAAGGCTTTGATGGGGCTGCCCCGGCCTCGGGGAGAGGGGCGTTTGCGCCCGCGGCTGAAGCGACATAAGAAAAGCCCGCCATGCCATGCGGCACGGCAGGCCTCCTGTCTGAAATGCTGTCTGGATCAGGCCTCCAGGATCACGACGATCTTGTAGGTGTCCGGATCCACGATCACGATGCGCCCGTCGGCCAGCACGAAATACATATAGGTTTCGTAAGCCGGGACGATCTTGACGATGCGGGCCGGCAGGCGATGCAGCCGGATCTTTTGCCGCGGAACCTCGACCCCGACCGAGATGTCGAAGCTGACATCGCGAACCGGCTGGACGTTGGTCTCGCGGATGATCTGCGTGATCTGCGTCCGCTGCTCGACCGTCACATTGGTGATCGAGGCCGTCTTGTCCTGGTCGGTCTGGACGTTGCCCTGAGCGTTCTGCTCGGTCTGCATCTTGGTGGTGCCCTGGGCGTTCTGGTCGGTGGTGGTGCCGGTCTTGCCCTGAGCATTCTGCTCGGTCTGCACCTTTGTGTTGCTGTCAGCATTCTGTTCGGTGCTGGTGCCGGTCTTGTCCTGGGCCTGCTGTTTCTTCTTCAGCGTGGTATTGTCCTGAGCGTTCTGCTCAGTCTTTGTGCCGGCCTTGCCCTGCGCCTGCTGCTTCTTCTTCAGCTGCGTATTGTCCTCGGCGTTCTGCTCGGTGCTGGTGCCAGCCTCGCCCTGGGCATTCTGCTCAGTCTTCATCTTGGTGGTGCCCTGGGCATTCTGCTCGATCTGAGACTTCATCTTGCCTTGGGCCTGCTCGCCAGCCTTGCCGCCCTTCGGGCAGTCGGCCTGGCCGGCGGCACAACTATCGCCGCCGCTCGGCTGCACGGACTCGGTCTGCGCCATCGCGGCGCCGCAACCAACGCCGAGCGCGATCATGCTCGTGATCAGAAGATGCTTCATCTGATTTCTCCTCGGAAAGTCGGTCCCTTCGTTGGTTAAACACGACTTGGAAGGCATTGTTCCGAGATTGTTTTGCCAAGCGGCGGCGGCGTTCTTACGCCGGCGGATGCGCGGAATTTTGCAGGAACAAGCCGCGGTCCTCGGCGTTAGGACGGTGCCGATCGGCTGTGGAAATCGCAGGCGCAGCAGAGGAGGCGATTGACCACACAAAGGAGACGACCATGAAAATGCACATCACCACCGCCGCCGCGGCCCTCCTGCTTCTCGCCGGCGCTGGCGCCGTCGCTGCGCAGGACACCGTCGTGATCGCGCCCGAGCAGGAAACCGTCATCAAGGAATATGTGCAAAAGCAGCCGCTGGCTTCGGTGAAGGTTCCCGGTATCGAGCTGAACATCGGCAGCACGCTTCCCGAGACGGTCGAACTGCACGAGGTGCCGAACGTCAAATATCGCTATGTCGTGGTCGATAACCGGACTGTGATCGTCGACCCCGGCACGCGCAAGATCATCAAGGTGCTCAATTAACCGATAGCGTAATCGGCCGAACGGATGGCCCGCCGCCGGTCACGGCGGCGGGCGGTTAACGGAAAATTATTAATTTACGATATGCTAACGGAACCTTTGACCCACACCCAAGTTGGGCGCTTTGGGTCAAATCTGTCTCATAGGCAACACAAACCGGCGGCAGAAACAAACCTGTCTCATAGGCAACACAAACCGGTGGCAGAGAGCAGAATCGGGCGGCGGCGAACAGGCATGGGCAGGGGCGAGGAGGACTAGTTAACATGTCGAAACGAGAAATCGGAACATCCCGCTCGCTCGGGATGCGCGTCGCCGAGTTGCGGGCCAGGATGGAAGACGCCCACATCACCGCACATGAAATAAAGACCTTCCAGAAGGTCGCGGCCATAATGGGGGGCGGCGATGGCTCCCTACGCATCGATGCGGACGATCTGATCGCCGCATCTTTCCTCACCGAGTCGTGCGAAGCTTCGCTGAACTGACAGCCGTCATCGATGTCGCCTGGCTGCCGTCCAGCACTGGGCGGCAGTGAGCGGCGCTACGCCGCTTGGCGCGACAAAAGCCTTCGGCCGCGAGGGCTTTTTCGATGATGCTTGGTTCGATAAGCCCGATCCTAAGGCCCGGACTTCAGCAGCCTGTCACGCCAGCGGCCATTGCCGGCGCTGCTGGCTTATGCTCCTGGCCTTGAGACGTCTGATCTTGGCTTCGCGTAGCGCGGTGACGGGGTCGACGCCGGTCCACAGAATGCCGGCCTTCTGAGCGAATGCCACGAAGGCCTGCCGCGCTTCCCCGAGTTTCCTCTCGCCTGTCCGCGCCGCCTCACAGGTCTGCACGGCCGCGGCATAACAGTCGCCGCGCATTGCCGGCGGCCATTCTTTGAGGAAATTCTGCATCGCCGCCAGGGAAGCGATCTCGCGCTTGAAACCGGCCCCGACTGCGATCGCCACCGGCGCGCGGAGCGGCATGTCGCTTGTGATGTGAACTGCAGTCATGGCGGGCCTTTGCTGGTCGAATTTATCCAATTCAAACAATGCGAAGCTGCCCCGGCGGTTCCGCCGGCAACAATCAATTAGGCGCCGCAGACGGAACAAGACCCCAATGCACGCGTTTGCCCCGGGAGCTCCTATGTTCGACCTGCCAGGTTTCCGCGACGGCGGAGGCGGGCGGAGCTCCGCCAACACAACAGGAGACTTATGATGAAACGCACCCTTATTCCTGCTGTTGCCGGCCTTGCTCTGATCGCCGGCGTAGGCTTTGCCGCTGCGGACCAGATCATCGTCACGCCGGAGCAGCAGACTGTCGTCAAGGAATATGTCCACAAGCACCCGATCGCCTCGGTCAACATACTGGGGCTGGAACTGGGCGTCGGCTCGACGGTGCCTGACACGGTCGAGCTGCGGGAGGTGCCGGACGTTCAGTACAGATATGCCGTGGTCAACGATCGCACTGTCCTGATCGATCCTGGTACACGCAGGGTCATCCACGTCATCGAGTGATCTTACGCTTACGAGCCCCGATCCTCCCGCCATGCCGGCGGGGGGATGCCGGCTCCTAGGAAGGAGTCGCAGCCATGCATCACCCCCATGTCGAATCAGTCGACTGTGCAAAGGCGGTCGACCAGCTTCTGGCCGAACGCCGCACTGGCCTCTTATCGATGAAGGAAGCGATTGGCCTGCTGCGCAGGCGCACCGGAACCGAACGCTCTGACGCCGATTTAGCCGCATTGATTACAAAGAAGGCGGCGTATCTGGGCGTTGCGATCGTCTCCGACGTGCACTGAAGAAATCGCTGCCGAAGTTCAGGCACCTACGCGTCGATGCGCAAGACGCCACCGGAAAATTCAGCTAATGTTTCCGTCGGGGAGCGGCCCCACTCAAAGGAGGCGACAGTGACGGACGACAGGCAGGAACGCATTCGCCGGCGGGCGCACGAGATCTGGGAGCAGGCCGGCCGGCCGGAAGGCGCGCATATGGAGCACTGGGACCAGGCGGCCGCCGAGATCGACGCCGAAGTAAAGCCGAAGTCCAAGGCCGCGCCCAAAAAGACGGCCGCCGCCAAGCCGAAGTCGGCCAAGGCCGAAACGCCCGCCAAAGGCCCCTCCAAGGCCAAGGCTCCTGCCAAGCCGAAAGCCAAGGCCTGACCCCAGCGGCCGTTCCGCCGCTGCCATCCGCACAATCGAAATGTAGCAAGACCGCGCCCGAAGATTTAGGGCGCGGAGCTGGAGGCTAAACGGCTATCGCCTCCCTTGCTTTCTGGCGTATTGCGCAACGGCGCAGAGGAAAGCCAGCGCGGCGGTATCGCAGGCCGCCCGCGACGGCGACGGACCCTTGGCAAAAAGCACCGCGTCCGCGATCGGGATCGTCAGCCCATGCTTCCTGGCGAATGAGGTGACTTCGTAAGGCTGATCGTCGGCTGGTGCGCCGATGTCGATTTGCTGGTCTATCAAACGAGTTCCTCCCTGGTACGCGACTATGCCTTCCTTCGCCCGAAAGGAATTAACTACCGGCCGCTCGCCCACGTCCACCAATTGGCAATTGTGTGAAACGATACATTTGTCGAGGTGCATCCGAAGGTTGCAAAATGGAATTCTCTGCACCCGGCGCGGGCGGAAACCGTTCCGTCGCCGCGCTCCTTCGCGCCCCCTCTGTCTCGTCGCGATTGGTGGTCTTCCTCCGCGAAGAAGGAAGACATCTCACTCCCAGGCATCGCTCGATTTTGCAAAGCGCACGGCCGCCGCAGTCATCGCGCACTCGCATTCGCTGATCAGCCTGAGGTTCCTCAAATATCGCGCGATCGTTTCGGGCAGCCAGGCCGCGCAGGCCTCGACATAGGCGCGGCCGTGCACCAGCGTGCCGGTCGAAAGCCGGTCGTCCTTCTCCGCGATCACCTTCAGATATTGCCGGATGAAGCGGATGTCGTCGGCGATGTCCTGGCTGGCCATGCGCCACGCGCCGGCCAGGCGTTCGCGCTCGGCGAGCGGCAAAGGCGAGAGCAATGGGCGGGAAAGGTCGGCGAAAGCGGCATGGTTCGCGGTGTTCAAGAACATCCCCTCAACGAAGGGCAATATCGTACATTAGGTACGAAAAGTGGTCAAGAACGTTTCGTACAATTTGAACGATACCTCACCTGGACCGTCTCATGAAACCGTCGAGCTCGATGCGCGCTTCGTCGAGCGCCCTGCCGAGGACCAGGTCCACCATCTCGCGCCTGTCCGGCTGAAGCAGTTGCAAGCCTTTGCGCAGCGCCTCACGCCATGCTTCGCCCCGGTTCCACGCTTCCGCGAAGGCATGGGCGAGGTCGTCTCGCCGACGCGTGGTCTCAAGCGCCTCGACCAGCAGGCCCGCTTGATGCAGGTCCTTTTCCCGCTTGGCGGCAGCGCTTCGTTCGCGTCGCGCCGCGACGATCAGCTTGTGGACCGCAAAGCGTTCGGGAGAGGGGACCAGCACCGGCACGCCGGAGCGGTGGAGCAGCACTGCCCGCACCGGGTCTCGGATCAGGAAATCGAGGAAGCGCAAGGGCTGGGCCGAGGCGCCGCCCAGCGACGGCATCGGGCTGGCATGGTCAGCATGCTCGTCGCTGCCTCGGTTCGGAGTGAGGAATTCTATGCGGTAGCGCGAAGCATTCTCGAACTGCGTCGTGCGCCCCGCATCGGTTCGGTGCGGGATTTCCCGGAATGTCGGGTCGACCGCCTTCAGCACCTCGATGAGCGGCGGCATGCTGTCGTCGACTTCGGCCGAGACGGAATGGAACTGGGCAAAGTCGGCATCGCCGGTCTGCAGTGCGGCTCCTGGCAGTTTGACGCCGAGATGCCCTGCATAGGTCTGGAAGGCGACGGTGCCGACGAGCACCGCGCGCAGGCGGAAGAGCCCGGCCTTTTCCAGCGCCTCGACGACGTCGCCACTGAAAGCATTGGGCGCCGCCAGGCCGGCGTCGCGAACCAGCGTGGAGACCAGCTTGCGGCGAGCTCTGAGATCGTCCTTGATCTCCTTGAAGGCCGCGACCCGTTTGGCGATCTCGGGATCTTCCGCCGGGCCGACATAGCGCCTGGACTTTTGCGGCCGCGTCTCTTCGAAATACCAGTAGTCGCGGCCCTTCACCGGCACGCGCACGAAATTGCCTGCCGTCGAGAAATCGGTCTCGAAGGAGGCATCCAGGCTGCGCTGCACCAGCTCGGCATAGAGGGTACGATAGGCAAGATCGATGGTCTTCATGGCCGCTCCCGGGCGTGCGCAGCCTTATAAGAAACCTGCAGTTTTCTTATAACTGGGCCTTTATTCGGCGAGATTCA
Source organism: Mesorhizobium sp. WSM4989 (assembly GCF_029625795.1). Lineage (NCBI taxonomy): Bacteria > Pseudomonadati > Pseudomonadota > Alphaproteobacteria > Hyphomicrobiales > Phyllobacteriaceae > Mesorhizobium > Mesorhizobium sp. WSM4989. Next base: position 260,128 of record NZ_JARTVN010000001.1, on the reverse strand, counting down.
AGAGCATTATAAGAAACTGGTAAAAATCTTATAACGACCGGCATCTCCTAAGAGAGATGGGCCGCTCTTCTGCGGATTGGGGAAACGGTTTGCCCGGTGCGGTCGACGTCACGCCCGAAGACTCGACCTGGAAGGCGTTGAGGCCGGGCTTGGAAGCTTGGAGCAGCGCAGCTTCCGTTACGCCGATTACGGCTGCCGGACGAGCACACTACCTTGATCATTTCCGGAAACGCGTTCCTTGGCGCCAACCGACAAGCCGCCGCTGCTTTTTTCGAGGGACGCGGGCCGGCTACGCCTTCGCCGTCGACCGCGCGAAGCACGCAGGCGACCCGCTGATCGCGGCGAACAAGGACACGCTCACCAACCCGGCGCTGAACGACCGGCATTTTTTGAAGGAATGCTAACGGCGCCATCGGCACCATGGACATGGCGAAGATGGAAGCGATGGGCGGGTATTTGTTTGCCTCGGGAATTCTGCTCGACGGCAACGGCAAGGCGCTGAAGGAAAGGCCATACTTCGAGACATAGCGCAGGTAATTGTTGCAGGTGGCCGGCGTTTCGCGCGCCATGACATGATTGAGCATGTCGAGTTGCCCGAAAGCGCTAGCGAGACCTAGCTGTCCGGCGCTGAAGGCAGGAGCCGTGCATATCTGTGCCGCAGATCGGCGACGGCCTGTCTGCTGGTATTGCGCACTTCTGTTTGGCTTCCGGTCTGGGCGGCGGCAGTGATCTTGCGCAGCATCGCATCGTAGTTATCCGGAAATTCGCGTGCGATAGCCTCAACGATCTGGAGATCCTGCTTCCGGATCTAGGCATCGATGTAGGCGGTGGTCACAGGCTGGGGCGGCTTCGCCACCGACTCATGGTGATATCTGCCGCCGCCGAACATCGCTGGTAGCACTTTTGCCTCAACGAAGCTCAAAGGGGACGACCGCCTCCACCTGCAACCATTTCCAACGCGACATCCGCCCCTCTAAAATGCCTGTCTAGTTCAGTCCGAGGCTCAGCGCCTTCTTGCGGTCGGCCTCGGCGCGCTTCAAATCGCCCTTAGCTCTCCAGGAATGTGCCCTCAAATCGTAGGCGTCGGCATATGTCGGGTCGATCTCGATAGAGCGGCTGTACTCGGCGATGGCGCCATCGTGGTCGCCTTGGCTTTCCTTGATTGCACCTAGACCGAAATGGGCGCCAGCGCTCTTCTTCGGGTCCAGGCTGATCGCCTTGTTGAAGTCTCGCGTTGCGCTGTCGATGTCCTTTTTTGCCGCATAGGCAAAGCCGCGATCGATGTAGAAGCGCGCGACTTTGGGATCCAGTTCGATCGCCTTGTCGAAGTCTGTCATCGCACCCTCGTAATCGGCCTTCTCCAGCCTTTTGGTTGCCCGTCCGTAATAGGCCATGCTCCAACTCTGATCGATCTCGAGGCCTCGGTCATAGTCGGCTAACGCCCGGTCAAGCTCGTTTTTCTTCCCCCACAAAGCGGCACGCCCAAAATAGGCATCGCTGCTCTTCGGCGCGAGTTCGATGACCTTGCTGAAATCGGCAATGGCGCCATCATAGTCATGGGTGTCGGTGCGGACCATCGCCCGTCCGCGATAGCCGGCGGGGTTTTTCGGATCGAGCGCGATGGCCTGTTCGAACGCGGTGGTGGCGCGTGCATACTTGCGTTTCTTGTACCAGACGTAGCCGTGGTCGACGATGGTCTTCAACTTGCTCTGGTCAGAGCCGACAGGATCGCTTCCGGCTGACTTGCGTTTGGCCGCCACGGCGAGCTTGCGGCCCTCCTCGGCTAGGGCCAGCCTTGGATCCAGCTTGAGCGCCTGGTCGTAGTCCGCAATCGCCTGGTCGTAATCGCCGTTGGCGAGCCAGGCGCTGCCACGCCCGAAATAGATTGGCGCAGAACTGGGGTCGATCTTGGCCGCGCGGCTGAAATCGGCGATCGCTCGATCCAGTTCGTTCTTCTTGCTCCAGGCGACGGCGCGGCCGAGGTAAGCTTCGACGTAGGCAGGATAGAGTTCGATCACCTTGCCGTAATCATCGATGGCCGCGTCATACTTGCCCTTCGCTACCAGCGACATGCCGCGCCCCAGATATGCGGACGCCATTTTCGGATCGAGCGTGATGGCTTTGTTGTATTCGGCAATGGCGCGATCAAATTTGTGCCTCTTGTAGAGGGCATCGCCGAGATCGGTGAAAGCCTTGAGCTTCTTCGGATCAGGCCCGCCGGCTTCGGCCGCGACATCGCCTTTTCCTCTTGCCGCGTCGGCCGCCTTGCGGCTGACCAGGTAATCCGGATTGTGCGGGTCGAGGTCGATTGCCCGGTCGAAATCGGCGATGGCGCCGTCATAGTCCTTCCTGTCGGCCCGTGCCATGCCGCGCCCATAATAGCTGGCGGCGTCTTTCGGATCGATCGCGATCGCTAATGAATAGGCCGCGATCGCCCGCCCGCCGTCGCCCTTGGCGTGCCAGGCCATGCCCTTGCAAAAGAACGCGTCGCGCGCCTTCGGGTCGAGCGTGGCGGCATGGCCGCAATCGGTAAGCGCGCCCTCGACATCGCCCGACATGGTTTTGGCCATCCCCCGGCGAATATGGGCCGAGACCAGATCCGGAACGAGCTGGATCACCCGATCGTAGTCGGCGATCGCTAGGTCGTAGGCGCGCTTGGCGGCCAAGGCCTTGCCGCGGCCGAAATAGGCGAATGGGCTACTGGGGTCGAGCGCGATCGCCTTCTCATATTCTGCGATGGCATGGTCATATTTGCCCGCGTCCGAAAAGGTGTCGCCGCTCTGCACCGCGCTCAGGACACGTGGGTCGGTCGCCTCGGCCGCCTCCAGCATCTTTGAAGCGGACAGTATTCGCGTTGGGCTCGCTTTGCCTTGGCCGAGTTGCTTGGCCAAGGTTTCAACGGCGGCCGCAACAGAGGGCTGCAACTGTTGCATGCCCACTGGCGGCGCCGGCCTGTTTTCGCCAACGGCAGCCTGCTCGTCACAGCGTCCAGTCCGCTTCAGGTCGAGTTCGATGGCACGCCGGCAATCGACTGCCGCGCCGGCCTGATCGCCCTTGAGCATCCGGGCGCGGCTGCGACCGAAATAGGCGTCGGCGTTTTCGGGATCGAGGCTGATGGCCTTGTCGAAATCGAGCAATGCGCCGTCCACGCCATATTTCGACAGCCGCATCTGGGCGCGCTCGAGCAGGATCCTGGCGGTCGCCGGATCCCTGCCTGGCTTCGCGGCGGTCGGCTTGCCTTGCTCGCCGGGCAGGTGTTCCCTGCACGTGCCTGCCCGCTTCGGGTCGAGCTCGACGGCTCGCCGGCAGTCGCGGACGGCGAGGTCGAAATTGCCAAGCAAGGCCTCCGCGATGGATCGGTGGTAGTAGGCATCGGCGTTGTAGGGATCGAGGCCGATGACAAAGCTGAATGTATCTATCGCGCCCTTGGGGTCGACCTGCATCTGCTGCAACCCCGATTTCATATTCCAGTCGATGGCGGCGGAATTGTCGCGCTTGGCATAGAGTTGCGGCGGCTCATACGTGGGAGGCGCGATAGGCTTGGCCGCCTGCGGCTCAGCTGGGATTGGGACATGAGCCTGACTGGTCGTAGCGCCCGGTGACTGCAGCACGGGTTGCCCCTCGGCCCTGCGCTTGCCGATCTGGACGCTCAGCCGTTCCTTTCGGTAGTCCGCGTTGGCCGGGTCGAGCGCGATTGCCTTGTCCAGGTCCGCTATTGCCTTGTCAGGATCGCTCGCCTCCCAGACAAGCGCCCTCTCGAAATACGATTTTGGATCGTCGGAACTGATGGAAATCGCTTTGTCGAGATCGGCAAGCGCCTCTTTCGAATTGCCGACTCGAGCCATAGTCATGCCGCGCACGCGGTAAGCCGGGGCGTTGGCCGGGTCGCGGCGTACGGCTTCATCCAGATCGGCGATAGCGCGGGCATAATTCTTCTTTAAGCCCCAGCTCTTGGCGCGGTTGAAGTAGAATGCGGAACTTGCTGGATTGAGCCGGATCGCCTCGTCGAATGCGGCGATGGCGCGGGTATGGTCGCCCTTTTCCTGCCATTCTATGCCGACCGCATTTTGGGCGGTGGCGGTTTTCTCGCCACCTCCGTCGCGCGGCTCGCCAAAAGCCTCGGCGATCCGGCGTGAGCAATCACGCCCTTTGTCCGCATCGACGCCGGCGATGTGCTTGCAATCGGCTTCCGCGCGCCTGCGCTCGCCCTTGGCGATCCATGAAAGTGCGCGGTCATGGTAAGGGGTGATGGGGTCCGCGCGGACGCTCTCTGCTTTGTCATAGTCGGCTTGGGCCCGCGTGGCGTCGCCCTTGTCCTCCCAGGCGACGCCGCGCACGCCATAGGCCATCTCGTTGGCGGGATCGATGTCGATCGCCTTGTCGCATTCGACAATCGCACGGTCGTGCTCGCCTTTCTTGTTGAGTGCCCTGGCGCGGTCGGCATAGAGGTTGGCATCGTCCGGCGTGAGCGCGATTGCGCGAGTGTAGTCCGCGACGGCTCGCTCGAAATCTGCCTTGCTCTCCCAGGCAATGGCGCGATTGGTAAAGGCGGGCACGTATGTCGGATCAAGCGCGAGCACGTCGGTCATGTCGGCGATGACGCGGTCGATATCGTTCTTCTGCGTGTAAGCCAGGCCACGCCAGAAATAGGCGTTAACGCGAAGATCGGGAATCTCGGCGCTGTCCTCGGCGATGGGCGTGCAGACGCTAATCTGCTGGTCGGCGGAGAGGGCGCCGTCGCTGAAGCAAGTAGCGTAATCCTTGCTCTCTGCGAGGGCCGGACTGCGAAGCCCGCCAAGCGTCACCACTATTCCCGCCGGCGCCAAAAGCGGGCCAAATGAAAGCCATGCAACGAATGCGCGGGTGAACGCGCCGGTGCGGCGTGACATGTTTTGATCCTCCCCCCGGAGTTGCCGCGGCAGCGGCTGCAATTGCCTATATAGTTCCGTTTTTGTTCCGAAATGCAAGCAGAAATTGCGAACGCTATCCTGTGTTCGCTCTCGGCCAAAGAACGCAACCCTCAAAGCCTGGCAACGCGACGTTCTTCTTGTTCTTCGTTGAGCGACGGTTTCTCAGCGAGATTGTCTCTCACATATCGATCATTGAGCGCTTGACCCGCCCGATGATGGTGATCGCGCCTTCGAGCTCCGGCGGCGGGATGTCGAGATAGGACGCCGGCTGGAAGGGCGGGGTGTCGTTCGGGCGGTAGCGCTTGTAGGTGGCGCGGCCGGTTTCGTCGGCGATCACATAGCAGCCATTGGTCACCAGCCGCTTGTCGCGCAGGTTGACGAAGATGATCGAATCCGGCGGCGAGATCTTGTTCATCGACGGTCCGTCGACGCGCAGCGCAATCCACTCGCCTTCCTCGAGATCGGCGGTGGGGATGGTCGGGTAGTCCGAAAGGTTGACCACGCTGTCCTGGCTGCCGAGTTCGCCGGCGCTGATCCACGATACGATCGGCACGTCGATGGTGATGGGCGAGGCGGCGAGGTGCACAGGCGCGGCTTCGACGCCGTCGGCGTCAAACAAGAGCCAGCCCGGGTCGACGCCGAACAGCCGGCCGTATTTCTCCGCCGCCTTGCGCGACAGCGGCCGGTTGCCGTTCTCATGGCTGATAAGCGTGTTCTTGTTGATTTCGCGCAAGGCCCGAGCGGCATCGCTGGGCGAGGCAAAGCCGGCCTGGGCGCGCGCCTGCTGCAATCTGTGCCGAGAATCCATCATCGTACAAAATGCCTGAAAATTATCGTCCAAATTGTACGATTTCGCTTGCGCGTCATTCGTACATAACGTACGCTTAGCGCATGAATGAGCCTACCGCAAGCGTTTCCGCATTCCCTGCGAGCATCTCCGCCGCGAATGTGCCGGGGCCGCCCACGAGCATCTCGGGGCTGCCAACGAGCATCTCGGGGCTGCCCACGAGCATATCGGGGCTAATTGATTCCTGGCAGAGTATCGGCGCCTTCGCCGCAGATGTCGGCTGCGGCTATGAAGCCGCCCGCCAGATGCGCCGTCGCGGACGCATCGCGCCGCAGCACTGGCCGCATGTGGTGGCCGCGAGCCGCAGGCGCGGCATTGCCGGTATCAGCTACGAATGGCTGGCGGGCCATCGCGCCGCTGCCGCCATGCAAGGGGAGGCGGCATGAACGCGCTTGCCTCGCCTGTCGAATTCCAATCGTCCGGGCCGTCCTCCTCCCCGGTCCGGACGCTTTCCGGGGCCTCTGCCCCGGATCCGGTCGAACCGCCCGCACCCCGGTTCACCGGAACGGCCGGAGCCGCTCCTCCCCCGGCTCCGGCCCCCAATTCGGGCCGGCTCGTCTCCTGCATCCGCACCGAGGACGGCACCGTCATCCTGTTCGACCGCAAGGCGGGCCTGGCGGTGTCGGGCCTGACCCGGGCCGCCGCCGAGGCGGCCCTTCTTCTCCTGCTTGGTGCGGCGCCCGGCGCCGCCTGATCCCAACCGTTTCCCTGACCTGACCAACGGCCCCGCGGCCGAACCCCGGCGCTTGGCCACATGCCGAGCGCTTCGCAACCCTTCGCAAGCAATGGAATGAGACATGGCTGCCGCCTACACCGAAAAGGAAATCGACGAGATCGCCGCCTGGCTGAAGGAGGGGCTATCGGCCTCCCGCATCGCCGGCCGCTTCAGCGCGCTGCGCGGCAGCCCGGTCTCGCGCAACGCTATTATCGGCATCGTGCACCGCAACGCCGGCCTTCGTGCCATCGGCTTCGCCAACCCGAAGGGTGGCCGCGCCGGCGGCAGGCCGCGGAAACATGCACGGCCGGACCGGCCGGGCCGGCGGGGCAGGGTGGCGGCTGGAGGTGTCACGCTCTCCGAGCCGGCAGCGCTTTCCAGGCATGCCGAACTGATTGAGGGCGCCGGCGCCGCAACTGCCAATCTCCCCCCTTGCGGGGGAGATGCCCGGCAGGGCAGAGGGGGGTGCTGTCCCGCCAACCTATCGGCTGTTGAGCTATCCACGGAGCCGGATGCCCGCACTCCCCCCAAACCCAAAAAATCCAAAGCCCGCAAACCGGCGCGCAGCATGCCGCCCGCCTGGCTTTCCCCCGGCACCCGCGAGAAATCCGACGTCCAGCTCTACAAGCTCCCCGCGCCGCCGCCCCCGGTAAACCCCGGCCGCCAGCCGCATGTCGCGGCGATGCGCTTCCTTGATTGCCTGTTCAAGCGCTGCCGCGCGCCGGTCGATCTCGCGTTGCGCGAGGAGGCGGACGAGGATCCCGTCGGCGCGCGGCCCGGTCCCGACATGCTCTGCTGCGGCCTGCCGACGTCGGCCACGCGCTCCTACTGCGCGCATCATCATGCGCGGTTTCACGGCCATCGCGGGAGGGGGATGTGAGAGTGGCAACAATGAAGGCGCCGGCGGCGGAGTGCTCAATCTCCCCCCTTGCGGGGGAGATGTCCGGCAGGACAGAGGGGGGTGTGAAGGAACGCCAGCCTCGCCAATCCTTTCAAGGTACGACAGCAGTACAATGGGCAAAGTGGAGGACAAGCAGAGCGGATAGGCTGGCGGGACAGCACCCCCCTCTGGCCTGCCGGCCATCTCCCCCGCAAGGGGGGAGATTAGCCACCTGCCGCTGCCCGGCCTCTCATCAGGCAATCCCATGAGCGGTACGACCTGGTCGAAGTTTTTCTGGTCGGATTGGGAGTCCGATCCAAATCTGCGCCTCTGCTCGCTGGCGGCCCAAGGCCTGTGGATGCGGATGCTCTGCATTGCCGCCGCGCACGAGCCGGTTGGCTATGTCGCCATCGCCGGCAAGGGGCTGGAGGAGGCGGCGCTCGCGCGCCTTGCCGGCTGCACAGAAATGGAGCTGGGATGCCTGCTTGCCGAGCTCGAGCAGAACCGCGTCTTCTCGCGAGACCGGCATGGCCGCATCTACTCCCGGCGCATGATCGCGGATGCGCGTAAGGCGCGCGTGGTGCGCCGCAACGGCCTCAAGGGCGGCAACCCAAGCCTTTCGAAAGAAAGGGCGTTTTCGCGCTTGGATAAGCGGCGGGTTAAGTCAGGGGATAAGGGGGAGGATAAGCCCCAGAGTCCAGAATCCAAGAATCCAGAATCCAACAATCCAATAGCCATAGATCCATCGGGAGAAAACGCCCTGGCGTTTTCTTCCCGGGCTGCCGCTCCGCGGCAAAAGAACGAGAAATTATTTTCGGGCCGTTCAGCCGGACAGAACTGGCATCGCCGCAAGACACATGTCGATGCCGCCAACGCCATCATCGAGGAGATCAATGACCGCAGCCGAATTGCAGCAGGCGGCGAAAGCGCTGGCCGCGATGTTCAGTTGCTTCCCGCAATCCGCGCTCGCTGATCCCGAGATGCAGCTGCGCGGCTATCTCGCAGCCGTGCAGGATGCCGAGCTTGCCGATGTGCAAGCCGCGATCCAGCGCTTCATCCGCGGCGAGGCGAAGGTCGACAACGCCCAGTTCTGCCCGTCCAGCGCCCAGCTTTCGATCGAGGTGCGGGAACGGCGGCTGATGCGGGAGCTGTTGGCGAAGCGGGCGCTCATTTCTTCGCCGCCGCGAAGTGGGGGGTCCGAAGGACGGGCGAGACCCGTGGTTCGCCCCGGCTAGTCGCGCGGCGCAGCCGCGACGGAGGGGGAGCCGACAATGATCGATATGCCGGCGGGACAGCGCCCCCCTCTGTCCTGCCGGACATCTCCCCCACAAGGGGGGAGATCAGACTTCGCCACCGCTTTCGCCAGCCTCCACCCTCGCAGGTCTGAGCGGGGGCGCCCAAGCTGCCAATCTCCCCCCAAGTGGGGGAGATGCCCGGCAGGGCAGAGGGGGGCGCGAAGGAACGCAGCCTCTCCCGTTGGCCACTCACACCACCCACCACAAAGGACACCGCCCATGCCCCGCAAAGCCGCCAAGAAACCGCAACCCCCGAAACTCCCCAAGGGCGAGGCCGAGCAGGTGCGCATCCGCCGCGAGATCGGCCATGACTTCGCGCTGAAGCCCGACGCCTTCGGCCGCCAGCGCCTCACCCCCGGCACGGCCGAGGCGCGCCGCGTCTACCAGGTGTCGAACGGTGGCTACACCTCAACCGGCGGCATCGTGCGCCTGCGCAATGTCGATCCGCTCACCGGCATCACCTCGCTCACCCGTCAGCAGCGCGAAGCCGGCCAGCGTTTTCGCGACGATTTCGAGCGCTCCGCCCGCGAGGGCCTGCAGCCGCAATCCTGGAGCGAGCGCGTCGACGGCGGCCGCGTCGGCGGCGGCGTGCCCGACCGCGTGCTCTCAGCCGGCCGCGCGCACGCCCACGCAGCGGCCGCGCTCGCCCACTGGGAGGTGGCGGAGGTGGTCCGAAAAATCTGCCTCGAAGGCCAGTCGGTGAAGGCCATCGCCGAACGCACCGGCGACGGCCGCGATGTGGTGGTCAAGCTGCTGAAGGTCGGGCTGGATTTGTTGGCGGTGCATTACGGGATGATGATGGGGAGGAAGGTAGGGTGAGGGGAAAGCGATGTGCCAAACTTGCGCCGGATCGAAAGCTGCTTATGTGACTATGCAACTGGAGTGACTGAATGCGTTTCATTAGACTTGTTTCCGGTTCAATGATGTTCATGATCGGCCGTCGCTGCAGTAATTGCGACCGTGTTTAACGCCCATCCTGTTCTCAACACCGCAATGTTGATGACACTGCTGTTTGTGCTTAAGGCGGCCTGGGGGCACCTGAAATCGAGCTGGCGATGACCGTTAATCCACTGATCTCCGGATTGAAGATGACCGGCCAGCCGACCACGACCACCTCGCTTCGCAGTGACCATCCAGTCTAGAAGAGGCGGATGCGATTTACTGGTTCCGTCGGCTTGGCTCGCGGGGCCTGCTGGTTGTCGAGGAAGGCGCCGATCCAGCAACACCCTACCAGCTTATGGTTGCAAAGCCTATGCCACTGGGGCAGACGGGGTGAGAGCCGACGCCGGCGAAAGTTTGAAGTGGCTGAAACTGGCCGCTGAAGCTGGAAGCAGGAGGCGGCTGCGGCTCTCTCCCAATCCCAGCACTGATTAAACCACGTGCCGAAGGACAAATTCACATTGTTATTCATTCCGACGATTCACTGCGAAGAGCGTATTGAAAGACGACCGCGCAAAAACTTCTGGCCTCGGCGCTGCCCCTGATCCGCCTGCCGGCACCTTCTCCCCGTATAGTGACGGGGAGAAGGGGATGGCCGCGACGCTGGCAGCTATTCCGCGACGTTGGCGGTTGGCGAAAGCGGCGGTGACAGCATCTTTCTCCCCGTCACTATACGGGGAGAAATGCCCGGCAGGGCAATGAGGGGCAGCGCCGATCGATGCGGTTATCTGCGCGCTTTGCGTGACGCCGTTTCAGCCGTGTCTCAAGCGCCTTTCTTCAGCGGCTTCGGGTCGCTGTCAGGTGGTGGTTCCCACCCAAACACGCTCCGTCCCCCCAGCAGATGAGACTGATCCATCTCGCCGGCGACGATCTCCTTCAGGCTCGGCCCCGTCACATAGCGCTCCATCCGACGTGATTCCCCGTCCAGCCGCTTGAGTGCCTGCAGCTCTTCCTCGCGCCCGAGTTTCGCCTTGCTCACCGCCGATTTCAGCACCGAGATCGTCTCGTCATAGACCTTCAGCGGCACGGGGAAGGGGTGGCGGTCCTTGCCGCCGTGGGCGAGCGAGAAGCGCGCCGGGTCGGAAAAGCGGCAGGGCGCGCCGTGCAACACTTCCGACACCATGGCGAGCGCGCGCACCGTGCGCGGGCCGACGCCGGGCACCAGCAGCAGTTCGGGAAAATCCTTCGGGCCGCTCTCGATCGCGGCGGCAATGTTGCCGTGCAGGCGGCGCATGACGATGTCGCTTTCGCGCACGTCGTGATGCGCGGGCATGACGAGGTTGGGGAGCAGCGGTTGCGCGGCCGGCTCGGGCGCTTCGGCTGGCTCCAGAACGGCAAGCTCGCTCAGGATCTTTTCCGGGCTCATCGTCTTCAGAAGCGCGATCTGCCCGTCGCGCGCTTTCTCGGCGCGGTGGTCGGTGAGGTTGACGATCTCGCCTTGGCGTTCGCCCTCGATCGCCGCATGCGGCTGGTCGACGAAGCTTTCCAGCCCCTCCGACAGCCAGTGGTAGCGGCGCGCCTGGCGGGCGTCGCCGTTCATGCCCTGCTGCACCACCACCCAGCGCCCGTCATCGCTGACGATGAAGCCGTGCAGGTAGAGGTCGTAGCCGTCCTGCACGGCGGCGCTGTCCACCTTGGCGACCAGCCGGCTGGCAGTGGCAAGAGCTTGGCCGTCGAGGCCGACATGGTCGCCGATCGCCATCAGCTCGCCCGGCGTCTTGCGCGAGTGTGCGCCGCGCCCGCCGCAGACATGGATGCCAAGCTCGCCGGCCATCGGATTGAGGCCCCGCTTCAGCGCGCCGATGACGGAAGTGGTGATGCCGGAAGAATGCCAGTCCATGCCCATCACGGCGCCGAAGGACTGGAACCAGAAGGGATGGGCGAGGCGCCGCAAAAGCTCGTCGCGGCCGTAATGGTGGACGATGGCTTCGCACAGCACCGCGCCCAGCTTCGTCATGCGATCGCCCAGCCATTTCGGAACCCGCCCGCCATGCAGCGGCAGGTCGGCGCTGCCGCTTCGCTGCGTCACTTTTGCTTTCCTTATGAATGCCGGCTTCTAGTTGGCATTTTGGCGGGAATTTGCAAGGCGGCGCAACCGCAGCCAATGTCGCCTGTCAGTAACGGCAAAACCCGAAACCAAGCCCTGAAGCGAAGTGGCGAGACCTCGACGACGTCGAGCGATGTCGACCGAACATCTCCCCTCGCCGAGGGGAGATGTCCGCTCGCTGGTCGGTCAGCGCCGGCAGATGCGGATCTTTTCGATGACGCGGTGGCCGTGGCGCCAGTGCTTCACGATCTTGATCCGGCAATGATCGCGATAATACCGGTTATGATAGCGCACCACATAACGCTCGCGATAGGGAGTGTAGTAGTCGTCATCGTAGACGTGTCGGTAATAGCGGTGAGGGTAATACCCGCCATAGTAGTCACCATAGTAATCGCCGTAGCTGGGGCCGACGCCGATGCCGAACTGAACGCTACCGGCACTCGCCGGCGCGATCGCAAACGCCGAGGCGATGGCGATCATCGAAGCAAGCAGAAGCTTTTTCATCGCTGCCTCCTTGAGGTCGATGGTTGCCCCTTCGAGGCACAAACGGTTTCGGGACGGGTGGTGTTCCGAGAAAGTTGGGCGGCGATCCTGGGCCCAGCAAGGAGCGAAGCGGCGCCGAAGCTGACGATCTTCGCCCTTGCGGGGAAGGTCACGCTTTTCTTCGCCCCGCTGTTTTCGATCTTCGGAGTCGCCATATCGCCACCTGCTGTCGCCGTGCAGCGCGTGCGCGCGCGGCGTCGTCGTCTATTGCCACGTCCAGCCAATCCCAACCGCAGGAGCCTGCCATGACCAAGCCCACCATCCTGAAATTCGGCCCCGTCGAGCATGGCGATGGCGGCGATCTGCCGGGCTGGATCGCGGTCGAGGGGGCGCCGACTATGCAGACGACCGTCCAGCACACCAGCGAGGACGGCAAGGTGATGTCCGGCACCTGGCGCGCTTCGCCCGGCACCTATCACGCCACCTACACCGACTATGAATTCGTCCACATGATCGCCGGCCGCATCCTCATCACGCCCGATGGCGGCGAGCCGGTCGAGGTCGGCCCCGGCGACGCCTTCGTGGTCGAAGCCGATTTCAAGGGCACCTGGAAGATCCTCGAGCCGGTGACCAAGCATTTTGTGGTTGTGGCGGAGTAAGCAGAAGCTGCTGATCTCCCCCCGTGCGGGGGATGTCTGGCAGGACAGACGGGTGTGAAGGAACGCCGACGCTCGCACGGTCGCAATCCTCGGGCTTGACCCGAGGATCCATGCCGTGACCTTCGGCGTGAAGCGCTACGGTGCAGAATTCTGTTACTGCTGCAACGCTTTAGCGTCACGGCATGGATCCTAGGGTCTGCGCGCGTCGCTTCGCTCCTTGCTCCGCCCTAGGATCACGAACGACAGGGGCGGCGCCCTACCTTCCCACCTTCGAGATCACGCGCCTTTCCACCTCCGGTTCCAGCGATTCCGCGAATGGGGTCGCCAGATGGTGCTGGTCGCGGAAGGCGAGCTGGCCGTCGATGAAGACGTGGCAGGTTGTGGCGTTGCAGAAGCGGTCGGTGAGGTCGACGTAAGTGGCATTGGGCACGCTGGTGACGATCTCGCGCTCGACCGCCGCCATCTGGTCGTTGGCGGCATAGGCGCGGCTCTGGTCGCAGAGCGATGGCGCCTTGTCGCGCCACAGCGCGCGCGACACGCAGGTGTCGATGTTCTCGTCGTTGAACGGCACGTCGCGGATGAAGGCGATCTTCAGCCCGGCCTTGCTCAAGCTGGTTAGTGTCGAGCGCAGGCCGGCCCGCCATACGGCGTCCGGCGTGTCCGGCTCGCCCTTGCCCGCCGCCATCTTGCGCGAGGAGGTCAGCGCCAGTTCGGAGATCACCACCAGCGAAGGCCTGGCCGCGATGATCTCCTTGATCGCCTGTTCGCGCCACTGGTCGCATTCGCGGTAGTCGCGGTTGAGCTTCGTGACAAAGTAGGAAAACCGTGAGGGCCGGCACGAGCTCTTCAGCCAGGTCTCGACGCGGTAGCCGTTCTTCTTTCCTGCCTCGATCAGCGGTGTCGACCAGTGATCGGCGTGCGAATCGCCGAACAGCGCGATCACGCGCTGGCCATTGCCGAACACGCAGGGTTTCGGCGTTACCGTGTCGTAGCCCTCGACGCAGGCCTTGGCGCGCGCGGTGGCCGGCTCGGCCGCACTTGCCGCGATCGCGCGCTGCTCGGGGTCCTCGGCGCGCACGGCAAGCGCTGCGTTGCCGTAGGCGGCTGCGACGCCGGTGCCGGTCAGGAGGAGGGCCGGCACCAGCGCCCGCGCCGCATTGGCCATAAGCCAGCCATTGCGGCGGATTGGATTCTCGATGAAATGGTAGCTCAGCGCAGAGAGCGCCAACGTCAGCCCGAGGCAGGCGAAGCGTTGCGCAAAAGTCAGCTCCTCGACCAGCATGCCGGCGTAGACGATCACCGGCCAGTGCCAGAGATAGAGCGAGTAGGAAACCTTTCCGATCCACTGCAAGGGCGGCAGCGCCAGGGCGGCATTTACGCAATTCGAGGAAAAGAGCCCCGCGGTTTTCCGTTCGAAATTGCGTGCAAGAATGCCGTCCCTGACGCCGGCCGCGCCCGCCAGCAAGAGAAGGACAGTACCGGCCACGGGCACGAGCGCCAGAAAACCGGGGAAGGGAGCCTCCTCGCTGAAGGTGAGGTAAGCGAAGGCAATGAGGACCAGCCCGCACAGGCTGAACGCCGTCCCGAGCCGCGGGCGGTTCTGGAGCAGCCATGCCGGCGCCATCGAAGCCAGCCCGCCGGCGGCGAATTCCCAGGCGCGCAGCGGCGAGAAGTAGAAGGCCCAGGGCTGCGAAATGGGGGTCAGCCAGGCGCAGACCGCGAAGGAGACCAGGCCGGCAATGCCGATCGCAAGCATGATCGTCCGCTTGCCGGGCTTCAGCCAGGCCGCCAGCATCAGCAGCGCCGGCCAGGCGAGGTAAAACTGCTCCTCCACCGACAGCGACCAGTAATGGATAAAGGGGTTGTTGGCGGCATCGCTGGCGAAATAGTCGAACGACCAGCGGATCAGCCACAGATTGATCATGTAGGCGGACGCGAACATCGCGCCCTTGGAATAGAGCGCCTGCTCCTCCGGCGACAGGATCAGCGTGCCGACGGCAAGCGTGGCGGCGATGACGAACAGCGCCACCGGCAGCAGCCGCCGCGCGCGTCGGGCATAAAAACGAAGGAGGTCGAGCCGGCCGGTGAGCGAAATCTCGCTGACCAGATGGCGGGTGATGAGGTAACCGGAGATGACGAAAAAGATGTCCACGCCGGCAAAGCCGCCGGGCAGGGCGGTGAAGCCGAAGTGGAAAGCGACAACGCCCGCCACGGCGAGCGCCCGCAACCCCTCAATATCGGGCCGGAAGTCCGGCGATGGTGCTGACACGAAGGCGAACCTCGCAACGGTCGTTCGTATCCCGCCTTGGGAAAGCCTCGCGCCTATGGGCTCATACCGCAATGCAACAAATCTAACGCAGTGCAACATAAAGGGAGGCGGCAGCAACGCCGGCGGCAGCCGACGCTTCGGCACGCCAGGGTCTGCGCGCCTCGTTTCGCCCAGGATGACGAAGGAGCTCAGCCGCCGGTTTCGCCAGCGTTCGAGAGCATGGAAGGACATTGGCGAACGCTAAAGGCAAATTGTCCGCCTGCAGGTAATCTGGTAGGATCAATGCACCGACGAACGGCTCTGGGACGCCGTGACGTCCGACATCATGCACAAAGACATCAACTCGAACCGGAGAACGGCCATGAAACGGCTTCTGACGGTCGCTGCGCTGTTGGCAGCGGGCAGTTTGATTGCGATGCAGGGCGCAGCTGCCGACGACGCTGCGCTGATCAAAAGCGCCGAGTCCGCCGCACCCGCCGCAGTGGCGAGTGGCGCTGCGGTCTACGCCATGGATGAAAAGGGGAACATGCGCACCCTGCGCGAGGGCAAGACCGGCTTCTGGTGCATGCCGGACAATCCGGCCTCGCCCGGTCCGGATCCGATGTGCGGCGATGCCAACTCGATGGAATGGGCGATGGCCTGGCTGGAAAAGAAGGAACCCCCCAAAGGCAAGGTCGGCTTCATGTATATGCTGTCCGGCGGCACCGACGGCAGCAATACCGATCCTTATGCGACGAAGCCCGAGGCAGGCAACAATTGGATCGAGACGGGGCCGCATGTGATGATCGTCAACGCGATGGACATGATGAAAGGCTATCCGACCGATGCCAAGCCCGACACGTCCAAGCCTTACGTGATGTGGCCGGGCACGCCCTACGCGCATCTCATGATCCCGGTAAAATAGCCGGGCACGAGCCTTCTGGTGCGGCGGCGAGCGCTTCAAATCTCCCCTTGTCCGCAAGGGGAGATTTGCATCAGCCGCTTCATCCTCCCTCCAACTGATCGCGCCTCGCAACCATCCTCCGATCCGCGCGTTGCACGCCGGCGAAAGCCAATCATGGCGGGCAGGGTGGAGACTCACGGTGGCGGATAATCGTCAGAACGGCACGCGCGAGCCGGAACCGGGGCTGGCGGGCCTGCTTGCTGCCTCGCGCAGCCATCCGCGCACGGCGCTGCCGACGGTCGCAACCGTCGTCGCGTCGGTTGCGGCGCTCTATTTCGGGCGCGAAGTGTTTTTGCCGATCGCAGTCGCGCTGCTGTTGACTTTCGCCATCGCGCCGCTCGTGTCGGCGTTGAAACGCGTCGGCATTCCGCGCCTGCCTGCCGTGATTGCCAGCGTTTTGGGCGCCTTTGCCGCGCTTGCGCTGTTCTCCTTCGTGGTGGCCACGCAGGTCAGCGACCTCGCCCAGAACATCCCCGTCTATCAGATCAACATCCTGACAAAGATCCGCGCGCTGAAGGAAAACGGGCTGGGCAACGGCATCATCTCGCGCTTGAGCGGCGTGATCGAGCGCGTCGGCCAGGAGTTCGAGCGCCAGGAGCCGCAACTGCCGTCCGCCGCCGAGACGCCGAAGCGCGATCCGATCCCGGTCGAGATCGTCGCGCAGGAAAGGCCGCTCGAAGTATTGCAAAAGGTCATAGAGCCGCTGCTCAGCCCGCTCGGCTCGGCCGGCCTTGTGGTCGTCGTCGTCATCTTCATGCTGATGGAGCGGGAGGACCTGCGCGACCGCTTCATCCGTCTCGTCGGCTATGGCGATCTCCACCGCACCACCCAGGCGCTGCAGGACGCCGGCAAGCGGGTCGGCCAGTATCTGTTGATGCAGCTGGTGGTGAACGTCATCTACGCCATCCCGATCACCATCGGCCTGTGGGTGCTGGGCATACCCAATGCGCTGCTTTGGGGCATGCTGGCGCTCGCCCTGCGCTTCGTTCCCTATATCGGGCCGATCATCGGCGCGCTGCTGCCGCTGTTCCTGGCGCTGGCGGTGGCGCCCGGCTGGTCGCTGCTTCTGTGGACCGGGGCACTGTTCATCGCCATGGAGCTGATCACCGGCAACGTCATCGAGCCATGGCTCTATGGCTCGCGCACCGGCCTCTCGCCGCTCGCCATCATCGTCGCGGCGATCTTCTGGACCTGGCTCTGGGGGCCGATCGGCCTGGTGCTGTCGACGCCGCTCACCGTCTGCCTCGTCGTCCTCGGCCGCCACGTTCCGCAGTTCGAGTTCCTCGACGTGCTGTTCGGCAATGAGCCGGTGCTCGAGCCTCATGCGCGTCTCTATCAGCGGCTGCTTGCCGCCGATCCGGACGAGGCGACCGACCACGCCGAGGAGATGCTCGAAGAAAAATACCTGTTCGAGTTCTACGACCAGGTGGCGATTCCGGCGCTGCTGCTTGGCGAGCAGGACCGCATGCGCGGCGTCATGGATGACGAACAGCGCAAACAGGTAGCGGCGAGCGCGCTGACGCTCGTCGCCAATCTGGACGCCAGCGCCCAGGAGGAAGCGGAGGAGGCGGAAGCCGAGGAGGAAGAGGACCAGCAGGCAGCCACTGCCTCGGCCGAGGCCTCGCCGGGCAAGGCAGCCTCAGCCAAGATCACCGCGGGCAAGGCTGCTGAAGGCAAGGCGAACGATCGGAAGGCCGGCGACGGCAAGGAGCCTCTATCCGAGGAGGTCGATCTTCCGGATGGCGTGGGCTTCTCCGTGCTTTGCGCCGGCGGGCGGGGCGAGCTCGACGACGCCGCCGCCGCTATGCTGGCGCAGGTGCTGGAGGTGCAGGGCGCCGAAGTGTCGAGAGCGAGTTTCATTGACCTCGAACCTGCCGGGATCCGCCGCCTCGACCTGAGCGGCGTCGATACGGTGGTGATCGGTTTCCTCAACCGCGACTCCACCAAGCACGCGCGCTTCATGGTGCGGCGGCTGAAGCGGCTGAAACCGCGTCTCAGGGTCGGCATCGTGTCCTGGTCGGAAATCGGCAACAGCGACGCCAAGGCCGCGGCCGAACTTGCCGCCGGGCTTAACGCCGATTTCGTCGCCCATGGCATGGTCAGCGCCGTGACGGGCGCCCTGTCGAGCGAGCCGCCGGTGATGCTGAAGCTTGCGCCGCAACGCCGGCCACGCCGCCGGCCGGCCCGCAAGAAGGAGCTGCAGGCGGCTGGATGAGGGAGGCGACTTTCCCCCTCAATTGACCGGCCCGAAGGCCCGCGCGAACCGCGCGGGCAGGCGCCGGCCCCGCCGGCGGCGCCACGCCCCAGCCCTCAGGCTGGCCGGGTGGCTGTCTGGTTCGGCCCTTGTCCGGCCGTTTCTGTTCTGCCTCGCCGATCCGGGCAGAAGCCCGGATCCTTCGGAGCGCGCTAGAAATGCAGGTCCAGTGCAGGCGGATGGCTTGGCCTGGATCGTCTTGCGGCGCTGATGCGGAGCCGGCGGGACGGCTTGCTTGCTCCTGGTTGCACTGCCCAGTGAGCTTGCGGCGGCCGTGAAAGCATGATCTTCGCTCGAACAAGAGGCCAATCCCGATTCTGTCGGGACGGAACAGGTGCAGCCGGATGGCACTGAACATCGCGCAGAAGTTACGACTGACTTCGGTCGTGCTGGGAACCGCCAGCCGCAAGGATCTGGCGGCGGCGTTCCGAGCGGTCAATCCGAAGACGGCTTTCGATATCGGCCGCGCCGACAAATGGCTGCAAGGCCGCGCCCAGCCTCGCGAGCACAGCGTCTACGAAGACTGGGCGAAAGTGCTGCGCCTCGAGCGACCCGGCGCCTGGATCGCCGAGAGCGATCTGCCGAGCTTCACGGCCGCGATCGCGGCCCGGCACGGCATCGACGCGACGGAGCTCGAACGCCGCGCCCACGCCCAGGCCGAGGCCTCGCCCGGGCATGACGACAAGGGCACCGGGCTGGCGCTTGCCGGGACCTATGCCTGCTATTCGCGCGCCTGGTCGCCTTACTATCGCGGCCAACTCATCAGGGGCCGCCTGTCGATCGAGGCCGGACCCGGCGCGCATGCGTTCACCGCCACATATCGCGAGACATTGCCGACCGGGCAGTTGCAGCTCGGCGGGCCGGTCACGCCGGCAAAGCGCAGCCTCTACCTACATCTGAAGGAGGTGGGCGGCGAAGCGCAGTTCTTCCTTTGCCTGTTCCCGCAGACGCAGCCGGTGAGCGTGCTCGGCGGCTATATGGTCGGCACCGCCATCATCGGCCCGGAGGCGCAGCCCTCGCTGACAAGAATCCTGCTGGTGCGCCTGCGCGATGCGCCAGCCGCCGAGCAATGGGGCGGGTACCTGCCGCCGGGCACCTCGATCGCCGCCGATCTCGCGAGCCTCGGCATCGTCATGGAGCACCCGGAAGCGGTCGACCGGCAGCTCGGCCAGTTCCTCAGTGCCGACAGCGACGGCGGCGTCAACCAAATCCCGCCGTCCGAGTATCGCGCCATCCTCGACGTGTTCGACCGCCATTGGCTGCAGCACGCGGGCTAGGAACGAACCTCAGCAGGCTCGATGTTGCCGGCTGACCACAGCCTGCCCGCATTCGGTTGCAGCCGGCTCGCTCTGCACGCATCTCACGAAAACGTTTTTTGACAAACGGCACTTCCCTTGCGTCGTGAGGCGGCAAATTGGGCAAGGGGCATATCCATGAAGAAGATCTATGAGAAACCGGTGCTGGTGAAGCGCCAGAAGCTGTCGAGCGTCGTTGCCGGGTCGTCGGCCCCGATCCCGCCGCGCTGACCTAAGCAACAGCCAGCAGGGCAAGCATTCCCGGGCTAAGCTTGACAGGGCGGCCGCATCGCGTTCACCTGCGCCGGTCGTTGACCCGCCCAGGAACGAACGATGAAGAAGACTTACGAAAAGCCGCGGCTGCAAAAGCGCGGCAGGCTGTCGGCCGCGACCGCCGTCGCGCCGTCGTCCGGCTTTACCTTCTGAGGCGAGCCAGGCCGCCCTGCGGCACTCCTTTGCGGCGGTCCGAGATCGGTCGAAACTATTGGCTTTGCCACGGCGCGCCAATCGGCGTACCCTGCCTTATCGCTGGTACCACCCACCGGACACCATTGGCGACTGAGAGACGTTGATCCGCGCTCCCGCCTGAACAGGGAGAGCGGCATGCTCGAGAACAAGAATCCCCACTAGCCCGCGCGCGGGCACGCGGCCGCAGATTTCCAGGACCAACTGATTGAGGAGAGCAGAAGGGCGCTGATCCGCTCTTACGACCTGTTGCCTCGTACGGAGCGCCTGGTGAACGCTTCCGGCCGCAAGCTTGATGGTCGCTCCCCGGCAGCGCTCGCCCGCGCGAAGCGTCTTCAGGAGGGAATTGCGATCAAGAAGGCCTATAGCGAGCCGACGCTTGAAAAGCTGGCAACGGTTCGTCAGTAGCGGTCTGGGCACCCTTTCTGAGCCTCGTACGCGAAACCTCGCGCCGCTGCCGGCCAGGAGCGGGCGGTACACTACGCAAGTGCCCGCCCGTCCGGCGCCGCCGCCAAGCTGCTGAAACCCCGTCCGTCCCCAACAGCAACGGTCATGGCGTGACCAGTCACTGCGGATTGCCATTGGCCCGGCTTGGCTGTCAACGTCGGCGGCGGCGCCTCCGGAACAGCGTTTTTTTCCGTTGTGCAATGCCGAAATCGGGCTGCCGCATTTCCGCGGTTGCCGCGCCGGCAGGCTCCGAAATGGCGGATTTCCGGGCTTTTCGGCCGTTGCGGCAAGCGACACGAATGTTGCCGCCTACACGTTTGAATAGGCTGGTTTCTCACTGGTTGAGGCGTTTTGAGGTCCGGTTCTCAACCTGACTTTTTTTGGGCGCATTTCGGCAACGCAGCATTGGCGGGCAAAGGGCAGTGAATTACCCGTCGCGCTAGCGGTTTCGTCGCCCCTCAAAGGCTGGGGAGAGGAACGCTGCCGCTCTGTGAACCGCTTCATGATGCGCACATGCAGGGATGCTAAAATTCGCCATCCGATGAGGGTGGGCGATCGGTTGCTCGAAGTGTCCCGGCGCAGGTCCTGGCGGGCAGATCGGGCAGAGGTGCTCGCGCAGCGACGGAGCGGGGGTTCTTGTTGGGCGTCCCCCCGCTCCGTCCCGGCGTGTCGGTCTGTCGGCGCGGCGTTCCTTCGCGCCTCGCCTGCCTGCGTGCCGGTCGCCGCGAAAGGAGATCGGCTGTCTCACCGCCCTCCGCACACCTCCCTCACCAGGCCCCGCAGCCACCGATGCGCGGGGTCGGCGTCGAGGCGCGGGTGCCATAGCAGCGAAATGGTGAGCCCGGCGAGCTTCACCGGCAATGCGAAGGTGAGCAGGCCTTCGCGCAGCTTGCCGGTATAGCGCTCGGGCACCGTGGCGATGAGATCGGAGCCGCGCGCCAGCGCCAGCGCTTCCGCGAAGCCGCCGACCACGGTGGCGATCGTCCGCGTCAGCCCGGCGAGTTCCAGCGCGTCGTCGATAGGCCCGCGATCCAGCCCGCGGCGCGAGATCAATATATGCCGGCCGGCGGCGAAGCGGGCGGCGGTGATCTTGCCGTCGCACAGCGGATGGCCGCTGCGCACCACGCCGACGAAACGGTCGCGGAACAGCGCCTGCGCCCGCACCTCGGGGCCGGTCGAGCCGCCGATAACGCCGGTCTCGAGATCGACACTGCCTTCGCGCATCGGCGCGCTGTCCTTGTCGGGCTTCGGCACGAAGCGCAGCTGCACGCCCGGCGCTTCCTCCGCGACGCGCGCGAGAAGGGAAGGGCCGAAATTTTCCACAAAACCATCGCTGTTGCGCAGCGTGAAACTGCGCGTAAGCCGCTTCAGGTCGAGCCGTTCGGCGGGGCGCAGCACAGCTTCCGCCTCCTTCACCAGCCGGCCGACATCCGTCCCGAGCTCGATGGCGCGCGGCGTCGGCACCAGGCCGCGCCCGGCGCGGACCAAAAGCGGATCGCCGGTCACCTCGCGCAGTCTTGCGAGCGCGCGGCTCATTGCCGACGGGCTGAGCTTCAGCCGCCGCGCGGCTTTCGCGACACTGCCTTCGGCGATGAGCACGTCCAGCGTGACGAGCAGGTTGAGATCGGGTCGCGACATGGTGCGATCTTAGCACGTCCTCGATGCAGTGACATGGCGCTTCATGCACTATTCGAGTGCAAATGCTGCGCGTTCCGCCATATGGGCCAGGCGCCTATTCTCCCGGCAAGTTCCACCCGAGCCGGAGAAGAACCATGGCCGATATCGCAGATCCACGCACCGTTCCCGCAAGCCGCTCGGCAAGCGGCGCGCTGGCCAGCCTGTCGCTGGCGATGCTTTTGTCCTCGCTCAGCACCAGCATCGCCAATGTCGCGCTGCCGACGCTGAGCACCGCCTTCGCAGCATCCTTCCAGGCGGTGCAATGGGTGGTGCTAGCCTATCTGCTTGCCGTCACCGCGCTCATCGTCAGCGTCGGGCGTCTCGGCGATCTCGTCGGCCGCCGGCTGCTGCTGGTCGCCGGTCTTGGCCTGTTCAGCGCCGCGTCGCTGGCGGCCGCGCTTGCGCCGTCGCTGCCGCTGCTGGTCGCCGCCCGAGCCGCCCAAGGCCTCGGCGCCGCGGTGATGATGGCGCTGACCATGGCCTTGGTCGGCACGACGATGCCGAAAGAGCGCACCGGCAGCGCCATGGGCCTGCTCGGCACCATGTCGGCGATCGGCACGGCGCTTGGGCCGTCGCTTGGCGGCGTGCTGATCGCTTACCTCGGCTGGCGCGCGATCTTCCTCGTTACTGCCGGGCTGGGTGTCGTGGCGATGATCCTCGCCCGGCGCTTCCTGCCGGGCGATCAAACCGCGACGATCCTCCGCAATGAGGCGCAGGGCGTTGGCCCGCGCTTCGATGTTCTGGGCACGTTGCTGCTTGCCTTGACGCTCGCCGCCTATGCGCTGGCGATGACGGCAGGACGCGGCCATTTCGGCGGCACGAACATCGCGTTGCTCGGCATTGCCGTTCTCGGCGCCGCGCTGTTCCTCTATGCGCAGCGAAGAGTGGCGTCGCCTCTGGTCAAAGCAGCGCTGTTCAGCGATCCGGTGCTGGCGCCGAGCCTTGCCATGAACGGGCTGGTCTCCACCGTGATGATGGCGACGCTTGTCGTCGGGCCCTTTTTCCTGTCGCGCGCGCTGGGCCTGGGCGAAGCGCAGGTCGGCGCCGTGCTGTCGATCGGCCCGGTCGTCTCGGCGCTGTGCGGCGTGACTGCCGGCCGCTTCGTCGATCGCCTGGGCGCGTCCGCCATGGTCGTTGCCGGGCTGGTGCTGATGACCATCGGCTGCCTCGCACTTGCTCTGCTGCCGGGGCTGTTCGGCGTCGCCGGCTACGCGGCGGCGATCATGCTGCTGACGCCCGGCTATCAGCTCTTCCAGGCGGCGAACAACACCGCCGTCATGGCCAATGTCGATAAGAACGAGCGCGGCGTTGTCTCGGGCATGCTCAGCCTGTCGCGCAATCTCGGCCTGATCACCGGCACGGCGGTGATGGGCGCGGTGTTTGCGTTCACGGTGGGCACTGGCGAGGTCGGCGCCGCGGCACCGGAAGCAGTCGCCGGCGGGATGGCGTTTACGTTCGCAGTGGCGGCGGGTTTGGTCGCCCTGGCGGTGGCAATTGCGGTGGTTGGAGGTTTGCGAAAGCGTCGGTAACATCCAATCTTCCCCTTGCGGGGGAGATGTCCGGCAGGACAGAGGGGGGGCGTCTCACTTGGATTGCCAACGCCGTCTGATGTCGGGGAGAGCGCTGGCGCTTCACGCGAAGCGCCCCCTCTGTCACCTTCGGCGACAGCTCCCCTCGAAGGGAGAGTACGCATCGCCGCCAATGTAACCCATCGCACATTCCCCGCGCCCGTCTTGCCGTATCGGCTTCCGTAAATTAGCCGATTTTGATATTCCGTTGCGGTCTTCTCCCGCCGCATCGACGAGGAGCCAGATGGCAGTGGAAGGGTGCCCGGCCGGATGACCGACGCTCCGCATAAGGGGCTGCTGGACCTGTGCGTGCTCGGCGATTTCCAGGTGGTCCGCGACGGCGCGCTGCTCGACCTGCCTCCGTCGCGCAAGACGAGAGCCTTGCTTGCCTATCTCGCCGTCACCGGCAAGGCGCATCAGCGCGAGCGGCTCTGCGAAATCTTCTGGGACATTCCCGACGATCCGCGCGGCGCCTTGCGCTGGAGCCTGTCCAAGATCCGCCAGGTGCTCGGCGACGACGAATCCGCTCTGGTCGCCGACCGCAACACTGTCTCGCTGAAACTTGGCACGGACTATGCCCGGCTGCTGCCGCTGGTGAAGGCCGATCTTTCCATGGCGTCCACGGAAGAGCTGGAGGCCGCGGCCGGTTCGATCCGCGGCGATTTCCTTGCCGATCTTTCGCTTGAACGCTGCTTCGAATACGAGGCCTGGCGCGCGGGCGTCGCCAGCGAGGTCGAGATCGCCGAGCTCGGCATGTTGCGCGAGCTGATCGAGCGCCTGGCCGGCGAGCC
Organism: Mesorhizobium sp. WSM4989; assembly: GCF_029625795.1. NCBI lineage: Bacteria > Pseudomonadati > Pseudomonadota > Alphaproteobacteria > Hyphomicrobiales > Phyllobacteriaceae > Mesorhizobium > Mesorhizobium sp. WSM4989. The sequence goes on along the minus strand of NZ_JARTVN010000001.1, from coordinate 235,644 downwards.
GAGGCGTGTGCTGCCGCTTGCCAGGCGCCTGCGCCGGCTGCTGCCGGAGGATATCGGCCTGGCGGAAGAGATCGCGGCGCTGGAAGAGAAGGTGAGGGCGGCAGCCGCCCAGCCGACGGGACGCTCCGCGCAACGCGGCGCCACGGACGTGGCCCAGATGCAATCACCTTCCACTCAGCTTGCCAACCGCCCGACGCCCGCGCAGGATCCCGGCCGCGCCGTCCATTTCTGCCGGGCTCGCGACGGCACAAGGCTTGCTTTTGCCAAGACCGGCAGCGGCCCGCCCATCCTGCGCGCCGCGCATTGGATGTCGCATCTGACCTTCGACTGGGACAGCCCGATCTGGCGGCACTGGATGAGGGAACTGTCACGCCGGAACCAGTTGGTGCGCTACGACGAGCGCTGCAATGGCCTGTCGCAACGCCACGTGGCCGACGTCTCGTTCGACACGATGGTGTCGGATCTCGAATGCGTCGTCGAGGCCGCGGGGCTCGATCGCTTCACGCTTCTTGGTCTGTCGCAGAGCTGCGCGGTTTCGATCGCCTATGCCATACGCCACCCCGAGAAAGTCTCGGGCATGATCCTCTACGGCGGCTACGTCAAAGGCTGGCGGGCGCGCGGCGACCCCGGCGAGATCGCCACGCGCGAGGCCGTATCGACGCTGATGCGCGAGAGCTGGGGCAAGTCGAACCCGATGTTCCGCCAAGCCTTCTGCTCCATGTTCATCCCCGGCGCCACGCACGAACATTTCGCCTGGATGGACGATCTGATGCGGCGCACGGTTTTGCCGGACGACGCCTGGCGCCTGCAGACCGCCTTTTCCGTGATCGATGTCAGCGAGCTGCTCGAAAAAGTGCGGGTGCCGACCCTGGTGCTGCACGCGCGGGAAGACAATGTTGCCCCGGTCGAGTCCGGCCGCACCATGGCGGCAGGCATTCCCGGCGCCAGCTTCCTCGAGCTGGAAAGCCAAAACCACATCCTGCTCGAGGGCGAGCCGGCCTTCGACGAGTTCGTCGCCCACGTCCGGGCCTTCGTCGCCGGTACAGCAGGTTCCTAGGAAATCTCCTACCGCGATCGCGTAATTTAATCTTGGCGTGGGAAGCCTATCTTTGGGTGGCGGCGGTGCCCATTCCGCCCCCTTCGGCCGGTGCTTCAGCTACCCCAACGCCCCCCGCCCGCTGCGGCACCGGCCTCATTCGTCTCGTTCTGCGATGCCGCCTCGGCCGAGCCGGCTTCCGCTTCGCGCTCCAGCTCGACCAGCTTCGACTTGATCTCTTGCGTGTCCGCATGCTCGAGCCCAACCACGTCATTGCGTGTCTGCCGCAGCGCGATCACGATCTCGTCGAGTTTGGCGTGGATGGCCGCCGTGTCCCGGTACCCCTGGATAAGCACGATCCCCGTGATGATGATGGCCGCTGCCGACAGCGCATAGGTCACCGTGTTGGTAAGTCCGAAGGGTACGAGCAAGGTGCACGCAACCATCGCGATAACCATCGCATAGAAGCCGGGCGGCCTAGACAGAAAATCGGCGAGGATGAAGAGGAGCCGATTCATGGGCGACCTATGAAAGCAGGAACCCGGCTATCAGCACGGTGAGGACCATCGAGGCCGGCACGGCAAGCAGCCAGCGAGCCTCCAGGACACTGTTGGTAGGGTCTTCCATATTTATCCTCCCATCGGCGAATTGCTTGCCGGCAAACGGGGACCAAGAGCGTTCGTTCCACTCATCGGCCCACCGTCCGAAGCGCCGTCGGACTGAAGTCCGGAAAGCAAAGAAGAGGATCGACCGCCGCAACCTAAGTCATGCTTCCGCATTTCTGACGCGCCATTGCATCGGGAGGCGATATATGACCGACGGACTCGCGGACGATCTGGGAAGACCAGCCCTATGAAACAGCGTCCTTCGCCAGCAAATACGGGCTCTCCGACAAGCTTGCCAAGGCCATGTTGATCGCGAACGGACCGTCGCGACGCGCCTGCGACGCCGCGGCGAGCACTTACCTCAGATATGTTGCGCTGCGGCGCGAACGCCCGAAATGACCTTCGCTGCGTTGCTGCCGGGCAGCCCGATCCAGGCCGGAACCAAACAGCCCGGCAGGGGTTTATCCGGCGAAGGGACGCTCCACCAACCAGGAATATTGCAATGAAAACAGTGCTTCTCGCAGCGTTGGCGCTTTGCGTCGCGGCACCCGCCGTCGCATCCGCCGCCGAGGCCGATGTGGTCATCACGACGCATCACAGGCACCATTACCATCACCGTCCCGCCATCGTCATCAATGAGGAAGGCCACCGCCTTCATCACCGCCATCACGGCACCGTCGCATTCTATGACAACGGCCGCCGCGCCTGGCATCGCCATCACCGCTCGGATAGCGTCGTCGTCACGAGCTCAGTCGAGCGCCATCACCGCTACCACCGTCGTCCGGTCACCGTCGAAAGCGACACCGACTATTGACGGCTATCGGCCCGGCTCGAGAACCGACAGCCGGGCCGAACCGTTGCCGGCGATCATTTGTCCGCCTCGCCCCCGGCGAGCGGCACGGTGAACACCGTCGCGGTGCCGGTGAGGCAAAGCTCGCCGGCCTCGTTGCGCACCGAGGTCTCCAATTTCGTGATCGGCTTGTCGGCGCGCACGTCCTTGACCTCGACGCGGCCGGTGATCAGTTCGCCGACACCGACCGCCTTGACGAATTTCCAGGAGACTTCGAGGAACACCGAGCCGGGCCCGGGAAGGTCCTCCGCGACCACCGCGTTCAGGATGCCGGAGGTGACGCCGCCCTGCACGATGAGCTTGCCGAACACCGAGGCCTCGGCCAACGCCTTGTCGTAATGCAGCGGATTGCGGTCGCCGGTCATCTCCGCGAAGGCGTCGATATCCTGCGGTTGCGTGCGCCGCGAACGCTCGGCGACGGCGCCGACCTGCGGCCGCCCCTTGATGACGCCGATCCACCCGTCCTTCATCAAATGTACGGTCATGGTCTTACTCCCGTTCGGTTGCGATAGAAGCTCGAGCCCGCCATTGCCTGCGGTTCGTCCTTGTTTGCCGGCGCTCGATAAGTCGCCAGCCCGCTCATGGCGGACACGGCGCGGCGGACCGAGATCGCGTGTGCGGCGAGCGCCCGGACCTCGGCCTTCATCACCGCGCTGAAGCGGCGATGCCGCTCGCCGATATCGGCCAGCGACCAGTCGAAACCGGCAATGGCGTCAGTGGTGTCGAGGATCTGATGGGCGAAGAGGTCGCGCTCCTGCTGCCAGGTCGCGAAGGCTGCTTCCGATCCGTCCAGGATCGCCCGCGTCAGGCCGTCGGCGTCGCGCAGCGCGTCGGCAATGCCGTGCGAGGTGATCGGGTCGCGGAAGAAGCCGGCATCGCCGACCAACGCCCAGCCTGGGCCGTGGGCGTGGCGGATGTAGCCCGGCACGCCACGGAAAGCCTGCAGGCGGACATCGTCGGGCGCCCGGCTCGCCTGTTCGGCCAGTGCCGGCGAAAGCGCCTCCAGCACCTTCATGCGGGCGCGGCCATGGCCAAGGCGGAAGCGCTCGTCAAACAGCTTGGTCGGCACCGAAGCGACGATGCAGGCCAGCCCGCCATTGGTCGGAATGAGGGAGCCGGCGATGCCGTCGCGGAAATACCAGTGATAGCCGGCGCCGGGTTCGACCGGCGCGTAGCCATAAACATGGGCTGCCGAGACCGTGCCCCTTCTAAGCACTTGCGCGTCGCAGCATTTCGCCACCGTGGAGCCGATGCCGTCGGCGCCGATCACGATGTCGGCGCTTAAACGTAAGGCCGCGCGGCCGGCGCCGCGAATCTCGACGCCGCGCACGCGTCCGCGCGTGTCGGCAAAGAGGTCGCCGACCGCCACCTCGTGCAGGAACTCGGCGCCGGCCCTGCGCGCGGCATCGACGAGCATGCGGTCGAGCACGGTGCGCCTGGGCGCGATCAGCCCGGGAAGATCGGGCCCGGCATTGATCGGAATGGTGATCTCCTCGTCGCCATAGTGGAACGTCGTTGTCTCGATCAGCGGCGTGCCGGCCCTGAGCAGCGGTTTGAGCAAGCCCCAGCGCGACAGCTGCAGCACGGCGGGCCGCATCAGCGCGTGCGTCGACAGCGTGTCGGAGCCGTAGGGCCGGCGCTCGATCGCCAGCACCGTCAGGCCGGCGCGGGCAAGCAACAGCGCCGTCGAGGCCCCGGCGCAGCGCGCACCGACGATGATGGCGTCGTAGTGGGCGCGCTTGGGCGTTGGCGGAAGGGAAATCGCGGTCGTCGGCATCTTCGGTGTCCTCACGGCGGCCTCTCAGGCGGCTTGGCGACCCTTGCGGTCGAGATAGCTGGAGACCTCGGCGGCGATCGCTTGCGCGTCGACGCCGGCGCCGCCGATGAAGTTGGAATCGCGCTTGCGCAGGAAGCGGAAGCCGAGCGCATAGAGGCCGGGAACGCCGGTGATCCCGTCGCGGTGCGCCAGCTCGCCATCCGGCCCAACGGCCGACGGCTCCAGCCAGTCAAACGAGCGGGCATAGCCCGTCGCCCAGATCACCGTGCCGGTCGACCCCTCCGTCAGCGAAAGCCGCTGGCGGCGCGTCGAAGGCACCCGCACCGGCTCGCGCCGGCCGGGCCGCGCGGCGCCGGCGAAGCGGTCGATCTCGGCAAGCAGCCGCGCCTGCTTCGCGTCCGCCGCCGCGATCTGCGCGGCAAGATCGTCGGCAAAGGCGATCTCGCGGTTGGCTATGCCGCGCACGCGGCCGGTGAGCTCGACACCGAGCGCCTGCAGCGTGGCAAGGTCGACATCGGCCTTGTCCGGTCGCCCGGCGAGCTGCAGCGAGGGCTGCCGCCTGGCGCTCTCGGGATTGGCGAGCCCGTCGAGCGGCTGGGCCATCACGCCCATCTGACAGAGCCAGAAAAAGATGTCCTTGCCGCGCCACAGTCTCGGCAGGCGCGTATGCTTGCCGACGGACAGCATCACACGCCGGCCGGCGCGCGCGAGCTCGTCGGCGATCTGCACGCCGGAAGATGAGGCGCCGACGATCAGCACCCCGCCGGGCGGCAGCTCGCCGGGAGAGCGATACTGCGAAGCGTGGAAATTCAGCGGTCCGCCTCTGGTCTCGGACACAAAGGGCATCATCGGCCGGTCGCAATGCCCCGTCGCCACCACTACGACCCTGGCCGACCAGTCGCCGGCGCCGGTGGCGAGCGCGAAGCCGCCGCCGGTCCGCCTGCAGGAGGTGACCTCGACGCCGCATTCCACCGGCACCTGCCAGCGGCTTGCATATGTTTCGAGATCGTGGACGAACACGTCCTTTGTCCTGAAGCCGTCGGGGTCCGGGCCCTCATAGGGCGAGCCGGGCAGGCCGTTCAGCCAGTTCGGCGTCAACAGCCTCAGCGATCGCCAGCTCTGCGTGCGCCAGCGCTCGCCGATGCGGCCGCGCTCCAGCACGACATGGTCGATTCCGGCGCGGCCAAGGCAATGGCTGAGCGCAAGCCCGGCCTGCCCGCCGCCGATGATGACGACGTCAGCATGTTTCATGGCTCTGTTCCGAGGCCCTAGGAGAGACGGTCCGGATTTCTCCGAACCGTCGCTTCAGCTAACGCATGTCGCCCAGAAGTGTGCAGCGGTTCTGGAACAACGACATGCGTCAAAACAAAGAACTAAGGCGCGTCGCCTGAACCGTTTTCAGGACGACGCGCTTTAGTTCACTGGATGGTCTTGATGCCGACCGTGACCGGCACGCCGTTGGTCAGCACGTCGAACACGGCCGAGCGTGCGCGGGCCTGCTCGACCAGCTGCTCAAGCTTCTCGGCCGGCGCGTCGCCCTCGACCTCGAACGACACCTGGATGTTCTGGAAGCCGTTGCGTACCTCGTCCGAGATGCCGAGGATGCCGCGCAGGTCGATGTCGCCGTCGACCGAGCACTTCACGCTGGTGAGCTTGATGCCGCGCGCGGCGGCGATATTGGCGAGCCCCGCCATCAGGCAGCTCGCCAGCCCATGCAGCAGCCACTCGACAGGGGTCGGGGCGTTGTCGGCGCCGCACAGGATCGCCGGATGGTCGCTGTCGGCATAGAAGGGCTTCTCGTGCTTCTGCTCCTGGCCGGCACCGTGGAAGCCATGCATGACGCTCTTGCTGTGGGTGCCTTCGATCCATTCGTTGTGGGCGCGGAACTGGAATTTCGCCAGCTCCGGCTGACCGGCGACGAAATTGATGGTCGCCAGAAGGTTCGGTGTGTCGACGCCATTGAGCGGAACGCGGGCAGGTTTGGTGCTGGGTTGCATGTGACTACTCCGAAGGTTGCTTTGCGGCTTGGTTGCCGTGACGGCTCCTTTCTGACGCCGATGCGTTTGAACGAGAGTGGATGGCAGCGTGGAATTTCTGATACGCCCACCGTGGAAATTGCATCGGCCGTTCATTTGGGCGGGCAGCCCGCGACCGGTTCCAATGCCGGCAGTGCCTCGCGCCGGAACGCGAAAACCCCGGCGAGCCGGGGTTTTCACCAGCCTTCCGGCCGGCCGCCGATGCACTCGTTCATCCGCTTCAGGCGTCCGTCCTGCCGGCTGCGGCGAGCGCGGCGCGCGTGGACGTGTAGTGCTCGATCTGCGAGCGGCTGATGCCCATGTCCTTGAGCAAATAGTCCGGCATGGCGCGCAGCGCGGCGCGATCGCTGCGCATCCGCATGGCGTGATAGGCCAGCCGCAATCCGCGGCGGGCAGAGCCGAACAGGTTGAAGCCCGTGCGGTCGGTTTCGTACTGTAAACGATCCATCGTCGTCATTGTCGTCTCCATTGTTGCGAGCGCGTTCATTCGCGCCGTCGATGGGGACAATGACGTACGGGCGAGGGAGCCAGCGTTGGAGGCGACGTCGAAATTGCCGTGGAATCGTGAGGAGGGAGATTACCCGCTCCGCTGCCCTCATTGGACTTGCCCCGGCACAACCCCATATTGAATCCCAAGGAGCTTTGAGGCGTGAAACTCGCGCGGGTGGCCCTTCTGGCAGCGGCTTTCATGGCCGCCGCGGCGGTTTTCCCCTTCTCCTCGGCCGAAACGGCGGGGGAGAGGATGGCCTTGAGCATCGCGATTGACGGCGCCATCGGTCCGGCGAGTTCGCGCCAGCTCAAGGAAGCGCTCAAGACCGCGGCCGAGCGCAACGCCGGGGCTCTCATCCTTCAGCTCGACACGCCCGGCGGCCTCGTCACCTCGATGCGCGAGATGATCGCCGATATCCTGGCGTCCCCCGTTCCCGTCATCGGCTATGTCGCGCCCGCCGGCGGTCATGCGGCGAGCGCCGGAACCTATATCCTTTACTCGACCCATGTCGCGGCGATGGCGCCCGGCACCAATCTGGGCGCCGCGACGCCGGTCGAGATCGGCGGGCTGCCCTCGCTTCCCGGCGAGAAGGACGACAAGGGCACCGGCAAGCCAGCCGGCGACCCGATGACGGCCAAGGCGACCAACGACGCGGTGGCGCTGATCCGCTCGCTCGCCGAACTGCGCGGGCGCAATGGCGACTGGGGCGAGAAGGCGGTTCGCGAGGCGGCGAGCCTCTCGGCAAGCGCGGCGCTGCAGCAACATGTCATCGACTTCGTCGCCCGTGACACGGCGGAGCTGCTGCAGCTCGCCGACGGCCGCACCGTCGACGTGGCCGGCAAGAAAGAGGTGCTGGCGACGAAGGGCCTGGCCGTCGAGGTCCTGGATCCCGGCTGGTTCATCCGGCTTCTCGCGGTCATCACCGATCCGAACGTTGCCGTCCTCCTGATGCTGATCGGCTTCTACGGCATCGTCTTCGAGGTCACGAGCCCAGGTGCGGTGGCGCCTGGCGTCATTGGCGCCATCTGCCTCGTGCTCGGCCTCTACGCGCTCGATCTCTTGCCGATCAACTATACCGGTCTCGCCCTGATGCTGCTCGGCGTCGCCTTCCTCATCGTCGAGGCTTTCAGCCCGACAGTGGTGCTGGGTGTCGGCGGCGCGGCCGCCTTCCTGCTCGGCGCGGCCATGCTGCTCAAGGTCGAGGGGCCGGGCTTCGCCATATCCTGGGCGGTCATCGGCCCCGCCGCGGCGCTGACGCTGGGCCTCGCGCTGCTGGCCGGCAGCTATCTCTGGGCGGCGCGTCGCAATCCGCCGCGCGTCGGCGGCGGGGCCATGCACGGTCTTTCCGTGGACGTTCTCGACTGGGAAGGCGGAGAAGGTCATGTGCTGGCGCTCGGCGAGCGCTGGCGCGCCAAGGCCGAGGAGCCGATCGCGCCCGGAGATCGTGCTGAGGTGACCGCCGTCAGCGATCTCGTGCTGACGGTGCGGCGGCGTGGTGCAGGTCACAACGGAGCGGGAAACGACGGAGCAAAACGATGACGCTCGGCTATGTCGCCTATCTGATCCTCGCGCTGCTGGTGATCATGTTCCTGTCGGCGGCGATCCGCATCCTGAGGGAATATGAGCGCGGCGTGGTCTTCACGCTCGGCCGCTTCACCGGGGTCAAGGGGCCCGGCCTCATCCTGCTCGTTCCCTTCATCCAGCAGATGGTGCGCGTGGACCTGCGCGTTGTGGTGCAGGACGTGCCGCCGCAGGACGTCATCTCGCGCGACAATGTCTCGGTCAAGGTCAACGCGGTGCTCTATTTCCGCATCGTCGACGCCGAGCGGGCGATCATCCAGGTCGAGGATTTCATGACCGCCACCAACCAGCTGGCGCAGACCACGCTGCGTTCGGTGCTCGGCAAGCACGAGCTGGACGAGATGCTGGCCGAGCGCGACAAGCTCAACAGCGACATCCAGGACATCCTCGACCAGCGCACCGACGCCTGGGGCATCAAGGTCTCCAATGTCGAGATCAAGCATGTCGACCTGAATGAGAGCATGGTCCGGGCCATCGCCAAGCAGGCAGAGGCCGAGCGGCTGCGGCGCGCCAAGGTCATCAACGCCGACGGCGAGCAGCAGGCGGCGGCCAAGCTGGTCGAGGCCGGCCGCATGCTGGCGGCCGAACCGCAGGCCATGCAGCTGCGCTATTTCGAGGCCCTGCACGACATCGCCGGCGAGCGCTCATCGACCGTGGTCTTCCCGCTGCCGATGGATCTGCTCAGCCAGTTTTTGAAGGGCCAGAGCCAGGGCAAGTGATCTCCCCCCCTCGAGGGGGAGATGCCCGGCAGGGCAGAGGGGGTCGGTCCGACTGGACTCAGCCTATTGCGACGGTTGTAGGTTGGCGCCCCACGCGCGGCGCCCCCTCTGTCGCCTTCGGCGACATCTCCCCCTCGAGGGGGGAGACAAGGCCGGCGCTAAATCAACTTCTCCAGCGTAATCGGTAGGTCCCGCACCCGCTTCCCCGTCGCGTGGAACACCGCGTTGGCAATCGCCGGCGCGACGCCGACGATGCCGAGCTCGCCGACGCCCTTGCCGCCCAGCGCCGAGGAATGCGGGTCGGGGATGCCGACCGAGATCGTCTGGATATCCGGGATGTCGGCATTGGTCGGCAGCATGTAGTCGGCGAGATTGCCGTTGACGATCCGGCCATGGCGGCGGTCGACGATGCCTTCTTCCAGCAGCGCCTGGCCGATACCCATGATGATGCCGCCCTTCCACTGGCTCTCCGCCAGCTTGGGGTTGTAGAGCCGGCCGGAGTCCAGCGCCGACACGACGCGCGACACGCGCACCGTGCCAAAATCCTCGTCGACGCGCACCTCGACGAAATGCGCGCACCAGGAGTGGCGGGAATAATCGCCCTCGGTGTGCGGCAGCGCCATGGCGATGGTAGTGTAGTTGTTGTAGCGCTGCTCCGGCGTGAAGCTGGCCGGAACCGTGTCGCCCTTGGCCTCGATCTTTTCGCGACCGAGGGCGCGCATCAGCTCGGCGATCGAGAACTCCGGGCCGTCACCGCGCGGCGAGGCGATGCGGCCACCCTTCACTTGCAGCGTGTTCGCTTGCAGCCCATGGAAGGGCGAGCGCGGATCGGAGAGCGCCAGCCCGATCAGCTCGTCCAGCGCCTGGCCCGCCGCCTTGTAGACGGCGCCGGTCATGACCCCGGCAAGCCGCGAGCCGCCGGTGACGCCGGCGCGGGCGAAATGGGAATCCCCCAGCCTCACCGACACCTTCTCCACCGGCACGCCAAGCGTCTCGGCCGCGGTCTGCGCCAGGATCGTGTAGGTGCCCTGGCCCATGTCGATGGAGGAGCTCTCGACCTCGACCGAGCCGTCGGCCAGGAGCTTCACCACGGCCTCGCCATAGGCGCGCCGAACCGGATAGGTGCCGGCCGCGACGCCCCAGCCGATGAGCTGGTGGCCGTCACGCATCGAGCGCGGCTCGCGCGAACGCTTCGCCCAGCCGAAGGCTTCCGCGCCGGCGGCAAAGGCCTCCCGCAACTGCCTTGTCGACCACGCCTTCTTCGCGTGGGGATCCTGCTCGGCATAATTGATCAGCCGCATCTCCAGCGGGTCGATACCGAGCTCATGGGCGAGCTCGTCGATGGCGCATTCGATACCGAAGGCGCTCGGGTTCTCGCCCGGCGCGCGCTTCGCCCCCGGCACCACCGTGTTCACCCTGACCACATTCTGTTTCGAGGAGAAATTGGGCGTCGCATACATGATCGAGGTGACGGAGCCGAGAGGCTCGACCCACATGCCGTCGACCGCCGTCTCGTTGACGCCGCGATGCACGATCGACTGTATGCGGCCCGCCTTGTCGGCGCCGATCGCAACCGTCTGGCGCGTCGCGGCGCGGCCGCCATAGGAGGTGAAATTCTGCGGCCGGTTGAGCACCAGCTTCACCGGGCGTCCGAGCATCTTTGCCGCTGCCGCCGCCACCGCGCTGTGCGCGAGCGCCAGCGCCTTGGAGCCGAAGCCGCCGCCGATATAGGGCGAGACCAGCCGCACGTTCTGGAACGGCACGCCGAACCATTCGGCATAGGTGCGCGCCATGCCGTCGAGCCACTGGCTCGGTTCCCAGATGGTGAGCTGGTCGCCCTCCCAGCGCGCGATCAGCCCGTGCGGCTCCATCGCCGCCTGGAACTCGCGCGGCGTGTTGTAGGCGGCGCAGACGCGCACCGGTGCCTCGGCGAAGGCGGCTTCGGGGTCGCCCCATTCCTTGGTCATGGCGTCGACCGGAATACCGTCGCTGCCGTCGCTCAGGTCGACGACTGCCGGCGTCTCGTCATAGCTGACCTTGACCAGCGCCGCGGCGGCGACGGCCTGCTCGAACGTCTCGGCCACGACGGCAGCAATGTGCTGGCCGGAAAAGGTGACCTCCCGGACGAGCGGGCAATAGGTTTCTTCGGACGGCTGTCTGCCGAACCAGTCCGATGCCGAATTCAGGTCCATGATGGTGTCGGGCGTCAGCACCGCGAGCACGCCTGGCGCGGTTTCCGCCGCGCGCGTGTCGATGCCGGTGACCTTGCCGGCGGCAATCGTCGCGCCGACCAGTACCGCATGGGTCAGGCCTTCGAGGTGCTGTTCGAACGCGTAACGCGCGGCGCCGGTGATCTTGGCCGGGCCGTCGACGCGCGACAGGCGCCCGCCCACCGCTTCGAGGCGCGCGCTGTCGGAGCCTGCGTGTTTCATGTCATGAACGGTCATGCCGTTTCTCCCAATTTCAGGATGGCGCGCGCGATCACGCGGGGCGCCAATGCGATCTTGTAGTGGTTGGCGCCGTGGTCGACGGCGCCCTCCATGACGAGCTCGCTCGCCTTGCGAACGGACGCTTCGTCGAGCGGCTTGCCCTTCAGCGCCTCTTCGACGGCGCGCGCCCGCCACGGTTTCGTCGCGACGCCGCCGACCGCGACGCGGATGTCGCGTATGGTGCGGCCGTCGCCCTCGAGCTCCAGTCCGACGGCAGCGCTCGCCGCCGCGAACTCATAGGACTGGCGGTCGCGGACCTTGAGATAGGTCGACCGCCGGGCCGCGGCCGAGCCCGGGATCTCGATGGCCGTGATCAGTTCGCCGGGGCGGATGTCGTGCTCGCGTTCGGCCGTGGCGCCAGGGGCGAGGAAAAAGTCCTCGACCTTCAGCTTCCGCTCGCCAAGATCGACCTCGGCGTCGAAGGCGACAAGCGCGATGGCAAGATCGCCCGGATAGGTGGCGATGCAGGCTTCGCTGGTGCCGAGCACCGCATGGCCGCGCGTGACGCCGCCGATCGCCGAGCAGCCGCTGCCCGGCTCGCGCTTGTTGCAGGCCGGGAAGTTCTGCGGATCGCGGAAATAGGGACAGCGCGTGCGCTGCATCAGGTTGCCGCCGATGGTCGCCATGTTGCGGAGCTGCGCCGAGGCCGCCTGCCACAACGCTTCCGAAACCGCTGGGAAGTGGCTTTTCACCTCGGCGTTGTCGGCGACATGGCTCATCTTGGCCAGCGCGCCGATGACGGCGCGGTCGGCGGTTACATCAATGGCGTTGAGCCCTTCGATATGGCTGATGTCGATGACGGTGGCCGGTTCGGCGACGCCGCATTTGGCGAGATCGATGAGCGTCGTGCCGCCGGCAAGCAGCATGGCGCCGGGAAGGGCGGCCGCGTTGCGCGCGGCCTCGACGCTGTCGGCGCGAAGATAGGAAAAGTCTCTCATGAGCGGAGCTCCCCAGCTGCCTGGCGGACGGCGGCGACGATGTGCGGATAGGCGCCGCAGCGGCACAGATTGCCGGCCATGTATTCGCGGATCTCCTCGTCGGAGCCGGCATGGCCCTCGCGGATGCAGGCCACCGCCGACATGATCTGTCCGGGCGTGCAATAGCCGCACTGGAAGGCGTCCTGTTCGAGGAAGGCGGCCTGCACGGCGTGCAGCGTGCCGTGTTCGTCGGCGAGCCCTTCTATTGTCGTGATCGAGCGTCCCTCGACCTGGGCGGCGAGCGTCAGGCAGGCCAGCACCCGCTCACCGTCGACATGAACGGTGCAGGCGCCGCACTGGCCCTGGTCGCAGCCCTTCTTGGTGCCGGTGAGGTGGAGCCGCTCGCGCAACGCGTCGAGCAGGGTAACCCGCGGCTCGATATCGAGCGCGTGGTCACGGCCGTTGATGGTGAGGTGGATGGACAAGGTGGTGGGGCTTGCGCCATTGCTGGCCTGGCCGTTCCTGAAATGGCCGTCTTCGGGAGGATCGATGATTGTCTGGCTGGTCATGAGGCGTCGGGCTCCGATTGCTGGACGCTAGGGGGAGGGAAATGGGGCTTGGGAGGAGAGGGGCAAGGCGTCGAAGCAGCTAATCTCCCCCCTTGCGGGGGAGATGCCCGGCAGGGCAGAGGGGGTCGTCTCACGTAGAGCGCCAACGCCCTCGCGCGTCGCGCGCCAGCAAGGCGTTTCACGCGCGGCGACCCCTTCTGTCGCCTTCGGCGACATCTCCCCCTCGAGGGGGAAGATTAGGCGCTTACCCCGTGACATATCGCTTCCCCTGATTATATGATAAGACAACTCCACTAAAACGGAGGCGCCTCCGTTTATTTACGTGGGGGCTGACCCGGATGGGTTCAAGCCCCATATTGCGACAGTGGAGAAAAAACTGACTGAACAGCCCTCGGAGCCTGCCGAAAAGCCTGAAACGCCGGCGCCAAAGCCGCTGCGCGCCGATGCGCAGCGCAACCGCGACAAGCTTGTCGAGGCGGCGACGCAGGCGTTTGCCGCCGAGGGTGTCGATGCCTCGCTGGAGGAGATCGCCAAGCGGGCAGGAGTCGGCATCGGCACGCTCTACCGGCATTTCCCGACGCGCGAGCATCTGGTCGAGGTGGTCTACCGCCGCGAGGTGGAAGCGCTCTGCCATGCGGCCGAGGAACTTGCCGGCGCTCATCCGGCCGATGTGGCGCTGGAACTCTGGATGCAGCGCTTCGTCGACTATATCGCCACCAAGCGCGGTCTGGCGACAAGCCTGCGGCTGTTGCTCACCACCAACTCGACGCTGTTCTCCGATACCTCAGGCCGCGTATCCGGCGCGCTGAAGGGGCTGGTCGAACAGGCCGCAGCTGCGGGGAAGATCCGCGCCGACGTCGATGCGTCGGACGTGCTGCATGCGCTGGGCGGCATCTACTCCGCCCCCAACACGCCCGACTGGCGGGACCGCTCGGGGCGGCTGGTGAAGCTCTTGATGGATGGGCTGAGGTTCGGGGCATCGGAGGCGGCGAAAGCCGGCTGAAGCACCGCTAGCTGGGCGCGCTTCGTCTGTCCGGTTCCAAGCTGGTGATCCAGTCCGCAAAGGCCGACATCGCGGCGGTCGGTTCCCTGGACTTCAACTTGGTCAGCCAATAGCTGCCGAGCGATATGGAGGCCTGGAAAGGGCGCCTTATCGACCCCTTGCTCAGTTGTCGCGAAAACATCAGCGCCGGAGCCAGCGCAACGCCTGCCCCTTGTTCGGCGGCTTCCATCATCGCCAGTGAAGAATCGAAGACGATCGCGCTCGCGAAGTTCGCAGGCGCTTCCATGCCGGCGGCCTCGAACCAGCGGCTCCATTCGTCCTGACGGTAGCTGCGCAGCAAGGTAAGCGCGCCGAGGTCCTGCGGCGCGTGAAGCGTCGCCGCCAGTTCCGGCGTGCAAAGCGGCGTCAGAGGTGCTTCGAAAAGTTCCGTCGCATCAAGTCCATTCCAGGCGCCGTTGCCGAAGCGGATCGAAAAATCCAATCCCTCGGCCGCCAGGTCGACGCGGTTGTTGTTGGTGGACAGGCGCAGCTCGACGAACGGATGGGTGCGCCGGAAGTCTTCCAGTCTCGGAAGCAGCCAGCCGACGGCGAAGGTTCCGACGGCGCCGACGACGAGCGGTTCGCGCAGTTTTCCAGATCCGACCCGCTCCAGCGATCGCGCCAGGCGGTCGAAGGCGTCGCCGACGATCGGCAGCAGAGCCTCGCCTTCCGCCGTGATCTTGAGGCCGCGAGGCAACCTGCGAAACAGCTGCACGCCGAGCCGCTGTTCGAGCGATCGAACCTGCTGGCTAACGGCGGCCTGCGTCACCGCCAGTTCGATGCCGGCACGTGTGAAGCTGAGATGCCTGGCCGACGCCTCGAAGGCCCGCAATGCATTGAGCGGCAGGTAAGGTCGAACCATCGATGCCCAAGATTATCTTATAGCTGTTGCGATTTATCATCGTTTGTAGCCGGTTCGAAGGGGTCATAAACCCGCAATCGTCCGATCCAGAGGGAGCAGATCATGTGCAGCCGGCTTCGCTTCACCATCGCTGCCGTCGTCCTCGCCTGCGCCCCGGGCAGCCTCTCGGGCGCTCGTGCCGCCGATCAGGACGCCAAGATAAGGCAGCTCGTCGATGAGGCGGTGAAGCCGGTGATCGCCCAGTACGACATTCCGGGGATGGCCGTCGCCGTGTCCGTGAACGGCGAGCGCTTCTTCATCGACTATGGCGTGGCCGAGAAGGACACCCAGGCCGCCGTCACGCGCGATACATTGTTCGAGCTCGGCTCGATCAGCAAAACCTTCACCGCGACGCTCGCGGCCTATGCCGAGGTCGAGGGCAAGCTCGCGCTTGGCGACAAGGTCGGCAAGCACATGCCCGAGCTTCAAGGCAGCGCGCTGGGCGATGTCAGGCTGCTCGACCTCGCCACGCACACGGCCGGCGGTTTCCCGCTGCAGCTGCCCGATACGGTGAAGACGCAAAAACAGCTCATCGCCTATTATCGCCAATGGAAGCCGCAATTCGCGGCCGCCACCACCCGCACCTACGCCAACCCGAGCATCGGCCTGCTCGGGATGGCCACCGCCAAGGCGATGGGCGCGAGCTTCCCGGCGCTGATGGAAAAATGGCTGTTGCCGGAACTCGGCTTGCGGCGAACTTACGTTAACGTCCCGGCCGCACAGACGAAATCCTACGCCTGGGGCTACAACCGCAACGACAAGCCCGTCCGCGTCACCCCGGCATTGCTCGCCGAAGAGGCCTACGGGATCAAGTCGAACGCAGTCGACATGATCCGCTTCATCGAGGCCAACATGGGCGTCGGCAAGGTGCCGGACGATGTCGCACGCGCGCTCGAAGCCACCCACACCGGCTATTTCCGTGCGGGCGAACTCATCCAGGATCTGATCTGGGAGCAGTATCCCTATCCGGTCGACCTGGCGAAGATCGTCGCCGGGAATGCGCCCAGTATGCTGCAGCCGATCCCTGCAACTGCGATCGAGCCGCCGATGGCGCCACGCGCCGACGTGGTGCTCAACAAGACCGGCTCGACGAACGGCTTCGGCGCCTATGTCGCCTATGTCCCGTCGAGGAAGATCGGCATCGTCATGCTGGCGAACAAGGCTTACCCGAATGAGGCGCGAGTCAGGGCGGCCTACCAGGTGCTGTCGCGGCTCACCGACTAGCCGCGCGTCCGATCGCTTCGGTGCTCCTTGGCCAATCCACTTTTCACCGGCGCTCCGCCTGCGCCCCAAAAAACCTGCCCAAAATGGAGAAACAGATGACCTCGACCACCCGGCGTTCAGCGCTTGCCGGCGCATTCGCATCCTTGCCGATCGTGCGTATGGCCCGCATCATCGTCGAGACGTTCGCAGGACAGTGCGGCCTGGGCGGCGCCGACGGCCGAACGGGGTCAAACCCGGCGACGGCGGCGTTTATGTTTTGAGGCGTTGAAACTGCCAATCTCCCCCCTTGCGGGGGAGATGCCCGGCAGGGCAGAGGGGGGTGCTGTCCCGCCAGCCTGTCAATTCTTGGCAGTCCCACATTCATCCTGTCGGTGAACCGATCCGGCCAACGGTAGCGTTCCTTCGCACCCCCCTCTGGCCTGCCGGCCATCTCCCCCGCAAGGGGGGAGATTAGCGGCTTCGGCGTCTCGCCTTCTCCTGTTGCCGGAGAACGGCTAGGCTTCGCGCCAAAGCACCCCCAGGAGCCCGCCCATTCCAAAGCCCACCTTCCTCGAAATTGCCCGCCGCGCCGGGGTCGGCACGGCGACGGTGGAGCGCGTTTTGAACGGCAGGGGCGGGGTGCGCCCCGAGACGGTGGAGAAGGTGGTGGCGGCGGCGCGCTCGCTCGACTATCCGCGCCGACTGCCCGAAGCGCATCGCGGCGTCATCCGCATCGAGGTGATCCTGGTCAGGCCCGACGCCACCTTCTTCGCGCGCCTCTCCCGCGCCTTCGAACGCATCGCGGCGACGCTCGACCGCTCGATCGCCGTCCACCGCACCTTTCTCGACGAGGCCAATCCGGCGGCGATCGCCAAGCGCATCCTCGAACCGGAGATGCGGCGCGCCGCCCTCATCCTCGCCGTCCCCGACCATCCGCTGGTGAGCGCGGCGGTGGCGAAGCTGGAGGCGGAAAACATCCCGACGGTGCAGATCGTCACCCAGATCTCCGGCACCAAGAGCACCTACGTCGGCATCGACAATTACGCCGCCGGCCGCATGGCGGGGCTGCTGATGGCGAAGATGCAGCGGCGGCCGGGCAAGGTGGTCGCGATCTGTCACAGCCAGATCTATCGCGTCCACCGCGACCGCGTACGGGGCTTCTTCGACTATCTGATCGACGAGGGGCGGGATTTCGAACCCATCGCCACCCTGTTCGGTTTCGACAACGGCGACCGCAATGCCGAGCAGTTGCATGAGGCGTTTGTGCGCTGGTCCGACCTTGCCGGCCTGTACAATGCCGGCGGCGCCAACACGGCGCTGAACGAAGTGCTGCGCCGGCACCCACGCGGTCGCGACGTCTTCTTCGTCGGCCATGAACTAACCGAGCGCAGCACGCGCGGCCTGCATGACGGCACGATGGACGTCGTGCTCGACCAGGCGCCGGAGGCGCAGGCGCGCCGCGCCATCGACCTGGTGCTGGCGGCGCTCAACCTGCACGACCTGCCGGTCGACAACCCGCCGATCCGCTTCATCACCTTCACTGCCGAGAACCTTTGATCTGATTTGATCAAGGTTGCGCGAGCCTTGGCCGGCATCGCGGTGCTAACTCGACCGCGAACGGGAGACGAGCATGTGCGAATTCTCCCCCTCATCCGGCCGCTGCGCGGCCACCTTCTCCCGAGCGGAGAAGAGGGCCGGCACCGACGCAGCCTGGCTCCTCTCTCCCTGGGGAGAGGTCGGATGGCCCCGAATTGCGCTTCGCAAGTCGGCTGCCAATCCGGGTGAGGGGGACCTTTCACAAGCCTGATCGTCCGCCCGCGAACGGGAGGATCATCGGTGGCAAGACGCTTGACGGCCTACGACCTGCAAAGCGCCAAGGGCAGCAGGAAATGGCTGCAGCTGCATGTCGACACGCCGGCCGAGGCGGCGGCCGCGGTCGCCTGCGACATCGTCATCCTCTCCTGCGAGCCCGACCACAATCTGGAATCGATCCGCCAAGCGGCGCCTCACGCGTTCCTCTCCGTCGGCATGCCGCATGGCGCGGTCGCGTCGCCCGAGGAAGCGGTGCGGCTGGGCTTCGCCATGATGAAGCGCGGCGCCGACGCGGTCTATTCATCGCACTCGCCGCGCTTCATCGAGGCGATGGCCGCGGAAGGCATTCCCGTCACCGGCCATGTCGGCCTGGTGCCGAACCGCGCCACCTGGACGAATTTCCGAGCCGTCGGCCGCACGGCGGAAGAGGCCTTCAAGGTGCTGCGCGCGGCCAAGGACCTGGAGAATGCGGGTGCGGCCTGCATCGAGGTCGAGGTGGTGCCGGTCAGGCTCGCCGACCACATCACCCGCTCGACGCCGCTGATCACCATGGGCATGGGCTGCGGCACTGCCTGCGACACGCAGTATCTGTTCTCCTGCGACGTGCTGGGCACCCACACCGGCCACTATCCGCGCCATGCCAAGCGCTATGCCGACTTCGTCACGCTGGAGGCCGAGCTGCAGGAAAAGCGCATCAGTGCCTTCCGCGCCTTCGGCCGCGACGTCGCCGAAGGCAGCTACCCGGAAGCGAAGCACCAGGTGGACATGGACGATGCCGCCTACGACCGCTTCCTCACGCTCTCTCAATCGCTGTGAGACCAGCCATGGACGACCTGCAATACGGCAAGCGCAACAAGAGGGGCGATTGGGCCCCGAACGAACCGGCCGGCACCGCGCCGCTCTTTGCGTTTCCGCCGCGACCGCTGGCGTTGCTGAAGTGGCTGCCGCATTATTTCCTGCCTTACAACCTGCTCTTCGCCCTCTCGGCAGTGGTGTGGTGGCGCTACGTGCTGCCGGACGTCGAGACGATGAAGACGCTCGCCATCGGCTGGATCCTGCGCCTTTTCATCGTCAACTGCGCGGCGCTGCTTGTCTTCTTCGGCGCTTTCGAGCTTCGACTCTACATTTTGAGAGCCCAGGGCAACCGCTTCAAATACAACGGCAAATGGCCCTCGGAGCAGAAGAGCAAAGCCTTCTTCTTCGAGAACCAGAACATCGACAACATGCTGCGCACCTTCGGCACCGGCATGCCGATCTGGACGGCGATCGAGGTGGCGATCCTCTACGCCTACGCCAACGGCTACGTGCCGTGGCTGACCTTCGCGGAGAACCCCGTCTACCTGTTCTGCCTGGCGCTGGTGGTGCCGATCATCCACGAGACGCATTTCTTCCTGCTGCACCGGACGATCCATTGGGGGCCGCTCTACAAATGGGTGCATTCGGTGCACCACAATTCGGTCAACCCGTCGCCCTGGTCGTCGCTGTCGATGCATCCGGTGGAGCAGCTCGGCTATCTCGGCGTCGCCTTCTGGCACCTGATCATTCCGTCAAACCCGCTGCTGGCGCTCTACCAGCTCCACTATGCCGGCTTCGGAGCGATCCCGGGCCATGTCGGCTTCGACAAGGTGGAACTGACCGAGGACAGATCGGTCGATAGCCACGCCTATATCCACTACCTGCACCACAAATATTTCGAGGTGAACTACGGCGACGGCCTGATCCCGTTCGACCGCTGGTTCGGCACTTTCCATGACGGCAGCAAGGACGGCGAGGCGCGCATGCAGGCCCGCTACGAGAAGAAGAAGGCGCGCGCCAACGCCGCCGCGAAATGACAGCTGCAGAGAAAGCCACGTGGCCGGCCTGAGCCGCCCGCTTCAACGATCCCGAAAGGGCCGGCGAACAAGACAGGAGTGAGCCGGCACTCCAAATCCAGAGGGAGGAAACCCGTGCAGAAGCTTCTCATCTCGACGGCGCTCGCCGCTTTGATGGCGACCGCGTTCGCGACTGTCTCGACCGGCGCCTTCGCCGCCAAGCTCGGCGTCTCGATCGTCAACTTCGACAACAATTTCCAGACGCTGCTGATGCATGGCATGCAGGCGCGCGCCAAAGAGAAGGGCGCCGAGATCCAGGTCGAGGACGCCCAGAACGACGTCGCCAAACAGCTGGACCAGGTCAAGAATTTCATCGCCAGCGGCGTCGACGCCATCATCGTCACGCTGGTCGACACCAATGCCTCGAAGACCATCAGCGAGGAAGCCGCCAAGGCCGGCATTCCGCTGGTCTTCGTCAACCTCGAGCCATCGGACATGAAGAACCTGCCGGAGAAACAGGTCTATGTCGGCTCGAACGAGGTCGAGTCCGGCACGCTGGAAGCCTTCGAGGTCTGCAAGATGCTGCGCGCCAAGGGCAAGTCGGCCGGCGCTACCGCCTACATCATCATGGGCAGCTTGGTGCATCAGGCGGCGCTCCAGCGCACCAAGGATGTCGAGCAGATCTTTTCGACCGACATGTGCAATTTCATCAAGGTCACCGACAAGCAGTCGTCCGAATGGTCGCGCGACAATGCGCAGAACCTGATGACCAACTGGCTGACCGCCGGCCCGGCGCCCGACGCCGTCATAGCCAACAACGACGAATCCGCCATCGGCGCCATCCTGGCGCTCAAGGCCAACGGCGTCGACCTGAAGAACGTCGTGGTCGGCGGCATCGATGCCACGCAGGACGGGCTCCAGGCGATGAAGGCCGGCGAGCTCTCGGTCACGGTGTTCCAGAACGCCAAGGGCCAGGGCGGCGGCGGTGTCGATGCGGCGCTCGCGCTTGCCAAAGGCGAGAAGGTCGACCGCGTCGTCTATGTGCCGTTCGAACTGGTGACGCCCGCCAACGCGGCGGAATACCTGAACAAGAACTAGACCCGGATCATCGGGGCGGCCGGCTTCGCCGCCCCGATGGGTTCGCCTCGATCTGAAGGCAAGACAGATCTGAAGGGAAGAAAAATGACCGGTTGGATCAGGGCCTGCGGGCTCGACGACATCGAACAGGAAGGCGCCCGCCGCTTCGACCATGGCGGCAAGACCTATGCCGTCTTTCGCTCGCCCGACGACGAGGTCTTCTGCACCGACGGGCTTTGCACGCATGAGGCGGTGCACATCGCCGACGGCCTGGTCATGGACTACGAGGTCGAATGCCCAAAGCACGCCGGCGCCTTCGACTACCGCACCGGAGCCGCCAAGCGCCTGCCGCCATGCATCAACCTCAGGACCTATCCGGCGAAGGTCGAGGCGGGAGCGGTGATGGTGGCGGTGGGCTGAAAAGCTCCCCCTTCTCCCCTTGTGGGAGAAGGTGGATCGGCGCGCAGCGCCGAGACGGATGAGGGGTGTTCCAGCTTGGCGGCCACGACGACAGCGCAGCGACATTCCCCAGCGCCTCACTCCGTCCAGCACCCCTCATCCGTCGCCTTCGGCGACACCTTCTCCCACAAGGGGAGAAGGAAAGAGGCGCTAAATCCCCTCGCCATCCACCAGCGGCACGTCGTCGCCTTCCCAGGGGCTCGGCAACGAACCTCGCCCCGCCGTGGGCAGCGGCATCCAGCATCTGAGCTCCGGCTCGGCATACTCGACGACGCGTCCGGGCGATGAATCCGACGCCCGCCAGCCTTCCTCGCCGAACTGGTCGGCGCGCGACCAGTAGGCCATGTCGACCTCGGCCGGTCCCTGTTCGGACGAGCGCACCGTCACCAGGATGCGACTGCCGTCCCGCGGCGCGCTCGCCATGTTGCGCCAGTGGTCGGTCTCGTCCATGTGGTCTCCTCCCAAGAAGCTTCGTGGCAATAGTCGCCGCCCGCCGGGGAGGGGTCAACCCGAACTTGGCGCGAGACAGAAATATCGTTCACAGCTAATATGTTCGCCGACCGCAATCGGACGGACGACCATGGACGAAGGGTTGCCTCAAGCCACCCGTCTCGGGCCGGTCCATCTCAGGGTGACCGACATCCCGGCTGCCTTGATCGTCTGGCGCGACACGCTCGGATTGGCGGTCCTCGGCGAGGATGCCGCCACGGCGGAGCTCGGCGCCGGCGGGCGGAAGCTTATCGTGCTCCACGCCGGAGCGCAGATCGCCCTGCCGCAGAAATCGCGCGATCTCTTCCATGTCGCCATCCATGTGACGAGCCGCCGCGACCTCGCCCACACCGCCGCCCGGCTTAAGGCGTCCGGCTTGCGCTACAGCGCCCAGGACCACCTGGTTTCGGAATCGCTCTACGTTTCCGACCCGTCCGGCAACGGCATCGAGATCTGCTTCGACACGCCGGAACGCTGTCTGCGCCGCGAGGTGTCGGCCGATGGCCGCGTGGCGCTGATCGGCACCGACGGCAGCGCGCATTCCGGGCTCGAGCCGCTCCATCTCCCGGGCCTTTTGCGCGACCTCGGCAATTCCGGCCATGTCGAGCAGAGGATGGCGAAGAACGCCTTCATCGGCCACATCCATATGCGCGCCCGCGCGCCGGAAGAACTGATGGAATTCTATGTCGGTGTGCTCGGCTTCCGCCCGCACATCCAGTCGAGAAGTTTCGGCATGTTCGACTGCGGCACCGGGAGCCGGCCGCATATGGTCGCCTTCAACATCTGGGCGCGTGACGAGCTGCGCGAGCCGCCGCCGGGTGCCGCCGGCCTCGACCATTTCACGGTTGAGCTTGCATCGGTCGAGGAGCTGGCTGCGCTGGAACGCAGGCTCGATGCCGCCAACCTGCCGCCGAAAAAGATCGGCGGTGCCGTGGAGACCGCGGACCCGGAAGGCAATCGCTTGCGGTTCGTGCTTCGGGAAGGTTGATCGCGCCGCAGCGGACGATTGGGGAAGACAAGTGGGAGGAGGGGAGAATGACCATCAGGGTGATAGGAACCGGCTTCGGCCGCACCGGCACGGATTCGATGCGCGAGGCGCTGACCATGCTCGGCTTCGGCCCGTGCCATCACATGTCGGAGGTCATGGCGCATGCGGAGCAGAAGCGGCTCTGGCGAGCGCTCGCCCAAGGCGCCGCGCCGGATTGGGATCGGCTGTTTGCCGGTTACAAATCCTGCGTCGACTGGCCCTCGGTGCATTACTGGCGCGAGCTGATCGAAGTCTTTCCGCAAGCGCGCGTCATCCTCACCTGGCGCTCGCCGGAAAGCTGGTGGGAGAGTTTCGCAAAAACCATCCTGCCGGCCATCATTGACAGCCAGGATCAGGAGTCGTTGGGCGTCGCCCTTGTCACGAAGCAGGTTTTCGGCGGCCGTCCGCAGGACCGCGCGCATGCGATTGCCGTCTATGAGGCCAATATCGAAGCGGTGCTGAAGACGGTGCCGGCCGAGCGCCTGCTGGTTCACAAGCTGGGCGACGGCTGGGCGCCGCTCTGCGCCCATCTCGGCGTTCCGGTGCCGGACGAGCCCTATCCCAACCGCAACACCACGAAGGAGTTCCGGACGGCGCTTTCGTTGAATTGAAGGGAAGGGAGGGGAATAGGGGAAAAAGGTATTGGCATCCGATGTGCGGAGTTCACGAAGTCTGATCTTCCCTACTCCCCTACTCCCCTATTTCCGTTCCGCAGGAAGGAACACCACCATGATGAGCCATTTGGACACCACCTTCCTGACCGCGTCGCAACTGGCGGCGGCGATCCGCGAGAAGAAGGTCGGCGCTGTCGAGGCGATGGAGGCGCAGCTTGCCCGCATCGCTGTCGTCAATCCGCTGCTCAACGCCATCGTCACCCTCGACGAGGAGGCGGCCCGCGCCGGAGCGCAGGCCGCGGATATGGCGGTCGTGCGAGGCGAGGCCGTCGGTCCGCTCAACGGTGTGCCGGTCACGCTGAAGGACGGCCATGCCACAGCCGGCATGCGCACCACCATCGGTTTGGAAGCCTTTTCCGGTCATGTCCCGGCGACGGACAGCACGATTGCCGCGCGGCTGCGCAAGGCCGGCGCCGTCATCATCGGCAAGACCAACGTGCCGCCCAGGCTGCGCGACCTGCAGACCGACAATCCGATCTTTGGCCGCACCGTCAATCCGTGGGACGTTACCCGCACGCCCGGCGGCTCCAGCGGTGGGGCGGCGGCCGCGGTCGCCGCCGGGCTGGTGCCGCTCGAGATCGGCAGCGATGCCGGCGGCTCGATCCGGATGCCAGCGCATCTGTGCGGCGTTTTTGGCTTCAAGCCGACGCAGGCGACGGTGCCGATCACCGGCAGCTACGCCGATCCGCCCGACCTGCCGCGCAGCTTCCGCCTGCTGTTCGACATCGGGCCTTTGGCCCGCGACGTCGACGATCTCATCCTGGCCCACCGCATCATCGCCGGGGCCGACGGTCTCGACACCGAAGTGCCGCCGGTGGCGACGGACGGGGCGCCGGAGCCGCCGCTGGGGACGCTCAGGGTTGCCTTCGCGCCCGAATTTCCCGGAGTGCCGACCGCGCTCGACATCGCCGACGCGATCGCTGGCTTCGCGGGCGCCATCGAGGTCGGCGGCGCGCGGGTAGGGCAGGCATTGCCGCAGCACGATTTCGCGGCCGAGCGGGCGCTGTTTTCCGATCTCATCACCTGGTATTCGCAGGTCTTCCGGCAGCCGCGCGAAACCTCGCCCTCGCTGGCCGCCTATCTCGAGGCGCTCAACCAGCGCGACGAATTCATCGCTGCCTGGGAGCGGTTCTTCGACGGGTGGGACGTGCTAGTCTGTCCGGCGATGATGTGCACGGCCTTCCGCCACCGCGAAATGGGTGCGCCGATCCCCGTCGACGGCATCGAGACGCCCTACTGGAGCGGGCTCAGCCACGCCTGCCGCTTCAACCTGACCGGGCATCCGGCCGCCGTCATTCCAATCGGTGTCGACCGGGAGGGCCTGCCGATCGGCGCCCAGCTGGTCGGCCGCCGCCATTCGGACATGAAGCTGCTGGCCGTGGCGAAAGCGCTGGCGCGTCTCACCGACGGTTTCGTCAGGCCACCGGGATTGTGAGCGCGTGGAAACGGCGGGCTGCCTGAAAGACCAAGGGCCGCCGCCCCAGGCTCAAACATGCACGTCGCCGAACGACAGTTCGCCGTCGTCGGCGCGCATCAGGAAGGCGGCGGCAAGCATCGCGAGATAGAATACGACGACGCCGCAGACCACCACGACGCCGGGGATGGGACCGAGCGTCGCCACGCGAAAGGTGTCGAGCAGCGAGGCGCTGAAGCCGATCGGCGAGCCTTCGCGCTGCAGGCTGGGCGTGGTGATCTTCAAGACCCAGGCAAGCATCAGGATCGTATACATGAAGACGTAGTTTCGGCGCAGCCTCCGGACCAGTGCCGCGCGCTGCGAGATGAGGAAGCGCGGCGAGCGCAGGCCTTCGCCGAGGATGGCGAGCCAGTTGGAGGCGAAATCCGGCTGCGGCGAAAAGATCTGCGCAAAGTAGTAGCGCTCGAACTGACGCACCCGCGCCCGATAGACGTCGAAGAACCGGTAGCGCCGCGCTTCGATCCATAGAAGCAGCGTGATGAGCAGCATGGCGAAGAGCAGCACGCCGTGATGCGCCGAGGGCGTCGACAGCGATACGGACAGCATCGCCGCCACCACGGTGATCGCCCAATTGCTGGTGCGGTCGAGCCGGTCGCGCCAACCCGCCATGCGCCCGATCTCCGCGCGGTGGAAATGCGACATGGTGGTTGCGAATTCGGAGGAAGTGAGCTTCAGCGCGAATGCATCGGAGCCCCTTGGCGGCGCCGCTGCTTCGGCTGGCTTTACGGTCTGGACCTGCGACATCCCCTTGCCACGTGCCTCCCGCCGTGGCCGGCCGTTGAGCCGGCCACACCCCCTATAGCACAATGTGGGGCCGGCAGAAATGTTCCTGCTGACGCTCTCCGACGGAAGCTTTTATGCGCTCAGCCAGACCCGTTCGGCCACGCGATGATCGCTGAGCAGGAAGTTGGGGTTGGGAACGAAACCCCTTACCTCCTTGCGCGCCGCGTCGATCCAGCTGGCGAAGGCCGGGATGATGGTCGGGCACTCGTCATGGATCATCTGCTGCAGCTCGAAATAGACCTCGCGGCGTTTTGCCGGATCGGCCAGTGAGCGCGACTCCGTCAGTCGTCTGTCGAAGCTGTCGTTCTTCCAATGCGTCTCGTTCCACGGCGCGCCCGAGGCGTAGACGGAGGAAAACATCATGCTCGCCGATGGCCGCCCGGCCCAGAAGGAAGCCACCCATGGCTTCTTCAGCCACACGTCGCTCCAGTAGCCGTCATCGGGCTCGCGCTTGACATTGATGGTGATGCCGGCGGGCTTGGCCGATTGCGCGAAAAGCTCGGCCGTGTTGACCGCCTGCTCGAACGCCACGGGGGCGGCGTGCAGCTCGAGGGTAAGATCGCTCTTGCCGGCTTTCTTGAGGTGAAAACGGGCCTTGTCCGGATCGTAGGCGCGCTGCGCGATGTTAGGATTGAAGCTCGGATCGCTGGCAGCGATCGGATGGTCGTTGCCCACCCGTCCGAAGCCGGCCATCAGCAGCTTCACCATCTGCTCACGGTCGAGCGCGTGCTTCAGCGCCAGCACGACATCGGGGCTGTTGAACGGCTCCTTCGTGGCGTCCATCGGCAGCGAGAAATGCTGCTTGCCTTCGGTGACCAGCAGATAGGCGCGGGGGTCCTTCTTGAGCAGCGGTGCGATCTTGTAGTCGATGCCGTTGACGATGTGCACCGAGCCGCCTTGAAGAGCCGAGACGCGCGCCGCGGCGTCGTTGATAACGACCGTCTCGACCGTGTCGACATGGCCGCGATCGCTGCGCCAGTAGGTCTCGTTGCGGGCGGCGGTGGCGTGCACGCCGGGCTGGAAGGCGGTGAGCTTGAACGGACCGGTGCCGATCGCTTTCGACCAGTCGGCGAAGCCTGCGGGCACCATGGCGAAATGCAGATCCGACAGCACATAATCCATGTCGGGATTTGGCGATTTGAGCAGGATCTCGACTTGCGTCGGCGAGATGGCCCGCACTTCCGCGACGTCGGCGACCAGCCCTTTGGCCTTCGACTTGGTCTTGTCGCCGATATGCAGGCCCAGCGAGTATTTGACGTCGTCGGCGTCGAACGTCTTGCCGTTGTGAAACTGCACGCCCGGCCTGAGATTGAGGATCCAGCGCTTGTTGCCGTCGCTGGCTTCCCAGCTTGCCGCGAGCTCCGGCGCTGGCTTGCCGTCATCGCCGATCTCCACCAGCGTGTTGTAGACCTGGCGCGAGACGTTGATGGAAAAAGTGCCGATCAGCTGCGTCGGGTCCAGCGTGTCGGCGGAGCTGCCGCCGTTGAGGCCAAGGCGCAGCGCGCCGCCTTTGCGCGGCGCCTCGGCAAGGCCGGCAGGCGGAAGCACCGCCGTGGCGAAGGCAGCCGCAGCGGCCGTCTTGATGAAGCTGCGGCGGTTCATGCTGTCCAGACTCGAGAAGACGCTTCTGTCGTTCATGTCATTCTCCCATTGGTTCAATAGGCGCCAAGGACTTCGTTGACCATCAGCGGCTGTGCCGGCAGCCGCCGGTCGAGAACCGCGCTCAGCGCGCGCGCCTGCGCGCCGAGTGCTCGCTCGGGGAACAGGTTCCAGTGCTCCCAGGGGTCTTCGCGAAGATCGAACAACTCCCCCCAGGCCGGCTGGTTGGGATAGCGGGTGAACCGCCACTCCTTGGAGATGATCGACTGATTGTAGAGGCAGGCGTCACGTCGCGGATGATATTCACCGAACAGGAAGTCGCGGACGTCGGCGACCCGGCCGTCGATCAGCGGCTTGAGATCGGTGCCGTCGGTCGCGGGCGCCGGCAGGCCGAGCAGCGATGCGATGGTCGCGAACAGGTCGAGGTGGCTGGTCAGCGCATCGAGGCTTGTTCCGGCGCGGATGCCTGGACCGCTAAGAACCAGCGGGACCTGCAGCAGTTGTCGGTAGGGCGGTGGCCCCTTGCGCAGCAGCCCGTGGTCGCCGAGCAACTCGCCATGATCGGCGGTAAACAGCACGAAGCTGTCGTCGAGCACGCCAACGTCGTCCAGTGCGACGAGCAGCCGCCCGACGGCATCGTCGATCATCTGGATCATGCCATGCGTGTGGGCGATTGCGATGGCCAGCGTTTCGTCGGAGATATCGTCGGTGCGCAGGAGGAAGCCCTGCTCGCGCGGCTGCTCGCCGGAGGCGATGTAGGGCACTTTGGTCGGATCGTCGCCTTCGCCGAGATAGGCCGGCATCCGCTCCAGCTCGCCCGCCCGGATGGTCGGCGTGGGCATCAGCTCCGGTCGGAACAGGTCGCAATAGGGCCGGGGCGGGGCGAAGGGGTGGTGCGGGTCCGGAAACGAGACGAACAAGCCGAACGGCTCTGCCTGCTTGCCCTGGCGCTCGATGAAGTCGATCGCCCGATCCGCGATCCAACTGGTGTAGTGCAACTCGGGCGGCACCGCGCTTTTCCAGACTTCGTTCAGATCCTGTGCCCGGCTGTCGGGACTGGCGTCGGGCTCGTAGAGGTCCACCACATCGGGGTGGTTGCGCTTGAGCCAGGCGGCGTAGTGGCCGGCGCGAGTGGCTTCGTTGGCTTCGCCCATGACGAGGTCGACGGCATCGAAGCCGAAATAAGGACCGTGCCAGTCCTCGCAGCCCGGCCTTTCCCAATAGGCAAGCGATTCCGGCATGTCGCGTTCGACGGGCGCGAGCAGTGGCTGAAAGTGCAGCTTTCCGACGCCTTTTGTGGCGTATCCGGCAAGCGAGAGCGCCTGCCACAGGTTAGGGAGCCGATCGTCGAGCGCCACGCCGTTGCGCCACAATCCGTGATGGCGTGGATAGAGCCCTGTTGCCATGGTCGCTCGGCTTGGCGAGCAAATCTGGTTGGGCGTGAAGTGCCGATGGAAGGTTGCGCCGCGCGCGGCGATGCGGTCGATGTTTGCGGTATGGGCGACGCGGTTGCCGGTGACCGAGAGCGCGTCGTAGCGCATCTGGTCGGCACAGATGAAGATGACATTGGCTCGCTTCACGACGGCTCCGTCCGTTTCTGCCAAGCTTGCAGCTAGGGCCCGAAACGCAGCGAAATCAAAGATCAAGATTTTGGTCCGGTATGTGCTAATCCTATACCGGGAGGAAGAGATGCGTTTTTCCGGGCTCAGCGTTCGTCAACTGGAGGCCTTCGAGGCAACGATGGTGGCCGGCTCCGTGTCGGGCGCTGCGATCGCGCTCAACGTCTCGCAGCCGAGCGTCAGCCGGTTGTTGCAGGAGCTGGAGATCGACACCGGCCTCAGCCTGTTCGATCGATCGCACGGTCGGCTGGTTCCGACCGAGCAGGGCCTGCTGTTCTACGGCGAGGTCGGCAAGACGTTTCATGGCGCACGCAATCTGATCATGGCGGCGCAGGAGATCAGGGAACTGAAGCGCGGCGTCGTGCGCATCGGCACGCTGGCGGCGATGTCCTTCAACATCGTGCCGGAAGCGATCCAGCAGCTTCGGACGCGCTTTCCAGAGGCCAGGACCACCATCGCGGTGCGGAGCTCGACGGAGATCGTCTCCTCCGTCGCCTCGCGCCTGACCGACGTCGGCCTGGTGGACGCGGGCGTTTCCTTCCTGGATGCCAAATGCGTCGCCACTTTCGAGCGCAATAGCGTTTGTGTCATGGACCAGAGGCATCCGCTTGCCGAGAGCGAGCGCGTCCGGTTGGAGGATTTTTCCCGCTATCCGTTCGTGTCGCTGGGCGAGCTCTATTTCCGCCGCAGCCGCGACGGCGCGAGGCTGCTCGAAGTGACCGCGGCCAACACCGTCGCCGACATCTTCCAGTCATTCTTGGCTTGCGCGCTGGTCAGGGGCGGCCGCTCGCTGGCTGTGGTCGATCCGTTCACTGCGGGCTTCTATTCCGAGTTCGGACTGGCACTCAGGCCAATCGAGTTCGACATTCCGTTTCGCATCTCGATCATCGTCAATGATCGGTCGGCGACGGGGGCGGCGGCCGGCAAGGTCATCGAGGCGATGACCGATCTGATCGGCCGTTAATCATCATTGCCGGCCGCCGGTCATGGATGCTTCCTATCGCTGAGCGGCTGAGATCGGAAACGGCACCACTTCGGCCTCGGGCCGGGCATAGAGGGCGGTCGCGACCGCCTCGATCACAAGGTCGAGCGCCGCAAGCGCCGTGCGGCTGGTCTCGTCGTCGCCGCGCAGATAATGGCAGGCCCTGTCGAGGTGCAGGTGGGCGGCGGCAAAGTCGCTTTTCATTAGCTTCTCCTTATTGCCCCGCCGTGCCGCGACCATGCGTGAGTCGCTTTACCGACAAGCAAAGATGGGCGGCAGCATTTGAATCGAATTGTACGCGACGTCGAAGCTGCTTGAGAGAGGCGGCCGGCGCCGGAGTTGCCACTCTCTCGCGTTGTGAAGGAGATGTCCGGCAGGGTAGAGGAGGCGCTGTCCCGCCGGCATCCGAGCCCTTGCAGGCACCTCCATCACGGTTAAAAGTGGCCTGCTTTGGAGATAGGTTGAATCGACGTTGGTCCTCCACGGCGCCCCCCCGTCCTGCCGGACATCGCCCCCACAACGGGAGAGAGTGGCAGTTCCACCGCCGTGCAACCGATGTATGTGCGAAACCGTTATGGCGAGGATAATCGAGGGGTGCGGCAATTGTCCTTCATGCCCAACCGGCGCCGGCCGGTTTCTCTCGCGCTTGCGGCGGCGGCGCTTGCATCGATGCCGGCCGCCGCCTTCGCCGCCGAAAAAACCGGCATGTCGAGCGAAGGCATCTTCGTTCTCGAAGTCATTTTGCTGCTCGTCGTCGGCCGAGGCATCGGCGAATTGCTGGAACGCCTCGGCCAGCCGGCGGTGATGGGACAGCTGATCGGCGGCATCCTGCTCGGGCCCTCGCTGCTCGGCTGGCTATGGCCCGCGGCCGAGCGGCTGGTCTTTGCCGGCGATGCCGCACAGAAGTCGATGATCAACGCCATCGCCCAGTTCGGCGTGCTGATGCTTCTGCTGCTGACCGGCATGGAGACGGACCTGAGGCTGGTGCGCCGCGTCGGCCGCGCCTGCTTTTCCATCTCCGCCACCGGCGTCGCCGTGCCTTTCGCGCTCGGCTTCGTGGCCGCGCAGTTCATGCCGGCCTCGCTGCTTGCCACCGGCAGCGAGCGCATCGTCTCCGGCCTGTTTCTGGGCACCGCGCTTTCGATCTCTTCGGTCAAGATCGTCGCCATGGTGGTGCGCGAGATGAACTTCATGCGCCGCGACCTCGGCCAAATCATCGTCTCCTCGGCCATCATCGAAGACACGATCGGCTGGGTGATCATCGCCATCACCATCGGCATCGCCACGCATGGTCGAATCGAGCTCGCCAGCCTCGCCTTCACGCTCGCAGGCGTCGCCGCCTTCATGGCCTTTTCCTTCACGCTCGGCCGCCGCATCGTCTTCGACGCCATCCGCTGGACCAACGACACCTTCCGCTCGGAATACGCGGTGGTCACCGTCATCCTCGCCATCATGGGCGGTATGGCGCTGGTCACCGACTTGATCGGCGTGCATACGGTGCTTGGCGCCTTCGTCGCCGGCATATTGGTCGGCGAGTCGCCGATCCTGTCGCGTCACATCGAGGGGCAATTGCGCGGCGTGATCACGGCACTCTTCATGCCGGTCTTCTTCGGCGTCGCCGGTCTCTCGGCCGACCTGACAGTGCTCGTCGATCCCGAGCTTGCACTGCTCACCGTGGCGCTGGTGGCGATCGCCAGCCTCGGCAAGTTCGGCGGCGCCTTCATCGGCGCGGAGGCCGCGGGCATGAGCCGCAGCGAGGGCATCGCCGTCGGCTGCGGCATGAATGCGCGGGGCTCGACCGAGGTCATCGTCGCCTCGATCGGTCTGTCGATCGGCGTGATCTCGCATACGCTTTTCACCATGATCGTCACCATGGCCGTCATCACCACCTTGGCCATGCCGCCGACATTGCGCTGGGCGCTGGGACGGCTGCCGATGGGCGAGGCGGAGAAGAAAAGGCTGGAGCGCGAGGAGGTCGACCAGCGCGGCTTCATCACCAATCTGGAGCGGCTGCTGGTGGTGGTCGACGAGGGCGTCGTCGGCCGCTTCGCCGCCTACCTCGCCGGTGTCATCGGAGCCGGCAAGCCGACGACCGTGCTCCGTACAAGCGGCGAAAGCGAAGCCGACCCCGTCGAGGCGGCGCATCTGGACGAGATCGAGAAAGGCGCTGAGCAGGGCCGCGAGGCGGCGAAGGAAGCCGACGAGGAGCCCGCGCATGAAGCCCCCCTCACGCGCCGCCCGCATGACGCTCCGCTCTCCGCCGAGGCGGTCGCCAAGGAGGCGCGCAAGGGCTACGGCATGCTGCTCATCGGCCTCGGCCGAGCGGTGACCGCGAAGGGCGGCTTCTCGCGCCGGCTCAACGAGGTCGCGGGCGCCTTCGAGGGCCCGCTCTGCCTGGTGCTGAAGCCGGCCGGCGTCGGCCGGCAGATGCCGCGCCTTGGGCCGGGATCCGGCAGGATCCTGGTGCCGGTCAACGGCACGGCGAATGCGCGCCGCGGCGCGGAACTCGCGCTTGCCGTCGCCTCCGTCACCGGCG
Source organism: Mesorhizobium sp. WSM4989 (assembly GCF_029625795.1). NCBI lineage: Bacteria > Pseudomonadati > Pseudomonadota > Alphaproteobacteria > Hyphomicrobiales > Phyllobacteriaceae > Mesorhizobium > Mesorhizobium sp. WSM4989. The sequence continues at coordinate 203,087 of NZ_JARTVN010000001.1, read as the reverse complement.
CGCCGGTCAAGGTCCTCTATGTCGCGCGTCCGGGTCGCGACGAACCGCGCGACACCGTCTCGCATCGCCGCAGGGAGGCTGTGCTGAAGGACATTGTCGCGCTTGCCGACCGTTATGGCGTCGAGATCGAGACGGCCATCCGCTCGAGGGCCGCCGCCGCCGATGCCATTGCCCGTCAGGCGGGCAGGAACGTGGCGCTGATCGTCATGGGCGTGGCGCGGCGGCCCGGCGAGGAGCTCATCTTCGGCGAGACGACGAGCGGCGTGCTGCAGCGCTGCCCATGCCCGGTGATGCTGATCTCCGACGCGCGGCTGCGCCGCGACGACGAGGGCAGGGAGGCGCTGAGGTCAGGTACGGGCACGGGCTGAGGGCAGCTTCGGCCTGACGGTTCCAATGGCTGACGGCCGCGCTTCACTTGCCTTCGAAAAAGCGATGGATCGCGGCGTCCAGCTTGCCGATGAGCTCGGCGTTGCGCGTGCTGCCGGCCCAGATCAGCGCATTGAGCCGCATGTCCTTGTTGAGGAAGTTCACCTTGCGGGATTCCAGCAGATATTGCGCGACTTCGAAGTGGCGTCCCTTGATCGCCTCGATGAGCGCGCTGTTGCGTCCCGTCTTGTCGGCGAGATTGACGTCGGCGCCATGCTCGACCAGCAGCTTGACGATATCGAGATGCCCGTTCCTTGCGGCTTCGATGAGCGGCGTCCTGCCGTAATAGTCGGCGCGGGCGTCGATATCGATCTGCGGATGCTTCAGCAGCGCCCGGATACAGGCGAGGTGACCCCTAGCCGCAGCCAGGCTCAATGGTGTGCTCTTCCATTTGTTTCTGCAGTTCACGTCGACCGCCGGGTGGCCGATCAAAGTTTCGAGCACGGCGGTGCGGCCGTTATGCGACGCAAGATGCAGGCTTGACCAGCCGTCTTCATCGGTCTGGTTGATATCCGCGCCCGCCGCGAGCTCGCGCGCGAGGCTTCGGCATCGCCGCTCTCGGCCGCGACCAGCAGGCGGGACCAATTCCTTGCTTCTGCGGCTTCCAGGCCTGTGTCCACTGCAATATCCCCGACCGCGGATGGCGCCGGCCCGGCCGGCATTCAGATGCAGCGTCTTTCTCTCGCGGAGAGTTTCACACTCGCCGTCGTCGGGCAATGGATTTCGCGTCGGCGGTGCGGGCAACTCGAGGGGAGATGCCGGCAGGGCAGGTCCGAGCGTGGATCGCCGGCGCCCCATGCGACGGAGAGGGGCGTCGGCGCTTGATGCGCCGCGACCCTCTGTCGCCTTCGGCGGCATCTCCCCCTCGAGGAGGGAGATTGATCTCGCTATGCCATCTGCAGCCGCTGCCGGCTCGGCTGCGGCGGGAAGGCGATCGCGATGCCGGCGGCGCCCAGGCCGACCAGCGCCGAGCCGATGAACAGCCAGGAATAGCTGGCATAGGCGTCGTAGATCATGCCGCCGGCGAGCGGGCCGAACGACATGCCGAGGCTGGAGAGCATGGTGGCGGCGCCGAACACCGTGCCGATGATGCGCGGCCCGAAATATTCGCGTGCCAGCACCGCATAGAGCGGCATGACGCCGCCGTAGGTGGCGCCGAAGATGACGGCCAGCACGTAGAACTGCTCGAGCCGGCCGACCGCGAGATAGGCGGCGATCACGGCGGCCTGGATGGCAAGGCCGGTGATCAGCACCGGCTTGACCCCCAGCCGGTCGCCGAGCACGCCGTAGAGCAGGCGTCCGCCAAGGCCGGCAAGGCCCTCGACGCTATAGATCGAGACGGCAGCCATCGGCGCAACGCCGCAGGCCATCGCATAGCTGACCATGTGGAAGATCGGCCCCGAATGCGCCGCGCAGCAGGCGAAGAAGGTCATGCCCAGCACCAGGAACTGCGGCGAGCGCAGCGCCTGGCCGACGCTCATGCCGGGGTCGTCGGCGGCACGCGCCGGCATGCCGCTGTCGGCCGCCGCGCCAGCCACCTGCGTCTGGCGTACCAGGAAGACGGCGGGCAGCAGGAGCACCCAGGCCATGACGCCGATGTCGAACATGGCGGTTCGCCAGTCATAGGCCGAGATCAGCCAGCGGGCGAAGGGCGAGATGGTCATCGGCGCCACTCCCATGCCGGCCGAAACCAGCGACACGGCAAGGCTGCGGTTGGTGTCGAACCAGGCGGTGGTGAGCGCGATCATAGGCGCGAAGAACGCGCTGGCCGCCAGCCCGACGATCACGCCGTAGCTGAGCTGGAAGATCAGCAGCGAGTTGGCTCGGCTCGCCACCACCAGCGCCAGCCCGAGCAGCACCGCGCCGGCAAGCACGACGGGGCGGGCACCGACGCGGTCATAGATCGCGCCCCAGGCGAAGCCGCCGACGCCCATCACCAGAAAATTCAGCGTCATGGCGCTGGAGATTCCGGCGCGCGACCAGCCGGTGTCGATCGACATCGGCTCGAGAAAGATCGCCAGCGAGAACATCGCGCCGAGCGCCACACAGGTCATCAGCGCGCCGGCCGCGACGATGACCCAACGATAGGAAGGATTCATGATTTTCTCCCGTGCCCTAAGGCATCCTGTTTGATGCGGCACGGTTTTTCCAGGTCCATCGCGCCGCTTGCGTCCGAAGGACGCCGCTGCGGACACCGATCCTACAATCTGGTTGCATTTTTTATCCGGATTTTTGGGGGATGTTGGCCGATCGCCTTATGCTGGCGTTCCTTCACACCCCCTCTGTCCGCGGGACTGTCCGACAGGACAGAGGGGGGTGCCTCGCGCCGACCCTCTTTAACTGTCAGCAGTCTTCCGCACCCACATTGACCATGTACCAGGCCGTTCTAGATTGAGCCGCAGCAGTCGGGAGGAGGCAACACGCCATGCAACTCTATCGCGGCCGGCTCATCGACCACCTTCATCTGGTGGTGCGCGACGTCAAGGCGAGCCGGCGTTTCTACGGCGCGGTGCTCGAGGTGCTGGGCGTCCCGATCGGCGGCGAGGCCGAGGATTATTTCTGGGCGGACGAACTGTTCGTTTCCAGCGCCGATAGCCGTGCGGCCCAGGGCGTGCTGACCGGCCGTCACCATCTCGCCTTCCAGGCCAAGGACCGCGCCATGGTCGACGCCTTCTACCAGGCGGGCCTTGCCGCCGGCGGCAAGGACAACGGCGCGCCGGGCGAGCGCCCCTACCACCCCGGCTACTATGCCGCCTTCCTGCTCGACCCCGACGGCAGCAACATCGAGGCGGTGTTTCATGGCGAGGCGAAGCGCAGCGGGGCGGCCGTGGAGATCAGTTTTTAGCGCGGCGGCGGGCGCCGTTATGCATGCGGACGCTATTCCTTTACCGCGCCCGTCATCGATGAGACGTAGTGCTCGACGAAGAACGAATAAAGCACCACCACCGGAAGCGAGCCGATCAGCGCGCCCGCCATCAGCGCTCCCCATTCATAAACGTCCGAGCGGACGAGCTCGGTGAGCACGCCGACCGGAACCGTCTTCTTCTCCGACGACTGGATGAAGGTCAGCGCGTAGATGAATTCGTTCCAGGAGAGCGTGAAGGCGAAGATGCCGGCAGAGATCAGGCCCGGCACCGACAGCGGCAGCACGATCTTGGTCAGGATCTGCCAGCGGGTGGCGCCGTCGATAAGCGCGCATTCCTCCAATTCGAAGGGGATCGAACGGAAGTAGCCCATCAACAGCCAGGTGCAGAACGGGATCAGGAAGGTCGGGTAGGTGAGGATCAGCGCGAAGGGCGTGTCGTAGAGACCGAGGTTGAACACCATCACCGACAGCGGGATGAACAGGATCGAGGGCGGCACCAGATAGGCGAGGAAGACGGCAAGGCCGACCTGCCGGGCGCCGGAAAACCGCAGCCGCTCGATCGCGTAGGCGGCGAGCACCGCAGCCGCCAGCGACAGGAAGGTGGCCGCCGTCGATATGATCACCGTGTTGAGCAGCCAGCCGGGATAGGAGGTCTCCAGGAGCAAATAGCGTATGTGCTCCAGCGTCGGATGCACGACCCAGAACGGATTGTAGTTCACATAATCGGTCATCTCGACATTGGGCTTAACCGCCGTGATCGTCATCCAATAGAATGGAAACAGCAGCACGATGAGAAACACCAGCAGCGGCAGATAAACCGTGACCACCCGGCGCGGCAGGCTCTGCAGGTAGCCCATGCCGCCTTCGTCGGTGTCCAGGCGCTCGACTTCTCTGATCGCGGCCATATCAGTCTCCGCCGCCTTGCTGCCACCTGCGGCGTTGCAGGCCGAAATAGCTGAACAGGATCGCCGCCAGCAGGAAGGGGATCATGGCGACCGCGATTGCCGCGCCTTCGCCGAGCTGGCCGCCGGCAATGCCGCGCTGGAAGGACAATGTCGCCATCAGGTGGGTGGCGTTCACCGGCCCGCCGCGGGTCAGCACATAGATCAGCTGGAAATCGGTGAAGGTGAAGAGCACCGAGAAAGTCATGGTGATGGCGATGATCGGCGTCAAAAGCGGCAGCGTCACATGGCGAAACAACTGCCAGCGGCTGGCGCCGTCGAGCGTGGCGGCTTCGTAGAGCGACTGCGGGATGGTCTGCAGGCCGGCAAGCAGCGTGATGGCGACGAACGGGATGCCGCGCCAGACGTTGGCCGCGATGACGGAAGCGCGCGCGTTGGTCGGATCGCCAAGGAAGTTGATGCGGTGGTCGATCAGCCCCATCTGCTGCAGCGCCCAGGACAGGATCGAGAACTGCGAATCGTAGATCCACCAGAAGGCGATGGCCGACAGCACCGTCGGCACCACCCAGGGCAGCAGCACCACCGCGCGGAAGAACGACTTGAAGGGCAGCTTCTCGTTGAGGATGAGAGCCAGCCAGAGGCCGAGCACGAATTTCAGGATCGAAGCGCTGACCGTGTAGAGCACGGTGTTGAAGACCGACAGCCAGAACACGCTGTCGCTCCAGAGATATTCATAGTTCTCGACACCGATATAGATGCCGGGCCGGCCGATGCGTGTGTCGGTGAAGCCAAGCCAGACGCCGAGTCCCAGCGGATAGGTGAGAAAGACCAGGAGCAGCGCCGCCGCCGGCAGCATGAAGCCGAGACCAAGAGTGTTCCGGCTCTCGGCAAGTCGCGAAAGCATCGACGGACGCCGCTGAACGGCAACGGATGACACGGCCATGGGCGCGGATTCCTCGCAACATGCGGTGGAGTGGTGGTGGCCGCGTGGTCCTTCCGTGCCCCGGAAGATCCCGACGCGGCCACCCTTGCTTCAGGTGCCCGGCAGGATCAGACGCGATAATAGCGGTTGGCGCGCTTTTCGGCCTCTTCCATCGCCTCTTGCGGTGTCGCCTGTCCCGTCACCGCCTTGGCGAACATGTCGACCAGCACATAATCGGCCATGGTCGCGGCCGAGGCATAGCCGAGCGGCCCGGCATAGCCGTTGGGTCGCAGCGTCGCCGAGGCTTTCGCGTAAGCGGCATTGTTCGGGTCGGCCTTCCACACCGGATTGTTGTCGAAGGCCTTCAGCGTCTGGCAGCAATAGCCGGCCGACGACGTGATCCAGTCCGACATCTGCGGGTCCTCGAACATGAACTGCAGATAGGCTTTGGCCGCATTGGGGTAGGGCGTGTAGTTGAAGATGACGGCCGTGGTCACCTGGAACAGCTCGACCGATTTCCCGACCGGACCGATCGGCAGATTGGTGGTGCGGATGTCCTTGGCTATCTCGGCCAACTTCGGGTCGTTGTCCTTGTTGACCTTGGCGGTGTTGTAGGCCGAGATGCCGTTGGCGATCACGCTTATTTCGCCGGCCAGGAAGGCGCGGTTGTTGTTGACGTCGAGCCAGCTTTCCGTGCCGGGGATGAAGGTCTTGTAGAGCTCCTGCGCATACTGGATCGCCTTCAGCGTCTCGGGGCTGTTGATCGTCACCTTGCCGGCTTCGTCGACCATCTGGCCGCCATGGCTCCATAGCAGCCAATGCGCATAGTTGTTGCCGTCGCCGACGCCGTGGCCATGGGTGAACCCGGCGGGATGGCCCTTTGCCTTCAGCGCCTTGCACAGGTCGAGGAAACCCGCCGTGTCCTTCGGGAATTCCGAGAAGCCGGCCTCCTTCACCCAGCTTTCGCGATAGACGATGGCGTTGCCGATGGTGGCGAGCGGCAGGCCGAGGAACTTGCCCTCGCGCGTCGCATACTGCTTCGGGCCGTCGTGCCAGCCGCCATACTTCTTGCCGAGATGGTCGCCGAGTTCGGTCACGTCGAGCAGCTTGTCGGGATATTGGTGCGGGTCATCGAACCAGACGAACATCAGGTCGGGACCGGAGCCGACATTGGCGGCGACGGCCGCCTTGGGCCGGATGTCTTCCCAGCTCTCCTTGTCGACGCGCACCTCCACGCCGGTCGCCTCGGTGAACCGCTTCGTATTCTTCAGCCATTGGTCCTCGTCGCCCTGCACGAAAGGCGACCAGCGCAGCAGCCGGAGCTTGGCGCCTTCCTCCGGCTTGTAGGTCAGGCCCTCCTGGGCGAAGGCGCTCGAGCCGACGAAGCGGCTGCCCAAGGCCCCGGCGGCCGCGCCGGCGGTCGTGCGGATCACGTCGCGTCTGGTGAACTTCATGCTCGTCTCCTCCTGTGGGTTTCCTCGTTGCGTGGTCTATGGCGCCGCTTCGATCCGCTGGCCCGTTTCGCCGTGAAACAGATGAATGGGGCCGGGTTCCACCGACAGCCGGATGGTTTCTCCCGGCGCGAAGGAATGGCGTTCGCGGAAATTGGCGACGATATCCTCTCCGCCGGCCGTCCGTCCGATGATCTGCACTTCCGAGCCGGTCGGCTCGATCACCACCACGGTGACCGGAATGCCGTCCTCGGCCAGCCGCAGATGCTCGGGCCGAACGCCGAGCACGACGGCTTCGCCGTTGCCGATCGCGGGTGGTTTCGACAGAGGCACGGAGACGCCACCCGCGCCCCGGAACGACGACGGCGCGCCGTCATTGGCGAATGTGCCCTTGAGCAGGTTCATGGCCGGCGAGCCGATGAAGCTCGCGACGAAGAGGTTGTTCGGCCGGTCGTAGAGCTCGAGCGGCGGCCCGATTTGCTCGACGAGGCCGTCATGCATGACGACGATCTTGTCGGCCATGGTCATGGCCTCGATCTGATCGTGCGTGACATAGATCGTCGTCGTCTTCAGCCGCTGGTGCAGTTCCTTGATCTCGGCGCGCATCTGGACCCTCAGCTTGGCGTCAAGATTGCTGAGCGGCTCGTCGAACAAAAACACCTGCGGATTGCGCACGATCGCCCGGCCCATGGCGACGCGCTGCCGCTGGCCGCCCGAAAGCTGGCGCGGATAACGCGCCAGAAGCGGCACCAGCCCGAGGATCTCGGCCGCCCGCTTCACCCCGGCATCGCTCTCCGCCTTGGCCACTCCCTTCAGCATGAGCGAGAACGCCATGTTCTCGGCAACGGTCATGTGCGGATAGAGCGCGTAGTTCTGGAAGACCATGGCCACGTCGCGCTCCTTCGGCGCAACATCGTTGACGACACGGCTGCCGATCGAAATATGGCCGCGGGAGATTTTTTCCAGCCCGGCAATCATCCGCAGAAGCGTCGATTTTCCGCATCCCGACGGCCCGACCAGCGTGACGAACTCGCCGTCCTCTATGTCGACGCTGACGCCGTGCAGGATCTGGGTGGCTCCGAACGACTTGTAGACATCGCCAATCGCGACAGACGCCATCGAACTCCTCCCGATGGTCCCTGCGGGTTTCGCGGGGAGCCGTTTCCAATCAAGGTGTGGCTGAAACGGATGCCGGCAAGCATCCACCACTGGCGTCGGCGACGTTTGCCCCAGCTCCCCCCGGGTCACGCGACTGTGAAACGGTAGCGCTACCAAACCCGCCTGTAAAGCTGCGGCGCATGCCCTTAGACTTTCGTCTCAAAGGACAAATGAGCCAAGCCTGCCGTGAGCTAAGTCAATCCAGGGCCGTGCCGCGTGGCCGCCGATCAGTCGGTGAAGAGCGCTGAATGCGCATTAGCAAGTACTAAGGTGTAGATTTCAACCTAGCCGAGAAAGAGCCGACAGTGCCCGTTTCCGCGCAGACGGGATTGGCAGCTGTCCCATTCGAGATGCGGTAATGCTGATAGCGGTGCTTCCGGTGTGGCCCTGCTGCCACCGCGGGAAGGGCGCGGCCGCTCCTTGGCCGTGTTCACCCGCCGATCAGAAACGCCGCAATCAGCTTCTGCAAGTTCCCGCCCGGACCGAACTCGACCTTGTCGAAGTCGCCGCTGGCCCGGCGCTGCGCCTTGGAAAGCTGGTTGAGATAATTCGTCAGCTCCGCCCTGATCTTGGTGCAGCCGGGGTCGTCGGCAACGGTGAGGCCGGTGCTGAAGGCGACGATCTTGTCCACCATGTCGACGATGCCGGCGCCGTGGACCTTCTCGTGTGCGGCGAGGCCGGCGGCAAACGCGTCCCACCGCGCCTGCACGGCGGGGGCAAGTTTTGCGGCGGGCTTCGGCAACGTGTAGGTGATGATCAGCTTCGGGCGAGCGGTCTTCAGCACGCAGGCGTCGCCTTCAGTCTGATAATCGCGCTGCCAGGTCAGCTTGAAGTTGGTCTGCGCGATTGCCCGCCGCCCGTTGCCGGCCGAGTCCCTGCCGATCACAGGACCTTTCTCGCCGATCGAGACATAGAGCGCCTCCACGCTTTGTCCTGAGATCGCATAGGTCTCGACCTTCTCGCTCGGCTTCCATTGGGCGAGGGCGGGTGAGGAGAGGAGCAGGGCGGAAAGCAGCAAGACGGATTTCATGAGGACTCGGCAGAATTCCGGGACGAGCCTCCGTGCATAGCGGTTGTCGGGGCAAGAGCAAAGACCGCGCGGCGCTTTCTCCCACAAGGCGGAGACAACGCCGTCGGAACCCGCTCCACCCGTCCGCCGTTTCCTTGTCATCGTTCCGCCCCAGGGAGACAAGGATGACCCGCAACGAGATCATTTCCGTTCTTGGCCCTGTCGACGAGGCCGTCATCGCCGACGTCGCGCTCACCGGCGCCAGCCTCGAGGAATTGCGCGAGGCCTTCGCCTGGATCGGCGCCGACGAGGCGCTGATGAACGAGGGTCGCGCGATGCCGGGCGCCAGGGTAGCGCGGCTGATCGAGATTCTCGAACCGCCCGAGGACGAGGCCGAAGCGCCGAGCGGGACGGAGTAGAGCGCGAATCCTGATCTCCCCCCTTGAGGCCTGAGGGGTCGTCTCACGCAGATCGCCGACGTTGTATTCCTCCGCGCAACGCGCCGGCACTTCACGCGCAGCGATCGCTCCATCGCCGTCGGCGACATTTCCCGATAAGGAGCGAGATAAGACTCCGGCGCCTCGCTCGGCCATTCATCCGATTTCGCTCGGTGCACCCTGTCCCGCAAGTCCAGGTGATCCCCCTACTTGCTCCTCCGACACCTCGGGCATAGCTTCTTCCCGCCTTGGGGGAGGAGGCTGCCTTGGATACCAATGTCGTCATTGTCGGCGCGGGACCGGCGGGGCTGGCTGTCGGGGCCTGCCTGAAGCGGGCCGGAGTCGATTTCATCATCCTCGAAAAGGCGAGCGAGCTGGCGCCGGCCTGGCGGCGGCATTACCGGCGGCTGCACCTACACACGGTGAAGTCCTTCTCGTCACTGCCTTTCCTGCCGTTCCCGAAAAGCCACCCACGCTACGTTCCGCGTGAAAAGGTGGTCGCCTATCTCGACGCCTATGCCGCGCGTTTCAGCCTAGAGCCGCGCTTCGGCGTCACGGTGAAATCGATCCACCGGGCGGGCGAAAAAGTCATCGTCGAGACCGATGCCGGTCCTTTCAACGCCCGCAAGATCGTCATCGCCACCGGCAATAACGCAGAGCCGATAACGCCGGCCTTTGCCGGCATCGAAACCTTCAAGGGAGAGGTGCTGCACAGCGCCGCCTACACCGAGGCCACGCCCTATACGGCCAGGAACGTGCTGGTCGTCGGCATGGGCAACACCGGCGCCGAGATCGCGCTCGACCTTGCCGAGAGCGGCGCGCATCCGACGATCTCGGTGCGCAGGGGCGTCCACATCGTGCCGCGCCAGCTTTTCGGCGTGCCGATCCAGATGGTCGGCATCGCCAGCCGGCCGATGCCGCGGGCGCTGAACGACTGGATGTTCCCGAAAATCCTCGACCTTGCGCTGGGCAGGCTGGAGCGATACGGCATCGTCAGGCCGAAGGAAGGAATCCTCAAGCAGATCGACGCCGGCCGCATTCCGGTCATCGATGTCGGAACTGTAGCAGCGATCAAGGCGGGCAGGATCGGCATTCTCCCCGATATCGTCAGCTTCACCGAGGACGGCGCAACATTCGCCGGCGGGCAGGAGCAAAACTTCGACGCCGTAATCTTCGCCACGGGCTACCGTCCTGGCTATGACGGCATCCTGCCGGCGGAGCTGCGGCCGGGGAAGAGTGGAGTGAATCCACGCGCGACGGCGCTGGGTGTCTACCTCGTCGGCTTATACAATCCGGTCACCGGCCTGCTGCGCGAGATCGGCATCGAGGCGCAGGCGGTGGCGAGGGATATCGCGGGGTGAGGCGTGGCGGAACTGCCGATCTCCCCCCTTGAGGGGGAGATGGTCGGAAGACCAGAGGGGGTCGCAGCGCCTTACGCGGTCCGCCACGAACACGACGCTGACGATTTAGGAGACGACCCCCTCTGTCGCCTTCGGCGACATCTCCCCCTCAAGGGAGGAAATCAAGGCGCATAAATCGGGTGGCGCCCGCGCGCGCCCCATGCGAAGCCAGCCTGGCCAAGGAGGGACGCACCCATGCTCACGCTCTACGATTATCTGCCCTCGCAAAATGCCTGGAAGGTTCGTGTCCTGCTTGGCCTGCTCGGCATCGCTTATGAAACCCGGATCGTCTCGATCTTCGAGGGCGAGAGCCGTACGGAGGCCTTCCTGAAGCTCAATCCGGCCGGCGCCGTTCCCGTGCTCGCCGTGGAGAATGGGGCGGCGATCGCCGAATCCAACGCCATCCTCGCTTGCGTCGCGGAGGGGACGCCCTACCTGCCGGCGGACCGGCTCGCGCGCGCCAAGGCCATGCAGTGGCTGTTCTTCGAGCAGTACTATGTCGAGCCGGTCATCGGCTCGCTGCGCTTCTGGTCTCTGACCGGGCGGCTGGAGCGCAATCAGGCGATGGTGGCCGGCAAGCGTGAGGCGGGCGCCCGCGCGCTTGGCGCTCTCGAGCGCGGCCTGCAGGACACGCCGTTCCTCGTCGGCGGCTCGCTCACCATCGCCGACATCGCCGTCTATGCCTACGGCCATCGCGCCGAGGATTGCGGCTTTTCGCTTGCCGACTATCCGGCGGTCAGCGCCTGGATCGATCGGGTGAGCGGGACGATCGGCTCAGGCTATCCCGTGCATCCCTACAGCATCGACCCGCATTCGGGCGGTTGATGGGCACGAAACGGGGTGCCGCTTGTCAGGCGCTGCCCCGGAATGATGTAGGGTGTTTCAAAAGTATTCATTAGCCATTTGAACTTACCGTCTCGTATTGTTTGTTTGCTATTGCCTGGTCGAAATTGGCGGAGCGCAATAGCGTGCAGGAACACGACGCGAAGTCATCGGAACAATGGCGGAAGATTGCCCGCTATGCGGTGAGCTGCCCCAGCCCGCACAACACGCAGCCTTTCCGGCTCCGTATCCTAAACGATCGCGAGGCGGAGATCGTGTTCCTGCCGCGGCGTGGACTTTATGTGGCCGACCCGGAGGGCCGCTTCACTTGGCTCACCGCTGGCATCTTTGCCGAGATATGTTCAATCGCAGCGCATGGCCTGGGATTCGAGCTCGACTGCGCAACCGACTTCTCTCCGATATACAAGGGTGGCGACACCCAGACGCCCCAGGTCATATCGAGGCTGACGCTGCGCCCGGCGATCGCGCCGATTGCGGATTTCGATCCCCGGCTGATCCTCGACCGCCACACCTCCCGGCTTCCCTATGACGGTCGCGCGATCCCGCAGACGCTGCTTGGCGAGATGCAGGCCGAAGCCCTTCGAACCGGCCATCGCTTCGAGGCGCGCAACGACGCCGAGGCGATCGACTGGGTGATCGAGCTCAATCGCCAGGCGCTTTTCCACGACATGGAGAACGTGCCCATCCGCAAGGAGCTGGTGCGGTGGCTGCGTTTCGGCACGCGCGAGGAAGACATCACCGGCGACGGCCTTTCGGCGCGCTGCCTCGGCTTCTCGGCGTTTCTGCTCAAAAGCTTCTTCACCAGGCCTGGCTTCTGGACCCTGCCCGGCATCAAGAGCCTCGTGGGTCTCATCTACGGCCGCAGCATGAAGGGCGTCGGCACCATCGGCTGGCTGCGCGGTCCTTACGTCACCATGGAGGACTGGTTTCGTGCCGGCACGACCATGTTCCGGCTGTGGCTCATCGTTACTCGCCATGGCTATTACTGGCAGCCTTATGGCTCGGTCATCACCTCAGACGAGGCGCGCACCAACATGATCGGCTATTTCAGGATGCCGGACGAAAAAGGAGGCGCCGACATGGTCTGGCTGCTGCTCCGGCTGGGCAAGAGCCAGCCGCCGCCGCTGAGCTACCGGCTCCCCTACGAGGACATCATCCTATGCGGCTGATCAAGCGGGCGGTACGGCCCTTCTTCCTTGCGCTTGTCGCGCTGGTCAACGTCGTCGAGCGGGCATTCGCGTCTTCGCGGCATGCTTACAAGATATTGCTCATTCCTGGCTTCGAGCGGCTGCGCTGGGGCATCGGCGCGTGGCGCGCCTGGGCGAATTTCTATCATGCCTACAGGCGGGTTCCGGCCTATCGAGACTATATCGACCGGCTCGGCGGCAAGCCCGAGATCATGCTCGATCATGTGACGAAGCCCGACCTCAGTTCGATTCCGGAGATGGACAAGGAATCCTACGTCAAGAAATATCCGCAGGAGGAACGTCTGCTGGATGGCAAGCTGCCGTCGATGGGCGTGATGGTCGACGAGTCCTCCGGCAGCAGTGGCATGCCGACCAGCTGGGTGCGCGGCAAGACCGAGCGAATGATCACCAAGCAGATGATGCAGATGACGTTCCTGCGCATCACCGGCGAGGACGAGACCCTGTTCATCCTCAATGCGTTCGCGCTCGGCGCGTGGGCGACAGGCATGAATGTGGCGATCTCGCTGACCGACACGACAATCCTGAAATCGACGGGGCCGAACCTCGATAAGATCGTCAACACCATAAACGAGTTCGGGCCGCGCTTCCGCTATGTTGTGATGGGCTATCCGCCGTTCCTGAAGACGCTGGTGGACGACCCGCGTTTGGACTGGTCGAAATATACCATCGATGCGGCCTTCGGCGGCGAAGGCGTCTCGGAGAGCCTCCGTGGCTATCTCTTGAAGAAATTCCGGCGTGTGATCGGCAGCTACGGCGCCTCCGATCTTGAGGTCAACCTGGCGCTCGAAAGCGAACTCACCATCAACCTGCGCCGCGCGCTGCTCGGCGACGAGCGGCTGCGCAAGGCCATCGTGCGGACGGAATACGGCGTCACGCCGATGATCTTCCAGTACAATCCGCTGGCCTACTACCTGGAGGAGAACGCCAGGGGCGAATTGGTGGCAACCATTTCTCGGCCTTACAACATCTCGCCCAAGATCCGCTATAACATCCACGATCGCGGCCACGTGCTGCGCTTCAGCGAGTTGAAGCGCATCCTGCGCGAAGCCGGGCATAGCAACATTTTGAAGAACAGCGGCCGTATCCTCGACCTGCCGCTTTTGTTCATCTACGGCCGCTCCGATATGTCGATCGAGTATTACGGAGCCAAGGTCACGCCGGACAGCCTGCGAGAGATCCTGTTCGGCCTCGACGTGCTGGCGCCGATACTGTCGACCTTTCGCCTCATTTCCTACGAAGACGCCGCGCACAACAAGCGCATGGAGGTGGCGGTCGAACTGGTGGAGGGCGCGACGCTGCCGTTTCCCGCCGAGATGTTGCAGGAGACGGTGTTCGAGAAGCTGGCCGCCATGAACGGCGATTTTCTCAACGCCTGGAAGCGGACGGCCACTGCCGACAACATGCCCGAGCTCAGGGTGTTCGCCTTCAACACCGGACCGTTCGAAGGCGGCCAACGCCGACTCAAGAACGAGTACGTCGCCTCGAACATCAAATACGACAAGCTTTGAGAGCCTGGCAGTCGTCGCCGGGCAGCTGTCTCGGCTGCCGGGTTCGTCGAAGCCGCACAGCGGTTTCATCGGCAAAGGACAAAACGACGTTGCGAGCCGCGCGATGATTCAAGGTCCGAGCCGCACCGGCGTCAGCAGTAAAGCGGCCTCGTCAGGCAGTGCACACCGCCGGTGGCCTTGGCGATCTCGGTCCCCTTGACTCGCTCGATGGTCACGCCTGCCGCCTGCTCCAGCGTTGCCTTGAGTTCTGCCGGCATGTCGAACGCGAGGTAGCGGCGGTTGCCCAGCGGCAGGAGGTTGCAGCGTTCATGGGCGATGGCGTCGGCCTTGTCGCAGCGCACGATTGAGCAACCGAGCGCTTCGGCATAGGCGAGCGGATTGACGGGGTTGAGCCGCCGATTCTCATCGATCAGGAAGCCGGCGCCGAACATGCCCGCGGCGGCCAGGATCACCTTGTTGGGCAGCACGGTGAAGCCGGTGTCGAGATGCAGCAACGCCGGATCGTGCGAGAGGCCGATGATATAGTCGACATGGTCGGGGATGAGATCGAGCGCAAGTTTGATAGCTGCCGCCTTGGTCGTCCTGACGCCGAAGCCGACGAGCAGCACGCGGCGCCCGTCGAAGGTCACCGGAAGGACGTCGCCGCCTTCAAGATATTCGTCGTTCTCCAGATGCGTGAGCGGGGCCATGCCGAGCCGCTTCAGCGCATGGCTGACGATCCCGGCCTCGGCAGCCCGGCTGGGCAGAGCAGGGCGTGTGGGTATGAATTTCGTCGGCGCCCAAGGCAGGGTCACTGAACTGTCGCGCATGAAGATCAGATTGGGGTTGACGGATGACTCGGATCGGTACGGCACGTGATCGCCGAGCACGTCCTCGAGGTAGAGCGTCTCGACATGGTTTGCGACCAACGCGGCGAAGGCATCGTACTCGGCATAGAATTCCTCGACATGCGGCAGGTCGAGGAAGTTCAATTCGACCAGCCGCTCCTGCGATAGTGCCCTCAGCGATGAGCCATGCCGCGGATGGTGCATCAGGATGCGTCGCGGCGGGACATAGTACTCGGAAAAATCGTCGACGAGGGCGTGCACGTGAAACCTCTGGTTGCCTCGCGCGGAGGTTAGGGCCGATATCCTCACAAAAAGTTAGATTGGACGCCAGCATGCGGGCGTGTGACTCCCGAGATCACGGCTGAGCCGGAACAGAAGGCCCGGGGAGGGCGTTTGCGCAAGGCAGTGTGCTGGCTTCGTCGACGAACGGCGCCGGCAACTCCGGCCTGCTTTCCAGCAACCGACAATGGAGGCCAGGAATGGTTCGCACCGTCGCTATCGCAATCCTCGCTACCGGCATTGCCAGCCTGCCTGCTGTCGCGGCCGAGGAATGGTGGGTCGCCAGGGACGCCGTTTCGAAACAATGCGAGATCGTGCCGAAGAAGCCCGACGGAACGCTTGTCGTCGATCTGGGCAAGAAGAGATACGCCAGCGAGGCCGAGGCCAAGAAGGCGATGGCGGCGCTGGCGGATTGCAATAAGCAGTAGGATCGACCGAGTTGATCTCCCCCTCGAGGAGGGAGATTAGCTGAATGCCTACCGATCCACCATCGACATCGTCCGCTCGTTATAGCGCGGCCCCGATACCTTCTCAGGCGTCAGCGCCATGTCGAGCCCCAGCAACTCGGTGGCGTCGAGCTTGATGTCGGCGGCGGCGACATTCTCCTCCAGATAGGTCCGTCGCTTGGTGCCGGGGATCGGCACGATGTCGATGCCGAATTCCGGCCCCTTGGCCAGCAGCCAGGCGAGCGCCACCTGGCCGGGCTTGACCCCCTTGGCGACCGCAATCTCGCGGACCGTAGCGGCCGCGGCGACATTGGCGTCGAAATTTTCGCCCTGATAGCGCGGGTCGCCGCGCCGGAAATCGCCTTCGGGATAGTCTTCCGCCCGCTTGACGTCGCCGGCGAGAAAACCGCGGCCGAGCGGCGCGAACGGCACCAGGCCGATGCCCAATTCTGCAAGCGCCGGGATGATCTCGGGCTCGAGGTTGCGCTCCCACAGCGAATATTCGCTCTGCAGCGCCGAGACCGGGTGCACGGCATGGGCGCGGCGGATGTTGGAAACCCCCGCCTCCGACAGGCCGAAGAAGCGCACCTTGCCCTCCGCAACCAGCTCGCCGACTGCGCCCGCGACATCCTCCATCGGCACATCAGGGTCGACGCGGTGCTGGTAGAGCAGGTCGATGCGGTCGGTCGCGAGCCGCGTGAGCGAAGCCTCGACCACCTCGCGGATATGCTCCGGCCGGCTGTCGCGCCCGGTGCCATCCTGCTTGCCGTCGACGATGCGGAAGCCGAATTTTGTCGCGATCGTCACCTCGTCGCGCCGGCCCTTCAGCGCGCGTCCAAGCAGCTCCTCGTTGATGAAAGGCCCGTAGACCTCGGCCGTGTCGAGGAAGGTGCAGCCAAGCTCGATCGCCCGGTGGATCGTCGCGATCGACTCCGCTTCGTCGGCCGGGCCGTAGGATTGGCTCATGCCCATGCAGCCGAGGCCGATGGCCGACACGACGAGCCCCTGGCTGCCGAGTTTCTGCTTGCCGAGGCTCATTCATCTGTCTCCGGTAAGAAATTAGCGCCCGCGAAATTATAATGCCGGGACGCGATGCGTCCAGCGCGGCCTCAAGCCATCGGCAGCATTCGGCGCATGATCAGCGAGGCATGGCCGCCGACGCCATGTGCGGCCGGCCGGCGCTCGACCACCTCGAAGCCGTGCTTGCGGTAGAAGGCGATCGCCCGCTCATTGCCCTCGATCACCTCCAGGGCGATGCTTGGAATGCCGGCATGGGCCGCAAGCACCGCGTGCAAGAGGTCGACGGCGAGGCCGCTGCCGAACTCTTCCGGCTCGATATGCAGCCGGTCGAGCATGACATCGCCCCTCTCGTCCATCGCTGCCATCGCATAGCCGGCGATCGATCCGTCGGTCCGCTCGGCCACGAACGACATCTTGTTGTCGTCGGCGAGCTCTTCGGCGAGCTTGTCGGGCGCATGTTTTTCGTCGGAGAGCCGGGCCACGGTTTCCTCACCCATGATCGGCGAATAGGTCCGCCGCCAGGATCCTCCCAGCAGCCGCGAGACGGCTGGCAGATCGTTCTTCGTCATCGCCCGGATGTGAGACATGTGCTTCCCTCGTTGCACTCCAAGATAGGGCGCGGCGCTGGCGACAGCCAATCTTCCCCTTGTTGTGGCGGAGATGCCGGCAGAGCAGAGGGGGCGCTGTCCCGCCGACGCATCGTAGTTTCTTGTTGGGAGATCGATAGCAACAAAGCGGCGGCCCTTATTGGCTCAAACGCCTCGGTCCTTCCGGTGCCTCTCTGGTCTGGCCTGCCGGCCGTCTCGCCCGCTTGACGGGAGCTTGGCGCTCCGTCGCCCCGCCAAATTGACTCGCCCCCCGCTCTCATTCATCCTTAGAGACTGTTCAGCGCCAGCGTCTACAGAGTGAGCCATGGCCAGTCCCGTCGCCAGAGAAAAGTCCCGCCGCGCCGCGGTGAAGAAGGCGCTCGACCGCCACAAGGTCTACGTCACTGCGCAGAGCTTTTCCGGCGGCACCTACAGCGCCCGCGTGCTGGTCGACGGCGAGGCCTATTGGGTCGACGAATTCCGGCTGAGCCAGCTGCGGCAGGGTCTGACGCCGGCCGAGCTGGAATTGACGCCGGCGACCGACGATTGAGTGGAGTGCCTTCGTCATCCCAGGGCGGAGCAGGAGCGAAGCGACGTCGCGGAGACCCTGGGATCCATGCCGTGACCTGGACGCGTCACGACGGTCCAAGTTCTGCTCGGCTGCACTCGGCGGTAAAGGTCACGGCATGGATCCTCGGGTCAAGCGCGAGGATGACGACCGCGCGGGCTCGGGGGCGCGAAGGATCGCGGCCCTTGCCACTGTCGGCTACGCGCTTCGGCACTTAACCCATGCCAGCTCCCCAACTCAAAACCTACCGCGCCAAGCGCGAATTCTCCCGCACCCCAGAACCGGCGGGCGGCACGGCAGGCGAAAGCGGCAATCGCTTCGTCATCCACAAGCACCACGCCACCGCCGATCACTACGATCTGCGCCTCGAAGTCGGCGGCGTGCTGAAGAGCTGGGCGGTGCCGCGCGGGCCTTCGCTCAATCCGGCCGACAAGCGCCTCGCGGTCGAGACCGAGGATCATCCGATCGAATATATCGACTTCGAGGGCGTCATCCCCGAGGGCGAGTATGGCGGCGGGCCGATGATCGTCTGGGACACCGGCACCTGGGCGCCGATGGAGGATGTCGAAAAGAGCCTGCGCACCGGCGCCTTCAAGTTCCGCCTCGCCGGCCAGAAGCTCAATGGCGGCTGGATGCTGACCCGGCTGAAGCCCAAGCCCGGCGAGGACGAGAACAAGAAGAACTGGCTGCTTTTCAAGGAGCGCGATCTCGCCTCCGACTCCGAGCTCGACATTCTCGAAGCGCGGCCGGAAAGCGTCAAGTCGGGCCGGCGCATCGAGGAACTGGCGGCGCCGCCGAAGAAGCCGCAGCGCCTGCCGCCGAAACCTGGCTCGCTGAAACCCGGCGCGCTGCCCGGCGCGGTCAAGGCAGACCCGCCAAGCCGCATCGAGCCGCAGCTCGCCGCGCAGGTAAGCGAGCCGCCCGGTGGCGAGGACACCGGCACGCTCTGGCTGCACGAGATCAAATTCGACGGCTACCGCACCATGGCGCATGTCGTGGACGGGAATGTGCGGCTGATCACCCGCGGCGGCCTCGACTGGACCAAGCGCTACGGCGACCTGCCGCAGGCTTTTTCGCGGCTGCCGGCCAGCCGGGCGATCATCGACGGCGAGATCATGGTGCTGGACGACAAGGGCATCTCGCGCTTCGCGCTGCTGCAGGACGCGCTGGCCCAGGGCGCCGGCTCGAAGCTGCATTTCTACGCCTTCGATCTCCTGCATCTCGATGGCTGGGACCTGCGCAGGGCGCCGCTGCAGAAGCGTAAGGCGCTGCTTGCCGAACTGCTCGCCGGCCAGGCGGCAAACTCCGCCATCCAGTACAGCGACCACGTCGAGGGCGATGGCCGCGGGCTTTACGACCAGGCCTCGGACCTTGGGCTGGAAGGCGTCGTCTCGAAGCGCGCCGATGCCATCTACATGAGCGGCCGAACCAAGAGCTGGACCAAGGTCAAGGCGCAAAAGACGGATGATTTCGTCATCGCCGGCTACACCGTTTCCGACCGGGCGGAAGGGCTTGCGGCGCTGGGCATGGCCGAGTTCGTCGACGGCGAATTGCACTATCGCGGCAAGGTCGGCACCGGCTTCGACCGCGACATGGCGACCGACCTGCTGACCCGGCTGGAGCGGCTGACCGCCGGCGCCACGCCGCCCGAAGGCGTGCCGCGCGAGATCATGCGCGAGATGCATTGGGTGAAGCCGCTGCTGTCGGCACGCGTCCGTTATTCGAACCGCACCGCCGACAATGCGATCCGCCACGGCGTCTTCCGCGGCCTGCGCGATGTCGGCGGCCTGACCACGCCGGTTGCGGTCAAGCGCAAGCGGCTGATCGCCGAGTCCGACCTCGCCACCATCTGGGTCACCAATCCGGAGCGGCGGCTGTTCGGCAAGACCGGGCCGACCAAGCTCGACATTGCCGTCTATTACGCGCTGGTCGGCGATTTCATGCTGCCGCACATCATCGGCCGCCCGGTGTCGCTGGTGCGCTGCCCGACGGGGCGGCCGCAGGACTGCTTCTTCCAGCGCCACGCCTTCACCGGCATGCCGCCTTCGGTGGCGGTGTTCGAGAGCGTCAGTTCGGAAGGCGAGACCAAGACCTACCTCTCGGTCGAGGACGCCAAGGGCTATCTGGCACTGGCGCAGTTCGGCGTCGTCGAGTTCCACACCTGGGGCACGCACCGCACCAAGCTCGACAGGCCCGACCAGATCGTCTTCGACCTCGACCCGGGCGAGGGGATTTCCTGGCGCGAGGTGGTCGAGGCGGCCGTCCACATCAAGGGCGGGCTGGAGAGCCTCGGCCTGGTGCCGTTTGCAAAGACGTCCGGCGGCAAGGGCATCCACATCACAGTGCCGGTGACGCGCAAGCAGAACTGGAAGAAACTGCACCAGGCCTCGAGCACCATTTCCACTTTGCTCGCGGCAAGCGCGCCCGACACTTTCGTCACCGTCATGGGCAAGGAAAACCGCAAGAAGCGCATTTTCATCGACTTCCACCGCAACGCCCGCGGCCACACCTCCGCCGCTCCCTATTCGCTGCGCGCCCGCACCAACCTGCCGGCATCGACCCCGATGAGTTGGACCGATCTGGAGGCTATCGACGCGCCCGAGGATCTGAACTACGCCTCGCTGCCGGGACTGTTGGAGACCTCGGGCGATCCCTGGGCGGAGATCGACGAGGCCGCCAGGGATTTGCCGGTGGTTGAGGGAAAGTAAACCGCAGGCGTTGGCGATCCGTCACACCCCCCTCTGTCCTGCCAGCGTTCGGTTTCCATCTCCATCGACGCTTCCTACAATTTGAATTATCCTCCGCGCCAACCGGCCCAAGAACACTTCGTCAGCAATTTGCATGTACCATCAAGGGTCGGTGTAGCATTTCCGGAGCGCCAACCGTCCTTCGGACGAAGCGCCGGAGCATGATCCCGAAAAGTGGGAAACCGGTTTTCGGCAAAGATCAGGCTTCCAAAAAAGTAAAACTGTCAGTGCATGGCCGCGTAGGAGTTCATCATGGCGCCCAGGGCAAGTTGGAAAGGTTACCTCAAGCTCAGCCTCGTCAGCTGTCCGGTCCGGCTTTATCCGGCCACCAGCGCGAGCGAGCGCATCTCGTTCAACCAGCTGCACAAGAAGACCCACAACCGCATCAACATGAAGCCGGTCGACCCCGAACTCGGCCTGGTCGAACGCTCGGACCTGGTCAGGGGCTACGAATATGAGGACAAGCAGTACATCATCATCGATGATGCCGACCTCGACGCGGTCCGGATCGAGTCCAACCACACGATGAACATCGAGGCCTTCGTCGACGAGAATGAGGTCGACGTCATCTACCAGGACTCGCCCTATTACCTTGCCCCGGACGGCGCCATGGCCGAGGAGACCTTCGCGGTGCTGCGCGAAGCGATGCGCAAATCCGGCAAGCTGGCGATCGCCCGCCTGGTCCTTTCCAGCCGCGAGCGCGTGGTGACGATCGGCCCGCGCGAGAATGGCATGTTCGTCTGCACCTTGAGGAACCCCAACGAAGTGCGCGGCACGGCTGAATATTTCGGCAACATCCCGGCCGGCAAGCCGGATCCGGAAATGCTCGATCTCGCCCAGGCGCTGATCAAGCAGAAGGAAACTCATTTCG
Source organism: Mesorhizobium sp. WSM4989 (assembly GCF_029625795.1). Classification (NCBI taxonomy): domain Bacteria; kingdom Pseudomonadati; phylum Pseudomonadota; class Alphaproteobacteria; order Hyphomicrobiales; family Phyllobacteriaceae; genus Mesorhizobium; species Mesorhizobium sp. WSM4989. The sequence continues at coordinate 181,612 of NZ_JARTVN010000001.1, read as the reverse complement.
ATCCGAAGAATTACGAGGATCGCTACGAAGTGGCGCTGATGGGGATGATCCGCGAGAAGCTCAAAGGCCACAAGCCGATCATCGCGGCGGCGCCCGAACGCGGCAATGTCATCAACCTGATGGATGCGCTGAAAGCGAGCCTGTCGCAGTCGGCCAAGCCGCCGGCCAAATCGAAGAGCAAGGCCGAGGAGGCGCCGGCCAAGCCCGCCAAGAAGGCGGCCGCCGGCGGCGGCGCGCCTGAGAACCCGCTGAAAGCGAACCTGTTGAAAGCCGTCGGCAAGAGCAAGAAGTGACGGGAGGGCCGGTGATCCTTCCCGGCGCCGTCTTCGGCGCCGTCGGCCCGCTGGCCGCGTTTCCGCTCAGGCTCGCCGCGCGCGAGGTCGAGCGCCGCCATGCCGAGTTGAGGCGCGGCGTCACCCGTCGCACCACCCATGTCGTGTTCGGCCGCACGCTGCTGGCCAAGGCGGCCACGGCAAGAACGGGCGATGGCGACATCGAGCGCCGCGTGCAGGCCGAGCGCGAAGCCGGGCGCGAATTGGTCAGCGAAAACGGCTTCCTGCGCTTGCTCGGCTTGTTGAAGGCGCCTCAGGCGTCGTCGCTGTCCCGGCAATCGCTGATCGACCAGTCGCGGCTTGCCGCCAGCGATCTCGACATGCTGTCGCTGTTCGACGCCTTCGAACATGACGGCGAACCCTATTCCTTCCGCGACCTGATCCTGGCCAGAAAATATGCCGGGTTGATCGCCAGCGGCGCGACATGGGGCGCGATCGCGCGCTCGGTGCATCGCTCCGGCCCGGTCGCCTCGCTCACCGCCAAGTCGCTCAAACTCGGTTCGCAGCATGGCCGGCCGGACGCGATCTATCTCGACGAGGGCCGCAGCGAACTCGACGGCCAGCTTCTCTTCGACCTCGGCTCACCGGAAGACGACACGCTCGAGGAGCTGTTCGCCGAGGCGGAAGCCGCGGAAGAGGAGGGGCGGCACGACGAGGCCGCAGCGCTCTACCAGCGCTGCATGGCGATCGATCCAAAAGATGCCATCGCCGCCTTCAACCGCGCCAACTGCCTGCGCGGCGCCGGCCGCGCAGCGGAAGCCGCGCATGATTATGCCCGCGCGATAAAGCTCGATCCCGGCTTCGTCGAAGCCTGGTTCAACCTCGCCGGCTTGGTGGGCGACGAAGGCAAGGTCGCGTCGGCGCGGCGGCACCTGCAGAAGGCGATGGCGCTCGACAAGGCCTATGCCGACCCGGTGTTTAACCTGGCCCGGCTTGAGTTCGACGCCGGCAATCTGGCCGAAGCCCGCCGGCTGTGGGCGCGCTATCTGGAGCTCGACGCGGAGTCCGAATGGGCAAGACTGGCGCAGAAGGCGATCCAGTTCGTGGATTTGCACATGGCCGGTGAGCGAGATGTTCGCGCTTGAGACGGAGTGCGGCCTTGCCAGGAAGCCCGCCCGATGACCTACTTCCTCTTCGACGGCCCCGACTCCGCCCCCGTCACCATTCTGCTCGCGCACGGCGCCGGTGCGGCGATGGACTCGGCCTCAATGGCCGTGACAGCGAAGGCTCTCGCCACCGCCGGTTTCCGCGTCGCGCGCTTCGAGTTCCACTACATGGCTGCGCGCCGTTTTGGCCATCGCAAGCCGCCGCCGCGCGCCGAGACGGTGAACCCGGAATATGTCAAGGCGATCGGCGATCTGCGCGCCAAAGGCTTGACCGGCAAGCTCATCATTGGCGGCAAGTCGATGGGCGGGCGCGTCGCCTCGATGGTCGCCGACGAGATGTTTGCCAAGGGCGAGATCGCTGGCCTGGTTTGTCTGGGCTACCCCTTCCATCCGCCGGGAAAGCCGGAGCAACTGCGGACAAAACATCTCGCCGACCTGAAGACGCCGACGCTGATCTTCCAGGGCACGCGCGACGAGTTCGGCACCAGGGACGAGGTCGCGACCTACGGCCTTTCCGCGGCAATAGAGATGATCTGGCTGGAGGACGGCGACCACGATCTCAAGCCCCGCAAGGCGGTGTCGGGGTTTCCCGTGGCGGATCACCTGAAGACGGTGGCGGAGACGATAAAAGCTCGGATGGCGCCTCTCGCTTCGTCATCCCAGGGCGAAGCAAGGAGCGAAGCGACGCGGCGCAGACCCTAGGATCCATGCCGTGACGCTAAGGCATTGCAACGGCTCAGAATTTTGCCCCCGCAGAGTTCCACGGCGATGGTCACGGCATGGATCCTCGGGTCAAGCCCGAGGATGACGAATGAAGAGGCGTCTTCGGCAAATGAAACTCGCCACCTTCAACATCAACAACATCAACAGCCGGCTGGAAAACCTCTTGGCTTGGCTCGTCAAAGCCAAGCCCGACGTCGTCTGCCTGCAGGAACTGAAATCCCGCGACACGCAGTTGCTGACCCGGCTGGCGAAGGCCGGTTATGGCGCGGTGTGGAAGGGGGAGCCGACCTGGAACGGCGTCGCCATCCTGGCTCGCGGCGCCGAGCCGGTGCTGACACGCGACGCGCTGCCCGGCGACGATGCCGACCGCCAGGCGCGCTACATCGAGGCGGCGGTCAACGGCATCGTGATTGCCTGCCTCTACGCGCCGAACGGCAACCCGCAGCCCGGGCCTAAGTTCACCTACAAGCTCGCCTGGCACCGGCGCTTCGCGGCGCATGCGAGCGAATTGTTCGACACCGGCCTGCCGGTGGTGCTTGCCGGCGACTACAACATTGTGCCCGAGCCGCGCGACATCTACGCCACCCGCTCCTATGACGACAACGCGCTGGTGCAGCCTGAAAGCCGCGCCGCCTTTGCGGCGCTGATCGATCAGGGCTGGACGGATGCGCTGCGCAAGGTCTTTCCGAAGGAGGAGAAGCTCTACACGTTCTGGGACTACCGCCGGAACCGCTGGCCGCGCGACGCCGGCTTACGGCTCGACCACATTCTGTTGTCGAAGAAGCTGGTGCGGAAGCTGAAAGGAGCGGGCATCGATCGGGAGGTGCGTGCCGAGGAAAATGCCAGCGACCATGCGCCGGTGTGGGTGGAGTTGGCGACCTGACCTTCTTCCACAACAAAGGGAGAAGATTACGTCAGCGCTGTCCCTCGCAAATAATGGCTGTGCAGCAACGACGGCTCGCGTTAGCTTTCGCAGGACTACGAGGGGACGCGGACCTTATGCTTTTCAGCTTGAGTATTTTTCTCCAGCCAACGCTCTCCCGCCGTGGCTGACAACGCCCTCGTTCTCTTCATCTCCGTCCTTGTCATCGCCGGCGCCATTGCCCTCATCGCGCTCGCTTTGCGCCGGCGGCGCAAGCGCCGCAGGGCGCGCGGCAGTGCCAATCCGGCCGGCGACTATGCACCCCGCACCGCCTGGGGTCCGACATCCGGCAAGCTGAACTTCTCATCCTTCGTCTTCATGGATGTCGACGGCGACGGAACCTATGGTCAGGCCGACCGCCCGATGGCCGGCATCGTGGTGCGGCTGTTCGACCAGTCCGGCCGCTTCATCGTCGCGGCGCGAAGCAACGCTGCCGGTTTTGCCAATTTCCCGATGTCGTCGACGCGGCGCAGCGCCGTGATCCGCTCGCCTGGAACGTTTCGCTTTTCGGTCTCCGTGCCGCCCGGCTGGCGCGCCAGCGGCGCCAACGAGAACCAGTCTGTGCGCGTGACGGATGCGCCCGGCTCGCTTGTCGGTTTGGCCGGAGAGGGCCTGCCAGGGCCCGTCGGCCTTACCCCTGCGCGCATGGTGAGCGGCAGGACGCCGGCCGCGGCCACCGCAACCCTATCCGTGATGGGCAACGGCCAGCTGCTCGAAAGCCACCCGCTCGGCGCGGCCACCACCTTCCGCTTCCCGCTCGCCGCCGAGGCCGATCAGGTCGTGATCGCCGGCGGCGGGTTCGACCGGCGCCTCGCGCTGTCGGCCTATCCGGCCGACCTCGGCTTGCTTGCGTCCGGGGCGCTTGAGCCCGACGCGGCGCTCAGCACCATCGGCTTCGACGACATCACCACGCGCGGCCTGAGCAAGATTCCTTCCGGGTACGCCGGGCTCGACTGGTACAATCTCAACGCCATGTCGCGTGACCACACCAGGAACAGCGAAGGCTACGTCAACGGCAACGTCTCGGGCGCCTATATCGCCTATACCAGCAGCGGCCATCCGGCAGAGTTCGGCCGTGCGGCGCCTTTCGGCTTCCATTCGGTGATGCTGAGCGCCGCATGGCTGCGCTCGGAAGGGGAGAGCGCGCTGGTCGAAAGCTGGCTGGGGGACGAGTTGATCGCGCGCGACGAGGTCACGCTGTCGGCGCTGGCGCCGGTTCAATACGCGCCGATGCTGAAGGCGGTGACGCGCGTGCGTCTGTCGACCAAACATCACTGGCAGATGGTGTTGGATGATCTCGTGCTGGCGCTCTGATGCATGTCGCCGAAGCGCGGCGGCTTACGAATGGGATATGTCAAAGACGAACTATGTCGCCCAGAGCATGCCGCAGCTTCGGGAGAAGAAGTGCATTAAAACAAGGAATTGCAGCGCGTTGCCTGAATTTCGGTGCAACGCGCTGTAATGGTCAGAAGGTGAGCGAAGTGGCGCCGTTGGCGGTGACTGCCGAAAGCCTGCCCTTCTTGACCAGCCTTGGTTTCTCATAGGTTTTCTTCATGGCCGGTTCCGCGAATTTCCTGGATCGCAAGAAGGAGCCAGGGTCGGCAGGCATCAACAGCAGATTGTCCGGCAGATCAGCTCGCCGGGCCGCCGCCATTGATAACAGTAGAAGGACCGCCGGCGACAATTGTCGAAAGCTTGCCTTTGCGGACCAACACAGGCTTCTCGTAAGTCTTCTTCATGATTGAACCCCCGTTAACCATTCGAACTGACAAGACGATAATCAGCCGCCTTGTCACGCAACAAGCCAGGATGACAGCTGGCCTCAAACATCAATGAAGCTGATCGAGCTGTCCCCGAATCAACCCGGGACCGGTGTCGAACCCGCGACGACCATCGAAAGCTTGCCTTTGCGGACCAACACAGGCTTCTCGTAAATCTTCTTCATGCTGTGGCTCTCCTGAAAATCCCGGGCGGATAATGTCATAAGAGCGTTTGCTGTCAACCAGCGCGGGTAGTCGAGCTTGTTATTCTTGGGGAGTGTGGCTTTCTGCTCACGGGCCGCTTGTTTATGGAGCGAAAGACATCACGCTTCGGTTCTGAGCATCGGGATATTGGCCGGCCGGCTGAGTAAAGCCGAAATTCGGCCGGCGGCGGGATTGAAGAAGTCACGCCGCGCCAAAGCACGTTTACCTTTCTTCGTATGATCTCTTGCACTTAGCCCCGGCGAAAAGCTCGGCTAGAATGGCCGATGCGCCTTCCGCCAGTTGGAGTGGAGGCGCCTGGGGGATGCCGATGAAAAGATCGACCGACAGGCTGTTGGCGCTGGCGATGCTCGTCGTCGGCTTCGCTTGCTTCGCCAAGCTTTATCTGGCGATGGGGGGCAAGCCCCCGGCCACGACGAGCGCCGGGATCTTCGGCGCGGCGGGCATGCTTTCGATTCTCGCCGGGCTTTCGTTCCTTGCCGGCCTGCTGCCGGCGGCGGCAAGGCATAATCCGGCAACGCCGCTGTTCGGCCGCGACGCTGCGACCGTGCCGGCCGGGCGCCCGCGGCTGCGCCGCATCGCGCTTGCCGTGCCGCTCATTGCCCTTGTCGTCATCCTCGCCGACCAGTTCGGCCGGTGGCGGGAAACAGGGGGCGATGCGGCCGCGCCGGCCAGGGAAGTCGCCGTCGCTCCGGCGGAGCCTGTGATCTCACGGGCTCCCGCGCCAAAGCCTGCGGCACCTGCACCCACGCCGGAATCGACCGCGAATCTGCCACCGCTGGCCGAGCCAGTGTCGGCGCCTGTCGCGCCGGCGTCGACGACCGCGCCGTCCGAGCCGGCGGCCGCTCCGCCGCAGCACGCCGCACCGGCGCAGCCTGCAACAACGCCGACCCGGCAGACCGCGCTGGCGCCGGCCACGCCGCCGCAGACGCTGGTCCCGCCCCGGCCACCGCCCCCAGCCCAGCCAACCGCGCCGGAAGGCCACCGCGATGCCGTCGTCTGGCTGGCGGTGTCGGCCGACGGCCACCAGATCATGAGCGCCAGCACCGATCGCATGATCAAGCTCTGGGATATCAACGGCAAGCGGCTGATCCGCGACCTCGGCGTCCACAAGGACATGGCGCGCAGCGCGCTCTTCATGCCCGACGGCAGAAGCGCGCTCACCGCCGGCGACGACGGCGAGATCGTGCTCCGCCAGCTTTCCGATGGCGCGGTGCTGCACGTCTTCTCGTCCGGAGCGAACGGCGGCGTCAGGCAACTGAAGATCAGCCCCGACGGCAAGCTCGCCGTCAGCGGCCACGACACCGGTTCCGTCGTCGTCTGGGATTTGCAGAAAGGCACGGTGCTGCATGTCCTGCCGGGCCACGATTGGTCGGTGAGTTCCGTCGCCATCTCGCCAGATGGCGCCAGGGCGCTCACCGGCAGCATCGACGGCGAACTGAAGCTCTGGGACATCCTTGCGGGCAAGCAGCTGCGCAGCTGGCACGGCCACGATCGCGGCGCCTATGGCGCGCTCTTCCTGGCCGACGGCCACCATGCGGTGACCGGCAGTGGCGACTACACGATAAAACTCTGGGACCTCGACACCTTCAAGGAAGTGCGCCGCTTCGACGGTCATTCCGGCACCGTCTATGCGCTCGCCTTATCGGCCGACGGCAAACGGCTCGGCTCCGCCTCGCTCGACGGCACGGCGCGGATCTGGAATATGGATACGGGCGCCGAGATCGCCGAGTTCGACCCCGGCACCGGGCCGATCTACTCGGTCGCCTTCGCCCCCGACGGCACGCTTCTCACCGGCGGCATGGATCGCACCATCCGCGATTGGCCGGCGGCAGGCGGGGAGGGCAAGGTGCTGTTCGCCGGCGCGCCGGAGTGATCGAGATATTCGCAACCACGGATATTCCAGAACGGCTCTGCTTGCGCTACTAATTACTGGTGGTTGCAAGTGGGGCGGGTACTATGAGCAATAACGACGGGTCTCTGGACGCGAATACAACTGTCATCAGTGCGCCTGTGCGGCGCCACAGAAGAATCCTTTTCATAATCCTGGCATTGCTGGCCGCTTATGTGCTGCTTGGACCGTTGAGAAATTACTATGTGCAATGGTCGGCAATAAGGAAAGTACAGGCGGCGCACCTAGCTAAGGATTATGAGGAAGAATTTCGTCAGCTGTCGGTGCTGGCGAGCATGGGCAACCGGGATGCTCAGGGCTATCTCGGCGCAATGTACTGGCGTGGTGACGGAACCGCACAGAACGACGAGCAGGCGGTCTACTGGTGGCGCAAGTCAGCTGACGGCGGAATTGCGGAGGCTGAAGCGTCGCTTAGCCAAGCTTATTCTCTTGGACGTGGTGTCGCGAAGGACGATCAGCTTGCGGCCAGTTTGGCGAGGAAGGCGGCGGATAAGGGCAATGCAAATGGCGAATACCAGCTCGGCGTCCTTTATTTGCAAGGTCAGGGGGTGGTCAAAAGTGCTGAACAGGCGGTCTATTGGTGGCGCAAAGCGGTCGATGCAGGAAGCGTCGAGGCGGCATACAGCCTCGGTCAGGCTTATTATAGCGGTCTGGGCGTCAAGATAGACGACAAAACAGGAGCGATCTGGACTCGCAGGGCGGCCGACAAAGGGCATTCAGAAGCCGCTTATGTCCTCAGCAGGGCGTACAAGTTCGGCTTAGGCGTAGAGAAAGACAGCCAACTCGCCGCCACATGGGCGCGCAAGGCTGCAGATCAGGGAAACGCGGACGGCCAATGGATGCTCGGCGTGCTCTACCATCTGGGTGAGGGCCTGACACAGAACGACAGCCTTGCATTTCAATGGTGGATGAAGGCCGCTGCCGGTGGCGTCATGCAGGCGCAATACAGTGTCGGCACCGCGTATGCTACTGGAAAGGGCGTTGGCAAGGATGATGCCCAGGCACTCCTCTGGATGAGCAGGGCGGCCAACCGGGGGGACGCCTTAGCACAATCAAGCCTGGGTTCGATGTACTGGCTTGGTATGGGCGTACGGCAGGATGATGTTCAAGCCGTTGCCTGGTGGCGCAAAGCTTCGGAGCAAGGCAACGCCGAAGCACAGTTGTTGCTGGGGAATGCGTACTTGAAGGGCAGGGGCGTTGCTCAAAGCAGCCGGGATGGTGCAGCCTGGTGGCTCAAAGCGGCGGACGCAGGCAACGCGGACGCTCAAGGGCAACTCGGCATTCTGTACCACCAAGGCCTCGGCGTTGCTCGGGACGACCGGTTGGCGGTCAAATGGTGGATCAAGGCCGCGCCCAGCGGCGTTGCGGTGGCACAGTACAGTCTCGCGAACGCGTATCGCACGGGAAATGGCATTGCCAGGGACGACGCCCAGGCATTCTACTGGATGAACAAGGCAGCGGATCAAGGCACTCCTCTGGCGCAATCCGCGCTCGGCGGGATGTATGCCGCTGGCGCGGGTGTTCCGCAGGACCACGCTCAAGCCGCGGTTTGGTGGCGCAAGGGCGCCGAGGCAGGAAATGCCGAAGCCGGCTACAATCTTGGCCGGGCCTATTTGCTCGGCGAAGGTGTCGAGAATAATGACCGGCTGGCCGCCGAATGGACGCAGATGGCAGCCGACGGGGGTAATGCCGATGCCCAATATCAGCTAGGCATTCTGTACCATGAAGGCCGCGGATTTGCTCGGGATGGCGGATTGGCCTTCCAATGGTGGATGAAAGCCGCGGTTAAGGGGCATGCCGTCGCGCAATACAATGTCGGCACGATGTATGGATTGGGACAGGACGTCAAACGGGACGACGGCCAGGCACTCGCCTGGTTGAGCAAGGCTGCTGAGCAGGGCAACGCAGAGGCCGAGGAGGCAGTCGGGAACGCCTATTCCACGGGTACCGGTGTCTCGGAGAGCAAGGCTAATGCAATTGCGTGGTGGCTCAAGGCCGCACGGCAAGGAAAGCTAGATTCGAAGCTCAGCCTGGCTTATGCATATGCAAACGGCGTAGGCGTCGCAAGGGACGACAAGGCCGCCGAGACCTGGTGGCTTGAAGCAGCCCAGGCTGGCAATGTCGATGCCGAGTTCAGCCTTGGTACGCTCTACTTGCGGGGGATTGACGGCAAGCCGAACTACCCGGAAGCAACCAAGTGGTTCCTCAAGGCGGCCGAGCACGGCAACGCCCAGGCCAAGACCTATATCGAGCTCATGAAGGAAAGCGGCCAGTTCGATAGCAAGACGCTGTGAGAGGTGGGTGCCTTGCGGCATGCTGGTGATTGGTGAATGTCTGGGCACATCAATCTCTCCCTTGCGGGGAGATGCCCGGCAGGGCAGCAGGGGCGTGCGGAGGAACGCGGCCTTCGCGACTACGCCTTCGCCGGACGAGTGATTGCTGACAAGAGGTTCGCCAAGCCATGAATATAGTCGAAGCCTCGATCGCCGACCTGCGCCGCGCGCTGGAAGACGGCACAGTCACAAGCGTCGAGCTCACCGGCGCGTACCTGCGGCGCATCGCCCATTACGACCGCCACGGCATAGCGCTGAACGCCGTGCCCATCCTCAATCCAAAGGTGTTCGAGGAGGCGGCAGCTTCCGACCGCCGACGCCGCGCGGGCAAAACGCTTGGACCGCTGGACGGCATCCCCTACACCGCCAAGGACAGCTACAAGGTGAAAGGCCTGACGGTCGCGGCCGGCTCGCCGGCCTTCGAGCATCTGATCGCCAGCGAGGACGCCTTCACGATTGCCCGGCTGCGCGCCGCGGGCGCGGTGCTCATCGGCCTCACCAACATGCCGCCGATGGCCAATGGCGGCATGCAGCGCGGCGTCTATGGTCGCGCCGAGAGCCCCTACAACAAGGATTATCTCACCGCCGCCTTCGCCTCCGGCTCGTCGAACGGCTCGGGGACGGCGACGACCGCGTCCTTCGCCGCCTTCGGGCTCGGCGAAGAAACCTGGTCGTCCGGCCGCGCGCCGGCCTCCAACAACGCTCTGGTCGCCTACACGCCGTCGCGCGGCGTGATCTCGGTGCGCGGCAACTGGCCGCTGGTGCCGACCATGGATGTGGTGGTGCCGCATACGCGCAGCGTGCCGGACATGCTGGAACTGCTCGACGTCATCGTCGCCGACGACCATGACACGCGCGGCGATTTCTGGCGTGTGCAGCCCTGGGTTTCGGTCCCGAAGGCATCAGCGCTGAGGCCGGCGAGCTATACCGGGCTTCCCCTGCAAGGCGCGCTTGAGGGCAAGCGGCTCGGCGTGCCGAAAATGTATATCGGCAAGGATCTCGGCGCCGGCCGGCCGATCGAGACGCGCGCCTCTGTGCTGGAGCTCTGGCGGCAGGCCGCGCATGACCTGCAGGCGCTCGGCGCCGAGGTGGTCGAGGTCGATTTCCCCGTCGTATCGAACTATGAGCGCGACCGTCCGGGCGCGCGCTCCATGGTTGATCGCGGCCTGGTGCCGGAGGAATTTGCAAACCGCGAGATCTGGGACCTGTCAATCTGGTCGTGGGACGATTTCCTGCGCGCCAATGCTGATCCCGCGATTCCCGATCTCGCCTCGGTTGATGGCCCGAAAATCTTCCCGCAGCCGCCGGGCACGCTGCCCGACCGCTATGGCGACGACGGCTTCGACCTGGCGGACTATGTCGAGCGGGCGAAGGACGGGGTGAGCCCGCTCGAGGCCATTCCCACCATGGAGGACGGGCTGAAGGGGCTGGAAGAGACGCGCCGCATCGACTTCGAGAACTGGCTCGACGCCAACCGCCTCGACGCCGTGGTGGTGCCGGCCGTCGCCGATGTCGGCCCGGCCGATGCGGATGTCAACGAGGCCTCCGCCGATCTTGCCTGGCGCAACGGCACCTGGGTCGCCAACGGCAATCTGGTCTGGCGGCATCTCGGCATCCCGACGGTGACGGTGCCGATGGGCACCATGGCCGACATCGGCATGCCGGTCGGCTTGACCTTCGCCGGCAAGGCCTATGACGACGTGGCGCTGCTGACGATGGCCGGCGGCTACGAGCGCGCCACCCAGCGCCGCACCGTCCCGCCACGCACGCCGCCGCTGGCCGATGATGTGTTTGAACGGAGCGAGGGCACATTGGGCCGCCCCAGCGAAGCGCTGCTTATGCTGGCCCTCACCGCCGAGACAATCCATGCCGGCGACACGGACGAGATCGCGATCGCGCTGGAGATCGACGCGGGCGAGGCCGGGCCGGATGCAGCCGTGAAAGTCCACGTCAACGGCGAACCGGTCGCCATGCAGGGAAGCGGCAACCGCCACACCGGCCGGGCCGTCGTGCCGGCTGCGACGCATCAGGGCTTCCACAGCGTCTGGCGCCGCGCCTACGGCTCGATCGTCACGGCGATCGTGAGGCTGCCGGATCGGCGAGTTGGCGGGGCTTATGTTGTGACCGGCGGGATTGGGTAGGGCGCTTATCTTCTCCCCTTGTGGGAGAAAGAGGATCGGCGGGTAGCGCCGAGACGGATGAGGGTGCTGGAAGAAGATTGAGCGCTCCGGCAGCGGTGCCGTGCCTGTAGGAGGCGGGCGTCCTTAATCTCAAACTAACCAGCGGAACAATAGAATACATCCATGAATTGGTGGATCGGACTTTGCTGGTCGGCTGGGACCCTTTGCTTTGCGGCGCTCGACTATCGGGCCCGGAAATCGGCCGGCAGGCGACATTCAGACTGGCTCTGGCGCCTGGCCATGTACTTTGCGGTGGGCGGCGGCCTTTTCGCGGCCATGGGATATGCGCCCATCGTCCTTTACCGCTTGGGTGAGTCCATCGTCGGTTTATACAATCATCCACCTGCACCGAAGATGCTGCTGGCTTTCGCAACTACTGCGGTCTGCGTGGTTCTGGCCCTGGAAATTCTTAAGGTAGCCGTTAGAACAATGCGCGAAGCCGGCAGTTCGCTGCCGGGTCGCCACTCAATGAATCCTGCCTGGCGGATCGCTATTGCTCTCGTGTTGTTCGCCATAGCCGTGGGCCTCCTTGCTGGCAGCGTCTATGTTCTGAGGAACCGCTAGCAGAAAGCTCTAGCTCGTACGGCCTGAACCCAAGCTCTGGCAAGCGGCGCCGAACTGTCGATCTGCCACAAGGGCGTGGACCACGCTCGTCCCCGTGCTTGACCCACCCCCCACCTCCGCTATCTTCGCGCCCATGCCAGACACCGCTCCCTCGGCCGCCGCTCCGCTGATCGTCATCGACCTCCAGACCGGCATGTTCGACGGCCGTTTCGATCCGCCGATCCATGATGCCGACGTCATTGCCGAGCGCGCGCGAAAATTGATCGATTGGGCGCGCAAAACCGGCCGCAAGGTGGCCTTCGTGCGTCATGACGGGCCGGCGGGGGATCCGCTGGCACCGGGCGCTTCCGGCTGGCCGGTATGGCCGCAGCTCGGCCAGGCGGCCGGCGAACCGACCTTCGGCAAGAGCGTCGGCAATGCCTTCTCCAACGCCGATCTCGGGCAGTGGGTCGCGGGGCAGGGCGTTCGCGACGTGGTGCTCATCGGCGCCCAGAGCGATTTCTGCGTTGCCGCCACGGTGAAAGGCGCTCTTGCCCAGGGCCTCGGCGTCACCGTCGTTTCGGATGCGCATTCGACGCTCGATTCCGAGGAGGAGAAAGCGCCCGACATCATCGTCCGGCACAACAAAGCCTTCGCCGAGGAGGGCGCGCGGCTGACGACGACCGCGGCGCTGATTGGGGGCTGAGGGCTTGGCTCCTCCTTCTTCCTTGTGGGAAGAACGCGTCGCCGAAGGCGACGGATGAGAAGGGAAAACCAACCCAAGGAGCGCTCATGCCAATCCCCTCCCTGCCTGCCGAAGGTGGCTGCCGCTGCGGCCGCGTGCGTCTCAGGATCTCCGCCAAGCCGCTGCTCACCATGGCCTGCCATTGCACCGGCTGCCAGAAGATGTCGTCGAGCGCTTATTCGCTGAGCGCCGCCATTCCCGCGGATGGCTTCGAGATCACCAAGGGCGAGCCGGTGATCGGCGGCCTGCACGGCGCTTTGAAGCACTATTTCTGCGGCTACTGCATGAGCTGGATGTTCACCCGGCCGGAGGGGCTCGACTGGTTCGTCAACCTGCGCCCGACCATGCTGGATGACCCCGCCTGGTTCACGCCTTTCGTCGAGACCTGGACCAGCGAGAAGCTGCCCTGGGCCGAGACGCCCGCCCTGCGCAGCTTCGCGGCCCTGCCGGCCTTCGAGGAATATGACGGGCTGGTCGCGGAATATGCAAAGTCCCAGGCCTGATCGCCCAAAACAAAACGGCGACCCGGGTCAGATCGCCGTTCAGTACAAGGTCGACGCGGCCGTTGGGGGCGACATTGTTGGGGATGTGCTTGGGCGTCCGCGTCGACCAAGGCGGCCTCGTACCGCAGCCTGGACTATGGCATGTTTTTCTCGTGCCGAAACTTCCGCGATAGCGGAATAGGCAGGCGACAGGGACTTCCCCACCGGCGCTTGGAATTAAGGTTAACGGCGGCGCAGGCGATCGGGCGCGCGATCTGCCAACCGCGGGTGACAGAGAACTTCGGCGAAACACTTTCTATCCCGATCCGCGTTGACCTCTGCCCGCCGAGGGACGACGACTGATGCATCATTGCTGATGGATTGCATCTTGCCCCGCTTTCTCAACGCAAAACTCGCCGACGGCTCCCTGGCCGACCTCACCGTTGCCGACGGCCGCTTCAACGCCATCACGCCCGCCGCCAATGCCGCCGGCGCGGCGCCAGGCGCCGTCGATCTCGCCGGCCAGCTCGTGCTGCCGGCCTTCGTCGAGGGCCACATCCATCTCGACACCTCCTTCTATGGCGATGCCTGGCGCCCGCACATTCCCTGCACCAACGGCTTCGACGTGCGCGAGCGGGTCGCCTTCCAGATGCGGAACCTCGAGCAGGCCGCGCCGATGGAAGAGCGCGCGAAAAACCAGCTCGAGCTTTGCGTCGGCAATGGCAGCCTTGCGATGCGCAGCCATGTCATGGTCGACGCCGCGGTCGGGCTGAAACATGTCGAGACGATCCTTACCGTGCGCGAAAAATATCGCGAGCTGATCGACATCCAGCTCGTCGCCTTCCCGCAAAGCGGCATCCAGTCGTCGCCCGGCACCGCCGAGCTTCTGGACGAGGCTTTGAAGCTCGGCTGTGATCTGATCGGCGGGCTCGACCCGGCAAGCTTTGACCGCGATGTGAAGGGCCATCTCGACGTCGTCTTCGGCCTTGCCGAAAAACACGGCGCCGGAATCGATATCCACCTGCATGACGGCGGCACCCTCGGCCTGTTCGAGATCGAGGAGATCGCCGCGCGGAGCACGGCACTGGGCATGCAAGGCAAAGTCGCCGTCAGCCACGCCTATGCGCTGGGCGACATTTCCGCCGACGCGCTGGCCAAAGCCGGCGAGCTGCTCGCCGCCTCCGGCGTCGCCATCATGACCAACGCGCCGGGCAACCATCCTTTCCCGCCGGTGGCGGCATTGCGCAAGGCGGGCGTCACGGTCTTTGCCGGCTCCGACAACATCCGCGATTCCTGGTGGCCTTACGGCGATGGCGACATGCTGAACCGCGCCAACATGATCGGCTACCGCTCCGGCTTCTACGAGGATTGCGAGCTGGAAGCCGCCTACGACGTGGTGAGCCATGCCGGCGCCAGGGCGCTGGGGCTCGAAGGCTATGGCATCGCCGTCGGGGCCAAGGCCGATTTCGTCGCGCTCAGGGCCGAGCATGTGCCGGAAGCGGTGGTGGCGGTGCCGAAGGAGCGAACCGTGTATCGCGCAGGCAGGGAAGTGGTCAGGGACGGGAAGGTGGTTGATCGGGCCGGCCTCACCGGGCTGCCATCCACCGGCCTGCGATCTGCTTGACAGTCCGATAGCCGTACCGCATTTTTCCGGCGAGGCAGGGGACATTTCGCCATGAAGAAAGAATATTCGAAGCCGACGTTCGTCCGCAAAGGCCGGCTCTCGGCGCAGACCGCGCAGCAACTTCCTTCCGGTGGTACGGACTAACACCTGACGCCTATCTTGGCGGACAAGGCAATCAGCAATTGTGCGCCCGTTATTGCCGGCAGCGCCGCCTGTTGGCACTCGCCTCTAGTGCCGCGACGTCGAAACCCAATTTAATTCGCACACAAATGTTTCAGGCCGCTCCGGCTTCGTGAAGCATTTCACCGTCTGCGCGCAATCGCCTGGTTACAGACGCACCTCAAAAGCGGCGCCCGGAGGGCGGCCGCCAGTTCTGCCGCTGCTTTGTGGAGGTTGCGATGTTTAAGAGCCTTAACCGAATTCGCGCCGCGTTCGCGCAGGCGAGCAGGCGCCGCAGGACGACGCGCGAGCTGAACGAACTGCCGCCGGAGATCCGCAAGGACATCGGATGGCCCGATACGGCCCGGGACGACGAGATTCGATTGCCGTTCTAATGCATTGTTGCCCAAAGTGCGGAGCGGTTTGGGGATAAGGGCATGCATAAGCAAAGCCTCGGCTTGCGGTGACGTGATGCCGGCAGCACGGGACGACGAACGCGCCGTCCCTGCTGCCTGGCCAGGCCGTCAGCCGGCGGGCTTGTAGGCCCCGGCAGCCTTGTTGGCGACCGCGAGCACCGCCTTCATGTCGAGTTCTTCGAGGACGACCAACTCGCTCAACGAGCCGCTCGCGCGCACGGCAAGGGCCATGCCCATCCCGGCGACCTGATCCGGCACCTCGCCATTGACGACGACGTCGTAAATGCCGCGCGTGAACATGACGCTGCTCATCCTGCCGCCGACGCTTTCAAAGAGCGCCTGGATTGCAGCTTCGCGGTTCGATCCCTGCATCAGCCCTTTGGCGGCATGGGGTTCGTAACTTGCCAGTATGGTGACCTTCATGGCTATCTCCTCCAAATATCATTGCCTCAGGCTGTTCAATGGTTTGAGCAGCCGAGGTGATTGTTGTTTCACTGACATTTGACTTGGTCACGGACCGCCCGGGCACCATGGCCAACAGGCGGTTCAGCCGGAGCACGGCTTCGGCTTCAGACAATATGCGCCTATTCTAATATTACGACAATCCCGCGATGAGCGGACCGCCGTCGGTGCCAGATATCTCCATCGGCATTCATGAAGATTTGTGGGCCAAATGTCGTCAGAGCGATGCGCCATGGCCGTTTTGTGTATTCACGCGACGGGCGTGGCCTGATAATAGGTCAACCAACCTGACCTAAATTACTGAAACGAAGCACTGCGGGAGGTGCGCTTTGACCTTGTTGAATCTTCTGGCCTCGCGCTCCTCGCGCATGAAGGCCTCGGAAATCCGCGAGCTCCTCAAACTGCTTGATCAGCCCGACATCATCTCGTTCGCCGGCGGTATTCCCGATGCCTCGCTGTTTCCGGCCGAGGCCATCGGCGACGCCTATCAGGCCGTGCTCGGCGGCGCGGAAGCGGGGGCCGCGCTGCAATACCAGGTCAGCGAAGGTTTCCTGCCGCTGCGCAAATGGCTGGCCAGCTATATGGGCAGGCTCGGCATCCAATGCGACGAGGGCAACATCTTCATCACCTCCGGCTCGCAGCAGGCGCTCGACTATCTCGGCAAGCTGTTTCTGTCGCCGGGCGATACCGCGCTGGTCACCTGGCCGACCTATCTCGGCGCGCTGCAGGCCTTCAACGCCTACGAGCCGCGTTACGACCGGCTGAACATTGCCGGCGGCAACATGACGCCGGAGGCCTATCGCGCGGCAGCCGCGGGCAACGGCGGCAAAGTGAAATTCGCCTATCTGGTGCCGGATTTCGCCAACCCGACCGGCAACACGCTGGATAGCAAGCAGCGCGAGGCGGTGCTCGACCTCGCCGGCGAGCTCGACATCGCCGTCATCGAGGACGCCGCCTATCGGGCGCTGCGCTATTACGGCGAGGCGGTGCCGCCGATCCTGGCGCTGGATTGTGCCCGCTCGGGCGGCATCGACAATGCCCGCACGCTCTTTTGCGGCTCCTTCTCCAAGATCCTGTCGCCAGGCATGCGCGTCGGCTGGGTCTGCGCGCCGCGCCATGTGGTGGAAAAGCTGGTGCTGATGAAACAGGCCTCCGATCTGCACAGCCCGTCGATCAACCAGATGGTCATGCATCGCGTTGCCGAGACCATCTTCGACGCCCAGGTGGAGAAGCTGATCGGTGCCTATCGCCGTCGCCGCGACGCGCTGCTCGGCGCGCTCGAGGAAAACATGCCGGACGGCATTTCCTGGAGCCGGCCGGAAGGCGGCATGTTCGTCTGGCTGACGCTGCCCGAAGGCACTGACGCCACCGCGTTGCTGGCGCGTTCGGTAAAAGAGGCGCGCGTCGCCTTCGTGCCGGGCAACGCCTTTTACGCCGACGGCACTGGCCGCAACACGCTGCGCATGTCCTTCACGCTGGCCGACGACCGCGCGGTGGGCGAGGGCGTGCCGCGATTGGCGAAGCTGCTGAGGTAGCCAATTCCCTCAAAGAGAGATCGACAGCCGGCTATCACCTCCTTCTCGCGCAGGCGTGATTGGTAGTGCGCAGCCGTGATTATAGCCCCGCCGATTCTTCGGCTAGGGTCGCGGCCGATCCAACACCCCCTGGATCGGCAGGCAGCGAAGTCCCACCTTCAAGGCCTCAACGAAAGGGCCCCGACGGCTTCCACCGGCGGGGCTTTTTTGTGTCGGCGATCCGGCGCGAATCGAAACCGCCCTACTTGTTGCAGTTCTGCATGTTCGAGGTCGTATTGCCGCTGGCCGTGTTGTTGTCGGTATCGTTGGCGCCCGTATCCTTGCAGCGATCCTGCATGCCGGCCGGCTGGTTCGTCGAATTCGTGGAATTCATGGAATTCGTGGAATTCGTGGTGGTCGTATCCGTGCCAGGGGTTGTCGGCGTGGTGACCGTGGCACCGCCCGTCGCACTGCCCGAGGCGCCGCCAGTCGTGCCCGAGACGCCGCCCGAAACGCTGCCGCTGGCGTCGCCGCTCGCGCCGGCTGTCTGAGCCATGGCGCCCGAGGTCGCGAGCGCCAGGGTAAGAACGGAAGCTGCGAGAATCTTCTTCATCATCAGGAAATCTCCATTGGTTTGCATCGTTGACTAAGTTTCCAACGGAGCTTTCCAGGGGATGTTCCGGCTGAAAAAATTCGTGAAGAACCGCATAGCTCTGTTTTTCTGAGCCAACAGCCAGATCGCGTGGCGGCACTTTCAGGAAGGGCCGGCAAGGACAAATCGTGTCGCCCGGGTTGGCGAGAGGGGGGATAGTATACACGCATCGCCGCGCGTGACACTGGTCATCCGCAGTGCTCCGGATCCTCTCCTTGTAAGGGAGATCGGCAGCTCCGGCGCCTGCCGACCCGTCACGCAAAGTTGCTCGGCTCCGGCGCGCCTTTCGGATAGACTTTGGGCAATCCAAGTAGAAGGAGTGAAGCCATGACTTCGCGCCTCAGCCTGATTGGACTTGCCTTCGCTGCCTTCGCCACTCAGGCATCCGCCTTCGAGATCTCCAGCCCGTCGGTTTCCAACGACAAGTGGGACGCAAAATATCTCGGCGACAAGCCCGGATGCGGCGGCAAGAGCGTCTCGATCGCGCTTGCCTGGAAGGACCCGCCGGCGGGCACCAGGAGCTACGCGCTCACCATGTTCGATCCCGACGCCAACGACGGCAAGGGGTTCTGGCATTGGCTTGCCTGGAACATCCCGGCAAGCGCCAAGGGCCTCGCCGAAGGCGCCAGCTCCAAAGGCGGCAAGCGCCTGCCGAAGGGCACGGTGTCCGGCATGGGCGGCGTCGGTCGCACCGGCTATTTCGGCCCATGTCCGCCGCCCGGCAGCGGCACGCACCACTATGTCTTCACGCTCTATGCGCTGAGTGAGGCGAAGCTGCGCACGCCGGAAAATCCGTCGCCCGAAATGGTGTCGGTCGCGGCGAAGAGCCAGGCGCTGGCGGAGGCCAGTGTGACGTATACCTACGGGAGGTAGCTGATCTCCCCCCTCGAGGGGGGAGATGGCCGGCAGGCCAAAGCGGGTCGATGCGCGTAGCGCCGACGCCCGAAGAACAATAAGAGGGCAAGTTGGCGCATCATGCGCGCCGACCCTCTCTGTCGCCTTCGGCGACATCTCCCCCCGCAAGGGGAGATCAGCAGCTCACTCCGCCGCTTGCAACCTGTCCTGCGTCTTCGTCTCGAAATCGCTGGCGTCGTGGCGCTCGTGCAGCTGGGAGGCCGGATCGCCGGAGATGCGGTTGACCATGCGGCCGCGCCTTACCGCCGGCCTGGCGTCGATCGCGTCGGCCCAGCGCTGCACGTGCTTGTATTCATGCACGGCGAGGAACTGCGCGGCATCGTTGTAGCTGCGGCCTTTGGCGAGCCCGCCATACCAGGGCCAGACCGCCATGTCGGCGATGGTGTAATCCAGCCCGGCGAGATACTCGCTTTCCGCCAGCCGCCGATCCAGCACGTCCATCTGCCGCTTGGTTTCCATGGCGAAGCGGTCGATGGCGTATTCGATCTTTTCCGGCGCATAGGCGTAGAAATGCCCGAAGCCGCCGCCGAGATAGGGCGCCGAGCCCATCTGCCAGAACAGCCACGAGAAGGTTTCGGCCCGCGCTGCACGCTCCGTCGGCAGAAACTCGCCGAATTTTTCCGCCAGATAGGTGAGGATCGAGCCCGACTCGAACACGCGCACCGGCTTCGGCTCGCTGCGGTCCATCAGCGCCGGGATCTTGGAGTTCGGATTGACCTCGACGAAGCCCGAGCCGAACTGGTCGCCGTCATTGATGCGAATCAGCCAGGCGTCGTATTCGGCGCCCTTGTGGCCGCGCGCCAGCAACTCCTCCAGCATGATCGTCACCTTCTGGCCGTTGGGCGTGGCCAGCGAATAGAGCTGCAGCGGATGCTTGCCGACAGGCAATTCCTTCTCGTGCGTCGGCCCGGCGACTGGCCGGTTGATGGAGGCGAAGGTGCCGCCATTCGGCTTGTTCCAGGTCCAGACTTTCGGCGGGTTGTACTGGTTCATCTCGGGAGGCCTTGTTGCTGTGAGCGGGATGCGGGGTTCGTTGGCGCAAGATTTAGGTGCGGTTGCGCGGGCGTCAAAGAAAAAAGTTCAAATTTCGTTGAACTAACGCTTGGGCCAGCAGCGCCCCGCCTTCTCCGTCAGGGACAGATGCCCTTGCACCGCGTCCCTTTGGCCATACTTATAGAAAAAGACCCGTAATTCAGGATCGACGATGACCATCGAAAAAATCTCGCGCTCCGTCGTGGCCGTGCGCGCCACGGTTCCGGACGACGCCTTCACCGCCAATGCGCTGGGCACGCGCCGTGAGGGCAGCGGCGTGGTGATCCGCGACAGCGGGCTGGTTCTCACCATCGGCTATCTCATCACCGAGGCCGAGGAGGTCTGGCTGACCGACCAGGACGGCCGCGTGGTTGCGGCGCATGCGCTGGCCTATGACCAGGAGACCGGCTTCGGCCTGGTGCAGGCGCTGGCGCCGCTCGGGCTGCCGGCAGTCAAGTTCGGCAATGCCAGGAAGGCCAATATCGGCGACGCCGTGACGCTTGCCGACGGCATCGGCCAGCAGGTCGACGCCCACATCGTCACCAAGCAGGAATTCGCCGGCTATTGGGAATATCTCATCGACGAGGCGATCTTCACCGCGCCGGCGCATCCCTCGTGGGGTGGTGCTGCGCTGTTCGACCGTGACGGCAAGCTGCTCGGCGTCGGCTCGCTGCGCCTGCAGATGAGCCGCGCCGGCGAGGTTGCCGACATCAACATGATCGTGCCGATCGACCTTCTGACGCCGATCCTCGACGATCTGGTCAAGCGCGGTCAGGTCGCCAAGCCGCCGCGCCCGTGGCTCGGCGCCTTCTCGGCGGAGTCGAACGGCATGGTGGTGGTGATGAGCGTCGCCGAAGGTGGTCCCGCGGCAAAGGCTGGCCTTCGCCAAGGCGACATCATCTCCGACGTGCGCGACGGCGAGGTTGACGGTCTCGCCGACTTCTATCGAAAACTCTGGCAGAACCCGGCCGGCGCGGAAATTCCGTTGCGCGTCGTGCGCGACGGCCGTGAGACCTGGCTTCGCGTAAAATCGGCCGACCGCAACTCCTTCCTCAAGAAGCCGCAGCTGCAGTAACGTGCATCCAAGGCTGCTGAAGACCTTTCTCGCGGTCGCGCGCACACGCAACGTCACGCGCGCGGCGGGCGAGCTCAATCTCGCACAGTCGAGCGTCAGCGACCAGATCCAGGCGCTCGAGGCCGAGCTGGGCGCGACGCTGTTCATACGGTCGCGGCAAGGGCTGGACCTGACGCCGGCCGGCGAGGCGCTGCAACCTTACGCCGAGGAATTCCTGGCGCTCGCCGACGACGCCCGGACCGCCATCGATGCCACCAAGGCCGAGACGGCCGGCAGCCTGTCGATCGGCGCGCTCGAGACGATCGCTTCGGCAAAACTTCCCGGCTGGCTCGCCGATTTCCAGGCCGTTCATCCCGACATCGACATCAGGCTGAAAATCGCAGGCAGCGGCGAGTTGCGCCGCAGGCTGGGAGAGGGTGGGATCGACGTCGCCTTCTGCTTCGACAGACCGGGCGCCAGCGAGCCCGACGAGCGCTTCGCCAGGCGCCCCGTCGCGGCCGAGCCGCTGGTGCTGATCGCGCCGCCGGGCGAGAACCGGGCGGATGTCGATCTGGCGGAGCTTGCCGAAAAGCGTTTCGTCGCCACCGAAACCGGATGCGTCTACCGCGTCATGGTCGACACGGCCTTCACCGAGGCGGGCCTCGGCGGACCGAAGCTCGCGGCCGAGGCTGGCAGCATTGACGCCATCGCCGGCTTGGTGGCGGCCGGCGCCGGCTTCGGCCTTGTGCCGCGGCTGGCGGTCGCCGCGGCGCTCGATCGCGGCGAGGTGGCCGAGATCGCATGGCCGGGCCCGATCCGCTCGGCGGAGCTGGTCATGATCTGGCGGCGCCGGCGCGTCCAGCCGCCGGCGCTGAAGCTCTTGCTCGCGGCGATGGGCGAAAACTTCGCGCTCGTCAGACCAGCCGCTGCCCGCCCTCGACATGCAGCGTCGTTCCCGTCGTAAAGCCGTTGCCCATCAGGAAGCGGATCGCGTCCGCAATGTCTTCCGGCCGTCCGACCCGTCCCGCCGGCAGGCGCTTCGCCATCGCGGCAAGCGTCTCGTCCTTCGCATCGCCGGCAACGAATTGCCAGATCGGCGTGTCGACCCAGCCGGGCGAGACGGCATTGACGCGGATCGGCGCCAGCTCGATGGCCAAGGCCCGCACCAGCCCTTCGAGCCCGGCGTTGACGGCCGCGACCACCGAGCCGCGCGCGGCCGGGCGGTAGGCGGCAATGCCGGAGACGAAGGTGAGCGAACCATTGGCCGAAAGTTTCGGCGCGCCATGCTTGGCCAACAGCAGCGGCCCGTAGAACTTGCTGTCGACAACCTTTTGCGCCGCCGAAAGCTCGATGTCGGGCAAAAGCCGGTAGGCGCCTTCGATTTCGGCCGCCGTGCTGACGATATGCTCGAGCCGGCCGATGCGCGCGAACAGCGCCGCGACCTCGGCCTCGCGGCTGATGTCTGCCACCGCCGTTGCCAGCGCGGCCGGGCAGCCGAGCTCATCGCGCGCGGCGTTCAGCCTCGCTGCATTGCGCCCGGCGATGATGACGCCGGAGCCTTCGGCGAGGCAGCGCCTGGCAAGCGCCAGCCCCATGCCCGAACTGCCGCCGACGATCAGGATTTTTGTCTCGTTCATGTCCATGCCTTTCCTTTGCATGGACGGTGATGTGGCAGGCCGGCCGGCGGAGCGGAAACGGAAGAAACCGATAGTGTTATCGGAGAGTCCGATGGTTGGCTGGCGCGGCTTTGATAATTCAACCAGGCAGGGCAGGGGGGCGCCAAGAAACGCGGCCTTAAATTCCCACGACTATAAGCTAAGGCGGCGGCGTCTCGACAGGGCTGGCGGGACAGCGCGCCCTCTGGTCTGCCGGCCGTCTCCCCAACAAAGGGGAAGATCGGAGCCTCGGCTCAGGCAAGAAGGAACACCGATGGCCCCCATCAAGGTCGACCCGAGCAAGGTCCACGAGTTCTCGGACGCTGAAAGCTTCTACGCCTGGCTCAGCCAAAACCACGCCGGCGAAAGCGAGGTCTGGATCAAGATCCACAAGGTTGGCTCTGGCCTTCCTTCGATCACGCCGAAGGAAGCGATCGACGTCGTGCTCTGCTTCGGCTGGATCGATGCGGTGCGCAAGTCGCTCGACGAGAAGAGCTTTCTGCAGCGCTACACGCCGCGCGGCAGGAAGAGCATCTGGAGCAGGATCAACGTCGACAACGTCGCGCGCTTGATCGAAGAGGGCCGCATGACGGAGCATGGCCTGCGCGAAGTCGAGGCGGCCAAAGCCGATGGCCGCTGGGACCGCGCCTATGGCGGCTCGAAAGAGATGACAATTCCGCCCGACCTGCAGGCCGCGATCGATGCCGAACCGAAGGCCAAAGCGATGCTGGCAAAGCTTTCGGCGCAGAACCGTTTCGCGCTCGCCTTCCGCGTCCACAACATGAAGACCGAGGCGGGGCGCAAGAAGAAGATCGAGACGTTCGTCGAAATGCTGAAGCGCGGCGAGACGATCTATCCGCAGAAGAAGTAGGGCACGATCCGGACCGGACGACCGCGCCAGCGACCCGGTAAGCAAAAACGCCGCCTTTGAGGGACGGCGTTTCCGGGAAGCGATGATCCCGAACCCTGTTGAAGCGGTCCGGGATCATTCGGTCATGAAGTCTTTGGCCAATTGCTGAAAAGCCAAAAGCCGGCGACGCGCCTTATGCGGCGAGCTTCTTGCCGTGCTTCTTGTGGGTACGCTTCTTGGTGTGGTGCTTCACATGATGCTTCTTGGCGTGATGCTTCGAGTGCTTCCTCACGTGATGCTTGCGGGCGTGACGGCGATGATGCTTGACGTGCTTCTTGTGCGGGCCGTTGGCGTCCGGCTTGGCCGTCTCGGTGGCCGCAGCCGGAGCCGCGGTGGTCGTCGTGGTCGCAGCCGTCGTGGTCGCGGCAGCGTTGGCTTCGGTAGTGCCGAGCGCCGGCACCGCGAAAGCAAGCGCGACCGCCAGGCCGAGAACGGAGAGAAGGGTCTTTTTCATAAGTCGGCATTCCTTTTTCGAAGATCGATATCAGGTTGTCGCTGGCCGTAGTTCGGCTGCTCCGGTGCCGCTTATGACAGCCGGTCTTTTCGCGAGTTTTTCCGGGCTGTTGAATCTTGTTTCCGGATTGTGTCTGGCGGGGAGGGGGCGCTTGCTGGTCAATTCGACCTGCCCCGGCTGGGTCGCGACATGGGCGGTGCCGGCGGCCGCCCCGTCGCGCAAGGCGCAGCCGGCATCGTCTGCGCCGCAACCTTGCCCGACGGTCCGACCGGCGGCTTTTTAGCGATGGCAAGCGGCTGCCCTGGTGAAGGGACACCATGCTGCCCCCAACCCATCCGCATGCTACGAAAATAGCATTCCCGGCCAGCGAAATGTGATGCTAGGCTCGCGCCCGTGCACCCAAGGCGCGCGGCGGCCCAGCCGCAAACGAGCAGGCCCGCAAGAATAGGAGTGGCAGGCGGGATCGAGGCCTCAATCCACAATCCGACGGAACTGTTGAACCATTGCGAGGTCCGCCGCGTTTCCCGTGGTTGACCACAAGGGAGGAACTACCAGTGAAAGCATCCTATCTCGTCTCCGCCGCGCTCATTGCGGCATCCGCAATGCCGGCGGCGGCTGGCGAAATCTCGGACGGCAAGGTCAAGATCGGCATCTTGAACGACCAGTCCGGCGTCTATGCCGATTTCGGCGGCAAATGGTCGGTAGAGGCCGCCAAGATGGCGGTCGAGGATTTCGGCGGCAAGGTGCAGGGCGCGCCGATCGAGATCGTCAGCGCCGACCACCAGAACAAGCCGGACATCGCCTCCGACATCGCGCGCCAGTGGTACGACACCGAGCAGGTCGACGCGATCATGGAGCTGACCACGTCTTCCGTCGCGCTCGCCGTCCAGGGGCTTTCCAAGGAAAAGAAGAAGATCGACATCGTCACCGGCGCCGCCTCCACCGACCTCACCGGCAAGCAGTGCTCGCCCTATGGTTTCCACTGGGCCTACGACACCCACTCCCAAGCGGTCGGCACCGGCGGCGCACTGGTGCAGCAGGGCGGCGACAGCTGGTATTTCATCACCGTCGACTATGCATTCGGCTATTCGCTGAAGGACCAGACCGCCAAGCTCGTGGAATCCAGTGGCGGCAAGGTGCTGGGCGAGGTGCGCTATCCGCTTGGCTCCACCGACTATTCCTCCTTCCTGCTGCAGGCGCAGTCCTCCGGCGCCAAGATCATCGGCCTAGCCAATGCCGGCCTCGACACCTCGAACTCGATCAAGCAGGCGGCCGAGTTCGGCATCGTCGCCGGCGGCCAGCGGTTGGCGGCGCTGCTCTTCACGCTGGCCGAGGTGCATGGCCTTGGCCTGCAGGCGGCGCAGGGCGTTGTGCTGACGGAAGGCTATTACTGGGACCGCGACGATGTGAGCCGCGATTTCGCGCAACGCTTCTTCAAGCGCACCAACCGCATGCCAAACATGGTCCAGGCCGGCACCTATTCGGCGGTGACGCAGTATCTGAAGGCCATCGACAAGGCCGGCACCGACGAGACTGAAGCGGTGGCCAAGCAATTGCATGAGATGCCGGTCAACGACGTGTTCACGGTGAACGGCAAGGTGCAGGCCGACGGCTCGATGGTGCACGACATGTATCTCTACCAGGTCAAGAAGCCGGAGGAGAGCAAGAAGGACTGGGACTACTACACCTACCTGGCGACCATTCCCGGCGACAAGGCCTTCATGAAAGCCGAGGACAGCGGCTGCCCGCTCGTCAGCAAGTGACGCTCGACACCGCCACCGCCGTCCGCCGGGACGGCATCGACCAGACGCCGCGGGTGGTGCTTTCCGCCCGCGGCCTGCGGCGCGACTTCGCCGGATTCGTCGCCGTGAAGGATGTCGACCTCGACGTCCACCACGGCAGGATCCATGCCTTGATCGGCCCGAACGGCGCCGGCAAGACCACCATCTTCAACCTGTTGACCAAATTCCTGCAGCCGACCAGCGGCACCATCCAGCTGCTCGGCACCGACATCACCCGCACGCCGCCGGCCAAGGTGGCGCGCATGGGCCTTGTACGCTCCTTCCAGATATCGGCGATCTTTCCGCATCTCAGCGTGCTCGACAATGTGCGCGTCGCGCTGCAGCGTCCGGGCGGGCTGGGCTATCAGTTCTGGCGCCCGGTCTCGGCGCTGGACCAGCTGACGCCCCGGGCGCGCGAGCTGCTAGCCATAGTCGGGCTCGACGACGCCGCGCATCGGCTGGCGGGCGATCTCTCCTATGGCAGGAAGCGTGTGCTGGAAATCGCCACCACGCTGGCGCTCGATCCAAAAGTTCTGCTGCTCGACGAGCCGATGGCCGGCATGGGGCATGAGGATGTCGGCACGATCTCAGGCGTCATCCGCTCGCTGGCGAAAGACCGCGCCGTGCTGATGGTCGAGCACAACCTCACCGTCGTTGCCGATCTCTGCGACTGGATCACCGTCATGCAGCGCGGCCAGGTGCTTGCCGCCGGCGACTACGCGACTGTGAGCCAGGACGAGCGCGTGCGCGTCGCCTATATGGGGACCGAACATGAGTGAGCCACTGCTTGCCGTGCGCGACCTTCATGCCTGGTACGGCGAGGGCCATGCGCTGCACGGCGTCAACCTCGAAGTCCTGCGCGGCGAGACGGTTACGCTGCTTGGCCGCAACGGCGTCGGCAAGACGACGACGCTGCGCGCCATCATGGGGCTGATCCGCAAACGGACGGGCAGCGTCACTTTCAATGGCAAGGACCTGATCCGCCTGCCGCTGCACCGCGTCGCCCACCAGGGCATCGGTTTCGTGCCGGAGGAGCGCGGCATCTTCGCCACGCTCACCGTCGACGAAAATCTGATCCTCCCGCCGGTGGTGGCCAAGGGCGGCATGAGCGTGGAGGAGATCTTCGACCTCTTCCCCAACCTCAAGGAACGTCGCAACAGCCAGGGCACGAAGCTTTCCGGCGGCGAGCAGCAGATGCTGGCGATCGCCCGCATCCTGAGGACCGGCGTCGAAATGCTTTTGCTCGACGAGCCGACCGAAGGCCTTGCGCCGGTCATCGTCCAGCGCATCGGCGAATTGTTGGCGACGCTGAAGAAGCGTGGCATGACCATCCTTTTGGTCGAGCAGAATTTCCGCTTCGCCGCCCGCATCGCCGATCGCTTCTACCTGATGGATCACGGCAAGGTGGTGGAAGGTTTCCCGGTCGGCCAGCTTTCCGCGCACACCGACAAACTGCACGAGGTGCTGGGGGTATGATGGCCAAATGACCATGATCTTCGGCATCCCCATCCAAGCCTTGCTCGGCCAACTGCTTGTCGGCCTGATCAACGGCTCTTTTTACGCCATGCTCAGCCTCGGGCTGGCCGTCATCTTCGGGCTCTTGCGCATCATCAATTTCGCCCATGGCGCGCTCTATATGTTCGGCGCCTTCATCGGCTATCTGCTGCTCGTCCATCTCGGCATCGGCTACTGGCCGGCGCTGATCATCGTGCCTTTGGCCGTCGGCCTGTTCGGCATCGTGGTGGAGCGCGTAGCACTGTCGCGGCTCTACCGGCTCGACCCGCTTTATGGCCTGCTTTTCACCTTCGGCCTTGCGCTGGTCATCGAAGGCGTGTTCCGCTTCTATTATGGCGTCTCCGGCAATCCTTACGCGGTGCCGACCCTGCTTGCCGGAGGCACCAATCTCGGCTTCATGTTCCTGCCCAATTACCGCGGCTGGGTGGTGGTGGCCTCGCTCATCGTCTGCATCGGCACCTGGCTGCTGATCGAAAAGACGAGGCTCGGCTCCTATTTGCGCGCCGCCACGGAGAACCCCGAGCTGGTGCAGGCTTTCGGCGTCAACGTGCCGCTGCTGCTGACGCTCACTTATGGGCTGGGCGCAGCACTTGCCGGGCTGGCCGGCATTCTTGCGGCGCCCGTCTACCAGGTCAGCCCGCTGATGGGATCGGACCTCATCATCGTCGTCTTCGCCGTCGTCGTGGTCGGCGGCATGGGCTCGATCCTCGGCGCCATCGTCACCGGCTACATGCTCGGCCTCGCCGAGGGCCTGACCAAAGTTTTCTATCCGGAGGCCTCGAACCTGGTGGTCTTCGTCATCATGGCAATCGTGCTTTTGCTCCGCCCCGCGGGCCTGTTCGGAAGGGACGCGTAAGATGAGCGAGGCGACCCTTCACGCAGAGCGCGCCGCTGCCTCCGTCCGGCTGGAACGGGCGCTTGTGGCGCTGGGGATCATGGCGCTCGTCGCCGCCCCGTTCGTCATCTACCCGATCTTCGTCATGAAGATGCTGTGCTTCGCGCTGTTCGCCTGCGCCTTCAACCTGCTCCTCGGCTACACCGGGCTGCTTTCCTTCGGCCACGCCGCCTTCTTTGGCGGCGCCGCGTATTTCTGCGCCTATGCCGTGAAAGCCTGGGGCTGGCCGCCCGAGGCCGGCATCCTGCTCGGCGCTGCGGGCGCGGCAGGCATGGGCCTCGTCGTCGGCTTCCTCGCCATCCGCCGGCAAGGCATCTATTTCGCCATGATCACGCTGGCGATGGCGCAGATGTTCTATTTCTTCTGCGTGCAGGCGCCCTTCACCGAAGGCGAGGACGGCATCCAGGGCGTGCCGCGGGGCCATCTCTTCGGCATGCTCGACCTCAACGTGCCGATGAACATGTATTTCTTCGTGCTCGCCATCTTCCTGATAGGCCTTTTCGCCATCTGGCGCATCGTCAACTCGCCCTTCGGCATGATCCTGCGCTCGATCCGCGAGAACGAGAACCGTGCCATTTCGCTCGGCTATTCCGTCGGCCGCTACAAGCTCGCCGCCTTCGTCATGTCGGCGGCCCTTGCCGGCCTCGCCGGCGCGGTGAAGGCGATCGTCTTCCAGTTCGCGACCCTCACCGACGTCACCTGGCAGATGTCGGGCGAGGTCATCCTGATGACGCTTCTTGGCGGCATCGGCACCATGGTCGGCCCGGTGGTCGGCGCCGGCCTCGTCGTCGGCCTCGAGAACACGCTTGCCACCTCCGGCTTCCCGGTGACGATAGCGACCGGCGTGATCTTCATGGTCTGCGTGCTGATCTTCCGGCGCGGGATCGTGGGGGAGATCTATGCGCGGTTGCTGGGAAGGGAGGGCGGCAAGAGCTCTTAAGCAGCCGCCTCGAACCGTTTAATTTCCTTGAGCTCTTCCTGCAGCGACGCGCCCTCCACGGCCAGGTCGTAACTGGCTTGCATGTTCATCCAGAACTGTGGCGTGGTGCCAAAGAATTTGGCGAGACGCAGAGCGGTGTCCGGCGTAACGGGCGTGGTCTCGTTGGCGAGGCGCTCGATACGGGTACGTGGGACGTGAAGCTTTTTCGCCAGGGTGTAGGGCTTCAGGTCGAGTGGCTCTAGGAACTCGGCCCGCAATATCTCGCCGGGATGAATAGGCTTATCGAGGTTGATCATTGGTTCCGCTCCTGTCGGACAGAGCTGTTGGTTTAGCTAATGGTAGTCGGTGTCTCCACATTGTCCGCTCCTCCATCGGTCCACCGAAAGCAAACACGAAATTGGTCGTTGATACGGATTGAGTACTGACCGGCGCGATCGCCCTTCAGCGCTTCAAGCCGATTTCCCGGTGGGACTTTGAGTCGGCCAGTTCGGCTGCGTTGTCCAGCATGAACAGTTTCCGCTGAGCGACACGAATGAGATCTGCCGGAAATCGTTTCGGAGCTTTGCCTGTCGAAATCGCTTCAGTGGTCTTGTCTCTGAACGAACGTATCATCCACTGCCCCTCGCAACGTATCTTTGCATGATACGTCTCCGAGATCAAGCGCAGAGTATCATGCCGCGATACGAAATGCCCCGAGGGATCATGTTGAGTGAGGTGCGCCCACCGGCACCTCCAGCCCGACCTTCACCCGGTCCATCGCAACGAACGTGCGAAACCGCCTGACGTTGTTGTTCTCAAAGAACAATCGCCGGGTCAGCGCCTCGTAGTCGGCCATCGTCGCCACGGTGACGACCAGGATGAAGTCGGCCTCGCCGGTCACGTAATAGCATTGCTGCACTTCCGGCACCGCGGCGAAGCCGCGCTTGGCGGCGTCGATCAGCTCGGCCCGCTCGCTCTCCACCTCGACCTCGACGAAGATCGTGATCGGATGGCCGACCTTGGCCGGATCGACCAGCGCGACATTGCCGCGGATGACGCCCATTTCCTCCATGTGCTTGATGCGCCGCTGCACGGCCGGCGCCGAGAGGTTCACCGTCTCGCCGATAATGCGCTGGGGCGTGCTGTTGTCCTTCTGCAGGATGGCGAGGATGGCGCGGTCGAAGGCGTCGAGGTCGGGCAAAATGGACATGACAGCATCTAAACGAAACAAACTTGCATTTCAGGTGCCGAAACAGAGCGCCTTTCTCACTGGACTTGCAATAAATTTCAGCCAACAAGACAGAGAAAGCCGATCCATGTTCCTCCTTAACCACCACCCGAGCCATCGCCAGCCGCTGACCGATGAAGACGCCGCGACGCTTGGGCTCGCCGGAGCCGCCGAGGCCGAGCGCTTCCTGGCCGCACGCGACAACCATGCCGAGACGCCGCTGCATGCCTTGCCCGCGCTGGCCGGCGAACTCGGCATCGCCGCGCTCCACGTCAAGGACGAGGGTAAGCGCCTCGGCCTCGGCAGCTTCAAGGCGCTGGGCGGCGCCTACGCCGTCATCCGACTGGTGCTGGAAGAGGCTGGGAAACGGCTCGGCCGTGCCATCGATGTTGCGGAACTGCATGGGCCCGACGTGAAGGCGATTGCGGCCGGGATGACGTTCGCCTGCGCGACCGACGGCAATCATGGACGCTCGGTAGCGCAGGGCGCCGGCCTGGTCGGTGCGCGCTCCGTCATCTTCGTCCATTCGGGCGTCAGCAACGAACGCGTGGCGGCGATCGCCCGCTTCGGCGCCGAGATCGTGCGCATCGCCGGCGACTACGACCAGTCGGTCAGGGAAGCCGCCCGCGTCGCCACCGAGCGCGGCTGGACCGTCGTCTCCGACACATCCTGGCCGGGTTATGAGCGCATCCCGGGGCTGGTGATGCAGGGCTACACGGTTATCGTGCGCGAAGCGCTGAGGCGCTTGC
This sequence comes from Mesorhizobium sp. WSM4989, assembly GCF_029625795.1. Lineage (NCBI taxonomy): Bacteria > Pseudomonadati > Pseudomonadota > Alphaproteobacteria > Hyphomicrobiales > Phyllobacteriaceae > Mesorhizobium > Mesorhizobium sp. WSM4989. The sequence continues at coordinate 150,418 of NZ_JARTVN010000001.1, read as the reverse complement.
CGCAGCCGCCCACCCACGTCTTCCTGCAGGCCGGCGTCGGCGGCCTTGCGGCGGCGGTGGCCGGCCATTTCGCCATCGTGCTTGGCGAAGATCGCCCGACGGCAATCGTGGTCGAGCCCGCGCGGGCGGCGTGCGTCTACGCCACCGCGAAGGCGGGGCGTCCAATCGCGATTGCGCACAGCAAGCCCACGGTGATGGCGATGCTCGAGTGTTATGAACCGTCATTGGTCGCCTGGCGCGTCCTGTCGCGGCTCGCCGATGCTTTCATGACCGTGGACGAGGAAGACGCGGTTTCGGTGATGAACCGCCTGGCGCGGCCTTCAGGCACTGATCCGGCGATCGTTTCCGGCGAGAGCGGCGGGGCAGGGCTCGCCGGGCTGATCCGCGCTGCCGGCGACAAGAAGATGCGCGGGGCTCTCGGCCTCGATGCCCAGTCGCGCGTGCTCATCATCAACTCCGAAGGCGCGACCGACCCCGGCCGCTATGCCGAGCTGGTCGGGATGGCGCCGGACGAGGTTGCGCTGGCGAGGCAGCCGGCATGAGCAATCTGACGATCAATGCCGACCGCCTGCTTGGCCGTATCGAGGAGCTCGGCAGCCTCGGTCGCGATGCGCAGGGCCGGCTCGTCCGCGTCGCCGCCTCCGACATGGACAAGCTTGGCCGCGACCGCCTTGTCGGTTGGCTGGAAGAGGCAGGGCTCGACGTCGCCATCGATCGCATGGGCAACATCTTCGGCATCTGGCAGGGCGACGCCGATGCCGGCCAGGAAGCGGTGATGCTCGGCTCGCACATCGACACGGTGATCGACGCCGGCATCTATGACGGCTGCTACGGCGTGCTTGCCGGCCTCGAAGCGATCGAGGGCCTGAAGGAGGCAGGATTCGCGCCGGCGCGCCCGCTTGTGGTCGCCGCCTTCACCAATGAGGAGGGCGTGCGCTATTCGCCTGATATGATGGGCTCGCTGGTCTTTGCCGGCGGCCGGGATATCGAAGAGGCGCTGGCCTCGATCGGCACCGACGGCTCGGTGCTGGGCAAGGAGTTGGAGCGCATCGGCTATGCCGGCCGACATCAGCCCGGCTTCCTCAAGCCGCATGTCTATGTCGAGCTGCATGTCGAACAGGGGCCGGTGCTGGAGCGCGAGGGCATCGCCATCGGCGCGGTCGAGAACCTGCAGGGCATTTCCTGGCAGCGCATAACCATCGACGGCGTGGCCAACCATGCCGGCACCACGCCGATGTCGATGCGCCAGGATGCCGGCGTCGCCGCCGCGCGGGTGATCAGTTTCCTCGCGGACCGGGCCAGCGCCTCGCCGACACCGACGGTCGCCACCGTCGGCACCATCGCTTTCGAGCCAAACGCCATCAACGTCATCCCGTCGCGGGCAATCTTCACCATCGACCTTCGCGATCCGAACGAAATGCATCTTCGCGAAGCGGAAGCGGCGCTCGCCGCCTTCCTGGACGACCTTGCTGCAAGCGCCGGCGTCACCATCCATGCCGAAAGCCTGGCGCGCTTCGAGCCGGTGACGTTCGATGCCGGCATCGTCTCGCTGATCGAGGATGGCGCCAGAGCCGCCGGCCTCTCCTGCCGGCGCATGACGTCGGGCGCGGGGCACGACGCGCAGATGATTGCCCGCATTGCGCCGTCCGCGATGATCTTCGTGCCGAGCCGGGGCGGCATCAGCCACAGCCCGGACGAGTTCACCGCCGCCGACGAGCTGGTTGCGGGCGCCAATGTCCTGCTTGGCGTCGCCGCCCGGCTGGCAGCCGACTGATCGCGGAACCAAACGGTATGTTGTCGACGGCAGGTGCCGCCAAGGCGAAACACCACCAAAAATAGTCATCTCGAAACGTTGCGTGCCACCAAGGCGGGAATCCGGCGACATCTGATCGAAACAAACTTCAATCACTAGCCAGATCAGGGAGCGCGATTCTCGCGCGCGTCAAAAAAGTTCAGTGTATCGAAGAAAGAATAGCATGCTGCTCATCAACCAGCGCCCCGAACACAACCAGCCGCTGGTGCCGGCCGACGCCGAGGCCCTCGGCGTGGCGGGCGCCGACCGGGCCGAGCATTATCTGAGGGCTCGCGACGACCATGCCGAAACGCCTCTCTATGCCTTGCCGGCGCTCGCCAATGGCCTCGGCATCGCAGCACTGCATGTCAAGGACGAGGGCCAGCGTCTTGGCCTTGGCAGCTTCAAGGCGCTGGGCGGCGCCTATGCCGTCATGCGGCTGGTGCTGGAAGAGGCCGGCAAGCGCTTCGGTCGCGAAGTCGATATCTGCGAAATTAACGATCCGAAGCTGCGCGCTATCGCCGCCCAGATGACCTTCTGCTGCGCCACCGATGGCAACCACGGCCGATCGGTCGCGCAGGGGGCGGGCCTCGTTGGCGCGCGTTCGGTCATCTACGTCCATGCCGGCGTCAGCGCCGAGCGCGTGGCGGCCATCGCCCGCTTCGGCGCCGAGATCGTGCAGGTCGAGGGCGGTTATGATCAGGCGGTCCGCGAAGTCGCCCGGGTCGGCGCCGAGCGCGGCTGGAAGATCGTCTCCAACACCTCCTGGCGTGGCTACGAGCGCATTCCGGGGCTTGTCATGCAGGGCTACACGGTGATCGTGCGCGAGGCGCTGCGGCACATGGCCGAGCCGCCCACGCACGTCTTCCTGCAGGCCGGCGTCGGCGGTTTTGCGGCGGCGCTTGCGGGCTATATGGCAATTCTGCTCGGCGAGGGGCGGCCGAAGGCCGTGGTGGTCGAGCCGAGGCGCTCGGCTTGCGTCTACGCCTCGGTGGAGGCCGGCCGTCCCGTAACGATCGCTCCTCAGCGGTCGACGGTGATGGCGATGCTGGAATGCGCCGAGCCGTCCCTGATCGCCTGGCGGGTGCTGGCCCGCGTCGGCGACGCCTTCATGACCGTCGACGAAGACGACGCGGTCGCGGTGATGAACCGGCTGGCCCGGCCCTTGGGCAACGATCCGGCCATCGTTTCCGGCGAGAGCGGCGGCGCGGGGCTTGCCGGGCTGATCCGCGCAGCCGGAGACAAGGGCATGCGCGCGGCTCTCGGGCTCGATGCGACGTCGCGTGTCCTCGTCATCAATTCGGAAGGCGCGACCGACGCCGGCCGTTACACCGAGCTGGTCGGGGCGGTGCCGCGGGAGCTGGAGCTGCAGATCGCCTGAAGGATTTTCAGGAAAGCGGGCTTCCCTCCGGAATCGATGGAAACGAAGCGCAACTTCGGGAAGACTCGCCTGGAACGAGCGCTGGGGAAGAGAAGATGGCTGAACTCGACCAGCAGCAGCTGCATCGCGAGATGACAGCCTGGCGGCGCGACCTTCACGCCCACCCGGAATTCGGTTTCGAGGAAAAACGTACCGCCGCCTTCGTGGCGGAGAAGCTTCGCGCCTTCGGGCTCGAAGTCGCGGAAGGCATCGGCGGCACCGGCGTTGTCGGCACGCTGGCCAGGGGCAGCGGCAATCGCGCGATTGCGCTGCGCGCCGACATGGATGCGCTGCGCATCGCCGAGCAAGGGACCCAAGCCTGGCGCTCGCAGACGCCGGGCACCATGCATGCCTGCGGCCATGACGGTCACACCGCCATGCTACTCGGCGCGGCGAAGCTGCTTGCGGAGGAAGGCGGCTTCGACGGCACGGTGCGGTTCATCTTCCAGCCGGCCGAGGAGTGGGGCAGGGGCGCGCTTGCGATGATCGAAGACGGGCTCATCGAACGCTTTCCCTTCGAGGAAATCTTCGGGCTGCACAACATGCCGGGCCTGCCCATCGGCCACTTCGAAACCCGGAGCGGTCCGATCATGTCGGCCGAGGACAATTTCGAGATCGTGCTGAAAGGCTTGGGCGGCCACGCCGCCAGGCCGCACGACGCTCGCGAGACGCTGGTTGCCGCCTGCGCGCTGGTCGTCAACCTGCAGACCATCGTCTCGCGACGCCTGAGCCCCGTCGATATCGGCGTCGTCTCGGTCACCGAGCTCATCACCGACGGCACCCGCAACGCGCTGCCCGGCCTCGCCCGCATCCTTGGCGACTGCCGCAGTTTCCGGCCCGAGGTGAGCGCGGCGATCGAGAAGGAGATGCGCCGCATCGCCGAAGGCACTGCGCAGGCCTATAACGTAGCGGCTGACGTTACTTACACGCGCGAGTTCGTGCCCTTGATCAACGACGCGGCGCTGGTGAATGAGGCGCTTGTTGCGGCCCGAACGGTGCTGGCCGGCGATGCCGTCGGCATCGCCGCCGAGCCGATGACCGCCTCGGAGGATTTCGCCCGCTTCCTCACCGAAGTGCCCGGCTGTTTCGTCTTCCTCGGCAACGGCAATTCCGCCCCGCTGCACAACCCGGCCTACGATTTCAACGATGAAGGCCTGCTGCATGGCGCGCGTTTCCATGCGGCGGTGGTGAGGCGAAGGCTGGCGGCGGGGTAAGGGCGTCTGCGATTGGCGAAAGCGGCGGAGCTTCTGCTTCGTCATCCTCGAGCTTGACCCGAGGATCCATTCGATGACCTTTGGCGTAGAGTTCGGCAGCGCAGAATACTGTAGCTGTTGCAACGCTTTAGCGTAACGGCATGAATCCCAGGGTCTGCGCGCGTCGCTTCGCTCCTTGCTTCGCCCTCGGATGACGAAGCAGATGGGCCGCGATCCTTCGCGCCCCCCTGTTCTGCCGGACATTTCCTCCAAAAAGCGGGGAGATTGGCAGCTTCATCCAGTAACCCTTTTTTGTCAGCTTTCATGCACTATGCCCGAACGGGGACGGCAAGAACGAGGGCATGGCGGACGACACCAAACGCAACGGCGAATTCTGGGCGCTGGCGCTCGATCGCGCCCAGCTCGGCCTATGGGACTGGAATCTCGCGACGGGCGATTGCTACTATTCGCCGACCTGGTGGAAGATGCTGGGTTATGCCGAGGGCGAGCTCGATACCTCCGATCTGTGGCTGAAGCTCACTCATCCCGACGACTGCGAGCGAGCACTGGCGAGCGGCGACCGCCATATCGCTGGTGACACCGAGTCGATCGAGACGGAACTACGGCTGAAGCACAAGGACGGCCGCTGGGTCTGGGTGCTTGACCGCGGCGGCATCGTCGAGCGCGATGCCGAGGGCAAGCCGCTGCGCCTGATGGGCGTGCAGACCGATATCACGAGGCAGAAGGAGGCCGAGGCCGCGCTTGAGCAGGTCAATGTCCGCTTGCGGCTCGCGCTCGCCGCCAGCGGCACCGGCATCTGGCACTACGATATCGGCACCAACAAGAGCTATTGGGACCCGCGCACCAGGGAGATCTTCGGCCTGGTCAGCGATACCGACGAGGTGACGGCCGATCTCTGGCACACCTATCTCCACCCGGACGACAAGGAGGCCACCGAGCGCGCGCATCTGCCGCCGCCGGGCTCGAAAAGCGTGACCGCCACGCAATACCGTATCGTCCGGCGCGACGGCTCGGTCCGCCATGTCGAGTCGCTGGTGCGTTTGATCGCCGGCGCCGGCTCGGCCGGCCAGATCCTCGGCACGGTACGCGACATCACCGACGAGACGAAGCGCGCCGAGGAGCTCGCTTACGCCGCCCATCACGATGCGCTGACCGGGCTGTGGAACCGCTCGGCCTTCGACCGGCTGCTCGCCGAAAACATCGGCGCGGCGGACCGGCTGCCGCTTGCCGTCTTTTATGTCGACCTCGACTACTTCAAGGCGCTGAACGACTATGCCGGCCATGCCGCGGGCGATATCGCGCTGAAGAGCGTCGCCGGCGGCATCCGCGCCAGCCTGCCGCCTTCGGCGCACGCCGCGCGCCTCGGCGGCGACGAATTCGCGCTGCTGGTTCCGAACTGCAGCGACGCTTGCGCCGAGCGGCTGGCGCGTGCCGTGCTCGCCGCGGTGCGCGACGCCGATCTCGGCTCCGCCGTGTCGTCCCGCAGGCTAGCCGCCAGCATCGGCATCGCCTTCGTGCGCGATCCCCGGACGACGGTAACCGATGCGCTCGCCTGCGCCGACGATGCCTGCTACGCCGCCAAAGCCGGCGGGCGCGACCGCTTCGCCGTGTTCTCGGCCGAAACAGCTTCCGGAGCCGGCGGCCTCAACGCCGCGCGGCTTGCCGCCGATCTGGTCGATGCCATGGAGGACAGCCGGTTGAAGCTGTTCGGCCAGGAGATCCATCGCCTCGGCAGGCCTTGGCAAGACAGCCGCCATGTCGAGGTGCTGGCGCGGCTCGAGGCGCGCAACGGCAAGCTGATCTTGCCGGGCGAGTTCATGCCGGTGGCCGAACGCTTCGGGCTTGCCGCCCGGCTCGACCGCTGGATCATCCGCACGGCGCTGTCGCGCCATGGCAGGGCGATGCTCTCCGGCGCCGTCTCGCTCGGCTTCAACCTGTCGGCGCAGACGCTCTCCGATCCGCAGCTTTGGGATTTCGTCGACGCGGCGATCGCCGAGAACGGCGCGCCGCCGTCTGCAATCGGCTTCGAGATCACCGAGACCGCGGCTGTCACCAATTTCGACGCAGCGGAGGAATTCGTGCGCCGGGCAAGGCTGCGCCATTGCCGTGTCAGCCTCGACGATTTCGGCGCCGGCATGAGCTCGTTCGAATATCTGCGGCGCTTTCCTATCGATGCGATCAAGATTGACGGCTCCTTCGTCCAGCACATCGCCGACAGCCGCTTCGACCGCGAGATCGTCTCGGCAATCGCCGGCATCGCCCGCTCGATGGGCTGCGCCGTCGTGGCCGAGAAGGTCGAGGGGAAAAGCGCGCTGGAGATCCTCGTCGGCATGGGCGTCGGCTATGGCCAAGGCTATTTCCTGCACCGGCCAGAGCCGCTGGAGGCGATCGCGGCGCGGGCCGCGGCCGAGAAGCCACAAGCCCGGGTGGGTGTCGCAAAATAAGCCACGGCTAAAATTGCGAGCACCCTCCGCGATTGCCGAGATCGAACAGCAGCTCGGCCTGGATCAGCTCGGCATTTTGCCCGATACAATGGTCCCGCGATCATCGACCCGCAGGACCCCGACCCGCTGGACCGGCGCTGGAAAAGCATCTGGGCTGGATCGACGAGACCGCTTCGATCGCGTCTGGCGAAATTGGGGTCTACGGCAATTGATGCGATGGAGAGCCAATCTCCTCCTTGGGGGAGATGCCCCGGCATGGCAGAGGGGGGCCGCCGGCGTTTACCCCATCACCCACCGCAATACCCCGGCCGAAGCCACGCCGATGACCACCGTCGGCAGCATCGACAGTCTTGTCGCCGCGAGCAATGTGATGACGAGCGCCGCCAGATCGGCCGGATTCTTCGACACGAAGTCGGGCGCGATCACCGAGATCAGCACGCAGCCGGGCGCGGCTTCCATCACGGCGGTGGCGCGTGGACTGAGCGTGCGGTTCCTGAGCACGACATAGCCGCCGATCCGCGTCAAATAGGTGACGCCGGCCATGGCGAGGATGGCGAGGACGGTCCAGGGCTCGATCATTTCTCACCTGCCAGAAGCCAGGCGGACACCAACCCGGACAGCGCGCCTGTCGCCACGTACCAGGCGCCCGGAACGACCAGATAAGTTGCCGCCGCCACCACTAGGCTGACAAGCCAGGGGCGCGCCGCGGCAAAACCCTTCCACATGCCGCGCAGCAGCACCAGGAACACTGCCGGGAAGGCCATGGCGAAGCCGTAGCGCTCGACGTTGCCAAGCACCGGCCCGAGCGCCGCTCCGCAGGTCGTGAAAATCACCCAGGCAAGATAGAAGGGAAGGGCAGTTCCCGCATAGTAGGCGAGGCTGAAGGCTGGCCGCAGTCCGCTGGCCGCGCGGCGCTTCGCGTCGGCGAGCCCGAGCGCAAAGCTCTCGTCGCACATCAAGAACAGCGCGGGCAGCGCCTTGCGTTTGGGCAGGTGGCGCAGGAACGGCGCAAGTGCCGCGCCCATCAGGAAATGCCGGCTGTTGACCAGCAATGTGATGGCGGCGATCAACAGCACATGCGGCGGCGAGGTCCAGAGCTGGATGGCGGCAAATTCGGAGCCGCCGGCGAAGTTGAGGCCCGTCATCAACGGCACCTCGACGACGCTCAAGCCCTTCTGCGCGGCCTGCGCGCCCAGCACGAGTGCGTAGGGGACAATGCCAAGCAGCACCGGCGTCGAGGCGGCGGCGCCCCGCCGGAATTCGGCGCCGCGTGCTTCGGCGGGAGGGTGGCCCAGGGTTATCTCGGAAACGCTCATGGCTCTTCTTCGGCCAGCCTTGCGGGGCGGCCTTCTCCGGTTGCTCGATGGTCGGTTATCGCTGGCCACCATAGCCGAAATGCTCCGCAATCGGGTTGCGAAGATGCGCCGTTTCTGCCAAGGTTTGGCATTGGATAGCGAGAATTAAGCCAATATTGGAATCAGACGCCATGAAGCTGGATGAGATCGACAAGCGGATCCTGCGCGCCCTGCAGCGCGACGGACGCATGGCCAACAACGATCTTGCGAGAGAGGTCGGCCTGTCGCCGTCACCCTGTCTCAGGCGCGTAAAATTGCTGGAGGAGGCTGGCGTCATCGACCGCTATGTCGCGGTGCTCAACCCGGCCAAGATCGGTCGCGGTCATACCTTCTTCACTCGCATCTGGCTGAAGCAGCAGGACGAGGACACGATCGAGCATTTCGCCAGGGAGGTGGCCAAGCTGCCCGAGGTGCTGGAATGCTATCTGATGCTGGGCGATTGCGACGCTATGGTGCGGGTTGTGGCGGCGGGCATCGAGGACTATCGCCGCTTCCAGTCGGAGCACTTAAGTCGCATCAAGGGGGTGCAGAACGTCAAGACCGACGTTCCCAGCCAGACGGTCAAGCAGACTTCGGAGATGCCGCTTTAGATCTTCCCTTTTTTCCTTGAGGGAGAAGGTGACCGCGAACCGTCGGGATGCTGCTGGAAGGACCGCCGCGGCAATGAGGCGCCAGTTTCCCAGCGCCTCGTTTCGTCTCTATCGTCTCGGCGCTGCGCGCCTGTCCGCCGTCTCCGGCAAGGGAGAAGGCGAACCCACGCCTAATGTTGGGCGTGGTGCTCCGCGTTGCGTTTGCGCGTCGCCGCCGCCTTCTTGGCGGAAGCAGAACGCTCGGCCGCCGAGCGCGAGCTTGATGCTTGGCCGCCGGCCTTGCCGCCCTTGTGCGCCGCCGGATGGCCGGTGTGCTTACCGCGGCCCGAGCCGCCCGCCTTCTTGCCGCCGCCATCGTCCTTGTTGACGGTCGCCCAGGCCCGGCGCTCGGCTTCCTTCTCGGAGACGCCGCGCTTTTCGTAGCCCTCGGCGATATGGTCGGCCTTGCGCTCCTGCTTGTCGGTGTATTTCGATTTGTCTCCGCGTGGCATTTTTCTTCTCCTGTTGGGCTGAGAGGAGCCGCCCTACGGCTCCTTCTTCGTTTTGACCGCGTCGCCGAGATCGGACCGCTCGGGGTCCTGGTTGTTCTCGCCGGCCGCGTCGCGATCCTTGTCGGGATCGTCCTTGGCTGGCAGATAACCTCTCGGCCGATTGGCTTTCGGACCTTCCCAACGTGGCCATTGATCGGATGTGCCTGGACGTCCCGTACGGGGTGAGTTGCTCATCGTTGCCTCGCTTTCAGAGAGCCGGTCAGCCCTCGGCCTTCATGGTTCGTGCGATTTCAAGCAGCTTGTCGCGGTCATGCCCGTGCTCGCGGATCAGCTCGCGCGCCTGCTTCGGTGAAAGGTCGGTGTTCTCGGCCAGGAACCGCACGTCCGGATCGTCGCCGCCCTTGGTCGGCAGCCTTGCGTCTTGTGCCGTTCGGCCAGCGCCCGGGCGATGTGGAAGTTTGCTTTTATCCATCGTTTTCTCCTTCCGATAACCAACCCTTGGCGAAAGGACTGGTTCCTTCGCCGAGCTGGCGACCGCGATGAGGCAGGGCGCCTGAAACGGGCGGCTGCGGGGCTGGGGCTACGCCTTCTCGTTTTCGTGCCCGCGCTCGGCAGCTTCCTTCTTGCGGCGCAGCACTTCGTCGGTGCCGACGATGTCCTTCGCGCCACCGCTGATGGCGGTGGAGACGACCGCGGGCGGATCACTCGCCGGGAAACTGTCTTCGAGACCGGACTGCAATTGTTCTTCCAGCGTGTCCGGGTTCTCCGAGCGTCCTTGCGTGCGGCGGCCGTCGATCTGTTCCACATCCTGTTTGGCGTCGGGATGCTCGCGCACATTGCGCAGCGTGGACACGACGAGTTCGATCGCGAACTCCTTCATTGCCTCGACGTCTCCCGTGACGACGTCCGCTTCTTCGATGACGCGGATGAGGGACGCCTCGACCTTGTCCATCTCGCTCTTGCCTTGGCAGCGCGCCAGCTTCTGGCTCAGGGCGGTGATGAGCAGCGGAGCGAAGGTCGAATAGGCCTGCATACGTGTCTCATCGACACGTTCGGGGTGAAGTGTGCGCACGGACATTGTTGCCTCCGTTCAAACGTCCTGCCGACGGCCGAGCCGCCGGGGTTTCGGAGGAACCAAGGGGAGGGGAAGAAGTTCCAAATTGGATGTTCTGGGCGGCGTCCCGCGAAGGGATCGCGGGACGGTGCGTCGCCGGTCCGCGCGGGCGCCAGGGCCCGGGGCCACGGTCGGTCTCTTTCCTACGACTGAAGTCGGAGTGGCTCGCGCATTGGGCCCTCGACGGCAACCAAAGCGGAGGCTTCGAGTTGGTAGCGGTCGTCGACGAAGTCCCCTTCGTCGGCGCCGTTTTGGGTGCCCGCCGTTTCCGCGCAAATGGCGGGCATCCAATACCATCCACAATCATTGGAACCAGGAAGTCGCGCGGCCGGCTTCGAAAGCGAGACGACGTTTTGACCTTTATTTCTGCCAAGCCCAATCTGCGAGAGCCCGAAAGCCTGCCCGCGAACGACAATCGCCTCTCCGTCCTCGCCGACACCTCGATTCTCCAATTCCTCAACGACGACGATGTCACCGACATCGCCAGGCGCGCCGAGCGCCTTGGCAATGCCGTGGTGATTGTGATGGCGCTTTGCCTGATCGTTGCGCCGGCGATCTACCTCACCCTGGCCTACGGCCTGTAGCCGGCAAAAAACTCGCCGAGCCTTGCGGCTGTCTCGGCCGGGGCTTCTTCGGGAAAGAAATGCCCGCCGGGCATCGTCCCGCCGCTGACCCCGCCGCTGACGTCGTCGGCCCACTCCCGCCACAGTGCCAGCGGACCGCCCTCTCGCGCGTACCATTCGGCGAGCGCGCCATGTCCGCTCCATAGCGCAAGCATCGGGCAGCCGATGCGCCGGCCGGCTTTGCGGTCCGCCTGGTCGTGCTCACGGTCTAGCGTCGCTGCCGCACGGTATTCCTCGCAGATGGCGTGCGCGTGGGCTGGATCGCGCAAGGCCTCGGCATAAGCCTGCCGGACCTCGGCGGGAAAGGCGGCAGGCGAGGAACCCCAGCCAGCCAACGCGCTGTCGACGATCGCATCCGCGGCCGCCGTCATGATCGTCTCCGGCAGCGGCTCGGCTTGCGCCAAGAGCGACCAGGGCCAATAGCCCAGCGCCAGCCGGGCGTCGGCCCTGTCCCAGACATCGGCGGTGGGTACGATGTCGAGCACGGCAAGCTTCTCGACGCGGTCCGGGTGGTCCAGCGCCAGGCGATACGCAACGCGTCCACCGCGATCGTGGCCGGCAACCATGAAGCGGCCAAAGCCGAGCTTAGTCATCAGCGCCGCGAGGTCGGCAGCCATGGCGCGCTTGGCGTAGGGCGCATGATCCGGATCGGATGGCGGACAGGAGCTTTTGCCGTAGCCGCGCAAGTCGGCGCAGACGACGCTAAAGCGGTCGATCAGCTTCGGCGCCACGTCGCGCCACATCAGATGCGTTTCGGGGAAGCCGTGCAGCAGGAGCAGCGCCGGGCCGCTGCCGGCAGTCCGGATGAATGTCCGTGCCGCGCCCGTATCGACTTCCGCGCTTTCGAAACCGCCGAACATGCTTTGTACTCCACAGGCGGAACGGCCGCGGGCGGGATGGTTGCTCGGGCCGCGGCTTCTCTCGGCTGGCGCCTTCCGTGGTCAGCTCCAGGCGGATTTGACTGTAAGGGACGCCTCGAATATCTGGCCTCTCTTGTCGGTGCGCATTTTGATGGTGATCTTGAGGTTATCACTGTTCGGCATCTCGTCGCGCGCGACATCCTGCAAGATCCTGAGCGCCTCCTTTCGCGCGTTTTCTGCTGAGGAGAAGAGCTGCCCCTCGCTGTCCATTTGCGTGTGCACGGTGTTGTACAAATCGAAGTAGAAGCGTTCCATCCGCGAAAGCATCCGCCGCAACCTGGACGTTCAATCCCTGCGCGCGATCATGGTTCCAACGGACCGTCTTGGCCGGGGACTGCTTTGCCGGCGGCCGGCGGTGTGGTGGTCCGCTGCAACCCGGCCCGGCTCTGCAACGTTAGGCCCTTGCAAATCACAACGGGCGGCCGCGCATGCTGGAACCCCTTTATCTGAACCTGGGTCAGCACGATGCTCTCTCCGAAAGCGAGAAGGCGTTGCTGGCCAGCGCCACATCGGTGGAGAAGTATTTCGTCGCTGGCGAGGATCTCGTCGCCGAAGGATCAAGGCCGACTTTCAGCACCCTCATCGTCGACGGGATTGCCGCGCGCTACAAGGTGCTGGAGGACGGCGGCCGGCAGTTCACTGCGCTCCATGTTGCCGGCGATTTCGTCGATCTGCACGCTTTTCTCCTGAAGACCATGGACCATGGCATCGTCGCGCTGTCGCCCTGCCATATCATCGCTGCGGAGCACAGCAAGTTGCGGGAAATCACCGAAAAGGCCCCGCATTTGACGAGGCTGCTCTGGTTGGACACGCTGGTGGACGGCGCCATCCACCGGGAATGGATCGTGGCCATGGGACGCCGCTCCAAGACCGCGCATCTGGCGCATCTGATATGCGAACTCTTCGTCAGGCTGCAGGCCGTGAAGAAGACGCGGGTCATGAGCTTCAATCTGCCGCTTTCGCAGGCCGAACTCGCCGATGTGCTCGGTCTCTCCGTCGTCCATATGAATCGGGTCATCGGCACGTTGCGCCGCATGAACGTCATCAACTGGACCAACCACCTGATCGACATCCTCGACTGGAACCGCCTGGTCGCCATTGCGGAATTCGACCCGACCTATCTCAGCATGAGGAACGAGCCAAGGTGAGAACGCGTCAGCGCGGCGGCCCTTGGTCGTCGCCAGACCACAGCGAGTCGAGCATCGAGAGTGCCGCGCTCGGGTCGGCCGTCCTCAGCAGGCCCTGCCGGGCGGCGGCCTGCTTGAAAGCGTCGAAGGCGACCGCCGGACGGCAGATGCCCGCCATGGCGTCGTCCACCAGCCGCGCCGCCGCCAAATAGTCGGGCGCTTCCTTGTTCTTCCAGGCTCCGTCCAAGGCCTTCCTTGCGTCGGCGATCGACGAAACCACCATTGAGCCGCCAGTGACGAAGCGGATGGTGAGCGGCAGGAATCTACTCATCCCCGGTCACCATCCAAGCCACTGTTGAGCCCGCCAGGCGAGGCCCGCGAAGGGCGCCGCGGTCACCGCCGCTGCCGCCAGAATGAAAAGATGATTGTTGGTCCGAAAGGGTCTCATCGTTGCCACCACATGTTTTTGGATCGTCATAACGAGGATGCCGCCGACCGGTTGCACAGGCAGGCGCTGAATAAGCGGCAAGCTAATTGCTCGCCGGCCGGCTGGGCGGCTGCGGGCGGTACGGCGGGCGCGGACGCGGCCTGAGCGGCACGCCGGCGCGCAAAGACTGGATCGGCCACGGACGCCGGGCACCCTGGCGCAGAAATGACCTGGACAGTGTGCCGATCAGATCTCGAATTTCCATGGGACTCTCCTCGTAGAGTCCCCCCAAGCTGCGAGCGACTAGCACTCCGGCAGCATTCGCGCATTTAACTTTGATGTACGTGCGCCACGCCCTGCCGAGACCGCAGCCTCTACCGAAAGCCAACCTTTTCGGCCGGCATGCGTTGTCTCTCCGATAGCGTTGTCTCTCGAGAAGAGGATGACGAATGCCCCGGTGCCCCACCGCCACCCGGTGGCGAACACGGCGAGCGGGGCCAGAGTCGACGTCGGCCTGCGAAGGCGAACGGCTCTCCCCGATCGTCGGCGGTTGCCGAATCCATAAGGAGGATCCAATGAAGAAAGCACTTCTTGGCTTCGCCATTGTCATGATGTCGGGCCAAATGTCGGGAACGACTGCCGCGGCCCAGACCCAGCTGGAGAATCCGCAGATCGAGGATTGCCAGGTCAAACCGGACGCCAGCGCGACCCCTAATCAGACCGGCGAGCAGCCGAAAGCGCAGGCCCCGAAAGCGCAGGCCAATGATCAGTCCAACAACCTGACCGCCAGCCTGGCGCCTTGCGACGGTGTGCTGAAGCCTCCGCCCACGGGCGACAAGAACGCTACCGCTCCGCCGGCCGACACCAGCCAGATGCCGGTGATCAAGCCGGGCGAGGTCCCGCCGCAGCCGTCGAAGTAGAACGCATGATCGGTCTGGCGGGAAACTTTTCCCGCACGGGCGAGTTACTGACTGTGCAGTTCCCGGATACCCGAACTGCTTCCCACAATTGCCGCCCCGGTTCTCCCATCCGGGGCGGTTTTTTGCCGGCGGCGGGCCCGGCACGGCCTGCCTCGGTCCCTTATCTTCTCGGCTCCGAAGCACGGAACCATCGGGCCCGCGCCGAATTGTCCTCAGCGGGCCGCGTCAGCCGGACCTGGTGGTAAAGAGAACAGGGTTTGGTTTCTCCGGCTTCACACCCTGGCCAACGAAAAGGCAGACGAGCTCTTGTCCCACCCGGCCCGCCCAACTCGGGCGTGGGCGCATGGCAAACAGCACAGATTTCAGCAAGAGCCCTGAGCCGCGCAAAGGCATGCCGAGCCCGCGTCTCGGCGAAAGCGAATTCAAGGCACGCTATCTGAGACAATTCTACGATCCGGCCTTTCAGTCGGAGGCGGATGCCATTGGCAGGCTGGCCGAGATCGCCTGGCAGGCCTACAGCGAAGAACGCAAGGCACCGATCACCAGAAAGGCGGGACAGGGCTTCCACGATCCGGACTATGATCTCTCCGTCGACTGGTTCGCCGCGCACGAAGCGGTCGAAGCGGCACAGCGCCGCTACGAGGACAAGACCGCGCCGTCCCGCATCCTGCTCATAAACGGCTCCTCGCGCAGCGAGCACACCTGCCCGGGCGAAATGTCGAAGACCTTCCGCCTTGTCGAGTTGGCGCGCAGCGCCATTGCAGCAAGACCGGGCTTCGCGATCGAGGTTCTCGACCTCGCGCGGCTCGCCTCCGAATACGGCCGCCGGATCTTTCCCTGCAAGGCGTGCTTCTCGACCGCGGCTGCGCTCTGCCACTGGCCATGCTCCTGCTACCCCAATCATTCGCTCGGGCAGGTCAATGACTGGATGAACGACATCTACCCGCTCTGGGTCGAGGCGCATGGCGTCATGATCGTCACGCCGGTCAACTGGTATCATTCCTCCTCGCCGGTAAAGCTGATGATGGACCGGCTTGTCTGCGCCGACGGCGGCAATCCCGATCCTTCGCTGACGCAGGGCAAGGATGCCGCGCTTGCCAAGAAGGTCGAGCTTGCCGGCCGGGACTATCCGCGCCATCTCGCCGGCCGGCTGTTCTCCGTCATCGTGCATGGCGACACCGAAGGTGCCGGAAGGGTGCGTCACAGCCTCGCCGACTGGCTGCGCTCGATGAAGCTCGATCCGGTGGGCGAGGCTGCCGAGCTCGACCGCTACATTGGCTACTGGAAGCCCTATGCGACGAGCCATGACGAGCTCGACGCCGACCATGCCGTGCAGACGGAAGTCCGCAATGCCGCGCTGGCGCTCGCCGAAGCCGTCGAGAAGCGTCGCGCGGGTTCGTTCCAGACCATCGGAGCCGGGCTCGAGGATCCGCGCCCCAAATAGCCGCCGAGGAGGAACAGCCGACGGGAAGGAAGATGCAGCGCTGGTTCCAGGAAGCCTGGGTTGTGCTGAAAGAGAGCATCACCGGCTATGTCAACGACAATGCGCTGAGCCATGGCGCGGCGATAGCCTTCTACGCCACGACCTCGCTGGCGCCGATCCTTCTGATCGTGGTAGCAATCGCGGGCATCGTCATCGGCAACGACGCCGCGCAGCTCGCGCTTTCGGCTGAGTTCGCGGGGGTGATGGGCCCGCAGAGCGCCGAACTGCTCACGGCGGTGATCGAGACCGCCGCGCATCGCGGGTCCAGCACGCTGGCCACCTTCATCGGGCTGATCACGCTGCTTGTCACCGCCTCCGGCGTCTTCGGAGAGATGCAGCAGTCGTTGAACGAGATATGGAAGGTCAAGCCCAGCGGCGTTTCGCTTTCGCGCCTGGTGCGGGCGAGGGCGGCAAGCCTCGGGCTGGTGGCAGCTCTTGGCTTCATGCTTCTGGTGTCGCTCGCCGCAAGCACGGCGATCTCGGCGCTGAGCGAGGTCATCAACCAGCACCTGCCGTTCGGCGAGCTGATCGTGAGCGCGATCAACACCATCGTCTCATTCGTGCTGATCGCGCTGCTCTTCGCGGCGATCTACAAGGTCCTGCCGGACCGCAGGCTCAAATGGCGCGACGTCGGCGTCGGTTCCATCGTCACCGCACTGCTCTTCACCATCGGCAAGTCGCTGATCGGCTGGTACATCGGCACCAGCGCCATCGGCACTTCGTATGGCGCTGCCGGCGCGCTGATGGTCGTGCTGGTCTGGGTTTACTACTCGGCACAGATTTTCCTCTTCGGTGCCGAGATCACCCGCGCCTATTCGGTGCGGAGCGGCAGCCGGCAGGATCTTGCGCCGGTGGTGGCGGCCAGCGACGAAACGGCAAGGTCAGGCAGGTCACCGCAACCGGGCGTGCCGGACGGCGAGGTCGTCAGATGGATCGTCCTCAGCAGCCTAATCACGGTGCTGATCTCGGAGTTCCGGCGCTGGCGGCAGGGGTGAGGATGCTGGCCGCCGGTTCGAGGGTCGGCCGTTCTCTACCTGTCGCTCCTGCTGACGCTTTTCGACTTCGTAGGAAAGCCAGCGGCAGAACATCCCGATGATCGAAGTGGCGGCGCCGCCAAGCAGGCAGGCAATCAGCAACGGATTTTGCGAAACGTGCTCCCAACTGACGATCGCCAGCAGCATCACGCTTACCGTTGAGATCGAATAGCCTATGCCCTTGAGCAGATGCAACGACGATATGGTCATCCCGACCCGCCTTTCAGGTGCAACAATCAGCAGCAACCGAAGTTCCATGCACCCAGTGTCAGGCGCTTGGCAGCGGTTTCGCCGCTGTGTGCGAGCCATTGAAACCTTGTCCAGCCGAATGCGTTGCCTCACGTGTCAATCGCGGGAGGAAGTCGTCACGATGCCAAAGACAGGGCCAGGTTGGGAGCAGGCCTATCAACCGCTCGAATTCGCCGAAAAGCACGGCCTGACCCTGAGGCAGGCTGAGATCGTCATCCAGACCAATGGACCGTCCAAATACAAATGCGATCTGGCGGCTCCGATCTTTCTCAAGGCGCTGAAGCAGCTCGCAAAGAATCGCGGGACGCCTGGCCGGCAGGCAGCATCAGTGTCGGCTTTTGAGGAACCGGGCTTCGCGCAGCAGCGAAGGCCAGTCGGTTCCGATTAGCTTGATCAACTCGCGGGCATCGTTTTCCGAAATGTCCGCGTCCTTTGCCAACCGGTGGGCGAGCATTTGGACATCGGCCTCCGTTTGCTGCACCTGCTTTCCATCATTTCCAACCATGGCGCGCCTCCTCTCAGACAAGAACTTTCGAGGTGGCCGTATGTTTCATTTTGGCGGCAAGAGGCAGGCCGCTGGCGAACCTAAAGTTCGCGCCGGCTTGCGCTACTTGCGTTTGGCCTTGAGCTTTTCACTCAATTCGACCGGATCGCGGCAGCCGTTCTCAAACAAAATCAGCGCGTGCCTTGCCGCATGAAGCCGCTCCTCACTGTCCGACGGTAATGTGCGGCAGTAGTCGTCGAGAGCGGCTGCAAGGATGACCAAATCCTCGGGGTTGAGGAAACCCGGAAAAACCATTGCTCTCCCTCCCGTTGACAGGTGAAAGTGAAAGCGTGGTCCGCGCTTACAAACGCTGGCCTGGGTTTGGGAGTTGCGGATAAGCGCTGGCGGCGGGGTCACATGTTGTGTCACCCTGCCATCAAGCGGAACTTTCTCGCGTCACGGACGGAGCGGTTTGGAACCCCGGGCTTTGCCGCCGAGCACAGCACTTGTGATCCTGGCCGAAGTCCGCTGCGGGTTTGAGAACGATCGTATCCGATCGCCCGAGGCGATGGCGCCTAGCGCTTCCGCTTTCCGGCGCCGGAAGGCTTAGGCCCCACGGTCACGAGCGCCTCGCGCATTATCCGCAGGGCTTCATCGGGGGTAAGGCCGCATTTGCGGGCAAAATAAATCGCTTCGGAAGCCTCCGATCGCGAGGCTGCGGCGATAACGGACAAGGCCGGTCTCGATTTCTTCTTGGCCATCGGTTCACCGTGCCGCGAATCGCTTAGTCAACTAATATAACGTCCCTGTTCTGAAATCAAAATTTCTGGCTTTCGACGCCGCAGCCCCGATCGGGGCTGCGGGCTCATTTCATCCGGCGGCGGATCTTACCAGCCCTGGCGACTCGCCCAGTCGTCGATGTCGCGGCGGATGCGATCCTTCTCGATGCCGTAGCGCTCTTGGATCTTGCCTTCGAGCTGCTCGCGGTTGCCGGCGATGCGGTCGAGGTCATCATCGGTGAGCTTGCCCCACTGTTCCTTCACCTTGCCCTTGACCTGCTTCCAGTTACCTTCGACGCGGTTCCAATCCATGGTGCAGACCTCCTTTGTGTTTGCGTAAATGCTAACGACTGCGCGGGCCGCGGGTTCCTGTTTTTCGGCCGGACACGAGGGAACATTTGAACGCTGCTCATGTTCTGCCGCAGTATGGCGCGCCGTCCCTGCAAGGCGTGCCGGCGGACCGGGTCGGGACCCAATCCTGCCCGTCTCGTTGTCCCGTTGGGGCGGGCTTCCAATAGATCGAGGAGATCATGCTTTACCAGGCAGCGAAGATCGCCGAAGAGGCCCATCGCGGCCAGAAAGACAAGACCGGCCGTCCCTTTATCGAACATCTGAGACGCGTCGCCGATGCGGTCGAAACGCTTGACGAGAAAACCGTCGCCTACCTGCACGACGTGGTCGAGAAAGGCGAGGGGTGGACGCTCGATCGGCTCGAGGCCGAGGGCTTCGGCTTTCCGGTCGTCGCCGCCGTCGACGCGCTGACGAAAAGAATGGACGAAAGCGAGCACGACTTTGTCTGCCGTGCGGCGTCCAACGAGCTTGCGCTGCCTGTCAAGCAGGCGGACCTCAAGGACAATCTCTGGCAGGCGCACCAGGCGGGCATCGACCCCGAGAAGTACGAGAACGGACTGCGCCTGCTCGACGAGTTGACCAGCGAGTGACTGGAATTGCTCTAGCCCTTGTCGCTCACCTGCAGCAGATCCGCCGACTCGGGTGAAAGGAGCGAGCGTTCTCGCAACGCCTTTTCCAGGTCGTTGCGGCTGTCAGCCGGGCAGGCGTCGGGCAGGTCGAGCGCCGTCAGCGCCTCTTCGTCGAATTCGATGGCCCCGCCATAGAGCTGAGCCACCTGCATCACCAGAGTCTCGATATCCTCGCGGGCAATGTTCTCGCCGAGATTCATCAGCCTGATTTCTTCCGACAATTGGATGATGTTGACGATGCCGTTTTGCCGCAAAGCCCGCTGGACCTTGTGGTGAGCGTCGTTGCGCAACCGGTCGGAAAATCCTCGTAACATCGGAAAAACCTCCTTTCGCGGCGGTTCATCCCTCTGCCGGCGATAATGCGCCGACCTCGCTCGGTTGGCAACTAAAAAATGGAAAAGCTGTAAAAAAATCAACAAGTTAGCATAGAACGGCAAATGCGGTGTAGCCATATCGTTAGCACCGCCAGCGTCCCCCGCCTTTGTTGTCTCGCATGACCTTGACGTCTTTTGAGCCGAATCCTACTTTTACTGGCAGTGAGTGACATACTCATTCGTGTCATGACCTGCGGGAGGCTAGGGTGGTTGAATTGGAGCGGCCGCAAAGGCTGCAGATCATGTTGACGGAAGAGGAACTGGCGGCAGTCGAGAACTGGCGCTTCGAGAAACGCATGCCGAGCCGCTCGGCCGCCGTGCGCGAGCTTCTGCGAAGGGGCCTCGCATCCGAAGGTTTCCTGACAGCCGAGACCGGCATGAAGTCGCAGGATTTCGGCGTGCTGGATCCAGCAAAGGGGAATGGCGAAAATCCTGACCCCTCCAAGGCTTAGCCGCTTGCTATGAGATTCGGCCGCGCTAACTAATGCCCATGGTGACATCCGGGGGCAGGGAATTTGAAGATGCCAGCGCCAATGCGCGTCTGGCCGCCATTGTCGATTCTTCCTTCGATGCCATCATCGGCAAGGATCTGAACAGCACCATCACCGACTGGAACCGCGCGGCAGAACGCATGTTCGGCTACAGCGCGGAGGAAGCCATCGGCCAATCGATGCTGCTCCTTATCCCCGAGCATATGCACGACGAGGAGACCGACATTATCAGCCGCATCCGCCGGGGCGAGGGCGTGGCAAATCTCGACACGATGCGAAAGCGCAAGGACGGCTCACTCGTTGCCGTTTCGGTAACGGTGTCGCCGATCAGGAGCCTTGCGGGCGAGATCGTCGGCGCCTCCACGATCGCGCGCGACATCACCGCCGCCAGGGAAAATGAGCGCCGCATCCGGCTCCTGATGCGCGAGGTCAACCACCGTGTGAAGAACCAGTTCGCGGTGATCCTGTCGATGGTCAGGGAAACCAACAAGCGTTCTGCCAGCCCCAGCGAGTTCGAGGAGATGATCCGAGCCCGGATCATGGCGCTGTCGCGCTCGCACGATCTGCTGGTTACCTCGGAGTGGGCAGGCGCCAGTCTCTTCGACCTGATCCAGGAACATCTGAAACCGTTTGGTCATGAGGAGCGCATCTCGCTTTCCGGCCCGCTTTTGACGCTGCAGTCGAATGCCGTGCAGAATCTCGGCATGGCCTTCCACGAGCTTGGCACCAACTCGTCGAAATATGGCGCGTTGGCAGGCGAGGGCGGGCATGTCGAGATCACCTGGACGGTCGAGACCGGCCCGAAGGCGCAGCGCCACTTTCACCTTGTCTGGCAGGAGAGGTCGAATGGCCATGCCAATGGCGAGCCGGACGAGACGGCGCGCAAGGGTTTTGGCACCGTGGTGCTGCAGCGGGTGGCGCCGCAATCCCTTAGCGGCTCCTCCAGTCTCGAGCGCTCGTCCGGTGCGTTGAAATGGTCGCTGACGGCACCGCTAGAGGCCATTGTCATGCCGCAGCTCGGCGCCGAGAGCGGAAGCGACTTCTACGGATGACAGTCCGTTCCCCACCTCGAAGGGCTTTCCCGTAAAAGGGACGGCCCGGCCCGATCCAGCGGGAGCTTGTGCGGGCCGCCACGGCGCGCAATACGGCTGCCGCGGAAGGTTCCCTTGTCGTTCCGTAAAAATGTATTACATCATGTAACATAGCGTGCGCATTGCACGCGATTGCAGTTGCTTTGGTCTGGCTTCATCGATGGAGGTTGTCATGGCAAGCAAACTGATGGAAGAAAGGAAGAGCAAGGACTGGGTTATCCTGGTCCTCGCGATCTGCCTGTTCATCTCACCCTGGGTCATCGGATTCACCGCGGCAATGATGCCCGCGTGGAACGCCTGGATTGTTGGCGTCCTGCTCGGTGCGCTGGCGCTCGCGACGCTTTCGGTGTTCGCCGAATGGGAGGAATGGGTAAATCTCGTGCTCGGGCTCTGGCTGATCGTGTCGCCCTGGCTGCTGGGCTTCGCGGCGGACAGGAACGTGATGCTCACGCACGTCATCCTTGGCGTGCTCGTGGTCGCGGCATCTGCCTGGGCCGTCTGGGACGTCCGTCATCCCCACGCGCATGCGTGAGCGGTGATTAAGGGAGCCCGCCGCGCAAGCGGCGAGCTCCTTTGAAAAGACAATTCCAGGAAAAGCGTGCAGCCGGTTTTCCGACCGGAACTGCATGGAAGACCAATCGGGGCACGGGGCTGAGCAACGGTTGCGACCTCACGCAATTGCTGCAACCGGAAACCTTTTCGTGCATTCTTGGGAATGGCACCGATGCTCCATCCCGATCAGCCTGCCAAATGCTGCTCCTATTGCGGCGGCCGCGATCACGAGTTCGAGGCGTGCCCGAAGCGCAAGGCCGACGCCGAGAAGGAAAAGGCCGCGCGGGAGCCCGAGCCGGCCGGCCTGCTTCAGACTGACCTGAGCACCGCCAACCTGCCAGGGCAATCTAGCGAGCGTGGCGCTTTAGTTTCGCGGCCTTGCGCAGATCGTCGTTCATCCGCGTCTGCCAGCCGGGACCTTGGGCGCGGTAAGCGCTGACCACATCGGGGTCGAGCTTCAGCGAAACGGCCACTTTCTTGACTTCGGCGCGCGGCCGGCCCGGCTTGCGGCGCGGCAATGTTTCCGCAGGCTGCGCATCCGGATCGGCCAACGCCGCCGCCCTGATCGCCGCATCTTCCTGTTCGGACATGCGCGAAAGCGCGGCCCGGGCGATGGCGAGGGCTTCCTCTCGGGTGCGCTTCGGCGGGATTGCTTCCCGGTGCACGAGCGCGGAGCGGGAACGACTAGAGGTTTTCGACATAACTCTCGATCTTGTTCTTCGTGGCCCGTCGCAGCGAAATCACCCGGATCGTTTCGCCGCGCTCGACATAGACCATCACACAGACTGACAGGCCGATGATCCCGGTGGCGACCAGGCGTTCCTCGCCATAGACCGTGCTGTCGTCGACGACCGCGTTGGCGAAATCGAATTCCGGAGCGAGCTCGAAATCGATGCCATGCTTGGCCTTATTGATCTTAGCCTTTGCGGCATCCCATTCGAAAAGCATCGCCCCCGCCCGTCTCGACAATTAAGGTATATACCGAAATTACTCTTTGATTGCAAATATTCTTGTAGTCATTCCCTTAGCGCATGCGCCGCTGCATCGGCGAACGAGATGTCGCCCTTGATCTCACGCATCGCCATCGAGGTGACGGTGCGGCGCACGCCGGGCAGCCGGCTGAGCTCCTCGCGCAGCATCCTGTCCAGCGCCCGCATGTCCACGGTGACGATCTGCAACAGATAGTCGGCCTCGCCGGTCGTGGCATAGCAACGGCGGATCAGCGGGTGCTTCCTCACCGCCGCCTCGAAGGCGTCCGACACCTCGAAGTCGATCGACACCTGGATGAAGGCCTCGATGTCGAAGCCGATCGCGGCCGGATCGATGCGGGTGGAATAGCTGCGGATGATGCCCTGATTCTCGAGCGCCTTCACCCGTTTCCAGCACGGCGTCTTGCTCAGTCCCACCTCTTGGGCCAACTCGCCGAAGGAGATGCGCGCGTCGCGCTCGAGTGCTGACACTATCTTGCGGTCAAGGGCATCAAGCATAGCCCGTTCTCCGATGTCGCGACAATGGGCGCTAATCGTACTCCAATTTCCGCTATTTGGATAACAGAAAGGAACAATGTTCAAGCCGAAAGCGCTATCCTTGGCTGCCTGCCGAACATGCCCGCGCGAGGAGGATGAGCCATGGACAAGTTGGACTATCACGCCCGCATCGAGGCGCCCGAAATGCGCGACTACGGCGTCTATCTCAAATGCGACCAGCTGCTCGCCTGCCAGAAGCCGCTCTCGCAAATGGTCAATGCCGACGAGCTGCAGTTCCAGATCGTGCACCAAGTCGAGGAATTGTGGATGAAGCTCATCGCCTACACGCTGGTCGACGTGCTCGACTATCTGGAGAGGCAGGACACGCACCGCATCGTCACGCTGATGGGCCGCGTGCACCGGCTGGTGCGCATGATGACGGCGCAGCTCGATCTGCTGGAGACGATGTCGCCCAAGGAGTACCAGCAGATCCGCCTCGAGCTCGGTAATGGCAGCGGCCAGGAATCGCCAGGCTTCAAGCTTATCCTGCGCCTGCCGCCGGACCTCTGGCGGGCCTTCAAGCATTCCTATCTCGACGGCCGCGGGCTTTCCGTCGAGGACGTCTACGACGCTCACTACGACCATGGCGATGCTTATGTCGTGGCCGAGGCGTTGATCGAGTTCGACGAGCTGTTCCAGAAATTCCGCGCCAACCACCTCTATCTCATCCACCGCTCGATCGGTCTTGGCGCCAAGTCGCTGAAGGGTCGCCCGGTGGAGATCCTGGAAGGCGGCGCCCGCCACCGCTTCTTCCCCGAGCTCTGGGACATACGCTGCGACATGACCGACCGCTGGGGTGCGGCCTACGGCACCGTGCGCGACTCGATCAGCCACCCGCCGCACGCGAAGGCGGGCTGAGCTTTCTCGCCCCGCGCGAACAGGGGAGAGGTGGCGCGGCGTAGCCGCGAGGGAGAGCGCCCTCGTTGAGCGCCGAGCTTGGCTGTGGGCTCGCCGTCTGGCGGTTCGTCCCGGCGTCGCCGGCGCCTCACCGGCTGCTGCGCGGCGACTCTCCTCGGCCTGCAGTGGGGGTGAGGAAACAAGTGAAGCAAAAATTCCAGCCCCCTGTCGGAATCATTGCCCTTCCTCCGTCCTTGGGGCATCAACAGCTTCGAACCGGAGGGACAACGTGGAAACGCAATCGGCCTGGCAGACCGCCGCCATTCTCATCGCTCGCCTGATCTTCGCCGCCGTCTTCGCGATGGCCGTGACCTTCAAGTTCATGGATATGGGCGCCACCGCTGGCTACATCGCCGCCGCCGGGTTTCCGTTCCCGCTGTTTCTCGCCTGGTGCGCGGCGATCCTGGAGGTGCTTTTGGTGATCGCCTTCCTCACCGGCGCCTTCTTCACGCCGGCGGCGCTGGTCGCGGCAGTTTATGTGATCTTCCTCGGCTTTTCATTCCACGGCCCGTCGCACTGGACCGGCAACCAGGCCGAGTTCGGCTTCTTCGTCGATCATTTCACTTTCCTCGCCGGCCTTTTCTTCGCCGCCGTGCATGGGCCGGGCAAGTTGCTCGGCGTCCGACAGGGTTGGCCGGGCCGGGCGTGAGGCGCCGCCACTTCACATCTGATCGTTATAGGGTTCCTTCATCTGCCCGACCATGCGCGCCAGCTTGGAGAAGGAAGGCATGTCCGCTTCCGGCTGGCATTGGTTGGCGAGCTCGAGCAGGCGGATCGGGAAGTTGATCGCATCGCGGTTCGACGCCGAAATCGCCTCGGACCGGTCCTCGCCTGTCTCGACGGCCTCGGCCTTGCGCAGCGCGATGTCGATCTCCTCGACCGTCAGCACCCCCTTGCGCACCAGAGTATGGTTGATTGCCGCGACGGC
Organism: Mesorhizobium sp. WSM4989; assembly: GCF_029625795.1. Lineage (NCBI taxonomy): Bacteria > Pseudomonadati > Pseudomonadota > Alphaproteobacteria > Hyphomicrobiales > Phyllobacteriaceae > Mesorhizobium > Mesorhizobium sp. WSM4989. Next base: position 125,113 of record NZ_JARTVN010000001.1, on the reverse strand, counting down.
CATCAGCAGGCCCTCGAGTTGCAGATTGGCGACGTTCATGGCGCTTCCTCCCATTGACCTCGCTTGAAAACGCATGAGCGGCGTTTCCGATCCGGGACCGCCTTAGGCCTCCATCAGGCGCACGCCGTATTCGGCCCAGAGCTGCTTGATCTCGCGGGCGCCCAGCGGCCGGGTCGAGCGATCTCCATAGGAGATGGCCACGGCGCTCAGATCATATTGGCCGTCTGCCTCGGCGATGAAGCGGATGGCTTCGCCAAGCGGGCGCGAATGGAAGACCGGATCCGCCTGGCCTCGGCCAAGACTGCGAACGCCTGAAATACCTGCTGGCGCATGCCGCATCCGAAAGACCGATGCCATGGCGGATTTGTCCATGCCCGCTCTCCGCGATTCCCCTTGGGGAATGATTCCATAAGGTCCGGCTAATGACCAGCCCAACCGGGCACACCAACGACAACCGGGCACACCAACCCGCCGCTATGGAAAGGCCGGGCTCTGGGCCCGGCCTCCTTCAGCGGCCTGCGCTGCGGCGGCCGTGGGGGCGCGATTGCTCTATCGGGTCCAGGGGCGGGCCCAGTCGTGGTCTGTGTCCGAGTTGCGCGCCATCGCCATGCCGATCAGCAAGCCGACCAGGCCGCCAAGAACCATGGCGGTGGAAACGGTGCCGGGATTCTGCTGCACGGTTTCGGAAACGCTCTGGGCCTGGCTTCGCAACTGCCTTGCCGCGCGTGAGGCGCGATCGCTCGCGCCGCCGTAGAATTCAGAAGCTCGGTCGGCCGCCCCGCTGTAGAGGCCGGAGGCCCGGTCGGCCGCGCTCTGGTACCACCCTTGCGTCGCACTGGCGGCTTCCTCGGCCTGATCGGCAAGCGCGCGGTTGAGCCGGCTCACCTCGCGCTTCAATTCGGCGATCTGCTTCCTCATCGCCGCTTCCGAAGCGGCTGAAGATCTGGCGCTGGTGCGCGAAGCGCTGCCGCTGCGGGCAGCGCTGCTGCGGCCCGGATTGCTTCGCTCTGTGCCGCCGCCCTGGGACGTCGAGCTGCCGTTGCGCGCGGCTGCTGCGTTCGTGTCCTTACCCTGGTTGGTTTCGTCGTCTGCCATGGGTCTCTCCTTGCTGAACTCTGCAACGGCTCACGCCCGACCTTGCAACGGCTCACGTCCGCCATGGTTCCCTTCCAAGCAAAGGGCCGTGGAGCGGAACTCCACGGCCCTCGCGCGACGAAACTGCCGCGTCTCGTTACTACTTGCCGCAATGATTATCGTTGACCGACGGTGTAGCCGTGCCAGGCGACGTGTGAGTTGCATCCGGCTGGGCGCCCTGCGGCGTCGCGGGGCAATTCCGATCGGCGTTCGAATTCATGCTGTCCGTGGTGATGCTGCCCGTCGTGCCTGTATCGGGCGCCATCTGATCAGGCGGCGGATTGGCAGGCGTGGTGGGGTCCACCGTGATGCTCTGGCCGCTGCCCGCCGTGTCGGCGGTACCGCCCGTTGCATTCTGAGCCATCGCAGCCGTAGCCAGACCGATGGTCAGAGCCGATGCCGCAAGAATCTTGATGAGCATGATCTTCTCCTTCTTGTGCGAGATCGTTTCTCTGTTCGGGAGTCTGTCGCGTCGCGACTAAGGGTGGAACCCCTCGGCCCGGAGGTGGTTCCGAGAAAAAATTTCTGGAACTTTCAGACCTGGGCCACAATTTATCGGTGCGCGAGCGAAAGTCGCTTCCCGGCAAGGCTGCAGACAAGCAGCTAGGAAAATTTACCTAAGAGCCTTGTCAGGTGAGGGCAGCTCTGCTATGATTTTATCCATGGTGCTGATTTGCGCCAACAACCCGCCAGCCGGCGGGTTTTTTTGTGGCTCCTCACCTTGGGGGCTTCGCCAGTTGGCGAGGCGACGGGACAGCATCCTCCTGTGGCGTGCCAGCCATATCCCCCGCAAGAAGGGGATCGATGGTCCCCCTTGCGGGCGAGATGTCCGGCAGGACAGGCGGGGCGGGAACTCGACCTTTTTAGTTGAATCCAATCTGCGGAAGCTCTGCATGCCACGCTACGCCACCATCATCACCGGCGACGACGGCGCCGAAATCGTCAGCGCCATCGGCGAGTTCGCATCGTTCGGCGAGCCGCCCCGCACAAGCCGCGTCGAGGCAGTCGCGCCGGGTGTGCGCATCGGCATGGTGCGCGGCGGTCCGGTCGACGCGATCGCCGGCTTCGGCTTTCCGCGCCAGGGTCTCGATCCGTCGGCCATGAGAGCCGCCGCGGCGAAGCTGAAACGAACGGAGCCGTTTTCCGGACAGGTCGATCAGCCCTCCGCGCCGAAGGCCGCCCGCGCCAAGCCGCGCAAGAAGCCGGCGCGCAAGCCCGCCAAGTGGCGTGCCGTTCGTTCCGCCGGAACGCCGGAAGCCGATGCAGCCGTCAATGGCTGACTGCGCAGGCAAGGCGCGGCGCGCCGGCGCCCGAACCGCTGGAGCGAAGGCTGAGCCGGCCGCCGCGCCGATAGCCAGGCGCTCGAAAAAGACGCTGGGCGACGATTTCGCCGCGGCGCTGCGCGCTGATTTCCGCGCCCATGGCGCCGGCGTCATCGCCGCGGTCAGGGCGGAAAAGCCCGACCAGTATCTGAAGGTCGTGCTGACGATGCTGCCCAAAGAGTTCTCGCAGGGTCTCGATGCGAACCAAAACAGTCTGGGCCAGTTGAGCGATGAGGAGATCCGCAGCCGCATCCGCTGCCTCGAAGCGAGGCTGCGGCCGTTCCTCGATGATAGCGACCTATTTGGCGCTGCTCGAGGAGATGGACCGACGCCGTCAACGTAACCTTCTTGCTGCCTACAGGCCATACGAAAGGCAGTCCGAGTTCCACGCGGCGGGGGCAAAAAACCGCGAGCGCCTGTTCATGGCCGGTAACCAGCTCGGCAAGACCAGGGCAGGGGGCGCCGAATGGGCCATGCACCTCACCGGCCGCTATCCGGACTGGTGGAGGGGCAAGGTGTTCGACACGCCCGTCCGGCTCTGGGCCGCCGGCGTCACCGGCGAGGGCACGCGCGACAATCCGCAGCGTGTGCTGGTCGGCCCGCCGCAGCGACAGGCGGAATGGGGCACCGGCATGATCCCGGCCGACGCCATTGCCGAAACGACGATGGGCCGCGGCGCCCCTGGAGCGCTGGACAGCGTCGTCGTGCGCTGGGGCGGTGGCGGTGATGTGCAGGCGGGCGAAAGCGTGCTCTCCTTCAAGTCCTACGAAAAAGGCCGCGAGAAATGGCAGGGCGAGACGCTGCACGGTGTCTGGTTCGACGAGGAGCCGCCGCTGGACATTTATTCCGAGGGTCTGACCCGCACCAATGCGACGGGCGGGATAACCATCGTGACTTTCACACCGCTGCTCGGGATGTCGGATGTGGTGCTGCGGTTTTTGTCGGCGGAGGCGGTTCAGGGCTTGGGTTCCTCGCCCCCGCAAGGCGGGGTGGCCGCGAAGCGGCCGGAGAGGGGGTCTTCGTAGGGCGACAAGCTTACGAGTAGCTTTCCGCTCTTGCATCGACAGCCGGCGCTGCCCCCGCTCCGTCGCAGCTTCCGCCGCGCCACCTCTCCCCACGTTCGTGGGGCGAGGAATTGGAGCCAAAAAATACGGATGAAATCCGATCAGGGATATTTGCTGCCCGCAAGCTGCCTAGCGCGAGCCTTAGGGTCGGTCGCTTTCCGGGTTAGCGGTTGGCACCATATCCTTTCGTCACGAGTAATTGGATTGTACCAGACATTGCATACTTTGTTCGGTGTGTCCGGGATACAAACTTTGCGTTGGAACCCCCTGAACTCGTGCATCCCGCAGGTCTGCTTGCTCGTGTCATAGGGCACGTTCGACTGGCAGGCTGAGGCGCTCGCGGCAATGGCACGACGATTGCAATGCGGATCATGTATCTCCCCCGTTTCATCAGGAACTTCGCATTGATGAACAGTATTATCAACGACAATAGTTGGTTGGGGCAGATAATTACGACGAGACTAATATGTCCCGACACGTGACCTTCATGACCATCGAAGATGCCGGGCACTATTCGCCCGAGCAGCGCGCGGAAATTATCGCCGCCTATCGGACATCGTGTTCGAGGTGCTGGTGCGGCGCTTCAGGCCCGCACCAGAAGAATGAGCGGCGCGGAATGGGAGCCGTGCCGATCAGTCCCGAGCATTGGCGACACCGGCCGGCAAGAATTCTGCCAATCGCGATGAACCAATTCGCGTGGCCATGCGACGCATCGGTGCAAATGAACACCCGTGTATCCATGGAGATTTTCGATGCCTGCAATCCTTCGCAATGCACTTCTTGCCGCCCTGGCCGTATCCGCCCTGGGTGGATCCGCGATGGCCGGCCAGCAGATCTACGAATGCGACAACACGCCGACCAACAAGCTGTGGGCTGGCCGCTGCTGCGGGGTCGGCGACGCGAATTGCCTCGGTGGTGAAAGCCATGGCCATGACCGGGGGAATCCCGGCCGGGGCAACAATGGCGGAGGCGACAACGGCAGGGGCGATAAAGGGCCCAAGTGAAGCTGGCGCTCAGCCCGAGGCTCGCCGGTTTGCCCGACCGGCGAGCAATCGGCAGATTCGGCGCCGTGGCTCGTTTTCCCCCGTCGACCTTTCCCGGCGCCTTTTTCCAGCCGCTTGAGCCGCTGGAAGAAGCAGGCCACAATCCCCACTTATGGAGAAATCCAAAGGAGGTTTGACATGGCTTCTTCCGAACGCGCGGTCCTTGCCGGCGGCTGCTTCTGGGGCATGCAGGATCTGATCCGCCGCTTGCCCGGCGTGATCTCCACCCGTGTCGGCTACAGCGGCGGCGACGTGCCGAACGCAACCTACCGCAATCACGGCACCCATGCCGAGGCGATCGAGATCGTCTTCGATCCGACCAAGACCAGTTTCCGCACGCTGCTCGAGTTCTTCTTCCAGATCCACGATCCGACGACCAGGAACCGTCAGGGCAACGATGTCGGCATGAGCTACCGCTCGGCGATCTTCTATACCAGCGACGAGCAGAAGCGGGTGGCCGAAGACACCATCGCCGATGTCGACGCCTCGGGTCTCTGGCCGGGCAAGGTCGTCACCGAGCTCGCCCCGGCCGGTGCCTTCTGGCAGGCCGAACCCGAACATCAGGATTATCTGGAGCGCTACCCCAACGGCTACACCTGCCATTTCGTTCGGCCGGGCTGGAAGCTTCCCGTCCGCGAAAAGGCCGCCGCATCATAAAAATAGGGCTGCGCAGCCCTTCATTCAGGATCACGCCCGCCGTGCCGAAAGGCATGGCGGGCTTTTTGCGTTCCGGGCGCAAGCCCGCATCTCGCCGGCATGCTCCGGCTGGAATTGTGGCCTTACCCCTTGGCCCGGCGGTTTTCGTTTTCGTGGCTGCCGATCCAGTGGGCTCGGATGCGGTCGCTGGCTTCAAGGTAAGCCATGTCGATGAGATAGGTCAGAAGCTTTTCGCCGTCGGCCTCAGCCTTCTGGCGAAGCTCGCGCAAGATGCCCTGCGCAAACTGCAGGTTTTCCATTTTGCTCGGCTGGTCCATCGGTGCCCCCAATGTCTACGTGGAAGTTTGGCTGACTATACTTGTACGAAGGTTGTCGGCTCGCTCGCGGCCAGGCTGCGCCCGGTTGCACCTGCGCTCGATCAATGAAGCTGTTGCACATCGCGCGAAAATGTCGATATTTTACGCCCCCAATCGGATGGCGAATATGCATGAAGACGAGGGCAGCACTCCCGACAAGCTGCAAGCCATGCTTGACGTGATTGCCAGGAGCGAGCCCGCGAGCGGGAGCGGACAGGCCGATCTCGGCAGGCTGCAGGCCGATGCCGCCAAGGCCGCCAACGTGCTGATCGAATTCTACGGCGACGCTGCCCTCGAGCGAGCCAAGCTTATCGAGCGCCGCTCGCCCCACTCGCATTTCGCGCGCATGGTGACGGCCGAGATCGGCAGGCGCGGCAGGCTTCCGCCCAGAAGCTAGCCCGGAACCCGGCCGAGAAACCGACAAAGATCGCCTCAGGACGATTTGCGCCTCCTCGATCTCTCGCCAAGCCTTTGCAGGATCTCTTCCTGGATGTTGTCCAGCAGGTAGGAAAGCATGTCGTCCCCGATCGACTGCGCGAGTTCCCTGGCCTGCTCGACATGGTCGTGGATTTCGCGCAGCGAGTGATCCTCGCCCGCGGCATCCTGCGTCAGGTCGATGAACCAGCCCGGATAGAGCGCTGCCTCGCCCATGTCATCGACATAGCACTGGCCGACGGCAAGGATCTTGCGCAGCCCCATCTTTTCCGAGCGGACCTTGTAGACCTCGCGGAAACCTGACCTGCGCTCGATCGCCTTGCGGATCGCCAGCCGAACCCGCGGCCGATCGTCCCGCTCTATGCTTTGCATGCACCGCTCCAGCGGCGCGCCGTGCGAGAACTCCTCGAGCGTCAGGTCGAAATAAGCGGACAGATTCGCGTCCCCATAGACGCGGTCGCGCTTGATGTCCCAGGTCCAAAACCCGTCGATCGGTGGATACCGCATATGCAGGTTGCGGCTGCGTTGAGGCGCCAGTGTCATGAAAACCGCCCCGTTCGGTTTCAGGATTCGCCAGTACTATGTCTTAAAATCAAAAAGAAACAAAGGTGAGTTTTGTGTACAAGGCAAGAAAATGATTGGGCCTGCCGCTTGCTTCCATGGCTACGCCGCATAGTTGGCATCATCCAGGAAATACGGTTGGTGAAAAATTTTCTCTGGCCGAAACAATTTTCATTTCCGTGTCGCAAATGAAGCCGGTGCTTCACGCGGGAAGGAAGCTTTCGAACTAGAAACAACATCAAAAGTTGTATTCTCCCGGACGCAACGCCTGGGGCTGGACATACTGTCCATCTTGTAAGGCCGGCGCGGCAATGCTGGTGTTGCCTGAGCCGCGCCGGCCGAAGCGGCCTCCAAAAGGTTTTTCGCCGCGCCGGGGATGCTAGCGGCCGCTGCCGCGCCGGCAAACCGACCGTTGGTTGAAAATGCCCGACTTCCAGAAGAAGACAAGGCCCTCGCGGTCAGCGTCCGGTCGTTCAGGGGCATAGACGCCGGCTCGCTGGACCGATGCGTCCTTGCTCTGCGACTTAAGCCTTACTGCCATTCAGCATTTAGGCTGATTTGCGATACGGCTCGCGCACGGCCTCCGGCTCGGCATCATCGGCCGCCGACTCAGCGACGGTCCGGTCATGCTCGAATTGGCTCGCCTCGGGCAGAGGATGCAACCACTGCTCGCGGCGGCCGATCCACAATTCGTAGCTGGGCTCAAGCCCTTCGGTCGGTACGACATCCAGGCTGCCGATCATCACCTCGGCCTCGTCCTCGCGAACCGACGGCAAGCGGCTGCCGCAGGTTGGACAGAAGCTTCGCCCGCCATAAGTGCTGGTGATACCCGCGCTTTCGAATGCCTGGCGCGGCCATATGGCAAAGGCCTGATACGCCGATCCGCTGGTCTTGCGGCAGTCCTTGCAATGGCAAAGTCCCACCCTCAGCGGCTCGCCGGTCACCCGGAACTGCACACCGCCGCACAGGCAGCTGCCGCTACGCATGACATCGTTGAACATGGCCGTTCCTCCTGCAGCCGGGACATTGGTGTCACCATCCGGTACAATTCGCATGCCGCCTCAACTGTTCCACAGCGCGGTCGGAACGTCGCTCAACCGGGGAAGTCGAAGACCGGTTCCTCGCAGCGGTAGACGCGGCATGGACCGTCACGGGTCGGAACCGCGACCGACATCGGGACTTCCGGCCAGTCGCACTCATTGCCGAATTGGCGCACGAAACGATCATAAGTGTTGGGCCCGGTGGTCAGCACCGCAGCATGCCGGCGCTGGATCAGCGCCTGCGTCTCGCCACAGGTCATGGCGCGTGTGTCGGGCCGCGCATCGGCGGCGCCCGCGGTCCATAATATCGTGCCGGCAACAAGGGCGGTCGTCAGGCTTTTCATCGAAGCGCCAGCTTTCAGTGATGGCTTTTGCAGTACGAATATGGCTCGCCGCCGGAACACCGCAAGGCTTTTGAACAGCAAAACGACGCCGATGAGGATGTCTGCGCAACCGGCCTTGTCGCGGTCGGACGGACGACGAAGCGACCGTCAGCGCGACGTCGGTAAGAACCCGGTCAGGCATTCTGGCCTCCCGATCCGCCGCATTCAAGGCAGACCACACTGTGTCCCGGACAGCTCAGCCGGTGCGTTCCTTCCGGGCAGCAATGGCCGTTGGAGGCGACCCAGCGGTCGCAAATGAAAATTTTCCTGGCGCCATGGCAGCGCCGGCATTCCGCCGAGGGCATCAGATTCTCGTTTGGCGAGACGCGATGCTCCGCTTCAACGACCGCGTTCATCCATTTAGTCCCCAACGACTGGATTGTCGGTCCTGTTTTTCTCAAGACATTACATTAGCCATCCGAGATATAAAAGCCCCGGGCGGATGACGAAAGTTTCATCCCTCGACCCTTTCCCTTTGCGCTGCCGTTGCTAAAGCTCGTCCGGCAAAGGGCGCCCGAGCAGATTCCGTCGGGCGCGGGCAGGCAACGGGATTTCCTGCAATGACATGGACCGGTGCGGGAGCGCTTTTCATCCTGGTAGCCACTTATGCCGGCGTTGCCGTCGGCCGTATTCCGGGCTTCAGGCTGGATCGCGCCGGCATCGCGCTGCTCGGTGGCGCCGCCATGATCGCGATCGGCGCGATCGGCATGGAGGATGCCTACCGCGCCATCAATTTCGACACGATCACGCTTTTGCTCGGCATGATGATCGTGGTCGCGCATCTGAAAGTGTCGGGCGCGTTCCGGGCGCTCGGCGGCTTCGCTATTGAGCATGCGCACGCGCCCTTCATGCTGCTCGTCATGGTGACGCTTCTGACCGGAGTGCTTTCGGCCTTTCTGGTCAATGACGCGATCTGCCTGGTGATGGCGCCGATCGTCGTCCACGTCACCCGCGTCATCCGGCGCAACCCGGTTCCCTACCTGATCGCCACCTGCACGGCCTCCAACTGCGGCAGCGTCGCCACCATCACCGGCAACCCGCAGAACATGGTCATCGGCGCGCTCTCGGGCATTTCCTATCCGGCCTTCACGGCGGCGCTCGCGCCGGTGGCGCTGTTCGGCCTTGTCGCCGTCATCGTCATTGTCCGCATCGTCTACCGCGGCGAATTCTCTCGCCCCGCCGAGCTCAGCCCCGAGGTCTATCGCGGCCGCATGCTGCCGGGACAGGTGCTGAAGGCGACCATCGTCTGCGTGGTGCTGGCGTTCGCCTTCTTCGCTGGCGTGCCCGTCGCCAAGGCGGCGCTCATTGCCGGCGCTTTCCTGCTCGTCACCCGCGCGATCAAGCCGCACCGCATCTACCGCGAGATCGACGGCCCGCTGCTCTTCATGTTCGCCGGACTGTTCGTGGTCGTGGCGGGCGCGGAGCGCACGCTGCTCACCCCCGACATGATCGCCGCGGCGAAGAATATGGGTCTCGACGATGTTTGGCGGCTCTCCGGCTTCACCGCGGTGCTTTCCAACGTCATGAGCAATGTGCCGGCGGTGCTGGCGTTGAGGCCGTTCATCCCGGGCCTCGAAAACCCCCACCGCGCGTGGCTGGTCGTGGCGATGAGCTCGACGCTCGCCGGCAATTTCACGCTGCTCGGCTCGGTCGCCAACCTCATCGTGGCTGAGCAGGCAAGAGCGGCGGGCAAGGAGCTGTCTTTCGCAGCTTTCTTCAAGGTCGGTTTGCCGCTGACGCTGTTGACGCTGGTCTTCGGCACGGCGTGGCTGGCGCTCACTTCGTAGCCGTTGGACGCCTTTACGTTGGGTGCGATCGCGTCGGCGTAGGCGATTAAGCCGGAAAACGCCAAGCAGCTGGCGGGGAGAATAGGGCAAGGTTCTGCTGTGAGTGCGACAATGCCCCATGGAGCCTTGTTTTTGTTTTCAGGCCCGGTTAAGCCGCCGCGCAACCAACCGAAGGACGACATAAAGTGAGCGAACCGACCGTGGCCGAAGCGACCGAAAGCATCTATGCCTCGATCCGCGCGGACAACGCCGACATCGATGCGCATATCGCGACGCTCAAGGCGGCGATGGCGCGGGAAGGGCTGAAACAGGCGGTGTTCGAGCCGGCCAAGCTGGCGCACAACAACCGCGCGGGCCGCAAGCTGATGCAGGCCTATTTCCGCCAGCGCGGCGTGACCGTGACGTTTTCGAGCTAGGGGCCGCGCGCCGACCGGGCGCCGCTGTTGCGACGAGGCTCCGCAAGAGGCCTTTTTGGGGCGTCGCGGCACCGCGCGGCTGCCTAAGGGCAATCGCATATGGCGCGCCCGATGTGATTGGCTGCCGAGTTGGCTTCGCTCATGTCGGGTACGCGGCCGACCCTTGCCTGTTCAGGTCAATCGCACGCCGCCACGGTCTTCAGCGTCTGGGCGCGCGCAGGTCCGGGCAAATTCCCGATCCTTCGAACGGCGGCGTAGAACCTTGGATAGTCGCCGGAGCACAAGTCGAACAGGCGAAGAAACGCCGGAACCTGTTCGCCATAGACGGCAGTCGCGGCGAGCTTTGCGTTGTTGATCGGGCTATCGAACCAGGCGTCATAGCCCCGGTATCCGGCCCAGCGCGTATCGCGCATGCGCCGGTAGCGCATCCGCAGCCTGTCGATCGTGGCTGCTTTGGCGGCGGCCATCTGCTGTGGGCCACGCGGACTTCCATAGACTTGGCGCAACTCGTCCCGGGTTTTCGCTATCAGTCCGAGAAAATCGGCGTTGCGCTTGCGATTGGCTTCGTAGCGGCGCAATCCCGCGCGATTGCCTGTGGCGCGGAGCCATTTCCTGACGCCGGTGGTTTCGACCGAGACCGCGAAAGCCTCGTTGAACGCGGAGTCGCCGTTCACATAGATTTTCTGATGCGCCAGCTCATGGAAGATCAGGCTTGCGAGATAGGTGTCGTCCTGGCGCAGCATGGTGCTGAGCAGCGGATCGCTGAACCATCCGAGCGTGGAATATGCGGTGACGCCCGAGACGTAGACGTCCAGCCCCTGCCGCTGCAGTTCGGCAGCGCTCTCTGCCGCCGATTTCCGGGAAAAGTAACCCCGGTACGGAACGCAGCCGAAGACCGGAAAGCACCATGTTACGGGCGTGAGCGAGAATTGCGGCGCGGCAAAAACCGCCAAGGTCACAGCGTCCCGGCCGATGTCGACATAGCTGCGGTAGCTGCTGTTTTCGGGCAGCGCCAGTTCATCCGTGGCAAAGCGGCGTATGGCGCTCGCCGACGTCAGCTTGACGCGCAATGCCTCCGGCGTTGCGGGGTCGCGGATCAGCTTGCCGACATTCTTGCGCGCCGCCATGATCTCAACATGGCCCTCCAGCGACTGCGCGTAATAGGAAATGCTGGTGCACCCGGCCACGCCGGCCGCCAGGACCGCCGCGGCAAGCAATCGAAAAACGCGCCTCACAGCCTGCCCACCGCCTGTTCATCTCCCCGTGAAGCAAGTGTCCCCATTTGACCGCGAGTCTCAAACAGGCCCGCCGATCTTCGTCAAGACCTGGTGGGACGTCACGGGTCGGACTTTGGCAGGATCGGCAACGCCTCAGAGCTGACATCGGTGCTGACCAGGTCCATGCCGCTCACGAGATGCAACGCATCAATCGTCGGCGGCATTCAAGCTTGGAGCACGATGCAGGTATCGAGTCCTGATGCGAAGATGCCAGCCCTTGGCCTCGCCACGACGACAGATAGGGCGTATATTTGAAGACCGCTGGCTCGGACCTGACACGCCGGCGAATTGAGAGCGGGAGACGTCGCTTCAACTAGGGCGCACTTCCAACTCGGGGGGTGTTCCACGCGCTCTCATCATTGCCCGCCGCGTCCGGCTTCTGCGCGCGATCGCGGTCGCTATTCGCATTTACTCACTGAAGGAGAACTGAGCTTTTCACTGGAGGAGAAGTGATCATGCATTACCTTCCCAGACGTGAATTCATGGTTCGAGGAGGGGCAACCCTCGTGGCGCTGGCGTCCTTTCAATCGCGGATTGCCTATGCTTTTCCAACCCGGGCCGGCGAGGAAGTCATCAAATGGCTCGATCAGTTGCCGCCAAACCCGGTTCCGCAAGTCATCAAAAATCAGTTGGTGTGGGAGGATCTCGATTCCTGGGTGACGCCCAACGACAAGTTCTTCTCAATCGCGCATTTCGACCGGCCGGTCATCGACGAAAGCACGTGGAAGCTCGAAATTGGCGGGTCCGTCAAAAAGCCGACTGCCCTGACGCTCGCCGACATCAAGGCTCGACCACGCCAGGAAGTCACGTTCACGGTCGAATGTTCGGGCAATACTGGCCTCCCGTTCTTCAATGGCGGGATTGGCAATGCTCGCTGGGCGGGCACGCCGCTCGCCCCGATCCTTATGGAGGTCGGCGTCCTCGACAGTGGCATCGAGATTGTCTTCTGGGGCGCCGATAAAGGTGAAATCAAGCGAGCCGACGACGTCAAGTTTACGCAGAACTTTGCGCGCAGCATGTCGCTCGCCGACGCCTTGGACCCCAAAAACATGCTTTGCTACGAGATGAACGGCACTGCCTTGCCTGCCGATAACGGGTTCCCGCTGCGGCTGATAGCGCCGGGCTGGTACGGGATCGCGAACGTGAAATGGCTCAAGCGCATCGAAGTCAGGGACCAACGCTTCGTGAACCAGTTCATGGGACGCGATTATGTCACGCTGCGCGAGGAGGAGCACAACGGAGAGACGGTATGGATGGAAACCTCTGTCGGGAGGGCGCGCCTGAAGTCTGCGCCGGCCCGGGTCACTCATATCGGCAATGATTACCGGATCGTCGGGGCGGCCTGGGGCGCGCCGATCGAGCGGGTCGAGGTGAAGATCGATGACGGCCCATGGATGCCGGCGACCATCGATGAAACCGAAAAGGCGGACTTCGCTTGGAAGATATGGTCCGTCGACTGGCCCAAGCCCTCCGCCGGGGAGCACACAGTCACCTCGCGCGCCGTTAGCACTGGAGGGCAGGTCCAACCGGCAATGGACGATCCCGTCATCGCCAAGAAGCACACCTACTGGGAAAGCAACGGTCAGGTGACGCGACGCATCGCCATTCACTGACCGGCGGAAGCCTATCAAACCTCTGACATCGATGTGACCCCATGCTTTTGGCATGGGGTCATGACGTCGATCGGGCCGGCTGTGACGGTGGCGACCCACGCGGGAGAACGCCTCTGCCGGCGGGTTGAGCCGCCTTATGGCATCATCCTGGCCTGATGGGCGCTCATCGGAGGCATGTTCAGGTTGAGATGGGCCATGATCCAGACCGAGCCGATCACGACCAGCGCGACGATCAGCACGCCGAAGGCGAGCGCGAGCACGTTGTTGGTGTTGTCGGGCCCGGTGGTCAGGTGCAGGAAGAAGACCAGATGCACGCCCATCTGCGCGATCGCCAGCACCACCAGGGCCGAGATCACCGCCGGCTGGTAGATCAAGCCGGTCTGCGCGGCGAGGAAAGAGGCGATGGTCAGCAGGATCGCCAGGCCGAAGCCAAGCAGGTAGCCGGACAGCCCTCCCGCCAGTTCGTGCTCGGTGATGCGCTCCTCGCCCGGCGCCGAATCGCGGCGGTCGAGTTCCTCGTCGGTCCGGCTGTCGATGTCGCTCATGGCGACGCTCCCAAGAGATAGACCAGGGTGAAGATGGCGACCCAGATAATGTCGAGCGCGTGCCAGAACAGGCCGAAGCAGTGGAGCCGGCGCAGTATTTCCGGCCGGAAGCCCTTCACCCAGAGCTGCGCCATCATGGTCCCGAGCCAGAGCAGGCCGAGCCCGACATGGGTACCGTGGCAGCCGACAAGGGCGAAGAAGGCTGACAGGAAGGCGCTGCGCGAAGGGCCTGCCTGCTCGCTCGCCATCACCGCGAATTCCTGCACCTCGAGGAACAGGAAGGCGGCACCGAGCAGGCCGGTGACCAGAAGCCAGAACTGCGTGGCGGCCATCGACCGGCGATGCGTCGCGAGCGTCGCCAGCCCGCCGGTGAAGCTCGATGTGAGCAGCAGCCCCGTTTGCGCCGCAACGCGCGGCAGCTCGAACAGCTCCTTGCCGGATGGCCCGCCGGCGGTCGCCGTCGACAGGACCGCATAAGCGGCGAAGAAAGCCGAGAACATGATGATGTCGGACAGGAGGAAGATCCAGAAGCCGTAGGCCACCGTGACGAACTTCGAGGCCGGGCCGCCCTGGCCGTGGCCGGTCGCCGAGAGCAGGCCATGGCCGTGTCCCGCATGGCCGTGACCCCCATGACCGTGTCCCCCATGGCCATGCCCGCCGGACCGTCCAACCCGGTAGGGATCGCGCGCCGCGCTGCCGGCCGCTATGTCGCTCATGCCACGCGCTCCCGTCTGCGCAGCCAGGCAAGCTGTGCGGCCCTGCCGTCGCGGTCGATGCGCTCGACTTCCTCCGCGGAGACCTCGTAGTCGCCGTGCTCTCGCCAGGCGAAGACGACGAAAGTGATATAGGCGCCGATGAAGCCGACGATCGCCAGCCACCAGATGTGCCAGATCAGGGCGAAGCCGATCAGCGTGCTGAAGAAGGCGGTGACGAAGCCGGTCGGGCTGTTGCGCGGCATTTCGATCGGCTCATAGCTTTCGTCCTCGCCGGGCCTTTGCTCCTCCATCGCCCGCTGCTTGATGGTCCAGTAGGGTTCCTCGTTCTCGACATGCGGCAGCCGCGCGTAGTTGAAGAAGGGCGGCGGGGAGGATGTCGACCATTCCAGCGAGCGGCCGTCCCAAGGGTCGCCCGTTTCGTCGCGCAATTCGTCGCGATGCCTGATCGAGACGACGAGCTGCGCGACCTGGCAGGCGGCGCCGACGATCATCACCGCAATGCCGAAGGCCGCCACGACCAGCCACGGCGTCCACAGGTCCATGTCGATATGCTGGAGACGGCGGGTCATGCCGAGCAGGCCGACGATATAGAGCGGCACGAAGACCAGCACGTAGCCGGCAAGGGTGAACCAGAACGCGGCCTTGCCCCAGCCCTCGTGCAGCCGGAAGCCGAAGGCTTTCGGGAACCAGTAGGTGAAGCCGGCGAAGGCGGCGAACAGCACGCCCGAGATGATCACATTGTGAAAATGCGCCACCAGGAAGAGCGAATTGTGCAGCATGAAGTCGGCCGGCGGAACGGCGAGCAGCACGCCGGTCATGCCGCCGATGATGAAGGTGGTGACGAAGCCCAGCGCCCACAGCATCGGCGTGTCGAAGCGCACGCGCCCGCCATACATCGTGAAGAGCCAGTTGTAGATCTTGACCCCGGTGCCGACCGCGATGACCGAGGTGGCTATGCCGAAGGCGGCATTGACGTCGGCCCCGGCGCCCATGGTGAAGAAGTGGTGCAGCCAGACCATGAAGGAGACGATGCAGATGAACAGCGTCGCCGCGACCATCGACCGGTAGCCGAACAGCGGCTTCGATGAGAAGGTCGAGAAGATCTCGGAATAGATGCCGAAGGCGGGCAGCACCAGGATGTAGACCTCCGGATGGCCCCACGCCCAGATCAGGTTCATGAACATCATCTGGTTGCCGCCGGCTTCGTTGGTGAAGAAATGGAAGCCGAGGTAGCGGTCGAGCGTCAGCATGGCGAGCGTGGCGGTGAGGATCGGGAAGGCCGCGACGATCAGCAGGTTGGAGGCGAGCGATGTCCAGCAGAACATCGGCATGCGCAGATAGCCCATGCCCGGCGCGCGCATCTTGAGGATGGTGGTCGCCAGGTTGACGCCGGTGAGCAGCGTGCCGACGCCGGAGATCTGGATCGACCAGAGATAATAGTCGACGCCGACGCCCGGCGAGTAGGTCGTCTCCGAAAGCGGCGCATAGGGCAGCCAGCCGGTGCGGGCGAACTCGCCGACGACGAGCGAGATGTTGACCAGGAGCGCGCCGGTCGCCGTCAGCCAGAAACTCACCGAATTCAGCGTCGGAAAGGCGACGTCGCGGATGCCGAGCTGCAGCGGCACGACGAAGTTCATCAGCCCGATGACGAAGGGCATCGCGGCGAAGAAGATCATGATCGTGCCGTGGGCCGAAAAGACCTGGTCGTAATGCTCGGGCGGCAGGTAGCCTGGCCCGTGGATGGCGAGCACCTGCTGCGTGCGCATCATCACCGCATCGACGAAGCCGCGCAGCAGCATCAGCGCCGCCAGAACGATATACATGACGCCGATGCGCTTGTGGTCGACCGAAGTTATCCATTCGTCCCAGAGATAGGGCCAGTATCCTTTCACCGTGACCCAGATCAGCACCGCGGCGGCCGCCAGGAAGACGACGAGCGCGGCGCCCAGCGGGATGGGCTGATCGAAGGGAATGGCAGACCAGTCGAGCTTGCCGAGCATCGTCATCCTCCCGCTTTCGGCTGCGGCTGTTGGGCAGGCGCCGGCGTCCCGGCCTTGGGCTGGGCCTTGGGGCTTACCTGCGGCTCGCCGGCGGCGGTTTCGGCGGGACCCGGACCGGGCGGCAGCGTCTGGCGCACGATCGCGTCGAACAGGCCGTCCTGCACGACGCCGAACGAGGCCGGCGGCACGTTGATGCTCTGCCTGGCAAGCTCGCCATAGGCGCGGGCGTTGAGCACGCCGCCGGCGCCATGCAGCGAAGAGGCCCAGCGCGCAAACTCGTCGGGCGGGACCGCGCGCACGCGGAAATTCATGTCGGAGAAGCCATCGCCGCTGAAATGCGCCGACAGGCCGAGATAGTCGCCCTCGCGGTCGGCCTGCAGGTTGAGCTCGGTCTGCATGCCGTTCATGACATAGATCATGCTGCCGAGCTGCGGCACAAAGAAGGTGTTCATCACGCTGGCCGAGGTCAGCTTGAAACGAACGGGAACGCCGGCCGGGATGACCAGCTGGTTGACCGTTCCGACGCCCTGGTCGGGGTAGAGGAACAGCCATTTCCAGTCGAGCGCCACCACCTGGATGTCGAGCGGCGGCTGGCTGGAGGCGATCGGCCGGCGCGGGTCGAGATGGTAGGATCCGTAATAGATCAGCCCGCCGAGGAAGAGGATGGTGAGCGTCGGGATCGACCAGACGATCAGCTCGATGCGGCCCGAATAGGTGAATTCCGGCTCGTAGCGCGCGTTGCGGTTGGAGGCACGGAACATCCAGGCAAACAAAAGCAGCGCCACCAGCGTCGGAATGACGATGACCAGCATGACCGCCAGCGAGTTGAGCAGGATCGTGCGGTTGCCCGCGCCGATCGGGCCCTGCGGGTCGAGCACCCCGCCCGCGCAGCCGGAGAGCGTTGCGATCAGGCCTATCCAGAGCGGCGAGCGGCCTCGCCTCGGTCTAGGGAAGGAAAGCACTGGAACGGATCATGCTTGGCGCGAACGGATCGGCGGGACGTCTTGACTGTGGGCGGCGCGTCGTCGGCGCCGCTGGGCCGCGGCACGGCCGGAAACAGACTTCGCGGCCAGTCCGGCTGGGCCGTGATCCTTCAAAAGCTCGCGCCTGCGAGGGTCGCGTTCTGCAGCAGCTTTCATCTGAAGTCTCCCCGTGTGCAGAGGCACTTCCGCCATATACCGTACGACTGCTGAACACGGCTGCCAACCCAAGCAGTTGCCGCCTGTTCCGCAAAGGCGGTGTTTTGCCCGATGGCTGGACGGGCCGCGGAAGACATAGGGCGCGGCTCCAGCCTGACCAGACGCCGTCTCGGCATGCTCGCGCTCGCCGATCGCCCGCCAGGATGGTGACAAGGCGCGCGGCGCGTGCATTGTACTGCGCAGGGAATTGCAGCCGCCTGCGGAGGAAGCCTTGTCCGAGATTGCAACCATCCTTTCCATCCTTGGCGTTTTCTTGCTGGGGGCGATGAGCCCGGGGCCGAGCTTCGTCGTCGTCTCGCGCATCGCGGTCGCCGGCGAGCGCAGTGACGGCCTAGCAGCGGCGATCGGCATGGGCATCGGCGGCTTCATCTTCGCCATCATCGCGGTCGCGGGCCTGACCGCGCTGCTCGTCCAGGTCGCCTGGCTGGACATTTTCCTGCGCGTCGCCGGCGGCGCCTATCTGTTGTGGATCGGCATCAAGATCTGGCGCGGCGCCAATCAGCCGATCGAGATCGCGAACGATGCCTCGGCGCGCGCCGGCTCGTTCTGGCGGGCGCTGCGGCGCGCGCTTCTGGTCCAGCTCGCCAATCCGAAGACGGCGATCTTCTACGCCTCGATGTTCGCGGCCATGCTGCCGGCCTCGCCGCCGCTCTGGATGCTCTTGGTCCTGCCGCCGCTGCTCTTCCTCAACGAATTCGTCTGGTACGCGGTCGTCGCCTTCGCCTTTTCCTCCAGCCGGCCGCGCGCGGCCTATCTCGGCACCAAGCACTGGATCGACCGCGCCGCCGGCGCCGTGGTCGGCGCGCTCGGGATCAAGCTGATGTGGGAAGGCATGGCCGCCGCGCGGCGGGGTTTTGCCGGGTGAGGTGAGGTCGAGGCCCGAGCGGGCAGGCAACATCTCTCGCCGAGATCGTGAAACCTTCTGATTTTTGAGCCGTTGTCGGCTGATGTCTGAAGCAAAGCTCAAGCCAAGATCGGCCGACGGCGCCCAGCCGCGCGGTGCCGGGAAGTCGCGCCCCGCAAAGACGGGCGCAGCGAAGGCACCCCCGGGCAAGACGCGGCCGGAAAAGTCGCCGCCGGAAAGCTTGCATCCGGAAAGACCCCGCGAAGAGAAGTCGCAACCGAAGCAATCGCCCGAGCACGAGGAGCCGGCCGAAGCGACGCCGGAGGCCGTCGGCGAACCGGCGCCGCCGCCGCCGGAATCCGTCGAGCCCGGTCCGAAGCTGACGCCCGAGGAGGCCGAGCAGGCGCGCAGGAAGTACCTGTTTAGGCGGTTCTGGATCAGCGGGCGCGGCTACTGGGGCCGGAATGGCGACAAGCTCGCATGGCCGTTTACGATTGGGCTGCTGGTGCTGATCTGCGTCAATGTCGGCTTCCAGTATGGCATCAATGTCTGGAACCGCGCCTTCTTCGACGCCATCGAGCAGCGCAATGTCCACACCGTCTATATGCTGAGCGCCGTCTTCGTGCCGCTGGTTGCCGGAAGCGCCAGCCTCGTCGTCGTTCAGGTCTACCTGCGTATGACGATCCAGCGCCGCTGGCGCTCCTGGCTCACCACATCTGTCATCGCGCGCTGGCTGGCCAGCGGCCGCTACTATCAGCTCAACCTCGTCGCCGGCGACCACTCGAACCCCGAAGCCCGTCTCACCGAAGATCTGCGCATCGCCACCGAGTCCCCCGTCGATTTCATCTCCGGCGTTCTCAACGCCTTCCTGGCGGCCTCGACCTTCATCGTCGTGCTGTGGACCATCGGCGGCGCGCTCACCTTGCCGCTCGGCCGCGAGAGCATCACCATCCCCGGCTTCCTCGTCGTCACCGCGGTCATCTATGCCGCCATCACCTCGACCTCGATGGTGGTCATCGGCCGCCATTTCGTGCAGCTTTCGGAGCGCAAGAACCAGGCGGAAGCCGAATTCCGCTACACGCTGACACGCGTGCGCGAAAACGGCGAAAGCATCGCGCTGCTCGGCGGCGAGGCGGAGGAGCGCAGCGGCATCGACAGGAATTTCGGCCATGTGCTGAGGCAATGGGCGCTGCTGACCGGACAGCACATGCGCACCGCGATTGTCTCGCAAGGGTCGATGCTGTTCGCGCCGGTGGTGCCGGTGCTGCTCTGCGCGCCGAAATTCCTCGAAGGCTCGATGTCGCTCGGCCAGGTCATGCAGGCGGCCTCCGCCTTTGCCATCGTGCAAGGCGCGTTCGGCTGGCTGGTCGACAATTATCCGCGCCTGGCCGATTGGAACGCCTCGGCGCGCCGCGTCGCTTCGCTGATGATGTCGCTCGACGGGCTGGAGCGCGCCGAAGAGAGCGAGTCCTTTGGGCGCATCCGGCGCGGCGAGACGCAAAACGGCGCCATGCTCAGCCTGGACGATCTCTCCGTCACCCTCAACGACGGCACCGGCGTGGTCAAGGAGACGAAGGTCGAGATCAACCCGGGCGAGCGGGTGCTGGTCGCGGGCGAATCCGGCACCGGCAAGTCGACGCTGGTGCGGGCCGTCGCGGGCCTGTGGCCCTGGGGCGGCGGCAGCGTCAATTTCCATGCCGGCAAGCGGCTGTTCATGTTGCCGCAACGCCCCTACATCCCGACCGGCACGCTGCGGCGCGCGGTCGCCTATCCGGCCGCCGCCGACAACTGGACGGTGGACGAGATCGACGCCGCCCTCGACAAGGTCGGCCTCGGCTACCTGCGGGACAGGATCGAGGAAGAGGCGCCGTGGGACCAGACGCTCTCCGGTGGCGAAAAGCAGCGCCTCGCCTTCGCGCGCCTGCTGCTGCACGAGCCAGACATCGTCGTGCTGGACGAGGCGACCTCGGCGCTGGACGAGAAGAGCCAGGACAAGATGATGCAGACGGTGGTCCAGGCATTGCCGAAGGTCACCGTCATCAGCGTCGCCCACCGCGCCGAGCTGGAAGCCTTCCACAGCCGCAAGATCACGCTGGAGCGGCGCGAGGGCGGCGCGAAGCTGGTCAGCGATGTGGAGCTGGCGCCGCGCAAGGGCAAGCGCAACGTGTTCGCGCGGGCGCTGTGGGGGAGCGGGGCGAGAGGCGGGCAGGCGCGCTGAGGGCGGCATTATGGGCGGGGCGGCAAGAGCGTCAGTTGTGGTGATCGCGCTTCGGCCGGATGGCAACCTTGACGTCACCAGAGGCCCCGGTCTGTAATCGCCGCAGGCCAGGGAGAGGCGACCCCCATGGAAAAGATCATCCTCGACTGCGATCCGGGGCACGACGATGCCATCGCCATCCTGCTTGCGGCCGGCAACCCGAACATCGACCTTCTCGGCATCACCACGGTTTCGGGCAACCACAATGTCGAGAACACCACGCGCAATGCGCTCTCCGTATGCACGGCCTACGGCATAAAGGTGCCGGTGGCGAAAGGCTCTCCCGGCCCGCTGATCATCGACCAGGTGCTGGCCGTCGAGATCCACGGCGAGACCGGGCTCGATGGCCCGGAGCTGCCGCCCGCCTCGTTCGAGCTCGACAAGCGCCATGCCGTCGACTTCATCATCGAGACGGTCATGGCGCATGAGCCGAAAACCGTCACGCTGGTGCCGGTCGGGCCCTACACCAACATCGCTCTAGCCGTGCGCAAGGAGCCGCGCATCGTCGAGCGGGTGAAGCGGGTCGTCGCGATGGGCGGAAGTTTCACGCGCGGCAACATCACGCCCGCGGCCGAGTTCAACGTCTATGCCGACCCGGAGGCCGCAGACGTGGTGTTCCGCGCCGCTTGGGACGTCACCATGGTGGGGCTCGACCTCACGCACCAGGCCTTGGCCACCCCCGACCTGCAGGACAGGGTGCGCGCCGTCGGCGGGCCGATCGCCAAATTCATTCTCGATATCTGGGAGTTCATCGCGACCACGCATGGCGGCCTGCTGCAGATAGCCCATCCCGCCGTCCATGACGCCTGCTGCGTGGCGGCGATGATCGATGCAGGCGTCTTCACCACCGAGAAGGCCGATATCCGCGTCGAGCTTGCCGGACGGTGGACCAAGGGCATGACGGTCTGCAATTTCGAGAAGCTGGGCGGCATGCGCCATTTCGGCGGCACGGCGAGCGAGCAGGTCGATTTCCGCCATACCGTGGCGATGAAGCTCGACCATGCGAAATTCTGCGACCTGATCGTCGATGCGCTCGAGCGCCTCACCAGTCAAAAGGCGTGAGGCGCTCCAGGGGCAAGGCCTAGCCGGCCCTCACAGCAGGAACGATTGCCTGTCGCGCAATGTGGCGCTGATGGCGGCGATGCCGGTCTCGATCTCGCGCTTGTTGGCCAGGATCGCATCGCCGGCCGCACCCTCGACCATCGATCGCAACAGGTCGGCCTGGCCGACCAGCACCGCGTCCTTGTCGGCCAGCGCGACGAGCGTTGCGGCTTCGAGCCGGTAGCGCGGGCGCCTTGCCGCCCTGGGCGACTCTCAAGCCTCCAGGCCCGCGCACGCCAGGAAGTGGGGGAGAATTGGCCCGGCGAAGGCGAGACGGCCATTTCGACGAGAGCCCGGCGTCGGCATCAGCAACCGGCGCTGGCACGGTGGTGTCCTTGTTCTGTTGCATTTTAGTTGAAACTAATTTGAAAGTTACCCGTTAGCACCGCGTAGGCGAGCTCAAACTTGCCCTGCTGTCGACAGCTAAGTTGAAAGGAGAAGTCCTAAGCCTTTTTCAGTGCTTGGCGTTGCCGAGACCGCTTTTCTATCATTCGTCTTTCGAGCGGCCTCCAGCCGCGCCGGTCACCGCCGAGGCCGATGCCTGGCAAGGCGAGAAGTCGCCATCGCTCGGCACGCGTTCGCGCGACGAAGGCTTCGCAGACCGCTGTCGAGCGGAACGCTCGATGAGGAGCCACACAAGGTTGGCCTTGGAACAAAGGTCTGGCCATGAAAAAATACCTAGCAGCCGCGCTGGCGATCGCCATCCCGATCGGGCCTGCCTCGGCGCTTGACGTCGGCGTGGGCGGCAAAGTCGGCGGCATCGGCGTGGGCGCCGGATTGGGCGCCGGTTCGCAAGGCGTGTCGGCGGGCGTGGGCGCCAGTGCCGACGGTGTCGGCGGCGCAAACGTCGGCGCATCGACCGGCGGCGGATCGCTCGGCGTCAATGCCGGCGGCAATCTGGGCAGCACCAGCACAGGCGTGTCGACAAGCGTGGGCGCCGCCGCCGCGGGCGACGATCCTTCCGCCGTCAGCGGATCGGCTGCCTCTGCGCAGAACCCGGCCGCGGTGCCGACAGCCCCTGCTTTGGCCAAAAGCGCGACGCAGACCATTGTGCTGCCTCCAGTGCTGAGGCCCTCCAGATCCGCCGGCGGCGACCTCTGGCGGGTCACCAAAGGCTATCGCATCGCGCCGCTGTCACCTCCGAAGGCGATACCCGGCACGCCGGCCGCCGTAGTGCGCGCCTGTCGCGCCGCGATCGCGGCGGCCGCCAAGCCCCTCGGCGCCGTGCGTGTTTACACGGTCAGCGCCGGCCCCTTGCGTCAACGCCGAAGCGGGCTCAACGCGCCGATCGAGGTGCGCATAGACTATGACGGGCGAGGCGGCATCGAAGTGAGGCAGGCGAAAGTCGGCTGTCGCCTAAATGCGAAGGGCGCGGTCACCGCGGTGATTTAGGGCAAAGGCAGAACGGCCGTTGCCATCCTTCCTGCCGGTTGCAACCTCGGCGGTTTGGCAATTCCTCGCCCCCACAAGGTGGACGGGAGAGGTGGCTCGGCGCAGCCGAGACGGAGCGGGGGAGCGCCATATCCGATAACCCTGCCGACCGCAGGCGCGGACCTCGGCCGGCTGCAGACAAGGCGCCCGCGCTTCGGCTAGAGTTCCGCCGGGCGCAAAAAAATCATCGAAGGGGAGCATCGCGATGAACGAAGTCAGGCCGATCGCCGAGATCGCCAGCTATCACGCCCATATCTACTACGGCGGGGAAGCCGAGCGGCAGCATGCCGAATGGCTGCGCCAGCGCATCGCAGAGCGTTTCCGCGTGCGCCTGGGCAATTGGCGCGACGAGCCGGTCGGCCCGCACCAGCAAGCCATGTACCAGGTCTCCTTCGCCACCGAGATCTTTGCCACGCTGGTTCCCTGGCTGATGCTGAACCATGGCGGCCTGAGCATCCTCATCCATCCCAACACCACCAACCCCAAGCGCGACCACCTTATCGACCCGATTTGGATCGGCCAGGCGCTGCCGGTGAAGGGCGACGTGCTTGGCGAAGAGGACGAGGCGGAAGAGGCGCTGGAGGTGAATACCGAGCCGACGCTGGGGGTGTGAGGGGGGCGCGGCGATCTCGTCACGATGGCGTGAGAGGCGGCTGGCCGGCGGAGTTGTCGATTGACTGACCAATCGCGGTGTGGCGAATTCGCGCCGATGGTTCCCTTCGGGGATCAAAAGGGAACGCGGTGCGGAGAAATCCAAAGCCGTGGCTGCCCCCGCAACTGTAAGCGGCATGCCGGTTTCACGATGCCACTGGCTGCATGGGCCGGGAAGGCGAAAGCGGCGGGAATCCGCGAGCCAGGAGACCTGCCATCATGGACGTCAAAGCAGAACATCGGACGGGTGATCCGGTGTGCGCGCCTGGCCGGAGGGCGGGGCGAGTTCCCTGCGATGACAGGCAACGTCAAAGGCAGAATCATGCTGACCCAACTATCGAAAATGCTGAACAAAACCGCGCCGGACCTGAAGGCCAGGCTGATTACAATCTACGGGGCGCTCGCCATTCTCAACGTCGGGGCGTGGCTGTGGGCTTTCGTCGCCTTCCACGACAAGCCGACATTGCTTGGCGTCGCTCTCGTCATTTATGGCCTCGGCTTGCGCCATGCCGTCGATGCCGACCACATAGCGGCCATCGACAATGTCACGCGCAAGCTGATGCAGAACGGCAAACGGCCGGTCTCCGTCGGCTTCTTTTTCGCACTCGGCCATTCGACGATCGTCGTCATCGTCGCTGCGGCTATCGCGGCGGCAACGTCCCTGCTCGGCCGCTTCCAGAGCTTTCAGGAGATTGGCGGCACGATCAGTACCGGCGTTTCCGCACTCTTCCTGCTCGCCATCGCGGCGATGAACATCGTCATCTTGTTCTCGATCTACAGAAGCTATCGGCGGGTGCGGGCCGGTGAGGCGTTTGTCGAGGAGGACCTGGACCTGCTGCTCAACAATCGCGGCTTCCTGGCCCGCGTCTTCCGCCCGATGTTCCGGCTGGTGTCGCAGAGCTGGCACATGTTCCCACTTGGTTTCCTCTTCGGCCTTGGCTTCGACACCGCGACCGAAGTCGCCATGTTCGGCGTGTCCGCGGGCACAAGCGGCCAAGGGCGTGCCGTTCGAAGCCATTCTGGTCTTCCCGGTGCTTTTCGCGGCCGGTATGTCACTGGTCGACACGACCGATGGAGTGATGATGCTCGGCGCCTATGAGTGGGCCTTCGTCAAGCCGATCCGCAAACTGTACTACAACATCACGATCACCCTGGTGTCGGTCCTTGTCGCAGTACTGATCGGCGGCATCGAGGCGCTCGGCCTGATCGGTGACAAGCTCGGTCTGTCGGGTGGCTTCTGGAACGGCGTCGGCAGGCTCAACGACAATTTCAACAATCTGGGCTTCGCCATTATCGGCATCTTCATCGCCGCCTGGGCGATCTCCTACCTCGTCTACAAGGCCAAGGGGCTGGACGATGTGGAGATCGGATCCGCAGCAAAGAATTCATAAGCCGCCGGCGGCGGCTGGCTGCAGCAGGCCAGCCGCATCTCTCTGCCATCAGACGCCGGCGGGCTGCCAGCCTGCCGCCTTGAATGCCTCGGCATCGGGAAGCCGATGACGGCAAAGGTCGATCGCCGCCCCGTCAGCGGTGCTCGGCTTGACATTCTTGTTCCCATTTTGTTCACTGTTGGCAGACAGCGACAGGAGATCGCCGGCCCGTGCGCACGCGCTTCAAAGGCATGCTGAGGAGCCGTAGCCCAAGCCTTTGGAAGTGTGACGGAATTCTGCGCTTGGATAAGCCAGGGGTTAAGGCCTGGGATAAGCCCCATAATCCATAAGCCAGAATCCAGAGTCCAAATATCCAGAGTCCAGAACAGAAAAGCTGGCGCTTTTCTGTTCTAAAAAAGCGGGGAAGGGGAAAGCAAAAATGGGAGCAGCGCAAGCCATTCGGCGTACGGCGCTACGGCGAGGGCTCGGCGGCGCCAGCGAGCTTCCGACGTGGCGGCGAGCCGCCCTGTTCGGTCTCCCAGGATGCAACCGGCCTCACGTCAGCCCGGCGATCTGCTCATCGCCGTCCAGCTCCGCCCCGCCGGCGACGACCACGTTGGCGAGCGGCGCCGAGAGCGTCCAGCGAACGAGGCCGGGCAGCCGTTCCATGGAGGCGCTGCCGGAGAGGCTGGTGGGGACGACGCGCTGGAGAACGACGCTGCCGAAGCCTTTGTGCGGCTTGGCATCGGCGGCCGCGGGAGGTTCGGAAAAATGTTCCTCCCAGACCAGCTCGAAATCGCTGCCTTCGGGGGCCGGGGCTACCCGCCAGTCCATCCGCACGGTTCCGGCGTCGCCGGCCAGGGCGCCGTATTTCGTCGCGTTGGTGCCCAGCTCATGCAGCGCCATGCCGATGTTCTGCACCGCGTTCAGCCGCAACGTCACGTCCGGCCCGCAAGGCGAGATCCGCTCTTCGTGTCCGAACGGCCGCAGATGTTCGCGCACAAGGTCGGCCATGCCCGCGCCGCGCCAGTCGTTGAGCACCAAGAGGTCGTGCGAGCGCGACAGCGCCATGATGCGTTCGCGGATCTGGTGTTCGAACGCGCGCGGGTCGGTCGCGCGCTTGCTCGTCTCGCGGATCATGGAAAGGATCACGGCGTATTGGTTTTTGACGCGGTGGTTCACCTCGCGCATCAAGAGTTGGATCTGCTGTTCGCTCGCCCGTTTTTCGGTGATGTCGGCCGCCATGCCGAACCATTCCAGGATGCTGCCGGTGTCATCGACGATCGGGATTGCCCGTGAGGTGGTCCAGCCGGCGGACCCGTCGGCGCGCCGCACCCTGTGCTCGAGCTCGAACACGCCGCGCTCCATGATGGCGCGCTCGATCGCCGCCTGGATGCTCGCCTGGTCTTCCGGGAACAGGTATTCGTCGCGCCAGCGGATCGCCGGCCCTTGGGCGCTCGACAGGAAGCCGCGGCCGTCCAGCTCATGCATTTCCTGCCAGTCCGGGCTCATCCGGTAAACCACGTCGGAGCTGGCATTGACCAGCGCGCGAAACCGCTGCTCGCTTTCGCGCACCTTTGCTGCCGCCAGCACCCGGGCCGTGGTCTCCGAAACGATGCAGAGCACGGCTTCGACCGTGCCGTCCTGCGCCCGCACTGCGGAATAGGAGATGTCGAAATAGACCGTCTCGCCGACCAGGCCGGATCGTTCGATGTAGAAAGGCCGGTCCCTGGCCGAGAAGGTTTCGCCGGTTTCGAGAACTCCGCGCAGCAGCGGCTCGAGGTCGGTCCAGAGCTCGGACCAGTTTTCCTCGGCGGGACGGCCGAGCGCGCGCGGATGCTTGTCGCCAATGGTCGGCGCGTAGGCGTCATTGTAGAGCGCGACAAACTCCGGCCCGCAGAAAAGCACGATCTGGGCTTCGGCGGCGAGCATCAGGTCGACCGTCGTCCTCAGGCTGAGCGTCCATGTCTCGATCGGCCCGAGCGGGCTTTCCGACCAGGGAAATTCGCGAATGAATCGCGCCATCTCGCCGTTTCCGCGAGGCCACGATTCACGGAAGAGCCCGTCAGCCATAGGCGCATTAACGCGCGACGCCGTTTATGTATCCGTCTCCGTCACGCAAAATTTTAGCCATCGTGAATAGACCCCAGGCTGCCGGTCCGCCGGAGGAATATTTCGGGCGCAGTTTCGTTAGTTCCTCATACGATGCCGTTTGAGGCAAAGTGCATATGTCCCGCAATCACGCATTGAAGCCGCCAGAGCGGCCGGCTCTGGCCCAACGGAGGTACCGGAGATGAAAACGGCTGTTTCGACCTCTCTTTCGAGACGAAGCGTCGTCGCCGTGCTGGCGGCGGCGGCCGCGTCGACCGCCATATTGCCCGCCGGCGATGCGCTGGCGCAGACCAAGCAGACCGCGCCGGACAAGAGTCTGTACGATCGGCTGGGAGGCGTGTTCGCCATCGCAGCCGTGGTCGATCACTTCAGCGACGCCGTCGTGAAAAACCCCATCGTCGGCAAGAAGTCCAAGAACCCGCAACTGCGCAAATGGCACACCAAGAACCTCGAACGGCTGCCGGGCCTCAAGTTCATGCGCACGCTGTGGGTGTGCGATGTTTCCGGCGGCCCCTTCAAGTTCGTGGCCACCGAGCCGGGCGCGACGCCGCTCGGCCTCGAGGAGGCCCACAAGGACCTGAAGATTTCTCCCGCCGAGTTCGACGAGGTCGCAGCGGAACTCGGGCGGACGCTCGACCGCTTCAAGGTTCCGAAAGCCGAAAAGACCGAGGTCCTGGAAGCCTTTGCCGCGCACAAGGATGAGGTCACTGCCGGCTCTGTCAAAAAGGGGTGAGGCTCAGCGCGAATCCGGCGAAGGCGGTCCGCCGCTCCGCCTATCCACCCGCCAGCCGCGGCAGCAGGAAAATCTCCGCCCCCGGCGGCAGTTCCTTCGACCACGTGTCGCGATAGATCGTCCCGTCGATCGCGACCGCGATGCCGCGATCGAGCAGGGGTTCGAACGCGGGATGCTGTTCCGCAAGCTTGCGGAACAGCTCCCTGATGTCCTTGGCCTCGATGTCGAGCTTGTCCTTGCCTCCGGCGGCGGCGCTGAGCGAGCCCCAGAGCGTGACTTGGACCATTATCGCCTGATCCTCATTGGACCGTGACGTGAGCTGAAAACCGCTTCGCGCTTTTCGGCATGCTAGCCTTCCCGTTCGGCCTCGAGCGCTGCAAGAATCCGCGGCGGCGACATCGGGATGTGGCTCATGCGCACGCCCACCGCGTTCGACACCGCATTGGCGATCGCCGCCAGCGGCGGCACGATCGAGGTCTCGCCGACGCCGCGCACCCCGTAGGGGTGGTTGGGGTTGGGGATTTCCAGGATCTGCGTGTCGATCATCGGCAGGTCGGAGCAGACCGGGATGCGGTAGTCGAGGAAGCCTGGGTTCTGCAGCCGCCCGTCCTTGCCGTAGATATACTCCTCGTTGAGCGCCCAGCCGATACCTTGCGCGGCACCGCCTTGGTACTGGCCCTCGACATAGGTCGGGTGCACCGCCTTGCCGGCATCCTGCACCACCGTGTAGCGGATCACCCTGGTCGAGCCGGTCTCGGGATCGACCTCGACGTCGCAGATATGGGTGGCGAAGGAGACGCCGGCGCCGTCGGCGACGAGCTCGCTATGGCCGGCGATCGGCCCGCCGGTCTTGCCGGACTGTGCGGCGATCTCCTTCAGCGACAGCTTGCCGAGATTGCCGTGCTTCTCGCCCTTGGCGACTGCATGGCCCTTTTCCCAGGCAACGTCTTCGACCGAGATGTCCCACATCTGCGCGGCGCGCTCGCGCAGCACCTTGATGGCGTTGCGGGCGGCCGAGATGGTCGCCATCGAGGAGGAGAAGGTGCCGCGGCTGCCGTCGGTCATGTCGTTGTAACCGAGGCTGGAAGTGTCGGCGACGATCGCCTTGACCTGGCTGTAGTCGATGCCGAGCTCTTCCGCCGCCACCAGCGACAGCGACGCGCGCGAACCGCCCACATCCACCGTGCCGACGGCGAGCGACACCGTGCCGTCCATGCCGATGTTCAAGTCGGTGCAGGTCTGGCCGCCGAAGTTGAACCAGAAGCCGCAGGCCATGCCGCGGCCCTGGTTCTGAGCCAGCGGCGCGCGCATATGCGGGTGCTCCTTGACCGCCTCGAGCGTCGGTCCGATGCCGATCGGGCCGTAGACCGGGCCGTAGGAGGCGCGGGTGCCTTCCTGCGCCGCATTCTTGATGCGGAACTCGACTGGGTCGATACCGATCTTCTTGGCGAGCTCGTCGACAGCGCTTTCCACCGCGAACGCCGCCATCGGCGCCGAAGGCGCGCGATAGGCCGCGGTCTTGGGCCGGTTGACCAGCACCTCGTAGCCGACGGTCTTGACGTTCTCCAGCTTGTAGCAGGCGAATGCCGTCATGGCCCCGATCTCCGCCCACATGCCGGCATAGGGGCCGCAGGTGTAGCGCAGCGTCGCTTCGGCGGCGGTGATGGTGCCGTCCTTCTTCGCGCCGATCTTGACGTCGATCGAGGTGGCGCTGGTTGGCCCCGAGGCGCGGAACACTTCGTCGCGGGTCATCACCAGCTTCACCGGGCGGCCGGCCTTGCGCGACAGGGCCAGCGCCACCGGCTCGGCCCAGACATGGGTCTTGCCGCCGAAGCCGCCGCCGATCTCGGAAGAGGTGACGCGCAGCTTCGAGACTTCGAGGCCGAGCAGCTGGGCGCAATGCTGGCGATAGACGAAATGGCCTTGCGTGCAGACCCAGAGATCGGCCGTGCCGTCGGGATTGACGCTCGCCACGCAGGCATGCGGCTCGATATAGCCCTGATGCGTCTGCTCGGTCTTGAAGGAGCGCTCGACGACGAAATCGGCCTGGGCAAAACCCTGGTGGACGTCGCCATGGCCGTATTGCGTGCGCTTGGAGACGTTGGACGGCTTGACCGGCTTTTCCTCCAGCCCTTCGGTGAAGATGGCATCGTTGATGAGCGGGGCGTGGTGCTGCATCGCCTCGTCGACGTCGGTCACATGCGGCAGCACCTCATAGTCGACCTCGATCAGCTTCAGCGCCTGCCTGGCGGTGCGGGCATCGATCGCCGCCACCGCGGCCACGGCATGGCCGTCATAGAGCGCCTTCCTGCGCGCCATGCAATTGTCGAGGGTGTCGAACATGCCGGCATCGCCATCGGTCAGGTCCGGCAGGTCTTTCGCCGTGATCACCGCCTTCACGCCGGCGAGCTTTTCGGCTTTCGAGGTGTCGATCTTCTTGATGATCGCGTGGGCGTGCGGGCTGCGAAGCACACGGCCGACCAGCTGCCCGGCCATGTTGAAGTCGGCGCCGTAGCGGGCACGTCCCGTCACCTTGTCGACGCCGTCGGGGCGGAGCGGGCGCGTGCCGACGGATGAGAAGCTGCGTCCCGAGTAGCGCGGATCGAAGTTCATCTCAGGCTCCCTTCATCACGTTTGCCGCGTCCTGGACGGCGCGCACGATCTTGTCATAGCCGGTGCAGCGGCAGAGATTGCCGGCGAGCCCGAAGCGGATTTCCTCCTCGGTCGGGGAGGGGTTCTTCTCGAGCAGATCCTTCGCCGCAATCAAAAAACCTGGCGTGCAGATGCCGCATTGCAAGGCGGCGTGCTCGAGGAATTTCTGCTGCAGCGGATGCAGCTGGTCGCCATGCGCCATGCCTTCGATGGTCTCGATCTGGCGGCCTTCGGCCTCGGCGCCGAGCACCAGGCAGGAGCACACCAGCCGGTTGTCGACGATGACGCTGCAGGCGCCGCAGTCGCCGGTCCCGCAGCCTTCCTTGGCGCCGGTCAGTCCCAGCCGGTCGCGCAGCACGTCGAGCAGCGTCTCGTCCGGCTGGCAAAGATATTCGACGTGATCGCCGTTGATTGTCGTTGAAACCGCTACACCGGCCATCATTTGCCTCCTGCACGCTCATAGGCGGTGGTGGCGACACGCTTCGCCAGCACACCCGCAACTTTCCGTCTGAATTCGATGGTGCCGCGCTTGTCGTCGATCGGGCGGCAGGCGCCCGCGCAGATCTTGGCGAGCCGCTCCAGCGTCGCCTCATCCAGCTTCGAGCCGACGAGCACCTCGGCCGCCTCCTCGACCAGCAGCACCGTGGGCGCCGCGGCGCCCAGCGCCACGCGGGCCGACTTGATCGCGCCCGCCTCGCCGAGCGTCAGGTTCACGCCGGCGCTGACCACGGCGATGTCCATCTCGGTGCGCGGAATGAAGCGCTGATAGGCGTCGCCCGCATTTGGCGCGCGCTTGTCGAGCAGGATCGCCTCGATGATCTCGCCCTTGGCCAGCGAGGTACGGCCCGGTCCGGTCGGCACGGCTTCCACGGGAATCGTGCGCCTGCCGTTCGGCCCGGCAACCACGGCCTTGGCGCCGGCAGCCACCAGCGCCGGCACGCTGTCGGCGGCGGGCGAGGCGTTGCAGAGATTGCCGACGATTGTGCAGCGTCCCTGCACCTGCTTCGAGCCGATCAGCTTGGCCGCCTCGACGACGCCTGGCCAGGCCTTCTTCAGCGCCGCGTTCTCGCCGAGCACCGCGCAGGGCACCGCGGCGCCGATGCTGAAGCCGTCTGCCGTTTCCTTGATTTCGCTAAGGCCCGCGATCGCCTTGATGTCGACGATCAGGTCGGGCTCGATGAAGCCGCCCTTCATCCTCACCAGAAGGTCGCTGCCTCCGGCAAGGATCGTGGCCGGGCCGGCCGCGCTGGCCAACAGGCCGGCGGCCTCTTCTATTGATTGCGGACGTATGTAGCGCATCGTCTCCCCTTGGTGGTCATGATCAGATCGACCGTTATAAAGACTCTCCTTATAATGACCATCCGCTTCCTGCATTGCACCACCTAAGTCAGGCGCATTGCCCTAATTCCTACCCCTAAATTTTCTAAGCCTAGCCGCTAGAACTACTCGTTTGCGCCCGGCCGGCCAAGCCTCCACCATGCCCTCACGAGCCGGACATCGCATCCGGCAACAGGGAGGCTTCGATGACCGCTCTTGCCCGCAGGCCCTGGGTTCCCGCCCATTGCGAGGATTTTATCCAGGCGCTGGCGACCGCCACAAGCGGGCAGGGGAACGACGCCGTGCTCGCCGCGATAGAGGGCGGCATCGCGCTCAACCGGCGAATCCACGAGGCCGACTGCATCAACCTCAATCCGGCGACCAATGTGATGAACCCGAAGGCGGAGGCCGCGCTTGCCGCCCGGCTCGGCTCGCGTCCGTCGCTCGGCTATCCCGGCGACAAATACGAGATGGGGCTGGAGGGCGTCGAACGCATCGAGGTCATCGCCGCCGAGCTTGCGGCGCAAGTCTTCGGCGCGAAATATGCCGAAATCCGCGTCCCTTCCGGCGCCATCGCCAACCTCTATGCTTTCATGGTCGCGGCGCGGCCGGGCGACGCGATCATCGCGCCGCCGCCGGCCATCGGCGGCCATGTCACGCATCATATGGCGGGCTGCGCCGGCCTGTACGGGCTGGAGATTCATGCCGCGCCCGTCGATGCCGGCGGCTACACGGTCGATATCGAGAGGCTACGCGCGCTTGCCCTTAAGCTCAGGCCGAAGATGATCACCATCGGCAGCAGCCTCAATCTCCTGCCGCATCCCATCCAGGAAATCAGGGCGATCGCCGACGAGGTCGGTGCGCTGGTGCTGTTCGATGCCGCGCATCTCTGCGGCATGATCGCCGGACAGGCCTGGCAGCAGCCGCTGGAGGAGGGCGCCCATCTGATGACGATGAGCACCTATAAGAGCCTCGGCGGGCCGCCCTCCGGGCTGATCGTCACCAACGTCGCCGAGATCGCCGAAAAGCTCGACCGCATAGCCTTTCCCGGCATGACCGCCAATTTCGATGCCGCCAAGGCCGCCGCCCTGGCCATCACCATGCTCGACTGGAAGGGACATGGCCGCGCCTATGCCGCCGCCATGGCCGGCACCGCGAAGGCGCTGGCAAGCGCGCTGGCTGAGCGCGGCCTGCCGGTGTTCTCGACCGCCAAGGGGCACACCGCCTCGCACCAGTTCGCCATCGAGGCGGCGGAGTTCGGCGGCGGCCAGGCGGCGGCGAAGCGGCTGAGGCGTGCAAACATCCTCACCTGCGGCATCGGCCTGCCGGTCACGGCGGTCGATGGCGACATGAACGGCCTGCGCTTCGGCACGCCCGAGATCGTGCGCTGGGGCATGACGGAGAAGGACATGCCCGAGCTTGCCGCCCTCATCGCCAGGGGACTGCGTGGCAACGATGCCGTGGAGGATGTCGCGGCGGATGTGAGTGCATTCCGGCGCCGGTTCACGAAGCTGCATTTCGTCAGCTGAGCGCCTGAACCCGCGGGCAGGGAGCCCGCTTCGTCAAAAGCAAGGGCCGCGGGCGAGAAGCCCGCCTTCTTCAACAAAGGGGAATGACCATGCGCATGATTCTGCGATTGATGACTGCTGCCCTGATGGCCGCCGCCGCCGGCGTCGCCAGGGCGGATATCGTGCTCGGCGTCGCCGGCCCGATGTCGGGGCCGAACGCCGCCTATGGCGAGCAGTACCGCGTCGGCGTCGAGACGGCGATCCAGCGCATAAACGCCAATGGCGGCGTGCTCGGTCAGAAGCTCAGCGTCTCGGTCGGCGACGATGTCTCCGACCCCAAGCAGGGCGTGTCGGTCGCCAACAAGTTCGTCGCCGACGGCGTGCACTATGTCGTCGGCCACTACAATTCCGGTGTCACCATTCCGGCCTCGGAGATTTATGCAGAAAACGGCGTGCTTTTCGTCACGCCCACGGCCACCAACCCGATGGTGACTGAGCGAGGCCTATGGGACGCGTTCCGGGCCTGCGGCCGCGACGACCAGCAGGGCATCATCGCCGCGAAATTCGTGCTCGAGCGTTTTGCCGGCAAGAAGGTCGCGATCGTCGACGACAAGTCGACGGCCGGCAAGGGCCTCGCCGACGAGATGGCCAAGGCCTACAATTCCGGCGGCGGCAAGGAGGTGCTGCGCGAGGAGATCAACCCGAGCGAGAAGGACTACAGCGCGCTTGTCGCGAAGATCAAGAAGTCGGGCGCCGACCTCGTCTATTACGGCGGCCAGCACACAGAGGCCGGCCTGATCGTGCGCCAGATGCACGACCAGGGCGTCAAGACGGTCCTGATGGGCGGCGACGGCATATCCAACAGCGAGTTCGGCGCTATCGGCGGCGATGGCGCGGCCGGCACGCTGATGACGTCCTTCCCCGATCCGGCGAGCTTTCCCGAAGCCAAAGACGCGGTCGCCGACCTGAAGGCGAAGAACGTGCCCACTGAAGCCGTCACGCTCTATGCCTATGCCGCCACCCAGATCCTCGCCGAGGCGATCGCCAAGGCCAAGGTCGACGACCCGAAGGCGGCGTCCGACTATCTCCATTCGGGAGCGGCCATCCCGACCGTGCTTGGCACCATCTCCTATGACGACAAAGGGGATATCAAGCAGCCGGGCTTCGTCGTATTTGAGTGGCGGAAGGTCGACGGCAAGCTCGTTCCGGTGGCCCTCAAATAGACTTGAGGTCCTGGAGGCGAGCGCAGGCGGTCGCCGTTCTTTCGCTCGAAGCATTGCCGCGCCGTCATGGCAGGCGGCGCGGCATTGGGAAAGCTGCAGATGGCCGTCAATCCGCCGCGACCGCGCATGCCGCCGCTCAACGCCCTCAGGGCCTTCGAGGCGGCGGCACGCCATGAAAGCTTTGCCAAGGCGGCGGACGAACTCGGCGTGACCCCCGCCGCCGTCTCGCATCAGGTGAAGGCGCTGGAGGCTTGGCTAGGCTCTCCGCTATTCGTGCGTCACGCGCAAGGACTGCACCTCACCGATGCTGGGCGTTCGGCGCTACCCTCGTTTTCCACCGCCTTCGACGCCCTGGGGCTCGCCGTCCAGGAATTGCGTGTCTCGGCGCCCCGGCCGCAGGTCAGCGTCGCGGCATTGCCTTCGATCGCGCAGCTCTGGCTGGCGCCGCGGCTGCCGGCCCTACGCGCGGCGCATCCGACGCTGCGCCCCTCCATTCATGCGCTGGAAGAGCCGCCGGACTTCCGGCGCGAGCCTTTCGACCTCGCTATTTTCCTCACCAGGTCGGGCGCCGGCCGATCCTCTAAGCTCTGCGACGATGTCATCTTTCCTGTCTGCGCGCCGGCGCTGGCCAGGCAATTGAAGACGCCGGCCGAACTTTCCTCGCAGTTGCTGCTCTGGGACACCACCTGGACGGAGGATTGGAGCCTTTGGTTCGAAGTCGCCGGCGTGAAAGGCCCGTCGATCGAAACAGGTTCCGAATTCTCGCTCTACAGCATGGCTGTGCAGGCCGCCGTCGACGGCGCCGGCGTTTTGATGGGGCATGAGGCGCTGGTGTCGCGCGCTCTCGCCGCCGGCTCGCTGGTGGCGCCGTTTCCCGAATTGCGCGTGCCGACCGGCCGCGCTCTCTCGATCTTGGCGCCCGACCGTCCGCCCGCGCCCGCCGCCGCCATGATCGACTGGCTGCTGGCAGAGGAGGGGGCAGCGCGCGGCTGAGGCCGCCGGACTCGCCCGTCGCGGTCCACGGGGTCAGGACGCCGGGCGAGGTCTACGCCGCTGCCATCCGCGCCCGCACCAGCGTCGCGGCGGCGTGGCCGGCGGCGGTGATGTAGTCGGGATTGTGATGGATCAGCATGCTGGAAAAGGCGCCGTCCATCAGAAGCACGATCTCGCGCGCCAGCATCTTCGGCTCGCGCACGCCATGGCTAGAAAGCTCGCCCGCCAGCCATTTCTCGAAATTGCTCTTATGGCGCGAGCCGGCCTTCACCGCCGGATGGCCGGGCATCGCGGCGAGTTCGGCGGCCGTGCGCAGGAAGCCGCAGCCCTTCCATTTGACGTGCCGCGCCACGCGCGCCAGGTGGGTAAAGATCGCCGCGACCTTCTTGTCCGCGCCGCCTTGCGCCGCCTCGAACCAGCCGGCCATCTGCTTGAGGTTCGGCTGGTCGCGGCTGTCGAGATAGGCCGTGATCAGCTCGTCCTTGCTCTTGAAGTGGTAGTAGAGCGTGCGCTTGGTCAGCCCCGCCTTTTCCGCCACGGCATCGACGCTGACGCGGCCGATGCCTTCGGCATAGAAGAGTTTTGCCGCCGCGTCGACGAGGCGTTTCCTGGTTGGATTGGGCTTCTCGATCATCCAGGAAGTATACCGACTAGTGAATATACAAACAAGCCGAAAGCTGATCCCTTGCAGCCGTTCCACAGAGCAATTCCAGGAAAATGCGAAGCGGCTTCCGTCCGGAATTGCGGAGAAAAACGAACGGCTAAGGAGAACACTATGACCGAGCCCGTGCTTTGCGAAATCCGCGACCGCGTCGCGGTGCTGACGCTCAACCGCCCCGAAAAGCTCAATGCCCTGAATTACGACCTTATCGACCGCCTGCTGGCGATCCTCGACAGGATAGAGACCGACGGTGCCGTGCGTGCCGTGATCCTCACCGGGGCAGGGGAGCGCGCCTTCTCGGCCGGCGGCGACATCCACGAATTCGCGTTGAGCGTGGCCGAAGGCACGGATGTCGCGCTGCGCGATTTCGTCATGCGCGGCCAGCGGCTGACGGCGCGGCTGGAAGCGTTCCGCAAGCCGGTCATCGCCGCCGTCAACGGCCTTGCCTTCGGCGGTGGCTGCGAGATCACCGAGGCGGTGCCGCTGGCGGTCGCCAGCGACCGCGCCCTGTTCGTCAAGCCCGAAATAAAGCTCGCCATGCCGCCGACCTTCGGCGGCACGCAGCGCCTGCCGAGGCTTGCCGGGCGCAAACGCGCGCTCGAACTGCTGCTTACCGGCGAGCCTTTCTCGCCCGCGCGGGCGCTGGAGCTCGGGCTGGTCAACAAAGTCGTGCCGCATGAGGAGCTGATGCCCGCCGCGCTCGATCTTGCGAACCGCATCCTCCGCCATTCGCAGGCGGCGGTGGCTGGCATCCTCACCGCGGTGGCGCGCGGCATCAACCTTAGCATCGCCGAGGGCCTGCTGGTCGAGGCCGAGCAGTTCGCCCGCATGGCCCCGACCGCCGACCTCGGCGAAGGGCTCAGCGCCTGGATCGAGCGGCGCCAGCCCATCTATGACGGCTCATGGACGCACGTCACCCGGCTGAGCGAGGCACGGCGCGCCTCGTTTCGGCGCGACCCCGCGGCGGATTAGGGCGCCACGTTGAGGTGACCCTTCATATTGGGATGGAAGCGGCAGAAATAGTCGACCGCTCCCGCTTGCTTGAGGGTGATCCTGCCTTTCGATTTCGGCGGGATCATCACCTCCCAGCCGCCCTTCACTGTCGCGGTGTGGGCGATGACGTCCTTGTTCACCCACTCGATCGTGTCGCCGACCTTGGCCTCGACGCTCGCCGGCGAGTAGACCAGCCTGTCGATCGTCACCTCGATGGTGGCGGCGAGCGCCGGCGGCGCGACAAGCGCCAGCGTCAGCGAGCCGAGCAGCGATAACGCGCCCGCCCTCATTTCAGCGTGCCGGCGACATGCTCGGCATGCTGCTCATGTCCCTGGAAGATTTTTAGCCCCGTCTCGAGCAGGCTCTTCAACTCGGCATTGCTGGCCGAAGGAATGAGCAGGGTTTCGAGCGCGCCGTTGACCTGCTTGTGATACGCGACCTCGTTCTCGATATAGGCCTTGTCGAAGGCAGTGCCCTCGAGCTTTGCCAGCTTGGCGCGCTCTTCCCTCGCCGCCTTGGTCAGCGCCTGGCTGGTGGCGTTGTCTTCCGGCTTCACCTTCAGCTTCTTCACCAGGTCGAGAGCCTGCTTGTTCACCGCCTCGTGGTCGCGCTCCATATCCTTGGCAAAGTCGACGACCTCCTTGGTTTTCGACTTCTGGATCGCCAGCTTCGCCGCCTCGATGTCGAGCACGTCGGCCGTATAGGCGATATGGGCGATCTGCGGGTCGGTCGGCTTCTCGGCGGCTCCAGCCAGCGGCGCTGCGCTGACGAGGAGGAAGGCTGCGAGGGCTGCGGTCGGTCGGATAAACATGGCATCTCCTTCGCCCGGCACATTGGCACCGGGCTTCATTCTCAGTTGACGGCCATTGGATGCGGGAGAGGGCGAAACGTTCCCGGGAAAAGTCGCGGGACACATACTCATCACTTCGTCATCTTAGGGTCTGCGCGCGTCGCTTTCCTCCTGCTACGCCCAGGATGACGAGGCGATGGCGGCGATGCCTATCCTCAACGCGGGCTTCGCAAAATCTGAACGCGCCTCAGGCCTCGAACCCCAGCCTCTTCATCACCGCCTGCGTGAGCCGTTCGCAGCGCCGGCCGGCGAAAGGAAAAGCGTCGAGCAGCACCGGGCCGATCTCGTCGTCCAGCGCCTTGCGCACCAAGGCACGCGCCCGGTGCAGCCTTGTCTTCACCGTTTCCGGCCTGATGCCGAGCAGGTCGGCAGTTTCCTCGATGCTCAATCCCTCGATGACGCGGGCGACGAAGACCGTGCGATAGACATCGGGAAGGCTGTCGGTCGCCCGCTCGACAAGCCCGAGGATCTGCCGCTGCGCCATTGTCCGCTCCGGATCGTCGCCAGGGTTCAGGTCATTTGAATTCAACGGAAACCGGATGATCTGCGCGTCAGGGTTTTCAGGCATTGCCACGATGCGTTTTCTCTTGCGCAGCCGGCCGAGCGCCTCGTTGATGACGATGCGCGACAGCCAAGTCGAGAGCGAGGCATCGCCGCGGAAGCTGTCGAGGCTGGCGAAGGCGCGCATATAGGCTTCCTGCACGATGTCCTCGGCCTCGGCGTCGTTGCGCACCACGCCGCGCGCGATGCGGTAGAGCCGCTGGTTGTGCGTCTTGATGATCAAGCGAAAGGCGCCCGGGTCCCGTGCCAGGGCCCGGTGCACCAACGCCATCTCGCCGGCCTCCGCCGCCGAAACCGCGGCGGCCTGACTTGCTGACTTCATCATCGCGCCCCGATCTCCCAACAGGCGTTGCATCCGGGCAATTGGACGCGCCTGCCGGCAAAAGGTTCCCGGATTTTCCCGATCCAGTCGCTCGCTATGCTACAGCTTTCAGCGGCGGCCTGTCTGCAGCCTGCGCGCGGGCGGCGGCAGCAAGCAGATCGGTCTGGGTGATGAGTCCGAGAATATGCCGTCCGGCGTCGACGATCACCACCGCATGGCTGCGCCCGTCGGTCAGCAGCGGCAGCAGGCTCATCGCCGGCGTCTCGGGCGAGGCCGTGCCGGCCTTCGACATCACGCCCTTCACGGTGTCGGTCGCTTGCGTCAGTTCGCGCAGGCCGACGGCGCCGACCAGCCTCGCCTCGGCGTCGACCACCGGCAGGGTGCGGATATTGTGGTCGAGAAGCTGCTTGCGCGCCTCGTCGGCGGTGGCGTTCTCCGACATCGAGATCACGTCGCGGGACATGATGTCCCGGCAGAGCAGCGTCCGATGCGCGCGCACCATCGCCTGCAGCTCGACCTGGCGCAGCAGCCTTTCGATGTCGTCGCGGTCGATGTCGAAGGTCTCGTCGAGTGCCGCCAGGGCGGCATCGACATCCTCGGGCCGGAAGCCGACGCGCTCCGCCGGCGGCCGGTCGGCTGTGCCGTGGCTGTTGGCGGCAGGCTGAGGCACATGCGGATAGTTGCGCCGCGACAGCTTGTGGAACAGGAAACCGAGCGTCACCAATATGATCGAGTTCAGCGCCACCGGCACGAAGGGAAACAGGAAGCCGGCGCTGATCACGGCCGGCCCGCCAAGCACGCCGGTGAGGGCTGCCGCACCGCCCGGCGGATGCAGTGAGCGCGTAAACGACATGGCGGCGATCGCCAGCGCCACCGCCAGCCCGGAGGCGATCACCGGGTTGTGCACGAAATGCGCCACCGTCACGCCGACCAGCGCGGAGATCGTGTTGCCGCCGATGATCGACCAGGGCTGCGCCAACGGGCTCGACGGAACGGCAAAGAGCAGCACGGCGGACGCGCCCATCGGCGCCACCAGCATCGCCACATGCGGTCCGTTGCCCATGGCGAGCCCGCTGATCACGCCGGTCAGCGCGATGCCGATGGTCGCGCCGATGCAGGCAAGCAGCCGCTCGCGCAGCGTCGCGCCGGCAAGGATCGGAACGAAGAGGCGGAACGCCATGGCAGCCCCAGGTCGATTGGCTTGAACTGTCGAATGGTGGAATTTGCGCTGCCCGAAATGCCGCCGAAGCCACGGATTTGGAAGCCAAACCAATCCGTATATTCGCGGCTGGAGAGAATATTATTGCAGCGCGGATCGCCTGCGAGATGCCGCCAGCGGCCTCGGCTTTCTCAATCGCGCCAAGGCTTTACGGCCGTCCGCGGATTCAGTTTGGCAACGGCATTTAGCACCGTCGCTCAGGCCTCGGCCGCGGCGGCGAGGCCGCGCTGGATGTCGGCCTTGAGGTCCTCGACGTCTTCCAGCCCGATCTGCAGGCGGATCAGCGGCCCGGCATAGGAGCCCTTGGCGATGGTGCGGTCGCCGAGGAAAACCGGCACCGCAAGGCTCTCATAGCCGCCCCAGGAGTAGCCGAGGCCGAAGATGGTCAGCGCGTCGAGGAAGGCGTGCTGCGTCTTCTGTCCGCCGCCATTGAGAACGATCGAAAAGACGCCGCTCGAGCCGCAGAAATCGCGCTTCCAGAGCGCATGGTCGGGATGGCTCGGCAGCGCCGGATGCAGCACCTGCGCCACGCCCGGCTGCTCCTCCAGCCAGCGCGCGATTTCGAGCGCGCTCTTCTGGTGCTGCTCCAGCCTCACCCCCATGGTGCGCAGGCCGCGCAGCGTCTGGTAGATGTCGTCCGGGCCCGAACAGCAGCCCAGCGTGCAGAACCCGTCATAGAGCTGCTTCCAGCAAGCCTCATTGGCCGAGACCAGGCCGAGCAGGACGTCCGAATGGCCGGCTGGGTATTTGGTTGCCGCATGGATCGAGATGTCGACGCCGTGGTCGAGCGGCTTGAAGTAGAGCGGCGTCGCCCAGGTGTTGTCCATCATGACGAGCGCGTTTGCCGCATGCGCCGCCTTGGCGATCGCCGGAATGTCCTGCACCTCATAGGTGTTCGATCCCGGCGACTCGGTGAACACCACCTTGGTGTTGGGCTTGATCAGCGATGCAATTCCGGCGCCGATGCGCGGACCGTAATATTCGACTTCGATGCCGAGCCGCTTCAGCATCGTATCGGCGAAATTCCGCGTCGGGTGATAGACCGAATCGACGATCAAAACATGATCGCCGGCCGAGACGAAGGTGAGCAGGGGAATCGTCACCGCAGCCAGTCCCGACGGCACGGCGATCGTGCCGGCCGACCCTTCCAGCGCATCGACGGCGAGC
Organism: Mesorhizobium sp. WSM4989; assembly: GCF_029625795.1. Classification (NCBI taxonomy): domain Bacteria; kingdom Pseudomonadati; phylum Pseudomonadota; class Alphaproteobacteria; order Hyphomicrobiales; family Phyllobacteriaceae; genus Mesorhizobium; species Mesorhizobium sp. WSM4989. Next base: position 83,600 of record NZ_JARTVN010000001.1, on the reverse strand, counting down.
GTGAGCGCATCCATCGTCGGCGTGCCGCGCGTCCCGTAGGTGTATTTCTGGCTGCGCGAGGCCATCGAAGCGGCGTCGGGGTAAAGCACCGTCGAGGCATGCACGACCGGCGGATTGACGAAGCCGAAATAGTCGCGCGGGTTGTTGCCGGAATGGGCAAGCCGCGTGTTGATGCCGATGTTGCTGCCGTCTGTCACCATAGTTCGTCGCTCGTCGCCCATAGTTCGTCGCTCGTCGCAGTGTGTCAGGGGCTCAGCCATAGAGCGATGGAACTGGTCGCGCAACCGCTGCGAACCCGCCAAGCGATGGTGTTTGGATGGGCCAAATGAGAGGTCGCCTGCTCACCTTTCGTGCCCTTTGCAGGCCTCCGGCGACGATGCGCCGGAGGCAGCCCGGCGCGCCTTTCTTCGCTACGAATCACGCCAGTCCTTCCATTGGCGCCAACAAGTAGTAAGAGGCGGGAGTTCAGGTAACGGCCAAAATTTCGATGGCGCCGGACTTGCGTCCCGGCTGCAGCTCTTGACCAATTTGCGAGCGCTTTTGGCTGCAATTCGGTGATTTGCGGCAATCGGTTTTCAAACGTGTCGCAATTCGGTCATTTCCCTTGACCTCACAGGAATAATCGCCTTCGATGCGTTTCGTGAATGGGAGGCAGTGCATCGGCGAAACGATGCGGGTCCGGGAGCGGGCCCAAGTGGGAGCTGCATTCACAAACGAAAAAAGATCAAGCGTCGCCTGCAATTAGGGGCGCCTGTAACAGAAAAGGGTCTGTGGGTCATGAAACACATTGCATTGGGCATGCTTGGCGCCGCCGCGCTCGGGCTCATGGCGTCCGCCGCTTCGGCCGGCACGCTCGACACCGTCAAGCAGAAGGGCTTCATCCAGTGCGGCGTCTCGACCGGCCTCGCCGGCTTCTCGGCGCCGGACGACAAGGGCGACTGGAAGGGCATCGATGCGGATTTCTGCCGCGCCGTCGCGGCCGCCGTCTTCGGTGACGGCTCCAAGGTCAAGTTCACGCCGCTCAGCGCCAAGGAGCGTTTCACCGCCCTGCAGTCGGGCGAGATCGATATCCTCTCGCGCAACACCACCTGGACGAGCAACCGCGACAGCGCGCTCGGCCTCGATTTTGTCGGCGTCACCTATTATGACGGCCAGGGCTTCATGATCAACGCCAAGAAGCTGCCGGGTGTGAACTCCGCGCTGCAGCTTTCGGGCGCCGCGGTCTGCGTGCAGAGCGGCACCACCACGGAGCTCAACCTCGCCGACTACTTCAAGAAGAACAAGATGGAGTACAACCCCGTCGTGTTCGAGAAGCTGGAAGAGGTCAACGCCGCCTATGATTCCGGTCGCTGCGACGCCTACACCACCGACCAGTCCGGCCTCTACGGCATCCGCCTGACGCTCTCCTCGCCCGCCGACCACGTCGTGCTGCCCGAGATCATCTCCAAGGAACCGCTCGGCCCGGCTGTGCGCCAGGGCGACGATCAATGGGCCCATATCGCGCGGTGGACGTATTTCGCGCTGCTCAATGCCGAGGAAGCCGGCATCACGCAGGCCAATGTCGAGGAGATGAAGTCGTCGACCGATCCGAACATACAGCGCCTCCTTGGCACTGAGCCCGATGGCAAGTATGGCGCCGATCTCGGCCTCTCCAACGACTGGGTTGTCAACATCATCAAGGCGGTCGGCAACTACGGTGAAATGTTTGAGCGCAATGTCGGCTCGGGTAGCCCGCTCAAGATCGCGCGCGGCATCAACGCTCTGTGGACGAAGGGCGGCCTGCAATATGGTCCGCCGGTTCGCTGATGGAAATGTGATCCGGGAGGCAGGTCGTCTGCCTCCCGGTTTCTCTTTTCAGGGGATCGTCTATGGCTTCGCAGGAAATCCTTCGGCAGGAGCCGGGTCGCGGCTCCTTCATCAATGACCCGAAAATACGCGCCCTGTTCTTTCAGACGCTGGTCGTAATTCTTCTGTTCGTCTCGATCTGGTGGATCGTCAACAACGTCATCGAGAACCTCCAGCGCCTTCACATCGCCTCAGGCTTCCAGTTCCTCAGGAACAGGGCCGGTTTCGATATCTCCGACACGCCGATTGCCTATACGTCGGACGCAACCTATGGCCGTGCGCTCATCGTCGGCCTGCTCAACACAATCATCGTTGCCGCCGCCGGCATTGTCCTCGCCACCATAGTCGGCTTCATCATTGGCATCGGCCGGCTATCGCAAAATTGGCTGATCCGTAAGATCTGCACGGTCTATGTCGAGATCTTCCGCAATATCCCGCCGCTGCTGGTCATCTTCTTCTGGTATTCGGGCGTGCTCGCGGTGCTGCCGCCGCCGCGCGAGAGCTATCACCTGCCGTTCGGCTCCTTCCTCAACCAGCGCGGCTTCTATTTTCCGCGCGGCATCTGGGGCGACGGCTCCTGGCTGATCCTGGTTGCATTTGTCGTAGCGCTGGCCATGGCATGGTTTGTCGCGCACCGGGCGCGCCAGCGGCAGATGGCCACCGGCCAGCAATTCCCGGTGTTCTGGACCTCGGTCGGCCTGATCGTCGGACTGCCCGTGCTCGCCTTCCTGCTCGCCGGCATGCCGCTTACCTTCGACTTCCCGAAGCAGTCGACCTTCAATTTGACGGGCGGATTTCAGATCAAGCCTGAGTTCCTGTCGCTCCTGCTGGCGCTTTCCTTCTACACGGCCGCCTTCATCGCCGAGATCGTGCGCGCCGGCATCAAGGGCGTGAGCAAAGGCCAGAGCGAAGCGGCGGCTGCACTCGGCCTGCGTTCCGGGCCGATCCTGCGCCTGGTGGTGATTCCGCAGGCGATGCGCATCGTCATCCCGCCGCTCACCAGCCAGTATCTGAACCTGACCAAGAACTCGTCGCTGGCGATCGCCATCGGCTACCCCGATCTCACGGCCACCGCCGGCACGGTGCTCAACCAGACCGGCCAGGCGGTCGAAGGCGTGTTCCTCATGATGATCGCTTATCTAGTGCTGAGCCTCGTCACCTCTGCAGTGATGAACGTGGTGAACGCCAGAATGGCGCTGGTGGAAAGGTAGGGCCATGCAGGAACATGGTATGTCCTGGGTGCGCACGGAGATGGCGCTGGCGCAGTCGGCGCCTCCTGGCGAGCGCGGCGCCTATGCCTGGGTGCGCAAGAACCTGACCGCCTCGGTTGGCGACACTATCCTGACCATCCTCGGCATCGCCATAGTCGCCTGGATCCTGCCGCAGGTCATCAACTGGGCCTTCATAAACGCAGTGTGGACCGGGCCGGACCGCACGGTCTGCGCCACCGTGTCGCAAGGCGGCATCCAGCCCGACGGCTGGACCGGCGCCTGCTGGGCCTTCGTCAACGCCAAGTTCGGCCAGTTCATGTTCGGCACCTATCACATCGAGGAACGCTGGCGGCCTATCCTGGTCGCCATCCTGTTCGTGGTGTTGCTGGTGCCTATGCTGATCCCGCGCGTGCCGCGCAAGGGGCTGAACGCCATCCTGCTCTTCCTCGTGCTGCCGGTCGTCGCCCACTTCCTTTTGGTCGGCGGCGTGTTCGGCCTGCCGCATGTCGAGACCTCGCGCTGGGGTGGGCTGCTGGTGACGCTCAGTCTCTCCTTCGTTGGTATGGCCGTGTCGCTGCCCCTGGGCATCGCTCTGGCGCTCGGCCGTCGCTCCCAGATGCCGATCGTCAAATGGCTTTGCGTCGTCTTCATCGAGACGGTGCGCGGCATTCCGCTGATCACCGTGCTGTTCTTCGCCAGCGTCATGCTGCCGCTTTTCCTTCCCGAGGGCGTTACCTTCGACAAGTACCTCAGGGCGCTGATCGGCGTGTCGCTGTTTGCCGCCGCCTATATGGCGGAAGTGGTGCGCGGCGGCCTCCAGGCGATCCCGAAGGGCCAGTATGAGGGCGCCGATTCGCTCGGCCTCGGCTATTGGCAGAAGATGGGCTTGATCGTGCTGCCGCAGGCCTTGAAGCTGGTCATTCCCGGCATCGTCAATACCTTCATCGGCATGTTCAAGGACACCAGCCTGGTGCTCATCATCTCGATGTTCGACCTGCTCGGCGTGGTGAAGCAGAATTTCTCCGATCCCAACTGGGCGACGCCGCAGACCCCGAAGTCCGGCTTGATCTTCGCCGCCTTCGTGTTCTGGCTGTTCTGCTTCGGCATGTCGCGCTATTCAATGTATACCGAGCGCCGGCTGGACACCGGCTACAAACGATAAAAAGGGGAATTGGCCATGGCCACCGAAAACGCCGTCAGCGCGGAAGACCTCAAGGTCGATGCCAAGAAGATGCACATCTCGACGACAGATGTCGCCATCGACATCGTCGGCATGCACAAATGGTATGGCGAGTTCCATGTGCTGAAGGACATCAACCTCAAGGTGATGCGCGGCGAGCGCATCGTCATCTGCGGTCCGTCCGGCTCCGGCAAGTCGACCATGATCCGCTGCATCAACCGCTTGGAAGAGCACCAGAAGGGCAAGATCATCGTCGACGGCAAGGAACTCACCAACGATCTGAAGAAGATCGACGAGGTGCGCCGCGAGGTCGGCATGGTGTTCCAGCACTTCAACCTGTTCCCGCATCTGACAATCCTGGAGAACTGCACGCTGGCGCCAATCTGGGTGCGCAAGACGCCAAAGAAGCAGGCCGAGGAAATCGCCATGCATTTCCTGAAGCGCGTCAAGATCCCGGAGCAGGCCAACAAATATCCTGGACAGCTCTCCGGCGGCCAGCAGCAGCGCGTGGCGATCGCCCGCTCGCTCTGCATGAACCCGCGCATCATGCTTTTCGACGAGCCGACCTCGGCGCTCGACCCGGAAATGATCAAGGAAGTGCTGGAGACGATGGTTGGCCTTGCCGAAGAAGGCATGACCATGCTGTGCGTCACCCACGAGATGGGCTTTGCCCGCAAGGTCGCCAACCGGGTGATCTTCATGGATCAGGGCCAGATCGTCGAGCAGAACACGCCGGCCGAGTTCTTCGATAATCCGCGCCATGAGCGGACGAAACTGTTCCTGTCGCAGATCCTGCACTGAGCTTCTGACGCCAATTCGAGAAGCCCGGCCGCCAACGGCCGGGCTTTTGAGCGACCGGTTGGTGAAGCGCGCTGCCGGTCTCGCCTTCCATAGTTGTCGAGGCGCGGTAGCATTGGCGGTCGTGCAGGACACCGCTGCAGCGAACGCCTCACCGCCTGTTCCGCTCCTCCCAGCCATAGAGCCAGTCCAAATCTCCCGCGAGCTTCTCCGCCGGGCGCGTCGCCAGCACCAGGTTGCGCGCGATCGCAACCGGGCCCCATGCGTGCCAGGCCATGCGGTTGAGTGCGCCGCGTCCGAGCACCTTCTCGATGCGCGGCCGCCTGAGATTTTCCCATGTGGTGAGGTTCTGCCGCGGATCGCCGGCAAAGTCGGCGATCAGATCGGCGAGCATCGCGGCATCCTCGATCGCCATCGCCGCGCCCTGCGCTGCGAACGGGGTCATGGCGTGCGCCGCGTCTCCGATCAGGGCTACGCCCTGCGGCATCGTCCAGCGCGTCTGCTCGACGGTGTGGATTGGAAACGCCGTCCATGGCCCGGCGAGCGCGGCGAGTCTCGCCAGCGCGGGCGCCGTGCTACGCATGGCGCTGGCAAGAATGGCGGGATCGGCATGGCCGGACCAGCCTTCGGCGATGCGCTCGCCCTTGGTGAAGGCGGCCAGGTTGAAGGCGCTGCCCTTGCTCACCGGATAGGCGACCATATGGAAGCCGGGATGCAGGAAGGCCGTGACGCAGTCGCCGGCGGCGATTGCTGCAAAAGCCTGGCCAGCGGCGCTTGTCGCTGCAACCGTTGCGCGCCAGGCCAGCTCGCCCGAGAAGCGGTTCTTCCCGAAGGCCGGCTCTCGACCCGCAAGCAGCCTGCGAACCGACGACCAGACGCCGTCGGCGCCGATCAGCAGGCCGCCGGCGGCCTCGATGCTGCCGCCATCCGTTTCGGCGGCGACGGCGATGTCTGGCGGGTGAACAGCGACGTCCGTTACCCGCGCGCCGGTGACGAGTTGGATTTCAGGATGCTCCGCCATCCGCGCCGTCAGCGCCGTCTGCAGGTCGGCGCGGTGTGCCACCAGATAGGGCGCGCCCCAGCGCTCTTCGCCGGCCTGGCCGAGCGGCACGCGCGCCAGTTCACGCAAGGTGGCAGCGTCCTTCAGCACCACCGCTTCCGGGCGGATCGCGTTCAACCGCAACCGGTCGAGCGCGCCGAGCCGGCTGAGCATACGGGTGGCGTTGGGGGAAAGCTGGATGCCGGCGCCCACCGCTTCGAGCTGGCTGGCCTGTTCCAGCACCGTGACGGCATGGCCGTGTTCGGCAAAGGCAAGAGCTGCCGTCAGTCCGGCGATTCCGGCCCCGGCGATGACGACCTGCCGGGACCGCGCCTCCTCCATGGTCTAGCGGTCACCCAGATCCGCGATCAGGCGGCCTGGTCGATATAGAGGCAGCCGGCAGGCTCGGTTTCGGTCGCCTTCAGCTTCGGCGAATAGCGGTAGAGCGTCGAGCAGTAAGGGCAGACCTTTTCATTGTCGTCGCCCATGTCGAGGAATACATGCGGGTGGTCGAAAGGCGGGTTGGCGCCGGTGCACATGAATTCCTTGACGCCGATATCGATCGCCGGATGGCCCGCGTCGTTCTGGAAATGGGGAATGGTACCGCCTGCCATCGTCGTCTCCTTCAGTTCGGCCCGTTTGCATCTGGATCATAACCGGCCGGTTTGCAAGATCGATGAAATGAAACTGTCGCAAAAGGCTGGCAGAGGATAAGTTGAGCCGGTTAAGCGCATGAGGCCGGAAACGAAGCGATTCCGTGACATCATGCGTCATAAAAGCGTGTTAGAGCGTGCATAGCGAGTCCGGCGGCGTATGGCGCTCAAAGAACGACGTTGTGGGCAAGAGCAGGACCATGAACGAACTGAAGCCGGTGCAGAGCGAGTTCATCACCGTCGAGGCGGCGAGCCCGGACGGCGGCAATCCAGATCGTTTCGTCAACCGCGAGTTTTCCTGGTTGCAGTTCAACCGCCGGGTGCTCGAGGAATCGCTGAACGAGCATCACCCGCTGCTCGAGCGCGTTCGCTTCCTGTCGATCTCGGCCGCAAATCTCGACGAGTTCTTCATGGTGCGCGTCGCCGGCCTCGCCGGTCAGGTGCGCGAGGGCATCGCGTTGAAGAGCCCGGACGGCCGCACGCCCGAGCAGCAGTTGGAGCAATTGCTGCGCGAGGTCGAGCGCCTGCAGGAAGACCAGCAGAAGAGCCTGTCGGCTCTGATGGAGCTGCTCAACAAGGAAGGCATCGAAAGCATCCCCCGCGATGGCCTGACCAAGGACGAGAAGGCGTGGCTGGAGGAGCATTTCCAGGATCAGGTTTTCCCGGTGCTGACGCCGCTGTCGATCGACCCGGCGCACCCGTTTCCGTTCATCCCCAATCTCGGTTTCTCGATGGCGCTGCAGCTGCGCCACCGCAAGAACGGCGAGGAGATGAGCGCGCTCTTGCGCTTGCCGGTGGCGCTGCGGCGTTTCATCCGTCTGCCCGACCGCAAGCATCATGTCCGCTTCATCCCGCTGGAGGAAGCGGTCGGCCTCTATATCGGCAAGCTCTTCCCTGGATATGAGGTCAAGGGCTCGGGCACGTTCCGCATCATCCGCGACAGCGATATCGAGGTGGAGGAGGAATCGGAAGACCTCGTTCGCCTGTTCGAGACGGCGCTGAAGCGCCGCCGCCGCGGCTCTGTCATCCGCATCGAATTCGACACGCTGATGCCGGCCGAGTTGCGCGACTTCGTCGCCGGCGAGCTCGGAGTGTCGTCGAGCCGCATCAGCGTGCTCACCGGGCCGCTGGCGCTCAACCAGATCTCCGAGATCGTCGCCATCCCGCGCGACGACCTCAAATTCACGCCCTATAACCCGCGCTTTCCCGAGCGCATCCGCGAGCATGGCGGCGACTGCCTGGCCGCCATCCGCGAGAAGGACATCATCGTCCACCACCCCTACGAATCCTTCGACGTCGTGGTGCAGTTCCTGCGCCAGGCGGCGGCCGATCCGGAAGTCGTCGCCATCAAGCAGACGCTCTACCGAACCTCGAACGACAGCCCGATCGTGCGGGCGTTGATCGACGCGGCGGAGGCCGGCAAGTCGGTGACGGCGCTCGTCGAGCTCAAGGCGCGCTTCGATGAAGAGGCCAATATCCGCTGGGCGCGCGACCTCGAGCGCGCCGGCGTCCAGGTCGTCTTCGGCTTCCTGGAGTTGAAGACCCACGCCAAGATGTCGCTGGTGGTCCGCCGCGAGGACGGTCGGCTGCGCAATTACGTGCATCTCGGCACCGGCAACTACCATCCGGTCACCGCCCGCATCTACACCGACCTGTCCTTCTTCACCACCGACCCGACGATCGCGCGCGATGTCGCGCAGATCTTCAACTTCATCACCGGCTACGCCGAGCCTGCCGAGGAGATGCGTCTTGCGGTGTCGCCGTTCACGCTGCGCGACCGCATCCTGAGGCACATCGCCGAGGAGATCGCCCATGCGCTCGAAGGCAGGCCGGCCCGTATCTGGATGAAGATGAACGCGCTCGTCGATCCGACCGTCATCGATGCTCTCTATAACGCCAGCCGCGCCGGCGTCGAGATCGATCTCGTCGTGCGCGGCATCTGCTGCCTGAGGCCGCAGGTGCCGGGTCTTTCCGAGAACATCAGGGTGAAGTCGATTGTCGGCCGCTTCCTCGAGCACAGCCGCATCTACTGCTTCGGCTACGGCCACGGTCTGCCGTCCGACGAAGCGATCGTCTACATCTCCTCGGCCGATATCATGCCGCGCAATCTCGACCGCCGCGTCGAGACCCTGGTGCCGATCACCAATCCGACTGTGCATGAACAGGTGCTTGGCCAGATCATGCTCGGCAACATCATGGACAATCAGCAAAGTTTCGACGTATTGGCTGATGGCACCTCCCGGCGCGCCGCGCTCGAGGAGGGCGAGGAGCCGTTCAACGCGCAGGAATATTTCATGACCAATCCGAGTCTTTCCGGACGGGGTGACGCGCTGAAATCGCATGCGCCAAGGCGCATTGCCCAGTTCAAGCGCCGCAAGAAGAACGCCGCCGCGTGATTTCAGTCTCGCAGGGCCGGCTCCAGGACCGGCGGCCGCTGTCGATCATCGACATCGGATCGAACTCGATCCGCCTCGTCGTCTATGAAGGGCTGGCGCGCTCGCCGACGATGCTGTTCAACGAAAAGATGCTGGCCGGCCTCGGCCGCGGCATCGTTTCGACGGGCAAGCTCGATCCCGAGGCGGTGACGCGATCGATGGAGGAGTTCCGCCGTTTTCGCGCGCTTTCGGATCAGGCCGGCGCCGAACACATCTATGTGCTGGCGACCGCGGCCGCGCGCGAGGCGGTCAACGGCCCGGACTTTATCCACCGCGCCGAGGATGTGCTGAAGACCGAGATCCGCGTGCTTTCCGGCCGCCAGGAAGCGCATTATTCGGCGCTTGGCATCATTTCCGGTTTCTATCCGGCCAACGGCATCGCCGGCGACCTTGGCGGCGGCAGCCTGGAACTCGTCGACATCAATGGCGAGGCGATCGGCGACGGTATCACGCTGCCGCTCGGCGGCCTGCGCCTGCAGGACATGGCGAAGAACTCTCTCGTCCAGGCGCAGAAGATCGCGCGCCAGGAACTGGCGCGGGCGAAGCTTTTGAAGGGCGGGCAGGGCAGGGTGTTCTACGCCGTCGGCGGAACCTGGCGAAACCTCGCCCGGCTCCATATGGAAATGACCAACTACCCGCTCGGCGTCATGCATCATTACGAGATCGCCGCCGACAGCGCCCTGAACTTCCTCAGGCAGGTGGCCAAGGGCGAGGTCGAAAAGGTCAAGGGCATCGAAGGTGTCTCCAAGAACCGCCGCTCGCTGCTGCCTTACGGTGCGGTCGTGCTGCAGGAAATCATGGCGGCAATGCAGCCCTCGAAGATCGTCGTCTCGGCGCAGGGCGTGCGCGAAGGCTTCCTCTATTCGCTGCTCGACGCCGCCGAGCAGAAGGCCGATCCGCTGATCTCCGCGGCGGAGGAACTGGCGCTGCTGCGCTCGCGCTCGGTCCATCACGCGCATGACCTCGTCGAATGGACGGACAAGGCTTTCAAGGCCTTCGGGATCGACGAGACGGTGGATGAGGCGCGCTACCGCCACGCCGCCTGCCTGCTTGCCGATATCGGCTGGCGGGCGCATCCCGAATATCGCGGCCGGCAGTCGCTCAACATCATCGCGCATGCGTCCTTTATCGGCGTCGACCATCCTGGCCGCGCCTATCTGGCCCTGACCAACGCCTATCGCCATGACGGCATCTTCAACGATGCGATCGCGCCCGAGATCAAGACCCTGGCGCCGCCGCGCATGCTCGAGCGCGCCCGTGCGCTGGCGGCGATGATGCGCGTCGTCTATCTGCTGACGGCGGCGATGCCCGGGGTCATGCCGCGGCTGAAATGGGAAAGCCGCGGCAACGGTGCGCTTGCGCTGGTGCTGCCGGCGTCGCTTGCCGACCTCTATGGCGAACGACCTGCCGGGCGGCTGGCGCAGCTGGCGCGCATCACCAACCGCCGGCTGGTGCTGGCGGTCGAGGGCGGGCCGAGCATTTCCGTCAAGTGACGGATCAGGTGATCTCGGCACCGACGCCAAAAGGGCGGCCGTCGGCCGACCATGCGCCGGCGCCGGCCATGGCGAGCGCCAGGAAGCCCCCGGCAATGGCAATGTCCTTCATCAGCATCTGATGGTGCATGAAGGTGAGGGTCGCATCCTCGCCGCCCTGGCCGAAATGGCCGATGAAGCCGGCGACGATAGTGAAGGCGGCAAGCAGCAGCGCCGCGATCCGCGTCTGAAAACCGACAAGGATCAAAAGTCCGGCGATCAGCTCGAACAGGCCGGTGCCCCAGGCCGCCAGGGTCGGTAGCGGCAGGCCGAGGCCGGTGAAGTAATCGATCGTGCCGGATAAGTTGGTCAGCACCTGGAAGCCCGAGGGCACGAACAGCGCGGCAAGCAGGAGCCGCGAGGCGAGAAGCAACGCGTTGCGGTTCATGGCCCACCTCCCTTGCCGGTATCCGGGAATGCACCGGCTCTCGGTGCAGTGTACGCCTGCAATCGAAAAACGAAAAAGCGGCGCGAAAAATTCCGCGCCGCCAATTTCAACTTGGGAGGGGAAGGAGATCAGCCGCGCTTGGCGTCGATCGAATAGGCGCCGGCGCCGGAGGAGGCGAGCAGGATGAAGCCGCCGGTGATGGCGAGGTTCTTTAGAAACTGGATCATCTGCATCTGGTCGGCCCAGCCGGTGTGAGCAACCAGGCCGGTAGCGATCGTGAAGATGGCGAGCAACCAGGCGGCGATCCGCGTCTGGAACCCGACGAGAATGGCAAGGCCGCCGAGCAGCTCGATGAGGCCGACCACGACGGCCGTCACGGTCGGAAGCGGCAGGCCGAGGGCGCCGAAATAGCCGGCGGTGCCGGAAATGGCGGTAAGCTTGCCGAAGCCGGAAAGCAGGAAGATGACGGCGAGCAGGATACGGCCGAGCAGGATGGTGGTGGCACTGTTGGACGCGATGCTGGTACCGGCGGCGGAAGTGTTGATGGACATTGGCGAGTCTCCGAATCGTGTTGAATGCCCAGTCAGATAGACGACGAAGACTGTTCACCAAAGCCGCCGATGCGGCGACACATTGTTCACAGGCAGTATGTTTCGGTGACCGTCGGACGCGCGCGAAAATCGTGTCGGCGGATTGGGATTAACGAGTAAATTGTGCCCCCGCAAAATAGCCAAGCCATCGGTTGGGGTTGCAGTCGCAGACCTCGGGGACTAGCCGAAACGCCCGATCGGGTCGTCTTCGCCCTGGTACGACGACCCCTTTGGCCTGTCCGCGCCGCGAGAACTACCCCGGATGCGTCATGTCCTCGGGCCGCACCAGCCGGTCGTAGTCGGCCTCGCTGACCAGCCCGGTGGCGAGAGCTTCCTCGCGCAGCGTGGTGCCGTTCTTGTGCGCGGTCTTGGCGATCTTGGCGGCGTTGTCGTAGCCGATGGTGGGGGCGAGCGCCGTCACCAGCATCAGCGAGCGCTCCAGCGCCGCCTTGATGTTGTCTTCCCGCGCCTCGATGCCGACGACGCAATTGTCGGTGAAGGAGACGGAAGCGTCGGCAAGCAGCTGCACCGACTGCAGGAAATTATAGGCCATCAGCGGGTTGTAGACGTTGAGCTCGAAATGGCCCTGGCTGCCGGCGAAGGTTAGCGCGGCATTGTTGCCGAACACCTGCACGCAGACCTGCGTCAGCGCCTCGCACTGCGTCGGGTTGACCTTGCCCGGCATGATCGACGAGCCCGGCTCGTTCTCCGGCAGCGACAGCTCGCCGAGGCCCGAGCGCGGGCCTGAACCGAGCAGGCGGATGTCGTTGGCGATCTTGAAGAGCGCCGCCGCCGCCGCGTTGATCGCGCCGTGCGAGAACACCATGGAATCGTGTGCTGCGAGCGCCTCGAACTTGTTCGGCGCCGTGACGAAGGCGATGCCGGTGATGGCGGCGATCCGGTCCGCCACCTTTTCCGCAAAGCCAACCGGCGCGTTGAGCCCGGTGCCGACCGCGGTGCCGCCCTGCGCCAGTTCCTGCAGGCCGGGCAGCGTCTGCTCGATGCGCTTGATCGACGAGGCGACCTGCGCGGCGTAGCCGGAGAATTCCTGGCCGAGCGTAAGGGGTGTGGCGTCCTGCGTGTGGGTGCGGCCGATCTTGATGATGTGGTTGAAGGCGCGGGCCTTGGCGTCGAGCGCTTTGTGCAGATGGTGGAGTGCCGGGATCAGGTGATGCGCGACCCGCTCGGCGCAGGCGACATGCATGGCCGTCGGATAGGTGTCGTTTGACGACTGGCTCATATTGACGTGGTCATTCGGGTGCACGGGCTTCTTCGAGCCCATCACGCCGTCGAGCATCTCGATGGCCCGGTTGGAGATCACTTCATTGGCATTCATGTTGGACTGCGTGCCCGAACCGGTCTGCCAGACCACGAGCGGGAAATGGTCGTCGAGCTTGCCGTCGATCACTTCCTGCGCGGCGTCCACGATTGCCTTGCCGATGGCTGGATCCAGCCGTTTCATCTCCATGTTCACTTCGGCCGCGGCGCGCTTGACGATGCCCAGCGCGCGCACGATCGAGGCCGGCTGCTTTTCCCAACCGATCTTGAAATTGCCGAGCGAACGCTGCGCCTGCGCGCCCCAGTAGCGGTCGGCCGCGACCTCGATGGGACCGAATGTATCGGTTTCGGTTCTGGTCTTCTCAGCGCTCACGGGAAATCTCCGGTCTGTCGATTTGCGCAAGGGCGTATCGCGTTGCACAAAACCCTTCAAGCGGAGATTGTGGGCGAGGAAGATGCAAATCGGTTGAAGGGGGCTGCCGATCTCCCCCCTTGTGGGCCAGATCAGCCCTCCATCGGCGGTCCAACGATGTCGATGCCGTTCTCGGCGCAGAGTCTCGTCAGCGTCGCCATCATCTCGGGCGTCGGCGCCCCCGGCTGCGGCAGGTCCGGCCGTTCGGCGGGGCGGCTCGCCAGGCGCACCATCGTCTCGAAATCCGAGCCGCGCGTGACGGTGAGCGTATGCGCGCCTTGCGGAGATTCGACCCTGTATGTATGCGGCAGGCCCTTCGGCGCGATGACGGTTTCGCCCGCGCCCACGACCCGCTCATGGCCGTTGATCTGGAAACGCATTTGTCCTTCGAGGATGTGAAATACCTCGTCTTCGTTGCGGTGCATATGCAGCGGCGGGGAATCGCCATAGGGCAGGCGATGCTCGATGACGCAGATGCCGTCCTCTCCGTCGGCCGAAGAGACCTGGATGGCGACGAGCGTGTTGTTGAACCAAAGGAGTTCCTTGCCTGCGATGGTCCGGTTGATCATTGTCATGGTGTCTCTGCTTTGTGTTGGGCCGGCGAAGCGGCGTCGACGGCGAACTAACCAGCGACGCGTGGGCGATGGAAATCGAATGATCATATGGGCTGAATTGATGCGATGAATTTGAACGCGCTCGATCTCAACCTGGTGAGGGTGCTCGACGCGCTTTTGCGCGAGAAAAGCGTGACGCGCGCCGGCGAGCAGATCGGCCTCAGCCAGCCTGCGGTGAGTGCCGCGCTCAACCGCCTGCGGCATACGCTCAACGATCAGCTCTTCGTGCGGCGCGGCAACGACATGGTGCCGACGCCACGCGCCGAAAGCCTGGCCGGGCCTGTGCGTGCTGCGCTGCGCGAGATCGAGCGTGCTTTCCAGCCGGCGAAGGACTTCGATCCGGCCAGGCTGGAGCGGACCTTCACCTTCATGGGCGCGGATTTCTTTTCCATGCTCCTGATGCCGCCCTTTGCCGCGCGCATCGCGGCGGTGGCGCCATCAGTGTCGTTCCGCTTCCTCGATAGCGCCATCGGCGACGTCTCGAAACTGTTGCAGGAGGACCAAATCGACGTGGCGCTGGAGCGTCCCCTGGAAGTCGCCGAATGGGTTTCCAGCGTACCGCTGTTCGGCTCGCCCTTCGCCGTCATCGCGGCGAAGGGCAATGCAGCGCTCAATCGGGCCGGCATCGCCGAAGGCGAGCAGGTGCCGCTCGATCTCTTCTGCGAGCTGCCGCACGCGCTGCGCTCCATCGACGGCTCGATGTCGGGCTTCACCGATGACGCGCTGGGGAAGATGGGCCGGACGCGCCGGGTCACGCTTGCCTTGCCGCATTTCCAGGCGGTCGCGCTGGCCGTGGCGAGCGGACCCTATCTGGCGGCCGTTCCAATGCAGTTCGCGGCGGTGGCGGCGAAATCCTTGCCGCTCGGCATCTACGGGGCGCCAATCTCGATTCCCTCGCCGGCGGTCAGGATGTACTGGCACGCCCGCCATGACGACGAGGCGCCGCATCGCTGGATCCGCGAGCAGATCCTGGTGGAAGTCGAGGCGCTCGGCTTCCGCAACCTGGAGGATGAGGTCGGAGAGTAGACTCTGTTATCCGGCCGCCAGGCCGATGGCCGCGGGCTGGCGCAGCGCGAGCCGCCCCGCGACATAGTCCTTGACCTGGCGGACCGCCTGCGCGCGCGAGACGCTGCCCGGCTGCAGGCCAAGCCTGAGCCACAGCCCGTCGATCAGAGCGGTGACGCCGAGTACGATCTCCGCGGCCAACTCCGGCGATGCGAGGCCGCGCAGGCCGGACAACAGGTTCGAGCGCATGCGCGCGTGGATCACTCGCTGGATGCGCGCCAGCTTCTCGTCGCGCGGCACCTCGGCGCAGAGCGACAGCCAGGCGTGACAGAGCGGCGGCAGGAACAAATGCTCCTCGAAATTGCCCTCGATCACCGCGTCCAGCCGCTCCATCGGCGTTCGCGCGCGCTTGAGCCGCGCCACCACCGCGTTGCACAGCACGGCATTGGCCTCGCGCATCGCGTGCTCGAACAATTCCTGCTTGTTGCGGAAATAGTGCAGCACGATGCCCTTCGAGGCGCCGGCCTGGGCCGCGACCTTTTCCAAGGTGGCGCCGGCAATGCCCTCGCGCTCGAGCACCGCAAAGGCCGCTTGCCGCAACTCCTTGCGGCGTATGTCGCTGAGACGTGTGAGCTTCACCGGATCGATCCATGTTTGCGAATCTATGTTGACATTTTCGCCCGCTCAGATCAATCATTGACCACTGGGACAATAACATGACCAAATGGTCAACAGAGGAGAACCGGAATGGTGCGCTTGCTTGCGAATGGCGTCTGTCTCGCTGCCTTGATGGTGGCCGCTCAAACCGTTCAGGCGGCCGAGGCGGAGGAATGTAAGGTGGTGCGAATGGCCGAGCCCGGCTGGAACGATCTCGCCTTCACGACGGGCGTGGCCAAGGTCCTGCTCCAGGTGCTCGGCTATGAGCCGCAGAGCGACGTGCTTGGCATCAACGTCATCTACGAAGGCATGAAGAACAAAGACCTCGACCTGTTCCTCGGCTACTGGGATCCGGCGATGGTCACTTATTACGAGCCTTACAGGAAGGACGGCTCGATCGAGAATGTGCGGGTCAATCTGGTCGGCGCCAAATACACCTTCGCCGTGCCGACCTATGTCTGGGAAGCCGGCGTCAAGGATCTCTCCGACCTGCACAAATTCGCCGACAAGTTCGGGAAGAAGATGTACGGCATCGAGCCCGGCTCGAACCAGCTGATGATGGATGCTATCGCCGATCCTCAGTTCCAGCTCGACGGCTGGCAGGTGGTCGAATCGAGCGAAGCCGGCATGCTCTCGGAGGTCGGCTACGAGATCAAGGAGAAGCAGTTCATCGTCTTCCAGGGCTGGGCGCCCCATCCGATGAACACGATGTACGACTTCAAGTATCTGACCGGCGGCGACAAGTTCTTCGGCCCGAATTTCGGCGCCGCGACGGTGACGACCCAGGTGCGCAAGGGATTCCTGCAGGAGTGCCCGAACGTGGCGCAGTTCCTGAAGAACCTTGCCTTCGACATCGATCTGGAAAATGTCGGCATGGGCTACCTCATCAATGACGGCATGAAGCCGGAGGAAGCGGCGCTTAAGTCGATCACGCTCAACAAGGATCGTGTCGACGCCTGGCTTGCCGGCGTCACCACCTTCGACGGCAAGCCCGGCCTCGCCGCGGTCAAGGAAAAGCTTGGACTGTGAGGCCCGCGGCATTGGATCTGTCGGGACAGGGGGGCGAGCAGGACGCCTGGGCCGGCCGCAAGCGATTCGTCGATGTCGGTGGCCTCGACCTCGCCTATGTCGAGGTCGCCGGCTCGGAACCGCCGCTCGTCCTGGTGCACGGCTTCACCGACACCAGCCGCAGTTTCTCGTTGCTGGCGCCGCATCTTTCCGCGCGGCGGCTGGTCATGCCGGACCTGCGCGGCCATGGCGCCTCGCAGGCGGGCAGGGGCTTTGGCATCGCCGATTTCGCCGACGATGTCGCCGGGCTGATCCGCAACCTGCGGCTCGCCCGGCCGGTCGTTCTCGGCCATTCGCTGGGTGGCATGGTCGCCATGCAGGTGGCCGCGCGGCATCCGGAACTGGTCGGCGGGCTGGTCGTCCTGGCCGGGGCGCTGAAGGCAGATTTCGCGCCGGACCATCCGTTGGTTGACGGCGTGGCGGAACTGCGCGACCCGATCTCGCCGACTGATCCGTTCTACGACTGGTGGCACGCCTGCGGGTCCGGCGTGCCGCGGGCCCTTCTTGCCGGCCTGGCGGCGGACGCTTCGGCGATGCCGGCGGCGCGCTGGCGCGCCATTCTCGAAGAAATCCGCCGCACGGATCTGACCGCGGCGGCGCGGGCTGTGCGGGTCCGGACGTTGATCATTGCCGGCGCCTGCGATCCCCTCTTCGGCCAAGCGCACCAGGAGGCTTTGGCCGAGGCGCTTGCCGGATCGCGTCTCGTCTGGGCGCAGGACTGCGGCCACAATCCGCACTGGGAAGACCCGGCCTTCGTCGCCAAGGCAATAGCCGACGTGCTGCCAGCCGAGTGACTACCGCAACAGCGATCGGGCCGTCGGCGTGAGGCGCAACGTCTCTGCCGGCTGCGTCGAAGCAGCCTGCATGGTTTTGCGAACCGCCTGCCATGCCGGAGAAGCGCCAAGGCCGGACCGATAGTTCGCATGGGCGTCGCCATCGTCGAAACCGATGACTGCGATGAAGACATTTTCGCCGGCTCGCACCGGCAGCCGCGAAAAAGTGTTTTCGGCATGCTCGCTGACGAAGGCGCCGAGCAGCCGGCCCCCGCTGGCCGTCAGTTGCGGAACCATTTCCGCCCGGAAACGCTCGGCAAAGCCGGTTTCCATGCCGTGGCGCAAATGATGAATCGAAATCTCAACAATGCCGTCTAAGTGAGGCTGCGCACTTTTGTTTTCGCCTTCGCTCACGGTCGACCGCTCCCGCCTCGACAGGTCGAAGCCGGCGTCCGGCCACGCGGGCTTCAGCAACAGCACGTCGTCGGAATCGATCATCGTCGCATTGGCGGCGTCGCGATGCTCGGCCCACACCGGGCCCTCATAGAAGGCGGTGAGCGCTTTCCTCCTGGCCTCCATGTCGGCGAAGCCGCGCAGCCAGACGAACATGTCGGGACGATCGAGGTCGCGGAACTGGCCGATAACGGTCATGCCCACGGCTTCCTGGCTCTCGATGAACTCCCGGTCGAACAGCGCGATAAGCGTTTCGCGATCGCCGGGTTTCAATGTGTATTGCCTGAGCTCCACGATCGGCGACGCAAGGCGGGAAGGTCTGTTCATGGCTAGACTCTCGAAAACAGGGTGTTCATCCTGTTTATAAACAGACCGGTTGTCCTGTTTTGTCAATATGCTACGTTCTTCCCCTTCTCTCCGACGGGGAAAGGTGGAGGTGGCGATGCGCAAGAAGCGCACCAACGATCCGCAGGGCATGCGGCGGCGCGTGCTCGACGTGGCGGAAGATTGCTTCCAGGCGCGCGGCTACCACGCCTCGAGCCTCGGCGACCTGATGGCGGCGGCCGGCGTCACCGGCGGCGCGCTGCACCATCATTTCCCGACCAAGAAGGCGCTGGCGCTGGCGGTGATCGAGGAGCGGGTGGCGGCCGCGGTTGAGGAGACCTGGATCGAGCCGGTGCGGGCGGCGCCTTCGGCTCGCAAGGGCGTGCGCGCCGTGTTTGAGGCGGTAGCGGCCGCGCTCGAGCAGCAGGGCTATGTACGCGGCTGCCCGCTCAACAATCTGGCGCATGAGCTGTCGCTCGCCGATCCCGATTTCCGTATTGCGTTGGCCGATATCTTCGCCGGCTGGCGGCGGGCGATCTCCGACAAGGTGCGCGCCGATCAGGAGGCCGGCCGGGAAGGTGGGACCGATCCCGACCGCTTTGCCGCGCTGACGGTGGCGGCTTACTCCGGCGCCATGTCGATGGCCAAGGCCGAGCAGGATGCCGGTGTGT
Source organism: Mesorhizobium sp. WSM4989 (assembly GCF_029625795.1). Classification (NCBI taxonomy): domain Bacteria; kingdom Pseudomonadati; phylum Pseudomonadota; class Alphaproteobacteria; order Hyphomicrobiales; family Phyllobacteriaceae; genus Mesorhizobium; species Mesorhizobium sp. WSM4989. The sequence goes on along the minus strand of NZ_JARTVN010000001.1, from coordinate 64,674 downwards.
TGCGGCAGTGCCTGGAGGGTTTGGAGCGGGTCGAGCCCCCGCCATCACAGAACGGTTCGCCCGCCAGACGACCCCGCAGGGTGGTGCGGCAGCAGGCAATCCGCTGATGCCGGTATGAGGATCATCTTAAGTCCCTGACTGAAAGGCAGCCTTCACTCCCTCAGCGGCTTGATCGTCTCGAACCCCACTTCGCTCTGCGCGCTCGTCCCCTCGTCGTAGCGCCGCGCCAGCACCGCTTGCAGGTCGGGCGAATAGAGCGCGGTGAAGCTGTCGATCACCGCGCCGGAATCGCCGGTCAGCGTCTCTTTCACCGTCAGCACCGTGTATTTGCAGTCGCCCAGCTTGTAGGTGTCCTTGCCCTTGACGCTTAAAGCCAGTGTTTCGGTGCCCTTCGGCGCCTTCTTCGCCGAAAGCCGCACGAACTCGGTCTTGCTCTTGGCACCGGCCTTCAGCGGGAAGAGCTTTTTGAGGTCGCCGAGCGGGATCATTGACAGCCGGCCCGTGTCGCTATCGCGGAAAATCTCGATCAGCCCGGCGTAGAGATATTGCGTCTGCGGCGATTGCGACTGGTAGTTGTTGGCGACCGCGACCATGCCGCCCGGCGCCGGCCGGAACTCGCTGCGGATGCCGGGCTTCTCCAGCACGAAGCCGGCCTTGGCGGATTTGGCGTCCACGCAGTCGGCCGCCTCGGCGGTGCCGGTGAGGGCAAGCATGGAGAGGGCCACACAGGTCGTCACGGGTTTCATGCCTTCTCCCCTGGAAATGTGTTCTGGAAGGAATGACAGACCCTCTCTGCGCTGTCGACCCAAAGTGCCCTTCACGAATTCAACCAATGCTTGAAAAGACCCGCCAATCTGGACGATCCGGCGCTGAAAATGTTCCAATGGCGCGATGATGAATCGCTTATCCTCAGCATTCTTGTCCCGGCGCGATTTCCTGGCCCGGGTGGCCGGCCTTGCCGCGACCTGCGCCCTGCCGGACACCACTTTCGCCCAGACCGGCCAGCCTATCCAGCCGATTGACGCCACCTTCCTGTTCATCGCCGATATCCATGCCTGCCGCATGGAGACCGGGCTCAGCCCGCATTGCGAGCAGGAGGGCAAGACCGACGCGGCATTGCTGCGCAATGTGGCCGTGCTCAACGCAATCGACGACAAAGAGTGGCCGGCCGAGATCAGCGGCGCTGCCACCGGCCTGCGCTCGGCCGGCACACGCATCGCCACGCCGCTCGGCCTCGTCACCGGGGGCGACATCACCGATGACGGCGGCGGCCAGATCACTGAGCCGAGCGAAGGCACGCAGCTTCTGCAGTTCAGCCAGCGCTACCAGCAAGGCATCGGCCCCGATCGCGTGCATGTCCCGGTCTATGTCGGGCTCGGCAATCACGATCTCGACCAGAATGGGCCGACGCGCCATGTTGACTGGTACCGTCGCGAGATGCGCGACTATGTCGAGGTCAACCATCGCCCCGGCGTTTTCTTCAAGCCGCCGGTGCCGGCGACCAATTACGATGTCGACACCGATTGCTATTCCTGGGATTGGGGCGGCCTGCACCTCGTCCAGACGCATCGCTTCGCCGGCGACACCGGCCATGACGCGATAGGCAGCCTGCCATGGCTGAAGCAGGATCTGGCGACCTATGCCGGCGACGGCCGTCCGGTGATTCTCTTCCAGCACTATGGTTGGGACACCTTCTCGGTCGAGCGCTGGGATCCAGTGAAGCGCACCTATGGCGACGACGGCGCCGGCCGCCCGCATTGGTGGGGCGACGCCGACCGCCAGGCGCTTGTCGCCACGCTGAAGGGTTATAATGTGATCGCCATTTTCCACGGCCATCAGCACGCAGTGCCGATGATCTACCGGCGCGACGGGCTCGACCTCGTCAAGCCGAAGGCGGCTTTCATGGGCGGCTTCGCGCTGGCGCGGGTGACCGATGACCACATGGACGTGGTCTTGGGTGAGGCGGCCGGCGACCATGGCGAGGTCGTCTTCACCAACGCCTTCGCCAAAAGCTGGGCCACCTGAACGGAGAAAGCACGCCGGGTAGAGTTGCGCCAGGCCCGTTGTTCGAGCTGTTCTGCGGTCTTGGCGCGGTCGACGCTCAAACGACGAACAGGCCGGCGCGCGGGTCGGCCGTTGCCCTCGCGGCTATGGGTCAGAGCGCCTTGCGAGCCTTGTCCTTCACGTCGCCATAGGCCCCTGCCGGCAATTCTTTCGGACATGCCTTCCACCTGCAGGCGCCGGCTGCCGGTGGCCTTGCCGGCCGCCTGCTTCAGCCTGCCTTTTACCTGCTTGGCGATGCCGGCAACTTGATGCCTGTTCACCATATCCGCATCTCCTGGGCCTGGAATAGGAGCGGGATGCGCCAACCGCATCCGCCACGACAACGAACGGGCAATGTTTGAGTTCCGTGCGGCCTGCCGCATCACGCCGCTGTCGGCATGACGGACAGCCCGTGCCGGGCGTTCGAGATCTGACCGCGGGGCCTGCTGGTCACATCGCCTTTTTGAGCATGGCTTTCATGTCGCCACAGGCCTTCTGCACCTGGCCTGCCGACTTGTCCGCCATGCCCCTGATTTCCATCGGCCGGTTGCCGGTGGCCTTGCCTATGGCTTGCCGGATCGAACCTTTGATCTGCTTCGCCAAGCCCACTATTTGGTCCATGTTCACCATCTCCGCATCTCCCGGAGATCCAATTCGCGAGGAGAAACGGGCCGGAGTGCTTCGCGGTTCCGTTGCGCCAAAGCACACCGGTCGAGGATAATTGACCGGCGACCGAATTCGGCATAATATGTAACCAAATGGATACGCATTATGCCGCAGGCTGAGCACGACCGTTCCGTCTTCCGCGCCATCGCCGATCCGACGCGGCGCGCCATCCTCGACCGGCTGCGGCAGGGCCCCGCGCCGGTCAACGAACTGGCGTCCGCCTTCTCGCAGAGTCGGCCGGCCATTTCCAAGCATCTGAGGATACTGCGCGAGCTCAACGTCGTTTCCGAGCAGCGGCAGGGCCGCGAGCGAGTCTACCGGCTGGAGCCGGCGGAATTGAAGGATGTCGCCGACTGGATCCTGCCTTACCGAGACTTCTGGCAGCACAGCCTCGGCAATCTCAAATCCTACCTGGAGAATGAATGATGGCCATCCAAGACAAGCCGCGCGCGATCGCCGACATTTCCGCCGGTACCATCCTTGCCACGGTGACGATCGCCGTGCCGCCGGAGCGCGTCTTCCGCGCCATTACCGCTGAGGACCAGATCCCGCTCTGGTGGGGCGCCGACAACATGTACCGGACGACGGAGCACACGGCCGATGTCCGGCCGGGCGGCGCCTGGCGCTCGGAAGGCAAGGGCGCGGACGGGCAGGACTTCCATGTCGCCGGCGAGTATCTCGAGGTCGAGCCGCCGCATCGTCTGGTGATGACCTGGAAGGCGCCCTGGGACGGCGATAACCTCACCACCGTCACCTATACGCTCGAAGCCGTCGAGAACGGCACCCGGCTGACGCTGCGCCATGACGGCTTCGGGTCGCGACGGGACTCCTGCCGCGATCACGGTTCCGGTTGGGAGCGCGTTCTGGGCTGGTTGGACGAATTCCTTGCCAAGGAGACGGCTGCCAGGTCGCCTTCGGTCTTCCATTGCCGGCTGATTCCGCCGCGTCCGGATTTCGCCTTCACCCTGACGGAGGAGGAGAGGGCGCTGATGAATGCGCATGCCGACTATCTGCGCGGCCTGCTTCGTGAAGGCAGAATGATGATTGCCGGCCCAGTCGCCGATCCAGCCGGACCGTGGGGGCTTCTGATCCTGCAGGTCGGCACGGAAGCCGACGCCAGGGCGGTTACCGAAGGCGACCCGGTGGCGCGTTCCGGCCGCGGCTTCCGCTATGAAATCCTGCCGATGATGAGCACGATCATGTAAGGCGGATGGAAAACGCCTCTCGCGCTTTTCAGGGCGCGGGAGGCGTCTTTTGTTATCAGCTTTTCTCGATACTCGTGAACTGCCGATAACAGGGACAAAACCGCCAGCCGGCAAAAGGGTTCCCGGCAAAACAAAATTTTTTGCTCGGCCGGATGCGACGCATTTCCCGGCTCCGTGCTAAAGGCACTTGCCAGCATGAGGATAGCCTTGCCGCACGACCGACCCTGCCCGACCCTGCTTGACGCATCAGCCGCCTTCGACTGCCAGAGCTGCGGCGCCTGCTGCGCCTATTCGGCGGACTGGCCGCGCTTTTCGACCGAAGAGGATGCCGAGCTCGACCGCATCCCCGATGAGCTGGTCGCGACCGACCTGTCAGGCATGCGCTGCGAGGACGGCCGCTGCACCGCGCTTCGCGGCGAGGTGGGCAAGCAGACGGCCTGCGCGATTTACGAAGCCCGCCCGCATGTCTGCCGCGCCTGCATGCCCGGCGGCGACGACTGCCTAATGGCAAGGGCCGCCCATGGGCTGGCGGCGGAGAGCGTGATCTCCCCCCTCGAGGGGGAGATGGCCGCGAAGCGGTCAGAGGGGGTCGTCTCACATAAATCGCCAACGTGATCGCGTCGCGGAAAAGGCCGCGCTCTACACGAGGCGAGCCCCCTCTGTCGCCTTCGGCGACATCTCCTCGCGAGGGGACCACAAGGGGGAGATTACTTTCTTCCCCGCTTGCCCACGCTCGGACCTCCCGATACCTTCCGCGCCGTGCAGGCCATGGAGGAAACCGTGAGCATCGAATTCCTGTTGACGTCGCTGATTATCGTCGCTTCGCCCGGCACTGGCGTTCTCTACACGCTGAGCGCCGGCCTCTCGCGCGGCGCTCGCGCCGCGATCATCGCCGCTTTCGGCTGCACGCTGGGCATCATCCCGCACATGGCGGCGGCCATCACCGGCCTTGCGGCGGTGCTGCACACAAGCGCCGTCGCCTTCGAGACTCTGAAATATCTGGGCGTCGCCTATCTGCTCTACATGGCCTGGAACACGCTGAAGGAGAAGGGCGGCCTTGCTCTCGATCAGAACGCCGCGCCGCGCTCTGCCCGCAAGGTGATCACCTCCGGCATCCTGATCAACATCTTGAACCCAAAACTGTCGATCTTCTTCTTCGCCTTCCTGCCGCAATTCGTCAGCACCACCGAGCCGCACGCTTTCGCCAAGATGCTGGAGCTGTCCGGCGTGTTGATGCTGATGACCTTCCTTGTCTTCGTCGTCTACGGCGTGTTCGCGGCTTCGGTGCGCAGCCATGTCGTGTCGCGGCCGATGGTGCTGACCTGGATGCGCCGCACCTTCGCCGGCGCCTTCGTCATGCTGGGGGCCAAGCTGGCGCTGGCGGATCGGTAAGCGAACCGTGATATAGCCCATCGCCTCGACTATCGCCCGTCCGCGACGCGGATCAGGTTGACGCAGGGATGGCCGAGCGCTGGCGCTGGCGCTGCTGATCTCCCTCCTTGAGGGGGAGATGTCGCCGAAGGCGACAGAGGGGGTCGCCGCGCGTTGGAGCGCCAGCGCCTTCGTTGCAAGGGAGTCGTCGCCGGCGCCTTATGCGCGGGACCCCCTTTGCCCTGCCGGGCATCTCCCCCTCAAGAGGGGAGATCGGCTGTTGCGCGGGCCTTCGCCAATCGCAACACTTCGCAACAGTATAGAAGCCCGCCTTTGGACCGGCTGCCCGCATGCCAAACAAAAAGGGCGACATGTCTGCCGCCCTTTCCATATTCGCTGTGGGACCGGACTTCTTAGAAGTCCATGCCGCCACTCAAGCCGCTTGCGGGCTTGAGCAATGTTCAATGATGGGCGTGCTTTATGGACTTCTTAGAAGTCCATGCCGCCCATGCCGCCCATGCCGCCGCCAGGCATACCGCCCGGCATACCGCCGGCGGCTTCCTTCTTCGGAGCCTCGGCGATCATGGCTTCGGTGGTGACCAGCAGGCCGGCGACCGAGGCCGCGTCCTGGAGAGCGGTGCGAACGACCTTGACCGGGTCGACGATGCCCATGCCGATCATGTCGCCATACTCGCCGGTCTGGGCGTTGAAGCCGTAGGTCGCAGCCTTGTTCTCGAGGATCTTGCCGGCAACGATCGAAGCCTCGGCACCGGCGTTGGCCGCGATCTGGCGGGCCGGAGCCTGCAGCGCGCGACGAACGATGGCGATGCCCGCCGCCTGGTCGGCATTGACGCCGGTCGCCTTGACGGCGTGCGAAGCGCGCAGCAGCGCGACGCCGCCGCCGGGGACGATGCCTTCTTCAACGGCCGCGCGGGTCGCGTTCAGAGCGTCGTCAACGCGGTCCTTCTTTTCCTTGACCTCGACCTCGGTCGCGCCGCCGACGCGGATCACCGCGACGCCGCCCGCGAGCTTGGCCAGACGCTCCTGCAGCTTCTCCTTGTCGTAGTCCGAGGTGGTCTCCTCGATCTGCTGCTTGATCTGGGCGACGCGGCCCTGGATCTCGGCCTTCTTGCCGGCGCCGTCGACGATGGTGGTGTTTTCCTTGGAGATCGACACCTTCTTGGCGCGGCCGAGCATGTTGAGGCCGACATTCTCGAGCTTGATGCCGAGGTCTTCCGAGATGACCTGGCCACCGGTCAGGATGGCGATGTCTTCCAGCATGGCCTTGCGGCGGTCGCCGAAGCCCGGAGCCTTGACGGCGGCGATCTTCAGGCCGCCGCGCAGCTTGTTGACGACCAGCGTGGCCAGAGCCTCGCCTTCGACGTCTTCCGAGATGATGAGCAGCGGCTTCGAGGTCTGAACGACGGCTTCCAGGACCGGCAGCATGGCCTGCAGGTTGGAGAGCTTCTTCTCGTGCAGCAGGATGTAGGCGTCTTCCAGATCGGCGACCATCTTGTCGGCGTTGGTGACGAAGTAGGGCGAGAGATAGCCGCGGTCGAACTGCATGCCTTCGACGACTTCCAGCTCGGTCTCGGCGGTCTTGGCTTCCTCGACGGTGATGACGCCTTCGTTACCGACCTTCTGCATCGCTTCCGCGATCATCTTGCCGACCGACTCGTCGCCATTGGCCGAGATCGTGCCGACCTGGGCGACTTCCTCGGAGGTCTTGATCTTCTTGGCAGCCTTGCCGAGAGCGGTAACGACTTCGGTGACGGCGAGGTCGATGCCGCGCTTCAGATCCATCGGGTTCATGCCGGCGGCAACGGCCTTGTTGCCTTCCTGGACGATGGCCTGGGCGAGAACGGTCGCGGTGGTCGTGCCGTCGCCGGCGATGTCGTTGGTCTTCGAAGCGACCTCACGCACCATCTGCGCGCCCATGTTCTCGAACTTGTCCTCGAGCTCGATCTCCTTGGCGACGGTGACGCCGTCCTTGGTGATGCGCGGGGCGCCGAACGATTTGTCGATGACGACGTTGCGGCCCTTCGGACCGAGGGTGACCTTCACCGCGTCGGCGAGGATGTTGACGCCGCGCAGCATGCGCTCGCGGGCATCACGGGAAAACTTTACGTCTTTTGCAGCCATTGTAAGCTCCTGGCAGGGGTTCGGGTCGAACCCGCAGATTCAAGATTCAGTTGACGGTGAGGCCGATGATCAGCCGATGATGCCCATGATGTCGGATTCCTTCATGATCAGAAGGTCCTCGCCATTGAGCTTGACTTCAGTGCCCGACCACTTGCCGAACAGCACGCGGTCGCCGGCCTTGACGTCCAGCGGCACGAGCTTGCCGGCTTCGTCGCGAGCGCCGGAGCCGACGGCGATGATCTCGCCTTCCTGCGGCTTCTCCTTCGCCGTATCCGGGATGATAATCCCGCCGGCGGTCTTGGATTCGGATTCGACCCGGCGAACGACCACGCGGTCATGAAGCGGGCGGAACTTGGACTTTGCCATGTTGTCTTCCTCGAATGAGAACGGTGAGAACTGTTCCTCCATCCGGCGAGGCCGGATATAAGTTAGCACTCACCTAAGGCGAGTGCTAACGTGGCGCTGAGATAGGCTGATGGCATGCGAGAGTCAAGGCGCGCGGGGAGGGGCAATGGCGCAAAATTTTTTTCCATGTACCGACGTGGTTCTGAAACACAGTGGTTGCCCCACGACTACTTGGCAGAAATTGCTCGTGAGTTCGATGGGACGGCCGGGCATCGGCTGCTTAATATCCAAGCCGCAAGCCGATCTCCTGAGTTTCAAGATCGACGAGCAAGCTGTTTCTTTCAAAATACCGGATACCGACGATATTATGTTCAAGGCCAGGGACAATTTCCACCTCAGGCTTGTAGGTGGTTGTAAAATTCCAATCGTCCTGGCCTTCGGTTTTCACCACCACCTTGGTGCCGACATTCAATGATGCATACGGTTTGGATGTATCGGTTGGGACCATTATGGTTGAGTTGCCGGTGTCGTACAGCGTCGGCCGACAAACCGGCTCAGAGCCCCATGAGAGACAGGAGTCAAGAGTGGGGAAATTGTATCGCGGGCTGGCCTGTTTCCATTTTTGTATCTTGAAATTCTTCTTCACGTCATCTGGGATGCCGACGTGGAGGGCTTCTACCTGTGGGCAGTTGCCGGCCTCATTTGTGCAGGCTTTCCACTTACTGCCGATCGCAGAAAGGTAGTAACCTCTATGCAGGCCGGGTCCCACGCTCACTGCGTCCATTGGCGATTTGATCATCTGATGTGGCCCGTCGCCCCCAATGGGCGAGATGCCAAAGATGCCTTTTGGCCAAAGCGGGCCGCCGACAACTTCACCTGTGTCGCGCCTGACTTTCTTGTAGCGGATTAGGAACGATATTCGCCTGTCCGTGGAGGCCAGCGCGCTTGACGAACCAAAAGTCACACGCGCCGAAGCGATATTTCCATACTCATCGTAGGTGCCATAGTGCATGACCACTTTTTGGGTCGTGACAATTATACCGTCCAATTCCAGGGTTTTCGCAACCTTGATACCGTTCTCGGAGCATAATCCGGCGGGGAGCGTCGAACGACAATCGATCGTCATTCCGCTTGAGCCGGTATCCAGCAAAAGAGGCTGATTGATTTTCCGGTTTCCGAGAGAGAGAATTCTCACATAGAGCATACGAATATTCTTAGGGTTCCCCGGATACTCAAGTTTTATCAAGGGAATGGTTGCGGGAGTGCCATCGGCTCCGGCAGGAGAGGACGGATAGAGGAGTGCGCACAACAGGATCGACAGCAATGCCGCAAGTATCTTCATGCCCGAGCCCATCTTTTTGGCCGATAGATTTCGACGTGGCGAAGATGAATTATTGCAGGGCGCTTTGCAATTTTTGCGTCACAGCTCTGCCTGTAGATTTCAGCGGTTAGGTGGCCCCAGCACCAGCAGCGGACACCGCTCGGCGAGCCCGTAGCTTCCGGTCGAGGCCAATCGGACGGCTTTGAAGAAGACCTCGGCTTCCTTGATCAAGACGGCCGCCGGCGCAAAACTATAGACGGCGGACGAGTTCCGGTAGACGTCTATGGTTCCGATGACCGGTAGTTCCCATCCGGTTCGGGCCGACAGCTCCTCGCGGTCGGGAAACACCCATTCGAAGTGTTCGAGGATGGCTTTGACCGGGATCGTGTAATCCGGCGCGTCGCCGATCGCGGTCATGGCCACGCGCCATTTGAGCTCATGGAAAGTCGAGACGCCGCCGCTTAGTGCCAGAGCGCGGACATCCTTCGGGTCGTCCGGCGTTGCGGGAGAGGCGTAAAGCCTGATGCCGGCGCGGCCGTCGGACTTGAGCGCGCGCGCGATCGACGCAAATAGGGTGCGCCTGAGGCCGGCGGCGCCGATGACCGAGAGACATCCGTCGCCGATCAGCGCCTCGACGCTTGCATCGGCGAACGGCAGATCGAACCAGTCGCCCTGCACCGCCTTGCGCGTATCGGTGTCGCCCGGCCAGATGCCGGCAATCATGTCCGAAGACTCGTCGACCGCCGTCATCGTGGCGCCGAGCCCGGCGAGCTCGGGTGTCACGCCGAGCATCACGACATCCGACGGGGCAAGGCCGAGCTCGCGATCGTAGGTTTCGATAACCTCCGCCGGCGGCCGCAGGGGTGAGCCGAGCAACTGCCAATGTTTGCGAATTGCATTCCAATGCTCGGTCATGCAAACCCCAGCCCGGTAGCGCGTTGTATCCGATCGAATAGTGGACGACGCTTGATAGGCCAAGTGGGGAACAATGGCACGCATCGCCGTCATCACGCATGAGTTCGACCGCTTCCAAAGCCGGCGCGGGCTGCTATGGCGCCGGGACAGCCCGTACATGCTCTTCGATCTGCTGGAGGAACTGAAGCGCCGCGGCCATTCGGTGCAGGTCCTCAGCGGCACGTCGGCGAAGCCGGCCGCCGATATCGCGGTGCTGCATGTCGATGCGACCGTAACGTCGCCCGATTATGTCGAGTATGCCCGCGCCTTTCGCTTCTGCCTCAATCTCGGCGCCGCCGACATTTCCAAGCGCCGCATCAGCGGAGCCGTCGTCGGCAAGGACGACGGCTGGAAGGGGCAGGTTATCGTCAAGAGCAGCCTCAACCATCGGGGAACGCCGGAACAGCAACTGAATCGGCGCGCGCGGCGCGCCGGCAAGCCGATGCCGTTTCCCGGCGTCGAATCTTTCGACCAATACCAGATCCATGCCTCGCTCGCCGACGTTCCGGCCGAGCTGTTCGGACGCGAGGACCTCATTGTGGAAAAATTCATTCCCGAGCCTGAGCCGGATGGCTTTGCCGCCCGTTTCTGGCTGTTCTGCGGCGAGCGCGAGCGCTGCACACGCCACGTCTCGCCGCAGAGCCTGGTCAAGGGCGACGACACGATCCGTCGCGAGGCGGTTCCGGTGCCGGACGAGCTTCGCGCGCTAAGGCGCAAGCTGGGCTTCGACTACGGAAAGTTCGATTTCGTCATGCATGAGGGCAGGGCGGTGCTGCTCGATGCCAACAAAACGCCTGGACGCGCCCGCAATCTGTCGAGCTTCATCGCCGCCGGCAATGCCAATCTTGCCGACGGCTTCGAAGGGTTGATCCGCCAACACGCTTAGATATTCATGCCGCCCGAGACCTCGATGCGCTGGGCGTTGACCCAGCGATTGTCCTCCGACAGCAGCGAGGCGATCATCGGCCCGATATCGTCGGCGACGCCGGCGCGGCCGAGCGCCGTCATGCCACCCACGACGCGGTTGATCTCGGCGTCGTCGCGCACATGGCCGCCGTTGAAGTCGGTGGCGATGGCGCCGGGCGCCACGGTGTTGGCGGTGATGCGGCGCTGGCTGAGCTCCTTGGCGAGGTAGCGCGTGAACACCTCGATGCCGCCCTTCATCATCGCATAGGCGGCCGAGCCCGGAACCGAGAAGCGCGCCAGCCCGCTCGACACGTTGACGATGCGGCCGCCATCGTTGATCAGCGGCAGCAGCGCCTGGGTTAGGAAGAACACGCCTTTGAGATGGATGTTCATCAGCGTGTCGAATTCCTCTTCCGTCGTCTCGGCGATCGGCTTGCGCAGGCCGGTCCCGGCATTGTTGACGAGATAATCGAAGCGGTCGCGCTGCCAGGTTCCCTGAAGCGTCTTTCTCAATGCCGCGACGAAAGCCGGGAAGGTGGTAACGGCGCCGGTGTCGAGCTCGAGCGCCGCGGCGCGGCCGCCTGCGGCCTCGATCTCGGCGATCGCCGCCTTCGCCTCGTCGGCGCGCGAGCGGTAGGTGAGAATGACGTCGACGCCCTTGCGGGCGAGGTTGAGCGCTGTGTTGCGGCCGAGGCCGCGGCTGCCGCCGGTGATGAGGGCAATGGCGCGAGTGGTCATGGTGAAAATCTCCGTCTTGGCGATGGTGATCCATATACTCGCGCGAATGACCGATATAATCTGGCATGGATTGCCAACTCTATTCAAGATTTGCGAACAATCCGCGATGGACAGGTTCGACAGCATGCGGCTCTTCACCCGCGTCGTGGAACGGCGCAGCTTCACGGCGGCCGCTGCCGATCTCGGCCTGCCGCGCTCCAGCGCCACCGCCGCGATTAAGCAGTTGGAGGAGCGGTTGGGCGTGCAGCTGCTGCGTCGCACCACGCGCCACGTCACCACCACGCTCGACGGTGAAGCCTATTACCAGCGTTGCATCGGCATCCTCGCCGACATCGAGGATGCCGAGGGCGGCTTCGGCGCGCATGAGGTGCGTGGGCGCCTCAGCGTCGACGTCAACGGCCATATGGCGCGCACCTTCCTGCTGCCGGAACTGCCGGCGCTGCTCGCCCGATATCCGGGCCTGACCGTGCATATCGGCGAAGGCGACCGCCTCGTCGACCTCGTGCGTGAAGGCGTCGATTGCGTCATCCGGGCCGGCACGCTTCCCGACAGCGACATGATCGTGCGGCGTCTCGGCATCGCGCGCGAAATCACCGTGGCCAGCCCCGCCTATCTCGAACGCCACGGCGTGCCGCGCACGCCGGACGACTTGGCTGGGCACATGATGATCGGCTTCGTGTCGTCGCGCACGAGGCAGGTGATGCCGCTGGAATTCACCGTCGACGGCATGGTTCGCGAGATCGTCCTGCCGTCGCGGGTCACGGTCGCCAATTCGGACACGAGTGCTGCGCTGGTCCGGCTGGGCTTCGGGCTGTTCCAGGCGCCAAGGCTCCGATATGCGGACGACCTCGAGGCAGGCCGGCTGGTCGAAGTGCTTCCCGATTTTCCGCCGACGCCCACGCCGATCTCGGTGCTCTATCCGCCGAGCCGGCAGTTGTCGCCACGGGTCAGGGTGTTTGTCGATTGGCTGGTGGAGATCCTGGGGCCGAAGCTGGATGCGGGGTAAGTTGGCAATCGCGGAGGGGATCGTATCCAGCGGTCGTCATCCTAGGGCGGAGCAAGGAGCGAAGCGACGCGCGCAGACCCTAGGATCCATGCCGTGACGCTAAGGCGTTGCAAGGATTGCAGAATTCTCCGCCGTTGCGCTCTATGACGGAGTCGCCGCATGGATCCTCGGGTCAAGCCCGAGGATGACCACCGTTAGGCATGCCTACAAAAACAGCCGCAACTGCGCGTGGATGATCGACCGGTAATCCTCGATCGTGCGCCGGCCTTCCGCCTCGTCCTGCGTCAGCGCCAGCCGCACGACGCCGCCGGCGAGCTGAAAGATCAGGAACACCACGCGCCCGAACGCCTCGCGCTGCTTAGGCTTCAGCATCGGCGCCACACGGTCGCAGAACATCTTCGCCTGATGCCGCGTCTCGGCGATGTCGAGATGCTGCAGCGCCTTGTCGGCCTGGATCGCGTTCTGCAGATCCTGGATCGCCGGATCCGCCGCGACACGGCCGTAGTAATCGTCGAGCAGCCGATCGGCTGCAGCGGTCACGTCATCCACTCCCCGGATATCGGCGATGATCGCGCCGAAGCGAGCCCGGCTCTCCTCCGAGAAACGCTCGTAGAGCATCGCCAAGATCGCCGACTTGCTTGGAAAATAATGATAGACCGTGGCGATCGGCCCGCCCGCCAGCGCGCCGACTTCCTTCATCGTGACCGCGTCTATGCCCTTCTCGCCGATCAGCCGCATGGTCGTAGCGAGGATCGCGTCGATGCGCTCGCGGCTGCGCTCCTGCTTGGGCCTGCGTCTGGGTTCCGTCGCCGTTTGCCTAGTTTGCCTCATCTCGCGCGGGCAGTCGTTGATTCTCGGTTGACAGGAAACTGATCAAGTATCAGTTTCGTGAATGCTGACAACTTGTCAGCTTTTTTACCGGGCTGCAAGGGAGGGCGCCTCGTGACTGCAACCGATGCCGCGCATGCGGAAAATGGCGACTGGCTGGTCGGCAACCCGACCGGCCTGCAACTCGCCGCGGCGCTCTGGATCGGCTCGGTCGGCCTGCTCATCCTGGGCTTGCAGCCGGTGCTGCTCGGCGCGCTCTACAGCGAAGGTCATGTCACCGGTGACGAGCTGGCACTGGTCGCCACCGCCGAGATGATCGCGATCGCCATCGGCTCGGCGATCGTGGCGATGCTCCTCCCGGCGCGCAACATGCGCTGGAAGAGCGCCGCGCTTTTGGTGCTGCTGGCGCTCGCCAATTTCTGGACCGCCTATGCGATGAGTTCCAATGCGCTGATCGGGGCGCGCACGCTCGCCGGGCTTGCTGAGGGTGGCTTGGTCGCCGTGGCGACCGAATTGATCGCCCGCTCGCGCCGGGCCGAGCGCATCGGCGGCTATTTCGTCACGCTGCAGACCTTGGCGCAATGCGCGCTGGCGCTGCTGCTCGCGCTTTATGCGGTGCCTGCCGCGGGCGCGGCCGGCGGCTTCGTCGCGCTTGGCGTTGTCTGCCTGTTGTCGCTCGTCGTCGCGTGGATCGTGCCGGACGACTACGCCGACCTGCCGAAGGACGAGCATTTTGCCAATGTGCTCACCTTGCCGGCGATCACGGCGCTGCTGTCGATCTTCTGCTACTTCATGTTCTTCGGCGCCGTCTGGGCATTTCTGGAGCCGCTCGGCGCCGAGTTCGGCATAGACGGCCGCACCGTCGGCCTGATGGTCTCGGCAAGCCTCGCCGCGCAGATCATGGGCGCCATGACCGCCACCGTCTTCGAAGCGCGCATCGACTACCGCTTCGCCATCACCGTCATCGGCGCCATCGCGACGATCAGCTCGGTGCTGCTCGCTTCCGGCCCTGGGCTTTTGGTCTTCTGGTCGGTGGCGATGGTGATGGGCTTCATCCTGCTCTTCATCGTGCCCTACCAGATCCGGCTGGCGATCACCGCCGACGAGACGCGCAACGCGGTACTGCTTGTGCCGGCGGCGCAGCTCTTCGGCCTCGCCATCGGCCCGGTGGCCGCCTCGCTGCTGATCGACGGCCAAAATTTCCGGCCGGTGCCGGAATTCGCCGCGGCAAGCGCGTTGGCCAGCGTGGCGCTGCTCGGCGTCTTCGTGTTGGTTGCGCGCCGCCGCGTTCCAGCCTGAGCGGGAGGTGACGATGGCAAGCGCCTGGAGCAACTGGTCGGGTTTCGTGAACGCCGCGCCGAAGCTGATCGCCACGCCAGCCGATGTCGGCGAACTGGCCGATCTGGTGCGTTCCGCGCCCGGTCCGCTGCGCGTCGCCGGCGCCGGCCATTCCTTCACGCCGCTGGTGCAGTCCGACGGCACCATCATCTCGCTGGCGAAGATCGAGGGGCTGGTTTCGCATGACGCCGCAGCCAATCGGGCACGCCTGAGGGCGGGGACAAGGCTTGGCGCGCTGATGCACATCCTGCAGGACATCGGCCAGGGCCTGCCCAATATGGGCGACATCGACAAGCAAGCGATCGGCGGCGCGCTGGGCACCGCGACGCACGGTTCCGGCCCGACGCTCGGCGCCTATCATACGCAGCTCGAGACGGTGCAGTTCGTCGACGGGCAAGGCAAGCTGCGCGAATACAGCCGGGCGGGCGACCAGGATATGATCCATGCCACCGGCGTCGCGCTCGGCGCTTTCGGCGTGCTCACCGAAGTGACGATGAACAACATCCCGACCTACCGGCTGCGGCGCCGCAAATGGGTGTTACCGATCGGCGAAATGCTGCGCGACTTCGAGACGATGATGGGCGCACACCGTTCGGCAGAGTTCTATTACATCCCGTTTTCCGGCTATGCGCAGTTCATCGCCAGCGATCTCAGCGACGCAACGCCGGCGTCGCGGCCGACCGAGGATGACGAGGAGGGCCTGGCGACGTTGCGCAAGCTGCGCACCGTGCTGCGCCGGCTGCCGGCGCTCCGCCGCGCGCTGATCAAGGGTGCGGTCAAGAAGGTGCCGGCCGAGGATTATGTGCAGGACTGGCTCAACGTCTACGCCAGCGACCGTCGCACCAAATTCAACGAGATGGAGTACCACCTGCCTTACGAGGACGGTCCCCGGGCGCTGGCCGAGATCATCGCGCTGACCGAAAAGCATTTCCCGGAAGTCTATTTCCCGATGGAGGTGCGTTCGGTCGCCCCGGACGAATTCTGGCTCTCGCCCTTCCACAGGAGGCTGACCTGCTCGATCGCCATCCATCACGACGCGGCGAACGATCCGCTGCCCTTCATGCGCGCGGCCGAGCCGATCTTCCGCAAATATGGCGGGCGGCCGCATTGGGGGAAGATGCACAGCTTGACGGCGGCGGATTTCAAGAAACTCTATCCGCGCTGGGACGACGCAATGGCGGTGCGCCGCGACATCGATCCCGAGAACCGCTTCGTGTCGTCCTATATGGCCAGCCTGTTCGGCATCCAACAATGAGCGCCTATTTCGCCGAGCTGTCGAAGGCGCTCAAGGCCGCCGAAATCTTTCGGCCCTGCCTGGTGCTCGACCGCGACCGGCTGGACGCCAACATCGCGCTGGTGAAGCAGAGGCTGGCGCCGGGTCTTGCCGTGCGGTTGGTCGATAAGTCGCTGCCTTGCCTGCCGCTGCTTTCGCATATCTCCAAGTTGCTCGAAACCGGCCGCTTCATGACCTTCCATCCGCCGGTGACGCAGGCGGTGCTCGACGCTTTTCCCGCGGGCGATCTCCTGTATGGCAAGCCGATGCCGGTAGGTGCGGCGAAAGCGGCGCTG
This sequence comes from Mesorhizobium sp. WSM4989, assembly GCF_029625795.1. Classification (NCBI taxonomy): domain Bacteria; kingdom Pseudomonadati; phylum Pseudomonadota; class Alphaproteobacteria; order Hyphomicrobiales; family Phyllobacteriaceae; genus Mesorhizobium; species Mesorhizobium sp. WSM4989. The sequence goes on along the minus strand of NZ_JARTVN010000001.1, from coordinate 48,242 downwards.
GCTAGAGGCGACGCCGGCGGGTGGTCGCGCGTCTGCTGGCTGATCGACACGCCGGAGCGCCTGTCCGAATACGGTGCGCTCGCCGCAGCGTTCGGCACCGAACTCCGCTTCGCCTTCGAGGTCGATGTCGGCCTGCATCGCGGCGGCTTTTCCGGTCCTGCCGAGATCAGGGCGCTGGCCATACCGAAGGACCTGCGCTGCGAAGGCATCATGGCCTATGAAGCGCATGCGCCGGAAATTCCCGGGCTGTTCGGCGGCGCGGCCGGCGCGCTGAAAAAGGCCGCGGCGAAGGCTGCCGAGTTCGTCGCGGCCCTCGATGCGGACCAGCGCCGCATCCTCAACATCGGCGGTTCCAAGACGGCGCTGCTGCATGGCGGCGGCGTGGCCAACGAAGTGTCGATCGGCTCGGCCTTCGTGCTGCCCAGCGATTTCGACACGCCCGGCCTCGACGGCTTCCGGCCGGCCGCTCTCATTGCGACGCCGATTCTGAAGGCGCTCGATCCGGTGCTCCCCGGCCCGGCGGCTATCTCCCGCACGCTGCAGGCGCTCGGCCTCTTCCCGAAGAAGGCCTGCTATCTCTATGGCGGCAAGTGGATGGCCGAACCGGTGTTCCCCGAAGGCATGAAGCCGAACGGCCTGATCGGGCTGTCTTCCAACCAGCAATTCATGGGGCTGCCGGCGGGCGCGGAGGTGAAGCCCGGTGACTACGCCTTCCTGCGGCCGACGCAGAGCGAGGCGGTGCTGCAGCATTTCGGCTCGCTCGCGGTGTTTGCCGGTGGGCGCATCGTCGAGTCCTGGCCGGTACTGCCGATGGGGTAACGGGCGCCCGAACTGTCTTCGTCGCGATCCTTCGCGCCCCCCCCTGTCCCGTCGGCCTAAATTTATTTGACTAAGTCAACTAATTGGTCGATCCTGTCCGCGACAGGAGGAACTCCCCATGACCATCCACGATCACCCCGGCAACAAGCGCATCGATGCCGTGCGCGCCTTCAACCGCTTCTACACCCGCCAGATCGGCCTGCTCGACGAAGGCCTCCTGAAGAGCCCGTTCTCGCTGACCGAGGCGCGCGTGCTTTACGAGCTTGCCCATCGCGACGGGCTGGTCGCCAGCGACCTGGTGCGCGACCTTGGTCTCGACCCCGGCTATGTCAGCCGGCTGCTGAAAAAATTCGAGGAGCGCGGCCTGGTCGAACGAGCCGCCACGGAGGCCGACGCGCGGCGGTCCTCGATCGCGCTGACGCCCGCGGGCAGGGAGGCGTTCGCGCCACTCAACCAGGATTCGCACGACCAGGTGCGCGCGCTGCTCGATAGCCTGGCGCCGACCGACCAGGAGCGTCTGGTCAAGGCGATGCGCACGGTGCAGGACCTGCTCGGCGACAAACCCCAACCCAAAGTTCCCTATATCCTGCGGCCGCTGCAGGTCGGCGACATCGGCTGGATCACGCATCGCCAGGGCCTCATCTACGCGCAGGACTATGGCTGGGACGAAACCTATGAGGCGCTGGTTGCCGAGATCCTCGGCGAGTTCGTCAAGAACTTCGTTCCGCAATGGGAGCGCAGCTGGATCGCCGAGCGCGAAGGCGAGGTGGTCGGCTCGGTTTTCGTCATGCGCAAGTCGCCCAAGGTGGCGAAGCTCAGGCTGCTCTATGTCGAGCCGTCGGCGCGCGGCCTCGGCATCGGCCGGCGGCTGGTCGACGAGTGCATCGCCTTCTCGCGCGCCAAGGGCTACAAGACGCTGACGCTGTGGACCAACGACATTCTTGGCTCGGCCCGCCGCATCTACCAGGCGGCGGGCTTCAAGCTGGCCGAGGAAGAGCGCCACCATTCCTTCGGCAAGGATCTTGTCGGCCAGACCTGGAACTTGGAGCTGTAGCGCCTTTTCCTTCTCCCCTTGTGGGAGAAGGTGGATCGGCGCGCAGCGCCGAGACGGATGAGGGGTGTTCCAGGGAACGCCGGCGTTTCACTCCGCTGGAACACTCCTCATCCATCGCCTTCGGCGAGACCTTCTCCCGCAAGGGGAGAAGGAGGAAGGCGTCTCAACCTTTGATCGGCACCCAGATCTCCAGCCCGCCATTGCCGCTGCGCGGATCGAATTCGGGGCCGTAACGCTCGAAGTCCGGGGCGTCGGCGATCTCATGCCCGGATGCAGGCAGCCACTTGTTCCAGATGGTATTGACCGTGCGTCGGATGGTCGAGATGTGCTCGCGATGCGCAAACACGGCCTATTTCTGCGCCGGCACTCGAACCCGGCAAAAATCCTTCGGCAGATCGGAGAACTCCGACACCTCGACGCCGGCGACATAGTCGAAATTGCCGGCATCGTCGGCATTGGTGCAAACGCCGTAGGCGACACCAGGCACCTCGCCGGGAATGTTGCCGATGTAGGGTCCGAAGCGCTGCCACAGCATTGGGATGCCGGCGCTGGTCTCGCAGCTGTAGCGCTCGCCGAGCCCGGCGAGGAGAAACGCCCGGCTGGTCTCGAAGCGCGGCGGCTCGAGCGCGGTGAGAAGCGAACTGTCCATGAGGATGGGCTCCACGAGGTCGAGGTTTTGGGTCGAGCCTCCAGCGCGCACCAGTTCCGGCGTGGTGCCGAACTGGTCGCGGAAGGCCCGTGTGAAAGCCTCATGCGAGCCGTAGCCGGCATCGAGCGCGACCGCCAGGATGTCGCTCGCGCCGCCCGCGAGCTTGCGCGCCGCTTCGCTGAGCCGCCGCGCCCGCATATAGCCCATGACCGACCGGCCGGTGGCGGCGCCGAAGGCGCGCGTCACATGGAAGCGCGACACGCCGCTGCTTGCCGCGACATCGTCGAGCGAAATCGCATCCGGCAGATGGCTTTCGACAAACCACAGCGCTTTCTCGGTCGGGTTCATGGCTCCTCGCATTTGGCGCGGCCACACTAGTCGGCGCTCCGACAGGCAGTTTGATCGAAATTGCGCAGTGAGCAATAATAGCGACGCGCATGCCGGGTCGAGTGGGATCGACTTAGCATTAACTGCACGCGCGAAGGGGTGTCCCGATGACGACGGCGACGGCCGATCAGGTGTTCCGATTTGGCGGGTTCACGCTCGACCTCGCCAAGGGAACGCTGCGCGGCATCAACGAGCCGCTGTTCCTGCGGCCGAAAGCCTACGCGCTGCTTTCGCATCTCGCCCGCAATATGGGCCGCGTCGTGCCGAAGTCGGAGCTGATGGATGTCGTCTGGCCCGGCGTCTACGTCACCGAGGATTCGCTCACCCAGTCGGTGCGCGAGATCCGCAAGGTGCTGGGCGAGGACATGGTGCGCACCGTCTCCAAGCGCGGCTATATGCTTGCCGCGGAAGCCGAAGCGGCGCCCGAGATCAGCAGCCAACCGATCGTGGCGGTGGTGCGCTTCCGCAACGAGAGCGGCGATCCGGCCGACGAGGCGATGGTCGACGGCTTTGCCGAGGATCTCATCAACGGCGTGGCGCGCTTCGGCACCGTCACGGTGCTGGCGCGCAATTCAACTTTTTCCTTCGCCTCCTTCGGCCGCGCGGAGTGGCCGCAGATCCGCGCTCGCATCGGCGCCGATTATCTGGTCGAGGGCTCGCTGCGCCGCCAGGGCGAGCATGTCGTGGTGGCCGTCAGCCTCGTCGACATCGCGAGCGCCAGCCAGCTCTGGGGCGACCGCTACCAGTCCCAGGGCGCCGGCCTGTTCGAGATCGAGCGCGACATCGTCGAGCAGATCGTCAGCCGGCTGGTCACGCGGGTCACCAACGCCGGCCTCGAGCAGGCCTCGCGCAAGCCGGTGACCAGCCTTGCCGCGTATGAGCTTCTGCTGCGCGGCTTCGCGCTGCTGCGCGATCCCGCTCAGACCGACCAGCGCGGCGCCGAGGCCTTGTTCGAGGCGGCGATCGCAAAGGATCCGAATTACGGGCTTGCCTATTCCTATCTCGCTTTGGCGCGCTCGCTGGACGGGGAGTTCGGGCGCGCCAGCGATGCTGTCCTGGAAAATGCGCGCGACCTTGCCGACAAAGGGCTGGCCCTGTCGCCCGACCAGCCGACCGGCCACCGCGTGCAGTCGCTGATCCGCCTCTATATGCGCGATCACGAGGCGGCCGAGCATCACATGCGCATCGCCTTGCAGCTCAACACGTACGACGCCGACAGCATCGAGCAGATGGGCATGCTGCTCACCATGCGCGGCCGGCCGCTCGAAGCGCTGACCTGGCTGGCGCGCGGCATTCGCATCGATCCGCTGCATCCGCACTGGTACCAGTTCGACCGCGCCCTGGCGCTCTACATGATGGGCGAATATCGGCAGGCGGCGGAAGCGCTGGAGCTCGCGACGCGGCCGGCGCCCTGGATCAGGACGAGGCTGGCCGCCTGCTATGCCCAGATGGGCGACAGGGAAAAGGCGCGGCGGCAGATCGCCCTCATCGAGGACGGCCCGTCCTTCTCGCCGCTCGACTATGCGCTGCACGGCGTGCCGTTCGAAAATCCGGCCGATGCCGAGCATCTCTGCGAAGGCGTCAGGCTTGCCCTCGGCTAAATGCATGTCGCCCCGGAAGTGTGCAGCGGTTCTGGGATATCAAAACAAAAACTTAAGCGCGTCGCCCGAATCCGTTTCAGCGCGACGCGCTTTGGGCTGTGCCCGAGCCACCTCAATCGACGACGACCACGATGTAGCGGCCTTGATAGGGCCGGTAGTAGGTCCGGCCGCAGCGCCAGACGTCGAAGCCGTTGACCTTGGTGCGAACGCAGCCTGCCGGCAGCGTGGCGACCCAGGCGGTGGTGTGCCTCAGCACACGCCATGTCGTGGCGCGCCGAGCGACGCCCGCGGCGCTGTGCGGTGTCCAGGGCGCCCCGATGCGGGCTTCGGCGGTACCGACCAGCGACAGGGCCGGCACGGCCATGCCGACAATCTCGACGGCGGCGAGGCCGATGGCGAGCAACGCAGCGGCCGAGCGCATTTTCCTGAAAGATTTCACAGGCATTTTCGTTTCTCCTGAGGTTGGTGTTCAGTTCTAGTGGGAGGATGAAGCGGCCAGCCGGGTCGAACCCGTCAGCGCCGCCAGGTGAGCAACCACGAACAGCCAGTGCGCCGCGGTTGTTACGTAGCCGACGACAAGCACGTCGGCGGCGATGAAGAACTGCCAGAACAGAAGGTTGGCCGTTCCGAGCAGCACATGCACGGCAGCCAGCACGGCGTGCCAGTTGCGGGAGTAGGCGATGCGCCAGAGCGTCACGCCGATGATAAGGGCCAGCCCGTGCGCCTCGATGAAGCCGATGCCGGTGCCGGGTGCGTTGTTGAGCAGCACGGCTTCAGCCCCGCGCCCGAAGAACGAGCCGGCAATGTCGGTGGCGAGCCCGCCTGCGGAAGCAAGGACCAGGAAGCCGGCATTCACGCGAACGAGAAGATTTCCAAAGAAGGGTGTCATGATCGTTCCTTTCCGTTTTGGGTGATAAAGGTCGCCACGGCGGCGTTGGCCGCCGTGGCTGCTGGGAGGGCGCCGCTCAGGCCACCAGCGGCTGGGGCTCGGCTGCGGCCGCGGTCGGTTCGGCCGCGGGGGTGCTCTCAGCCGGCGCCTTGATGCCGAACCAGGTGACGTAGAGCGTCGGCAGGAAAACCAGCGTCAGCACGGTCGCCACCAAGAGGCCGCCCATCACCGCATAGGCCATCGGCCCCCAGAACACCGTCGGCGCGATCGGGATCATGCCGAGGATGGCGGCCGCCGCCGTGAGCAGGATCGGCCGCAACCGATGCGTGGTGGCGCTGATCACCGCTGCCCATGGTTCCTCGCCGGCGGCGATGTGCTGGTCGATCTGCGCGATCAGGATCACCGAGTTGCGGATCACCATGCCGATCAGCGACATCACGCCGAGGATCGCGACGAAGCCCATCGGAGCGCCCGACAAGAGCAGCGCGCCGGCGACGCCGATGATCGCAAGCGGAGCGGTGAGCAGCACCAGCACCAGGCGCTGGAAGCTCATCAGCTGCACCATCAGGACGGTGGCCATGATGAACAGCATCAGCGGGAACACCACGAAGATCGAGGCCTGCGCCTTGGCGCTGTCCTCGATCACGCCACCCTGCTCGACGCTGTAGCGCGCCGGCAGTTCCGCCTTGAAGGCGGCGATGGCGCTCTCCAGCCGCCGCGTGACCAGCGTGGCATTTTCGCCGGGCGCGACATCGGCCTGCACGGTCACGGTCGGCAGCCGGCCGCGGCGCCAGATCAGCGGCGGCTCGGTCTGGTAGGTGAGCTTCGCCACCTGTTCCAGCGGCACCCGCCGTCCGCCGGACGCGCTGATCGTCAGGCCGCGCAGCGTGTCGATGCTGGCGCGTTCGGTTTCCACTGCGCGGGCAACGATGTCGACGAGGTAGATGTCGTCGCGCATCTGCGTGATCTTCGAGCCGGAGAGCACCGCGTTGATCGTCTCCGACAGCTGCTGCGAGGAGATGCCCAGCGCGCGCGCCCGGTCCTGGTCGACATCGACCTTGATGACCTTGGCCGGCTCGTTCCAGTCGTAGTTGATGTTGCGCACCGAGGCGTCGCTGCCCAGCACCTGGGCGAACTGCTGCGCGAGGCCGCGCGTCTTGTCCGGATCCGGACCGCTGACGCGGAACTTCAGCGGCCAGCCGACCGGCGGGCCGAGCTCCAGCGGCGTGACGCGGGCCATGACGTCGTCGAAGCCGGTCGACAGCTGCTTCTCCAGCCGGTCGATCACCGCCTGACGCACGGCGTGGCCCTTGGTCACGACCACCGCCTGGGCGAAGAAGTCGTTGGCGAGCTGCGCGTCGAGCGGCAGGTAGAAGCGCACCGCGCCCTGGCCGACATAGAAGCTCCAGTGGTCGATATCAGGATCGGCGGCGAGCAGCTTCTCGACGCGCTCGACCACGGCATCCGTCGACTTGATCGAAGCGGTGCGCGGCAAGGTGAGGTCGAGCATGACCTCGGGCCGGTCGGACTTCGGGAAGAACTCCTGGCCGACGAAACCCATCGCAACGACGGAGAGCGCGAACAGTCCGGCCGTCGCCGACAGCACCAGCCACTTCGCCCGCATCGCCATCTCGAGCAGCGCCTGGAAACCGCGGCCGATGCGCGAGGGCTGATGGCTGCCGCCATGACCCTTGATGCGATCGGGCAGCAGGAAGACGCCGGTCAGCGGCGTGAACAGCACCGCCACCACCCAGGAGACGACGAGCGCGATCGCCACGACAGCGAACAGCGAGAAGCAGTATTCGCCGGCGCCGCTCTTGGCGAAGCCGACCGGCACGAAGCCGGCGATCGTCACCAGGGTGCCGGTGAGCATCGGGAAGGCGGTGGAGGTATAGGCATAGGTGGCGGCCGAGATCTTGTCGTAGCCTTCCTCCATGCGCGAGATCATCATCTCGACCGCGATCATCGCATCGTCGACCAGCAGGCCGAGCGCGATGATCAGCGCGCCGAGCGAGATGCGCTGCAGCGAGATGCCGAAATACTCCATGGTGACGAAGGTGATCGCCAGCACCAGCGGGATGGCGACCGCTACGACGACGCCGGGACGCCAGCCGAGCGCCAGCAGCGAGACGGCGAGCACGATGGCGATCGCCTCGCCGAGGCTCTTGGTGAATTCGCCGACGGATTCTTCCACCACATGCGACTGGTCGGCGACCAGGCCGAGCTCGGCGCCGAGGGGCAGCTCGGCCTGCATCTCATGCATCTTCTCTTTGACGGTCTCGCCCAGCGCCAGCGCGTCGCCGCCCGAAGTCATCGAGATGGCGATGCCGACCGCAGGCTTGCCGTTGAAGCGGAACGTCGGCTGCGGCGGGTCGGAATAGGCGCGCTTGACCTCGGCGACGTCGCCCAGCCGGAAGTAATGGCCGTTGGCGTAGAAGTTGATGGCCTTGAGGCTTTCCTCGGAGGTGAAGCTGCCGGAGACGCGGATGGCGATGCGCTCCGGGCCGGCATCGACCGTGCCGCTCGGCGTCAGCGCGTTCTGCGCCTGCAGCGCCTGCGACAGCGTGCCGACATCGAGGCCGAGCGCCGCCACCTTCTGCGTCGAGAATTCGAGATAGATCTTCTCGTCCTGCTGGCCGATGAGGTCGACCTTGGCGACGTCCTTCACCGTCAGCAGCCCGGCGCGCAGGCTGGTGCCGAGATCCTTCAACTCGCGATGGCTGAGGCTGTCGGAGGTGAGCGCGTAGATCAGCGAATAGGTGTCGCCGAACTCGTCGTTGTAGAGCGGGCCCTGCACGCCGGACGGCAGCGTCGGCTTGATGTCGTCGAGCTTCTTGCGCACCTGGTACCAGAGCGGCTGCACCTGGTCGGCGGCCACCGTGTCCTTGAGGTTGACGAAGACGACGGATTCGCCGGGCTTGGTGTAGCTCTTGACGTAGTCGAGGTCCGGCAGCTCTTCGAGCTTCTTCTCGATGCGATCGGTGATCTGCTCCACCGTGTCGCTGGTGCTGGCGCCCGGCCACATCGTCTTCACCACCATGGTCTTGATGGTGAAGGGCGGGTCCTCCTCGCGGCCGAGGCCGCCATAGGCGTAGAGGCCGGCAAGGGCGGCCGCGATCATCAGGTAGACGATGAAGCTGCGGTGCCGCAGCGCCCATTCGGAAAGATTGAAGCTGGTCATGATGCGGTTCCTTTTCAGGGCGCGCGCAAGCGCGCTCCGCCGGCGCCTGCCGGCTGGCCAAAACAAATGACGGTTTGGGTTCGGTCAGCGCCCGCCGCTTGGCGGGCGCGCCATAGCAATTCAGGCCAGGCTGTGCATGGTGCCCGGCACACGGTAGGGCGCGCGCTCGGCGGTTCTCGGCCTGATGGCGAGGCCGGCGAGATAGCGCTGGAAGGCGGCTGCCTCCTGGACCGGCGAGGCGAGCGCGACATGGCCGTCCGGCCTCACCAGATAGGCTGCGTCGCGCTGCAGGCCGGCCTTCACGGCTGCGTCTGTCCAGGCGAAGGCATGCACTGCAACTCCTGTCGGCGCGAGCATCGCCCGGAAATCGCAATTGACCTCGCCATAGACATGGACCTGCCAGTCGAGCGACCGCAGCGGCTCGAAATTGTCGCCGCCCGCGCCCGTGACGTAGGGCAGGCGATCGCCGCCGCTGACCCTGCCCGCCACGCCCGAGCTGATCGGCCCGGCGCGGTACTGGATCGCCGTCTGCGAGATCACGCCGAAGAATGCGCGCGACCCGAACGATGTGTGGAGCCCGATGTTCATGACCTTCGGCATCACGTAACGCCGGAACAGGCCGACCAGCCGCGAGCGGTTGGTGATGAAGCGGAACACCTTGTCGGTGCTTTCGATCAGCTTGTGGGCAAAGGCGATGCGCTCCGGCTCGTAGCTGTCGAGCAGGCGAGGATCGGCTCGGCCCTGCACAACGGCGCCTAGCTTCCACGCGAGGTTCACAGCATCGCCCATGCCGGTGTTCATGCCCTGGCCGCCGGCCGGGCTATGGATGTGTCCGGCATCGCCGACGAGGAACACGCGGCCGGCGCGGAAGCGCTCGGCGACGCGATGATGGACGCGATAGGTCGAGAACCAGTTGACCTCGTTGACTGTGACGCCGGTCTCGCGCTCGATATCGGCGCGGATCGCCTCGAAGCTGATCGTCTCGTCGGCCTCATGCGCCTTCGGCACGATGCCGATAAGGCGCAGCGAGCCCGACTGCCGGACCGGCATAACGATGGCGAAGCCATAGCTGCTGATGGTTGTGTCCATGCCATTGCGGGTGACGTTGCCCGTGCCCTTCACGTCGGCGACATAGAAGGCCTGTTCGTAGGTACCGCCCGGAAAACCGATGTTCAGCCCATGGCGCACCGTGCTGCGGGCGCCGTCGCAACCTGCGAGATAGGCTGCGCTGACGGTCTCGGTCTTGCCGTTCCGCGAAAGAGTCGCGATGACCGCGTCACCCTTGTCCTGGAAGGCGACGAGCTCCGTTCCGCGCTCGACCTCGACGCCGGCGCGTTCCAGATGCGTGATCAGCACGCGTTCATGGATATCCTGCGGCAGCGCGAAGGCGAAGGAGTACGGGCTGATGCCGCGGCCGAAATCGGAAAGCGGCAGCCGCGCTGCGACGCCGGCCGGCGTATGCAACGTAAGCCGTTCCAGCCGGATGCCCTCGGCAAGGATGTCCTCGACGATGCCGATCTGGCGATGGAACTCCAGCGTGCGCGCCTGGACGGCGAGCGCGCGCGAGGTTTCGCCCGGACCGGTGGCCTTGTCGAAGATGCGGACCGGGACCCCGAGCCTGGTCAGCCAGAGAGCGAGCGTCAGCCCGGTCGGGCCGGCGCCGGCGATCAGGACCTTTGTCTTGGACATGGTCATTTTTCCTCTCCTTCAACGATACGCACTTTTTCGCGTTCCCGCAGCCGGTTCACGCCGGCGGTGACGACCAGATCGCCCTTGGCGAGGCCGCCGCTGACCACGACACGGTCGGTCTCGTAGCGGGCAACCGTGACCGGCTTGAGCTCCACCGCCGACGAGGCGGACACGACCCACACGGCCGGCTTGCCGTCCTTGTCGAACAGCGCGCTGCCCGGCAGCACCATGACCGGCGCGCCGCCCATCTCGGCGCGGCCGGAAACACTTGCGCCGAAGCGCATCTCGTTGGGCGCATTCTCGATCGAGACCTTTACCTGGAAGGTGCGGGTCGCGGCGTCGGCCATAGGCGCGATCTCGCGGATGCTGCCGACCGCGGTGATCGCCGGATTGCTGAGCAGCGAGACAGTCACTTTTGGCGGGTGCTTGGTATCGGGTGCGTTGGCGAAGACCGCTTCGGCGATCGAGAACACGGCGTCGCGGCTCTCCGGATCGGCAACCCGCGCCACCATCTGTCCGACATTGACCGACTGGCCGGCTTCGGCACCGGTGGCGGTGACGATGCCGTCGAATTCCGCATGCAGCTCGGTATAGCCGAGTTGGTCCTTGGCCATCTCGAAGGCGATGTTCGCCGACTTGAGCTTGGCCTGCGCCGAACGCAGATTCTTCAGTGTCGCGTCATAATTGGCTCGGGTGGTAAAACCCTTGCCGAGCAGCGCACCGATCCGGGCCTCCGCAGCTTTTGCTTCGACAAGCACGGCCTGTGCCGCCGCGACATCGGCCTCGGCGCTGGCGAGCCGGTTGCGATAGTCCTGGTCTTCGATGCGGGCCAGCACCTCGCCTTTCTTCACCGTCGAACCGATCTCGGCGACGCGTTCGAGCAGCTTGCCCGATACGCGGAAGCCGAGGTCGCTTTCGAGCCTCGGCCGTATCTCGCCGATGGCGATACGGGTATCCGCGCTGAGCATCGGGACGGCCGCGATGGCCTTGACAAGCTTTGTCTCGGCTGCGGCGGGCTTCACGTTCGAGGCCTCGCTTCTGGCGCCGTGCCAGACCATGGCGCCGCCGCAGGCAAGAACGGCGATCGATCCAGCGACAAAGCGGCGCCGCAGCGGCCTGTTATGAAAAAGTGCAATCATGTTGTCTCCATGACCAAGGTTGCGGCCGCGCTGGGAGGATGCGGCGACCGGGAAATCAGTTGGCTGGAGAGGGAGATCGGGCTTTGCGGCCTGTCTTTTCGCCAGCCCGATCTTCTTGGCGCTTCCGGCTCCGGAAATCCCGAACGGTTTCTGAAAATTTTCCGATGTTTGGGTGAGGCGGCCTTGGAATGGCGCAGGGAAGACGCCGATGCGCGGACGCTCAGACCGTCCAGAAATAGCGCACCAGGTGGAAGAAGATCGGCGCGGCGAAGACCAGGCTGTCGGTGCGGTCGAGCATGCCGCCATGGCCCTCGATCAGATGCCCCCAATCCTTAACGCCCTGGTCGCGCTTGATGGCGGAAGCGACCAACCCGCCGAGAAACCCCATCGTGCAGGCGACGAAGGCGACGGCCGAGGCCTGCAATGGCGAGAACGGCGTGATGAAGGCGAGCAGCGCGCCGAGCAGGCTCGAGGCGACGAGCCCGCCTATCAGCCCCTCCCAGGTCTTCGACGGCGAGACCTTTGGCGAGAAGCGGTGCTTTCCGAACAGCTTGCCGAAGATGTACTGCAGCACGTCGCTGCCCTGCACGACGATGATCAGGAAGGCGACGAGCAGCAGGTTGCGGCCCTCGAAGCCGGGCACGTTCAGCGTCAGCAGCGCAGGGACGTGGCTGACGCAATAGACCGCAATCATGATCGCCCATTGCTGCGCCGACACGCGCTCCAGGAAGCGCTCGGTATCGCCATGCAGCGCCGTGATCGCCGGCATCAGCAGGAAGCAGTAGACCGGGATGAAGATCACGAACAGCCCGTACCAGGCCGTCCACACCAGCCAGTATTGGACCGGAATGACGATGCCGAACATGCCGAGCAGAACCCAATGGTCGCTGCGGCGGCTGTGCGTCAAGGTCACGAACTCGCGCAGCGCCGCGAACGAGATCAGCGCGAACAGGATGGTCATGCCGTAGCGGCCGAAGAAGAAGGCGACCGTCATCAGCGCCACCATGACCCACCAGGCATTGATGCGCTGGGTGAGGTTGGTGAGCGTCGCGCTGAGCGGCTTCGGCGCGCGGGCCGACAGCACCGCCGCGGTGGCGCTGGCGGTGGTCAGCACCACGAAAAGGCCGATGATCAGGATGCTGATTTCGTGGCGCATCATTCGTCTCGATCAGGACGGGGATTGAGGGCCAGAAGTTCGGCCCGGGCGCGTTCGAGGAAGGCGCGGCGTTCCTCGCCCGGCGCCACCGCCACCGGCGCGCCGAAGACGACGCGGCAAAGCAGCGGCACCGGCAGGAACTGGCCCTTGGGCAACACGCGCGACATGTTCTCGATCCAGCACGGGATCAGCTCCACTTCCGGCCGCGCCATCGACAGATTGTAGAGCCCGGAGCGGAACGGCAGCAGCTCGTCGCTCATGTTGCGCGTGCCTTCCGGGAAGATGATCAGCGAATGACCCCGGTCGAGGACGGAAAGCATGACGGAGATCGGGTTCTCTTCCGGCCTCGTCCATTGCCGGCTGATCAGCACGGAGGACAGCATGTCCTCGGCGATGAAGCGGCGCAGCCGCGACTTTCGCCAATATTCGGCGGCGGCGATCGCATGTGTGGTGGCGCGTTCTCTTTCGCTGAGGCAAGCCGACAAAAGGATGAAATCGCCATGGCTGGTGTGGTTGGCGAAATAGATGCGCTGCCGGTCCGATGGCTGGCAGCCGCTCCAGATCGGACGCACGCCGGTCACCGCCCGGGCCAGCGCCGACAGGCCGACCGAAGTCGCCGTCTGCAGCAGCGTGAAGGTCCGGAGCGACAGCCTGTTCATCCCGGCATCCAGAATCCGGCTGTCAGGAACGCGATGACAAAGATCGCGAAGGCGATGCGCTGCCGGGCAAGCAGGCGGCGCGTTCCGGCGATGCGGTCCTCGAGCGGGCGCGGAGACGAGGAGGCAGGCTTGAGCCGCATGCGCGCCAGCACGTCGTCGACCGCGGCGCATCCCGAACGCTCATTGTCATGGCTCGCCATCAGCCGGAACAACAGCGCGTCGAAGGCGAGAAGCGCCGAAAACCCAAGCACCACGACGGCGCTTGCCGCCGCAACCAGCAGCGCCAGCACCGCGATCGGCGCCTGGAGCGCGCCGCGCGCCGAGGCGACCAAAGGCGCGAAGCCGTCGCAGACGAGCACGATCGCGGCCGGCCATGCGGCGTGCTTGATCAGCATGGCGGCAAAGGCGGCTGTCCGTTGCTGATAGGCTTCGTCCGTCATGCCGGCTCGTCCAGTCCGATCTGAAGATGCACTGGTCGTCCGGACGCGGCGAGCTGCTTGCGCGCCTGGGATGGCGTGTGAGAGCGGCCTGTCGCGACGAGCCATCCGGCGATGACGGTGGCGCTGCGCTGGAAGCCGAGCGCGCAGCAGACCAGCACCGTGCCTTGCCGGCGCGCCGGCTCGATCGCCGCCACCGCTTGGTCGAGCGTGTCCGCCGGCGGCGGCAGCAGATCGAGCATGCCGAAGCTTTGCCAGCGGCCCGGCGCGTCGCGCGGCCGCTCAAGCTCGGCGGCGAGATCTATCACCGTGCCGAAGCCGTCAGCCTCGGCGGCGCTAGGGAACCGCCCAAGGAAGATGCCGTCGCTGACCGCCACGACCGGCGGCAGCTTGCGCGTCCATGCCCAGACATTGACCCTGGCGCCTAGGCGATAAGGCCAAAGCAGGATGCGGCTTGCCAGCGACACACGGCCATCCGCCGTCTTCTGGAACACTTTCGCGCCGGCCCCGGCATAGGCGAAGGCGACGATGGCCAGCGCCAGCGACGGCCATAGAAGCAACAAGGCGAGCGCGGAGAAGAAGGCGCCGACCGCAGCGCCCGTTAGCGCCAGAGCGGCGCCCAGGGCGTAGTATAGCGCAAGCCGCAGTGCCTTGCCGTCGGTAGTCAGGCGGAAACCGGCGAACGGCAGCTCGCCCCGTGCCGGAAAGAGCCACAGGGCGAAGAAGCCGAGCAGCGCGCCGGTCGGGATGTCGATGAAATGATGCTGCCAGGTGGTCAGCACCGAGGCGCCGATCAGAAAGCACCAGCCGTGCCAGAGCCCCAGCAAAGGACCGGCGAGGCGCTGGCGCCAATGATCCCAGATGATCACCAACAGCGCGATATGCAGCGACGGCGCCTGGTTGAACGGCTTGTCGAAGCCGCCGAGCACCGCAAACAGGAAACCCGGCAGGCCGCTCGTTTCCGGCCGCACGAATGTGGCGGTCAGCGGAAACAGGATGAAGCAGGCGACGGCGACGATCTGCGCGGTGAGGTAGCGGCCGGCCAGCCGGTCGACGCCCTGGCGGCTGTCGTTGAGCAGGAGCGACAGTCCGTAGAACAGGTTGATCGACCAGTAGGGCACGATGGTCCAGGCGACGAACGGAACATGGTGTTCCCAGGAGAACACGATGCTGCCGACATGGTCGCGCGTCGATGCGAGCCAATTGGCGAAGCCGTAGGTCGAATAGAAGAACGGCGCGAGGAAGGCGAGCCACAGCGCTGCGCGCAGGACGACACGCCCATAGGGCTCGGCGCTGGGTGAAAGTGGCGGGGGCTCGGCACTGAAAGGCATGCGGCGGTGGTCCTAAAGCCGCCTTGCCAGCGAGACGGTGAAGATGCCCCATTGGTCGATGCGCTGGTCGAGCTTCTCGAAGCCTGCCGCCTCGACCAGCTGATCCATCTCGGCTTCCGTGCGCCGCCGCATCACCCAGGCCTGGCCGCCGCGATGCGAGGTCAGGCTGCGCGCGATCATTTCGAGCTGCGGATGCCAGGGCTGGTTGGTGTAAATGAGCAGGCTGCCTGGCTGCATGGCGCGGGCAAGGCCGCCGAGCGAGCGCGCAATCAGCGCATTGTCGGAGAAGAGCTCGTAAAGGCCGGAGACGATGGCGAGGTCCGGGGCCGGATCGAGCGCGGCGAGCCCGTCGCCGTCGAAGGCGTCGGCGCGCTGGAACGACACGCTGGCCGGCAATTGCCGCTCGGCGATCAGCTTGCGGCCGCGCTCGACATTGAGGTCGGAATAGTCGCGCAGCCGAACGCTGGTCGGTTGCTCCCGGCTCATGTCGATCGCATCGAGGACGTAGCGGCCGTGACCAGACGCAATGTCCAGGATGTTGGTTGGCCGCCCAGCGGCCTTCAGCATTGCCAGCGCCGAGCCGATCAGCTCTTCGATGTGAAGCTTGCGCTGGCGGATGCCGCGCCAGCCGATGGCGTGGAGGAAGGTCCGGTCGACCATGCGGCCGATCGGCCCCAGGCCGCGCGGCTCGTTCTCATAGACATAGTCGAGCGTCGAACCGGAATCGAAGCCGGTGGTAACGCCGACCTTCATGCCTTGCGAGAACCAGCTGCCGACGCGGATGAAGGCGCGGCTCGTCGCCCAGTAGAAGCCCCTGGGCGAAAGCAGATCGAGCGGCGAGGCGAGGCGGTCGGCCTCGTCGCGCGTGTAACCGGCGATGTCCGCCTGCTTCAGGTCGACAGCTTCCGCGGGTGCCGCGAACTGCGCTTCAAGGAACGGCCGGATCAGGTCGAGCGCCTTGGCGCGGTCGCGCTCGCCAAGTGTGTCGTGGAAGAAGCCCGGCAGCACGTGGCGCTCCTTCGCGCGGCTGCCGAGATTGACGAAGAACTCATGCTGCGGCGCGTGCCGCACCACCCAGTCGCTGCCCGACAAAAGAAGCTGCGTCGGCACGGTGATGGCGCGCGCATCGGCAACGATGCGCGCCGCGTGCTGATAGAGCTCGACCAGGATGTTCGAGGCGATCGGCCTTGTGATCAGCTTGTCGTTTTCGAAGGAAGCAATGCGCACAGGGTCATGAGTGAGAAGGTTCGCCTTGACGTAGGAATTGACGAAGAAGCGCCCCTTGATGTTCTGCCACAGCGCGATGCCTTCCTTGGCGAAAGGGACATAGAGTTTCACCGAGAAGGCGGGCGAGGCGAGCACCATGGCGCGCAGCTTGGGCGCATAGTCGTGCACCCACGCGGCCGCCAGCACCGCGCCGAAGGACTGCGCGATCAACGCGATGTCCTGCGCGGCAAAACCGTCCCTGGCGGCGATCTCGCGCATGAAACAGTCGATATCGCGCACCAGCGCGGCGAAAGACGGAGCGTAGCCGCGCTCGCCGGCGGAGCGGCCGTTGCCGCGCGCATCCCAGGCATAGAAGGCGTAGTCGGGCAGGCTGAGTTCGTCGACGAGATGCGCCATGCGGCCGCCATGCTCGTGTCCGCGATGGAAGAGCACGACCGCGCCCTTGGCCGTGGCCTGCATCGCCGGCCAGTAGCGGTAAAACATCTGCGTGCCGTCATGGCTGCGGAAGGTGCGTTCCTGCGCCTGCCGCGCAAGGCTTTGCGCCGGCGCGCTGGCGACCTGTTCGTGAAGCATGGTGGTTCCCCCGGGCGGCATGGCGAGTCTCGGTGCTCAGCCGGTGCTGCCAATAAGACCGGCGCGTATCCGGTTTATGGCGGTCAGCAGCGAAAGCGTAGCCATGGCCGGAAACACAAACGGGGCGATTGCCTCCGGCCAGAGCCCGGCGGCGGCGAGCACGGCGACCAAGCCGAGCGCCAGCGCCCTATCGCTCTTGCCGAACGGCCCGGCATAGTTTCGCCCGATCCCGGCTGCGATGCCGAGCACGCCGGCGAACTCGGTGAGCGCCGCGGCGATGGCAAAGGCGACGACGCCCCAGGCGCCGAATTGAGGAAGGGCGGCGAAGGGCAGGATCAGCGCGAGGTCGGAGACGACATCGCAGATCTCGTTGAGGTACATGCCGAGCGTCGAGGCCTGGCCATGCTCGCGCGCTAGCATGCCGTCAATGGCGTTGAGCGCCATGCGCAGGAAAAGCACCAGGGGGATGAGGAAGAGCAGCGGGCTCCAACCGGGGAGGATCGCGATCGCCGATCCAGCCGCGATGGACAGCAGCGCAGCCGCGACCGTTATGCCGTTGGCCGTCACACCCATCGCCGCCAGCCTGTTGACCAGCGGCCGCAGCCTGTCCTGGAAAGCCGGCTTCAGCGCATAGAGCGTCGGCATTGCGATGATCCCCCGATCCTCGCCGGCAGATGTATCACAAACATGCCGAACGGCACCAGCGCAGCTGCTAAAACACTGTGACCCAGACAGTTGGCACCATGCCATGCACCCATTGCCTGAAGACGACGCCGGAGCCGGCGCTCTGTGTCGCTCTCATGCCCGCCTTGGCGAGCTTCGACCATGCAGCCCTGGCATGGCCGCATGCGGTCGCCGGCTTCTGGAACAACGCAGCCACTTGAATAGTAAGCACGCTTATTATATATGCCGCTCATGGTTTCAGATGGCATCGACAGATTGGGATTTTTGATCCACGACGTGCAGCGCCTCATGCGCAAGCGCTTCGAGGCGCGCGCCAGCGGGTTGGGCCTTTCCTCGGCGCAGTGGCGGCTTCTCGTCCGCGTCGCCAAGGAGGCCGGTGTCGCGCAGGCGCGGCTCGCCGAGCTGCTCGAGATCGAGCCGATCAGCGTCTCTCGCCTCGTCGACCGGATGGAGGAGGGCGGCTGGATCGAGCGTCGCGCCGACGCGGCCGACCGGCGTGTGCGCATGATCTTCCCGACCGAAAAGGCCAACGCGGCCTACGCCGATGTCAAAAGCCTTGCCGGCGAGGTCTATGAGGAATCGCTCACCGGCGTATCGCCGGAGGACCGTCGCATCCTGATCCGGGTGCTCGACATCATCGTGCAGAATTTGACGGACGGCGAGACGTCGTCCCTCGAAAAAATCAAGAATACGGAAGGGCGGGCAGCATGAACGCGGCAGCCAAGAAAGCAGACGACAACGTCACCAAGCTCGAGATCGAGGCGCCGGCGAAGCCGGAGGCTGCGCCAGTCTCCGCGGCAGCGGAGCCGCAGCCCGCACCGGCAGCACCGAGGAAGAAGCGCCGCACCGGCCGCTTCCTTTTGATGGTCGCCCTGCCGCTGGCGCTGCTCGCGGGCGGCGCCTATGTCTGGGTCACCGGCGGTCGCTATCAGGAGACCGAGAACGCCAACCTGCAGCAGGCCCGGATTTCGATTGCCTCGGATACGGCCGGCCGCATCGTCCAGGTCGGCATTGCCGACAACCAGACGGTCAAGTCGGGCGACCTTCTCTTCGTCATCGACCCCGAGCCTTACAAGATCGCGCTGGCCCAGGCCGACGCGGCTGTTGCCGCCGCGCGGCTCAATGTCGAGCAGTTGCGCGCCGCCTACAGCCAGGCGATGGCGCAGCAGAAGTCGGCCAAGAGCGAGGTCGACTATGCGCAGTCGCAATATGACCGCGCCGCCGATCTCGCCCAGAAGGGCATCAATGCCAAGTCGTCGCTGGACGAGGCCCGCAACGACCTCGACAAGGCCAAGCAGCAGCTTGCGGTCGCCGAGCAGGGCATCATCAGCGCCAAGGCCGCGCTTGGCGGCAACCCCGACATCGAGACCGACAAGCATCCGAGCGTGATGTCGGCGCTCGCCGCGCGCGACAAGGCCGCCTACAACCTCTCGCAGACCACGGTGAAGGCGCCGTCCGACGGCATCGTCTACCAGGCCTCGTCCTTCAAGGTCGGCCAGTATGTCTCCGTCGGCACGCCGCTGTTCGCGCTGGTCGAGACCGACGACACCTGGATCGACGCCAACTTCAAGGAGACGCAGCTCACCAATATGAAGCCGGGCCAGAAGGCCGAGATCGTGGTCGACACCTATCCGGGCCGGACCTTCGAGGCGACCGTCAAGGCGATCGGCGCCGGCACCGGCGCCGAGTTCTCGCTGTTGCCCGCCCAGAACGCCACCGGCAACTGGGTCAAGGTCACCCAGCGCATTCCCGTGCGCCTGGAACTGACCGACCCCGACGCCAAGATGGCGCTGCGCACCGGGATGAGCGCGACGGTCACCGTCGATACCGGCGTCGCGCGTGGCCTGCCGTCGATCTTCGGTCACGCCACGGCCGGCGAGCACGCGCAATAAAGCAAAGTGAAGCCCGAGGCATGAGCCTCCGCAAGGGAATGGTCTGAAGGGATGGAGGGAAAGCCAAGCGTTTGAGGCGAGCCGCGTCGCGGCTTTGATCGAAGTTGAAGCTTTCGACACCGACCTGTCGGTCCTCAGGTTTCCGGGCGGCAGGCATCCGCTCCAACAGAGACTTCCGGTCGATGTAACCCCCACATCGGTCCTCGCGTCCCACCGCGACGAGGGTCTCAAAGGAAGGCCTCGCCGCCCGGAAACCCAATGTACCCGTTTTTGTTACCTGCTGGAAGTTCAGCACCATGAGCACGCCCGAACCCTTCAAGGAAGTACCGCACCGCGGCCTGATCACGGTCGCGCTGATGCTGGCGACGGTCATGCAGGCGCTCGACACCACGATCGCCAATGTCGCGCTGCCGACCATGACCGGCGACCTCGGCGCCTCGCCCGACAACATCAACTGGGTGCTGACCTCCTATATCGTCGCCGCCGCCATCATGACGCCGGTCACCGGCTGGCTCGCCGACCGCCTCGGCCGCAAGGAGCTGTTCCTGGCCTCCGTCGTCGGCTTCACCATCTTCTCCATGCTTTGCGGCATGGCGTGGAGCCTCGAGACGATGGTGCTCTTCCGCCTGCTGCAGGGTGTGTTCGGCGCGGCGATCGTGCCGCTGTCGCAGACCTTCCTGCTCGATATCAATCCCCGCGAACGCCATGGCCAGGCGATGGCCATCTGGGGCGCCGGCATCATGCTGGGGCCGATCCTCGGCCCGACGCTCGGCGGCTGGCTGACCGAGAATTTCAACTGGCGCTGGGTGTTCTTCATCAACCTGCCGGTCGGCATCCTCGCCTTCATCGGCATGGCCGCCTACCTGCCTGTCGTCGCCAAGCGCGTGCGCAGCTTCGATTTCTTCGGCTTCGCCATGATCTCGCTCGGCGTCGGCGCGCTGCAGCTGATGCTCGACCGCGGCGGCGAGGTCGACTGGTTCTCCTCGACAGAGATCTGGATCGAGCTTGCGCTGTCGATCACCGGCTTCTGGGTGTTCATCATCCACACGGTGACGTCCGAACGTCCTTTCATCGACCCGAAAATCTTCCTCGACCGCAATTTCGTGACCGGGCTCGGTTTCATCTTCGTCATGGGCGTGCTGATCCTGGCTTCGATGTCGCTGCTGCCGCCGATGCTTGCCAACATCTTCGGCTACCCGACCGTCACCATCGGCGTGGTGCTCGGCCCGCGCGGTATCGGCACGATGATTTCGATGCTGTTCGTCGGCCGCATCATGCACAGGATCGACGCGCGTATTCTGGTCGCGATCGGCTTCCTGCTCACCGCGCAGTCGCTCTACACCATGGCGAGCTTCACGCCGCAGATGGACAACTGGCTGATCATCTCTTCGGGCGTCATCCAGGGTCTCGGCATGGGCATGGTGTTCGTGCCGCTCTCGGCCGTCGCCTTCGCCACGCTCGACGCGCGCTACCGCACCGACGCCACCTCGCTGTTCAGCCTTGTGCGCAATCTCGGCTCGTCGATCGGCGTGTCGGTGGTTGCGGCGCTGATGGTGCAGAACACGCAGGTCAACCACAGCGAGCTCGGGGCCTTCATCAACCCCTACAACCCCAACCTATGGGCAGCCTCGCCCGCGGCGGCGAGCGGTGATCCCATGGCCCTTTCGCAGGTCGACAGGCTGGTCAACGTTCAGGCGATGATGATCTCCTACATCAACGACTTCAAACTCCTGATGGTGATGACGCTGCTTGCCGTTCCGTTCGTCATCCTGCTGCGCAAGCCGAAGGCCGCGCCCGCGGGCGGCGCGCCGGCCGCGCATATGGATTGATGTTTTGGTGGCGGTCTCCGTGCCAGTCCCAATCACGCTGACATTGCGGCCATAAATGCAGCTCGGTTATGTCCGCCGAATTGACCGCTAAGCGGGCGGCGGCGAACGCAACTGGTTGTCGCTGAGTGTGCAATCGCTACATGCATTGCGGTCCGCAGAGGAGCGTTCCGCTCCTGGTGAAGCCGCTCTGAGGCCACGCCAACGATCGCCCGGCGACGCGCGCCGGCTGGTCAGAATGGATAGCCGCCGGGGTAACGTCCGGCCTGCGGATCAGTGTCCCTGGATGCAAAGAGCACGCGGGCTTTTCCGAAGGCGGCGCTTCAGTTTAACGGCCCAGCACCAGTGCCCAGTAGCGCAGGCTGGGATCGCGGCCGTCGCGCACGTAAGCCAACCCGAAGCGGCTGAAGTCCGGGTCGAGCATGTTGCGCCGGTGGCCGTCCGAATGCATCCAGATGTCGAACAGCTTTTGCAGGTCGAAACGTCCCTCGGCGATGTTTTCGCCCGCGGCGCCGCGCACGCCGTTGCCCTTCATGCGCGAGGCGAAATCCTTGCCCCAGCCGGTCGTGTGGCTCATACGGGCGCGCGACGCCATATAGCCGGCCTGCTGCAGCGCCGCCTGTTCGAGCTGCGTGTCCGGGATGAGCGCCGGCAGTCCGGCCGATGTGCGGATTGTCCTCAACGTGCCTGTGGCGGAGGACGACACGCCGGCGGCTTCGCCGGTCGGCAGCTGGACGCTGTTGCAGGCGGCAATGCCGCCGAGCGCCGCAAGGCCGACGGTCTTGAGCAATGTGCGTCTGTCGAGATGGGGGGAATCGGTGGTCAGGCTGGTCATCCGGCCTCTGATACCGGCGATCGTGGCTTTTGCCGGGCAGCCGATGAAAATCGCGTTATGCGGCGACATCGTCCGGGAGATCGGTTATCATCCCGGCGTTCTAGAAGTGGCAGCCACGGGCGGGCCACCCAGGCGGTGACCGCCCCCCGAGCGATACGGAGGACGGTTATGGCTGGTTTTCATGTCATGGCGGACGCGCAAGGGCTGCATGTGCAGCCCACGGTGCGCCACATCACCACGTCGGATCTATGGGACGCGCTAAGGCTCGGCGCCGAGGATTTCTGGGCCAAGCCTTCGCACTACGTGTTCCTGTGCCTGATCTATCCGGTCGTCGGCCTTATCCTGACGCGGTGGACCTCCGGCTCGAGTGCAATCCAGCTCGTCTATCCGCTGATGTCGGGCTTTGCATTGATCGGGCCCTTTGCGGCGATCGGCCTCTACGAGATCAGCCGCCGGCGCGAGCTCGGCATGAGCAGCCGCTGGCACCACGCGCTCGACGTGCGCCGTTCGCCGGCGCTGCCCTCGATCGCGGCGATCGGCGTCCTGCTTTTCGCGCTCTTCCTTCTGTGGCTGTTCACCGCGCAGTCGATCTACACCAGCCTGTTCGGCGCGGAGCCGCCGGCCTCCGTCGGAACCTTCCTGCGCGACGTGCTGACGACCGGCAAGGGCTGGACGCTGATCATGCTCGGCAACGCTGCCGGCCTCGTCTTCGCGATCGTGGTGCTCGCCACCACCGTGATTGCCTTCCCGCTGCTGCTCGACCGCGATGTCGGCGCCGTCTCGGCGATCGAGACTTCGGCGCGCGCCGTAATAGTCAACCCGCTGCAGATGGCGCTCTGGGGCCTGACGGTCGCGGTGCTGCTGGTGATCGGCTCGATCCCGCTGTTTGCCGGCCTGGCCGTCGTCATGCCGGTCCTCGGCCACGCGACCTGGCATCTCTATCGCAAGGTGGTGGAGCCGCAGGATATCCGGCCCATCCGCCGGCCGATGTAGGCCGCGCCGGCTCGAACAAAGCAGACGGCCCGAAGCGGTTTGCCGAGCCTGGTTCATGAAGATGTTCTTGAGGTCGCTCAAGGGGGCGGCATTCGTGGCCGGGCTTTGGGCTGTCGGCTGCATTGATACTATGCGTGCCAACGCTGACGAGTTGGTGCACTTTGAAAGCGCGGCCGTGAAGCCGACGCCGTTTCAGCAGCGCATTGCGCAACAAAACGGGCGAGCGCTCCAGGCCATTCCTGGCACGCCATTGAATGGGTATCTGACGCGACCGCCGGGTGAGGGGCCGTTCCCGGCGGTCGTCGTTCTCCATGGATGTTCGGGCCTATTCCCAACTGTAAAGAAAACCTGGTCGCAGCGGCTGTCTTCCTGGGGTTACGTCGTACTCGTTGTCGACAGCTTCAGCACGCGCGGTATTCGCGAGACGTGTGATCACGGCCTGCTCGCTGATGGCAGCCTGTTTGCTGATCGCGTTTATGACGCCTACGGCGCCTTGGAGTTCCTGTCCAAATTGAGTTTCGTCGACCCGCAGCGCACAGCGTTGATGGGGTTCTCCGCCGGTGGGATCGCAACGCTCGCGGCCGTGCAACTTGGCGGCGCCGAGCGGCTGATGGATCGCAAGTTCAAGGCGGCTGTCGCTTACTATCCGAATTGTTCGGCTACGAATGGCGACGTGGCGGTCCCGACATTGATCCTCATCGGCGAGCTCGACGATTGGACCCCTGCCAAAAATTGCCGGGAGATGATGGCGCAGCGCAGCGGCAAGGGCAGCGCCGTGCAGCTTGATGTCTTCAAGGGCGCTCGCCACGCCTTTGCCTCCCCGTCATTCAAGACGGGCACCGAGCAGTACGGCCACCGGGTGGAGTACAACGCAGCTGCGGCCGAAAAATCGGCAAGCGACGTCCACACGTTTTTGAAGCAGGCCTTCAGCGGATAACAGCCATAGCCCTGATCATCCGATCTCAGCGCTGCGCTTCGGTCGCCATCTTCAAAGCCAGCGCCGTCAGCACCGTGCCCATCATCCAGCGCTGGACGACCAGCCAGAACGGCCGTCCGGCGAGGAAGGTGGCGATCGAGCCCGCCGTCACCGCGATGATGGCGTTGACGGTCAGGCTGATCGAGATCTGCGTCACGCCGAGCACCAGAAGCTGCGACAGCACATGGCCCTTGGCCGGGTTGATGAACTGCGGCAAGAGCGACAGATAGAGCACCGCCACCTTCGGATTGAGCAGGTTGGTCATCAGCCCCATGACGAACAGCTTGCGCGGCCTGTCCTTCGGCAGCTCGCGCACCTGGAATGGCGAGCGGCCGCCGGGCCTTAGCGCCTGCCAGGCGAGCCACAGCAGGTAGAGCGCGCCGGCAAAGCGCAGCGCGTCATAGGCATAAGGCACGGCGAAGATCAGCGCGGTGATGCCAAAGGCCGCGGACACCACATAGAACAGGAAGCCCAGCGCCACGCCGCCCAGCGAGATCAGCCCGGCCCTCGGCCCTTGCGACAGCGAGCGCGAGATCAGATAGATCATGTTCGGGCCGGGTGTGAGCACCATGCCGAGGCAGATCAGCGCGAAGGTCAGATGGTCGGCGGCGTCGGGCATGGCTTGATCTCCAGCACCTGCGGCAGAGAAGGTCCGATGCCGGCGGGTACGGACATGTGCCTTGTGCCGCGCACGAGCGCAAGGGACTTGCCGGCGCCGTTCGTTGCGCCAGGGCGGGCAGTGCCGCAGGCTTTGGCAGCCTTTCTACTCACCGACGATCGAGGCTGCCGGACGAGGCGAGGTTATAGGATCGGCATGACGAAGGACGATCTTCCACGCGCCTTTCTCCCGCCGAAATATAGTGGTGGTTCGAAGTGAGATCGGAACAAGCTTGTCGCTGCCGCCGACCTTGGATCGGACCCGCTCGATCTCGATGATGTAACCCAAATCCGTCGTTGCGTACTCGGAAATTCGGTCGAAGCCGATAATCTCTCCGTCTCGGTAGTTGGTAGCGGCACGGTCCATCGTTTCGGCAGCCTTCTTCCATCCTTTTGCCGGCGGGCCGAATGGATTGGCGATGACGACGTCATCCCGTTGTGAGAAGAGACTTTTCAATGGTTCGGGATTGCCCTTGACGAAGGCATCCAGGGCTAAATGATCCTGCTCGATCAGTTTCGCGAGGTCTGACAGCATCTCAGCATCCTCCGATGAAGGGGAAAGAGAATACTATCTGAAATCAAGCCCCTGATCCTGCCTTTTCGCTTCTTGGCGCGCCGGTGTTAGTTTATGTCCCTTACCCCACCACGCGCAAATTCGATAGCTCGTTCGCAATCTCCTTGAAATTGTCGGACAGCGTCGCGCCGGTTGCATTCCAGAAAAGCTTGGCGGGCTTGCTGGGGTCGGCGGGATCCTTGCGGAAGCGGGAGTCGGATGAGCAGGTCTTCAGAGCGTCCATCGCCTGCTTGTCGCCGGCGTCGGTCGCGGACATGTCGAGCGCAACCGTCATCACCATGATGTTGGCCGCCTTGGCGTGGTCGCAGAGCTTGGCCATCTGCTCGTTGAGCGCGTTGGTGTAGTTGCCCGAGGAATAGTTGAACTGGCCGATGTCGCTGGAGGTGCCGCCGAACAGGCGGGTGACCGAGGTGCCTTTGTAGCCGACGCCGGTATAGCCGTAGGCGGCATAGGTCGATTTGTTGCCGGCCGGATCGGAGTTCACCGTCGAATAGGTGTTCTCGCCGTCGGTAAGCACGATGACGACCTTGTCGTTGCCGCGTTCGGTCTCCGGCCGCCCTTCGGTGAACGGCGCCCCGCTGGAAACGGTGCGCCAGCCCCAGGCCATGCCTTCCGGCACGTTGGTGTTGCCGTTGGGCTGCATCAGGTCGACAGCCGCCTTGATGGCCGCCAGCCCGTCCGCAGTGGTGACGTCGGTGAGCGGCGTGACCGGCGTCGTGGTGCAGCTATAGTTGGGACCGGCGCCCGTTGCCAGCACCGGCGCATTGATCGGCCGCGGCATGAAATATTTGGCCATGTTGGATTGGCGCGTCTTGCCGGTGGTGCTCGACGGATCGTCGTTCCACCAGCTGTTGGCGGCGCCGTAGGTCGCGGGGTTCGGCTCGTCGGGATCCTGCGTCACCTTCCAGTGGTTGCCGGGTTCGTCGGGCGCGAACATCGGCACGAACATGGTCGCCGGGTCGCCGACCCCGATGCCGGTGTTGTTCGGCCCGCCGGACGCAGGCGTATCGTCGACATTGTAAGGGTAGGGACGCACTTCGACGCAGCCCTGCCAGCTCGCGAACGGGCCGTAGGTGTCGTTGTAGTCGTATTCGTTGTGGCTTCGCTTGCAGGTGTTGTTGGACCGGTATTCGTCGCAGACGACGCGCTTGCTGCCGACGATGCGCTCGTGGCTGGTGACCACCTTCATGTCGCGATAGAGCGAAAAGCGGGTCAGTGCCTGGCCTTCCTCGGTTCCCCAGCCGGTGCCGTTCTTGTACCAGATGCCGTTGATCTTCTGGGCGTTCTTGTCGGCGGCGTTGAGTGTCGACCAGTCGAAATTCTCGTTGGCGATCGGCGACAGCCCGTAGACATCCATCCAGGAGGCGTTGTCGTTGTCCGGCCCGACATTGACCGAAGCCGCGAAGGGCACCAGGCTGAACTGGACCGGCTTGTCGATCTGCTTGATCTGCGCCGCCTGCTGCGCAAGCGTGTCGACCAACTGCTTGGCGGCCTGTTTGAGCAGGTCGATGCGCTTCTGCCCCGTGCCGGATCCTTTCGTCGACATCGAGCCCGAATTGTCGAGCACCATCGCCACTTCCAGTGTGTTCTTCAAGCGCACCTGTGACTTCATCTCGAGCTCAACGGGCTTTTTCGCGTCGACTTAGTCGACGCCGACGAGCATTGCCGAAGCCGGATAGAAATAGGGATGGTAGGTAAGCGTGGCGCTCATTGTCAGCAAGCCGCCGCCGGCCTGGCTGGTGGGCAGGGTGATGTTGAGCGCTACGTCCGCGGGGTCGATGGTGTTGAGGTTGGCGTTGAAGAAGTCGACCGCATAGGCCTTGATCTGGTCGTCGGTGGCGCCCTCCGCCAACCGCCTCGCGGCGGCAAAATTCGCCGCATCGAGCGCGTTGAGCACCTTCTGTTTCTGACGGTTGAGTTCGGTGAAGTCGACCGCGAGTGCGAGGGCGCCCATCAGCGGCACCATGGCGATCGCCGTCATCAGGGCATAGTTGCCGCGCCGGTCGCGGCAAAAGCGAAGCCAGAATTCGCGCATCTTCGGCAAGCGGTTCTCTTTCGGATCAGCTGACGATGCGCAGGTTCGACAATTCGTTGCCGATCGCCTTGAAGTCGTCCGAAAGCGTGGCGCCGGTCGAGTTCCAGAATAGCTTCGCGGGCTTGCTCGGGTCGGCCGGGTCCCTGCGGAAGCGGGAGTCGGAAGCGCAAGCCTTCAGCGCAGCCATCGCCTTCTTCTCGTCCGCCTTGGTGTCGACCAGGTCGAGCGAGACCGTCATCACCATGATCCCGGCCGCCTTGGCGTTGGCGCACAGCGTCTGCATCTGTTCGTCAAGCGCGGCGGTGTAGTTGCCGTCCGTATAGGTGGTCTTAGGCACCGCGGTGCTCGTATTCATGAACAGGCGCGTGACGCTTGCCAGTGCGGAGTTGACTTTGCCTGTATAGCCATAGGCCGCATAGGTGGAACGGTTGTTGGCGTAACTGGCGTCGCTGATCGCGCTGTAGGTATTGGCGCCGTCGGTCAGCACGATTACGACCTTGTCGTTGCCCTTTTCGTTGTTTGGCCGACCTTCGGTGAAGGGCTCGTTGCTTGAGACTGTCCGCCAGCCCCAGGCGAGCCCCTCGGGTACGTTCGTATTGCCAGTTGGCGCCATAGCATTGATGGCGTCAGTCAGTTGCTGCTTCTGCGCACTCACCGTGACGTCCTTGAGGGGCGTGATTGGACTGGTGGTGCAGGCTGCGTTCGGGCCGTCACCGGCACCGGCCGAAGTCGAACCGTAAGGCTTCACCAGAAAGTACTTCCGCATGTCCGATTGCCGCTGAACCGCGGTTGGGTTTAATGAATAAGGCCAGTCTGCCCACCAATTGTTCTCGTAGCCGTAGCTCAAGCTGCTGACATCATTCGTGCCGTCGCGGTTGAAGTCGCGCCACAGCGTGCCGGGCTCGTCCGGAGCGAACATGGGCACAAAGAGCGTCGCAGGATTGGACGTGGTCGGCGTCGTGTCGTCGTCGTTGTAGGGATAAGGCCTCGCTTCGACGCACCCCTGCCAACTCGCATAGCGGCTGGTAGTGTAGACATATTGCGGGTCAGTCCAATGTCCGTCGGTGCATTTGCCCTTTTTGTTGTACGCGTCGCAGATGTACTGCTTTGAGTTCGGCACCTCTTCGCGACCCGATTCCACGGTCATGTCGGCATAAAGGCTGAAGCGGGTCAGGGGCTCACCCTTGGTATCGCCCCAACCGTCACCGCGTTTGTACCAGGCGCCATTGACCTTCTCGGCGTACTTGTTCGGATCGTTGGCGGCGCTCATCGTCGTCCAGTCGAAATTCTCGTGCTGGACCGGGGAGATACCATCTTGATCCATCCAGCTGTCGCCGTCATGCGTCGGCCCGACATTGACCGAGGCAGAGAACGGAACCAGCGAGAACTGCACTGGCTTGGAGATCTGCTTCATCTGCTGGGCCTGCAGCGCCAGCGTGTCGACCAACTGCTTGGCGGCGGCTTTTAGCAGGTCAATACGCTTCTGCCCGGTTCCCGAGCCCAGGGTCGACATCGATCCGGAATTATCCAGCACGAGCGCCACTTCCAGCGTGTTCTTAAGTCGGATTTCCGACCTCGCCGAAACATTGACTACGTGGTCGCCCGCAGTCCCGCCGAGCAGCATCGCCGCCGCCGGCAGGAAATAGGGGTGATATTTGAGGGACGCCTCCAGGACCAGGGTGCCGCCGCCGGCATTGTTGTTGGGCAGCGTGACGGTCAGCGTCGTGTTGGCCGGAAGCACGTGCCTGAGATTGGCCTCGAAGAACTGCTTGGCGTAGGCCTTCGCGTCCGCGTCGCTCGCTCCGCTGACGATCTGTTGCGCTGTCGCGACCCCAGCAGCATCTAGGGCGTTGAGCGTCTCCTGCTTCTCTCTAACCATTTCCGTAAAATCGACGGCCAGTGCCACGGCACCCATCAGCGGCACCATCGTGATGACTGTCAACAGGGCGTAGTTGCCCCGCTTGTCGCCTATAAATCTGCCGATCATTGCGCTCAGCCCCCGCAAAAGACCCATACCGGTATACGACCATGGTCCTAGTTCGGTGCTACCATGGTCATAGATCCTTAAATTTCAGCTTGCCCGAAACGTTCAAGCACGCACCGCCATTTTGACGGCGTGTTAACCCTGCGCTTCCGAACGGGCGTGGTCGCGGCTCGTCCCGGCGGCGATGGCGAAAGCTGGTGACAGGATGGAGCGCTTCGGTTATGCGGGACCGGCCGTGGCGGCCTCCGAACCAAAAGGATGGCTGTCGCGGCTTTGCCTAGACCAGTCTCAGGATAACGGCATGGCGGACTCGCCAAACATCATCGCTTCGCTCACCGATCTGACGGAAAACTACGCGGCCATCCTGTGCGACGTGTGGGGCGTGGTGCACAATGGCGAATGGCACTTCCCCGTCGCCGCGGAGGCGCTTGCCCGGGCGCGCGCGGCAAAAGTGCCGGTGGTGCTGATCACCAATTCGCCGCGGCGCAGCGCCGACGTCGTTGCGCAGATGCATGCGATCGGCGTTCCGGCTGAAGCCTACGACCGTGTCGTCACCTCGGGCGACGTCACGCGCGACTTGATCGCCGAGGGTCCGAGGAAGATCTTCCACATCGGGCCCGAGCGCGACTTCACCCTCTATGACGGCTTGGACGTCGAACTCGTGGAGGAATTCGAAGCCTCCGGCGTCGTCTGCACCGGGTTCTATGACGACGAGGTGGAGAAGCCCGCCGAATACGCGGAACTGCTGCAGCGGCTGCGTGCCCGCAACCTGCCCTTCATCTGCGCCAACCCCGACATCCTGGTCGAGCGCGGCGAGCGCACCATCTGGTGTGCCGGCGCGCTGGCGCGCGACTACGCGCAGCTTGGCGGCCGCACGCTGATCGCCGGCAAGCCTTTCGCGCCGATCTACAACCTCGCCATGAAGGAGGTCGCCGGGCTGCTCGGCCACGCGGCCGAGCGCAAACAGGTTCTCGCCATCGGCGATGGCATGATGACCGACGTCAAGGGTGCCGCCGACAACGGGTTCGACGTGCTCTATGTCTCGGGCGGGATTCATGCGCGCGACTATGGCGACCCGCTGCGGCCGGATCCCGAAAGGCTGGCGGATTTCCTCACGACGCACGGTTATCGCCCGGTCGCCGTCATCCCGCGGCTGCAATAGGCGGGAAGCCGGACCATGACGGGCGCCCCGACATCACGCAGGTCGACATGACGCACGATTTCCAACGCATTTCGGCGGTCACGCCGTTGCCCGGGCATCTGCGCGGCGGCGTCGTGGCGATCGGCAATTTCGACGGCGTCCACCGCGGCCATCTGTCGGTGCTGGAACGGGCGCTGGCCGAAGCCGGCCGCCGCCGCGTGCCGGCCCTGGTGCTCACCTTCGAGCCGCACCCGCGCAAGGTGTTCAGGCCGGACGTGCCGCTCTTCGTGCTGACGCCGCCGCCGATGAAGGCGCGGCTCCTGGCCAGGCTCGGCTTTGCCGCCCTCGTCGAGCAGCCGTTCACGCGCGACTTCGCCTCGCTCTCGGCCGAGGCATTCGTGACCGATGTGCTGGAAATCAGGCTGGGCGTCAGCCATGCCGTCACCGGTTTCGACTTCCACTTCGGCAAGGACCGCCAGGGCGGCCCGGCTTTCCTGATGGCGGCCGGCGAGCGCCACGGCTTCGGCGTCACGCTGGTCGACGCCTTCCGCGACGAAGGTGCCGAGGTCGTCTCGTCCAGCCGCATCCGCGCCCTGCTTTGCGAAGGCAAGGTCGGGGAAGCAGCCGGCCTGCTCGGCTATCGCTTCACCGTCGAGAGCGAGGTGATCGCCGGCCAGCAGCTCGGCCGCACGCTTGGCTTTCCGACCGCCAATATGAAGCTTTCGCCGGAAGCCACTCTGAAGGAAGGCATTTACGCCGTCCGCTTGCGCCGCGCCGATGGCACGCTCCATGACGGCGTCGCCAGCTTCGGCCGCCGGCCGACCGTCGACGATAACGGCGCGCCGCTGCTCGAAACCTATGTCTTCGACTTCTCCGGCGATCTCTACGGCGAGATCTGCCAGGTGTCGTTCTTCGGCTATCTGCGCCCCGAGCTCAAATTCGATGGGCTCGATGCGCTGGTCGCGCAGATGAAGCGCGACGAGGCCGAGGCGAGGGCGCTGCTCGCAGGTGTGCGTCCGCTATCGGAGCTGGACGCCGCCATCTGTTTCTGAGGTCTGGAAGGCGCGGTGGCGAAGAGAAGCGTCAAAGCGCCTGCGTCCGGCTAGCAGATTGCAAACCTTGGCGATTGGCGAAACGCCCTCTCATGTCGTCATCCCAGGGTCTTCGCGACGGAGCTTCTGCTTCGCCTGGGATGACGATGTTGGGCAGGCTTCGGCCGATCGCGAAGGTCGAGTAACCTACCGCTTGAGCGCCAGCCCGGTGGCAATGAAGCTCCAGCCTTGGAAGACCAGGTCGACGGCCAGGAACATGCCGAGCGCCCACAGGCTGTTGACCGGCCAGCCCATGGCGATGATCAGGCCAAGCAGGATGGTGATGATCGCGGCTGCCAGCAGCCATCCCCAGCCTTGCTGCGGCCGGTGGTTCCAGGCGACCCAGGCCCTCAGCAGCCCGGAAGCAATGAGGGCGACGGCGAGCAGAAACGTCAGCACCGCCGAGGCGAGCAGCGGGTTGTAGAAGGCGAAAAAGCCGGCGACGGCATAGAGCAGGCCACTGAGCAACCAGTAGAAGAAGCGCCCCCAGGTCTTGACGCCGAAAGCATGGATGATCTCGATGACGCCCGCCATCAGCATCAGCCAGCCGACGACATAGACCGAAGCGACGGTGGCGATGAAGAGATTGCCGAAGGCGATGCCGCCGAAAATCAGCAGCAGCACGCCGAGCGCCACGAACCATCCCCATTTGTCGCGCGTGCGTCCGATCGCGTCTTCCAGGGTATTGCCTTGCAAGCTCATGGCTTCGTCTCCCTGCAGAGTTCGCCGCGCATCCTGCGGTTGAAGGAAGGTAATCCCGATGTGATCACCCGTCCAGCGCGGTGGCTATTGCCAAGATGCACCGAAGCTGGTGTCATTTGACTTTGCGCAATGGAGGTACGGCGATGAAGCGATCCTATGGGCTCGCCCTGTTTTCCTCGGCTCTCGCCCTGTCCACTGTCGCTTCGCCTCCCGCCTTCGCGGCGCAGCCCGGCGATCCGCCGGACGGCATCGCCAAGATAGAGACGGTGGTCGTCATCTTCGCCGAGAACCGCGCCTTCGATAATCTCTATGGCCATTTTCCGGGTGCCGAGGGCATCGACAAGGCGAGCAAGGAAAGCTTGCAGCAGCGCGACCGTGACGGCTCGGTCCTGTCAGAGCTGCCGCCGGTCTGGGACGGGCTGACCGCCAAGGGCGTCACGCCGCCGGTGACGCAGGCAATGACCGAGCATCTTCCGAACGAACCGTTCACGGTGAACGACCCGAAAGGGTTCAACGTGCCGCTCAGCGTCGTGACGCATGATCTGTGGCATCGCTTTTACCAGAACCAGATGCAGATCAACGGAGGCAAGAACGACATGTTCGTCGCCTGGGCCGATTCAGGCGCCATGCCGATGAGCAACTGGGACGCCTCCAAGACCGATATGTGGGCCATTGCGCAAAAATACGTGCTCGCCGACCATTTCTTCATGGGCGGCTTCGGCGGCTCCTTCTTCAATCACCAGTGGCTGATCTGCGCCTGCGCGCCGTACTACGCGAATGCCGACAAGAGCCCGGCCAAGCCGTCGATCGCGGTGACGGACGCCAGCGGCACAGCGCTGAAGATCGCCGACAATTCGCCGAAATCGGCGCGCGACGGGATCCCGAAATTCGTCTCCGACGGCAACCTGACGCCGGATTTCTACGCGGTGAACACCATGCAGCCGCCATACCAGCCGAGCGGCAACGATCCGGCGCCCGGCGGCGATCGGCTGCTCGCGGATCCTAGCAAGCCCACCACGCTGCCGCCGCAGACGGAACCGACTATCGGCGACATGCTCAGCCTCAAGCACATAAACTGGGCGTGGTATTCCGGAGCCTGGCAGTACACGCTCGACCACGGCAACAAAACACCGATCCCGAACTTCCAATATCATCATCAGCCGTTCAACTATTACGCCAATTACGCTCCGGGCACCGAGGCCAGGCGCGAACATCTGCGCGACGCCGGGTTGGCTGGCGCGAGCTTCATCCAGGCCATCGATGACGGCGCCCTGCCGCAGGTCTCTTTCTATAAGCCGCAGGGCAATCTCAACGAGCACTCCGGCTATGCCGACATCCAGGCCGGCGACCGCCATATCGCCGATGTCGTGGCTCATCTGGAAAAGAGCCCGCAATGGCCGCACATGCTGGTCGTCGTCACCTATGATGAGAACGGCGGCATCTGGGATCACGTCGCACCGCCCAAGGGCGACCGCTGGGGACCGGGCACGCGCATTCCCGCGATCATCATTTCGCCCTTCGCCAAGCACGGCTATGTCGATCATACCCCTTATGACACGACGTCGATCCTGCGCTTCATCACCGAGCGTTTCGAATTGCCGGTCCTGCACGGCATCGTGGTTCGCGACAAGGCCGTAGCCGCGCATGGCGAGCCGCCGCTCGGCGATCTTACCGGCGGGCTTGACCTGAATTGAGGGCGCGTTTTCGGAGGACCAACATGGACGCCGACCGGATCGTCGCGCTGGTCACGGCTGCCGGCATCGAGCTCACCGACCGGCGCCGCAACGCCAAAGGTGATGGTTGGTCGCTTAGCTTCTCCAGCGGCGCCACCGTTGAGGTGGGTGACGACGGATCGGCACGCGTCGCGGGGAAGGGCTCGAAGGCCGTGGCCAAGCTGCTGGACATGTCGCACGCGCCGCGCGGCAGCTGAGCCGGGCGGCCGATCTCCATGCTGGCGGTCCGCGCCGTCTCTGTTACGGATCTTAAGTCAAAATTTACCGCACTGACGCCATGCCTTCTGCGCTGCCCGGTGTTCCTGCCGGCCTGTTTCGCGTAAGGGTTGACGATGCGTATTGTCGGGACGATTCCGCTGGTTCTTGCCTCTGGCCTGATGGCCGTCACCTCTGCCCAGGCCGGCGAGGGGAGCTGGATTTCCGGCGACTGGTACCTGACGCTCGGCGCCACCGGTCTCGTTGCCCCGAATTTCGAGGGCGGCAAGAAATATATGCTGAGCGCCCAGCCCATCATCTCGCTCGGCAAGGCAGGGCCGGAAGCGCGTTTCACCTCGCGCAACGACAACATCTCGCTGGCGCTGATCGACGACGGCAGCGTGCGCGCCGGCTTGACCGGCAAGTTCCTGTTCTCGCGTTCCAGCAAGGACGAATTGCAAGGCCTCGACCCGGTGCGCTGGGGCGGCGAGGTCGGCGGCTTCTTCGAATTCTATCCGCTGGATTGGGTACGGGCTCGGGCGGAGCTCAGACACGGCATCCGCGCCCATAACGGCTTCGTCGCCGACATCGCGGCGGACGCCTTCTACGACGTCACCCCGATCGTCCGCATTTCCGGCGGCCCCCGTGTCTCCTTCGCCTCGGCCGGTTATTTCGACGCCTATTACGGCGTCAACGCCACGGAAGCTGCGGCCTCGGGCCTCAGCGAATACCATCCGGGCGGCGGGCTGAAGTCGACCGGGCTCGGCGGCGCGATCACCTGGAAAGTGACCGAGCCGATGACGGCCAGCGTCTTCACCGAATATTCCCGCCTGATGGGGCCGGCGGCCGATTCCAGTCTGGTCAAGGAGCGCGGCGACCGCGATCAGTGGACCGTTGGCGTGTCGACCACCTACCGTTTCAATTTCTCGATGTAAGTCAAAATACAGGCGCTTTGGCTTGAAATCCGCGCTTTATTCCTGCCGCGGCATCCGCTAAAAGCCACGCCATGACGAGCTTTTCGCGCCTTTTTGCGATCGCGATACGAATTACGGGCCCGGTGTTCCGGGTGGCCTGAGCGCCGCCGGAGCCGCCGGGACTTTTGCGCGCGGCCCCCTCGCGCTTTTTCCAGATGATGATAGTTCAACGCCCGAGCTCTTTTGCCAACGGGCAATGCACATGGCAGACCAATGACCGACACCCCCGTGACCGATACTGCTGAAACCATCGACTATTCCAAAACGCTTTACCTGCCGCAGACCAATTTCCCGATGCGCGCCGGCCTGCCCGAGAAGGAGCCCGGCCTGGTCAGGCGCTGGCAGGACATGGAGCTTTACCGCAAGCTGCGCGATGAAGCCGCCGGCCGAGAGAAATTCGTGCTGCATGACGGGCCGCCCTATGCCAATGGCAACATCCATATCGGCCACGCCCTCAACAAGATCCTCAAGGACGTCATCAACCGCTCCTTCCAGATGCGCGGCTACGACGCCAATTACGTGCCTGGCTGGGACTGCCATGGCCTGCCGATCGAGTGGAAGATCGAGGAACAGTACCGGGCCAAGGGCAAGAACAAGGACGAGGTGCCGGTCAACGAGTTCCGCAGGGAATGCCGCGATTTCGCCGCCCATTGGATCAATGTGCAGGGCGACGAGTTCCAGCGGCTCGGCGTCATCGGAGATTTCGACAATCCCTATACGACCATGGCCTATCACGCCGAAGCGCGGATTGCCGGCGAGCTTTTGAAATTCGCCATATCCGGCCAGCTCTATCGCGGCTCGAAGCCGGTGATGTGGAGCGTGGTCGAGCGCACCGCGCTCGCCGAGGCCGAGGTCGAATACCAGGACTATGAGAGCGACACGATCTGGGCGAAGTTCCCGGTGGCGAGCCTTGCCCGGCCGGTCGATGCCGCCGATGCCGCGCCGGCGCTGAATGGGACGGCACTCGACCTGCTGGAGGCGCATGTCGTCATCTGGACGACGACGCCCTGGACGCTGCCCGGCAATCGCGCTGTCAGCTTTTCGCCGCGCATCGCCTATGGCCTCTACGAAGTGACCGCGGCCGAGAACAGCTTCGGGCCGCAGCCCGGCGAGAAGCTGATCTTCGCCGACGCGCTGGCGGAGGACGCCGCTTCCAAAGCCAAGGTCACCTTGAACCGGCTTCACAACGTCTCCCCTGAACAGCTTGCAAGTCTTACGCTTTCGCATCCTTTCAGAGGACTGGGCGGCGGCTACGAGTTCCCCGTGCCGATGATCGCCGGCGAGCACGTCACCGACGATGCCGGCACCGGCTTCGTGCACACCGCGCCCAGCCACGGCCGCGAGGACTTCGATGCCTGGATGGATGCGGTGGCCGAACTCATCAAGCGCGGCGTCGACACCTCGATCCCGTTCCCGGTCGACGATGCCGGCTTCTTCACCAAGGACGCGCCGGGCTTCGGCCCGGACCGCGAGGGCGGCCCCGCGCGCGTCATCGACGACAACGGCAAGAAGGGGAACGCGAACCAGGCGGTGATCGAGGAACTGATCAAGCGCAACGCGCTGTTCGCGCGCGGCCGGCTGAAGCACAGCTATCCGCATTCCTGGCGCTCGAAGAAGCCCGTCATCTTCCGCAACACGCCGCAATGGTTCGTCTATATGGACAAGGACCTCGGCGACGGCACGACGCTGCGCAGCCGCGCGCTGCAGGCGATCGACGACACGCGCTTCGTGCCGGCGGCCGGCCAGAACCGCATCCGCGCCATGATCGAGGAGCGCCCCGACTGGGTGCTGTCGCGCCAGCGTGCCTGGGGCGTGCCGATCGCCGTCTTCGCCGATGCCGACGGCAATGTGCTGAAGGACGAGGCGGTGAACCAGCGCATCATGGACGCCTTCGAGCAGGAGGGCGCCGACGCATGGTTCGCGCCGGGCGCCAAGGAGCGCTTCCTCGGCAACCACGACGCCTCGAAATGGCACCAGGTGACGGACATCCTCGACGTCTGGTTCGATTCCGGCTCGACGCATGTCTTCACGCTGGAGGATCGGCCCGACCTCAAATGGCCGGCCGACGTCTATCTCGAAGGCTCCGACCAGCATCGCGGCTGGTTCCACTCCTCGCTGCTCGAAAGCTGCGGGACGAGGGGCAGGGCGCCTTACGAGACGGTCATCACCCATGGCTTCACCATGGACGAGGAAGGCCGCAAGATGTCGAAGTCGCTCGGCAACACGGTCGTGCCGCAGGACGTGATAAAACAGTCCGGCGCCGATATCCTGCGGCTCTGGGTGGTGACGACCGACTACTGGGAAGACCAGCGGCTCGGCAAGAACGTGCTGCAGACCAATATCGACGCCTACCGCAAGCTGAGGAACACCATTCGCTGGATGCTGGGCACGCTCGCCCATGACGATGGCGAGGACGTGCCGCTGGACAAGATGCCGGAGCTGGAGCGGCTGATGCTGCACCGGCTGTCCGAACTCGACGAGGCGGTGCGCCAGGGCTACGACGCCTTCGAGTTCAAGCGCATCACCCGCGCGCTGCTCGACTTCATGGTGGTGGAGCTTTCGGCCTTCTATTTCGACATCCGCAAGGACGCGCTCTACTGCGACGCGCCGTCCAGCTTGCGCCGCAAGGCGGCAGTGCAGGTCGTGCGCCATCTCTTCGAATGCCTGGTGAAGTGGCTGGCACCGATGCTGCCTTTCACGATGGAAGAGGCCTGGCTCGACCGTCACCCCGAAGCCGCCTCGGTGCATCTCGACCAGTTCCCGGCCATTCCGGATAACTGGAGGAACGAGGCGCTGGCCGAGAAATGGCGCAAGGTCCGGCAGGTGCGCCGCGTCGTCACCGGCGCGCTTGAGATCGCGCGCGCCGATAAACTGATCGGCTCCTCGCTGGAAGCCGTGCCGGTGGTCACCATCGACGATGCGGCGCTGGAAGCAGCCATCGCCGATGTCGACATGGCCGAGATGGCGATCACCAGCGATCTGGTCATCAGCCATGGCAAGGCGCCGCAAGGCGCTTTCACGCTGGATGACGTCAAGGGCGTCGCGGTCGTCGTCGAGAAGGCCCAGGATCGCGGTCTGGTCAAATGCGCGCGCTCCTGGCGCTACACGGCCGATGTCGGGCAGGATCCGGAATTTCACGATGTCTCGGCCCGCGATGCTGCCGTGCTGCGTGAACTGAGGGCGCTCGGGCGTTTGTAGGTGCATGTCGCCCAAGAGTGCGCAGCGGTTTTGGGCTAACGATATGCACCCATGAAATAAGTGCAAAAGTGCCACGCCGGGCGGCGCAAATTCGCCCGCGCGTTGCCCTTGACAAGTGGTTGAGGTAAACACGCGACACTCCGGCAGACAAATTGTCGCCGGATTTCCATCGCAAACGCGGGGAAGAAGGGGACCGCGCCCCTGTGGCCGGTGGCGACCGAAAGGCTTTAAAGTGGGACTTTTTGGCATGACCGAAAGAACGTTTGCGCGCGCCGCGCTGCTGGCGCCGCTTGTGGCATCGGCCATAGCCATGTCGGGCTGCGTCGGCTCTCCGACCTACGGAACCGACAAGACCGCCGCCGAGCAACTCGCCGACGACGTTTCGGGCGCCATCGCGATCACGCCGAAGCGCCGCGATCCTATCGACTATAAGCCGCGCCCGGACCTGGTGAAGCCTGCGCCGGGACAGAAGGAAACTCTGCCGCCACCGCAGGAAAGCATCCAGACGGCGAGCGCCGACTGGCCCGAATCGCCCGAGGCGCGCCGCGCCCGCATTCGCGCCGACGCGACCGCCCACCAGAACGACCCGAACTACCAGCCGGAAGCGGTCGAGGACGTTCAGACCGACCCGGTGGCGGTGAAGAAGGCTTTGGCCGATTCTGCATCCAGCCATCCGCCGCGCTGGTCGCCGGACGATTCCAGCGCGACCCGAACCGCCGAGATCCAGCGCCGCCTCGCGGAGCAGAAGCAGGGCAATCCCAATGTCCGCAAGTATTTGAGCGAGCCGCCGCTTGCCTATCGTCAGGCCGCCGACACCGCGCCGCAAAACGAGCTCGGCGAGGACGAGTACAAGAAGGAGCGCCGGCTCAAGGCGCAGGCGGAAGGCAAGAAGGGCGGCGGCTGGTTCGACTGGCTGGGGCTGTAAGTGGCGAATAGCGAGTTACGAATAGGTCTCTGTTGCTCACTACTCACGACCTGCTTCTTTGCTACTCACTGCTTGCGTCAACCACTCACCATTCACTGCCATTCCGCCTCTCGCGAAAGAACTCCTTCAGGATGAGGGCCGCTTCGCTTTCGCCCAAGCCGGAATAGACGTCCGGCGCGTGGTGGCAGGTGGGCGAGGCGAAGAAGCGCACGCCGTTGACCACCGCACCGCCCTTCTCGTCGGCCGCGCCGAAATAGAGCCGGCGGAGTCTCGCGAACGAAATGGCGCCGGCGCACATGGCGCAGGGCTCGAGCGTCACATAGAGATCGTGACCGGTAAGCCGCTCGCTGGCGAGTTGCCGGCAGGCTTCGCGGATCGCCAGCATTTCGGCATGCGCAGTCGGATCGGCCAGCTCGCGCGTGCGGTTGCCGGCCTTGGCCACGACAATGTTGCCGTTGGCGATCACCGCGCCGACCGGCACTTCGCCCCGGCTTGCGGCCGCTTCGGCTTCCTTGAGCGCCAAAGCCATGAAATCCGGCCGCTTCACGCGCTTTGCATTCCGATTACTCCTCGCCACCCGACGGTGATCCTGTTATCTAGCGCGTGACCCTGAAAACCGGAATCGGTTTTTGCCGCGCTGCTGCATGCGCAAATCAAGATGACACTGCCCTGCATAACGCGTCCGACCGGGCGCGTACGCCGCGGCAGTCCAAGAAGAGCAAGATCCATATGGACGACGACAAGAAATCATCACGCAAAGGGCCGGGCAAAGGCGGATCGAAACCGACGCCGCGCGGCGACAAGCCGTTCCGCCAGGGAGCGCGTTCGCAGGGCAAGCCCTTCGAGAAGCGCGATGGCGCGCGCAAGCCTTACACGCAGCGTGACGACAGGCCGATGGCCGCCGATGGCGAGCGCCCCGCGCGCGATTTCAAGCGCAGCTACAAGCCGCGCGCCGTCGAGGGCGCGGAACGCGGAGAACGAGCGTTCCGCAAAGGACCGCGCCCCGAGGGAAAGCCGTTCGAAAAACGCGATGGCGCCCGCAAGCCCTATACGCCACGTGGCGATCGGCCAGCGGCCGCGGAAGGCGAGCGCCGCGATTTCAAACGCAGCTACAAGCCTCGTGACGGGGGCGAAGGTGGAGAGCGTGGCGAACGACCGTTCCGCAAAGGTCCGCCGCGCGACGGCAAACCCTTCGACAAGCGCGAAGGGCGCAAGCCCTACACGCCGCGCGGCGACCGGCCGATGGCCGCCGAAGGCGAACGCGCCGAACGGCGCTTCGATCGCCCCAAGCGCGACTTCGGCGATCGGCCTAAGCGGGATTTCGGCGATCGGCCCAAGCGCGACTTGGCCGACCGGCCGCAGCGCGAAGACGGAGGCGACTTCGCGCAGCGCCCGAAGCGGGATTTCGCCGATCGAGCGCCGCGCGACAGCGCCGCGAGAAAGCCGGAAGGCGGCTTCAAGCCGCGCCCGCGGCCCTCAGAAGCAGCGCCGGAGGCCGGCGAGCGCATCGCCAAGCGGCTGGCGCGCGCCGGCATCGCCTCGCGCCGCGACGCCGAGGAACTCATCGCCGCCGGCCGCGTCAAGGTCAACGGCAAGGTGCTGTCGTCGCCGGCCCTCAACGTCATGCCCGACGACGTCATCCATCTCGACGGCACGGAGATCCCGCCGATCGAGCGCACAAGGCTGTTCCTGTTCCACAAGCCGGCAGGCGTGGTCACCACCAACCGCGATCCCGAAGGCCGCAAGACCGTCTTCGACGTGCTGCCGGCCGATCTGCCGCGGCTGATGACCGTGGGCCGCCTCGACATCAACACCGAAGGGCTGCTGCTGCTGACCAATGACGGCGGGCTGTCGCGGGTGCTCGAACTGCCGGCCACCGGATGGCTGCGGCGCTATCGCGTGCGCGTCCACGGCAAGGTCGAGGAGAGCAAGCTCACCGCCCTGCGCGACGGCATTGCCGTCGACGGCGTCTTCTACGGCTCGGTCGAGGCCTCGCTCGACCGCGAGCAGGGCAGCAATGCCTGGCTGACGATCGGCCTGCGCGAAGGCAAGAACCGCGAGGTCAAGAACATCCTCGGCGCGTTGGGGCTGGAGGTGACGCGGCTGATCCGCATCTCCTACGGGCCGTTCCAGCTCAACGAGCTGCCCGAGGGCCACGTGCTGGAAATCAAGGGCCGCACGCTGCGCGAGCAGCTCGGCGAGCGGCTGGTTGAAGAGTCCGGCGCCAATTTCGACGCCGAGATCCAAAAACCGTTCTCCAACAAGCCGGTGCGACGCAGCGAGCCGCGCCGCGATGAGGACGAGCGGCCGAAATTCACGCGCGAGGGCGACCGCCGGCCGATCGGCGAGGGCGGGCTGATCAAGGCCCGCAAGCGCCGTGAGGGCAGCCGCGACGAGGCGCTGAGCAAGCTTTCGACGAAGCCCGAGCGAGCCTTCGGCGAACGCGGTCCCCAGTCTCGCTTCGACAAGTCTGGCTTCGACAAATCCGAGCGCGGCTTCGGTAAGTCCGAGCGCGGCTTCGGCGGCAAGGCCGGCGGCAAGAAAGGCGAACCGCGGCCGATCGAACCGCCCGGCCAGCGCAAGGCCAATGTCTGGATGGCGCCGGGCGCGCGTCCCATCGGCAAGGGCAGGGCGGAGGCCGACGCCGCGAAGGCCGCGGAAGCGAAGGCGCGGAAGGCGTCGTTCAGGCCGGGCGGCAAGGGCACGCCGTTCGGCAAGCCAAGAGACGATCGGCCGGAGGGAAGCGGCGGCGACAGGCCGCGCGGTCCGAAGGGGCCGAGGGGTGGCAATGCGGATCGTCGGCGGTGAGTTTCGCGGGCGTCCGCTGGCGACGCCGCGTTCCAATGCCATCCGTCCGACCACCGATCGCACCCGCGAGGCGGTGTTCAACGTGCTTGCGCATCGCTATGCCGAAAAGCTCGAAGGCGGCCGTGTGCTCGATCTCTTCGCCGGCACCGGCGCGCTCGGGCTGGAGGCGCTGTCGCGCGGCGCCCCCTACTGCGTCTTCATCGAGGAATCGGCGGAAGGGCGCGGGCTGATCCGCGACAATGTCGAGGCCTTCGGGCTCACCGGGCGGACCAAAATCTTCCGCCGCGACGCGACCCATTTGGGCGAAGCCGGCACGCTGTCGCCCTTCGGCCTGGTCTTTGCCGACCCGCCCTATGGCAAGGGCCTCGGCGAGCGCGCGCTGCGCTCGGCAAAAGCCGGCGGCTGGCTCCTGCCCGGCGCGCTCTGCGTGGTCGAGGAGGCGGCGTCCGCGCCGTTCGAACCGGGCGCCGGTTTTTCCGTGGTGGACGAGCGCGGCTATGGCGACACGGTGATCCGGTTTGTCGAGGTGGGGTGAGGGGCACGTCCCTTCTCCCGCAAGGGAAAGGAAATGACGCACGCGCCTCGAAAATGACGAACAAATCACTTTGCCTCGCCATGGAACCTTTTCTATCGTCGCGCGACCGAAACCGGAGCATTTGATGACATTGAACACCAGAGGCCTGCGCGCAGCATTCCTTGCCGGCGCGCTGGCGTTCGCGGCGCAGGCTCCGGCACGCGCCGCCGACGAAGCCGCGGTCAAGGATTTCCTGCTCGAGAACGGCCTGGAAGTCGTCGTCATTCCGGACCATCGCGCCCCGATCGTCACTCATATGGTATGGTACAAGATCGGCAGCGCCGACGAGCCGCCCGGCAAATCCGGCATCGCGCATTTCTTTGAGCATCTGATGTTCAAGGCTACGAGCAACCACGCAGCCGGCGAGTTCGACCGCGCCGTGGCCGACATCGGCGGCTCGAACAACGCCTTCACCTCCTACGACTACACCGCCTTCCATGAGACGGTGCCGCCTTCGGCGCTCGAGGAGATGATGGGGTTCGAGGCCGACCGCATGCGCAACCTCGTCCTCACCGACGATGTCATCAAGACCGAGCGCGACGTTATCCTGGAAGAGCGCCGCTCGCGCATCGACAACGATCCG
This sequence comes from Mesorhizobium sp. WSM4989, assembly GCF_029625795.1. NCBI lineage: Bacteria > Pseudomonadati > Pseudomonadota > Alphaproteobacteria > Hyphomicrobiales > Phyllobacteriaceae > Mesorhizobium > Mesorhizobium sp. WSM4989. Next base: position 5,071 of record NZ_JARTVN010000001.1, on the reverse strand, counting down.
CAGGCAGTGCTGGACGAGGAGGTCGACGCGACGCTCTGGCAGAACCAGCCCTACCGCATTCCGGTGATCGGCTGGATGCAGGAGATGGAGCAATTGAACCGCGAGGATGCCAAGGCGTTCTACGACACCTTCTACCGGCCGAACAACGCCGTGGTGATCGTCGCCGGCGACGTCGATCCGGACGCGGTGAAGGCAATGGCCGAAAGGACTTACGGAAAGGTGGCGCGCGGGCCGGACCTGCGGCCGCGCATCCGCCCGGTCGAGCCGGAGCAGAACACCAAGCGCACCGTGACGCTGACCGATGCGCGCGTCTCGGTGCCGAGCTTTTCCACGCAATGGGTGGTGCCGTCCTATCACACCGCCAAGCCCGGCGAGGCGGAGGCGCTCGATCTCCTGGCCGAAATCCTGGGCGGCGACAACCGCAGCCGCCTCTACCAGCAGCTGGTGGTGAAGCAGGGCATCGCCTCCGGGACCGGCGCGTTCTTTCAGGGCACCATGCTCGACGCCACCAACTTCACCGTCTATGGCTCGCCGCGCGGCGACGCCAAGCTTTCCGATGTCGAAGCGGCGGTCGATGCCGAGGTCGCGCGCATTGCCAAGGACGGCGTGACCGGTGACGAGCTGGAGCGGGCCAAGACCCGCTATGTCCGTTCGATGGTCTTTGCTCGCGACAAGCAGGACGACATGGCCAATATGTACGGCTCGACGCTCGCCACCGGCGGCAACGTGAAGGATGTCGAGGAATGGCCCGACCGCATCCGCAAGGTCACTGCCGCAGAGGTCAAGGCCGCGGCCGCCCGCTACCTGGTGCTCGACCGCTCGACGACCGGCTATCTCCTGCCGCAACAACAGGCGGGGAATTGATGATGAGCATGGAACGCGGACGAATGGGCGCTTCTTCCCTTCTCCCCTTGTGGGGTCCGAAGGACGGGGCGCGACCCGTGGCTCGCCCCCGGGCGGTGGACGCGAAGCGGCCGGATGAGGGGCGCCCCAGCTGGGCGATATGCTCCTCCGTCTCGGCGCTGTGCGCCGATCCAGCTTCTCCCACAAAGGGAGAAGGTGGGGTCTACCGTATCGTCGCAACCCTCTGCTTTGCCCTATTCTTCCTGCTCTTGCCGGCGCTGGCCGCCCACGCGGAGATGAACATCCAGGAGGTGAAGTCGAAGAAAGGCATCACCGCCTGGCTGGTGGAAGACCATTCGATCCCGCTGGTTGCCATCCGCTTCGTCTTCGACGGCGGCACCGCGCAGGACCCTGCCGGCAAGGAAGGTCTGGTCAATCTGATGAGCGGCCTGTTCGACGAGGGCGCCGGCGACCTCGACAGCGAGGCCTTCCAGTCGAAGCTGGACGACGCCGGCGCCGAGATGAGTTTTCAGGCTGCACGCGACGGCCTTTATGGCTCGATGCGCATGCTGTCCGATCAAAAGGACGAGGCGTTCGGCCTGCTGAAGCTGGCGGTGAACAGCCCGCGCTTCGACCAGGCGCCGATCGACCGCATCCGCGCCCAGATGCTTTCGGGCATTCTCGCCAATGAGCGCGACCCCAACACGATCGCCCAGCAGCGCTGGCTGCGCGCGATCTATGGCAAGCATCCCTATGCGCGGCCGGATGAGGGGACGAAGGAGAGCCTGGCCACCATAACGGCCGCCGACCTCAAGGCCTTTCGCAAAGCGAGTTTCGCGCGCGCCGGCCTGCATGTGGCGGTGGTGGGCGACATCGACGCCGCCACGCTCTCCGGCAAGCTGGACGAGGTGTTCGGCGACCTGTCGCAGACGCAGACGCTGGCCCAGGTGGCGGACGTGTCGCTGAAGCTCGGCCAGCAGCTGGAAGTGAACTACGATCTGCCGCAGACCTCGCTGCAGCTTGCCTGGCCCGGCGTCAAACGGAGCGATCCCGATTTTTACGCGGCCGTGCTGATGAACGAGATCCTCGGCGGCTCGACTTTCACGTCGCGGCTTTACGAGGAGGTGCGCGAGAAGCGCGGCCTTGCCTATAGCGTCAGCTCCGATCTCGTCGATCACGAGCATTCCAACGCGCTGCTGGTCACGACGGCGACGCGTTCCGACCGCGCCGCCGAGACGCTCGCCATTGTGCGTCAGGTGGTGAAGGAGATGGCCGAGAACGGCCCGACCGAGGAGGAGCTCGCGGCGACCAAGAAATACATGATCGGCGCCTACGCCATCAACAATCTCGACTCCTCCAGTTCCATTGCCGCGACGCTGGTCGAGCTGCAGCTCGACGATCTCGGCATCGACTACATCAGGCGCCGCGCCGCGCTGATCGATGCGGTGACGCTTGCAGACGTCAAGGCGGCGGCAAGGAAGCTTCTGTCGGCCGACCCGGCGATAATGGTGATCGGACCGCCGCTGGTGCAGGTGGCGGGAGCCCGCAAGGGATGAGCCCGACCTTCGCGGTTGCCTTCGGCGGCGGCGGCGCGCGCGGGCTGGCGCACATTCACGCCATCGAGGCGTTGGACGAGCTAGGGATCAAACCGGTGGCGATCGCCGGCTCCTCGATCGGCGCCATCATGGGCGCCGGCATGGCCGCCGGCATGCGAGGGGCGGAGATCCACGAGTACAGCCGCTTGATCCTCGGCAGCCGCGCCGAGGTGGCCGCGCGCATGTGGCGCTCGCGGCCGGGCACGATCGCCGAGGCCATGCAGGGCGGCATCCGCGTCGGCCAGTTCAATATCGAGCGCATCCTGAAGGCCTTCCTGCCTGACGCCATTCCGGCGACCTTCGAAGAGCTGAAGATTCCGCTCAAGGTGACGGCGACCGACTATTTCGGCCACAAGCTCGCGGTGTTCTCGCAGGGCGATTTGCAATCGGCGCTGGCGGCCTCGGCCGCCATTCCGGCGGTGTTCCGCCCGGTGATGCGCGACGACCGATTGCTGATCGATGGCGGCATCTACAACCCGGTGCCGTTCGACCTGGTCGAGAAGGATGCCGACATCATCATCGCCATCGACGTGGTCGGGGCGCCGAGCGACGTCGAACGCAAGCATCCGACCACGGTCGACCTCATGTATGGCGCCACGCAGCTGATGATGCAGTCGATCATCGCCAACAAGCTGCGGCAGCACCCGCCGGATATTCTTATCCGCCCGGCCGTCTCGAAATACCGCGTGCTCGATTTCCTGAAGATCGAGACGCTGATGGCCGACACCGTCGAGATCAAGGACGAGCTGAAGCGCGCCGTCGAGAAGGCGGTCGCCGAGCGCGACGGCAAGCTCGGCAAGGCGGTGTGAGCGGTGGGACAGGCCTGATCCGCTACGTGGAAGACGAATTTCTATTTGCCCGTGCGATGCAGTTTTATCCACCCTGTGCGTACAAGTACGCATTTTGTCATTAACTCTTCTTCGAATTCGACATTGACGCGCGCTGCGGTAGAGTTAATAATATCCTAATATATAGGGTAGCGCGAATTACCTCCCGACCGGCAACAACGAGTACGGCGCTACTGGGGTAGGGGAAAAGCAACGCGGCGATCATCGCCGTCGTAGCCATCACCATCGAGCCACCACCTGTCTGTGAATCGCCTTTTGGGCTGGCCGTTCACGGGCCGGACCGTCGGGTTGCGCCTGGTTGCATGGCACATTCTGATCCTCTCCCCGTAAGACTGGGCGCCGATCCATTCGGCATGGGGTAGTCAGCCGTCTCCGACGGCCAACGAGCAGGCGCGGAGCGCGTCTGCCAGGGGGATGAAAGATGGCCACAACCGTTGGCACGAGCAGCAACGACAATCTGGTTGGCGGCAGCGGAGATGACATTCTGTCCGGGGGCGCCGGAAGCGACCGTCTGAATGGCGGGTCTGGCGCCGACACGCTCGACGGAGGCAGCGGTTTCGATACAGTGCTTGGCGGCTCCGGCGCGGATAAGCTCATTTATCGAGCGTGGGAAAATCAGTACAAGATTGGCGGCCAGGTTTACGGCACGGGCACAACGACCGGGCAAACCACCTTTTCCGGCTACGATGTCTATGATGGCGGCAACGGAAGCGCTGCCAAAGGCACCGCCGAGATCGATACGCTTTTCATCTACCTGAGCAATGACCAGCTCAACAACTCCTCGTTTATGGCGACGCTTAACAGCGAGATCGCTCAGTTTCGCGCTTTTATCACCGCAAATTCGAACACCAATACCGGCCAGGCGGGGCAGGCAGAATTCACCTTCACCAGCATCAATTTGAAAGTCTCCGCGATCGAGCAGGTTTTCGTCGCCCGGGACCCAGGCTCACCTGTCGGAATTGACGACACCAACGCCGCGGATCCGGTGCGCGAGGCCGGTGTCGGCCCGGGAAATACACCTGTAGCGGGCGATCCCACAGCCGCGGGCAACGTGCTGTCCAATGATACGGATGCGGACGATGGCCAGCCGTCCTTGGTTGTCTCGGCGGTCCGGACAGGTCCGGAATCCGGATCTGGAAATGGCGGGACCGTCGGATCTCCGTTGGTGGGCACCTATGGCTCACTGACCTTGAATGCGAACGGAACTTATACCTACACGCTCAACAACGGTGATGTGGACACGAACGCGCTGGCGGACGGGGTCACAGTCACCGAGGTGTTTACATACACCGTCCGTGACCCGCATGGGCTCACGGATACAGCGCAGCTTACCATCACCATCACTGGAACGAATGACATTGTCTCGATCACCAGCGGCGCACAGAACGGTGCGGTCGTTGAGGATGCCAACACGACACCTTCGGCGACTGACTCGCTCAACGCCGCCGGCACGATCACCTTCAACGACGTCGACCTCAGCGATGGCCACACTGCGTCGTTCACGCCGACCGCCGGTGAGACTGCGCTCGGCACCTTCTCGCTTGACCCTGTCAGTGAAGCCGCGAACGCCGCCAACGGCTCGGTGCAATGGCACTACGCCCTCAACAATGGGGCTTCGCAGTATCTCGCTGCCGGCCAGAGCGTGGTCGAGCATTACACCGTAACGGTCAACGACGGCCATGGCTCGGCGGCAACGCAGGTCGTAACCGTGACCATCACCGGCACCAACGACGCGGCGACGGTGAGCTCGGACTCCAAGTCGGTGACCGAAGCCGACACGGCGGC